>NZ_JBDQQN010000002.1:0-877665 GCF_039888725.1 Solibacillus sp. CAU 1738
TTCTTTCTTGTCACACATAATCAAAACTACGACTACAGGTTAGCTCCCTAGTACAGTCGTAGCATCAGTTTAACATACTAAAGCCAAGCCTTATGAAAAATCGAAAAATCACTAGGCTTATTCAACATGGCCTAATTTATCAAAATAATATCGTAGAGTTAAGAAAGTTATTATAGATACTTGACTAATCGTAAGAAAAGAGCTGCATTTGCAACTCCATGAACTTAAATTAACGCACTCCATTAATTAAATAAGAAAAGGGACGCTTATTCCACAATCGCGCTCGTTTGCTGTAGTAATGAAATTTATAGTCTGGTATCCCCAAATGATATTTAAATTCTGTTTGAATGGTAGATTAGTTGAACAACGCCGGAGGAAAAAGTCCTTGTATTCACCAAATTTAAATTCAATCTTTGTTTTATATCAACAAATAACGGTCTTCCCTCTCCCAATACTACAGGGTGAACAGATAATCTAAACTCATCAACAAGCCCTAAATCAATAAAAGTCGTGATGAGACTTGCCCCACCGTATAACCATATGTCTTTACCAGGATTATTCTTTAATTTATTTACTTCCTCGGGAATATTTTTATTTACAAATATTGCTTTACAGTCAGACCCTTTTTGCGTTCTAGAAAACACATATTTTTCCTTGCTGTGAACCAACTCCCACATTTCTTTTTCGTCATCAGGAGCCCCGGTTGTTGGAGTATATTGTCCCCATAAATCGTAACTTTTTCTTCCATACAAAATTGTATCAATTTGATTTAGGAAATTAGTAAACTCCATTTCAGGGTCCATTATGCACCAATCAACTTCACCATTTTCCCCTTCAATAAATCCGTCTAGGGAAACAGCTAAATCTAAAATTATTTTTCTTGTTCCTACTTCACTGGACATTATTTTCCCTCCTTTAGTTGTTCAAGAATCTGGCCATATTACTGAAAAAGGCACAATTCCTCTTCAAGAATTGCGCCCTATTGGGGAGGATCTTATTGAAGATAATCAATCTAGTTCAAGTGTATATTCACAATCATCGTATCTGTAAAAAGAGCAGCCAAAGCAGCTCAGTGATCTAATATTTTATTACCTTTTCAAAACTGGAATCCAAATTTCACTTGTAACAGATGGTGAAGTTAAATCTTTGGTTTTAATCGACAAGATTTCTGGTCCTTCTGCTACTTGATAATTGGAAGATGGAAACCACTCAGAATAAATCCTTCCCCAAGTCTCCTGTAGTGTAGTAGGAAAAGGTCCGGTTGATTCAAATATCGCCCAAGTTAAGGCAGGAACTTCAAGTTTTGAAAAGTTTTCAGGGCATTCTTGTGTTGTAGCTACTCCTATATACTGATCAAGATCTCCTTTTTCTTCCATACGCCCTTCAGAAAAGTTTGTTGATGCTTGAATAATCCCTACCGGTTCAACGTTTGAAAGCTTTTTTAATTGCCCTATTTTTTCCATCGTCAAGGATTTCCACATCGCTGTAATTTCCGGGTTTTCCCCTTCAAAAATAATTGGAACTCTTTTCATAATACCAACTATGTTAAATCCCACTTTTTCTTCAATTCGGTAATTCATTTCATTTCCTCCTTTAATTGATAATTGGAAGGTCATAGGTGGAAATGCTTTTAATTGCTGTCCGTTATTCCTTGCTTCTGATGGTGTTACACCATGAAAATTTTGAAAAGCTCTAGTAAAAGAGTCTGGTGAATTGTATCCGTATTTAATCGCAATATCAATTATTTTTAAATTACTATTTGTAAGCTCAAATGCCGCCAAGCTCAATCGTCTACGGCGAATATATTCTGATAATGTTATTCCTGCAAGAAAAGAAAACATTCTTGTAAAATGATATCCGGAACAATTAGCGATTCTTGCCACCACTTTGAAATCTATTTCGTTAGTGAGGTTATCCTCAATATATCTCATTGCATCATTCATGCTCTTTAGCAAATCCATTAAATGACCTCCTTTCATCAATAGAATAACAGGAGTTGAATGTGTCAGTCCGACATTTCATGCACCATTTTGTCGGGTTAATACTATGTTTTACTAAACTGTCATCGTATCATTTTAGAAAAAATTTAGTATGCTTGTTCTTAAAGCTTCCTTAACAATCTGGCCCAGTTGCTGAAAAGGCACAATTCACCTTTAAGAATTCCGCCCTTTAATGGAATAATTATTCTTAGGGGTAGTACCACACATCCATTAATATACTTTTTTTGAAGGTAAAAGCACGTTTCTTTTTTGTTATATCAGTTCTTATCTACATTTACGAGCGTTTTTAAGTTATTTGTTTATTCGATTAATTTTCACTGAACTAAGTTCGTTTGGTATATAAATCTTATTTTTAAGTAAAACATTCCCCATTGAGTCATATAAATTTTCAATTAGTAATACGAATAAATTATTATTTGAACGTAATTCATAATGTGCAGAAGGAGGAACCGATTCTGTAAATTTTATTTCGATTGTTGATGAATGTATTAGCATATGAATATCTTCTTCAAGTATTTTTAGTACGCTATGATGATCATTGAGATTCATTTGATATTGGGAAGCAGTCTCACTTGGGAACATTGTAAAAGCATGTGCTACTATTTTATTTTTACACTTGTACCACCTATTAAACCTAATTATCACTGCTGAATCGCGATTAAAAATCTTTTTAATGTAATCACTATCGTCTGAAAAACTAACTTCAAAATAAGCATCTATATCATCAATCATTTCTGTACAACATTGAAAAACAGTATTATCTATTTTTTCTAAGCCAACACTTCTTACATTCACATTTTGTTTTATAAAGTTCCCTTGTCCATGGATTGTTTCAATATAACCGTCTTCTTTTAGGAAACCCAATGCTTGTCTTAGGGTCATTCTACTAACATTCATCATCTTAGAAAGTTCTTGTTCCGAAGGTAGCTTATTTCCAATCGGATAGACTCCCTCATTTATTAGTTTTAATAATTTTTCATAAACCTCTACGTATAGAGGCGTTTTTTTTTTATTTTCAACCGACATTAACAACACTCCTTATAAATATTATATCGAGTTATAATTTATTCGCAATCTTGTCAGTTAAGTGGAATGTAAAACACGACTATTATTCTTTTAAGTCAGATACCTAAAATTTTTAAGGTGCAGAATATTATGAAATTTTAAGATTGTTATTGCTTATTTTAATATATTGAAATATAATTTAGTTGAAAAGAATTAGACAACGATACATACCACTGTATTTCGTGGTATTATTTTTACATCTAAGAGGTAATAAGAAATTAGGATAAACTAGTTGTATTTTGAAACCGAATACATTTCAAGAAGATTGTACAGGTTACTTGATATGTGAAAGAGGTATGAATATTAGTTTAGTCGATTAAAAAGAATTGAAATGGAGAGGTTTTAATATGACAACACCACACAATACTGCAAAAGTTGGAGAAATTGCTAAAACGGTTTTAATGCCAGGAGATCCTCTGCGTGCAAAATATATTGCAGAGACATATTTAGAAAATATTACACTATTTAATAGTGTACGTAACATGTATGGATATACAGGGACTTATAAAGGAAAACAAATATCCGTGATGGGTTCTGGAATGGGAATGGCAAGTATGGGGATTTATTCATACGAATTATATAAATTTTTTGATGTAGAAAATATTATACGTGTTGGTAGTGCAGGAGCTTATACTGATAAACTGAACATTCATGATATTGTTCTAGCAGATAGTGCCTGGAGTGAATCAACTTTTGCAAAGGTTCAAGCAGGTGTAGAATCTGATATTCAGTATCCAAGTGAGTTATTAACACAAAAAATTGAAGAGGCTGCAAATCGTATTAATATTCCTCTAGTCAAAGGAAAAGTACATTCGAGTGATGTATTTTATCACGAAAGTCATGTTCCAAATTATGTTGATTTTTATAATGAGCATAATTGTATATGTACAGAAATGGAAAGCTTTGCATTATTTCATAATGCAAGAATTTTAGAAAAAAATGCGGCGTGTTTAATAACTATTGGAGAGAACTTAGTAACTAAAGAGGAAATTAGCGCTGAAGCAAAACAAACTACATTCAATAATATGATGCAAATTGCATTAGAGGCTTGTTTGTAAAGTGTAGAAATGGGTTATTACGTACAGGTTCAGTAATGGGAACTAATGTAACTGCTAACGAATTCGTTGCAATGTTAGACTTCCAAAAATGATTCCTGAATTATCACATAAGACAGTAGCAATTGTATCTGCATTTTTAGTGTCATTTGCGAACTTCTCATCAATCGGTATCATTTTAGGGACTGTACAAGCCGTAAATGGTGAGAAGGCATCACAACTTGCTAAAGTCGGTTTTAAAGTACTATTAGTTGCTACGATGGGTTCTGTTCTTACTGGAACGATTGTTGGTTTATTTATCTACTAGTGCATAAACAATTAATATTTTAAGCAATGTTATTAATTTAATTGAAAAACCCCCCCTCTTTATTATAAAGGGCGGAATTTTTAAACCTTAATGAACAAGTTTAGTTCTCTTATCTTTATCATAAGCATGCATGGAAACAACCGAGATTTTCTTTAAAGTAAGTTATTCAATTAAATGCCCGATTGTGGAACAAGTTAGATTTTTTTCTTCAACTAACTTCCTCCGTAGATGATTAGCAACAACCTTTCAGTAAACAGTCTTTAAAAAAACCTGAGAACACATTCCTCTGTAGGTTCTCAGGTTTTACATGTTTATTCTGTTTTAGAAGAACAGCAGCTAGATGAAGCATTCATTTCCGAAGCATTATTATCTTTTGATTCCACTACTTCTTCAATTTTCACGTTACAACAAGACTTCTTATCTTCTTTTACTTCTTCAATTTTTATATTGCAACAATCATTATCTTTCTTTGATTTATTAAAAATTTTAAACATTAATATGTTCACCTCCTTTAAATGATGTAGAATAAGAATCCAGAAAGTGTAGCCATTGTTATTACAGAAGCTACAAAAGCCACTACTAAGCGTTTATGGAAGATTGAATTTAATAATGCTACCTCGGGAATACTTGCTCCCACTGAACCGATCATAAGAGCCATAACAGGTGGGAATGCCATGCCCTTAGCTATTAAGATTTTTGATAATGGAATCATCGTTTCAATACGAACATATAACGGAATACCAATAACAGCTGCGATAGGTACGAGCCACCATTTGTCTCCACCTAGATAAGTCGAAATCCATTCTGTTGGAACAGCTTCGTAAATTACAGAACCAATAGCTGCTCCTAATAGTAAGTATGGATACACCGTCTTCATCAAATTTAGTGTTTCTTTTGCAGCATCCTTAAAACTAAATTTCATTTCCTCTTCTCGATAACCAGTCATTCTTACATTTTTAACAGCTGTTTCAAATCCTAATTTTTCCAATAACAGCCCTATGATCGCAGAGAAAATGGCTGTAATAATGGTATATGTCACAGCAACCTTCACGCCTAGCATCGCAACCATAAGCGTAATAATTGTTGGATCTAATAGTGGTGAAGCGAATAAGAACACCATGACAATTCCAAAACGTACTTTTTTATTTAGCAAGTTCACCACAACCGGTATTGTTGAGCAGGAACAGAATGGCGTAACAAAAGCAAAAACTAAGGCTGCTACTACACCTAAAAAAGTATTCTTGCCAGAGAGATATTTATTAATCTTCTCGTAAGGCACTATCGCTTGTAAAAGGTTAACAGCAAACGAAATAACAACAAAAAGTGTTGTTAATTCTAATGCGATAATAAAAAATTGGATTAAAATTTCTTTAATCATGTTGCCACTCCTTAATTATTTGTAAATTGCAAGTATATGCGGATATTTACTTGCAATTTGCAAGTATAGACCAGGATTATACTACCCTATTGGAGTAGTACAACACTTATTAGTTTTTTCCATGTTCCTATTTAGTAAGTGAATAGCCTGAACAACCATTTCTCTTTCATCTTGGCTCATGTTAGAAAATACGCATTCTAAAAATTGATTCATTTGCTTATCAATATCATCTGCTACTTCTTTTCCTTCTGCTGTAAGAGATAAGATGAAGATTCTTCGATCAGAAGGGGCAGGTGTTTTAGAAACAAGACCTATCTTAACGAGTGATTGAACTTGCCTACTAAACGTAGTAATATCTGTTCCCAATGTTTCAGCCACTTGTTGAATAGATGGATGATGTTGTCGATCGATTTCATACAAAATATGACTTTGGACAAGGGAAATATTATGACCACCCGCTTGGCAGCAGTCTTTATTTAAAAAGCCAAAACGTCTACTGAACATTTGAAAAATCTCTCTCAAGTTTTGTTCCATAGTAGTCACCTCACTAATTAGTATATGAATAAACTTATTTGCAAACTGCAAGTAATAATGAAAAATTGAACACCACGTATTGATAAGTTGCTAATGATATATTAATACTATTACTTGCAAATCGCAACCTTTTATATTTAACCTATTATTTCCTTTTTCACAAGAACAACAACTAATTTTCTAGACATACCTTTATGTACATATTCACATAAAGAAAGTGTTTCATAAACCCCACTTTAGGCAAAGATTGAATATCCCTATTTAAGTTGTTTCAGTATTTTTTTCACAACAAACAGTGCATCCGATCCAACTCCTCTTAATGTAGCAGAAGCAAAGGAACGCTGTCCTTCCAGCCCCACAAAATAAATACCAGGAACTGGGCTAATACCAGCTTTATGTAAAGGCATACCATCCTCATCAAGCGCACCTAACAATTTTAGATAAGGAGCACTAGGTCTGAATCCTGTTGCAAAGATTACAGTATCTACAAGCTCTTTTTTCCCGTTCGGCCAAATAACACCACTTTCATAAAAGGATGTAAACATTGTTTGTTGATTTGGATTTCCTTCAGTTATTCGATCTTTGAATCGATTCGTATCAATAACTGCATTTGAACTCGGGGCAGTTTTCCCGAATCGCCAGAATGGAAAATTATCAAAACCAATTAGTTTTATCCAAAAATGTAAATCGAGTCTCCCAATATGTTGTTTCATAAACTGGATTGGTTGGCGAACTGCTAAAGTTGTTCGACTCACTTCAGACAATTCAACTGCAATCTGTACAGCAGAATTACCACCACCTACAATGACTACTCTTTGGTTGTGAAATGGTTTCGAATTTCGATACTCCGAAGAATGGAGTGTATCTCCCTGAAAAACATCCATTCCTGCTATTTTTGGAACGAATGGACTATTAAATGAGCCAGTCGCATTAATAATAGTTTGAGCCTTAAATATTTCTCCTGACTTTGTTCGAATAACAAAACCTTCCCTATCTTTTTCAATCAAATCAACTCGCTGATTAATTAAAACTGGCAATTCAAACTTTGATTTATAATCCTGTAAATATCGAATGACTTCATCTCGCTGCGGATAACGATTCTGATTGCCAGGGAACTTCAGACCAGGCAGTGAGGAATAGCCTGCAGGAGAAAATAATTTAAGACTGTCATAATAACTTGGCCAAGACCCGCCTATCTGATCACTAGCCTCCAAAATTAAAAAACGCAATCCCTTCTTCTGTAAGTGATAACCCGAAGCAAGCCCAGCCTGGCCCCCTCCAATTACAATTGTATCAAGTATCTCTTTCATAATATTCCCCCTAATTATTTGTACTTTGCAAATATTAAATAAGAAAAAATATCTCAAATTAACATTTTCAAACCGCAAATATGTACAATACACGATTAATAAACAATGCACTCATACATTAATGTGTAATCATAAAGCATAATTTTCGTATAACATATTTCCCAACGTTATACAGATTATTAATTAGTTATACTTCAATTACTTGCATATTACAAGTAATTTTTGTTACAAATAAATCAAACAAATCGAAAGTTAACATTTTTCTTTATAGTCCTCTAACTCTTTAACTGACCATTTAATACATCTCTTAAAAGCCTGTTTTTCTTTCTTTTATAGTATCAATGTATGCTATTGTTAGCGGCAGCTTATCAGCTTTTTTCTGATAGTGATTTCTGATTAATCGCTTCCAGATACTGCTTACAGTTATTCTTAAGGGCCTTTCTCATGTATTTAAGTCTTCCATTTTTTCAATACTTTCAAAAACTATGACCATCGTAAAAAAAGAAATATGCTATATTAATCAAGCACCATTTGTTAATTTGAATACATTCTTCCATTAGGGGTCGTTTATTCACTATTTTTATCACTATCTCTAGAAACAATTAATTTACCAAATAAAAAGCGGATTGTAAGAATACAAACCGCCTTGATTACTTTTAATTTTTAACATTAAAATCAAATTCAATTTTACCTTCAACTAAACGAAGTGCGGTACTGAACTGTTTACCACTCTTTGCTTTAAATCCTTTAATCTCTGTAGTTTTACCGTTAGTACACAAGTCTTTAATATTTTTCTCTGTGAGCTTCTTCCCTAGTAACCTTTCTGGAAATGTTTGTTTACAGCCATTTTTATAATTTGAGCAGCCATAAAAATTCTTGCGTAAGCTTATTTTACCGACTTTACACGCTGGGCAAGTAACAATTTCTTTCGCCACAGGTTTAGTAAAATGCTCTGCTTCAATCGTTAACGTATTAATTTTATTCGGCACTTCTGTGATTAACTGATTAATAAATTTACCAATGTTATCGATAAAGTGTTTCGCTGAGCCTTCCCCGCGCCCTATTTTCTTCAAATAAATCTCCCATTTAGCTGTCATGGAAGGACTAGAAAGTAAAGTTCCTTCAATCGCTCTGCAAAGGAGTTCTCCTTTTGGTGTAATACTTACAATATTTTTTCTTACCTCGATAAATCCATGTTTTTTTATCGTCTCGATAATCCCACTTCGAGTTGCCTCTGTTCCAATGCCTTCTACGGAATTTAGTATTTCGATTTCGGTCTCATCTTCAACTGCTTTTCCACATGTTTTCATCATCGTGATTAACTGCCCTTCCGTATAGGGCTTTGGAGGCTTTGTTGTACCTTCAATGATGTCGACTTTACTTTGTACCATTTCACCTTGGGACACGACAGGTAGTACCTCGTCATGATTTTGAGGCTCTTTTTCTCTAGAAAATAGCTCTTTCCAGCCTTTCACAAGCTCTGTTTTCCCAACTGATTTAAATTCTAAATTTTTTACGTTTGTTAAAATCGTTTTTTCATCATACTCATAATCTTTATGGAACATTGCTAACGTAGTATTTACTATTTCAAAATATATATTTCTTTCATCAGCAGGCATTGATTGCAATGCTTTTTCAGTCGGTATTTTTTTAGTCGGAATTATAGCATAGTGCTCTCCGACATTTGAGCTGTCAACATAGCGTTTATTTTGTCCTCTTAAAACTGGTTCAAACGAATGTCCACTAAGTTGTTGGTATTTTTGCAATGAATCTTTTAAATAGTCGTACTCATTATGCGTAATGAGCTGTGAATCAGTCCTTGGGTAAGATACTAATTTCTTCTCGTACAGCGATTGCGTAAGCTTTAGCACATGAGCAGGGCTATATTTCCAGCGCTTATTGGCAGTCGCTTGCAATGTCGATAAAGCATGTAATTTAGGCGGCTGGATTCGCTTTGTTTTATTCGAAACGTTCGTGATTTGACCTCCATCGATTGGCTGAATGCCGTGCTGATTTAATAGCTGCTCAGCCTCCGCCCTTACCTTTGTTTTTATTTTTGCTTTACCTTTGTAAACACCGTTTTGAACTTTGAATATACCTTCAATTTCATAAAAATTCTCTGGTATAAAATTCTCAATTTCTTGCAGTCTTTTATAAATTAAATATACAGTTGGAGATTGCACGCGTCCGATTGAAATGCTGCCCTTAAAGCCCTTTTTTTGAAGAAGCAAAGTATACAACCGACTACAGTTCATCCCGACAAGCCAATCACTAATTTGACGTGTTTTCGCTTCCTGATACATGAGCAGATCGCGGTCATTACTTTGCATATTATTAAAACCTTTGCGAATTTCATCGACCTCTAGTGAGTTAATCCATAAGCGTTTTACAGGCTTTTTTACTTTTGTCATTTTGTAAATCGAATAAAAAATATTCGATCCTTCACGCTCAGCATCACAAGCGTTATAAATTATTGAAACAATAGGATCGTTAAAGATTTTTTTTACAGCATTAAACTGCGTATACATTTTACTTACTACTTTATCTTCATATTTATCTAAAATAATTGGTAGTGATCCTAGAGACCACTTTTCCCATTCCTTTTTGTATTCCTTAGGTTCCTTCAATTCTACTAGATGACCAACAGCCCAAGTAATAATTGCCCCGTCCGGAAATGTAGAACAAGGCTCTAATTCTATAAATGTTTTTTCTTTTTGCTTAATTTTATATGCTTCTGCATAAGCTCTTGCCTGAGATGGTTTTTCAGCCAAAATAGCGATTTTCCCCATAAATAATCACATCTTCTTTAAAATAATATTTGTATAAATAAATATAAAACTCAACTAATCAGATTAGTTGAGTTTATTTTGAAATACATTACTACTATTTTACTTGAAACAATTTAAAATATCACTTAGGTTCGCGGAAGCGTGCACTTTTTTGCACGGCTAATGTTGTGCTTTCTTTTTGCATTTTTGCTATTGACTTCGCATAGTTGGTCTTATACTGTACGATGCACTATTCAAATTGTTAGCTTTATAATCCGAGTCTGGCACCTACTTCTGCATACTCTATATCTTTTCTTTCTGCATTCCAATTACCCCCTGTTTGTCCGTCCCATATCGCTCCTGTTTCAACGAAACCGACAGATGCAAACAACTTCCGGACGGCTTCGTTTACCATCCAATATGATGTAGCAACTGCATCGGCTTTTCCTTGTGGAAACGACTTTATGTAATCAATAACTTTCATCATTGCTTGTTTGCCAAATCCTTTGCCTTGATGCTTTTTATCAATCATAAAGCGATTAAGTCCATAAGTAGATTTATCTCCATATTTTTCACATAAAATCGAACTTTCCGCCAGCTTGTAAAATCCAATATCGACATATCCTATGACTTCATCATTGTTGCATATAGCGAAGATCATAGGAGGTTTTTCGTCGTTGAGTATCTTTACATAGGCTTTAGCCAAACAATATATGCTGGAATCCACATTTCCTTTCTGCTCATCTGTTATGCTTAACTTCAACACTGCCTCAAAATTATCGTGGGTAATTTTTCTTAATTCAATCATTTTTCTTCCCTACTTCCGAAAATATAAATTCGCTGCATCTGCCCGTAACGCCGTTCCCGTCCCCAAGGGCAAGGGCGAAGCGCAGCGCCGACAGGCGGCGCGTCCTGTCCGGCTGCTGCCCGCCCGATGCCATGCGGAACGCTAGGCGATGGGGCGGCTGCCGGACAGCGTTCCCCGTCCTCCGTGCCTTAACGACCTAAAATCTTCGTATCAGAAGCACTTTTCAAATATTTCAAATCCCCTGTTGCAATTTTTACGGAATCAGGCTGCTGGGATTTAGCTAAGAAATGATCATTTATCACCTCACTACCTAATATCGCCAATGCATTTAAACATGTAATATGTGTCATTCGAAAAAGCTTATTATCTTCCCATTCGTCTGGAAACAGTTCTTTAAATTGTTGTTAATAATATGATTATGGCTGTAGTACTTGTACATATACAGAAAAAATATATAGTAATTACTGCTTGAACTTGGGATAGCCCATAATTTAACAGTCTGTGATGTATATGTAATTTGTCTGGGCGAAAAATTGATTTACCTTGCATAAACCTCTTTAATAAAACAAAAATTGTATCAAAAATTGGTACCGCTAAAATTAGGAGAGGAACACTCACAGTAATCAGAGTAATTGTCTTTAGTGCACCAATTATTGAAATTGTTGCTATCATGAAGCCAAAAAGAGTTGAACCTGTATCACCCATTATAATTTTTGCAGGAAAGAAATTATGAGGTAAATAACCTATTGCAACTCCTAGTATAAGAGCAGAAAGAACCGCAGAAATCGGCTGGTTCATAATTAATGAAGTACATAAGAAAGTCATAGAAAATATTCCACATATTCCACCTGCAAGCCCATCTAAACCATCCATGAAGTTAATCGTATTGATTATAAATATAATCCAAATAATGCTTATAACCTTACCAATACCAGGAGGAAACTCTATGTATCCAATAATCGGTAAATTTATTACTGAGACATAGTATCCAAATTGCACCACTAAATAAGCCGCAATAATTTGAATTACCAATCTTATAAGTGCCGAAAAGTCTTTCGTTTTTGTTTTGTAGTAGTCATCGATGAAACCTATTGTACTAAGAAGAATAACTCCTAGACTTAAAGCTATTGTAAATTTTAATGTTAAATAGTTAAACCAATATAGAAAAGTTATTCCTATAAGTATGACAACAAAAAAAACTACCCCTGCAAGCATTGGAAGAGGTTTTTTATGTACTTTTCTGTAGTTTGGATTATCTACGAAATTGACCTTGATTGCTATAGGAATTATTAATCTGACACCTACATAGGTAAATAAAGCTGCTGTAAGTGTATATGCTATAGAAATTGTTAACAATATTAAAACCCCTTCCGATTTTTGTAAATTTATATTTCTACAACAGTATAATATAATACTTCACTACTTAATATCAAACTATATACAATTAATTACAATTATCACAAAATTTTAAAACAACATTAATTCCCTAATAGTAAACAATTTCCGCATCTTTTTACACAAGAAAATGACAATCGTACTAACTCATTACCATATTCAATCATTATTTTTTCCAATACATAATCTTTTTCTTCTCTACTCCCCCTCACTTTTAACATTCTTTAAATTTCGCTATTAGACGATTATCAATTCCAAATAGGTTCAATTTCTGAAAAAATTAATTTAATAAGGACTTTCTTCTAATTGATCTTAATATTTAATTGATTTTTAATTAACATTACGTAAAAAATAGCTATAAATTGAAATACAAAACCTGTATCTTATATTACTATCAATTTAAGATACAGGCTTATTGCCCTTAGGGAACATAACAATTATTAGCAGCCGAAGCACCTTTCAAATATTTCAAGTCTCCCGGTGCAAGCCTTATTAGCAACTATCTCCAATACAATTATGTAACTGGGTATTTTCAATAGGAGGAATGTTTCAATTTCAACCATTATGGTACATAATATATCTTAAATAAATAACGAAATAGAGAACAAAAAATCAATAATTTTAAATAACAAATTAATAAAATTAATTTTTTAAATAAAAAATATTAATTTTGTTATTTATTTTTCCATTATCTTGTTATACAATAAAATCGAATCAACTAAAAGAAAGGATTTCATTATGGCTTATAAAGTAATCACAAATTGTCCTGTCTGTAGCAAAACATTGAAAATTACAAAGTTGCACTGCTCACATTGCCACACGACGATTGAAAATGAGTTTGAATTATCTAAGCTAGCCTCCTTATCAAAGGATCAACTTCACTTTGTGGAAGTATTTTTAACATGCAGAGGAAATATTAAAGAAGTTGAGAAGGAACTAGGGATTTCATATCCAACAGTTCGCGGCAAGCTAACAGACATCATTTCAGCCCTTGGGTATGTGCAGAAAAAGGAAAATGAAGTAAACGAGAAAAAAGTTATCACTATGTTGGAAAATGGCGAAATCACAACAGAAGAAGCCATTAAGCTCTTAAAAGAAGACTAAGGAGGAATTAATCATGAAAGACGAAATTTCAAGAGTGTTAACAATGGTTCAAGAAGGTAAAATCGATGCAGATAAAGCATCTGAATTGATTCAAGTGCTACAAGCGAAAGAAGAAACAGGTAGTCAGCTTCTAGAAAAACCGACTAAATATTTAGATAAAACATTAAAAATTCGTGTTGTATCAGCTGAAAATGATAACGTAACTGTCAATTTACCAATAAAACTTGTCAAAGTAGTGTTGATGGCTGGACATAGCATCGCAGCAAGTATTCCTCAATCGGAAAAATATGTTAAAGATATCGACATAAACCTTATTCTTGACGCAATCGAAAACGAATTGGATGGTCAAATAGTGGATATTAGATCAGCAGACGGAGATACCGTTTCTATTATCATTGAGTAGTGAATTGCTTATGATGAATGTAAAAGTGAAAGCAAAGAACGTTCGGTTATCCATCCCAGTTCCATATACTGTTTTAAACATAGCTATTTCAATCTTGTCATCTAAATTTTTACAACAAAATCTAAACAAATGGACAAAAGAGCACTTCGAAAGAAAAAAAATAGATTTCACCTTTCCATTAATAGACAAAAATGTACTAAAGCCTATCGTCAAGGAGCTAAAAAATTATAAGGGAATCGTGCTAGTAGATGTTAAAGCAAAGGACGGTACTGAGGTTAAGGTTAGACTATGATTTGTTATAGAAACATCCGATTACTAACTGGCATTTTGAAGAAAAGCCTAATTTCTCGAAAATTAGGCTTTTATTACTTTGGCCCCTATTGCAGAGTGGCTAAAGGCAAGAATTTCCCTGTAACCCACATTCGACATTCCAGCCGCACCTTTAGTAGATTGATTGTGCATGAGTTGTCTTTTTAACTAAAGAGTGGAATCTGTTTTTTTATTTCGTTTGATTGTTATTAATTGAAATGTATTTGCTCATTTAGAGTTTATATAAAGGAATTTAAAATATATAGATGAAATGCTACCGATTAAAAATGTAATGATACCAAGGACTATAATAATAGGGCCAGGCTGATATATTTCTAATAAATATCCGTTTAAAACGGTTCCTAGTGGGATAGAAATAATCATGAAGGAACTTAAAAAACCAAAAAATTTACCTTGTTGGCTTTCTGGCACCTCAGTTCTATACAATATTCCAAAGTAGACATTAGAAAATCCAAAAAATATGCCAGACAGGAAAAATAATATTGTAAAAAGAACTAAATTGTTAATAGCAACCCCCATAAAAATATTTAAAACTGCCATCATAGCCACACATAAAAAAGCAAAATAAATTAAACTGCTTCCCCATTTTATTTTTCTAGATAATGTCGCACCGATTATACTGCCCACAGGAGATGACGCCAGTACGATGCCATACCAAAATTGTTCGACATTACTTAATACTAAGTGAGTTTGTATTGCCAACATCATACTAGCACCTAAAATATTTATACAGGCAGCTACTAGTATAAAGGCAAAAATCTTAGTAGATTGAAAAATCATTTTAAAGCCATTTACTAAATCATCAATGAAGCTCCTATTATTCTTTTTAGTTATTTCTGTTGATAGTTTAACCTTTGAAATAAAAAATATAGCGAATAAAATTACTATTGTTTCAAGTAAAAAGGCGTAATGATATCCGAGAAGTACAATAACGAGTCCACCTAATAAAGGTGAAACTGTTTGAGAAACTTGAGTTGTAACCTGGTTGATCGGCACCGCTTTTGGTAATTCTTCCTTAGTAATCATATCCATTAACAAGGAGGAATTGACAGGGCTATTTATTGATATACCAATCATTCTTAAGCAAATTAGAAATGCTGATAAAGTGAGTACAAATGTGAAACTATTAAAAATAAATAGCATAAGAGAAGAAATTAAAATAACTGTTGCTCCTATTTTTATTAGACGTATTTTAGCGTATCGATCCGCCAATGTACCACTAAAAGGAGTCACACTGCCACTAATAATAACGAGGATCGAGCTAATAATAGAAACAATGAATGGTGATTTCGTTTCCGCCAATAACCATATCGGAATGATAAAAGTTATCGTTGCACTGATTATGGAAAGTAGTGCAACGTATATAACATAATTTTTGTGATTTAAGTTTACAAACATATTATTCCTCCACTATTAATAGCAGTAATGGGATTTGGTATTCTGCTAGATACAATTATGGTAGAGACAGGAGCAGCTTTTATTAAAAATGTACTTATAAAAAATCAGATTAAAGTTATTTAATAAAAGACCACTCTGAAAAATAAAGGGAGTGGTCTTCTGTTTGCCCTTCAGTTCTCCGAAATAAGAGTAATTTATAAACATTATTAACTTAAAATTGTAAATTGCATTTATCTTTACTTCGACGTGAGAAATACTGGAAAACAATGGTTCTCTCATCGTTTTCAAACATTCCATTATTTATTATGCCTTATTAATTTTACGTTAGGTCAATATACTATCTGACTGTTCCAAATGTAATTTTCATCACAGCTGCATAGGTAGCCGCCATCGATGAGGTGAAATTTTCGGACAAATACTTTTCGGTCTCGTATTGTCGAATAGCCTCTTCTGGTAACATTCCTCGTTCTATAAGGCTGTTAATAAAAGCTTCCCGATTACCGGGGTTACTGAATTGCATCGCCTCATAAAGCTTTGAAGCCGTTTCTCTGTTAACTGCTGGATCGAGGATATTCACCTTATCACTTACTCGACACTGTACATCATGTAATCCGAGGCGATTAAAATACAAAGGGAGCTTTAATCCGATATTCCCATCTTTACCCGTACTCTTGACATCATGCTCAAACAGTTTCTGTAGTTGTCCAAGAGGAATGGCAGTAGATTGTTCAATCCCCTCAAAATGAAAACTTGCGTTGCTACCAATCCAGTGAGGCTCAAATGCAATAACTTTACCTTCTTTTTTTACACAATCGATCATTTTGTTAAGCATAAACATTGGATCAGTCATATGCAGCAATACACCATGACAAACAGCAATGTCATACTTTTGCTCAATCTTTACGGTATTAAAATCGCCAAGTAAAAACTCCGTATCATATGGTGAATCCTTAAATAGTTCCTTGGCGTGTTCGATAAGTTTAGCGCCAGCATCTATTCCTACATACTTAGAGCCTTCTGGCAACAAAGGTAACAGTCGAAGGCCCAGATGACCAAAACCACAACCAAAATCTAAAATATGGACGGGACTATCAATCTTCCATACTCTCTTGACTAAGAATTCGATATAATCATCGTTATAGTACAAACTTACCGACCTTTTTAAATATTCAATTTGACTGTCCCAATAATATTGTTCCATTTTTTGATCTCCTTAAACTTATTTCGCGCCGCGGTTCGCTACAATAAACATACAGGTTGCTCCTAAAAATTAGTAGACTTATGTTTAAAAATTATATAGACTATTATTTATCTATGGCTTTTTTAGTTGGTTTCCCATTATTAAGTTACGATGACTAACTTTTTTAAGAATCGCCAAAATATTTCACAGAAATAAATAATAAAAAAAGCCAGTAAACATTGTTAAATCAATGTTTTCTGGCTACTGTTTTATAACCTAACTTTCATTTTAGAACGTTATTTGTCATGTGTTCTGAAAATGAAATCTATCTACTTTAAATACCAGATTTGATGTTTTTACTTAGGAAGATGAGTCTTTCTATTTCTTCAAAGCCACTTTTTTTATAAAATTCTTCGGCAGGTATACCTCTATCTGTGAGAAGTGTAATATTACTTATATTGCTATTATCGAGCTCTGTTATTAAATGATTTAACAGTAATCTTCCAATACCTTTATTTTGATGTTGTAGTTTTACGCACATTTCATTAATGAAAAATTCATCTCCGCTCCACCAAATTCTATGTACACCAAATATAAAGCCAATAATTTCTTCGTTTTCTACCGCTAAAACACCTAAAAATCCGGGTGTATTGTAAAAATCTAATAAATACTTTTTGGCTTTTGTAAATGTCCATTCATCATTCCATGGCTCATCATTAAAAACCTCAATAAATGTTGACGTACATTTAGTTAAATCATTTTCTACTAATATTTTTAATTCCAAGGTCAGTTCTCCTTTTCGCTAGATTGAAGTGGATTGTTAAAGCTTGCTGCAACATTTTACTCAAATAAGGTTAATAAAAGTTGCATAGCTCCCTTCTATGTTCAGTATAATGACGATAACTCGATTGTAAAAGCGTCACAAATCAACATGCGTTGGGAGTAATTGGAAATGGACATATTGTTCTATGTTTTTGTAGCAGCATTTGCCAATATTGTCGGTGGTCTTCTTATCTTTCTAAAAAGAGCGTGGTCATCGCGCGGATTATTTTCATTAATGGCATTAAGTGCAGGTATTCTTTTATCTATTGCATTAATAGATATTATTCCAGAATCGATTGAAATGAGTAAATCTAGTCCCGTCTTTATTATATTGGGTTTTGGATTAATTTATTTATTTCAGCAACTACTCACACCTCATAATCATTCACCTAATAAAACCCATAAACATTCACACGGTACTTCTGCAGGCACATTAATCGGTATGCTTATCCATACTTTCTTTGATGGTATCTCCATTGTTTTTAGCTTTCAACTTGATAAAACTACAGGCTTCGTTGTGTTACTTGCTGTATTACTTCACAAAATTCCTGAAGGACTGACGATTTCATCGATCGTATATGCCAACTATAGAAATAAAAGAAAAGCGATAAAATCGGCTATTTTACTAGGAATTTCAACTATACTTGGCGCTATAGCGGCTGTTTCAATCTCTCAAATTTTTGGTTCAAACACCCTAATCCTTGCAATTGCCCTGTCCATTACAGCAGGAATATTTCTTTATATCGCTACTGTCGATTTACTACCAACTGTCACAGCTACGAAAGATAATATTGTAATATTTTACTTTTTCGGTGGTATCTTACTTTACTTTGCTATTCATATAATTTTAGACAATTTACCAATTAATATTCACTAATAGTTAGCCAGAAGCGGAAAATCTAAATATAACATTGTTTCCTACTATTTAAATAACTGTCCCAAAAGTGAATAATTCATTCCTCTTGGGACAGTTTTTGTATGCGGCATTATTTTAGGCATGATTCGATAATCTTGTTCTTCATTTAATATCATTAGACAGCCCTTCACTAATAACAAAATAGCCGGCATTAGACAGAATAAATTATCTTATTCTAGTAATATCACCACTACAAATGCTATAATTCAATTACATATTTTAGGGGGAATGACAATGAAACCAAGTAAAAGAACTATTTTATGGATTATACCGTTTATTATTCTCGGCATTTTCGTTTATTTCTATGGACCAAAAAAAGATATTACGGAAAATGAATACATACAATATATAAAACAAGTTTCACTAGTTGAAAATAGTAATCTCAGTGCTGAACAGACATTAGGGAATTTTTGCAAAAATGGGAAATGGGTGTATTTCCAAACACAAAAGAGGCTGCATGTCGTAGAATTTAAAGGCGAATGTCCAGTAGACAATGTAGTTCAACCAATAAACTTACAATTTGTGGTCGAGGAAGATCGTTCTTCCTATGAGGTTGGCGTACTGCTACTAAATCATGTACAACAAACACCGGAAGAACGTACAAAATATATAGAACAAGTTTACAATGACTAATTTTCATTCTGTTAAAAAATAGCTACAAATAAGGATATAACTGACTTAGAAAAATAAGATGGAGCTCTAGCACCTCCTTTTTATGGGTAGGCGCTGAGCTCCTCAAGCTAACAAGATGACGTCATTGAAATTCATTGCTACATTGTCGTGACCATCTTTACATTTGAACCGCTAACATTTCACTGGAAAATTGTTGTTCCATCACCCTATCAAATTAAGTGTTTTCATATTTGTGAATAGCTCCTAGTCATGTAGACGGTAGAATAAGGGAATTAGCTACGAAAGTGATTATTTTAGTTTCACACGTTGTAAACGAAGGGCATTTAATACAACTGATACCGAACTGAATGCCATTGCAGCACCAGCTACCCAAGGTGCTAAAAAACCAGCAGCTGCAATTGGAATCCCCATTACGTTATAGGCGAATGCCCAAAATAGGTTTTGTTTAATGTTACGCATCGTTTTTCGACTCATTAAAATTGCATCAGCTATGCTGTTGAGGTCACCACGAATTAACGTAATATCAGCCGCTTCCATCGCCACATCTGTTCCTGTACCAATCGCCATTCCGATGTTCGCTGTCGCTAATGCCGGTGCATCATTAATTCCGTCACCAACCATCGCTACTTTTTTCCCTTGTGCTTGCAGTTTTTTCACTTCTTCTGCCTTTTCCTCGGGTAATACTTCTGCAATAACAGTATCTACTCCGACTTCTTTACCAATTGTTTGAGCAGTACGTTCATTATCCCCTGTCATCATAATGACCATAATCCCCATGTCGTGCAGGCGACGGATTGCTTCTTTTGATGTTTCTTTAATCGTATCGGCAACAGCCACCAAACCAGCATATTGGCCATTTATCGCCGCAAGCATTGCCGTTTTCCCGTTACGTTCTAAGACTTCCATTGTTGGTATAACATGAGCTATATCAATACCATATTGTGCCATTAATTTGCGTGTACCAATGGTAACACCTTGACCTGAAACTGTTGCCTGTACGCCATATCCCGGAATCGCTTCAAAGAATTGAACATCTCCCAGTTCGATGCCACGATCTACAATCCCTGCCACAATGGCCTCTGCTAATGGGTGCTCCGATTGTTTCTCGGCTGCACCAATTAGTGCTAAGAACTTTTCTTCATCTCCATTTTCTACGACAACATCTGTTAATACTGGTTTACCATGTGTAACAGTCCCTGTTTTATCAACGACTACTGTATCGATACTTTGTGTTTGTTCTAAGTGTTCGCCGCCTTTAAATAGAATCCCAAATTCAGCTGCACGACCCGATCCTGCCATAATGGATGTTGGCGTAGCAAGACCAAGCGCGCACGGACATGCAATGACTAACACCGCAATGAAAACTTCAAGTGCTTTTGTAAAGTCACCAGGTGTGACCCAACTAACCCAGACAAAGAATGTAATGACGGCGATTCCAACAACGATTGGAACGAAAACGCCTGAAATTTGGTCTGCTAATCGCTGGATTGGTGCTTTGGAACCTTGTGCATCTTCAACTACTTTAATAATTTGTGCTAAGGCTGTATCACGCCCTACTTTCGTTGCTGTCATTTTAATAAAACCATTTTTATTGATCGTTGAACCAAATAAAACGTCACCAGTTACTTTATCGACCGGTAAACTTTCACCGGTTAACATCGATTCATCCACAGCAGTTGCACCTTCTAGTACTTCACCATCTACTGGAATTTTTTCACCTGGTTTTACTAAAATAGTATCACCAATAACTACTTCTTCTAAGGGAATTTCTTTTTCTACGCCTTCACGCACAACAATTGCAGTTTTCGCTTGAAGACCCATTAATTTTTTTATTGCTTCAGATGAACGACCTTTTGCTTTTGCTTCAAATAATTTCCCTAGTAAAATTAGTGTAATCAGTACCGCACTTGTTTCAAAATAAAGATGAGGTCCGTGATGTGTACCTACCGTTATGATGGCTTGATAAACACTATAAAAGTAAGCAGCGGATGTCCCCATCACAACTAAAACGTCCATATTGGCACTGCCATTACGAAGGGCTTTATAGGCACCAACGTAAAATTGCTTACCAATTATAAATTGCACTGGTGTTGCCAGTATCATCTGTATCCAAGGATTCATTAAAATATCTGGTACGTATAAGAATGATGTAAATGAGAAATGTCCTACCATCGTCCACAATAATGGTAATGAAAGAATTGCAGATAAAATAAACTTATTTTGTTGTTTTTTAATTGCTTGCTCACGATAGTCGACGTTATCTTTGTCCTCTTGCTTTTGATGAGCACCATACCCTAGTTTTTCAACCTTTGCAATGATGTCTGCAATGGCTACTTCCGAAGGGTTAAATTCAATCGTTGCTTTTTCGAGCGCTAAGTTCACGTTCGCTGTAGCAACACCCTCCATCTTGTTTAAACCTTTTTCAATACGTGTCGCACAAGCTGCACACGTCATCCCAGTAATATCAAACTCTGCTTTTTGTTTCACGACACCATAGCCAAGAGCTTCGATTTTTTTCTCTAAATCAGTTTCACTCAATTTTGAAGGATCGTATTGGATTGAGGATTTTTCGAGTGCTAAATTGACATTCGCCGTTTCGACACCGTCCATTTTATTTAAACCCTTTTCAATACGCGTTGCACATGCCGCACATGTCATACCAGTAATTTGCAGATGTGCTTCTTTTAGTTCTGAATTCATGTTGCTTTCCACCTTCCACATACCGTACAGGGGTATAAATTACAGAAAATAAGAGAGTGCTACGAGAGCACTCTTATTATTTTATATCATAACCTTGGTCATCAATTGTTTCTTTAATTTGATCAAGTGTTACTTGTGCTTCATCAAAAGCAACTTCCACTAAACCTTCTTCTAGGTTTACTTTTACTTGGTCAACGCCAGCTAATGCACCAACGCTACCTTCAACTGATTTAACACAGTGTCCACAAGACATTCCTTGTACATTTAATGTTACATTTTGCATATAATTCTCGCTCCTTTAAATTTTGTATTATAGATTAATTTATACAACAGTGGGGTATATAGAGTCTAAAAATACCACCATGCTCTTATAAATAATTCACTTATTTTTTCATCAACTTTTGAATTGTCACGACTAGCTCGTCTAATACTTCTTCGTCACCTTCTGACAAACGATCAACGACACAACCCTTTAAATGCCCTTCAAGCAAAATCTTCCCAACACTATTTAACGCAGACTGTGTAGCAGATAATTGCGTGATTATATCATCACAATAAACATCCTTTTCGATCATGCCTTTAATGCCGCGAATTTGGCCTTCGATACGATTTAAACGATTGGATAAATCTTTTTTGACTTTTTCAGAGTGATGACTTTTTCGACAAGACAATTCTTCTTCACCCTGCCAAGTAACAACTTCTGATGTACTTTCCAATTACTCGCCTCCTTACCTTGAGTTAATAATACCATACCATAGCAGGGTATGTAAAGTGCTAAAACACATTATGAAAAGCTTCTTATGTCACACACATAAGCCTTGATATAACTGACTTTAAATATGCCTTTACGCTATAATTTTAAACAACATCTACTAATGTTTTGCGTGGTCAATTGCTTGATGCAATAAATTCATCACATGGATATCATCACTTGAATAATACATGGTTGTCCCTTCACGTCTGAATTTTACTAAACGTAAATTTTTCAAAAAACGCAATTGATGCGATACCGTAGACTGTCCTAGATTAAGTGCCTCAGTGATCTCATTTACTGAATGTTCTTTGCAGCATAGTAAATTTAATATTCGAATACGTGTTGGATCACTTAACGCTTTAAATGTTTGAGATACAACAAATAACGTTTCTTCATCTAATTCATGCGAGATAGTTTGTACTTCTTCTTCCATTATATACAGCGCCTCCTGTTATAAACGACCGGTAATATGAGAATATGCTCATGTAATAATTAATAAAAAAACTTTACCATAGATAGTGAAAGATAACTACCTTAAGAAAATATTAATTTCAAAATGGACAAATGACTCGCGTTAATAATATTTGAAAACAACAAAAATAGGTGATGAAAACTAAATCGTTTCCTCCACCTTTTTTAATTGTACTAATGAATTTCATACTGCTTATTAAATCGGTTGACGGCTCATACCTATATGCATCACTTTTTCATTAACTTTTGAACTGTAACAAGTAATTCATCTAACACTTCTTCGTCACCTTCAGCTAAACGATCGACCACACAGCCTTTTAAATGACCTTCTAGTAAAATTTTTGCTACACTATTCAATGCAGACTGTGTAGCCGAAATTTGTGTAATAATATCATCGCAATACACATCTTTCTCTACCATACCTTTGATGCCACGAATTTGACCTTCAATACGATTTAAACGAACTGTTAGGTTTTTCTTCACGCTCTCAGGGTGATGACTTTTACGACACGCGACAGACTCTTCTGTTGACTCATTCAATTCTTCTATATTTTTTTTCAAAATAAAGCCCCCTAACTTGCTCCTATCATTATTATACACAAATATGATGGATAGAATAGCAACAGGCTTTATACTATATAAGATACAAAAGACACCCCAGTGGCCCCATTACTGCCTATTTCAACTAAAAGTGATCGCGCAATTTTTTTATTAATCGTTGTCTTCTTTTCTTTACAGTGTCTGTTTTCATATTAAGCTGCAAAGCAATCTCAGCATCTGCCATTAGCTCACCATAATAACTATATAATATTTGGCGATCTTGTATTTTTAGCTTCTGCCACAATATTTCGAGTGTAATATTATTTATTATTTCAGGTAATTGTCGAGATTCAAGCAAAAACTGCAATTCATCGTCCATTGTTATTATAAATCGTTCACGCTGCTTGTTTTGACGCTCCATCTCCTTCATAATTTTATGCATCATACTAAAATACACATAGGAATCAAAACTCCCCTTTTTATCATCAAACGATTCGATTGCTTCCCAAAGTGCAATTACTGCAATTTGACGAAACTCATCATAATTGCCATACACTTTGCATTTATACAATACTTTTTGAATTAGCGGTTTATATTGTTCATAATACAGCTCAAAATTCATTTATTTAATCCTTTGCGCAGTGCACTAACGATATATTCCTAGGTGTCACGACTATATCGATTTCTATCATCGAAAACAAAAAAGCAATAGCCCTAAAAAATCGCAAAAAATTAGATTTCTTTAAAAATACAGTGCCGACATTACATTAAATGTGAAATATTGACATGATTAATATGATTTTTTTTTCTTACTTGATAAGGTTGACAAAATGCAAATTGTCATGCATGCTATTTAAAAAGTTAAATGCATAACGAAGATTATTAAGCGTCCCTTGACTATTAAAGAGAGCGAACTCCACCGGCTGCAAGATTCGCATAGTTCAACCGCCCAACCTACTTCGATACGCTCCTAGCAAAACTAGGCGCCGACTCAGCGTTATGAGATAAAGCGGATTGCATGTGCAATCAATTTAGGTGGTACCACGGAAAGAAGCCCTTTTCGTCCTATTATTTTAGGACAAAAAGGGCTTTTTATTTTTTCTAAAAATTAGCAGAACATTTTCGGAATGCGCAAATAACTAAGTACTCGCCCCTTTCTTAACTGGAGAATACGGGAACGAATAAGCTAGTATTTTCGGAGGGATCAATATGGAAAGAAAAAGAATCGTAGTGAAAATAGGTAGTAGCTCCTTAACAAATGCAAAAGGAGAAATAGACCTAGTTAAATTTGATGACCATATTCAAGCATTAGCAACATTAAAAAACGAAGGACACGAAGTATTACTCGTTTCATCCGGTGCAGTCGCAGCAGGCTTCCGCAAACTCGGTTACTCCTCTCGTCCTGTCACAATCAAAGGTAAGCAAGCAGCCGCAGCCGTAGGGCAAAGTGTATTAATTCAATCTTATAATGAAGCATTTAGTAAGTTTGGTATCGTCCCTGCACAAATATTATTAACTCGCACTGATTTCAGTGATAAAAAGCGATATAAGAATGCAAACGCCACTTTTTCAGAACTATTAGAACGCTCGGTAATACCAATAATTAACGAAAATGATACGGTATCCGTAGCAGAATTGACGTTTGGCGATAATGATATGCTGTCTGCACTAGTGAGCGGACTTGTGCATGCCGACCAGCTCATTATTTTAACCGATGTCAACGGCTTGTACGATGCTAATCCACTAAAAAATCCACAGGCAAACCGCATTGACCGTATTACTGAAGTGTCTGATGAAATGCTCGGCTTTGCTACAGGCACTGGCTCCAAGGTTGGCACTGGAGGTATGCAGTCAAAGCTAGTAGCTGCACGCTATGCAATGAACGCAGGTGTGAAAGTATTTATTGGTAGCGGCTCTGGTAAATGTAAATTAACCGATATTTTAGCCGGTAAAGGGGATGGTACTTATTTCGAAAATGAATCCTCTACCATTATTCCAAGTAATAAACAATGGGTTGCGTTAACAGAAGTATCTGGCAAGCTATTTATCGACGAGGGCGCAGTAAAAGCATTAACTACAGGTGGAAAAAGCTTACTGCCAGCTGGTGTGTATGCATTTGAAGGACATTTTGAGCGCGGTGATGTAGTGGAAGTATTTGACCGTCACACATGTATTGGCCGCGGTGAAGTACTATATACGAGTGAAGAACTCGAAAAAGCGATGGGAAAACGGACAGATGATTTAAAAAATTACCCAATTGAAGTAATTCATCGCAATCAGTGGATTCAAATTTAAGGAGGAATTAAAGTGAATACAAATGTGGAAAATGAAGTAGTACAAAAAGGGAAACGTGCAAAATCGGCAAGCTATGAAATGAATATTAAAACGACAGCAGAAAAAAATCATGCTCTTCTTTGTATCGCGGATCAATTACTACACGACGCAGAGAAGATAATTAATGAAAATAAAAAGGATTTACAACAAGGTACTGTAAACGGTTTAACTGAATCAACGCTTGACCGCATTATGCTAAATAAAGAACGTATCCAAGCTATGAGTGATGCCATTCGCTTACTAGTAGAACTACCTGATCCAATTGGCGAAGTGTTAGAGGACATTAAGAAAGAAAATGGCTTACAAATTTTGAAGAAGCGTGTACCACTTGGTGTGATTGGCATGATTTATGAAGCGCGTCCAAATGTTACAGTTGATGCAGCTACATTATCATTGAAGACTGGAAATGCTGTACTATTGCGCGGTAGTTCATCTGCTAAATTTTCCAATATTGCGTTAGTCGCTTCAATCCATACCGCATTAAAGAAAGCGAATTTACCAGAAGATGCAGTATTATTAATTGAAGATACAAGCAGGGAGACAGCAAAAACATTATTTAACTTAAATGAATATTTAGATGTACTCATCCCGCGCGGTAGTAAAAGTTTAATCGACTTAGTTGTACGTGAAGCAAGTGTGCCTGTCCTTGAAACCGGCGCTGGTAATTGCCATATTTATATCGATGATTCTGCTCAATTAGAATTGGCCAAAAACATTATTGTGAACGCTAAAACGCAGCGCCCTTCTGTTTGCAATGCTGCAGAGAGCGTTCTTATACACGAAAATTTTTTCAAAACTTATGGGAAAGAGTTACTTAACTATTTGTCTGATGTCGGTATTACAATTTACGGTGACGAAGCTGTATGCAATGTGCTTAGCAGTGCAATGCTCGCTACAGAAGAACATTACGCGGAAGAGTTTTTATCGTTAACATTAAGTGTGAAAATAGTGGAAAATGTGTATGAGGCTGTTCGTCATATTAATAAATTCGGAACACATCATTCAGAAGCAATCATCACAGAAACGAAGGACAATGCAGATGTTTTTCTAACAACAGTAGATGCAGCTGCAGTGTATCATAACGCTTCTACTCGTTTTACAGACGGATTTGAATTTGGCTATGGGGCAGAAATTGGTATTTCGACTCAAAAACTACATGCACGTGGTCCAATGGGCTTGCCTGCATTAACATCCACAAAATTTTATGTGTATGGCACTGGCCAAACACGTAGTTAAAAGGAAAAATCACCCAACAATTGGGTGATTTTTTATTCCGCTTCTGTATAGTCAACCGGTATTTTATTGATCTTAAACTGCGCACGCATTTTTGCACGAGTTCTTCGTAAATGCTCTGTTTCTTTCAATGTTAAAACGTCCCCATTCTTAAAGGTAAATATAAATGTAGCATTGTCTGATGTACCGCGAGCTGCTTCTTCAATTTCAGCATGTGCCACTTCATTCCATCCTGAAAATTGTTTCTTTTGTTCAAAAATCCCCCGATATGTAAAGCCCTCATCAGAAATTGCTATATACCCCATTGCACTTCCGTAAAATAATATTCCTGCAAGTAAAGCAAGAATAATACTAGTTCTCACAGCCCATTTTTTTAATCTCCCAAAAAATAAAATTGCACAGCAAACAATAAGTATTCCTAATCCAACACCAAAAACTATAAAACTCTCAATCGGAGTATAGTATACCCAAGTATACTTTTTAAAGTAGAATGTCATAGGAATCATTGAAGGAATTAAAAATATGATAGCTGGTGAAAACATAAGCATACATGAACCAAGAACTAAAAATACATGTCGAAACCCTGCATCACTTCGCATCTACCCACCCTCTCCACATCCTATATTATACCATTTTCACAAAGATAAATATAGTTGGATTTTTCTGAATAATATAGCGGTATGATACTTTCGTTTGGTATAGTATATTCGAAGTGTTTTATAGAAAGGTGTTTTTTAATGAACATAAGTGCAATGCTTAAATTAACAATTGCCATGGCCATTTTCGGCTCAATTGGTTTTTTCACTATTCATACAGGTATCCCCGCTGTAGAGCTTGTCTTTGTACGCTGTATTTGCGCCACTTTATTTTTAGGGACTATGTGGTATATTACTGGCGGTCATAAAACAGAAAAATGGGATAAAAAAGAAGTTGGTAAAACATTGATTTGCGGAGTTTTTATAGTCTTAAATTGGGTGTTTTTATTTAAAGCTTTTGAGGAAATGTCAATTTCGATCGCAATCTCCATTTATAATTTAGCACCGATTTTCGTCCTTATGCTAGGAGCCGTTCTACTCGCAGAAAAAATGACTATCCAAGGCATTATTGCAACGGTTATATGTTTTCTTGGCAGCATCTTAATAGTGGGCATAGAACATTTCCAATCAATTGATCAGTTTTTTAACTCGGGCTTTATTTGGGCTTTATTGTCTGCACTATTTTATGCGCTCACTATGTTTACGAGTAAAACAATTAATGGATTATCCTCCTATGCGCTTACATTTGTACAAACAACGGTCGGTATTGTAATGCTACTACCTTTTTGTGATTTTACTGTATTCCAAGGTTTAACAACTTCGAACTGGTTATTTATTTTTGGTACGGGAATCATTCATACTGGCTTTGTATATTATTTATTTTTTGATAGTATTCGCAATTTATCGACAGTCATTGTTTCCGTTCTCGTGTTTGTTGATCCAGTTGTCGCTATTTTACTCGATGTACTCATTCTCTCTTTTAAACCAAGCTTACTCCAAGTGTTAGGTATTGCACTTATTTTTGGTAGCATTTTATACATAGTATTTATGCCTACGCAAAAAGTTGTGGCACATGAAAAGACCTCTTCCTCATGATTAGAGAAGAGGTCTTACGTTGTTTATAAAAAAATAAAGCAGCAACACTTTACTGTCTTGAAAACACTTGTCATACAAATCGCGCAGCTTAGCGAAGACGCGAATAGAACACAGGTTCATACCCGAGCAATTTAGACAAAGCTAATGATTGTCAAAAGTGATGTTTTAATCAGCATATGTATGTTCCATCGGTATATTATATTTCTGAAACTTCGCCCGCATACTACCACGAATATCTCGCACATGCCCATTTTCAGTAAACGATAAAACTTCCCCATCTTTTAGCGTAAATGTAATTTCAGGAGGTGTACCCCGAACTAATTGTTCTATTTTAACATGTCCAATTTCATCCCACCCAAAAAACTTTTTCTCATTTTCAAATATTCCACGATATGTAATGCCTTCATCTGCAAATGCAATAAAGCCCACTGCACTACCGTAAAATAAAAAACATGCAAGTACGGTAAGAATTATCCCGACGCTAACTGCCCATTTTTTTAGCTTTCCTAAAAATAAAATGGCACAGCAAACAATAAGTGTCGCTAATCCAAACCCAAATACCAAATAGCTCTCACCAAGTGTATAGTATACCCACGTATATTTTTCAAAGTATAAAGTCATCGGAATCATTGTAGGTATGATTAATATGAGAATCGGCGAAAAAAATAACAAACTAAGACCTAACACTAAAAATAGATGTTTTCCACTTGCTTGATCTATCATATATACACCCCTCCGCTATTTACAATTTTACATTATTTTGCCATTTTAGGGAAATGCAAAAAACCGACTTAACAATGAAAACCCCACTTTGAACTAAAGCCTTGGTAATTGATCATAGAAAAAAGCGCGTTTTGAAGATTGATCAAAACACACTCTTAATATATTAAATTGATACATTTTTATAGAAAAGTCTGATAATCCTCTATTTATATTGCTCCACAACCGCGCCATTTATATCTTCATTTCATATTATTAGATTATAGTGAAACATGATAGATTAATTTTCACCATTTTTTTGCAATTCTTATATATCATTTGATTTTTGTAGACTTTCTAATAAGGAAATCCCTATATTTTCATCATCATTTCGACCTAATCTATAATTGGCCAAAACTACAGAGGCAACTTTCTTTTCTTTATCAATCCCTAAAAATGAACTAAAACAACCTGTTCCACCGCCATGCAAAATAACATTATTATTATTTTTTAAAAGCAACCATCCAAGACCCATATCATACTTCTTTGTTCTATTTCCATGTTTTTTATGACAAAGAGACAAATATGGTTTATCTTCGTGAATATTTATTTTTGCATACTGAAGTAAATCATCAGCAGTTGAACTGATTGCACCCGCAGCTGATATTAGATTTTCTTTGTTCCATTCCCAATTACCGCAATCAATATTTTTTCTGTTAAAACCTTGTAAATTATTATTTGATATACCCAAATAAGTATCTCTTAATCCAAGTTCATTATAAAGAAAGTCATTCATAGTGTCCCAATATCCTCTACCTGATACAATCCCTAAGCAATACCCAATTAGTGATATACCGAAATTTGAATATTTCCATGAATAATCCACTTCTTTTAATTTATTTTTTTCAATTAGCATCTCCATTTTGTTAATATCCATATTTAACGGATTATTCTTATTAAAATCACCATTGCCAAAAATCAAGCCAAACATTATGTTCAAATATTCCCTTTTATTTAATGGCAGTGTTTGAGAATATCCAGAAGAGTGCGTAGCAAGACGGAGCAATGTAGGATAATACTCGTGTTCCTTAAGTTCTTCTATATATTTTTGTATTGAATCATTTATTGACAACTTATTTTCAAATACATATTTTGATAGCAAAGAAGCAGTAAAAGTCTTTGTAATAGACCCAATTTCATAATAATATTTATTTGATGAATCAAGTTCACCATGTTCATTATAAATTTTTATTACAGGATTATTGTCTATTAAATAACCAACAGTTAATTTTAAATGTTTTTTTCCCCTACTGGCCCTTTTAATTAATCGTAATGTTTCATCACTGATTTCAAACATAATGATGATTTCTCTCCTTTTATCCTACATTTTAAAATTATTTCAAAGGAATGCTGTATTCTTCAAGTTGAATTACCTATATTTTCGATATTCTAATACCCTCATTAATTGCTTGAAATCTTTGTCTCTCAAACTCTTTCATTACTCTCATTGTAACACATTATTAGCTTCATCCATTTTCGAGTTTCCATAATATTCAAATACATCATGATCTTCACCATCAAAACTATAACCTCTGTTTTAGAAATTATACCGACTAAATTAATCGAATATACTGTCTATTTTTTCGAATAAACAGTCCTTGAGTTCAAAAAGTTAGTTACCTTAATTGGGACATGGTTGTTGAACAATAAAAAATCCTGCTTTACACAGGATTTTTTATTCAAACTTTATTTAACAGATCAACATTCTCTATAATACTACACTTATTCCAAATATAAGGAGCTGGCTAAAATCAATTTATCTCAACTTGAGTTGCTATTATATAAACATAACGAATTAATTCGAAAATTTAGCGTCCGTCATTTGCTTCCAAACCGAGCCTTTTGCTTCTTCCCCTTGCTCAATACGGGCAAGTGCCATTTTCGCTTGTAGCTTCACTTCAAACTCGACATCATTTCCAGCTACTCTTAGCGCTTCAAGGGATGCTTCTGTGCCTGTTTCATATAAAAACATTGCAGCACGCCAACGTACAAGCTTATTTTTATCACTTAATGCCTTAATCATCGCTCGTTCAAATGCCACAAATCCTAGATCACTCATGCAGTCCCCCGCGGTACGGCGCACAGCCGCGCTTTTATCTTGAATCGCTTTTTCAAGAGCAGGTACAACTGCCTCATCCTCAATCATCCCTAAATAAACCGTTGCTAAACGGCGAATAGCCATTTGGTCATCGTCTAATGCATACATCAGTAACGGAATATCATCAACTTCAGGGTCAGGCATTTGGTCTAGCAATTGGAAACGTTGCTGCCAATCATCGACAGCAAAGTTTTCCATAGTTACTTTTTCTCGTTCTACAGGTGTATAATTTGATTTTTCGTTCGCTGCTGCCACAATAGCATCTACTCGTTCTTGTGGATATGTTGCATGTACTTCCTGCAAAACACTGTCAGCAATCTCTTGCTTATCTCCATATCGAACACCGTAATCTACCCATTTACGTTGGAATATATAGTTTTCATCAGCTGCTTTTGATTGAATAAGGTCAAATGCGTCCTTATAGCGATCGCCTGTTGCAAGACGAATCTCTCCATCTCCATTAAACACTTTAACTTGCAGTGGCACACCTTTATATACTTGCACATGCACGTACACTTCACCGAAATGGTCAACTGCTGCCTGTTCTGAAGCATGGTTTTCTTCATTTTCCCCAAGTGCTTGGCGAATGCTAGAAAGAATACCTTCCCAAGCAAATTTTGCATTGCGCTCAACAGCTAAAAAGTCTGCTACGTGATAAATGCCTTTCACACCTTCTACAGCAAAAATCGCCTGAATTGCTTCAGATGCTTCACCAATATTATCTTTCGTATAGTTATAGCTTTTGCCAAAAGGTAATTCTTGGTCAATTACTATTTTCATTGAGTTCGGACTTGGCGTTGGCTCTATCGTAATAATCTTCATATTAACTATCTCCTATCCGTTAACGATTTCATCTAAATAACTCCAGCGTTCAATTAACTGCTCATATTTCGCATTTAATTCATCAAGCTCATTCGTCAGCTGCTGTAACTTAGTGAAGTCTGCCCCTGCTGTTGCAATACCTTCTTCAGTTTGCATAATTTGGTCTTCCACTCTTACTATATCGTCAGCAATCGTTTCCCATTCTTTTTGCTCTTTAAAGGAAAGCTTTTTCTTCTCTTGCTTTAGTTTTTCCTGTTTCGGTTTATCTTGCTTCATTTCTTTTACATTCACTTGTTGCAGCTCAGCACGTTTTGCTAAGTAATCCGTATACACATCCAAACTTTCCTCTACATTTCCTTGACCATCTAAAATCCATAATTTCTTTGCAATACGATCTAAGAAGAAACGGTCATGGGAAATTGTTATGACAACACCAGGGAATTGCTCAATAAAGTCTTCCAATACACCGAGTGTTTCAATATCTAAATCATTTGTCGGCTCGTCTAGTAATAATACATTCGGCTGTTCCATTAGTAAACGCAATAAATGCAAACGTTTGCGCTCACCACCCGACAACTTACTAATTGGTGTTCCGTGCGTATGTAGCGGGAACAAAAAGCGCTCTAACATTTGCGCGGCACTATATCGCACCCCTTCTGCATCGGTTATATCGTTTGACGCTTCACGAATGTATTCAATCATCCGCTCGTTTTCATTCATTTTCGGTAACGTTTGTTTAAAGTGTAAACGTTTTACTGTAGAACCTACTAGCACTTCACCATCGTCTGGCTCTAACTCACCAGCTAAAATATTTAATAGTGTTGATTTTCCGTAGCCATTTGCGCCAATAATGCCGATTCGGTCCCCTTGTTGCAGTAAAAAGTTGAAATCTTTTAAAATAACACGTTCATCAAATGCTTTCGATATATTTTCAGCCTGCAGCACTTTTTTACCTAAGCGTGTCGTTTGTAGTGCTAGCTCTAAATTAGCATCATCATTTGAACGATCTATTTGTGTATCTAGCTCTTCAAATCGTTGAATTCTTGCTTTTTGCTTTGTCGTACGTGCCTTTGCTCCACGGCGAATCCATTTTAACTCTGAACGATAACGATTGCGTAATTTCGACTGTGTTGCCGCATTCATTTCCTCACGAATTGCTCGCGCTTCCAGATAGTCTGCATAGTTACCAGCATGACGGTATAAAGTTTGATCTGCTAGCTCATAAATATGCGTCGCCATTTCATCTAAAAAGTAACGATCATGGGTAATGAAAATAACGGCACCTTTCAGACGCATTACCATTTCCTGTAACCACTCTGTGGATTCTACATCTAAATGGTTCGTTGGTTCGTCCAATAAATACAAGTCAGCTGGTTCGATTAATACTTTTGCTAGCGCAACACGTTTTTGTTGTCCACCCGACAACTCAGTTACGACACGGTCAAACATATCTATACCTAGTTTAGTTAAAGTTTGTTTTGCTAGCGCATTGATATCCCATGCTTGCTCCGTATCCATTTGCTGTTGCAAGCGGAATAATTTATTTTGAAGCTCTTCACTCGTTGGATTTTGTGCAAGTGCTGCAACCATTTCCTCATACTGACGATTTAGTTTTAACGCTGGAGAATCCCCCGCAAACACTGCTTGTAACACTGTTTCTCCCTGTGAGAACTTTGGATCTTGCTCTAAATAAGCAATGCGGTATTTATTCGGATGATCAAGTTCTATATGATCGGCATCTTGCACACCTGCTAAAATTGATAATAATGTCGATTTACCAGTACCGTTAATTCCAATTAAACCGGCGCGTTCTCCTTCATAAATGGTAAACTCGATATTTTCAAATAGCGTTTTATCGCCTACTGTTTTTGTTAAATTTGAAACAATTAAATGACTCATACAATCCCGTCTCTTTCATTTTTTAGCTGTTGTATAAAGGATACCATAAACATGTGGCGTTCTTCAGCCATTTGCTTGCCTTTTTCTGTTACCATTAAATCCTTTAATAATAGTAACTTTTCATAAAAATGAGTAACCGATGACGTCGATTTCGTACGGTATTCAGCCTCTGACATATTGAACCGAGCTTCCTCTGCTTCATCATATAGCTTTCTACCATTTGCACCACCGTACGCAAAAGTGCGGGCAATTCCGATTGCACCTATCGCATCTAAACGGTCGGCGTCACGTACAATTTTTGCTTCAATTGTCTTTGCCTCAAGATAGTTGCCTCCATTAAATGAAACAGATTCGATTATATCTTCAATATGTTGACGTTCTTCTTCACTTAATTTCAGTTGATCTAATATAATGTTTTGTGCAGATTTATCGTCTGCATATTTAGCATCACTAACATCATGCAAATAAACCGCAAGACGAACGATATTTGCGTCAGCAGTTGGCTCTGTTTGTAAAATTGTTTCAGCATTCATTAAAACACGTTCTATATGTTGAAAATCATGACTCGCATCCATTTTTTCATAAATTTCACTCACCAATAATTTACATAGTTCTATTTTATCCATTATTACCCACCTCTATAACATATTCTGTTTCCAGAAATAACTAAACTACTATTTATTATTGTAATAAAAGTATATACTATCATATATTAGGAAAACACTTTTCTGAAAAGTGCTTTTATCAGTATATCGTACTACTATCATGTGAACAACCAAAGGAGAATAGGAACAATGGGGAAATTCAACTTACTAAGAAACATAAAATCAATCCGCACTAAAATCTTTTTAACTATGGCGTTAATGTTACTAGCGATATGGGCTTATTCCGTGTATACATACTTTAATAATGAGGGATTAACGAATTCAACTAAGGAAATAATTAATAATGAAGTTCAACTATTAACGGCTGAGCAATCCATCGCACAATTGATGACAACAAGTCTTGCATCAGTGCGTGGCTATGTTTTAACAGGAGAGACAAAACATAAAGATATTTTCAACCTCGGCTTTAATGAATCAGAACCATTAAAAGAAATTATTTTAGCAAAAGAAGAGAGTAATGATTTAGAGAATTTATTTGCGGAAACAGATGAATGGCGTTCTTCAATCGAAAATCAAGTGTTTGCCGTTTATGATCGAGGTAATATTGAGCAGGCAAAAGCTAACTTGCAAGAAATGGACAAAATTGCACAAGCTATATTAGAAGATTTCCAAGTACAGGTACAGCTGAAAATTCAAGAGTTGAATTCTATCGGATCTAAAAATATTGACTCTATGAATAAATCAAAAATCGTCTTATTAATTTTATCTTGTCTAATCACTGTCACATTTATTATTGCTGTATTAACTATAACATCAATGGTTGTAAAACCTGTTACTACACTTATGCGTCGTATGGAAAGTATTACACAAGGTGAATTAAACCACCCTCAATTAACAGTGTCATCTAAAGACGAGCTTGGAAAATTAACAGAAGCAACAAACGCGATGACAGAAATGCTTCAAAAAATATTATTTAATATACAAGTTGGAGCAAATGAAGTAGCAAGCCATAGTAATAATTTAAAGCAATCTGCTGAGGAAGTAACTATCGGTACAAATCAAACGGCGATTACCGTTCAACAAATCGCTGAAGGTACTGAATCACAAGCGACTTCTGCCACTATACTGCGTGAAGCAATGATTGAATTTACTAATAACGTAGAAGATGCTAGTAACAATAGCGGGCAGGTTGAACAGTTTTCTGAAAAAGTGCGCACGATGACAGACGAAGGTCGTTCATTAATGGAAGCAACAGAAGATCAAATGAACAAAATAGATCAAATTGTAAAATCATCTGTCGATAAAGTGGAACATTTAAACGTTCAAACACAAGAAATTTCAAAACTAGTTACAGTTATAACTGACATTGCAGATCAAACTAATTTACTTGCATTAAATGCTGCGATTGAAGCTGCTCGTGCAGGTGAACAAGGAAAAGGATTCGCAGTTGTTGCAGACGAAGTTCGAAAGCTTGCTGAACAAGTAACTCTTTCTGTTGCGGATATTTCAAAAATCGTTTATGCAATTCAAAGTGAGACGACTGAAGTAACTGGTTCTTTACGTGAAGGCTATAGAGAAGTTGAAAAAGGATCAAATCAAGCTATTGAATCAAATAAAACATATGCAAACATATCTCAGTCAATTGACAATATGGTAGATAATATTTCACGTGTTACTCAAAACCTACAACAAATTGCTTTACGTACTAGTGAAATTGATGCTTCCATTGAAAATATTGCTGCAATTTCTGAACAATCAGCTGCCAGTGCCCAAGAGACAGCTGCTACGGTTGAAGAGGCTGCTGGATCGATGGAAACAGTGTCAGGTAGCGCTGAACATTTGGCTACAACAGCTGAGCAATTAAATCAATTAGTAAATAAATTCAAATTATAATAGCAAAAGCGGCTGGGACATAAGTATATTTTTTATTAAAAGTACGTTCTATCTATATTAAAAATTCGATACCTTCTAAATTGATTGGAGTGAAGGGACGACTCCTGGGAGAACAGCGAAAGCGTGAGAATACTGAGAATACAGGCTTGAGCCGTGCCACTGGAAAGCGTCCCTGGAACGGAAATTAATTTTCTGATTGCTAAAAACATCATTTTTTCCATTGTGAAAAATGATGTTTTTTTATTTTGTCACAGCCTCTTAAGACTGTAGACAAATTGGAATAGTTTTATGTATTAAGAGATATTATTCGCGCGTTATAATATAAATATTGGAAATATATGCTTTTTTATGCTCCGATTTTTATCAAGTAATATGTCGAAAGTCCTGATTCGCCCGTGGGAACTTGATTTTCGCCCATGGGACACCATAAATCGCTCATGGCACCTCGACTTTCGCTCGTGGGCATCAGAATTTCGCCCATGGCACCGCTCCAACTAATTTTTGCGGCACACCGCCGCAAAAATGGATTTTCCGCACGCGCTGTCCTGCGTTTACTCGTCGCAAATAATATTTGCTTTTGCAGGAGTGCCGCGCCTTCCACTTCAAACATTTTATATGGGCTACTGGAAAAGTGTCGTATCCCTATCCTTCTAAATTTATTTCTTGCCAGTTGTCACTTCTATCTATGTAAAAAATATTTTTAATCTTTATCCGAAAATACTAGACGCTTATCAAGAATCTAAGCAAATATATAACTTCCTGTATATACCCACCAATCTTTCTCTAACAAAAATAAAGCCACCTCAAAATAATTTGAGATGACTTTTGCTTTTACATAATTAAAACAACCCTAATGCGCTTCCATCAGACGCAACGTCCATTCGAAGTGCTGCGGGTTCTTTCGGTAAACCAGGCATTGTCATAATATCTCCTGTTAAGCACACAAGGAAACCTGCGCCAAGCTTTGGTATTACTTCACGTACTGTAACTGTAAATCCTTCTGGACGGCCTAATAAACTTGGCTCATCAGATAATGAATTTTGTGTTTTTGCCATACAAATCGGTAGGTCGTCCCAGCCGAACTTTTCGATTTGAGCAATTTGTTTTTTTGCACTGTCTGTAAATTGAACACCTGCACCACCGTATACTTTTTGCACGATTGTCGTAACTTTTTGTTCAATTGTTTCATTTAAATCATACAGCTGATGGAAATTTTGTGGTGTAGCTAGCACTTCCTGTACTTGCTTCGCTAATTCAAGTCCACCCTTTCCACCCTCTTCCCATACATTTGTACGAGCAATACGAATACCGTTGTCTTTTGCATAGTTTAATATGACTGCTAGTTCTGCCTCTGTATCAGTAATAAATCGATTTAAAGCGACTACCGGCTCTACGCCGAATGTTTTAATTGTATCTACATGCTTCGCTAAGTTTTCGATACCTAATTTCAACGCTCCAACATTTTCTGTAGAAAGTTCTTGTTTAGCTACACCACCGTGCATTTTCAAAGCACGTATTGTAGCTACAATGACAACTGCATCAGGGCTAAATCCGCCTTGGCGAGCTTTAATATTCATGAACTTTTCAGCACCTAAGTCCGATCCAAAGCCCGCTTCTGTTACGACGATATCCGCTAATTTACGTGCTGTTTGTGTCGCCATGATTGAATTACAGCCATGTGCGATATTGGCAAATGGTCCACCATGAATAATGGCAGGTGTTCCTTCAAGCGTTTGTACTAAATTTGGTTTGAATGCATCTTTTAATAATAATGTTAAGGCACCTTCTACTTGAAGATCACGAACAAATACAGGCTTACGATCAATTGTATAGCCTATCAGGATGTTTGCTAAACGCTCACGTAAATCTTCAATGCTAGTCGCCAAACAAAATACAGCCATAATTTCAGAAGCCACTGTAATATCAAAACCATCTTCACGTGGTACTCCTTGAACTGGACCGCCTAAACCAATAACGACTTTGCGTAATGCTCGGTCATTTATATCTAAAACACGTTTCCAAATAATACGGCGTGAATCGATGTTTAACGAATTCCCTTGATGGATATGATTATCAATAAACGCTGCAAGTGCATTATTAGCCGTTGTGATAGCATGAAGATCTCCAGTAAAATGCAGGTTTATATCTTCCATCGGTAATACTTGTGCAAAACCTCCACCTGTTGCCCCACCTTTTACACCCATTACTGGACCTAGTGAGGGCTCACGAAGTGCAACGACAACATTTTCTTTTAATTGGTTTAATGCATCTGCTAAACCAACCGTTACAGTCGATTTCCCCTCTCCAGCAGGCGTTGGGCTAATCGCAGTAACTAATACAACTTTACCTGTAGGCGCTCCTGTAATTAGGTTTGTATCGATTTTCGCTTTATAACGGCCATATTGTTCAAGTGCATCTACCGGGATATTTGCTTTTACTGCTATTTCCGTTATAGGTTTCATAACTGCTTGATTTGCGATTTCTAAATCAGATAAGATTTTCGTTATTGTCATGTTGGTCCCTGCTTTCTTTCGTATTCAATTCTATTATAAGCAATTTCTAGTGAAAAACACGACAATACGTCACCAGAATTCGCCAATTTATTGACAATTAATTAATAATACCGTATATTAGTATTCATAATTGTCGCAATCTTTCGTTTAAATGTGTATTTAATCTACAAGTATGGGAGGAGAACGCTCATGCACCAAGGAAAGGTTAAATGGTTTAATAGCGAGAAAGGCTATGGTTTTATCGAGTGCAACAATGGTGAGGATGTGTTCGTCCACTTCACTGGTATACAGGAGGAAGGATTCCGTAATTTAGAAGAGGGACAAGTCGTTTCATTTGAGATTGTTGAAGGTAACCGCGGTCCTCAAGCAGCTAACGTTTTAAAATTATAAATTATAACACCAATTACAGCTGGTGTTCAGAGTCGTGTAGACAAAGTTAAAATTGACTTTATCTACACGTATTTTTATGTTCTATAATATATTTGGGTTATCCACATAATTTCACATAAAAAAGCACCAAGATGACTCTTTTTTAATTTACTTGAGATGACGAAAAACAAGGGATATAAAGTTGTGATGTGCTTTACGAATTTAACTTGAAACTCGAGGATTAAAAGGTGTATTGATACGTGACAGGTCGAACAGGAGGAGTATATCGTTCTTCATGTTTCGGTATGAAGAAGGCAAGTGCTTGTCCAAATGAAGGGGAAAAGTTGATTGGAATGGAGGACGGCGACTCCATGAAAATTCAATTGTTTCGGTTCTATCCGAAACAATTTAGTTGTAGCCGTGCCCCCAGGAAAGCATCCACCCCAGAATAGAAATCAACGCATCCCATTTGGAGACCCAACCCTATATTATTTCTCTACAATTATAAAATCTTTATTCGAGCCTTTATCGCCCATTGTTGCCATCACATTTGTTATCGAACCTATATAATGTGCAGGTGTTTCATTTCCACTTTCATACACATAAATATTGTAATCCGTTTTATTGCTCTTTTTTATTAATACATTCCCTGTAATCGTAGTAAAACCGATAAATTTATTATTATTTAGTGCTTGTATTGCTTGCTGTTTTGTTAGCATGTCGATGTCTCCTTAAAAAGATAAAACTGTTTCTTATATACATCGGCTATCAACATAATTTATGAATACTATTTCACGAAAACATATTGTCCATTTTCATATTCAATAATTTTTTCCGTCTCTGCGCCTGCAAACGTAATATAGTTAATGCCCATTTCACTTGTTAACATCGCATCCCATGCTGGACCGTCCCCGCAAGGACAAACGAATTTCAAATCAATATTATGTAAATGTAACGTAACTATATTCGCATTTATTTCTTCATCATAATGTTCCTCCGCCTTGACACCTTCCAATAATTGAAGATATTTCGGATAATCAAGACGATCGATCAAATATACAATTTCCTTTAATTTTACATTGCCAACTGAGTGTGTACCGGTGATACCGCGCTCTTTATTTTCTTGCTCTCTTTCTTCATTTGACTTGTCCCATTGGATGAAAAATGGGAACGGTACTGTTTGACTTTTATGTCCAATGTGCAGCAATTGCCAGCTAACGACAGAACCATCCGGACGTGTACGTGAAAAGTGCTCTGGTCCGTATACTTCTAAGCCAGCTGCACTAAACATATCGGCATCTTGCTGAATCGTCGTCGTTCGAATGGCTAAACGGATTATGCCATTTATACGATTAGATTTTTCGTACGTCTCATGTAATGTATAAGGCATTTTCGCTGCTTTTTCGAATTTGTTTTCATCTTCTATACCGATAAATTCTATGTACTGGGAACCAAAATAACTTAGTGCATTATACGTCCCCCACTGTTCATGATGCCCCCCCTTCACTACATGAAGACCTTGTGCCGTCATTTCTTCAATAGCTTGCTCAGGATTATCTACAAAATGGACTATATGATCAAGCTCATACATTGTCTGCACCTCCTTGAAGTAACGTGTAATCCCACCCTTTACATACATCAACCCAACCTTGTGCAAATGAAAATTGCTCCAACTGCTCGCAAGTTAGCTCAATTGCAGAATTAGCACTACCACATGCCGGAAAGACAGTTGTAAATCGTTTCATAGAAATATCTAGAAAAACTGGCACATCCGCAGTTAGTCCGAACGGGCATACACCGCCTATTTGGTGTCCAGTATATGTAACGACATCATCAGCTGTTAACATTTTTGCTTTTGTTTCAAATGTCACTTTAAATTTAGCATTATCTATTTTAGCATCCCCAGCTGCAACTACTAAAAGCGCACCACCATTTGCGGCATTAAATGACAAGGTTTTGGCAATCCGAGCTGGAATAACGCCAAGCACATTAGCTGCCTGCTCAACCGTTGCACTGCTTTCCTGAAATTCTAAAATATGTTTCTCATAATTAAATTGTTTCAAATGTTCTTTCACGCTTTGAATCGACATATAAATCCCTCCAAAGAAACTGTAAACCTTAATAACATTATAACATAAACTCAATTTTCAGATTATATACAATCAAATCATCAATTCATTTGATAAATATTGTATTAACTTTTTCGCCGTTTCCTCTTTCCCGTCTACTTGCATAACACTACCATGTTCACTAACAATAAAATGTGGTTCTCCACTACCGTATAGTGATTGTGAGCTATTCGCTACCATTAGTTGCGCGTGTGATGACTCCATACGAAGCTTTGCGCGTTCAATTAAAAATTCCACATCTGTCGTTGCTTCTAATTTAAAGCCTACTAGTATTACACTTGGTGCCCACTTTTTTATCTTTGGTAAAATTTTCGGTGCTTTTTTAAAGTGAATAATGGGCGGTTCATCGGATGGCATTTTTCCTTGCTCTGTCATTTCAATACCTGACTGATTATACACTTTATCAATTACCCAATCCGAACCAGCAGCTGCCATAATAACTATATCGATTTTTTCTTGCTGCAATAAATTATGTAATTGTTCGCCTAAATCTTCTATTCCTTCAAAACTCATCGTACGCATTTGTTTTTGATGAGTGGGCAATTTCGCAAAGTAACCGTGCATGTAAATAACCTCTGCGCCTTCATCCAGTGCCGCCTCAGCTAAATAACAGCCCATTATTCCTTTCGATAAATTCGTATGGCCGCGCACACGATCCCACTTTTCAAGCGTGCCTCCACTCGTAATAACAACCTTTTTCCCTTGTAACATACTAATTCTCCCCTATTCATTCGTTAAATCTTCTTCATTTTTTTCTAACCATAACTTTAACACTTCAACAAACTTCTGTGCTGCTGGTGATAGAGATTGTTTCGTCGCTAAACCAATAGTACGAAAGCTCTCCTGTTTAACAGGTATAGCGCGTACATTTGATGGTAATTGTGATAAAAGTAGCTTTGGTAGCATGGAAATACCTATATGATGTTCTACCATAGATAATATTCCCTTTTCATCAAACAATTCAAAACGAACATTCGGTTTTATTCCGTGCTTTTCAAAAGTCGTTAAAATATCATTCATTCCACGATAAGATGGCATAATAAAAGGCTCTAGTACTATGTCATATAAATCAATTTCCTCTTTATAATAAAGCGGACTTTTCGAAGATACAATACATAGGAGATTGTCCCGTTTTAATGGCATAAAATCAAATTGCTTCGAACTTGTGCGATTTAAAAATCCACAATCGACTTGCCCATTTATTAACCATTGCTCGATTTCATAATAGTCCCCTTCACGTAATTCAATTTTTATACCTGGATAATTAGAATCCATGGAACGAATGATGTTCGGCATCCACTTTGTCGAAATACTGGAAATTAAACCGATACGTACTGTTCCTTTTGTAACACCTACAATATTAGCCGCTTCTTGCTGTAAAAGTTCCTCTGCTTGTAGTACTTTACGCATCGCAAGCAGCATCGTTTGACCGTCCATTGTAAGTTTCACACCATTCCGACTACGATGGATGAGTGCAAAACCGAATTCTTTTTCTAAGCTTGATATAGCATGACTAACAGCTGATTGTGTTAATCCTAATAATTGCGCTGCTTCTGTAAAACTTTGTACTTCTGCAACTTTATTTAAAATTTCATACTTTACTAAACTCATTGCTTTAACCCCTTTGCATGAATTTTTTTCATATTAATCATTATAAACATTCGTTTTACTAATCGTAAAGCAAGGTTTATATTGTATTATAACAGTTAAAAAATGAATGTATTGAAAAGTGGTGAATGTATTGAGTATACAAATTAAGGCAAATTTATTAATGGTTATTGTAACGTTATTTTGGGGTATGTCATATACGTTTATGGTAATGGGATTAGAAGTTCTAGAAGCGTACAATGTTGTAGCGCTACGCTGTTTAATTGCCTTTGCGGTAGCGGGACTTATTTTTTATAAAAAATTGATGCAAGTAAATACAAAAACGATAATATACGCCAGCATTCAAGGCTTTATACTTTTCTTAGTATTTGCGCTATCTTCATTCGGATTAAAGACAACTTCCGCTTCAAATGCAGGGTTTATTTTAAGCTTAACAGTCGTGCTAGTGCCGATTTTCACTAGTATTTTAGATAAAAAGCTACCTTCTCGCCCAGTAAGATTCGCCATTATTATGACGTTGATTGGAATATCAATTCTTACTTTAAAAGAGTCATTAACATTCCAAGTTGGGGATATTTTAGTAGCTATTGCTGCAGTAAGTTACGCGATTTACTTAATACTTAATAGTTCATTCACTAAAAATGTAGATTCTATATCTTTTGGTGTGTATCAATTAGGGTTTGCTGGTGTTTTTGCTGCATTTTTCTGCTTGCTTTTCGAAACACCCCAAGTGCCAACAACAACGATTGGCTGGATTGCGATTTTAGGCTTAGGGATCATATGTAGTGCCTTTTGTTTCGTCGCCCAATCTGTTGTACAACAGTATACATCACCAACACATACCGGCTTAATCTTTTCACTGGAGCCGATTTTCGCCGCAATGTTTGCCTTTATTTTTTTAGATGAAGCTATTACGACACAATTATTAATCGGTGGCGCATTTATTTTAATCGGCAATTTAGTAGCTCAGCTTGAACAATTTTCTAAGATACGTAGTATACGAAAAGAAACAACAGTTCACAAAACGGTTTAGTCATATTGGCTAAATCGTTTTTTTAGTTCTAATTTCAGAAAAATCTTCATATATTATAATAGCGCGCTTTATCAGACAGTTCCAAATATACAATTAGTTTTCAAGAAACCGCACAAGCGTTATTATTAAATATGTGTTTTTTTTATCATAAATATCAACAAGAATTTAAAGGAAGTGTGTTTATATGATAGGACGTAATGACCAATGCCCATGTGGTAGCGGAAAAAAATATAAAAAATGCTGTGAAGGGAAAACGCAAACAACTGTCACATCTGTTTTCAACGAAGAAATCGAAGCAGTATTACAAAACTTTTATGGGGCTTACCCAGAACGCAAAGATATCCGCGAATATATCGAAATTGTTCAAGATTGGAAGCCAAAACTACAAACTCATTTACAGGGCGAATTAATAGAAGCAGTTGCTTTAGATGAATTTTTCTTCCACGTACGTCCTGATATTTGGACAGGCTATTTAAAACGTACTATAAAAAAAATGGTGCGCCCTACTACAATCGAGTTATTATCAAATTGGATGCAACCTGAAATGTTCATCGGGAGAGTAGACGCTGTAGAGGAACGTCATTTCAAAGCAACACATACTTTAACGAAAGAAAGCTATATGATTCGTCGTGAAAACAATAAACCGATTCCAGAAGGTATGCACGTATTTGCCTTCCTTCTACCAGACGGCTCAGGACAAGCTATGCATATGCTAGCTGTTTCGACACTAATTTTCTTCCCTGCTGAGCATGCAAAAGTATTTGATACATTTGCTAAAGGGTATAATAATGAGCAATCAGTGAGTGAATTCCTAAAACTAAATCATTTAAATTTCTGGATGCAGTTAGTTGATGGTGGATACGCGGGAGAAGAATTCACATCATTTGAAACAGACGTCCTAGAACAAGCAAAGAACTTTTTACAAGAACGCGGTCGTGACTCTGAGAAACTAGTAATTGTTTTAGAAGATTACTTAGTAGAACAACAACCAACAGCACGTAAAGCAGCGGCAATCGCAGCTGGTGCCATTCGCTTCGGTCAAGAACGTGAATTGTTCGAAGGGAAAGCATTTACTGTAAAGGAAATCGCAGAAGGCTTTGGCGTATCTGCATCTTCTTTAAATAAATACTACCAAGATTTACTTGCTTATCAAGCAGTAACTGCCTAAATTAAATCTATCGATAGTCGTCTCAACTTGTTGAGGCGGCTTTTTTCTTTAAGCAAATAATACTCTATATTATCTTTAAGAGATAGAAATCGTAGCAAGATTGCGAAAAAAGGAACGTTTGTAATTCGGTCCAGTACATATTTTAAAAAAGAACCGAAATTTTAATACATAATTTTTCAAAAAATGGACAATCTAACGTTATCTATATATAGAAAGGCGTGTGGTACTTTGAAATATAAGTTGGTACGTACCACGAAAGTTAATAAGCAGTATAAAAAGGCTCCTACGGCGGAGGATATTTTAGCTGATGAAACGGTAAAAGCTTTAAAGGAGATTACAAACGATATTCAAGACATAGTTTTCAAAGAAATCCCGACAAGCGAAGGTATTGTCACGATTATTCATTCCAGTTCACTTGTGGAGAAGCAAACATTAGAAAAATCAATATTAATTCCTTTATGTGATTATATCCATCAGATTCATCAATTAGCTACACCCGTTGATCTCAAGGATTTTAAAGGTATTATAGAAAAGCTTGTTGGTGGTCATACGCTGATGTATTTTCAGCAAACACATCAATTATTATCTATGGACACTTATAGCGCACCTACACGCGCAATAACGGATACAGCTACAGAGTCAACTGTTATCGGACCACAAGATGCATTTACAGAATCACTACAAACCAATATTTCTTTAGTGAGAAGACGTATTCGAAATCCGATGTTAAAAAACGAAGATCGTATTTTAGGAACAGAATCCAATTTTAAAATTTCCATTCTGTACATCGATGATCTCGTAAATAAAGAAAATTTAAATAAGTTAAGACAACGAATAGATAAGGTTCATTATCCGATATTTACGGATATCTCAATGTTAATGCAAGCAATTGAAGACAATCCTTTGTCCCCTTTCCCACAGTATTACATGAGTGTTCGGCCAGATACTATTAGTCAGTATCTACTTGATGGAAGAATTATTATTTTCATGGACAATAGCCAAGCAGCAATCGTATGTCCTACATCATTTTTCGAAATGTTTACTTCTATTGAAGATTATTATAACCGGTGGACAATGGCGTCCCTACTACGGATGCTTCGTTTTTTCGGCTTTTTCTTGACAATTTTAATAACTCCTACTTATATATCTGCTTTAACATTTCATCCAGAAATACTTCCTTATGAACTGTTATTAAATATACAAGAATCGAGAAGTAAGGTTCCTTTTCCACCAATTTTCGAAGTATTGTTCATCGAGTTAATTATCGAAGTGCTAAGGGAAGCTGGTTCTCGATTGCCTACGAAAGTTGGGCAAACGATTGGTATCGTAGGTGGTATTGTCATTGGTACCGCAGCGGTTGAAGCAGGACTAGTTAGTAATATTTTAATTGTGTTAGTTGCAGTTTCAGCATTACTCTCTTTCCTACCGCCACTTTTTTTAATGAGTAATACAAGTCGCTTCGTTCGGTATATTTTTATTCTTGCTGCCGGATTTTTTGGGTTGTTTGGTCAAATGTTAGCATTAGCTTGGTTATTCGCCCATTTATTACGTATAAAATCTTTAGGAACACCATATATGACTCCTTTTATTCCTCGGAAGGCCACAGATCTGTTGGACAGTGTTATCAGATTTCCAATAGCTTTTACAAAAGGTCGAAAAGGGATTTCAAGAGCTCAGAAAAAGTAAAAAGCTTTAAGGAAGTTGGGGTAGTTTAATTTGAGTACACAAACAAAAAAAATATTGAATGGCTATCATGTTGTTTTTTTGGTTCAAAGTGCAATGTTAGGCACCGCAATACTCACGCTACCTCGAGAACTTAGTGCAGTAGGTTATAGCCAAACAGTTTTCCCTCTTCTCTTTGGGGTGATTGCCAGTTTAACATTATGGCCGATGATTTGGCTTAACAGGAAATATCCTAATGAAAATTTATTCCGTATCAATGAACTATTACTAGGTAAAGTGTTAGGAAAGATAATCAATGTGTTGATTATTCTTCAAATCACTGTTTTTATTGCAGGAACAATTACTTATTACATGGATCTTATCCATAGTACAACTCTACCGGAGCAAACGAATACTTTTCCTCTTATTCTTTTGCTCCTATTACTTCTTTACATCGTAAGTGGAGGGATAAAATCCATTGCAAGATTTTGTATTCTATCGTTCTTCCTAACATCCGGTATTTATTATTTTTCGCATTGGGCATTTCAAAAAGGCATCGTGAGTCACATTTTTCCATTATTTAATTTTAATAGCCATGAACTTTTTGATGCTATGAAAAGAGGCTACTTAGCTGTCGTAGGATACGAATTAATCATGTTTTATTTTCCTTATATTAAAGAACAAAATAAGGCTTTTAAACATGCATTGATAGGCATTTGGATCAGTATCAGTCTTTGCTTTATTACCGTATTTATTAGCGTAATATATTATTCTGAATGGCAGTTAAAAAATATAAAGTTTTCGGTATTAAATTTGTTAAAAGCTGGGGAACTTTCTTTTATCGAAAGAATCGATGTGTTTGCGATGACATTATGGGTCTTTCTAGTTATATCTACTTTAGCGGTGTATTTATGGAGCGCGAAAAAAGGCATGGAATCTATTTCCGATAAAAAAAAGAAATATTATTTATATATTCTCGCAATTGTTATCTTCCTTGTTATAAAACTGCCATTTACTCGTGACTTCCATGAAAAATTATATAAAGTAAATGATTATTTAGTTTATGTGTTAATCGTTTGGCCTATATTTTTATGTATCATATATTTACTCAGAAAAAAGCAGGTGCAATCTTGAGCAGAAAATTTCTATTCATCGCTACTATATTTGCTGCTATTTTTTTAGTAGGCTGTTCATCAAAAGAGCAAAGAGTACCTTTAGAAGATGTTGGTATGGTTGGCATCGTGGCATTTGATTATATTGATGAAAATACTATGCAGTTAAGTATCGCAATTCCACAATATTCTTCTCATGCACAGAAAAATACTGAAGTTTTTAGTGTTACTACTGAATTAGCTTCTAAAGGCATTATTGATATTGAGGCACTTTCAGATAAAAAAATTACATTCAGCCAATTACGTGTCGTTCTTATCGATGAGAAATTTGCCCGTATAGGAGATTTACAACGAACAATTCGGCATTTATATAGAAACCCTGCGGCTGCAGATAAAGTACTAATTGCAATCGTTAAAGGAGTGTCCGCAAAGGAACTGATAGAGGCAGATTATCCCGATAAACCTAATATTAATTTTTATTTGAATGATATATTAAAACCAACCATCAATACTGCATTTAATCCAAATACGAATATTCACGATTTTGTATATACCGGTACAAATCCAGTAATTGATCCCATTATACCTGTAATAGAAAGAAAAGATCAAAAAATAGAAATTTCAAGCGTAGCGCTATTTAAAAATAATAAAATGCTTGAAACTATCTCAGCTGAAGATGCATACATCATTCAAAATCTTCAAAAGAAACATAAAATTGCACCTCTATCAATTACGTTAAATCAAGGCGATGGCACAGAAAGATTGGTGTTTAATATCGTTAAAAGTAAGGTGAATATTAAGAGCAATAAAAATATAGACTCCCCAAAGCTAACAATTTCATTAGTTATTAATGGAGCACTTATTGAGTATAAAGGGAAAAGGAACTCTAGCCTATATACTTCAGAAGGCTTATCAAAAATAGAAAATGATATCGATAAGCAAATAAAGAATAATATCGATCAATTTTTAGACAAGCTAAAGGAATATCAAGTGGATCCCATTGGTTTAAGTGAATATTTCCGAATGTACTACAATGGAAAATGGACTAAAGAGATGACGGAAGATATTACCAGTAAATTACAAATAGATGTGCAAGTAAAAACCTCCATTATTAGTACAGGTACATTAGATTAAAGAGAAAATGCTGTCCTAAAAGTAAAAATAGTAAGCTGAGAGTACTTTTAGTTTCTTTATTTACAGGTAAAAGTCCTCGCAAAGTTAACCGATACTTTGCTTACTGCTATTCCTAAGTCTACAGAGCGATATAAAAAACGCGCAAACAATATCGGAAACCCGATGTTGTTTACGCGTTATAGCAGAGACTTAATGTAACTGCAGGAAATTTTTCAACGGTAACCACTCCGTTGATAGTAATTATTGGTATTTATTTGATGCGTACCAAGCAACAAACACTTACCAATAAAAGAAATACAAATACAGAATATCAAAAAAACATCATTTTTTCAACTACTCTGCAACTTATTTTTCATATATTTTCATCAATTCCTGGCCTAAAAATTGAAGCTGCTCCCCTACTGTACATGATTCAATACAAAATTTATGAGCACCAGGTTTACCTCGCTTTTGTCTTAGGTCACGTATAATTAGACAGTCAGTACAATATGTGTCTGTGATCTCGTCAATTTCCTTCATAACGGAAACTTTATCCATTTACGCTTCCCCCTTTTAAAAATTACATTTTTCTATTGTACTACTGACTATTTTCTTTTGTCCATCTACATACCGCATTCTGATATAATGTAGGTAATGACACAAAACCCAGAGGTAAATAATGTTAGAAATTTATATTGATGGTGCCAGTGCAGGCAATCCGGGTCCGAGTGGTATTGGCATTTTTATAAAAGGCGAAGGCCACCATATTAAAATTAGTGAATATATTGGCGAAACAAACAATCATATTGCCGAATTTACAGCGCTTATCCGCGGACTAGAAGAAGCAAAAAAATTACATGCAACGCTCATATCCATGCGCTCTGATTCAAAAATTGTCGTTGCTTCTATAGACAAATCATACGTAAAAAACGAAGAATTCAAACCTTTTTTAGAGCGTGCTATATCCTTAATTAATGAATTTGATTTGTTCTTTATTAAATGGATACCCGAAAAAGAAAACCGCGCTGCCGATGCGCTTGCACGTGAAGCGATTCAAAAAAAGTAGATGTATGAGCAGCACGCCCGTACATCTACTTTTTATTTTCTTTTCACAAACGTCAATATATATAGGAAAAATACAACAAGTAATACTATGCCCGCAATCATGTAAACTGACGCATAATCTAATTGTACCGCAACAACACCTAAAATATACGAACCAACAGCAATGCCTAAATCAAATAAAGTAAAATACGTTGCTGTTGCATATCCGCTCCGCTGATGGACTGTAGATTGAACAGCAAGTGATTGAAAACTCGTAGTCAATGTTCCATAACCAATTCCAATAAATATAGCCGCAACTAAAAAGAAAAATGCCCCACTTGTCATTGATAAAATAAATAGACCGATTGCAAATAAGATAAAAGCGGGCAAAATAACATATTTCGGTCCTTTATGGTCATAAATTTTCCCTGTAAATGGGCGTGTAATAAGCATCGCAGCTGCAAATACTGCATAGAAGTAGCTTGCAACAGCAAGTAAATTTTGCTGCTCGGCATAAATCGAAATAAAAGATAATACACTCGCATAAGCAAAGGCCACTAAACATGCTAAAAATGCAATTGGCAAAGCTTTTCGTTCAAATAAATCATCAAATGTAAATTTAAACGACCGATCTACATTTTCTGATTTTGGTAAGTCATCGGTTTTAATTGTTAATGCGATACAGCTTCCAAGGAAGACAATTATACTTAGCACAATAAATAACGTATTATAGTCGAAATGTTGAATTATTAATAAACCAACAAATGGTCCGATAACTACCGCTAAGTTCGTTGACATTGTAAAGTAACCAAGTCCAGCCCCTTTACGATTAGCAGGTACAATGTCCGCTGCAAGAGAGCCGGCTGCCGTAGTTAGAATACTAAACCAAATTCCTTGAAAAAAACGTAGTGCTAGTAGTAACATAAACGGTTTAACAAATAAATAAAGAATCGTACTAATAAAATATAATAAAACGCCAATAACAAGCATTCGCTTTTTCCCATACATATCAAGTAGCTTTCCACTAAATGGTCGTACTAATATTGCAGAAATTAAAAAAACTGTTACGAGTAAGCCAGCATCCTCATCAGTGCGACCAAGTGCACCAATGGCATAAAGCGGCAATGTCGTAACAAGTCCATAAAATACAAAGAAAACAGCCATATTTGTAAAAAACAAACTAATGAACCGCTTCGTAAAAATTTGATTTTGTGTTTCCATTTAATCAACCCTTCATCTTTTGCAATAAGGCGATTAATTGTTGTTGCTCAGATTCATTTAATCCTTTTACCATTTCTTCTTCAAATTGAATAATGGATGATTCAATCACAGGGAATGCAGTGAGTGCTTTAGTTGTTAAATCAACAATTTTCTCTCGTTTGTCAAATCCAGTCTCTCGTTTTACCCATCCTAATTGTTCCAGCCTTGCTACTGTACGCGTAACAGTAGGCGCCTCGACATTTAAATATTTCCAAATTGCTGTTAATGTCATCGGTCCTTGCTCATGTAACACAAAAAGAATTGTCCATTGTGCATGAAATAAATCATATTCCTTTAACACATCATTTAATTTATTGATTAGCACACGTTGTTGTTGAAAAAGCATATGAAATAGTGGATTCATCTAAGCACCTCCAATTATTTACCTAGCTAAATAAATTACTTTTTTATATTACGCCTATGATTTCAATTTGTAAACAGGAAAAAAGCTAGTAAACCGATATATTTCGGTTTACTAGCTTTTTATTCATGCTTATTATATTTAGATATATTGAGGAGTGCACCAACCGCTCCAGAAAATCCACAATCCTGTAAAAATATTGGTGTACGTTTCTTTAAAATCGTATAATTAGCTATTACTTTTTTCAAATGCTCGTTATTTGTTAATGTAGATCCGATATAGACAATATTTTGCGCTTTTTTCTCTTCTGCAATTTGTATACTAAGCGTTGTAATGACTTCACCTACAAGCCCTTGTATAGTTGCTAAAATATCCTCTTTATTGTGATTAACATGTTCAGTAATTCCGACTTTGCCAAAATTACTCGCTGTTAAATCACCAGAGATGGGTGTTTCCATACCTTGGTATATGTCTTTCACAAGAAGGTCAATTTCAGCGCGGTTTCCTTTTGCAGCAAGCGTTCTTATTTCATTAAAATCACCAATGCCCGTCATAAGTGCAGATAAACCGATTAATGTACCACCACCGATGCCTGTTCCAACAATTCGCACATGGTCATTATTAAACATATGGTGAATCGACGTGCCCGTTCCGATATTAGTAATAATACAACTATCGATATAATGTCCATCTTTTTCCAGTAAGTAGCGCACACCTTTTAAGGTTGCCTCAAACTCTACTATATATTCAATCGACTTCATCGTTTTTAATACATCACGTAATTGCTCGGTACGCCCTCCTGTTAAACCAATTTCTTCAACTTGTGGATGACGCACTAACCATTCTTTTACTAACTCCATATCATTCGACGGAAAAAGCTCTAACTTTAACTCATTTTGCTCATCTAGATAAGCTAGCTTCGTTAAAGTTCCCCCCGTGTCAATTCCTATAACATTAGACATAAACGCTCTCCTTTATTTTCTCCCAATGTAAACTTTACTAGTCTTCAAATAATTGTGCAATAATTTCTATTAATTATTTTTTTGTAGCAACAAATACGTTCGCTACACCTTTAATATTTCTTGCGGCAATAAAGCGCGTTTAGAATACTCTTCTATTATTAAGCCTTCAAATTTCCGGAGTAATCGGCATATTTTTGCTTCATAAGCATGTACAGACTGTTCTCCAATATAAAACTTCGCCAATATTTCTTCATTATTTAATAGATTAGACAGTTGCATATTCTCTGTTTTCGGCATTGTACATCCATGTAAACGTAGTAAACGGGACATCGATCGTAAACCAGATCGTGTTAACACCACTTTTCCCTCAGCTTGTAAAATTATTTGCTGTAAAAACGCCTTCACCTTAATTGACGGCTGGATTGTCGTCAATTGAGTAACGTATGTTTCCCCTTCTTTATTCATACGTTCCTCTTCATGTACAGTAAAGGGGAGCAGCTCGCGATATGTTTCAATATGCTGCACCTCAATATGATCGTTCTCCACAGTGCAATTAAGGTATGTAACTGCGACATCAAAATCAGTTTCCTGTTGCTTAAATTGTGTGAATAGAATAATCATATTACGTGTTTGCTGACATTCAATAACGGACTCTCCGTTTGTCACTTCAAAAATTTTCAACAAGCTTTCCGCATCTGCTAGTGCACGATGCTGTGTTTCTACTTCTAATCCGAGCGTCGTCATTAAACCACCGAGGCTTGGTTGCTCCTTTAAGCCATGTACAATCATGTACTTCTGTTGGTAATCAACTAAAGGAAATAAGAAATCACTATTCATATAATTACGCGCTAGCTCTTCTTCAAACACTTTACGGTCAAACTCTCCAAATGTAAGGAGTATATAATCTCCTTTACACCAGCGCTTAAACTTATATATCGCCTCTTTAAATGAAGGTGCGTCCAGTAATTGTTCTGTTGTAATACCTGTCAGCTTTTGAATATGGGCGTTTAATTTTTTAAATTTATAAGGCTTTATAAGCTGTGTAAATGTTTCCTTCGTCCCATCAGGCAACCATTTTACTGCTCCTACTTCAATAATGTGTTGCCGTCCACGAATTAAAGCCGCTTCCACATCCACACATATATATGTTTTTTTGCGTTCCAATATTTCCACCTACCACTTTCACGTAAACCAAATTGTGAAATTATAATACTATTTATTTTAAATGAAATCTGATAAATTAACAGTATTGATTTCTACGAGTTACTATAGCTTTTCTATTGCTAGCGAAAATTCACTTAATCTAGTAATAATTCGCCCCAAATATTTTTCCTGTTTATATATTATTTTACAAATTCGTCATTTTAACAGTTTGTATTTTATCTTTTTCACTTTTTGAGTTACGATAGTACGTGTATATATACGACTGGAGGAGTCAACATGACGAATAAAGAGCTGCAAAAAGATGCCATGCGCGTCTTAAAAGAAACGAGCCGCACTTTTTATATTCCTATAACATTTTTACAAAAAGAATTAAAAATGGCGGTAGCAACTGCTTACCTTGCTATGCGTGCCATTGATGAAATCGAAGACCATGAGGATGTAGATAATGATACGAAGCATAAATTACTACTATCTGTAAGTGAGCTATTGCAAAAGCCGTTTGATGAACAGGCTTACGCAGAACTTCTAGCACCTCAGCAAGAAAAATGGCCAGAAGTAACTGTTCGCCTAGGAGATTGGTTAAAGGCATGCCCAGAAAAAGCATTACCTATCGTAACTGCTTCTACTAGTGAGATGGCTATGGGTATGGGCAAATGGGCAAAAGCCGACTGGCAAATTCATAGTCGTGAAGAATTAGATGATTATACATACTATGTGGCAGGCCTTGTCGGTGTGATGCTGTCTGAATTGTGGTATGCGTTTGAAGGTATTGAAACTAACCGTGAGCTTGCGATTGGCTACGGACGCGGCTTACAAGCTGTAAATATTTTGCGAAACGAACAGGAAGACTTGGACGAGCGCGGTGTAAGCTTTGTTCCTGATGGATGGGGACGCGCTGAATTATTTGCTTATGCAGAGGAAAACTTAGCAAAAGCAGATGATTACATGAAAAGCATTAATAAGCGCACAATTTTATTGTTCTGTCGTCTCCCACTTGCACTTGCACATAAAACATTAAAAGCAATGCACGAAGGTCGCGAAAAAATGACTCGTGGGGAAGTCGAACAAACTGTCGAAGAAGTACAAGCCGATTAACTTGAAAAACCTGAAACCGAAAAATTTCGGAATTCAGGTTTTTTCCTTCATGAGATTAGCAATTTGCTGTTCGTTTTGACCTGGATTTTTTTCCAAGGCATCAATTACTAACTCCCTGCGATTTTGTGGGTGATTTTGACTTAGTTTTGCCTTACCCTCAACATTCGTAATCTTTATTTTAAAGCCCTGTACAGCTTTGTTCATGTTGGTAATCATTTTCGGATCTACATTCGCTAGCTTGTATGTACTATTAGCTTTTTCATATTTCGAAATAAGCTTTTCATAAGAAGCTATTAACTCATCATCCTCGATAAACTCCACTTCTCCATATACGTGCACCGCTATATAATTCCAAGTCGGTACTGCTTGGTCCATTTCATACCAAGAAGGTGAAATATAGCAATGAGGTCCGTGAAAAACTGTTAATACTGTTTGTCCTTCCATATCCCTCCACTGCGGATTGGCCTTAGCAAAATGTCCAACTAAATAATCGTTCCCATCACTAAGAAGCAATGGTAAATGTGTAGCAGTTGGCATACCATTATGTGTAGAAAATAATGTTGCAAAGCCATTTTCATGAATAACTTTATACATATCTGTATGCTCTTTCATGTCAAATGCTGCTGGTCTATACATAGTAATCCCCTCCTATGAACATCTTTCCCCTGAACAAAAAAACTTGATTACTTTTAAATATTCATTTCATAATAAGGCTTCTTTTCCACGTTCTCAACAAATTTTTTGAACTATATTATACTAATTGTATAAATCTTGAAACTTTCCATCAGTTTCATTCGTTTTAAACAAAATGTTCGGAGGGGATGAGATGGATTTTACTTTTTCCACAACAACAACACCTCAAGTAAAAAAGATTGAATGGCTTGAACAGTTGATGGAAGATTACGGTGATTCGTTAACGAAGCTCGCGTATAGTTACGTTAAAGATATCGGAAGAGCACAGGAAATTGTACAAGACGTATTTTTCATATGTTATTCCCAATATGAGCAAGTGATTAAAATACAATTAGTAAAAGCTTGGCTCTACCGTGTTACGATTAATCGTAGTAAAGATGTTTTAAGAAGCAGCTGGCTAAAGCGCATATTGCTCAATAATGTTCTCCCTAATTATACGAAATCCAACCATCTCACAGAACAAGCTGTTTTACATTCTGAGCAACAACAACATTTATTAAGCTATGTTCTTAAGTTACCAATTAAATATCGCGAAGCACTTTTACTATTTTACTATGAAGATTTATCAATTATTGAAATAGCCGATCTACTGGATATCAATAAAAATACAGTGAAAACGCGTCTAAAAAGAGGACGTGCATTGCTTGAAAAACAATTGAAGGACGGTGATTTTCATGCATGAGCAATTAAAAACATTAAAAGACAATCGAGATATCGGCCCCTTACAGCAAGTGACATTTACAGAGCAAAACAAGAAAGCTGTACTTCGTAATGTACATCTTAAAAAGAAACGACGCTTTATTGTTCCTCAATTTGTGCTAGCTCTTTTTAGTGTCTTTGTTATAGCAGGTATCTACTTGCTTATGAATGATAACATCAACCAACAACGAGCAGTTGAAACAATAACTGATTCTATCACGTCTAGCGAAGTATTAACGGTTCCAATATCCGATAATTTATTTACAATTGAATGGCTAAGTGATGCGATGGATCGTGGAAATCACGATTTCGAAACTTCTGCTCATGATTTATTAGTTATTGACCCAACAATTCGTACTAATAAACGTGGGGATGTAATTTACTATCAAATGCCTGAGGAAATGCTACTGCAAAATCCTAATATACCAACACAATATTTAGGCAGGATTGTTGCTCTTCCAGGTGAATCAATCGAAATTATTAACGGGCAAGTTTGGATAGACGGAAAAATACTCAACACATTTTATGGAAAAGCAACGAAGCACGGTCTTGATGAAGAAGCATATTTTAACAAGGTTGACGAAAGCAATATTGTAAATGCAGAAGAAACACGAAAATACTTTTCAACTTCAGCCCCCCTAACGAATGTCAAAGAAGGTGAAGTATATATACTAGTCGATCAGTGGTGGAGAGGAACAGACAGTAGGCACTATGGCGCATTAGATACAAAGGAGATTATTGGCGTAGTACTTGGTTATGAACAATAATTGAGTAACGATAAAACAACTCTATGAAAATCATATACGAGCGGACTTATCTTCCATTTGTGAATTTTTAGAAAAATTAGTATATTTTTATACAAAACTCGTATTTTAAACTATGTTACTTTAAAATACGAGTTTTTCTATTTGCTAATACTAGTTACTGCAAAAAAAAATTTATTTTTCAATGAAGAGTACTAATTGTTCCTGTACACTTTGAAGGTGTTTCTTTTTTCGTAAATTAAATGGTATGTACAAATAGTTCTTCCTTGCAATAAGTTACTTAATATTGCAATGCTTATTATTTTCTTGTATTTACGTTCATTTAGATGCTTTTCTTTTTCTGAAAAAATAATAACCGACAATAATTAATATTAATAACAATAATACAATATAGAAGCTAAAGTCGGATAAATAAATACTAACATAACTCCATCTATCCCCTAATACTCTTCCTATTGTGATGAAAGTTAACGTCCATGCAAATGCCCCCGAGTAAGCATATATGGTGAATTTTTTTAAGGAGTATTTATTTATAGCTGCAATATATGCTGAAATGTGTCGTACTCCGGGAATGAAAAAGCCGATAAACAAAAAGGCAGGACCTATTTTATCGAATAATTTTTTAGTGGAATTAATTTTTTGTTCGGTAATGTAAATTTTAGGTCCATATTTTAGTAATAAAGGTAATCCGAAACGATAGCCTATATAATAGCTAAGAGTAACTCCGCCAATTGCCCCTACTACTGCACTTGCTAAAGCAGGAATATGAGCCAAGTGTTCACGATAAACACTATATCCTATATATGTCAAAAAAATCTCATCAGGGAGTGGTAAACCGAAAACTCCTCCGATTAATAAAATAATGATGCCTATATATCCGTAATTTTCAATAAGAGAATGCAAGTGATGTACCATTAAACAATCCCACCTAAAGCTAATTTTTTCTTACGGTTCTTATCTATATCTTAACTTAAAATAAGATACTTCGTTAGCTATTATTCTAAAAGTATAAAAAATTACAAAAAAACCCCTCTATAAATGTATCAATATAATGATGGCGATATTCTTTATGTATAGAAAATAGCAGCGATTCAATTATGCTTCTTTTTTGATTTATCGACAGAAAAAGAATCTGCTGGACTCTTAGGGGAAATGCGGATTGCACGCGAAAAGAGAGCAGATTCTTAAAGTATTTATATTAAATGTTCAATTGATTATCGCTATTAGGACGGTGGCGTAGTTTAAATATGAATTTGTGCAGCAAATTTATTAATTTTATAACTGGCAAAGAATAAACAACACTTTATATTAGCTTAGTTCAAATCAATTTCGCCATATAATATTCATCTACATATATTCCATCGATGAATAATGAATCTTTTTTTACACCTTCAATTTCGTAGCCCATTTTTTTATATAGTCCTACAGCTACATCGTTATTTGAAATAACAGTTAACTCTAACCGGTGTAAACCTGCATCTTTTGCCCAGCAATGTAGATGTTCAAAAAGAGCTGTTCCGACTCCTTTTCCACGACTATCACTATGAACGCCGATAACAATATACGCTCTATGAGAAATTCTTCTCGCCTGATCTCCTCGGACAATCATATAACCATAAATTTTATTTTCCTCACTCGCTACAAACAGCGCCGATTTTTCAGCATTATTCAAATTCTCAATCATTCCCGCGCATTGTTCTACTGTTATTTGCCTTTCTCCTGGCTCAAATAACATAAAATTAGATTCCTCTGCATTTGTCATGACACGAACAATTTCACTTGCATCATGAATATTTGCTTTTCTAATTTCCATAATAAGGTCTTATCTCCTTTCAATTATATTTAAAGAAAATATAATGTTCCAAATTTATCTTATTGGAAAGAAATAAAAAATGGTTCTACTTTATTATTTAAGCAATGCAATAGCTCTTGTTTAAAATCTTCGTTATTTATTAATCGTATGGCATCATCAATATCAAAAAAACCAACCTCTAAGCTTTCCAAACCAGTTTGAATTTCTCCACTTATCGGAGCCCCTATCCACCACATATTACAAATGCCTTTTTCTACTTCTTGTGATACACCGCAGAATTTAACTATATCTATGTCGATTCCAGTTTCTTCTTTAACCTCTCTAATTACGGTTTCTTTAATTGTTTCATTAATTTCTACAAGTCCACCGGATAATTCTGAGGGCATTGAAAGAGTGTGTATATACAAATTTTCACAATAGAAATCCGCTTTCTAACTAAACAGGGATAAAAAATACTGTTGATTTATTTGTCAAGGCAATCGCGCTAGCGCACGAGACGCACAAGCCAGCTGTACTGTCTTATACGACTCGTTTTTGCGCTTCATGCAAGGCGCAATTGATAAAGTAGTTTCCTTCTGAATCAATTGTTATAGAGTTTCTATTAAAGTAGGAATAGTATTGCGGAATTTTCCATTTATTATAGAAAATTAAACACTATTACAAGCTATTCCATTTCAATCTCTATATCTTTTACATAAACTGCTGTACCTGATATTGATATATTTATTTGTGAAGAGTCACCTTGTAGATGTACAAAAACTTTGCCGTCTTTATTTATTTCATGACCTTGCTCTACAATTAAGGTAGTTGGTAAATTTAGTTTTTAATAACTGTTCACGATATAGGGCAAAAATTGTCCCCATTGTTGCATGACCACATAAATTCATTTCATGGCCAGGTGTAAAATATCGAATACGGAAATCTGCTACAGTTGAAGGCACTACAAACGCCGTTTCATTAAATCCAACGTTAGCCGCAATCGCTTGCATTTGCGATTCGTTATAATTTTCCCCATTTAATACAACACCTGCTGGATTCCCTTTACCAGGTACGACACTAAAAGCATCAATATGCTGAACACGTACTTTTGGCAAAATAAACAACTCCTTTATTTCCTCTCACTGTCTAGAAGTTTCAAAATACGAACATCTAGTTATTAGCTCATAGGTAATGTTTTTTCAGCTACCTCTTGTTTTATTAGCTCTGTAAATTTTTGTATCGGCATTTCAATTACTTGTTGTTGACCATATTTACGCATTGAGACAGATTGATTTGCCTGTTCTTTATCACCCAATACTAAAATATACGGCACTTTTTTCATCTGAGCATCACGTATTTTCTTTCCGAGCTTTTCATTTCGATCATCTGATGATACGCGTATACCATCTTTCTTCAGCTGCTCCAATACATAATCGACATAAGCTTGATGAGCATTAGCTACAGCAATTACTTTGACTTGCTCTGGTGCTAGCCATGTTGGAAAAGCACCGCCGAAATGTTCAATTAATATCCCTAAAAATCGATCAATCGAACCAAAAACAGCCCTGTGAATAACGACTGGTCGCACTTTGTCGTTTTGCTCATTTATATATGTTAAATCAAATTTTTCTGGTAGCTGGAAGTCCAGCTGAACTGTTGCGCATTGATGACTTCGTTTAATAGCATCTTTAATATGAATATCAATTTTCGGTCCGTAGAAAGCACCGTCACCATGATTAATTTTGAAAGGATAGCCTAAATTGTTTAGTACATTTTCTAATGCAGCCTCTGCCTCGTTCCATAAGTCGATATCCCCCAAATAGTCATCTGGACGTGTTGAAAGTTCAATTTCATAATTAAAACCAAAAACTTGATACACATGATCAATAATTTTTAACGCTAATGTAATTTCATCTTCAATTTGCTTTGGTGTAACAAAAATATGTGCATCATCTTGACAAAATGTCCGCACTCGCAGTAGCCCATTCAATGCACCACTAAATTCATGGCGATGTACTTGGCCAAATTCCGCCATCCGTATCGGTAAATCTCGATATGAATGTAAATCATTTTTGAAAATTAACATATGTCCTGGACAGTTCATCGGCTTTAGGGCAAATTTTTGATCATCTACTTCTGTAAAATACATGTTCTCTTTATAATGATCCCAGTGCCCTGATTGCTCCCATAAGCGCTGATTCATCATAATCGGTGTACGTACTTCTTGATAATCATAGGCTGTCTGCAAATCACGTAAAAAAGACTCTAGTTCATTTCGAATAATTTGACCATTTGCTAAATAAAACGGCATTCCCGGGGCTTCTTCAGAGAACATAAATAATTCCAGTTCTTTTCCTAGTTTCCGGTGATTGCGCTTTTCTGCTTCTTCTAAAAAAACAAAATAATCTTGAAGCTCCTCTTTTGTTGCGAATGCCACACCATAAATACGTTGTAGCATTTGATTATTACGATCACCGCGCCAATAAGCACCAGAGACATGCATTAATTTAAAATGTTGCAATTTCCCTGTTGACGGAACATGAGGCCCACGACATAAATCAGCAAATTCCCCTTGTTCATACACTGTAATAAATTCGTTTTCTGGAATAGTGGCTAATAATTCTAATTTTAGCGCATCATGGGCAAATAATTGTTTCGCTTCATCACGTGTCACTTCTTTGCGTTGTATAGCGAGATTTTCTTTTACGATTTGCTGCATCATCAGTTCTATTTTTTCTAAATCACTTGGGATTAGCGAATGGTCTACTTCAACATCATAATAAAAACCATTTTCTATTATTGGTCCAACGCCAAATCGTGCATTTGGATATAGTCTCTTAAACGCTTGCGCTAATAAATGTGCTGTTGAATGGCGAATAATTTCAATTCCTTTTTTTGAGCTAGTATCATATAAGTTAATTTGTGCGTCCGTAAATATCGGGTACGTCAAATCAACGATGGTTCCATTCACACTCCCAGCTATCGCCTTCTTACGTAAGCTTGGACTAATTGATTGTGCGATGTCGGTTAGTGTAACACCTTGTGAAAATACTTGTTGTTGACCATCTGGAAATTGAATTTTTACTTCTTGATTTGACATGTTCTATTCTCCTTTTCCTAAAAATAAAAAAACACATATCCGCCCCTAATAAAGGGACGAGTATGTGTTGATTACCCGTGGTTCCACCCAAATTCCCACTACATGATTAGTGGCTCATTGAATATGCTGTAACGTCGCATAAAACGGTGCAAGTTTCCAAACACGGCTCCTAGGTAGTAAAATTTGAAGCGGCATTAGGGAGCTCCCAGCCATGACTCCCCTCTCTGTAAATCGTCCATCAAATTTCGTATCCTTCTCATTGCCAATAATTGTATTGCATGAAATTGATACTCACTATACAGAAGAAGAAAATTGATGTCAATATGTAATTTATTTATCACTGTGAATACAATATTGCATTTTTTAGAAAATGGTCAGTTTGGTGACTGAGGTAGTATCAGATTTATACAGATCTACAACGTTAAGAAATGTTGTGAGTTTTTGTTGTGGAATAGCTGCAGTTTTCGCTCTTATTTCATGTTTAGCAGAATAACTAATAAAACCAGAATAAATGTATACCATTAAAAACATTTAGAGGATAATTTAACTAGTTCCTTGTTATAATTTCGTTAATTATTTCGTATTTTTAAATTAAAACGAAAGGAATTGAATTATTTAAATGACCTATAAAATAAAATTACTTGGAATTCTAGAATTAATGTTTTTTTTCGTAGTTGGTTATTTTCTTACTATAAATATAGCGAGTAACATATATGAGAACTTTGGAATAGCGTTAACGGGGAATGTGTGGGTTAATTGGTTTGGAATTTCTTATTTTATTTTTGGACTATATTCAATAATTGTTAGACTATTAATTTTTAAAATTTCAGACCGTCTTAAATCAAAGTTATTTTGGTTGTTTTTTGCAGGCTCCGTTTATATTGTTATTATTCCTTTTATTCATGGTAGAAATCCATTCTACTAGGGGTCCGGCATCTAACCTGCCTCGTAAGTTGAATAAAAAAGTGCCCAAAGCGGGATTTAGGAAGGTTATTGGAATGCTTATTGCACGAAAGCACCTGTTAGTTGAATTTTACGAGTTTCTTAACATTTACAGCTCGACGTGATTGTTCTTTTAAATGTGGATTTTCTTCAAGGTCAAACGATACTACGTCACCTTTAGTAAGTGATTTAAAACCATTAATTTGAATACTACTAAAGTGTACCCATACGTCATCCTCACCTTCAATTGAAATCCATCCCCAACCCTCGTCTTCGTGATAAATTTTACAGACCCCTTTAATGTTATGTCTCATTATAAAACCTCCAATTTCATAAGTTGAAGTCATTATATAACTAACCGTTAGTTGAAGTACAAATCTTCCCAAACGGTCGTTTGGTAACCATTCTTTCATTAACGTTGTAAATCCGCATTTTTTTGACGGGACCCCTACATTAAATCTATTTAAAGAAAATGGATCGGCAAGCCGAACTACTTATATTTATCTTTATTAGTCTTAACATCCTTTTTTTGTTGATGATAATTTTTATTATACCTCACCAGTAATCTCAACCGCTTTGTTATTTCTCGCTTTTATTTTGTCCCTCAAAGTAATCCCGCAAAGAATTAAATGCTTTTAGTTGGTCTCTGGCCTAGTCATAACTCATGATAATATTTTCACTGCGGTATTGTTTGGTTGTAATACCTTGAGCCTTTAAAGACGTTCCATGTTATCCCCCCTTTTTCAGCCAATATTACTATTTCTAAATAGTTATTTATTAACTGCCAATTCCCTCGCTTTATCTGAATAAAGTGGCTAATAACCAAATTATATTAAAAAAATAATTATTGAATAATAATATTTCCCGGATTTTTATTTGACTTTGATATTCTAGCATTTTATGATTAAAATGAAGAAAAAAATGGAATAAAAGGGTGATTTTATGAGTTGTTTAGAAAGTGCGATACTACTAGATAGTCAAGATGCATTAAAAAAGTACGAGAATGAATTTTACAAAAACGAAAATCAATTTTATTTCGATGGGAACTCTTTAGGATTGTTATCAAAACGTGCTGAAAATAGTTTATTAACGCTGTTACATTCGTGGAAGCAATTTGGTATCGATGGATGGACTAGTGGTGAACATCCGTGGTATTTTCTATCTGAAAAATTAGGAGAAAAATGCGCACCATTAGTTGGAGCAAAAAAAGAAGAGGTTATTTTAACAGGCTCAACAACAACAAACTTACATCAACTACTAGCTACATTTTTCCGTCCTACAACTGAGCGAAATAAAATTTTAGCAGATGAATTAAACTTCCCTTCTGATCTTTATGCTATCGCAAGTCAAATTCAAGTTCATAATTTACCAGAAGACCATTTAAAACTCGTAAAAAGTGATGACGGTCAGACGATTACAACAAACGCAATAATCGAAGCAATGACGGATGATGTAGCTGTCGCCATATTACCAGCTGTTTTATACCGTAGCGGCCAAGTGCTAGATATCGCTGCGATTACTAAGGCTGCTCATGAGCGTGGCATAGTAGTTGGATTCGATTTATGTCACTCCATCGGCTCTATTCCTCACCAACTACACGAAATAGGAGCTGATTTTGCTTTTTGGTGCAATTATAAACATTTAAACGGAGGTCCAGGCTCGGTTGCAGGCTTATTTGTACATGAAAAACATTTTGGCACCATGCCGGGTCTAGCTGGCTGGTTCGGCTCAGATAAGACGAAGCAATTTGATTTAGCTACACAATTTACTCCCGCCAATACTGCAGGTGCATTCCAAATTGGGACGCCACATATTTTTAGTTTAGCACCAATTGAAGGATCCTTATCAATGTTTGAAGAAGTTGGTATTGACGCAATTCGTAAAAAATCATTGCAATTAACAGGCTTTTTAATGGAATGTTTACAGCAAGAAATTCCAAACGTGTTTCAGTTAGGTAACCCTACTGATGAAACAAGAGGTGGTCATGTATTTTTAGTTCATGAGGAAGCGGCAAGTATTTGTAAAGCACTAAAAGAAGCCGGTGTCATTCCTGATTTTAGAGCACCAAATGGCATTCGACTTGCACCCGTTGCTTTGTACAACTCATTTGAGGAAGTGTGGAAAGTCGTTCAAATTTTGAAAGATATTATGAAAAAGGAAACCTATAAAAAGTTTCATAACGAACGCGAAATAATAGCTTAGGAGGAATGTACATGTCGAAACGATCTATTTCGGAACTCGAAGAAAAATTAAAACAAGAAAAAGGGATTCATACCGACTTTAAAAATGACATGACGTACGGTGAATATTTAAGTCTAGACCACATTTTATCTAATCAAAATCGTCTTTCCGATCACCACGATGAAATGCTTTTCATCATTATTCACCAAGTTAGTGAGTTATGGATGAAGTTAATTATTCATGAGTTGCAAGGAGCTATCGAAACGATTCAACGGGGTGAAATGCAGCCCGCATTTAAAATGTTAGCACGCGTGTCTAAAATTCAAGTACAAATTATTCAAGCGTGGGACGTTCTAGCGACAATGACACCAGCTGAGTATTTACAATTCCGCGATAAACTTGGAAAGGCATCTGGCTTCCAAAGTTATCAGTACAGACTCATTGAATTTGCGTTAGGATACAAAACACCTTATATTTTAAAAATATACGAAAAAGACCAAGACATTTTAGATATGTTGCAAAAAGCTTCAAAAGCACCAAGCATTTACGATGTTTCAATCCAAGCGTTAGCGCGTGCTGGTATACCGATCAACAAAGACCTTCTAAGCCGTGACTACAGTGTGGTATATAGTGGAGATGAATCGGTCGCGGCAGCTTGGCATACAGTTTATAAAGATGTAGATAAATATTGGGACTTATATCAGCTTGCTGAAAAATTAGTTGATATTGAAGATTCATTGCAAACTTGGCGTTTCAAACATATGAAAACAGTAGAAAGAATTATAGGCTTTAAAATAGGCACTGGCGGTTCCTCAGGTGTTAATTACTTACGTCAAGTGTTAGACCATCGTTTTTTCCCAGAATTATGGGATTTACGAACAATTTTATAGAAGGTGGAGGTGTTTGAATGACAGAAAACAAAGGTCAATGGTCAGGTAAGTTCGGCTTTATTTTAGCTTCTGCTGGGGCAGCAATAGGCTTAGGGGCTATTTGGAAAATGCCTTACGTAGCAGGTCAAAGTGGTGGCGGTGCATTTTTCTTAATATTCGTAGTATTAACTCTTCTCATTGGACTCCCGATGCTACTGTCCGAGTATATAATCGGTCGTGGCTCGCAAAAAGAAGCGGTTTCGGCGTATAAATTATTGGCACCGAATACACCTGCATGGGCATGGATTGGGAAATTAGGTATCATTGGATGTTTCTTGCTATTATCCTTTTACAGCGTTGTAGGTGGATGGATTGTTGTTTATAGTGGAGCTTCAGTCGTAGGAAATGTCATTGAGCCATCATTAGATCCAGGTGCATTTTTTGGCCAAATCACAGGTACGCCTTGGATTGCTTTGTTGGGTTTAGCATTGTTTACGCTTGCTAACGTTGTAGTAATTGCACTTGGTGTTCAAAATGGGATTGAAAAAGCGAATAAATTTATGATGCCTTTATTATTCATTATGTTCTTCATTTTAGTTATTCGAGCATTAACACTAGATGGCGCAATGGAAGGTGTTAAATTTTTCTTATACCCTGATTTCACCAATATTACAGGTAAATCAATTTTATATGCATTAGGGCAATCATTCTTTGCATTAGCAGTAGGTTTCTCTTGTTTAGTTACTTATAGTTCTTATTTAAAGAAAGATATTAGCCTACCCTATTCTGCTGGTTCAGTTGTAGGCTTAAATATTTTCGTTTCACTTTTAGCTGGTTTAGCTATTTTCCCAGTAGTATTCGCCTTTAATATGGAAGTCACTGAAGGTCCTCCACTACTATTTATGGTGCTACCGGCAGCGTTTTCGCAAATGCCATTCGGCGAGCTGTTTTTAGCCATGTTTTTAATTTTATTCTTATTTGCAACGTTAACGTCATCATTTAGTATGTATGAAATAATTGTTGCTGCTATTGTAGAAAAGTTTAACATTACTCGCGCAAAATTAACGATCATAATCGGAGTTATTGTATTTATTGCTTGCATTCCTTCGACTTTAACGTTCAGCACATTAAGCGATGTTTCGATTTTCGGAAGAAGCATTTTCGACGCGACAGATTTCATTGTTTCCAATGTAATTTTACCGATTGGTAACTTGCTCATTGCATTCTTTATTATGCATGTAATGGATAAAAATTTAGTGAAAAATGAGCTTTTACAAGGGAGTAAAATGGGAGAAGGATTTTATAAAACATATCGTTTCTTAATGACATGGGTTGTACCAACAGTCATTCTTGTTGTTCTCGGTTATTTAATCATTCAATACTAATAGGAGAAATTCTTTATGTGGATTGATATTACACAAACATTAAAAGCAGGAATACCAAATTGGCCAGGTGATACACCATTTCAATTTGAAGTTGCTTATACGAAAGAACAAACAGGTTCTGTCAATATAGGGAAAATGACGACTTCGATGCATACAGGAACTCATGCCGATGCCCCTTTTCACTTTGACAGTAGCGGTGAAAAAATGCATCAACTAGATGTTAATGTTTTTATCGGAATATGTTTTGTTATGGATTGTAGAGGGATTGCTGAAATAACGAGAGAGACGTTTCACTCCGTAGATTTTAAAGGGGTACAACGAATTTTATTAAAAACGCTCGATTCCATATCTTCACAATTCCCAACGACGATTCCCGTTATTCATCCTAACGTCGCTCCTTTTTTAAAGGAAAAAGGTGTAGTGTTAATAGGTGTTGACAATCCTTCTGTAGATCCGTTAGATAGCAAAGAAGTAAGTGCACATCACGCATTACATCAAGCTGGAATTCACATCGTAGAAGGATTAGTACTTGAAACGATTGAACAAGGTTTTTATGATTTGATCGCATTGCCATTAAAGGTGGAAGGTGCAGACGGCGCACCAGTGCGAGCAGTTATTCGTAAAATTAGTTTCTCCTAGCTTTGAATGCAAAACCGTGTAATAGATAAAAAATGCAGTATTCCTAACAACTAGGAACACTGCATTTTCTTATGTTTTATGATAATAACTTATGAGCAAAATGCCTCTGTTTGTTTTTCAGTTAATTCAATTTCAAAGCCTAGATCTTCTAGCATCCTGTAATCACTATTAGCCTCTTGCCCTGCTGTTGTTAAATAATCCCCGACAAAAATACTGTTTGCTGCGTACATCCCGAGTGGCTGTAGAGTGCCAAGATTTATTTCGCGGCCACCTGAAATGCGAATTTCCTTGGAAGGGTTTATATAGCGGAATAATGCTAAAACTTTTAAGCAATAGCGTGGATTTAATTCTTTCGTGCCCTCTAGCTTTGTACCATCAATAGCATTTAAGAAATTAACCGGAATGGAATCCGCATCTAATTGATACAGTGCACGAGCAATTTCTACCACGTCTTCCTTCGTTTCCTTCATCCCAATAATGGCACCTGAACAAGGTGAAATACCATGTTTTTTTACAATTTCAACTGTATTGATACGGTCCTCATATGTATGAGACGTCGTAATATATGAATGGTGGCGTTCCGATGTATTCAAGTTATGATTGTAACGGTCTACACCCGCCTCTTTTAATTGCTGTGCTTGCTCCTCCTTTAATAACCCAAGACATGCACAAACTTTTAGACCATATTTTTCTTTAATTTCCGTAACTGCTTCACTCACAACATTTACATCTTTGCGAGTCGGGCCACGACCACTTGCAACGATACAGTAAGTACCGATTTTGTTTTCAAATGCACGCTTTGCCCCTTCTAAAATTTCATCTTTAGTAATGAATGGATATTTCTCAATCGGTGCCGTTGATTTAGATGATTGTGAACAATAACCGCAATCTTCTGGGCAATAACCGCTTTTTGCATTCATAATCATATTTAGCTTTACTTTTTTACCATAATAATGTTTACGAATAGCGAATGCGCCGTCCATTAATTTTAATAAATCATCATCATCACTATTTAAAATTGCTAATGCTTCATCGTTGCTAATTACTTTACCTGCAATAACTTCCTCTGCCAACTGTAAAAAATTCATGATACATGCTCCTTTTTCATTTGTGAAATATTTAATGCTCTTGCAGAACGGAAAACCTTATACAGTCTTTCAGCTAACAATGCCGATACAATTGCTAAGCAAAAATCGGCTACTATACTATTTAAGAAACCAACTAAAAAAACATGTGACCAGCTCGTTTGTACATTCAGCCAAAAGTTTAGTGATACGTACAAATAAGGCACAGCGATTGCATAAATAAGAAACAGACCAACTACAGTTGCACCGATAAAATGCTTTTTCGTTGGTTCATCCACTTTTTCGATTAACCAGCCGATCACAAATGCAGCAAGTGCAAAACCTATTAAAAAACCAAATGTCGGCTGCATCACATATGTAATTCCGCCGCCTTGTGTAAATACAGGCAACCCTACTAAGCCAATACCGATATAAACAAACTGACTTAACAAACCATTTCGACTGCCAAGTAAACTACCTGCTAAAAAAACAAAGACAATTTGCAGTGTAAATGGAACGACCGGTAATGGTACTTTAATAAATGCTCCAATAGCTGTTAAAGCGGCAAACATTGCAACCATTACGAGTGTTAACGTTTTTTGTTGCTGTTGCATAACTTACCCCTTTCTTTCATCAAAAAATTGCTCCATCGTTTCTTTTGTCGTCTTAATCATGAAACGCATTTCCTCATCTGAAATAATGTACGGTGGCATAAAATATAAAATATTGCCTAGTGGACGGATGAGTAACCCTTTTGTTAGCGCTTTTTTGTAAATTTGATAGCCAATCCGTTCCTCACTAGGTAACGGCTCTTTTGTTTCACGATTAGTTACTAGCTCAATAGCACCGACTAGCCCAACTTGTCGATATTCCCCTACATATGGTAGATCACTAAATGCCTCACACGCTAGTTCTCTCATACGCTCACCTTTTCGCTGTACAATATCGATATAGTTTTCCTCTTCGAATATCGTCAACACTTCAAGTGCTACTCGACATGCAAGTGTATTGCCTGTATAGCTATGCGAATGTAAAAAGGCCTTCATCTTGTTGTAATCATCATAAAAAGCATCATAAATACCATCCGTTGTTAAAACGACAGATAACGGTAAATAGCCACCTGTTAATCCTTTTGAAAGACACATAAAATCTGGTGAAATATTCGCCTGCTCACAAGCAAACATTGTACCGGTGCGTCCAAATCCAACTGCAATTTCATCAGCAATTAAATGCACGTCATATTTTGTACATATGTCTCTTAGTCTCTTCAGATAAATTGGAGGATACATTTTCATCCCTGCCGCAGCTTGAATAAGTGGTTCAATAATAACAGCTGTAATTTCCTCATGATGTACGGTTAATTCCTCTTCCACAAAGCGAATACATTGTGCCTGACAGCTTTCCGGCTTGTCATTAAATGGACAGCGATAACAATCCGGTCCTTGCGCACGCACTGTATCTAGTAAGAGCGGCTGATACACCTCGTTATATAAGTCTACTCCCCCGACAGAAAGTGCACCTAATGTTTCACCATGATACGCATCTGTTAAAGCGAGAAAGCGTTTTTTCGTCTTTTTTCCACTTTGCATATGATATTGAAAGCTCATTTTCAATGCGACTTCAGTAGCGGAGGAGCCATTATCCGCAAAAAAGACTTTATTTAAGCCATCTGGTGTTAAAGCAACTAACTTTTCGGCTACACGTATAGCTGGTTCATGTGTAAAATTTGCAAAAATCGCATGCTCTAACTTAAATGCTTGCTCGCTTAAAGCTTGGCTAATGCGTGTATTCGCATGACCAAATAGATTCACCCACCAAGAGGACACTGCGTCTAAATATCGATTGCCATGCTCATCATAAAGCCACATACCTTCCCCTCGTTCAATGACGATTGGTGGGAACTCTTCATAATCCTTCATTTGAGAGCAAGGGTGCCATACGTGGCGTAAATCTCTCTCTTGCCAATTAGATAACTGTTGTGTCATGTTGATACAGCCTTTCAAATAATGTTGTGTGGGTAATCGAATGATCCATTGCTTTTGAAAGATCTTCAAACTGTGGAATGACTGTATACGGTAATGCACGATGCTGTAAAATCGTTTCAATATTATTCCGTTCCATCGCGCTGCCTGTATTACCATTAAAAACAATCCCTAGCACTTCAATCCCTCTAGACTGTAATACTTCTAACGTCAATAACGTGTGATTAATTGTGCCAAGCTTTGTACGTGTAACGACTACAACGGGTAACTGACTTTGCGTAATTACATCAAGAAACGTTTCTTTCCCATCAGCTTCTAAAGGTACAAAAATACCTCCAGCACCTTCACAAATGACAATATCGTATGCTTGTTGCAGTTGTTCTACTTGTTGCAAAATGCGGGACGTGTTAATTTGTTGTCCCTCCAGTTGAGCTGCAAAATGTGGCGAAGCAGGCTCTTTAAATGAATAAAGATTTAAGTTTGATTGATCTAACGGCTGCAAGGAATACGTTTCATACATTGTCGTGTCGTAATAATAGGCGTGCCCATTTTCAATCACTTCACCTGTTTGAACAGGCTTGTAAGGTGTCACACGAATACCTTGCGCTTGTAACTGACGCATCAATAAAGTTGTCACACATGTTTTGCCTACATCTGTATCTGTGCCGACTACCCAAAAATGTGGCATCGTTATCCCCCCTCCCCAACTTGTGTTAACCGAATACATTTTTAGGTTAACACATTTGTTTTTGTTTTGTAAATGCCGTTTTTTAATTCGGAATAATCCGTACCAAGCTTTTATAAATAGAGCGAAGTCTGGCATAAATTATGAAAAATAAAAGCGATTATCTCAATAAAATAATTGAAATAATCGCTGTTCGTATATTTTTTAAATGTAAAATGTTATGTAAACATTATTTTTCATAGTCTTGTAAATACTGGTCTTCTATTAATGCAATATTTTGTTTATTTTCCACATAATTGCGTATTTTTTCACACAAATTTGGATATAAAATTATTTCATGTAAATCATCAAGGTGAATCCACTTAACGCCTGTTTGGTTTTCGTCTGGTATTAGTGGCAACCGCGCCTCTTCAGCATGTTTTAATGTACATTCAAATATAGTTGTTAGCGAATGTACCGTGCCATATTTTGAGTTTACGGTTTGAGGGGCATATTCATAAAGAAACGCTACATTCCCTACATTTACTTCGACAGAAGCTTCCTCCCTTGCCTCGCGTTTAACTGCCTCAATTAACGTTTCTCCTTCTTCAACGCCTCCACCTGGCAAATTGTAATGAAGACCCTTTTCGTCATTAAATTCAACTAGTAATACACAATTATTTTGAATGATTAAAGCGCTTGCTCTAACTCTTATTGGATATGTCATAGATTTACCTCTTATTTATATTTAGTTTACGTCGTGCTTTTGTCCTTTGCTCTATTTTTTCTCTTTCGGCTAAATAATGGTCCAAGGCATTATTAACTCTATCTTCTCTAGGAACAATAGCTTGATAGATTTTAGTTAATAAATAGAGCCCTCTAATAATACAGCCAATAAGTATGGAACTAATAATTATGCCACCTATTAATGGTCCAGTTAACATTAATAATAGAAAGCCAATAATTCCGCTGAAAAAAATGATAGTGAATAAGGCCATATGTGAATCACCACCTTCAACATGAAGTATTACTCATTTGAGTTTAATTAAAGATCCTCATCCAGTTCTTCATATGGATAGGCATATAAATCTATATCGAAATCCGCATCAATAGCAGCTGCAACCCTACTTGCTCTTGTTCCAATTACAAAGCCTGGCGTATATCCATTATGAATATGAATGACAATGCGAATAATTGCCTTCAAGTTCAATTCTTTCTTCAATAAATCAATTTCATGTATTCTAGGTTCTAGCATATCTATTACAGGCATTAATACGTCATCTACATCAAGCGTATCCGTAATATCAGTTCCATAGACCCAGCTTGTGAAGCGAAAATGTGTAAGTCCCTTATAAGGAGTTCGTTCACCTTTTTTCATTGTTTTTGTAGGCAGAACTCTTAGTCGTTCTGTAACAATTTCTAATGGAAAATCATCATCAAAATCAGAGTTGCTCACAAATGAAATATACGCAAATGCATTTGTTTTCTCCATTTCAACCTCTCCTTTAATTGTTTCCATTCAAGAACCTAAGTATTGTTTTATTAAATTTTTTATAAGCGGATTAAGCCCATCTGGTAATTCACTTACTTTAAAAAACTTCGCTTCAGTCGTTTCTACACCGTCCGCTTTTAAAACCCCACCTATAATATCTTTTGAAACATAAGCAATCGTAACAGGATAAAATTCATCTCCATTTGGTAATTTTACAAAATGATGTTTCCCTGAGAATACGCCAACTAATTCAAGCGTACCAACTTCAATTCCAGTTTCCTCGAGTACTTCTCTTCTTCCCGCTTCTTCAGTTGACTCACCTAATTCGAGAAAACCACCTGGAACGCCCCAAAGTCCATCCCTACGTTTTTGTAATAAAATTTCACCAGCTTTATTAATAACAGCTACAGCTACTCCTACCAATATTAACGGCTGAGTCCCAACAACTTTTCTTAAATCCTCTATATAACCCATAAATACCTCCCAAAAATTAACTATTATTATTTTATTAAATTCGACATTTTTAAAATTTATCCTTTCTGTCAATGGAATGTTTAAACTAAAATGAAGAAAGACGCTTTCCTTATTTCAGAAAAGCGCCTATTGTTGAATATTTTTTTTGAGTTTCACTTATAATACGTGCTGAATAACAATATTACTCATAAACAGAATGGCAATGATATATAGTGCTGGATGAAGTTCCTTACCTTTCCCCATTAAGAGCTTTATCAGTGTATATATAATAAAGCCGATCGCCATACCATCTGCAATACTATAAGTTAATGGAATTAATACAATAATTAAAAGTGCTGGAAAGCTCTCAGTTAAGTCGTCCATTGAAATATGAACAATATTTTGCAACATGAGTAGCCCTATTAATATTAGAATTGGCGAAACCGCACTAGCCGGTACTAATTTAATAACTGGAATAAACAAGATAGAAATAAGAAACATAAAACCAGTAACAATGCTTGTTAAGCCTGTTCTTCCACCGGCTGTAATTCCTGCAGCTGCTTCCACTGATGCTACAGTGGGGCTCGTACCAAAAATTCCAGAAGAAAGAACTGAAACAGCAGTAGCCTGGAGAGATTTCTTGCTACTTTCAGTACGGTTTAGCATTTTGCTATGCCCATGTATCAATCCAATATTTTCAAACACAATTACCATCGCAAGAGAAAGGGATGTTAACCAAAAAATAACATTTCCTGCTTGTCCCCACGATATTTGACCAAACACCCCCAGATATTCGTGAAAAGAAGGCATTGAAAAGGACTCCGCCTCAAAAGTAGCTCCTCCTAGCCAAATTGATAGAAATGAAGTAATTATTATGCTTAATAATAGGTTTCCTGGTACATTTTTTATAAATAATAAAATTGTAATAATTAAACCGATAAATGTTACAACTACTGTTGGACTACTTAAATCTCCAATTGCAAGAAGCGTGTGATCAGCACTTGTAATAATGCCAGCATTTTCAAAACCAATTAATATCAGCAAAATTCCAATTCCAATTGCAATGGCTTCTTTTAAGGAATTTGGAATTGCGGAAGTAATCACGTTCGCTAACGGGGTAAAAGCAATAACAACAAAAATCAGTCCAGAAACAAAAACCATTGCCAACGCTTCCTGCCAGGAAAAGCCCCCAGACTGAACAATTGTATAGGTAAACATAGCATTCAGACCCATTCCAGGAATAATTAGAAGAGGGGTATTGCTCCAAATTCCCATGACTAAACATCCAAAAAAACTGGTTAAAATAGTTGCAATGATACCTGCCTCTATCGGGATTCCTGCTATAGCTAAAATCGTCGCATTAACTATAATGATATATGCCACAGTTATATATGAAATAATACCTGCAGTTATTTCTTTTCCTATCGTCGTATTATATTGATTAAATTTAAAAAAACGATCCATACTCATCACCTTTCTACTACAATTGAGCATGGAGGTAATCATAGCATGGACTTAACCATACGAAAAATATATAATTTATATAGAAACCATATATTTTATATATAGAAGGAGAGAACAATGGACATTAAACAATTGCGTTATTTTATAGCCATAGCAGAGGAAAAGAATATAACTGCTGCAGCTAATCGTCTACATATGTCCCAGCCCCCTCTCAGCATTCAGTTGAAACAGTTGGAGGATGAATTAGGCGTCAAATTAATTGAGCGAAGTGGTAAGCGAATAGAATTAACCGATAAGGGAAATGTCCTCTATAATCGCGCTCTCAATCTCGTGTACAGCATCGAAGAAATCAAAAATGAAATACAGGAAACAGAAGAAGGAAATAAAGGGGTACTTTCTGTCGGAATTAATACATTATCTGCATCGGGATTTTCACAAATGATCAAATCATTCCATAAAAGTTATCCCCTTGTTTCCTTAAAAATCGTTCAAAATGATTCCGTTTATTTAGCAGAATTGGTTAAATCAAGGGCAATTGAAATGGCATTCGTACGTCTTCCACTAGAACATCGTGGGTTGACCTATCACCATCTCATTCATGAACCCTTAGTGTTTTTGAGCAATAAGGAAACACCTAATATATCGTTAAAAGAGTTATCGCATATGCCGTTTATTATTCCAAGTTTTGAGGGATTAGGCATCTATAATACGATTCTCAATGCATTTTCGAGCCAACAGATTCAACTAAAAAGCGTGATGGAGTGTTCTGATATGAATGTTTTAATGGAGATGGTTAAAGGTGGGATAGGTGCTACGATCGTTCCCAAGTCTGTAGTTAATGTTTATGGGGCCAAGGGTCTTTACTCAACACCAATAACCAATGTTGACATGACCTCTTCTTTAGGAGTAATTTGGCTTGAAGATCATTTCGTCTCTAAACCTGCTAAAAATTTTATGGAGCTAGTGAAAGAATACTATCGATGTTTATCGCTTTAAAAACAAAACCTGCGATAGTTTGTTTAAGTATATTTCTTCACACTCTTTATAGTAATATAACATAAATATCCAACAAAAATCATCTCACCTCTAAATCTACAGGGGTGAGACAATTTTAATCAAACTTTATAACTAATTTTTTTAACGCTACAGCTATATTGATAATTTTTTTACTATCCTTTTATCTTCCCAATCCTTTTTTAACAAACTATATGTCACGATATCTTCATAATGGTCATATAGCCATTGCCCTTCTCTAATTACCCCTTCATTAATAAATCCAAGTCGCACCGGAATGGCTTTACTTTTTACATTATTCATTGCACATTGTATTTCAATTCTGTTTAAATCCAATCGTTCAAATAAATACTCCATTAAGTTAGATATAGATTTTGTAATAATCCCTTTTCCTTGAGCATTTTCTGCAAGGAAATAACCGATGCTTGTCGATTTATTTTTCCAATCAATGTAGTGTAGTCCAATCATACCGACTAAGTTACCATTGTGGCGAATGCCAGCATCAAAACCATTATTTTCAGCGTATTTTTCTAACCACATTTTTATTATGGGTTGTAAATCATCTGCACATTTCCTTTTGTCTACCCATAGTAACCATTGTCGTAAATGCTCACGGTTAATATCAATTAATTCGTATAGCTCTGCTCGATGCTGTTGCTGGAGTAGCTCAATTGAGATTTCATTATCCACTAAAAATGTAAACATGCAAGCCCCCCTTATCATGATAGATCTACATAAATCAACACTTTTTCATTAAACAGATCCATCTCTATATATGTTGAGTACATAGACATATCTTCAAAGGAAACGTTACTTAATAAGACATTTTCTCTTAATAGTGATTTATATTGCTGTACTACTTGTTGCACTTTTTTACTGCCGACAATTGAAATTGAAATATATTGTTCCACAGGCAAATCCCATTTCTTACGTGCATCTTGAATTGTCCTTATACATTCTCTAATTTGCCCTTCTTGCAATAGGTTTTCTGTAAGCTTGGTATCGAGTAATACTCTACAACTCGCATCCTCCGCTAGCACATAGTTTTCTCTTACAGTGGATTCTTTCAGCAAATGTTGTGCTAGTAATGAAACAACTTGCCCATCGATTGTTATCGTCAAAGCACCATTTTGTTGTAACGTAAATTTTTCTACTTCAGTAAAGTTTTTAACATATTCATTTACTTGGTTTACTTTTTTGCCATAAGCCACACCAGCAGTTTTAAAGTTTAGTTTGTAGTGAATCGTTTCATACTCGGAGAAATCTTTCACCCACAGTAGTTCTTTTACATTTAACTCATCTTGAATGATATCGTTATATTGTTTATATGCATTGAAATCGCCTTGTATAGAAACAAGCATTTTCGCTAATGGCTGCTTCACTTTTATTGCTTGGGTATTGCGAATGCTTCGACCTAATTCTACAGCCGTTAACACAATGTCCATCTCTTGTTCTAGCTGTCGATTCATCTTTGTACTATCTGCTGTTGGATAGTTTTGTAAATGAACACTTTTACCATATAAATGAACATATATATCTTCTGCAATAAACGGTGTAAATGGTGCAAGCAATTTACTAATATTCGTTAATAGCTCATGAAGTGTACTGAATGCCGCCCGTTTATCTTCTGACATACCACTCGCCCAAAATCTCGCTCTGGAACGGCGAATATACCAGTTACTAAGTGCCTCAACAAGTTTGCCGATTTCTCGTGTTGCTTGTGTAAACTGATAATTATTCATATTTTCTGTTACGACCTGAATCGTATAGTGTAAACGAGATAGAATCCATTCATCTAGCTTTGAACGTTTCCCTGTACTGTTAGAGTCGTATCGGAACCCATCAATTTGTGCGTACAGCTTATAAAATGTCAAAGTATTATCTAATGTATCCACTAACTTTGATTTCGCGTCCATCACTATTTTTTTTGAAAAGCGTTTCGGATTCCACAGTGAACTATCAACTAAAAATGCCCATCTCAATGCATCCGAACCATATTGCTCTATTAACTCTACAGGGTCTAGAGCATTCCCCTTACTTTTCGACATTTTTTGACCATGTTCATCTAACACATGCCCTAAAGATAAGACGTTTTTATAAGGTGGTTTACCCTTAAAGAGCGTAGATACTGCTAATAAGCTATAAAAATAGCCGCGCGTTTGATCGATCCCTTCGATAACAACGTCGGCAGGGAATTGATTATTAAATTTTTTACTGTCGCCAAAAGGATAATGATGCTGTGCAAATGGCATGGAGCCACTATCAAACCAAACATCAATCACTTCTGGCGTACGTTTCATAGCACCTGCACATTTGGGACAAGTGCACACTACTTCATCAATATACGGCTTGTGTAGTTCGAGATCTTTATTGAATGCAACTTTTGCTAATGTTTTTAAAGCTTCGATACTATTTGGCGCTTCCTCATGCCCGCAGCCCGCGCAAATCCAAATATTTAGTGGAGTACCCCAGTAACGATTTCGGCTAATATTCCAGTCAACGATATTTTCCAGGAAATTCCCAAATCGGCCATGTTTGAGGTGATCTGGATACCATATTACTTGCTCATTGTTTTGTAGCATTTGTTCTTTTAAAGCAGACATTTTAATAAACCAGCTATCTGTCGCGTAATACAATAACGGTGAATCACATCGCCAACAATGCGGGTAGCTATGTTCATATTTTTCTTTCGCAAATAACAAACCTTTTGTCGCAAGCATTTTGATAATATCGACATCGCAATCTTTCACAAATTTACCTACAAGCTCTGGCACTTCATCTGTATAACACCCTTTTAAATCAACTACATTTACAAAAGATAAACCGTTTTGCTGAACGGTTTTATAATCCTCTTCACCGTAAGCAGGTGCAATATGCACAATGCCTGTTCCACTATGCTCTGTCACGTAATCTGCTACTACAATGACATGCCCTTTATCGACCTGCGTATACGAAAATGGTGGATCATAGGCAATCCCTTTCAGTTCCTTGCCTAGATGCTCACTTAGTATTTCAACTGGCATACCAAATATTTTTTCTACTAATGATTTTGCGACAATGTATATTTTTTCTTGGTGCTTTACCCTTACATAAGTTAAAGTAGGATTTACTGCTAAAGCTACATTTGCTGGTAATGTCCAAGGGGTTGTCGTCCAACCGAGAAAATATTCATTATCATGATCTTTCCTTTTAAACATGGCTGTCACTGATAAATCTTTCACATCTTTATAGCCTTGTGCCACTTCATGTGAGCTTAGCGACGTTTGACAACTCGGACAATAGGGAGACACACGATGTCCTTTGTATAACAGATTTCCCTTGTGAACGTGACTTAAAATATGCCAGACGGATTCTATATAATCATTATTTAACGTTAAATAAGGGTCATCCATATCTACCCAATAGCCAAGTTTTTCCGTAAAAGATCGCCATATTTTCTCATACGTAAATACACTTTTCTTACACTTTTTAACAAATTGCTCTACGCCGTAGTTTTCAATTTCTTGCTTGCCTGAAATGCCTAATTGCTTTTCCACACCAAGCTCTACAGGAAGTCCATGTGTATCCCAGCCAGCTTTTCGTTCGACTTGAAATCCTTGCATCGTTTTATAGCGAGCAACAACATCTTTAATTGTTCGCCCAAGTGCGTGCCCGACATGTGGTAAACCATTTGCTGTAGGCGGTCCTTCGTAAAAAACAAAGGGTACACTTCCATTTCGATTCTCAACTGAAGCCTTGAACGTTTGCTGCTCCTCCCACCAATGACGTATTCTCGCTTCTCTTTCAACTACTGTTTCTTTTTTCTTGCCGTCTTGCATGTGAATTCCTCCTATACATTTTGTATAAAAGGCATACAAAAAACCCCGTCCCAAGTAAGGGACGGGGTTAACCGCGAATACCACCCTAATTCTATTGAAAACCGCTCAATAGCACTTAGCAACGTACAATCATACGTGTTCTTTTTAACGGTAGACACCCGAATTAGCTTACTAACTTTCTGCTAATCTTCTCAGAGAGGATTTTCATGAAACATTTGCACACCGACTTTCACCAAAATGTCGGCTCTCTGTGGAACAATTTGCATCACTACTTTTTCTCATCAACGAATTTGTATGCTTTTATTGACACTCATCATAACAAACAGAATTTTACAAGTCAAATTTTATTTTTCGGAAATTTTAGTCAGTAAAAACCACTTTACTTCGCGTTTGAACTATCGCCAAGGAATGCATTCAACATCCAAGTATGCTTTTCTAAACTTTGGAACATTGCATTTAGCATATCTTCTGTGCGATCATCGCCTTCTTCTGCAGCAATATTCATCGTTTCTTTTAAAGCGTTCATAATAATTTTAAAATCAGAAACTGTTGCCGCAACCATTTCATCCGAGGATTCTTTTCCTGTTGCTTCTTCGATAAGCGAAAGTTTTAAATGTTCTTGAAGCGTTGCTACCGGTTTCCCATTTTTTGATAAAATACGTTCTGCCATTTCATCTAAATTTAATGTTGTTTCATTATACAGTTCTTCAAATTTTTCATGCAACGTGAAAAAAGACGGACCACTCACATACCAATGAAAGCAATGTAATTTTGTGTAAAGTACAGAGTAAGTAGAAACTAATTTATTTAATTTTGTATTTAACTGATGTGCCATTTAATTAACTCCTTTTCATTTTAGTCCTAGTTAGAGTGCCCAAATTTTCACGTAATAAAACGTTTGGAAGTTTGGTATGAAGTAAAAAGTAGAATTAAACAGCTTTGCTACAGTTACAATAAATTTTTGAATAGACGTACAATCATTCGTGGAATAAACATTAAAATTCCCCAAATAATTTCAGAGACTACAAATTGAATTATTTCTATTAAACAGCCATCGCGATGATTTTGCTCTATCTCTTTATTTTTTTCTTTTACATTCATCTATAAAACTCCTAAACTTATAAATTGTAATACATTTCCCTTATAAAATATCCAATGGGCGAATTTACTGGTGCCACCGCGAATTCCGGGGTGCCATGGGCGAAAATCGGGGTGCCACGGGCGAATTCCGGGGTGCCACGGGCGAATCTCACGCTCCCATGGGCGAATCAGGACTTTCGAATCACCACTCGATAAATATACGCGCATGTAAAAAGCACATTTATTCTAAAATTAATATTGCAACGCGCAATCCAATTGTCTTTATACGCGGTTAGATAGCGGTTATGTAACGACCTTTGTTATGCTTTTAAATTATCATTTGATTATTCCTAGTAAAAAAGCTTGATAATACTGGATATAAAAAATATTGATTATTTTAATCTCCTTATACTACTTAAATAATCAAATTTAATTAATGTCACCTACATAAATTGAAGCTTTTCCACTGTCAAAATAAGAAATCAAATGAGATCTTAACGCTCGGGGAAATATTTTATATTCTAACAAGTCTTTAATCGGTAACCATTCTGTACCTACTTGACCCTTGTCAGGACTTTTCCCATTAATAAATGTGTCTTGGTTAACATTACACAAAAACATAAACTCAGTTTGATGTGCATGAGAATGATAAGCAGCTAATTCATGATTTTTCCCAATGTATTCTCGAACAAATATTAACTCTCCAATTTCAATTTCCGCACCTAACTCTTCTTTGCACTCCCTTTCTAAAGCTTGGTGAAGATTTTCACCATGTTTTTGACCACCACCCGGTAGAATATAATAAGTTCCACCATTTTCATGCATTTTTACGGCTAATAATTTCCCATCTTTAACTATCAAAGCTTTAGCTGAATTTCTTATTCCCATTTTAAATATTTTAACTAGAGCTTTTTGTACCAAATTACTGATTGCCACTTAAATCACTCTCCATACGAATTTCGTTTCCACTAATCTATCTAATAAATTAATCCGCCTAATCAATATTTTTAGCGCTGCTTAAATGTTTTGGGAAAATTGGTTTTATGAATTACATAGAAGTCCCTCTCAACTATTAATGGTAATAGACACATCTAAATGGCAAAATTATACCATCGTTTTTAACAATGCTAGATTTTCGTCAATAAAACTTTGATGCTTTTCTGCGCCTCTCACTTCACCCCAACCTATCGAGCAAAATGCATCATAGAAAGCATAAAATGGCAAGATTTGCTGTAAATCAATTATTGGGCGAATTGTATTGTAACCATTTATATATGCCTCTTTTGTACCTGGATACTTTGTCCAAATATCGCGATTAATCTTTGTAAAATCAATTTCAGTTGATCCAATTCTCGTACTTTCAAAATCGATAATACCCGTCACTCGATTTTGCTGTACTAGTATATTGCCGGGTCTAAAATCCATATGGATAAGAGCAGGTCCATCTGGGCTAGGTAATAACTGAAGCGTGTTTTCGATATAATTAACAGAAGTTTCAAACAATTCTTCGGACAAGCTTTTCTTCGCATACTGCTTGAAATAGTTCAATTTTATTAATACGAAAGCTCTCCATTCACTAGGCTCAAGTTTTTCAATATGGTCTTCACCATCGAATATGGATACTGGAACAGAATGCATTTTTGCATGACTAACGCCGATATTATATGCTAAGTCCTCATTTATCTCGCCTAAACATGGGGCACCTGAAATAGCCTCTAAAAGGAATGCGCCTGTAATCGATTCATTCCCTTCCCAATAGTCCAATACTTTTGGTACATCAATTATGCCATGGACTTTTGTTAGTACATGATATTCTCTTTTTAGTTTCTGTTTTGTATATGGAATTTTAATATAAACATTTTGCTTGTTTACTAATTGAAGTTTATAAACAGTTGAACTATATGATTCTGGCACATCCTCTATCGATAAAACATTTAATCTAAATCGTTCAATTACTTTTTGTAAAGTATCCATAGTAGGTCTCCTTTAGGAAAAGATTAAGGGTACAAGCACGAAAAAAATTGACTACATTCATTCAGTAATCCGCTTGTTTTAACTCCTCGGTAATAATGTTCTGTATTTTTACATTACCTACCACACCAGAATGAAACACATTAGAATCCGCCCAATATAACTGTCTAAACATGATGCCGTTATTTAACTCGATTTCTAGAAATACACGAGTGCCTTCAAACAGCCCCTTTTTATAAAGCTTTTCGTGATCCTCAAGCTGTAATTCACTCCATGCAGCGACATATTGCTCTTTTGAGTGTTGAGAAAACGTGTGCACAATACTACCATCTTCTAAGCTTGCAAGATGAATATTTTTCACATAACCATTTAAAGGGTACAACTCTTTTGCCGTTTGTGCATTTTCGTTTTCAGAAACTACGTATACCTTATTATCTGCCATAACGACAAGTGAGGTAGGATAATTCACAATTTCATAGATAGGTGAACCTTCTGTTAAAAAAGTAGCGTGACCATTTTCCATTTTATGATTACTACAAGCACTATCTGCCATGCGATATGTCACTTTACCTAGCTCTTTTCCTTTTTCTATCTGTTTATCTAATGGAAAATCATTCTCTTCCACATAATCGTGTTCATATTTCATATTGTTAATCTTTAATACATCGATCCAATCTATTTCTGCATTTGGTGGACAAGCGGTACTTGAATTTGCAGCTGAGCAACTGGCTAAAAATATCGATAAGCATACTAATAATAAATATTTTTGCATCATCTTCTCCTTTTCATTTAATTTATTTCCTTAATTATACAACGAATTAAAATGCAAATTGTTCTAATTATTAAAAACCTTCTGCATAAATACACTGAAAAATCCCACTTCCGAAAGATTTATACTTTTTCTTAGAAAGTGGGATACTTTTATTTTCAAAAGCGGTACTTATTTCATGATGAAAACAATCAAAGCCAGTGAAATTTTATCGTCGTAAAATTTCACTGGCTTTTCCATTTCAGAAGAGGGTTTTGTCCCAACCTCATCTTCTATTAATATTTAAACGTCTGTATAGACACCTGCAAGTCAATTGCCATTTTTGCTAAAAGGGTAGAGGCTGCAGCTACTTCCTCCATTGCAGCAGTTTGCTCCTGTGATGAAGCTGCAACGCTTTGTACATTCGTACTTGATGTAATCGAGAATTCGCTAATAATATCGTTTTCTTTTATGAGCTTTTCAATGTCTAGATGAATAGCACGTATAGCAGCAGTTACTGATTGAGCCTGACTTTGTACGTCATTGATTGCATTGTTAATTTGCATGAAATTATTACGTGCCACAGTTACTTTTTCATGGCCCGCTTCGACGGAATGATTACTATTTTGCATATACTCCTACAGGTAGAAACAATCATTTGTTTGACACCTCACAAATGCTATTTTCACCTTATTATAACCAATGGATTACATTATCAGCTCTACTTTGTATAATTTTATCATTTACTTAATTTCAAGAACTTGCCCTGTTTCAAATGTATGCAATTTCTCATTTAAAATAGTTTTAAGAATTTTAAACCCCTTTGGACCAGTACAATGACATGAATAAATACGATGAATCGGCATGCTATTTAGTGTTTGACCAATTAAAATTACTTCTTCTTTAGATTTACCTAAAGTGTTGATTATCGGTAAGCCAATTAAATGAAACCCACCAATTATTCTATCGATTTTTTTATTCGGGAACTTATTTAATACAGTTTCTGTCATGTTAACAATTCCATGATGACTACATCCGCTAAATACGACTAAACCATTTGCCCTTTCAATAACTAACATAATTTCATGATCAAAATTATCTAATTCTTTCTTGATTCCTTTATAAAGATTATTCGTAAACTCGTTCGTCGGCTGCAGGTGAATAATATGTACGCCCTTCCCTATTTCAATATCCTCATCTACAAAATTCATACGATTACTATATTCCATATGTATAGTTTTATCCGCGCCAACTTGATGAAAATAAGGACCAATTTTTAACCAATGTGGTTCTAAGGAATTTGGTGATAAAAAGATATTTGCATGCTTATTCACTTCATTCAAATAACTTAAGCCGCCAATATGATCGGAATGCCCATGCGAAATAATTACTGCGTTTGCATTATCTAAATCAATCCCTAGTGCTTGTGCATTCTTTATATATGATTGATCTGGTCCCAAATCGAAAAGTATATTCATTTCTTCGGTTTCAATATATAGTGATAAGCCATGTTTGGCGGTCAAATTTTTCTCGGACTTCGAGTTTTCTAGTAAAGCAGTAATTTTCATCGATATTCCTACTTTCAAAATAATAATCACTTTTTTAAATTAAAAAACAATATCTTTCTCCAATCAGGGATATCCCTTTCTCTTCCTACTCTAGATCAACAATCTCAATTTCCATGTCTTGATTTAATCGTACATTAACCCATTTAGTCGCATTTGAAATATCAATTTTTTCAGTAGTTGTTTCTTCTGTTGCATCAATATTCTGGCTATAAGAAATTGCTATTTTAACAAGTGAATTATCTGAGCCTAGTGATGTATCAAACCAAATGATCTCTCCTTTTTTAAAAGGACTATTATCTGCATTGATTACATTGTCACTAGTTACCACTATCCCATCCACATATTTAACTAAGCTTAGATGTTTAATTTTTTGAGATGCTGCCATTTCTACCGAGATTCCCTTACCGTGTTCTTCGGCAGTACTCGCTTTTTCTGTACAACCAACTAATAATAATGTAGTTAACAAAACAGTAAGTAACTTTTCCATTCAAACAGCTCCTTCTCCCCTTTAAGAAGAAAACGATTTGATTTACAAAATGTTCCTGTATGAATCTGTAATTCCCCCGCGATTTTTTCATTGAAACTTACAAGATAATCCATTCCATTTTAAACTATAACTACTAAATATTTTACAAAAATAAATATTATAAATGGTGTTTTCCACCAATATTCACACCCCATATACTTCCAAATATTTTTCTTTACAAAAGCTTTACATTCTGTTATTAGGATTTTAAAATATACACGTTATTATTTGAAGCCGATAATAACAAACCTACTTTAATCGGAGGATACAGAATGTTTTTCAAAAAAATTGCGCTAACGCTACTACTTCCAATGGTAATGATTATCTCAGCATGTGGTGATCTAGGCGAAAATGATTCAGCTAAAGGTAGCAATTCAACTATTAGCATTTCAGGCTCAACATCTGTTGGACCGCTAGCTGAAAAATTAGCAATGAAATATGAAGAAAATGCATCAGCCAATATCGAAGTAAATCAAATCGGTTCTTCCGCTGGGATTACAAATGCAATCAACGGCGTTTCTGAGATTGGAATGAGCTCTCGTGATTTGAAAGACGAAGAAGCAAGTGAATTACAAGAAGTAGTTATTGCGTACGATGGAATTGTCGTTGTGACACATCCATCTAATAAAGTGAAAAATTTAACGATGGAGCAAGTAAAACAAATTTTCACTGGAGAAATTACCAATTGGAAAGAACTTGGTGGTGAGGATCTAGAAATCGTTGTTGTTTCACGCGAGGATGGCTCCGGTTCACGTGAGGCATTCCAGGAAATCGTTGGTTACTCTTCAGGAGAATTAATCGACAATGCCATTATTGCTAGTGGAAACGGAAATATTAAAACAACAGTTGCAACAAATAAACACGCTATAGGATTTATTTCCTTTGAATATATTGATGAATCAATTTCACCGCTTAGCATCAATGGTGTTGAAGCAACAACTGAAAACGTATTAGCACAAAAATACAGCCTTTCTCGCCCGTTTTTATTCGTTTATAAAGAAGGAAATCTATCTGAAAGCGGACAACAATTTATAGATTTTATTTTAACAAAAGAAGGGCAAAAAATTGTTTCATCCGCAGGTGCTATTCCTATATTAGAACAATAAACAACATAGGAGGAAAATTGCGTGACAACCCCTCATTTCGAACAACAAACAGTGGAAATTGCCAAAGCAAACAAACGGAAATATTTTTTAGAAAGCCTTTCTGCTAAAGTTTTTTTAGCTTGTGCACTTCTATCAGTTTTAAGCTTATTGTTAATTATTGTATTTGTATTTTATAAAGGCTCTTATCCATTTATTATGGATGGCTATAGCTTTATTGACTTTATTTTCGGTACCGATTGGGTGCCAAGTGAAGATAAATTCGGTATCTTCCCAATGATTGTCGCTTCACTATTGGCCACAATAGGCGCTCTTATCATTGGTGTTCCAATTGGATTATTTACTGCGATCTTCTTAGCTGAAATTGCACCAAAAAAATTAGCAAAATTTATTTCACCTGCAATTCAGCTATTAGCAGGTATTCCGTCTGTATTATATGGTGTATTCGGATTAGCGATTATCGTTCCATTTTTACAAAACAACTTAGGTCTGGCAAGAGGACAAAGCTTATTAGCAGTTATACTCGTGCTTGCAATTATGATGCTACCGACAATTGTAACAGTAGCTGAAACAGCAATTCGCGCAGTTCCTAATACATATCGCGAAGGCTCTCTAGCACTTGGTGTTTCAGAGATTAGTACAATTTTCAAAGTAGTTGTACCTGCAGCAAAATCAGGCATTATGGCTGCCATCGTATTAGGATTAGGTCGAGCAATCGGTGAAACAATGGCCGTTATTTTAGTAGCAGGGAATAGTTTAATTATCCCAACAAGCTTAACGGATAGTGTTCGCCCATTAACGACAAATATCGCTCTCGAAATGGGTTATGCATTTGGAACACATCAGGAAATGTTATTTGCAACAGGGATTGTGTTATTCTCATTTATTTTACTTTTAAATTTTGTACTAGCAAAAATTACAGCAAAAGGAGACAACTAATATGCGCCAATGGAAAGACAACCTATTACATGGGCTACTTTGGGCCTCGGCATTTGTTTCAGTTGCCATCTTGTTTGTAATTGTCGGTTTTATTTTCTACAAAGGCTATCAGTATATCAATTTTGAGTTTATCTTTGGTGATTACTCTCCTGCTGGTGGTGGCGGTATTTGGCCAATGCTTGTTACGACTATTTATACAATTGTTATTTCTTTAGCTATTGCTACACCAATTGGTATTCTAGCTGCCGTGTATTTACAAGAGTATGCAAAGCAAGGCCGCTTAGTTAAAATAATTCGCTATGCTACGGAAAGTTTAACTGGTATTCCATCGATTATTTACGGATTATTTGGTGCTGTATTCTTTGTCGCAACATTAAAACTAGGTATGTCAATAATTGCCGCGTCACTAACGCTAACAATTATCGTATTACCAGTAATTATTCGAACAACAGAAGAGGCTTTAAAAACTGTTCCTGCCTCATACCGTGAAGGCTCTTTAGCACTCGGCACAACAAAATTACAAATGCTTTATAAAGTCATATTACCAAGTGCAATGCCCGGAATTTTATCAGGAATCATTTTATCAATAGGACGTATTGTTGGTGAATCAGCTGCCATCTTTTTAACCGCTGGTACAGTTGCTGCAATGCCTGAAAGTATTTTTTCATCGGCACGTACATTAACTGTCCATTCCTACCTTGTGACACAGGAATCCGGTGATATTGGGTTAGCAGCAGCTATAGGGATTGTTTTAATTGTGATTATATTAATCCTTAACTTATCCGCTACATTTATTTCTAAGAAGTTTAATAAAGCAGACTATTAACATTAAAGGAGTTATCTAATATGGTCATTTTAGCCGACACAAATAATCTGGATACTTTTTCGATTAATGATACCCCTACAAAGCAGCAATCAAAAATTATCGTTAATGATTTGAATTTATTTTATGGAGAAAAACAAGCTTTATATGGTGTTACATTAGATATTAAAGAGAATGAAGTAACTGCATTAATCGGCCCTTCTGGTTGTGGAAAATCGACTTTTTTACGTACGCTTAACCGCATGAATGATTTAATTGACGGTGTGAAAATTATAGGGAATATCATTATTGATAATGAGGATATTTACGAGAGTCAAGATGTTATTAAATTACGTACAAAGGTCGGTATGGTGTTCCAAAAGCCGAATCTATTCCCTATGAGTATTTATGATAATGTCGCTTATGGTCCGCGCATGCAAGGTATTAAAAACAAAAAGGTATTAAACGAAATTGTAGAGGAAAGTTTACGTGGTGCCGCGATTTGGGATGAGGTTAAGGATCGCTTGAAAACATCTGCACTTGGTCTTTCTGGTGGTCAGCAGCAGCGTGTTTGTATCGCACGCGCTATAGCAATGAAGCCTGATGTTATTTTAATGGATGAACCAACATCTGCACTTGACCCAATTTCTACACTAAAGGTAGAAGAACTGATTACACAGATGAAAAAAGATTATACGATTGTTATCGTTACACATAATATGCAACAAGCAGCACGTATTTCAGATAAAACAGCCTTCTTCCTAAATGGAGAAGTAGTTGAATATGACAATACAAATGTCATATTCTCTACTCCAAGAGATCCCCGTACAGAAGATTATGTAACAGGGCGTTTTGGATAAGCGATGCATAAGATTGATTCGTGAAAGCTTTAATAATAATATACGAGATCTTAAGCAAAAAAATATCGTAAATGGTAGAGCTTGCAACAGATTAAATGGAGCAAGCCTACCTTGCTTTAAAAATCACAAGATGTTGAAATTGCTTAAAAGGTTATTGAAGAGGATACATCGATTGATGGATTAAAAAAGAAAAAGAAAACTAAATAAATGGCTATTTGGTTAATGGCAAAGGAATAACCAGTTGCACGTGATTACGTAACATTATTGGTGTTATTAAAATTTCAGCTGATAACGAACGGAGTCGATACTATGTAATTCAAATCACAACATAAAATTACAGTTGTAATCATTATCCCAATACATCACTTCAGCAAATCAATCTAAAAAAGATGGCTCCAGTGGCATTCAGGAACCATCTTATCGCAACTTAAACTGTCTAGTCGCTTTTTTATTAAACTGTCCGTTATATATATTCAAATTCATCCATTTACCTCACTATTATTTTTATATTCAAAAAAACCTGGAACCGAATTCATTTCATAATTTCGAATGCATAGTATTAATTTTTGTTTAAGCTCTTGTTCTAAGTCCTCTCTATTGCTGACAGATGTGAAAGTAGAAACCTTTTTAATTTTCGGTTCGAATTGCTCAATTAATGTTGCTAAAGCATACTCATTTACCCGAGATTCTTTTACTAATGTAAACAAATTCTCCATAAAAAGTTTCCTCCTATTTTATATAATCTTTAATTACATCCGCTAACTTATTAATAACTATTTCCAATTTATCAAATTTCTTTTCAAAACGGAGAAACAAATAAATAGTTATTGCTATAGGGAATCCAAAATTGCCAAGAATCATTATCCAATTAGGCATTTCTACTATCAAAGGTAACACTTCCCCCCATAGTTAGATTCGATTTCAATTTTTCCAATGCCTTTTTATGAGTTTTTGAAATACTTTGTTGTGTTTTATTTAGTAATTGGCTAATTTCTGTGTCGTTTAGTCCATATACATAGCACAGGTCGATAATTTGTCTTTGTTTATTAGTTAATTTCGTTACTGCATAATATAATTGAGGTTCAGTAATATAGTCTTTTATCTCTTTATAAATGCTATTTTCTAAAACTTCTAATGCGGAAGTATCTTCAATTAAATCTTTAAACGAAAATTTTTGATCGTACCCTTCTGAACTATCAATTGTCAACATATTAGCTCTTGTATACTTGTTAACTTTTTTATCATAATTAATAGCATTGAAGTGCAATGTTGATGATACAAATGATACAAATCGGATATTGAAATAAAATCGCCGGAACGTTTCGTCAATTATTTTTTTATTCTTTCTATTAGGTTCACAAATATACTTCATCAACAATTTTTCGTTTTGAGGAGATTTTAGGAATGATAGAATAACTTTATTATTGAAAAAGTCTTTGTTTTTCTCTTTATACTCATTATATTTTGCAGTACAGCAAACGGATAAGTCTTCCAACATAATCATAATCACCTCTCTTAGAATATAAGTTAAACTCTGTATAGAATTAATGCTTAAAAAATTTGAGTTAATAAAATTTATGGAATATATTCTTAAAATAGAACTTATTCATTCATTTATACTATATTCGCAAAATTCTTTTATTCTATTTGCTGTATTTGTAGAATTTTGAACAAGTTCAATGAGTAATTCATAACTTTCCTTACTTGAACTATTACTTAAACATTTAGTGTAAAATGCTTGAGTTTTTCTCGCTTCACAAAAACATTGAAGTAACAATTGTCTGTCATTTACACTTCCAATATTTTCATTTTTTAATAGAAGCTCTGAAATTGTAATGTTGTGTACCTCCTTTCTTTTCGTATTTTGCATGAGTAGTTCAAAAACTTGTTGTTCAGTAAGTTGACGAGATGATGTCTTTTCATATTCTTCTATAAGAAGGGCTAGAGCACCTGTAACATGTGGCGCTGCCATTGATGTACCTGAAAGCGTTGCATATTCATTGTTTAAAAAAGTGGAATAAATATCTACACCAGGAGCGTAAATATCTACTTCTTTATTTGTATTTGAAAAATTTGCAATATCACTACTATTATTAATTGCCCCTACCCCTATTACCTCTTGATATCCAGCTGGATAACTAATTTCTTCTGTATTTATATCTCCATCCCCTTCATTACCTACTGAAACTACAACGGAAATATTATTTTTTATTGCACGTTTAATTACTTTATGCAGTTCATCGTCTGGATTTTTCATTCCTAATGAAAGAGATATGACTCTAACACGTTCATTTTTTGTTCCTCTCCAATCGATAGCATAATTGATCGAGTCAATAAGAGCCTGTACAGTACCAGAACCGTACTTATTTAGTACTTTTAAAATTAATAGCTTCGCTTTCGGAGCAATTTTAGAAATAATTCCGGCAATATGTGTACCATGTCCATTATAATCTTGGTAAATAGATATATTTCCTTCATCATCATCAGAAAAATTATAGCCAGTCTTAATACTACTTTGTAATTTTTTGTGATGGATATCAATTCCAGAATCGATAATTGCTATTGTTATACCATTGCCAAATATTCCTTTTTCCCATTTAACATGAGCACCTATTTTTTGAATATTATCAGTTTTATTTGGTCCTTTATTTCGACTATTTGTGTTAATTGTAACTGGTAGTAATTCTATTTTTCCCTTCATATTAAAACCTCCATTCTTCTTTTTAGTTGGTTATGTATTTCTTAAAAAAGAACTCTTTATTTATAAAGAACGGAAAATTCAAAAAACAACAACCTGAGTAAAAAATAAATTTAAAATAAAATCAATAAGTACCGATTAATAAAGAAATATCTAATAAGCCTTTAAGTAATACAGGACCGCCCTAACCGAAATCAGCAATTCGATAAAATAGAAAAAGCTATCCCAAAAAAGTCGTTATTCACGACCTTTTCGGAACAGCCCCATTTCAAAATTTATTATTTGGCTTTATTTACTCGAATGATTATGATTCATAACATAATGAACATACGTTTAAAATAATGTTTCCTTTAGAATCATATGCTACTTTTCTAGAGCAAAGATGGTTATTACTACAACAATCTCTAGTACTACCGCAAATATATTGTGCAGTCACTAATTGTTCTTTTGCTTTACCTGTTTTTTCCTTGTTAGACATGTGCTTCACCTCCTACTTAGAAAAGAACTAAACATTGGTCATTTCACAACTTTTTATAAAATATTTTTTTGTTTATCACTTATGAAGTATTAGTTCCTTAATCAATTTGTGAATATAAATGCTTGTAATCAAAAAATGAATTAATAAAACTTTTGTGAGTCAATATCAAATCGAGGCTCGTCTAATTTATGAAAGGAGGGGCAATGAGTGAGAGTTCTTGAAGCAGATAATTCAGAAGTTTCATCAGATGTAATACTAAATCAACTGATGGTAGACTATGCAACCGATTTAAAAAGAATTGCTTTTTTATATGTAAATGATATGTCCGAATGTGAGGATATTATTCAAGAAGTCTATATATCCTGTTATCAAAAGTTATCTAGCTTCCGACATGAATGTAGCTATAAGACTTGGTTAATTCGTATTACTATCAATAAATGTAAAGATTATAAGAAACGTTGGAGTTTAAAAAACCTGATTTATAAACCGATTATTTCATCCGTTTCTACAGCACCATCTGCAGAAGAACAATTTATTAATGAACAGACTTCAAGAAGTATGATAGAACAAATAGCCAAACTACCAACCAAATATAAAGAAGTACTCATCCTTTATTATTATCAGCAATTAACTATGATCGAAATAAGTGAAATCCTCAATGTAAATATTAATACGATTAAATCAAGATTACTTCGTGGAAAGAAAATTCTTCAAAATAAATTGGAAAGGAGTAATGCTAGTGGACAAGTTCGATAAACATGTGAAAGAAGAGGTACAGGGATACTTGAATAAACATGTACACTTTTCTCGCGAAGAAAGTCAGCAAATTCGTAAAAAAACTGCAAATAAAAGCTCAACAAAAAAGTTTCATGGAGTTTATTACACCGTTTTGGCTTCTGCAGTAGTTTTGTTTACCATTCTATGTTTTCCGTTATTTAAAACTTTAAACTTTAATAGTAACTCCCAATCCAATTACTCTGCAGTGGAAGAAAATGAAACTGAGGACAATATGCATATAAAAGCTTCTTTAGATAATATGGTTAATGGAGAGGCCAATAAAAGCAGTCGAAAAATGTTTTCAAATGAAGTAACAAACGATTTACAACTATCGATAATTAACAATCCAGAAAAGTATAAACTTAAGAAAGCTAGTTTTAATTACTGGTCAAAAAGCGGTGAATACAAAGATTCCTATTCTTCAAAGGAAATCACCTTAGCCTTAAGTTTTCAAAGTCAACAAAATTCTTACTTCACACAAATTTTTAAAGGTGAAATAAACCTTGAAGAACACCATAAGGTAATAGAAAAAGTCGGGAACTGGAATCTCATCCCAGACTCTGAAACATCTAGTGGCGAAAGTAAATACATCATAGCTGTTTCGGAAATATTAGTGAATCATGAAGAGTATACAATAATCGTTCAAACTTATGACATTCATGATGATTTTTATGCCGACCCTTATTCTAAAACGGATATTCTAGATTTTATAGAATCTTTTCAACCAGAATTAGCAGTAAAGAATTTATTAGCGATAAATACCGAGGACTAGAGTATAATTTTTGAAATTAAATATGAGATTAATACTAAAAGACTCGCTTCTGTACGCGAGTCTTTCCATTATTGAAATTCGATTGTTTCAGGAAGTACTTACAAAGGGTTAAAGCAAATATTGTTCCCCTTTTTTGCTTTCTAATTTGTATGCTTTGCCACCAATTATAGAAGTATCTTATGAAAAAATGGTTTAATATCAAAATTTATTACAACTTTTTAAATACACCTATAAATATTTAATATGAATTCACTTTTACTTGTAATAAATCTACTTCACCTTCCACTTCAAGCTCATTCATACTTCCAATGCATGAACTGCTAGTAAAGTTCAGCGGACGATAAGAACATTAATACTGAAATGAGTAATCTACATATAGGGCCATAGATAATCTTTTCATTAAGGATGAGTAACTTTAAAACCAAAAGGACGTCAAAAAATATTGTTTTACGTCCGAAAATTTCTATATTTATCATTCTTTTCTTAAAACCCCTTTACAAATGAATGACCATTCATTTATAATTGGCGTTAATTCCATATTATGGTCAGGGGGAAATGTACATGACTTTACCAGTAATAGTTGCACCGATGTTTTTAATTTCAACACCTAAAATGGTGATTGAAAGCTCGAAAGCGGGCATGATTGGCTCGTTTCCATTACTAAATGCACGCCCGGCTAGTAAATGTGCGAAATGGTTACAGGAAATTAAAGAGGCTTTACCGACAGAACCTTGGGCAGTTAATTTTATTTGCCATGAACGTGAAAATCAGCGCTACGAAGAAGATTTTGCACTCATTAAAGAGTATCAGCCACCTATCGTTATTACGTCTCTTGGTAATCCAACACCAGTTGTGGAAGCGGTGCATGCTTATGGTGGTAAAGTATTTTCCGATGTTATTTTTGTCAAGCATGCGAAAAAAGCAGCAATGGCTGGTGTAGATGGGCTCGTTCTTGTAACAGCTGGTGCAGGTGGTCATGGCGGAACTTTAAATCCATTCGCCTTTATTTCCGAAGTTCGATCCTTCTTTAAAGGGAAAATTTGTTTAGCTGGTACGATTTCGACTGGCGCAGATATTGTCGCAGCTCGTTTAATGGGGGCTGATTATGCCTATATGGGTACACGTTTCTTAACAGCTACTGAGGGCAATACGACTGACGATTTCAAGAAAATGGTTATCGAAAGTGACATTGAAGATATAATTTATACGGATGCTTTTAGTGGAGTAAATGCCAATTATTTAATTCCATCGATTATTAATAATGGCTTAGATCCTACGAATTTGCAGTCTAAAGGAAAATTAGATTTTTCCGTTATGACTGATGCAAAAGCTTGGAAAGATATTTGGTCTGCGGGACAAGGTGTTGGAAGCGTTAAAAATAGCCAAACAATTGCAGAAATTTCTGAAGAATTGCGTGGGCAAATGCAAGAAGCAATTGAAAAAGCGGGAACTATTTTAACTACAGAAAAAGTGTAAAAAAAACAAGGGGAATTCTCAAGTATCATTTTGAGACTTCCCCTTGTTCAATTGGACACATTCAAAATCGCTTTAAAACAGTAACGTATTCTACATACCATTTTTCCCACAGTTGTTTTCTGGACTGAATTGTTTCCCCATCGAGCAGTGCTTGGACTACATCTAAACATACATGCCAGCCTGCTAAATCTTTTGGGGTATGATCTGTTAACTGTTTAATCTTTTCAATAAGTACGAGGCGACATCCCTCTTGCTCAGAGGACAATTCAAACCTGACTATATCTTCTCCCCAAGTATATTCAAGAACAGAATTCGTTTTAAAATCTAAAATTTTCATTTCTTCAAAGGTACCATCTTGCATATCAAATTTTATTACTCCATCTTTTTTCAAATCTTCTATTCGGAGCTCAGAAAACCATTGAGATAGTTTGTCATTTTCAGTTAACATTGCCCATACGCTATCTACTGAATGATGAAAATGCCGTTCATATTTTGCAATATAACCTTCTTCTACTTTTGTTATTTTAGCTATCATTTGAATTCCTCCTTACATTATTGATGGGTCAGCACCAAACCAAGTTTGATGATCATTTTCCTCGGTACGCGGTTCTATCCAACAAACACCAAACTGCAAAATTTTATCTTCTGTTGTTTCAAACGTTTCATAAGTAATTCCATTATTTAAATAGTCTCCACTATAATCATAGCCACTTAATTGATCGTCAAATTCAGCCTCTACACCTATTGTAAGCTTTACACCATCTTTATAAAAAGCAATCGCTTCTAACCTTTCGCCACTTCCGATTTCACCTTTTACATCAATAAATGGTAAGCAACATTTAATTTTTTGGTGCTTAAATTTCTTTTTATAATTATATTGGATTAAATATCTACCATTCACATCTGGACATATTCTTTCCAAGTTACCTAATCTTATAGCTGTGAATGTGATTTCATTGTCGTTTACAAATAGTTTAATATTGCCTAAAGGCGTAGCTAACATCAAAATCACCTCATTTTCACATTCTATTCTTTAACAATAAGTCCTAGTAATGTAGCAAATCGAATCGCTTGATCAGTCGATACAGTACAGCCTTTTAAATCTTCCATCGATACTATAAGAGAGTTAAAAGTAGATGTACTAATATCAATGCCCTTCAAAGATGTTTCGTCAAAGCTTACTTCATCAATATTACACGTATCAAATGCTATTTTTTTCAGCTTGCAATCATAGAAATCTGCACCTTTTAAATACGTTTGTTGAAACTGCACTTTTTCTAATTTTGCATTACTAAAAAGTGCTAAATTGGCTACACAATTATCAAATAGCACATTGCCAAAACTCGATTCAGAAAAATCTACTCCGAGCAGCTTACAATTTACAAACTGTACGCGGTGAATGGATGAATTACGCATATTTACATTCGATAAATTACAGTTTTCAAATCGAACATCAATTAAATCCATCCGTTCAAATACTGTTTGCTCAAAGCTACAATTTCTTATTATGACTCTTGATAATCGCGCACGATCAAGCGTTTCATGTTCAAAAACTGCGTCTTGTATAATGCATACTTCTAGTTCAGGATCTTCTTCATATAAAATATCTTGAAAGTTTTTCAATGGTAGATCTGATGGAAGTTTTGGTGATTCTATTTTCATTAAAATTACTCCTTCGGAAATGTTGTTATCATACGCTTAATTTATTTATTCTGGTACCACCGTACTAATCAAAACATACTCTGATTAAAAGGAGTGATGTTTATTATACCGTGGCAACAAAAAATTAGTTTTTTAATAGGACAGCCAGTTGGAATATCATTAACTAATGGGCAAGGAACTTCCGGTATTTTATGTGGTGTATCTGGCGGAAAGTTACTTGTTATTGAATATTTATACCAGGCTCAATTTGCGTTAAAACAATACGACTTTTACATGATACATGATGTAAATGGATTCCCACCTTGTCAGCATCAACATCATCATGATCATCACCAACACAGATTGTACTAGTAATTCGTAGAAAAAATAATTGTAATTCTTATTAAAGTATACCAATAAAGACGAAGTAACTAATGATATCGATACTTCGTCTTTTAAATTTCTTGTAGTAGTCCCGCATTATACTGCAGCCGAATAACTGTTGCTCCTGGTATAATTCCTCCATCCCAAAGCTGCGCAAGTGGTAATCCTTTAATGTGCGCTAATAAACACATAATTGCCACACCATGAGACACAACAAGTATATTCCCTCCACCAACACTTATATCCTCTAAACATTGCATCATTCTTTTTGTTACACCGGCAAATGACTCTTGATTAGTCGGCTGAAAAAGATGAGGTTCATTCGTATATGTTTGATAGAAAAGAGTTTGTTGTAGTTTTTCAACTCGTTGACCTTGCCACTCGCCTAAAAAAATTTCCCGTAATCTTGCATCTTGCTGTACACTCATACTTGGCGCAACTAGCATGGCAGTTTCCACGGCTCGTTCTAAATCACTCGCAAAGACATCATCAAACATGACGTTCTTTAGCTGTTTCTGCAATGCCAATGCCGCATTTTTCCCTTCTTCAGTTAATGGCGAATCTAGCCAACCTTGCAGTTTCCCTTTCTTATTCCATTCTGTTTCCCCGTGCCTAACGAGATAAATTGTTGTTTGCATAGTTCAAAAACTTCCCTTTAAATTGTTCCATTTTCCATTCGTCTTTTAAGGCTAAGCGGAACCACTGGCCATCCATACCGATGAAATTTTGCGTATGGCGCAAGACAATACCTTCTTTTAGTAAGGACAAATAAAAATCAGTTGCATCCAAATATTTGGGTAAACAAAAAGCAATGTAATTAGTTTCACTTTGCGTTACGATACAGCCATTGTCTAGTAAAAACTGAGTTATCCTCTCACGCATCTCTTGTGCATATTTTCTTGATTTCTCACAAAACACACCTTCTTCAAGCGCTTGTAATCCAAGCTCAATCGCTACTCCACTGACATTCCAATGAGGTAAGTTACTCTTAAGAGTCGCTGCCTGTTGAGATAGGCAATAGCCTAAACGTACACCCGCCATACTAAACATTTTCGTCATCGAACGCATCACAAATATATGACCGTATGTTTCTACTAAATTAATGACCGAATGGGATTCATCTGTCCAGTCCATAAAAGCTTCATCGACAATGACATCACAATTAACTTGCTCGCCGAATGAAATGATTTCAATCAGCTGTTCCTTTTGGATAACGACACCAGTTGGGTTATTCGGATTACAGAAATAGATAGCCCGCGCTTTTCTCATCGCCTCTTTAATTTCCCCCATCGGTAACGTATATGAAGCTATATCGTCCACAATAATCGAGATGATTTGCACGTTTTGCTGCTGCAATGTACGTGTATATTCTGAAAAAGAGGGATGTAATATCGCAACTTTGTCATTTGCATATAATTTGGATAGTGCCATTAATAATTCAGCAGCCCCGTTTCCAATTACGATATGTTCCGTTTTCACTTTATGTAAAAAAGCAAGCTTCGAACGTAATGGCTCGGCATCTTCATGAGGATAATATTGAATTTTTTCTAATAAAGTTGGCCATATGTCTGCAAAGCTTTGCGGATAGCCAAAGTGATTGACGTTTTCACTTAAGTCGATTACTTGTGCCGGCATTGCAAGCCCAAGCTTTTCGTATAATGTTGCTGGATTAGCTCCATGTGCTGGATATTGCATATTGTATTCCTCCGATAATGATTGTAAAGATGATGCTTATGCGATACATATGTTGAACAGATTGGACAATATGTTGTTTTTGCAATGCCACAATAGGTTGCCCCATATACGCTCGAAATGATGTTACTCCACCATACACATTTTCCCCACCTAAACGAATACCTAATTGATAAGCAGTCGCGGCTTCCAAATATCCACTGTTTGGACTTGGATGTTTTTTTGCATCTTGTAGCCAATAGGTAAAACGCTCTTTCAACGAAAAAGGTCCTTCGTTTTTCGTAAACAAAACAATCAATAGCCCTGTTATACGACTCGGTAAAAAATTTACAACATCATCGAGCTTTGCTGCAAAACGACCATAATCCTTGTAGCGTTCATTTTTATAGCCAATCATTGAATCGAGTGTATTAATTGCTTTATAAACCCATGCACCCGTTGCTCCGAATAGCAATGCATAAAATAGTGGTGCTGTTACCCCATCACTCGTATTTTCTGATACTGTTTCGACAACACCACGCACAATTTCCTGCTCTTCTAAATGAGCTGTATCACGCCCAACGATCCAACCTAGTTTTGTCCGAGCTTCCGTCATATCTCCTTGACGTAGTGCATCATAAACAACTATTGCAGCTTGCTTCAAACTTTTTTGTGCAATAGCAATTGTAATGAGTATGATTTCAACAATTATTCCAAGCCAGAAAGATAGCATAGAGCTCACCTGCACAATCGCAAAAACAACAATACCCACTACTAAAACGATTATACTACTTGTAATTAGTCCTTTTATGTAACGGGCATTACCTTGATTACAACGTTTTTCAAAGAAAGAAATCGTATTACCGATCCATATAACCGGATGCGGTAACGACCGTGGATCTCCTATAATCCGGTCTAATAACATTGCAATGACGGCAATTATAAAATTCATACTATCTCGCCTCGCTTATATGCAAAATAGTCATCAATTGCATCGTTCAATGTTTGTGCGACACCTTTACCTATTAACGAGCCTAATCTTGTAATGGAACCACCGTATTGATGGAATTCCCCTTGTTCACTTACAGCAACGGCAGTACTATCTGTTGATGTTCCAGTTGCTGTTGTCTCGCTTTTTCGATCCATTACATTTCTTTCCATCAACACTTTTGTTTTCGCTTCAATGATACAGCTATATGCTTGTATAAGTGCCTCTTCACTAACTTTAGCATCCAAAAATACAAATATATTGATCGTGCCTATTTTTTGTTCATATGTATACTGATGTGAACGCGTTACGTCCACTGCATTCCCTAGCCCTGCAGTTATTACAACAAATATCGAAGTATCTAAATCATCATAACGATTCATAAAAACAAAGCGTTGGCTTACTGCTGTCATCATCGCGATTGTGTTTTGTAGTGATAGACCTTCCTCATGTAAAAACTGTGTGTATTCAAGTAAAGCATCATGAGGGTAATAGTCTATAGGCACTGTTCGATTCACAAAATTACTATAATAACCAATACCAGGATTAATCATTGCAGAGCTTAACACTTTATAAGGGTGTGCGCTTTTCATGATGAGTAAATCGTCTTGTTGTTCGATTGTTAGCATGTTCACCCTCCTAATATTCTATAACTATATATACACCTAAAGAGGTGCCATATCGACACCTCTTATTGAATAATTTTATACAGCTGCTCCATATTTAAATGTGTTCTCACGTGCTGAGCTAGGCTCTCGTACGCATCTTCACGTAATTCAGCATCACTTTTCACATCATCTGCAATTGGCTCAAGTCCTTTGTATACACGAATTTCATTGATCAGACGTCGCGTTAGATTGCGATTATGGAAAATTCCATGTAAATATGTTCCGACTACTTTTCCATCATGAGAAATGGCACCATCTAAACGACCATCTTGTAATTTCATAAATGGTGATGTCTCCTGCTTTAACGTAGTTCGTCCTAAATGGATCTCATAACCCGTGACTGTTTCATCTGTTGAAACAATCGTACCGGAAATTTGCACCGTTTTTTTATTCGACATAAATGTAGTATCCATTGCGAGTAAACCAAGACCTTGCTCGGTGCCACCACTTCCTTCAATCCCATCTGGGTCATATAAAAAATCCCCTAGCATTTGATAACCACCACAAATTCCGATAATCATAACACCTTGTTTATGTAAAGCTAGTACGGCATTATACAACCCTGTCGTTTTTAACCATTGTAAATCATCTATCGTATTTTTTGTTCCTGGTAAGATGATAACATCTGGCTTTCCTAGCTCCGATTTAGAATTAATCATCCGCACCCCGACACCAGGCTCCTCAAATAACGGGTCTATATCCGTGAAATTAGAAATCCTTGGTAGACGAATCATTGCGACATCAATATCAAATTCACCTTGCTTTGGTTTTTTTAAACGTAGCGACGATAGTGCTAACGAATCCTCTGCATCAATTTGTACATCAATATATGGGATAACCCCAAGCACTGGAATACCCGTTTCCTTTTCCACCCACTCTATCCCATCATCTAGTAGTTCCTTCATACCGCGAAATTTATTAATAACAAGTCCTTTGACGCGCGCACGCTCTGCATCATCAAGAAGCGCTAGTGTGCCTATAATAGAAGCAAACACTCCACCTCGATCAATATCCGCTACTAAAATGACTGCTGCATCTGCCAAATGGGCCATCCGCATATTTGCAATATCACGCGCTTTCAAGTTGATTTCAGCAGGGCTACCCGCACCTTCTAAAACAATAATGTCGTAGTTTTCCTGCAAGTAACGAACTGATTTTTCAATTTCAGGCATTACTTCCTCTACAAAGTTATTGCGATATGTTTTGGCATCCATATCCAAATAATGTTTGCCATGTAACACGACTTCTGACACCATATCTTGCTTTGGCTTTAATAAAATCGGATTCATATGCGCTGTAGCTTTTACACGTGCTGCTTCCGCTTGTACACCTTGTGCACGACCAATTTCGGCGCCATCCTCTGTAATATAGGAATTCAGCGCCATATTTTGAGACTTGAATGGTACGACTCTATGTCCATCATTAGAAAAGATGCGGCATAAAGCGGTGCAAATCACACTTTTCCCTACATCAGAAGACGTTCCTTGTACCATAATTGCCTTTGCTATCGTCATTTAGATTCAGCCCTTTCATTTCTTCTTTTCAGTCCTCTATAGGCGCAATTTTTGCATACAATTATTTTGACTAAGAAAAAAAATATTCCTAGTGAGATTTAACTTAGTTAAAATCACTAGGAATATCATTATAATAATAATACAATAGCTAGTGCACATAATAAACAAATCATCGTATAAGCAAACGAAATAATGTGTTTACGCTTGTCGCGTAAAAAAATAAATTCTACCGCTGCGCGGATAACAAATAATACCGAGAAAAATAGGAATAATAACATATATAAATATTTTCCTGAATAACCATTTGTCGATATACCTGTTAAAAATAACACAATCAATACAATTTCAAAAATGAAGTGCTTTTTACTAATATATTGATCCATAAATTTCTCATTTTTTTCGATATTTAACTTTTTGCGTAACGTTAAATCCATAATACCTGCTGCTATAAAACTAGCAAAAATAATTGAAACAATCACATTTTTATTTCCTTCCTATTTTTCTGTCAGTAAATATTGTTGGCGCAATACTTGCGGTACCATATTACCACCTGTTGACCAAATAAGATGGTGTGCATTATTTAAGTACGGTGCAAGACCATGTTCTTCTATATAGGAAGCTCCCTCGCAAATGAGCTGGATTGGACCAAATACTCCTGCATGCGCAGATGGTTCCATAAAAATATTTTCCTGCTCATACATTGCCTTTAAACTTCTGAATAAAAAAGCATCATCTACAGTATAACAACCACTAATAACAGTTTCCATTATATTCCCTACAAATTTCGAAGCACGTCCGACTGCTAAACCGTCTGCTTCAGTTTCATTTGTGAGCCCAATATCCGATACATCAATTTTATCATGTAGCCCTGTCATCATCCCTAATAACATACATGGCGATTGTATCGGCTCACCTAAGAAAATATGCACGTGCTCGCCAAATAATTGTTTTAACCCATAACTAATACCACCTGGTGCTCCTCCTACCCCACACGGAATATAAACGAATAAAGGGTGTTCCTTGTCTACCCGAATTTTTTGTTCAATAAGCTGTTTTTGAACGCGCAAAGCTGCAACTGCATAACCAACAAATAAATCGATGGAGTTTTCATCATCCACAAAATGACAATTCTCATTTTGCATTGACTCTAGACGTCCTTGTTTTACTGCTTCACTATAGTCCGCCTCATATTCTATAACTGTCACGCCGACATCACGTAATAACTGCTTTTTCCACTCTTTTGCATCTGCTGACATATGCACAGTTACTTGAAAACCAAGCTTTGCACTCATAACTCCGATACTTAAACCTAAATTTCCAGTAGACCCGACCGCAATTTTATATTGACTAAAAAATTGCTTGAACTTTTCATCATGCAATTTTTTATAATCATCTTGCATCGTTAGTAAACCATGATCAATCGCTAACGTTTCCGCGTGCTTTAATATTTCGTAAATACCACCACGCGCCTTTACTGACCCTGATATTGGCAATGCATGATCACATTTCAGTAACAGCTTTCCTGGTATTGTTATTGCTCGCCTTCCCTCAATTAACTTTTTCATCGCTTCTATTTCTTTTATATCGGACTCAATAATGCCGTTTGAAAATTGAGTTTCAGGAAATGCTACTTTTATATAGGAAGAAAAGCGTTGTAATCTTGCTTCAGCTTCATACACGATGTCTATCGGAAAAGGGAATGACTGAGATTCGTTAACATGATTATTTGTCCAAAATACGTAATTTCCTTTTTGTAATTGATGGATAAGCGGGAATTGTTCGGATAATGCAGCTATGTTTTTATTGTTCATTTGTACTTTCTCCTTTCAGTAAAACAGCACGTTCACAAATTTGTCGAAATTTCAACTCGAAAGAAATATTGTTTTCTTCCGTTCGTTTTTTCGGACCTTTTGTTCTACCACCAGCACGTCTAAACTTTGCACTTTCATATCGGAAAGCGAGCAATTGATCTATATTTTCAGATGTCAGCTCCCTACCGTTATGATCGACAACAAATGCACCTTTTGCCAAACACATGGCAGCAAGCCCATAATCACCTGTAATGACAATATCATTTTTTGTAAGCGCATTAACTAGCTTGAAATCAACTGAATCGGGTCCTTTTGGTACGATAATTGTTATTACATTATCACGTTCAATACGATGAGAAGTATCGCAAAACAAGATGGGTTTAATCTCATATTGAGATGAAACAAATAGCGCTAAATCAACAACCGGACATGCATCCGCATCTATTAATAGCTGGATCATCATATATCACCTCTTTCTAAATCAACTAAAAAATATCCACTTTTTAGTATACTAATATAATTAATTCCCGATTCACATAAAGCGAAAAAGGAGATGAAAAGAAAATGTCCATTAAAATTATATTGAATTGTTCGAAAAATCATAATACTATACAGCTAACAATTTATTTGGGGGGTAACATTTTATGACTACAGAAGTATTTTGCAATGACAAATTAGCTAAAGAATATATAGATAACGTATTCGCCACTTTAAAAGCGAAAAACGCTCACCAGCTTGAATTTCTACAAGCGGTAGAAGAAATTTTCATTTCTTTAGTTCCTGTATTTGCTCAAAACCCTGCCTATATCCAACACAATATCCTATCTCGCATCGTTGAACCAGACCGTATCGTATCATTCCGTGTAGCATGGCAAGATGACAAAAACCAAGTACAAGTAAATCGCGGTTTCCGAGTTCAATACAACAATGTAATCGGGCCATATAAAGGCGGTTTACGCTTCCACCCAACTGTAAACGAATCAATTATGAAATTTCTTGCCTTTGAACAAATTTTCAAAAACGCTTTAACTGGTCAACCAATTGGCGGTGGTAAAGGTGGATCTGATTTTAATCCTAAAGGAAAATCAGATGCGGAAATCATGCGTTTCTGCCAAGCGTTTATGACTGAATTATACCGTTATATTGGCCCAGATGTCGACGTTCCTGCTGGAGATATTGGCGTAGGTGCTCGTGAAGTAGGTTATTTATGGGGTCAATACAAACGTATACGTGGTGCATACGAGGCTGGCGTTTTAACTGGGAAGAAACCAGGATATGGTGGTTCACTTGCTCGTAAAGAAGCAACTGGGTACGGTTTAGTATACTTTGTTAGTGAAATGCTACAGGAAGCAAACCAATCATTCCTTAATAAAACAGTAGTTGTATCTGGTTCAGGCAACGTCGCAATATATGCTATAGAAAAAGCACAGCATTTCGGTGCAAAGGTAGTTGCTTGTTCTGATTCTGCTGGTTATATTTATGACCCAGAAGGTATTAACCTTAAAGTTGTCAAAGAAATTAAAGAATTAAAAGGCGATCGTATTAGTACTTATTTAAAGTATCGCCCAAATGCAGAGTATCACGAAGGCTGCACAGGTATATGGACAATTCCGTGTGACATCGCTCTTCCATGTGCTACTCAAAATGAAATTAACGGTGAATCAGCACGTAAACTAATTTCTAACGGTACAAAAGTAGTTGCTGAAGGTGCAAATATGCCTTCTGACTTAGAAGCTATTAACGAATTTTTAGCTGCGGATATTTTATTTGGTCCAGGTAAAGCTGCAAATGCTGGTGGTGTTGCTGTTTCCGCTCTTGAAATGGCGCAAAATTCTGGCCGCAACTACTGGTCATTCCAAGAAGTAGACGAAAAATTACATCGTATTATGAAATCAATATATGCTGAAAGTAAAGAAGCAGCTGAGAAATATGGCTATAGCGGCAATTTAGTTGTAGGTTCAAACATCGCCGGCTTCATAAAGGTTGCTGAAGGTATGCTCGCTGAAGGCGTTTATTAATAAAGTTCGTATAAAAAAGATGACGGCATTGCTGTCATCTTCTTTTTTCCCTTTTTTTATGTAAAATTAATGAAAAATTCGTCTTTTTCACGAACATTTTTGTATTCACATACCAATATCATTCGTGTTATAATGATGGAGTATTTTTGAAATGGAGGGCTTTTTGTGGAATTAGTATATACAGGTAAGACAAAAAACGTATTCAAATTAGAAGATGGTCATTACTTACTAAAATTCAAAGATGATGTTACAGGTGAAAATGGAGTGTTCGATCCAGGAGCAAATACTGTCGGTTTAACAATTGATGGTGCTGGCTTAGCCGGACTTCGCTTAACTTCATTCTTCTATTCTAATTTAAACGAGCAAGGTGTCCCAACTCATTATGTAGATGCAAACTTTGACAATGCTACAATGACCGTAAAACCTGCTACAGTATTCGGTAATGGCTTAGAGGTAATTTGCCGCTTCAAAGCTGTTGGCTCATTCCTACGTCGCTACGGTGCTTACGTACAAGAAGGTCAAGATTTAGATTCATTCGTAGAAGTAACGATTAAAGACGATGACCGCTTAGACCCACCTATTTCTGCAGACGCACTAAATATGCTAAGCATTTTAACACTCGAAGAATACGAAATTTTAAAACAACGTACAATCGAAATTTCAAAATTCGTGCGTGCCGAATTAGCAAAAAAAGGCTTAACATTATACGATATTAAACTAGAATTTGGTCGCGACGCAAAAACAAATGAAATAATATTAATCGATGAAATTTCAGGCGGTAATATGCGCGTTTATAAAGGTGATACATATATCGAACCTTTAGAATTAGAAAAAATTATTCTTTCTGAATAACAATAATAAAAGCTTGATTAATCGCACTCAGCGATAAATCAAGCTTTTTAATATAAAATTCTCCTATTGCATTATTTTATGATTATGCTAAAATACTTTTATGCTTCGACGCGTTGAAGCGCAAAAGTACAAAGAGGAGTTTTAAATATGCTTACATCAAAGAGTTTCTTACAACCGAAAATTTACGAAGCATTACTTATCATCACAGCCATCATTTTCATTATTACACTCGGAGTTGGTTATTACGGTGCTAAACCGCATATCTCCATTTTATTTAGTATTTTTTTATTAATTGGATATGGACTATATAAGAAAGTCCCATTTTCTAATTTAGAAAAAAGCATGATTACTGGCGCTTCGTCAGGTATTGGTGCCGTTTATATTTTTCTTCTAATTGGTTTTCTAATTAGTAGTTGGATTATTGGTGGGACAATTCCAACTTTATTGTTTTACGGCTTTTCTATTATTTCTGCTCATTATTTTTATGCGATTGTCTTTATTATAACGAGCATAGTAGGAACAGTAATCGGCAGTTCGCTCACGACTGTTGCGACAGTCGGTGTCGCCCTACTCGGTATCGGTACAGCATTTGATGCCTCTATTGCCATTACTGCTGGCGCGATTGTATCTGGTGCTTTTTTCGGCGATAAAATGTCACCCCTTTCAGATACGACGAACTTAGCAGCTAGTATTGTAAATATTGATTTATTTACACATATTCGCAATATGATGTGGACGACAATACCAGTGTTTATCATAAGTACAATATTTTATGCGCTCTTATCCCCATCTGTAGAAGCTATCAATTCAGAAATAATAACTTCATATAAAACAGCACTCGGTTCTACAAACTTAGTTCATTTATATGCATTAATTCCTTTATTGTTATTAGTCATTTGCACATTGTTTAAATTACCTGCTCCACTTACTCTTGTTATTAGCTCAATAAGCGGTATTGTATTATCATTTTTCCACTTATCATTGCCTTTGCAAGATTTGCTAAACATTTTATATAGTGGCTATGAGTCGAATACTGGTTTTGAAAGTCTTGACACTTTACTTACACGCGGTGGTATTAGTAGTATGTATTTCACAATCATGCTCGTACTGCTATCACTCTCAATGGGCGGGCTATTGTTTGCACTAGGTATAATACAGACGCTACTTGCTACAATTGAAGCTTTATTAACATCTGCTGCCAAAGTTATTACAGGAGCTGCTATTACTGCGATTATGTTTAATATTTTAATTGGAGAGCAGTATTTATCGATTTTATTAACAGGTGAGGCATTTAAAGAAAAATTCCGCGCACTGAACTTACATCCGAAAAATTTATCGCGTGTAATGGAAGATGCTGGAACAGTTATTAATCCACTCGTACCATGGAGTGTTTGTGGTTTATTTATCTCCTCCACGCTAGAAGTAAGTACAATGAGTTATGTACCTTTTGCATTCTTTTGCCTTTTAAGTCCAATAATAACGGTTCTATTTGCTTGGCTGAATAAAACATTAACATATATTAAATAAACGAGTGGCATTTTGCCCTCGTTTTTTTCTGTCATTCACAATATCCCCTCTCTTTTATTTTTGCACTATTCGGTAAATAATGGTACAATTTATTTCGAATACCGTAATATAAGGAGGCTTTTTATGTCGACAGTAAAACGAAGTGAAGTAAGCATTGAAGAAACTTGGAACTTAAACGATTTATTTGAATCCGAAGCACAATTCGAACAAGCAATTGAAGAAGTAAAAGCAGCCGCAAAAGCAATCGAGGAAACGTATAAAGGAAATATTACTGATGCAGCAAGTGCAGTAAATGTGATTGAGGCGAATTCAAAGCTTTACGAAAAAATAGTCCCAATCGGTACGTATTCAAACCTAGCACATAGTGTAGATCAAACAAGTAGCGAAGCACAAATGCGTGCCGCAAAAGTAGGACAAGTAACTTCCGCAATTGGTGCGCAAACTTCTTTCGTTCAAAGTGAGCTATTACAATTAGATGAAGCTATTTTAACTGCTGCTAGTGAACAAGCGCCACAATATGCAAATTACATTCGTAAACTATTAAAACAAAAACCACATCAATTGCATCCTGATGCTGAGAAAGCGTTAGCTGCTTTCGGTACTACATTCAATGCAGCATATGGTTTATACAACACGACAAAGCTAGTTGATATGCAATTCCCGAACTTTGAAGTGGACGGTAAAAGTTACCCACTTAGCTACAATTTATTTGAAGGTGACTGGGAATTAGAAAATGATACAAATGTTCGCCGCGCTGCATTTGACGCGTTTTCTAGTAAACTACGTGAATATCAGCATACAACAGCAAAAGCTTATAATACACATATTACAATGGAAAAAACAGCTGCAGATCTTCGTAATTATGATTCTGTTTTTGATGCACTGTTATTACATCAAGAAGTAGATCGTTCACTTTATGACCGACAAATTAATCTTATAATGTCAGAGTTAGCACCTCACATGCGCCGTTACGCAAAATTATTACAAAAAACACACGGCTTAGATAAAATGACATTTGCCGATTTAAAAATTTCGTTAGACCCTTCTTACGAGCCAAAAATTACTGTGGAAGAATCTCGTAAATATATGAAGGAAGGCTTAGCAGTACTGGGAGAGGACTATAGCAAAATGCTAGACCGCTCATTTGACGAGCGCTGGATCGACTTTGCACAAAACGCCGGTAAATCAACTGGTGCATTTTGTTCAAGTCCTTATGGCTACCATCCATATATTCTTATTTCATGGACTAGTCGAATGAATGAAGTATTTGTTTTAGCTCATGAACTCGGACATGCTGGCCACTTCTATTTAGCAAATGAAGCACAAAATTATTTCAATGCTCGCCCTTCCCTATACTTTATCGAAGCACCGTCTACGATGAATGAAATGTTAATGGCAAATCATTTACTAAAAAATTCAACAGATGCACGCTTTAAACGCTGGGTTATTGCAACGATTATTTCACGTACGTACTACCATAACTTCGTAACGCATTTACTTGAAGCAGCATATCAACGAAAAGTTTATGACATTATTGATGCAGGTGGTTCAATAAATGCACCTAAATTAAATGAGTTAAAACGTGGCGTATTAGAAGAGTTCTGGGGTGGCATTGTTGAAATTAATGAAGGCGCTGAACTTACTTGGATGCGTCAGCCACACTACTATATGGGCTTATATCCTTACACATATTCTGCGGGCTTAACTATTTCAACACAAGTGTCACAGCGTATTTTAAATGAAGGCGAAGCAGCTGTAGCAGATTGGATTGAAGTATTAAAAGCGGGCGGCACAAAAACACCTGTGGAACTCGCGAAAATGGCTGGAGTCGATATTACAACAGAGCAACCTTTACGTGACACAATCGCTTATATTGGTAGCTTAATAGACGAACTAGAAAAATTAACAGAAGAAATCGGTGAATACCAATTTGCGGAATGATTTACAGTCCATAAATGTCCAAAAAAGACCAAGAGCCCTCTTTGCTTGAGGGCTCTGAAAAAGCCTTTAGGCACAAATTAGAGAGTACAAGAACGAAAAACGTTCTTGTACTCTCTTTTTCTTCGATGCCGTTGATTTCCATTCAGGCGGACGCGTTTCGCGGGCACGGCTCCAGCTAATTTTTTTGCTTGTTAAGCAAAAAAATGGATCTTTCACTCGCGCTGTTCCCGCTGAAGTCGCCGCCTGCATTCCAATCAACTCATTTTATTCGTAGGCAAAAGTGTTAAAAGAATTCATCGAAAACTATGATGTGCAATTAAGCTATTCTTCCGATCCGGATGCACGTGTAGGCCAAAATCAGCGGATTCAGCCGATTTTAATAAAGAAGCGGAATGTTCCGTTTCTCCAGCTGGGCATATGGCGGATTCGTCAAGCGTGTACAGAGAAGAAAAATCAAGCAACCAATCAAGTGATGACCTTCCACTTTGATATCGAAAAAATAAAGCAAGTCCAATGCGAGAAGATTGTTGTAAAGTCGGTGCAAAAAGTAAGACCTATTCTGCGTCAATTAAATTAACGGAACATGGGGAACAAGCTGCATTCCAAGAAACAAACACGTTCAAGGAGCTTTCCAAAAAGCAATATAAAATCGAAGCGAAAAATAGTGAAATCAAAAACCCGTATGGCCAAAACGGCAAAATCGGCGGGTTTATTTTTGGGGATGGAAATTATTTTTCTTTTTAGATTAGTTAGTTAGAAACCGTTGATTTCCTTTCCAGGCGCTCCCTTTCCACAGGCACGGCGTATTAGCTATATATAAAATATTCTACTCTTAACTTGCTGAAAATACTTGAGGTGATGAAAATCAAGATGACGAAAAATCAAATCAATGAGCGGAACAACTTGAAATGCTGACAATCGAACAACTTGTACCGGAAAACATCCTTTACGCAAATTTTATTTATCCATTAGTAGAAAGTTTTGCTTCATTTGCATGAGTCTCTTTGTGAACTATCTCCTTTTCGAATAAAAGACCGTAGGCAAGCTCAAATTTCGATGAGTTTGTCTACAGTCTGATTATATTGAAAATCAACTGCTTACCGAAATATCGAAGGATTTTCAGAGCCCTCTTTGCTCTCGGTCTTTTTTAATAATTATATTGTATTTACATTTACAGGCTGTTGGAATAACGCCGATACTCCTGTATCAATAGCCGCGCTACCAACTGCTTTCGCTACAACACCAGCAACGCGCTCATCCATTGATTTTGGCACGATGAAGTCTTCTGCTAGCTCCTCGTCTGATACTAGAGAGGCTATCGCATATACAGCGGCAATTTTCATATCCTCGTTAATGTCTGTTGCACGAACATCAAGCGCCCCACGGAAAATACCCGGGAATGCTAACATATTATTAATTTGATTCGGATAATCAGAGCGGCCTGTACCAATTATACGAACGCCCCATGCTTGTGCATTTTCATAAGTGATTTCCGGATTTGGATTAGCCATTGCAAAAACAATCGGATCTGCATTCATCGATTTAATATGCTCCTCTGTTAAAAGATTAGCAACTGATACACCGATAAAAACATCTGCCCCTTTTAGAGCATCTGATAAACTACCGCTTACTTTTTCAGGATTTGTTAATTGCGCAACTCCCTCTTTAATCGGATTCATACCATCAGGGCGACCTTTATAAATAATCCCTTTCGTATCACACATTAACACATTTGTATAACCCATTTGAACTAATAATCGTAAAATGGCAATTCCTGCAGCTCCAGCACCGTTTATTACTACTTTCATATCCTTTACTTGTTTGCCAACGACTTTGATTGCATTAATCAATGCCGCTCCAACAACGATAGCTGTTCCATGTTGATCATCATGGAACACTGGTATACCACATTCTGCTCGCAGCCGATCTTCAATTTCAAAGCAACGAGGAGCAGAAATATCCTCTAAATTAATACCTCCAAATGTTGGAGCAATCATTTTAACCGTTTGCACTATTTCGTCCACATTTTTTGTGTTTAAGCAAATAGGTACAGCATCGACATTACCAAAACGTTTTAGTAGAAGGGCCTTCCCTTCCATTACAGGTAATGCAGCTTCTGGACCGATGTCACCTAAACCAAGTACGGCTGTTCCGTCTGTTACAATCGCGACTAAATTGCCTTTCATCGTATAGTCGTAAACTAATGATGGATTCTTTTCAATCTCCAAGCACGGTGCTGCTACCCCTGGTGAATACGCTAAACTTAAATCGTACGTATCTTCTACCGGCACCTTTGCCTTAATTTCCATTTTTCCCCCGTACATTTCATGCATCTCTAACGATTTTTTCATAATATCCATTTTTTTCATACACCCTTTCTAAAATGGGAATTCTATATATTCCAGTATCATATTTCTTCATCACAATAAAGTCAACAATTACATTTCCAATTTCACAAACTTATTACAATAAAGCTCTATATAATAATGTTTTAGATTTGAAAGTTCAACTTTTCACAAACAAAAAATGGTAATTTATCTACTCTTTTTTATTATATTAATATACTAAAAAAGAGCTGCTTGTTTTTATAATCATTGTGATATCACGATATTCTTTGTGAATCAGTACACGTTTCACTTTACTAGGCGAAATATGAATGATTTCACAAACTGTGATCACTCTTACTTACTTACATCAATAGAAATAGTCACATTTTTTTCATATTTTTTTTGTTCTAAATTGCTCACTTTTTCACAACCACAAAGGAAGTTCCAAATGTTTTATAAATAGTGTAAAGTTGGGTAGTAGATAGAAAGAAGGGTTTATATGCTAGCATTATTATTTATTATCGGTCTTTTTGGTAATTTAATAGGTACACTGGCTGGAGGTGGTGGGCTCATAACACTACCAACGATGCTTTTACTCGGAATGCCAGTACATTCCGCTATCGGAGCAAATAAAGTATCTAATACGATAAGTACTTTATCAAGCTTTTACACAGTATTTCGTCGGCAAGAAATAACAATTGCCGAAGCGGGTCCTATCGTTTTACTATGCTTTATCGGAGGATTAGTGGGTGGTCTTATTGCTTCGCTATTTACAGGAGAAACGTTGACTATTCTCGCTTTATGCTTGCTTATTTTTGCTTTTGTTTTATCATTTTTAGGAAAAACAGACTTTGGTGATAACATAACGCTACATTTAAAAAATCGTACACGCGCTTTATTAATTAGTGTAGGAATTTATGACGGGATGTTCGGTCCAGGTAGTGGCACATTACTGCTTTATATTTACGCAGGCGAAAAATTGAGCTATATGAAAGCTGTTGTTCTTGGTCGTGTCGGGATTTTTGCTACATGCTTTGGAGCAGCGATTACTTATGTATTATCTGGTCAAATTTTATGGACTGAAACAATCTTTTTAATGCTTGGCTCAATAATTGGTTCTCAAGCCGGCATCATACTAGCACGTAAAGTTAACAATCAACATGCAAAGCTATTACTTAGATTCATAACAATTATTTTAATTGTACAGCTAGCACTCGATTTATTTATATTCAATTAAGTAAAGCGGGCAGTTGCTGTCAATATGATAGTTCCTTTACACCATAAACAAAGGGGGCTTACTAATGACTGAAAAAGAGAACTCTATTGAAGAACAATTAACTGAAGAAGAATTCCTTGAGCTAGTCCTTGCCGAACAACAAAAAGCACTGGATGAAGAGCGGGAACGGCGATTAAACGGAACGGCAAAAACTAAAAAGCAGCGCCCTACTGTTAAACTATTCATTTTCGCAATGGCATTTGTGCTTTTTTTTAATACATTCGCAGTTATTTTCCAAATTTATTCGATTCCAGCTATTGAATTTATTAAAGTTTCTACACAACTATCTAAACAGGAAAATATTCAACTATATAAAAAGTCCGTTGTTGAAATTTCTACAGGAGAAAGTAAAGGAACTGGCTTTTCCATTTCGGATGATGGATATATCGTGACGAACGAACATGTCATTGATGATGCATTATCTTTAACGGTTGTGTTTCCCGAAGATGGCATATACGAAGCAGAAGTCATTGTAAGCGATCCGACAATTGATCTAGCAATATTAAAAATTCAAGCGAATAATCTCCCCCATTTACAACTTGCTGATACTTTAAATTTCAAAGAACAGGAGCATGTATATTTTATTGGTAATCCACTATATTTCACAGGTATCGCCAATGAAGGAACGCTAATTAATTATACGCAATTGAGTGATTGGGAAAAGCCAGTTATGATGATGCAAGCACCGGTTTATAAAGGAAATAGCGGAAGCCCGGTATTTACTGATGACGGTGAAGTAATTGGTATTGTATTTGCCACAATGAAAGACCAAAAAGAAGGCAAGGTCGGCTTATTTGTACCGGTTGATTATTTGCATGAGCAGTTAGCAAAGATACGTTGAATACGATAGCCATCACTATATGGGGGATATTATGAGATCGAGACATTTGTTTAAAGTAATTTTAGCTTTCTCTATACTTTTGATGACAGGTTGTTCAAATAACGTAATTAAGGAAGCTGAAGAAATAGAAAATGAATTCCCTCCATCTATGGCAGGACTCATTAATATTAACGGGATTGAGTATCCAATGGAAGAAGGCAATTATCAATGGCAAAGGAAAACAGGTCTAGGGATAGAAGTTGTACAAACGGACCATGCATCTCCATATCAAATGGCAGACCATATTAAATCAATTAGCGTAAAACCAAGCCAAAAAGTTGATATTCAGATTGAAGACACCCCACAAATTAAAGTCTATTTATGGAACGACAAAGGAAGAGGAAAAGAAATCGAACAAGATGCTAATCAAATAACCGTTCCTTCAGAAAAAGGTAAGTATATTTATGAAGCTATAGCAGAATGGCCTAACGGAACAGTTTCCTATACATTTGTTATTGAAATTGAATAATCTTTAATATGATAATTTAATAAAATCTAGTATTTTATTTCAAAAAATTACCGTGCCCTTTTCCGTTTAAGTCGCATGGATGCTTCTATTTTTATGATGTTATTATTATTTCGACACTGAACTAGACAAAAATAATATGATTATTGTTCTCTAATTTAGTGCATCCTTTCATACTTTACGACAAAGAAGGACTTTTTCTTATTCACACCTTGTATAAAACCTAATAGAAAAACTGTCCCAAAGTAAGTAAATTACTCACTTTTAGGACAGTCTCAGAAATTATTAGGTTGGTAGCCCGATAATTTATTCGCCTTTTAGCAGGTTAATAAATTCTAGTGGCACATATGTTTTATTTGTTTCGAGTAATGCTGGCGCTTCCTCAAAATAGTCAACTGCACGGTTATGACCGTATATTTTCTCCCCGCGCTTTAATGTATACGACTCCGTGCCTCGCGTTAAAATTGCACCTTTACCAGTCGTTTTTACTGTGAAGCCCATTTCTTCAGCAAGCAAGCGTAATGGTACCATCGTAATACCATTTACTATATATTGATCTTTTGCAATAATTTCTGCGATAACATCCTTCGTTTCTGCCACTGGTGCTGGCGTTTCCTCTTGATCCCCTTCTAATACAATAATTTTAGAAGGGGTTGTTTGAGCGGGAATGCTTCGTGTTGTAATACCGTAAAATACGATTACTTCTTTATCAACAATCTCTGCTGGCGTTAATTTCTTACCTGCTAAATCCGTAATCTCTGTCTCATCTGCAATATTTAATTGCAAGCTATTTGTTTTATTAACGAAGTCTTTATCAAATATACCAATTTCAGCTGTACTGATAGCTTCTGTTTGCACAATAATAATTTCTGGTGAATATTGTGGCGGGTAAATTAAAAGCATCGGCTTGTTTTTATTCACAAATGCAGTAAACTCCATACCCTCTTTTAACTCAACCTTTTTGCCTGTATTGTCTAATACGACTGTCTTTGGATTGAAAGTTATCGCAAAGATATCATCTTGTTTTTCTATTAAAGAATACTGGAAGTCATGTGTGCGTGGCTCGATTGCACCAATTTTCCCTGATAGCTTTATAAAGTTCGATGTTTCTTCCTGTGAAATTTCCAATGATGTATTCACCGCTTCCTCTTTTGCAAAAGTTACAGGTACTGCCAATACGCTAGTTGCTAACGTTGCGGCTAACGCAAATGGAATTGATTTTTTCATAGTTTCTCTCTCTCCTTTATTATAGGTTCATACAATTAGTCGCCTAAATTTGAAAAAGGTTACAAAAAAATTAAATTTTTTTCTTTTCTTCCAAAATTGAAGTGACAATATTCATCGAATTCCATTCCCCACTAGACATTCGTGTAATTGGATATTTTTTAGGAAATAACTGTTTTTGAATTTCTGCTGCTGAAAAGCCTAGTTTATTAAAGGCAATTACTTTATCTTCAAGCTCGAGTAAATAATCTCGCTTCACTGTCAATCGTTGCCTACCATCTTTTAATAATCCGGCATGGCTACAAAATACTTCATTAAAATCATAAGTCAAAACTTTTTCAAGCGATGCAATGATTGTCGGAATGCTTTCTTCTTTTAGTACTACTTTTGTACGAGAGCTCACATATAAATCACCTGTAAAAAGATGTCCCGTTTCACGATTTAATAACGCTACATGATCAATCGCATGACCCGGTGTCTCAATTACATCCCAAGTCGCATTTCGAGATTCGAAAGTAGATTCGAGTGGCTGACCGTGAAACGGCTCTCTCGCTCCCCAAAACAACTTACGATATAACGGATAATCGGCCCTTTTTGTACAACTTTCAAGCATTATTTGATTCATTAAAATAGGGATGCCCTTTTTTTGAAAATAGGCAGCATTCCCTGAATGATCCTCATGATAGTGCGTTAATACAATTTGTTCAATGTTTTGCTGTTCATAAAATGGACGAAATAAATTTCTTAGTGAACGTGCACCCGTATCAATACAAACACCATCTACAATATAACTGTATACATTTAAATTTATAGCTTGAAATTTTATGATACCATTTCCGAAAATTACCCCGTTTTTTTCCCCTTGCTCAAAGCTCTTTTTTAATAACATAAAATACACCCCCACCAAAAGTGAATGACTATTCATTTTCATTGTAATAAAGAGCCCGCTAAATTTCCATTTAGCGGATCTCTAATTTAAATATTCTCTCCTACTTCTACATCATAAGTAGTAATCCAATCACTATAACTCCCAACATACACGCGGATATTTTCATAGCCAGCCTCTGCCAATACTGCAAATAACGGCGATGCTGTTACCCCAGAACCACAGTACACAACAATTTCTTCATCTTTGCTTACTTTTGATAGTAATACATCGTTTGGTGCAAGTGTCGAACCCTTCTTCACTTGCTCCCAGTCGAAGTTTTTTGCTGTCGGAATATGCCCAGCAATCGGATCAATCGGTTCATGCTCTCCACGGTAACGTCCTGTCGCGCGGGCATCAAGTAACGTCACTTTTTCTAATCCATCTACGATACGCTTCACATCATCGCGGCTGGCATATATACCATCCTGCCAATCAAGCATTAATTGCGTTTCTTGATAATCAGCCTCTTCCGTAGTAACAGGGAATTCCTCAGCAAGTGCGGGATACCCACCATTAACAATGTAAACATTCGGAAAACCAGCATATTTAAGCATATACCAAGCGCGTGGGGCAAATGGTGAACCACCTTGATCATACACATAAATAGTATCTTCATAGCTTAAACCGCTACGCTCTACTAATGATTGCAGTTGCTCTTTTGTAAGCATCGGATGGCGACCATTGCTACTTTCCATATTGGATAAATCGCGCTCCAAATCCCAATAAATTGCACCGTCAATATGTCCTTGTGCAAATAACGTACGCCCTTCGTCTACATTTGCTAAAGAAAAACGCGTATCAATAAAGCGAGGTTTTTCTACTATTTCATCGACTGTTACAAATACTTTTGTCATTGGAATTCCTCCTATTTAATTTGTGCATAAATGGCTTTCCAAGCATCTAAGCGACTTTCCTCTTGTAATAGTAAACGCTCAGTTTCAATTTGTTCAATTGCTTGCCCACTAACATATTGTCTAAGTTCCTCTGCTTCTGAGGCAATATAGCTTGCTGCCCAATTCTTTAGACGTTCTTTTTCCCCATTTAAATATGCTTGTGCATCTGGCTTTGTTAATTGCTCAAGCGCTTCTTTTAATTGTTCTTTCTCATTTTTTTCAAAGAATGCTTTCGTATTTTTGAAATACGATTTGACAGAAGCATATTTTTTGTGGTCTGCAAAAGGTCCTGTAAAGTCGAGCAAGCTCGGCTCACTTGGCTCATATGCTAAAAATGAAAAGCTGTGATTGTATTCCTTTAAATTGCGTGCCTCTTCCTTGAAGCGTTCTTTTATACGCTTTTCTACAAATTGTGCTAAACGGAAGTTTGTTACACGCATTTCCTGAGCAAAGTCAAAGCTCAATGCCTGTAATACTTCTTTTAATGACGTATCAAGTGCTGTCGCTGCAGGCATTGCCGCAAATTGTGATGGATTATAGCTCTCACGGAAGAAATCAGGGTAGCGGTAATAGACACGCTGTAATACATAATATAGCAGCTCTTCTAATTCCTGATTCACTTCTGATTCAAGCATTGTAGTTTGCGACTTTTCATATGTGTTACGAATATGCTGTTCTAACTGTGCTAGTTCATCTAAACGATCATCTTTACGCAGTAAGTTTTCTTCTGTTTGAGCAATTAAATCAAATAGGCGTTGGTGCGTTTTTTCTATTTCTTCATGCAATGCTTGCACCGCGATTGCCATTAACTCTTCATTTAAGAAGTGATGGAATGCTTCTTCAAACGGCGGCATACCTGAGCCAAAATCATTTTGTTCTTGCTTTTCTCGTAACGCTTGTAAACTCGATACACCATATAAACGAGGGAAACGAATGCCAAAACGCTGTAGCTCGTTTCGAACATAATTTTTCACATCTTCCTCTTCATCCTTAGTAGAAGCTAAGTCAATGGCATTGACGATAAAGAACATTTTATCAAGTTCAAATGCGTCTTTCACACGACCAAGCTGTATTAAAAACTCTCGATCAGCTTTCGCAAACGCATGGTTATAATACGTAATAAAAAGAATTGCATCGGCATTTCGAATATAGTCAAACGCAACACCTGTATGACGTGCATTAATCGAATCTGCCCCCGGAGTGTCAACGAGTGTAACACCCATTCTTGTTATTGGTGAATCGTAATAGAAATCGATATTATCAACAAAGCAAGATTTATTTTCTTGAGCGACAAACAACTCAAACTGTTCACGGTCAACGCGAAGTACTGTCCCTAACTGCGATTCATATGTTTTATAACCTTCTTTATATGCTCGAATAAATGATTTATGAACATTTAAACGTTCATCAGTTAGTTTTACTGCCAGTCCTTCATCTGCACGGTTAAAAGCTTCATCAAGAGAGCCAACTTGTAAACCGATTGCTGCATATGAGCCTTGAATATCCTCTAATAATTGTTGTGCTGTTTTTAATTGTACATCTGCTGTTTCATGCGGATGATCAACAGTTACTGGACGAATTTTATTAATTGCAGCTGTTGTTGGATTCGGTGAAACTGGTAAAACTTTTGAGCCCATTAGTGCATTGGAAAAGCTTGATTTCCCTGCACTAAATGCACCAAACAACGCAATCGTAAAGTCTTTCTTTTGCAAACGCTCTACTTTTTTCGTCAAGAATTTTGCGACTTCAGCAAAACCTTGTACTTCACGAACTGCATTAGCTGTTTTTATTGCATTTGCAACAACGCTTTCTGTTTGCAACTGCGCAGTAGACGCTGTTTGTAGCGCTGTTTCTTCCATGACCTGCTGCTGTTCTTTTGGCGTGAGCATCGTATCATCAAATGGTCGAATTTCAGCAAGTGCACTTTCAAAATCAGCTAACCATTTCGCATTTTGAGCCTTCGCTTCTGAGCGTGTTTCATTTGTTGCTTGTGTTATTTCTCGATCACTATAAGCCTTTTGATGATCTAACTCCTGAACTTGTCGAATAGCATCGATTTTCTTTTGCATACTATTAATTTTAAGTTTTACTGGTGCACTTGCCTCTGCTGCAACTTCAGCTAAAATCGGCTTTTGTGCTTCCTGCCATTCATCTGTAGCACGAATAAAGAAACGCTTCGTTGCTTCTGCGACACGATTCGCAAAATTCAATAATGCATCACCTGTTACGAGAGAGCCTGGCTGAATTTGTTCTTCAATTACTGTAAAAGGCACATTAAATGCATAAGTATCAATAGCTGTCGCGCGTTCTTCCGTTAAGGCGCCTACATTTTTTAAAGATTCTTTCATTAAAGACTTTATATGACCAATAACTTGTGACTGCAAAATTGTTTGATAAGCAGTGTTTGCTTCTTCAATACGGCGTGAACGTTCTTCCTCCGTTTTACGCTTTGCACTAAATAAACCGCCTACTTTAAAATTATCTTGCTTACTTTCTAAATAACTGCGTAGTTTTTCACGGAAATCAGCTGGCATTATCGCCGCATTTGCCAGGAGGTCTTTGCGCTTCTCTTCAAATATTGCTTTCCATTGTTCAAATGAAAACAACTCTGTTTGAAGCGCTAATTGGTCGTACTGATCTAAAATATCGGCACGATTTTCCCAATCCTCTAACGGTAATACATCTTCATATGTAGAAAGTCGATCTTGCTTTTCTTCCTCTAAATACTTTTCATGCTCATGCTGTAATTTTTCTAATGTGTTTTTCGCTGTACCAATCAACTGCTCCTGCCAATCGCTCATCGAATCCATCACGATTTTCTTTACTTTTGCAAAGTCATTATGTGGATGGTCTAATTCACGTAATGAGGTGAAGAAAATATCTTTCGGCGTCACTCCCCAAGCAGCAAATGATTGATGAACAGAATTACGGAAATCTTCAAATGACAATTCTGCTTCTCGGTGTTTATCGATCTGATTAACGATTAAATAAACATTTGGATTATATTTCATTAATTGCTTTGTAAACTGAAAATTCAACTCAGACTGAACATGGTTGTAATCCATTGTGTAAAATACGACATCCGCTATATGAAGTGCCGATTCCGTACTCATCGCATGCGCGTCATCAGTTGAATCAACGCCTGGTGTATCCATTACTGTGACCCCAAGTGGTAAGCTAGAACCACTATGACCAATTTCTATTTGTGATACGAGTTCGCCATTTTTACTCAGTTCTTTCACTGTCTTAAAATCATAGCCCGCTTCAAATTTAATCGGTTGTTCATTGTGCATATAGACAATTGCAAAATCTTCTTCAGATTTATGAACCTTTACAATATTAGCACTCGTAGGAATTGGACTCGCAGCTAAAATATCTTCACCTGATAGCGCGTTGATCATACTAGATTTACCGGCAGAGAAATGCCCTGCAAAACCGATTACGTATTCTTTTTGCAAAAGCTTCCGTGCAAATAAATTAAGTTTTTCCATGCGCTCGGTGTCATTGTTATGTTTATAAATTATGTATTGAATTGATGATTGCTGTAATAATGTTTGTAATTGTTGTTCAAAAGCATTCATTACGAATAATGCCCCTTTGCCTTTTTTTTGTCACAAATATATAGTACCACGCTTTCTGTAGAAAAATAGTATTAAATGAAAAAAACTACCTTCTACAAGGAGCGCGGCTGACAAGTTAGTTGCACTTGAAATTTAATGTGGAAATTTGCTTACTTTAAATTAGATGGCTATATTTTGACCGTGTAAAATACAAACACTATTAACGCATGAGACGCATAAACAAGATGTGACTCGCGAGAAAATGTTTCCTTCATATATAACGAATAAAATAATAGAAGTAATAATGTTTAATGGAGTATTTGAAGAAAATACTTTCACAAGTTGCAGGTTTTTCATGAGGTGAATTTTTTCCGCCGAAAGCGAAGTAGTATGAGGAATTTTTATTTTGTTACGAGTAAAGGTTAAAGTACTCGAATTGATAACGGAGTAGTAAATGCTTTTTTAAGTATATCGAAAAAACTGCTCGATTCAAACCCATTAAATCGTTTGAAATGGCCTAAAATGATTGACTATTGAAATTTAGTAGATTAGTTTGAGAAAAAGATAATTAACTTACAATATTATATAAATAGTAACAGAAGAAGCATGTTCTCTCTACTTCAAAAGCAAGGTGGGAACAAGGATTTAACGAGTTAAGTATCCTATATAGGAATACATATTGAGTGTGGTGTAAAAGTGGAAGTGCCTGCCCCCGCCAAAACTGTTTTTATATAGATTTAATTGTATTTTTCCAAATGTATGAGCCCACTGCTGTATAAACAACAACTGTTGCACTAACAAAAACAAACACCATTTTAAGCTCTCCTTTTCACTTCAATTGAGAATAATAATCAAACTCATTATAACGGTAAATCAGATTTTTCGTCAATAGCCGTACATATGACCCATGTACATTTTAGTAGATTACGTGGTAATATGAAAAAAAAGTCGGATAAAGGAAGCGTTAAAATATGAGTACTTCGAAGCATATTCAAACTATTTTAAACGGGACAATCCACGCTTTAAAATCAATCTTACCAATGAATATTGACGTTAAAACCCCATCTATTACAGTTGAACCATATAAACAAGAAGAAATGGGCGTATTAATTGGTCTAATTGGTGACTTAAGAGGACGAGTTATTATTGATAGTTCGCCTAAAACTTTTGGCGCAATTGGCTCTGCAATGTTCGGCATGCCGCTTGAAGGAGAAATGCTTGAATCATTCACTGGTGAACTTGGTAATATGATAGCTGGGAATTTATGTACATATGCTGGGGCAACTAATTTAGAGCTTGATATTACACCACCTACTGTAATGGTAGGTAATACAAAGTTATACGGATTCCAGCAAGCATTTTGCATACCTGCTACAATCGAAGGTGCAGGATCCATGACCATATTACTGACGATTGACGAAGATGATAAATAAGTTTGTATAAAGACACGTTAAGCATTAAGCTTGACGTGTTTTTTATTTTGCTTTTTTTGAAACTCATTCTCAATTCTTCACATTTTTTTCACAAAATTTACCTTTCACTGTGATTTTTTTCACATCTTGCGAAAACTTTTTTTTATATGATGAACACAAGTACAATAACTACTTCTTTATCTAGGAGGGAGATTTATGGCAAAAAAGAAGAAAGCGGAAGAGGATTTAAAAGGCACTCTTATTATGACTTTTGCGGTAGGTGGAATTATCATTTTAATTTGGTCCTACTGCTTTAGCCTATTTATGGATCGTTTCTAATTTATGATTTTCAAGTAGAAAGGGAAGATATTCATGCACTTACATAAGTATGAAAAATGGTGGCTTGTGTTCGGAAGCGCTACTTTAGTTGCATTTTTAATAATTTTAGGCGTTGGCGCATTTCATAACGGTACCCACCCGAACCAATCGAAAAAAACATTAGATTATGAGAGGGTTGAAGAATTTGAGCCGTTTGATAATCCAGGTGTTCATAAAGTTGAAGGGAAAAAGTGGGATTACGAAGTTGTATTAATCGCTTCTGCCTTTAACTACAATCCTGGCGCAATCGAATTACCACTGAACGCGAAAGTAAAGTTTATCGCGACAACGAAAGACGTTATTCACGGTTTCCAAGTTGCCGGTACAAATATTAACATGATGCTAGAGCCTGGCTATTACTCAGAATATACAACAGTAGTTAATAAAGCAGGCGAATATTTAATTGTATGTAATGAATTCTGCGGTACAGGGCATGCATTCATGTATTCTTCAATAAAGGTGGTGGACGCAAATGCAACAGACAGCAGTAACTAAGTTTATGAAAGTAGATCGAAAAGATGCTAACCTAGCAATGGCCAACATTTATGTCGCGTTTGTGGCATTATTACTCGGTGGTTTAGCTGGTTTACTGCAAGTATTAGTTCGTTCAGGTCAATTTAATTTACCTAAGGGCATTGGCTATTATCAAGTATTAACAGTTCACGGTGTTTTACTCGGTCTTATTTTAACAACATTTTTTATTATGGGCTTCCAAATTGCAGCGGTTAGCCGTACAGCTGGCCCTCTTACTAATACACAACGCAAAATAGGTTGGATTGGTTTCTGGTTAATGACGATCGGTACTGCTGCAGCTGCAGTTATGGTGCTATTAAATGAAGCAACTGTACTTTATACATTTTACGCTCCGTTAAAAGCACACTGGATTTTTTATTTAGGCTTAACTTTAGTTGTTGTAGGTTCATGGTTACTATGTGTACCACAAATTATGAAATATGCACAATGGCGTAAAGAAAATAAAGGGCAAACATCTCCCCTCTTAACATTTATGGCTGTTGTTAACTGTCTACTTTGGTTTGTTGCAACATTAGGCGTTGCAGTTGAAGTATTATTCATGCTTTTACCTTGGTCATTAGGCTTAATTGAACGCGTAGACGTACTACTTACTCGCACATTATTCTGGTATTTCGGACATCCATTAGTATACTTCTGGTTATTACCTGCTTATATGGCATGGTATGTAGTTGTACCAAAAATTATTGGCGGGAAAATTTTCTCTGATGCATTAGCAAGGCTATCATTTATGTTATTTTTAATCTTCTCTTTCCCAGTAGGTATTCACCACCAGTTGACTGAACCTGGTATTGATGGCTTCTGGAAATTCGTTCAAGTTGTTTTAACATTCTTTGTTGTTGTCCCATCATTAATGACAGCTTTCTCTATGTTTGCAACGTTTGAAATGCGCGGTCGTGAGCTTGGTGGACGTGGTATTTTAGGCTGGTTTAAAAAATTACCTTGGAATGATTGCCGCTTCCTAGTTCCATTTATCGGGATGCTCGCATTTATCCCTGGTGGTGCAGGAGGACTTGTTAATGCTTCCTATCAAATGAACCAACTAGTGCATAACACAGTTTGGGTTACTGGTCACTTCCATTTAACTGTCGCAACAGCGGTAGTATTAACATTCTTTGGTGTAGCATTCTGGTTAATTCCCCATTTAACTGGACGCACATTAACACCTCAGTTAAACTTTTTAGGAAATATAGTTGGTATTTTATGGGGCATTGGCATGCTAATCATGTCCGCTGCTATGCATATTGCAGGATTACTTGGTGCACCTCGTCGTTCTGAGTACTCTGAATACGGTGGTGCTACACAAGCTTATGATTGGGTACCTTACCAAATTGCACAAGCTGTTGGTGGTACAATTTTATTCATCGCGATTATCATTATTACGTACATGGTAATTAAATTAGCGTTCTTCGCACCTAAAGGCGAAGAAGAATTCCCTGTAGCTGAAGTAGCTCCTGGTGCTGAAAAAACACCAGCAATTTTAGAAAACTTTAAATTATGGGGCGTATTACTAGTAGCATTAATTATTTTCGCATACACAATGCCACTAATTGATATTATTCAAAATTCGCCTGCTGGAACAAAAGGATTTAATAATTTGTGGTAAATAAAAAAACACAACTTGCACAAAAATGCGTAGGTTGTGTTTTTCTTTACTCTCTAAATAACATTAATCTCTATTTAATGATTTCTGGAAGCAACATTCATTACTACGGCCACTCTCAAAAAAACCATCCATTTATCCAAAGTAATTAAAAAAAACCAAAACAATAAGAATCATACTCACTATTCCCCAAGCTACGACACTAATTATCCACCAAATTATAGATTTAGTATTTCTTGAACTTTCCTCGCTGTCCATATTTGCTTTTATAAAAGCGAGCTTACTTTCAATAGTTTTTTTCATAGAAATAAGAACAACAAATCCAATAATGATGAATCCAATAGTTATCCAAAGTAATGATTCCACCTCTTACCTCCATTTTTTTCGTTAAGTGCTTTCCTTGCAATGATCTACAATCCTACTCGTTCGTTGAAGAAGAAATCTACATTCAATGATACCATAAAATAGTAAAAAAACCCCTTTATACACTATTACGCACCGATTTGATGCGATTTAATTTTTTTGATGGGCCACTGCTTTTATATTTACAATTGCACTGATACAAAATGGTCACTCTTTAACAAAGGTATTGTTTGAAATACGTCCAATCGACTGCAATGTCTTACATCTTCTTCATATCCCCTATTACGTAATTCTCTTCCACTTTCGCATTCCCAAATTATTTCACTTATTTTTTGTTTAGCATGTTGAAACGCACCTATACAAACATCAGATTCCGGTGATTTTTCGCCATCTAATTTAGAAAGAATTGCACCAGCACCTAAATAATCCTCTATAGAAGGTCGTAAACTATTCTCATTTTCTCTTACATCATTCCATTGTTCACCACATGGAACAACAGTAATATTTGCATTTAATTGCATTCTTAGTTGGTTTACCACGGAAGAAACCGAAGATGCATTAAGTAGAGAACCGATTAATAAAGCGGGCACTTTTGATACCGCCCAAGTACACATTGCCCCGTTCAATGAAGATAATACATACTTTTTATTAGCATGCTCCTGACTATAAGAAATTGGAGATAATGTCGGTTTATTTAGTTTAGCAGCTTCTGCCCTTCCTAAAATAAATTCAGCGTCAATTTGCTCAGCAAACTGTTTCCCGTTCAGATGCGGCGGATAAGGGTAAATTACTGCACCATGACTCAATGCTGTAACTACAGTAGAAGAAAAACTAAGTACATCGACAATGATGATTATATCACCGCGCTCAGCAGCTTCCCTTGCACCACGTAAACCCCATTCAACATTACAAATATACGGCGAATGATACAACATAATCCCCCCTCTTGGTTATTGTTATAGACACAACAGCTAGAGTAATCCAATATCACTTCCCTCTTTTAGTTATACTAATAATAAAATCTGTTATCCCAGTGAAAAGTACTGCAGAAATAATTTGAATAGGGACGAAATAGTAAAGCCAATAAATTGTAGTGAAATCATACTCTGCTCTAAAAATATCTTCAAAATAAAAAGGAAAGAATACTATCGATACAAGTATAAACGCAAAAAAATTGATTAATGGTGAAAGCCAAATAAGTTTGGGGCGCTTAAAATAAAAAATTATGCAACAAATAACTGGGATAACCAAAAGAGAAAGAATATAATAAAGTTCCATGTACCCTTCAAAAAACGGTATCAACGTTCCTCCTCCATTTCTTGGCTCTATAAAAGATTGATTATTTTAAATCTCTCATCCATATCGCCTTCTAATTCCACAAAATCAGTAGTGGCACCGTGGGATTCAGAGATTTCACATGTCTAAACTTCGAAGTCCAAATCCTCTTGTTGATGAAAAGCCCTCATAAATGTATAGACTTCCTCCTTTACTTAAAATCACATTTTTGAATCAGAAAGCAAATTCGAACGACATCAATCGATGCAAATAATCAAAACCTAATTTATCAGCCACTCTTTTGGACGGCTCATTCGATTCATCAGTTGTCCAATGAACGCTATACCCTTTTTCCAAGCATTCCTTTATGTATTGCTGTCCCAGTATCGTTGCCAGACCACGATTTTGCACATTTTGATCAAATGTTGCTATATAAATTTCATGGCGGTCTCCGTTCACACAACATGAGTAACATGTACTAATAACCTTATCATTTTTTAAGACCGCATATCCTAATCCACATTGAATAAAAGATTCCGCCGAAGACCAATACTCTGTTAACTCTTCTCTTAGATCCTCGTCAGCATTAATCAATTCCTTAGTAATCTTTACTATGGCAAGGTCTTCATCAAGTATATGACGTGGTTGCTCCAAACTATTATTGAAACGACGCGTATCCAATTCGTAATAAACGTTATAACCCACATAATATTTACGCTCATCAATCACTTTTTCCAGAGCCTTTTTCCAAGTTTCATTAAAGATATTGGCGATAAACCAAGTTCCTCCACATAAATCCTGACTTTCTTGCTTTAATTGTGTGGAAATTAAATTACCCAGATGGCTGTTAAACGACTCATTCTCTGGATCACCGAGCAGATAGTATCCTAAGCCTACCGCGTATACTATCGCAGTCCGCGGCTCCTCTATCTGATCAACATATACTACCCCTTGATTCATACCGCTAATAACTGCATTTAATACATTCTCAATTTTTTCTTGCGGACTAACCAACAGTTTATTAATCTTGTAATAATTTTCTTTTGGTAGTTTAACGATCATCATTTATCCCTCCATTAAGGATTTTTATTATTCTACTAGTAACTTGTTTCTACCTATCTCTTTAATATTTCCCCTCTGTGTTACATCTGAAAATTACTTATTTACCATTTTATACATAATCGTGTGTTTTTACAAAAAATCTCTAATATTCAAGTGCATTTTGCTTCCAAACATTCAGAGGGAGTTTTCTAAATAGTTCTTTATTTATATTTCCATTCCCAGATCTCGCTCATGGTTGTCCGAAGAAAAAAAGAAAAGAAGGGCAGCATAGCTACCCTTCTCGTTCTGCAATAATCGTGCCCGTTTATAAAAAAAACACTGATCAATCTATTTTTTCTTCCTTGCTTTGAAAAAGAAGATGCTCGCAATTAATAAAACAGCCACTATTACTGCTATAACTAAAAATGTAGTATCGAAAATAAAGAAATGAGAATCCTTAAGTTCGTACATAATCTTCACCCCCACTACTTGCGCAATTCCCTATATATTTTCTAGCTTAAAATTTTAACTTTTTATTTTAGAAACTTCTCTTTAATTCTATATATGGTAGCGTCAGAAAAATGCTGTTGGTGCACTATCTGTATATAATCGTACATATACAGGCAATTTCTTAACGTTATAAATACGCATTTTTCACGAGTTCCACCCTATTGATGCCACTCATATTTAAATAACTGTTGAGTTTGTGTTTTATATAATAAAACAATCGTATCAAAGTTATTATTTCGTCCTTCATAATAGTAATAATCATCAACTTCTGCCTTAACATTATAGGTCTTAAAAACATCGACTACCGTTTTATCATTTTTACGAATTTCAAGTGTTCTTCGCTGAAAATTTGCTATTTCATTATTAGCATTAGGTACTTCTTCTAATGAAAGTTTCACAAAATTACTTTCTGTTAAATCAATTGGTTTTGAGTATTTAAACAATGTAAACCATTCACCATCACCGTGAGAACTGTTTTCCGTAGTAAGTAAATCTTTAACTTCTGTTGCTTGGGGTAATTTTATTCCCCAATTTGCTTCTAGTACCTCATATTCATTATAAATTAGGCTACTTAGCACCCAAATTGCTAGCAAAAAGAATAATCCTATTACTACACAAAAACCAAATATCCATTTTTTCACATAACCACCTCATATTTCAGACGAAGTTATATTCAAATTGTTGCATTAACCTGCCTTTGTTATATAAATAAGAACTAAATAGCGAACTTTGATAAGCGTAAACCTTGAGTTCAAAAACTAAGAACCAAGCATGATAATTATCATGCTATTTTTTCACCAAAGAAAGGAAATCAATCAAACTATAAAAAAGCATTGCCAAAAGTTAAGTTTCCTCAACAATTAGCAATGCATTTTTCATAAATGTTTCTATTGTAATTGATACACTTTCGTATACTTTTCTTTTAAGTAATCAGCTAAGTATTTTGCGTTTAACCCTTCGCATGTTCCTTCTTGCAATAGTTCGAATGGTTTTTTTAGTGCACCGTATTGATGTACTTTTTCTGTTAGCCATTCGAGAATCAGTGAAAAATCCCCTTTTGCGCAAAGTTCGTTAAAGTTAGGGATGTCTTTATCCATCGCATGTTTCCATTGTACTGCATACATATAGCCGAGTGCATAGCTTGGGAATTATCCGAAGCTACCGCTGCTTCAATACGAATGAAAGATGGCTAAACGAAATTAATCGCTTTTAAGAAATCTTCTACAGAAACATTACCAAATTGCGCAGGAGAATGTTTTTGTAGCAAGCTGATATTATGTTTCCAGAACTGTCATTACGTCCTACAAAATTTTCATATGAACTATTCTTTGATGTTTCTTCTTCAACAAACTATGTGTTTACTTATGATACGGTTCTCCGTAACTAGTTTAGATGCGGTTTTTACATCGTTCTTAAATACAAATCCAATGATGCATCTGCTTCTTTTGCTACAAGCTCTACAAAGTCCTCATAATCTTCCATTGTATGTACTTTTAAGATATTTCATTATTTGAACCTTATAGTTTTTCAATCTATCTAAATGTTATTTTCACAGTATAACCAAGGTTGCTAAAAAAACCTTTAAGAACTTTCTCCGCACTTTTTTCCGCTGATTCTAATAATCCTATTTCAATGGCCTCATCTTTGGCCTTCTCCTGTGCTTCTGCCACTAGATCAATTCCTTCTTTCCATTTCACTTCCCCACGGAATAGCCCTTCGTCTGAGAAAGTTTTGACACTATCCATCTGAAGTGTTGGGTCCTGTATAAGCGTTGCTCGTGGTAGGACGATTTCTAGCTCCTTTTCGTTTTCATTGATTTTTATATCATCTGAAGTTATCCCTTTAAGGTCAACTCCTGCAATAACTGTAGCAGGAACAATTAATAATATCTCTCTCTTTGTACCCGGCAAATTAAACGATATATCATTTCCGAACAACTTATTATCCTCTTCCTCGATGATTACTTTTATATGGGCTTCAGCCGTTGCAAGCGTTGCTAATTCTTGTACCTGTTCTACAAATGCTGTACTTTCCTTTTTAAGTGTACTTCCCGAGAGAGACCAAGCAATTCCAGATATGATGGCTATGAGAAGCAATATAAATAAAAATATCTTTACTCCCCATAATTTAAAAATGAGCTTAAATAATGCTCCAGAAATATTGGCGTGTCCTCTACTCCGTCCTACAACAGCAGTAGAAGCACTTTCTTCTTCGCCTTTCTTTAGTTCCTTCAATACACTCTCAAATTGTGTTAATGCTTCATCTTTTTTACTCATAGTATTCCCCCTACATTTTTCCTACCTTCAATATCCTTTTTAAGTGCTTAATTCTATTTTCTTGTCTCTGCGATTAGTATAAATAAAATTAGATTGCCATTTTCAAGAGGTTTGATATTTTTATATTGTTTTGATACTTTTGAGCATCTAAATCTTTATAAAGTATTGTACTTTAGATACAAACACAATATCCACCAAAATTACCCCAAATAATATTACCATATAAAAAAAGGGTGACATATTATGAAGGATTAAAATTTTCTGTAAGTATCATATACTTTTTTAAAAAAGATTGTCTAGAATCCAATAATTAACTAAAGCTCCTAATCTCAACATAAAACCAAAGTTCAGCTGAAAACTAATGGACACTACTTTACAGGAAATGAAATAAATCAAACTATAAAAAAGCACTGCCAAAAGTTAAGTTTCCTCAACAATTAGCAGTGCACTTTTTATAGTAATTTCTATTGTAATTGATACACTTTCGTATACTTTTCTTTTAAATAATCAGCTAAGTATTTCGCGTTTAACCCTTCGCTTGTACCTTCTTGTAGAAGTTCGAATGGTTTTTTTAGTGCAGCGTATTGGTGTACCTTTTTTGTTAGCCACTCGCGAATCGGAGTAAGGTCACCTTTTGCGCAAAGCTCGTCAAAGTTAGGGATGTCTTTATCCATCGCATGTTTCCACTGTGTAGCATACATATACCCTAGTGCATAGCTTGGGAAGTAACCGAAGCTACCGCCGCTCCAGTGTGTATCTTGAAGAACACCTTGTGCATCATTAGCAGGTCGAATACCTAAATACTGTTCGTATTTATCATTCCATACTTGTGGTAAATCTTCTGCTTGTAAATCTCCGTTAAATAACTCGCTCTCAATTCATAACGGATCAAAAGCAGCTTTTCTGAATACAAATATACTTGTGGTAAATCTTCTGCTTGTAAATCTCCGTTAAATAACTCGCTCTCAATTTCATAACGGATCAAAAGCAGCTTTTCTGAATACAAATATACTTGTGGTAAATAAGCAACGAAAAAAAGGAGACTTTGAGAAATGAAGTTCAAAGTCTCCTTAGAATATCAGCATGCTATCTAGTTCTTATTGAAAAGTAGCCAAAGATTTGTCCTCTATGCTTATTTCAATTTAACCCCTGTAGAAATCTCTTACTTTACTAGACCGTGTGGGTCGATGACGAATTTTCTGGCAGCCCCTTTATCAAAATCTTGATATGCCTTTGGAGCTTCGTCTAATGATATTACTGTAGCATTAACAGCTTTCGCAATTTGAGCTCTTCCACTCAAAATTGCCGCCATTAAATCGCGATGATATTGCATAACAGGTGTTTGACCAGTTACAAAAGTATGCGCTTTAGCCCATCCTAAGCCAAGACGAATTTTTAACGTACCAATTTTTGCATCCTCATCAATTCCACCAGGGTCCCCGGTTACGTAAAGACCCGGTATACCTAAACGTCCTCCAGCACGTGTTACTTGCATAATAGAATTTAAAACTGTAGCAGGTGCTTCAACTGCATTAGCTCCATGTGCAGATGCTTCAAATCCTACACAATCTACAGCACAATCTACTTCAGGTGCTCCAAGTATTTGGTCGATTTGCTCTCCTAGGTTTGAATGATTTCGTAAATTAACTGTTTCGCAACCAAAGCTTCTAGCTTGAGCTAACCTTTCTTCATTTAAATCTCCTACAATTACTACAGCGGCTCCTAGTAACTGAGCTGAATGAGCAGCAGCGAGACCAACTGGACCTGCACCTGCGATATACACAGTTGATCCCGGTTTCACACCTGCACTTACGGCACCATGATATCCAGTTGGAAATATATCTGAAAGCATTGTTAAATCTCTAATTTTCTCCATTGCTTGGTCTTTATCAGGAAATTTTAATAATTGGAAGTCGGCATATGGCACCATTACATACTCAGATTGACCTCCAACCCATCCTCCCATATCGACATAACCATATGCTGAACCAGGACGATCTGGATTTACATTCTCACAAATATGAGTATGCCGCTCCTTACAGCTACGGCACCGACCGCAAGCTATATTAAATGGAACAGAAACTAAATCACCTTTTTTAATAAATTCAACATCTCGGCCTACTTCAATCACTTCTCCTGTAATCTCGTGGCCTAGAACTAATCCTGTCGGAGCTGTAGTTCTCCCCCTCACCATATGCTGATCGCTTCCACAAATATTAGTTGTTACTACCTTTAAAATAACACCATGATCACATTTGCGTCCTACATTAAGTGGATTTACTCCTGGTCCATCTCGTAAAACCAAATCTGGAAAACCAATATCTTGCACTTCTACTATTCCGGAGCCCATATAGGCCACAGCTCTATTTCCAACCACTTGCAATTCCTCCCCCATATCATAAATTCATACAATCCATGTATATGGCCACTTTGTCCTAATCATTCCTATAAAAAATAATATTCGTTCAAATTATTCATTTCTTGTTTAACGAAATGGCTCTATCTCTCACGTCTATTTCTCTACTTTACAATTGAATTCACCCATTTCAATTAAGTAGAGATTTTTTTCCTTGCAAAATGCATATTATTAAGTCTATTTTTTCTATTTAATCAACGCTCTATTAAATGAATAGAATCGCACTTACTTGTGGTACGGTTCACCAATATTAAAATTAAACTAAATAACTTCATGTTTCGAAAGGCATTCCCCTATATAAATAATCCCATAACACTAAATAGCGGATTAGAGGGGATTTCCACTTAATACATTCAACATTCTACGTTAAAAAGCACTGCCATTTGTTAAGTCTCCTTAACAAACAGCAGCGCATTTACATTGTAATTTCTATTGTAACTGATAAACTTTCGTATACTTTTCTTTTAAGTAATCAGCTAAGTATTTCGCGTTTAACCCTTCGCCTGTACCTTCTTGCAATAGCTCGAATGGTTTTTTTAGTGCACCGTATTGATGTACTTTTTCTATCAGCCATTCGCGAATCGGAGTAAGGTCACCTTTTGCGCAAAGCTCATCGAAATTCGGAATGTCTTTATCCATCGCATGTTTCCACTGAGCCGCATACATATAGCCTAGTGCATAGCTTGGGAAGTAACCGAAGCTACCGCCGCTCCAGTGCGTATCCTGAAGTACACCTTGTGCATCATTTGCAGGACGAATACCTAAATACTGCTCGTATTTATCATTCCATACTTGTGGTAAATCTTCTGCTTGTAAATCGCCGTTAAATAATTCGCGCTCAATTTCATAACGCTGAAAAATGTGACTTTCAAGCCCCATATCTATCCGATGTTGAACGTGGAGAAAGAAATATTACATTACAAACTTTAAATAAAATATTAGACGCACTTGAAGTAGATCCAGGAAGTGTTCTAATCCCCGAAAGCAAAACTAATAATAATCCAGACAGTATCAAAGAAGAGCTTTTGATGATTTTATTTAACACTCTTGAGGATAAAAATGAGGACGATATTCGAATGCTATTGAATATCACTAATGATATTTTTGGAAGATTTAAGCATGATTAAAAAGCAGCTTGTGAATTTTAATCACAAGCTGCTTTAATTATTAATTCTAAATTTGATACGGTCAAGAACATCAATCCTTATAATTCGTCTAGCCTCTCCTATCGCTCTGTTATCTCAATATCTTCTGAACTTGGTATGACACATTATCAATAGTATTTTTTTTAATAACTTAAAAAAAAGCAATGTTACTTTAAATACATGTATTCTAAGTCACGCATATAATTATCAATCGAATAGTTACAATTTTTAAAAAATTCGGTTCATTTTCTATGTATGTTGTTCAACAATCGCGCTCGATTGTTGAATAAAATAGTTAAACAGAGCTAACAGTTAAGTATTTATTAAAGAAAATTTTCACATTCTCCCATGCCTCAAATTGAGCCTGTGAGTTATCTTTAGGTGTTCCTCCAAGTAACAACTTGCCATTCCCAAAAAGAGACACGACAGATTGTGAAGTCGGGAAACCAGGAACTCCAAAAGAATGTCCTGCATTAGGAAAATTAATATGTTCGTAAGTATAGGGGTGGTTGTGTTCTTTCAATCGGGTTATTACTTTTTCAGATAATAAATCAGCTGGCCATAACCGATCATCACCTCCTGAAATCAAGAGAACAGGACCTTGGATATCTTCGACTGGAATTTCAGCTTGCTTTTCACCTTCAGCCCACCATTGATAAGTTTTTCGCCAAGAGATTGGTTCTCCAATTTGCATTTCACGATTAATTTCCAAAGTAACCTCTTTTGGTATCTCACCAAAAGCAAACGGTAACGATTCACCTTTAAATTGCCATGATGAATTACCAGGTGCTGAATGGCCAATTCCCGGATAAACAACACCACTAGGCACATAACCAACCACTGCCTTAATTGAAGGGAACATTGACGCGCTTAGTAGTGCTAGTTCTCCGCCCTTAGAGGTTCCGAATATACCTAGTTTTGTAAAGTCAACTTTTGGATTATCTCTTAGCCAATCAATTGCATTTTGGATATATTCCAAGGGTATATTTACTAGCTCTTTTGGTAAATCCTCAATTCCAAAATACGCCAAAGCTAACGTATTAAATCCATATGAAGCCAATAACGCTGCATTACTTTCACGTAATCCACCTTCAGATCCACCTAATACGATTACAGTAGGCAATGGCCCGCTCTCGGGGTGGCAAAAGAATGTTCCTACGAGTCCTCGTTCACGTAGAGGAAATCTATTCACTTTTGGTGAAACCACATTACGAATGATTGAAGTGACTGCCAAGACTTCTTGCTCCCTCATTAAAATAAGCGTTGTTTCTAATGGTTTTAAAGGAGTTCTTCTTTTCGGTTTATTATCTACTTTTGGAACCATTGACCAAAATAACCCATTCACATCAGGAGTGAAATAAGTTCCCGATAGAGGTTGTGCGGTTGCTAAGTTAATTTCACCATTACTATCAGACAAAAATTCTGCAAACGATTCCCAATGTGTACCTAGGTTGTCGCACATTTTGGCTCTTAAAGTCACAACCTCACATGGTTGAAGATTGGTGATTCGCATTTTAAATGTTGCATCTAATAAGGTATTCTTCTGCGTAATGTGGAATGTTGGTTTCATTGCTTTCCTCCGATAAATTATTTATCTGGCCTTATTATGAAAAATGTAAACTAATATTTCATCTGCAAATTACCCTGTAGTATTCTCTCTGCAAGTTTAATGTTTTCTTTTAGAAATAAAGGTAGTTCCGTATGTGCAAGAACCTCTGTTGTAGTCATCCAAATAACATCATCCACTTCTTCAGTACTTTTAGCGTAAGGTTCTCCAGATTTATGATGACATAGGAAAACGATATCGATTACATTTATCCCTGATTCTGTCACGAAGGAGGAGCTGTTTACATATCTAATGCCTGTAATTTCGCTACCTACTTCTTCAAAAACTTCTCGTTTTAATGTTCTTTCCAGAATATCAGACGAATCACCTTCAATTTCACACTTTCCCCCTACTAATGAGAGACCTCCACCAGCATGCTCTTCCTTTTCACTTCTGCGGATTAAAAGCCATTTCTCATTGCGACGAATTGCACCTTCTACATTAACTACAAACATAAAACACCCCTAAAATTTATACTTTATCCTTAAACACTTGGCCCATTTTATTTCGTAGACGCATTTTTTCTGCAGAAATGCGCCTGGTTATAGAATCTTCAAACAATATCCTATTAATATTATCACACACCAATTATTACCACTGTGAAATAAAAGTTTAATTAATCTCAAAAATTAAATCCTAAATCCACTAATGCCTCTTCAATTGACCTACTGTTAATATTTCACAGCAAGTTTCAAACAATATTTAAAATATAAATTACTTCTCATGAACTTTTACATATACACTTCCAAATAGACTTTCTCCTATATAAGCATCTAACTTCCATATTCCACTTTTAGGTAATGACATGTTAGATGGGGCGTGTTTGTCTGCCCCATTATTAGCAGCACCTAGTACTCCACCAGTCACATAGATTTCTTCACCTTCATTTTCATGTGTGGCTACAATTTTTAGTTCTCCATCTAACTCTTGTTCTTCCCCCCAAAAATGCCACATGTACTTTTGCACTTTATCAGGATAAAACCTAACAACTTCGCTATCATCATAAATAAAACCTAATCGTCCCTCTTCTCCAATCATTGTGTAACCGCCTGATTCAAAAAGTGAACTTTCATTCCAATTGTGGTTAATTACTTTTTCATTTTTCTCAATGGACTCTTCATGATTACAGCCTGCAATTCCTAACGATAAAATTACTGCGAAGATTAAAAGGATTCTTTTTTTCAATATAAATACCCCCCACTGACTTTTTATGTTTATTCTCTACCTAACACTGATACCCCTTCATAAAGGTACCAAAGTTTATTTTTAATATTCTATTGTAAAAGTATGTTATTTAACAATATGACCCTAAAACGCCAAAAAGGAGCAATCCTTTTATTCCAGGATAGCGCCCTATTCTTGAATAAGAGGACGTTTTTTATAAAGGAAGTACAATAATGCTAATTGAACAATAAACCAGACCAACAGTAAGTACATTATTTTTTCTAATTCTACAAACAAGACGACAGCCGTATTAGGAATAGAGAAAATAACGGATGTAAGCATTACTTGCCACGATGCCTTTTTTAAAGCATAACCTGTAAACAAAATTGATAAAGCTAATAAAACCCACAAACCTAAGACGACATACCAATACAACATAATATTTGTCATTTTCCACCTCACTATATCGAAATTAACACAATTCTACTTTTAATTAGTCGTACTAAGTAATTACATTCTTCATTTACCGTTTATTCAACAATATGGCGCTTTAATGAAAACGAGCGCTGTTCCTTATTACAGAATCGCGCCCTTTAATGGAATAACTGAAATATGATCTTAGCCATAAAAATACGTAATTCTTCTTAAACTAACGCACCCCGTTAGTACAATAAGAAACTTACTTTATTAACCGTTTATTTGAATTTCTTATAATTATCTATATAGAACGCAACATAACCGCAATTCGGACAAACACACGCTTTTGGTTTTTCAGACACTTTGTTGAACAGTCCTTTACTCTTTTTAAATATTTTTATCCCATACATTACACCTTCAACATTAACGCCACAATCTGTAACCATTTCACTTTGACATTGGTTGCATTTCAACTTGAAAACCACCTTTGATTTTTTAATGCTTTTATATTTTTAGATATGAACAACATTATTAATCTTCCCCTTATTTATAACATAATTGTAAAACTAAACTGCCCCGTTAGTTGAAGTATATTGCTTCACAAACTTAATTAAACTTTAACATAAATATCCAATTATTTCTTATTTAGAGTTATTCAATAATCTGGCCCTTTAATGAAAACAAGGGCTGATCCTTGTTATAGAATCGCGCCCTTTAACAGAAGACTTGATTTCAAGATAATCTTAAAAATGCAATTATAATATTCTTTTACTATTGACTCCGTTAGTTGAGTAACATGCGTTATTTAAGTGTTTTTCTTAATCGTTTCTTCTACGTAAGTAAGAAGGTTATTGTATGGGGAGTTACCTTTCAAAAATTGTGATACCACATTCAATGGTAATATCACCATATCCCTCTTTTTAGAATAAAGAACACTCTGTGTATTGCTATTTCTAAATTCTCTATCAAGATTGGGCGAATAATTTAGTACAGAATCAGGTTCATACCAGTAAAAGTCTTGATTAATGTTATTTTTAATAACCTCACCAATATAAGCACCAATACGTTCCGCAAAATTATCAAAATGCTTATTTAAGAGTTCAGTACCAAACTCCGTATTCATTAATCTTTTTGCATAGATATCAATATATCGAATACTTTCAATAGTGAAGTCTAAATTTCTTTTAGTAAGGTTCTCTTTATCCCATGAATCATCTGATACATCCTGATATATTAATTTTGCAATGCCAATTAAATTATCTTTTTTTAATTTTGCTTTATTAAAAAAACTAAACATAAGGTGGGATTGCTCCTTTATCAATTGTCTACGAGTACAAATACGATAATTATCCCGTATTCCGTTAAATGGCCCTTCTCATGAAGAAAGACGCTTTCCTCAGAAAAGCGCCCGATTGTGGTAGATTAATTTCATTTGAATCGTAATTTGAATAACATATAAAGAATTCTCTTTTATTACTTGCTCTTAACAAACCTTCTTGTTTCATCACTATTTGCTTCAATATCTTACCTGACTGAAGTTGGATTCGTAATGCCGATTGAATTATCTAGTTCATTAAGAAAATTAAATCCTTTTTATTCACTTTGAGTTATTTAAATATTAAGGTTACTTTAAAAATTGTCCAATACACATCTCTGTTTTGTAATAAAGAGTAACTTGACCCTGTTCTTGATATTTCAAGAACAGGTTCTTAAGTTCTCGTTCAAACTCAACATAATTACTGTTTAATTTTGATGGAGTATAGGATAGTGATGATGCGTTGCCGATGATTCCTTCTAAATCCAATGATTGAGAATTATTATAAAATATTTTCTCATATTCTTGTCCCAAAAAGTTGTACTTCTCTTTTTCGGGGTCAAAATTAGAAATTGCAGCTGTTGTTTTAATTGTATACTTGCGGATTATATTCATATATTCACTTGCGAATTCATTATGTATCTGCAAATCATTCCATAAGAAAATAATGTATCCATTTTCTTTTAAAATCCGTTTAAATTCAACTTTAGACAACTCTTTATCGAACCAATGAAAAGCCATCGCAATAAAAATCATATCTAAACTATGATCTTTTATTTGGGTACTTTCAGCAGGTGCATGGATATATTCAATGTTCGTAAGAGTCGAGCAATAGTTCTTGCATTCGTTAAGCATCTCTTCATTTGGTTCTACTGCTATAATCATACAATCCAATTTATTTAACATACGGGTAAGTAATCCTGTTCCTGCCCCAATATCTGCAATTGTAGAATGTTTTCCAATGCCCAGTTCTTTAATATTTTTTATTATTTCTTCTGGATAAGTTGGTCTACCAATAGCATATTCATTTGCTTTATTATAAAATTCGTTTTTCATAATGAGCCACCACTCCCTTCAGCTAGATACTTCGCTATGTCTTACTGTACTTTAGATAACTAACATTGTAAATACTTCAAAATATTAACAAATTTTCGTTCGATAATATAATTAATTCCCATAGAACAAACATCATTTAAATAAAAATACAAACAAAATGACACAACGTAATACCCTCTTTTCTACTTATCCAAAATAAAAAATATCATATCATTACCTAATCCCAACATAAATCCAAAATTGCTCTGAAAACTAATAGCAACCATTCTCACAGAAATTTAATGAAAAATTAAGAAAAAGCACTGCCAAAAGTTAAGTTTCCCCAACAATTAGCAGTGCATTCTTCAAAGTTGTTTCTATTATAGTTGATACAATTTCGTATACTTTTCTTTTAAATAATCTGCCAAGTATTTCGCGTTTAACCCTTCGCCTGTACCCTCTTGTAGAAGCTCGGATGGTTTTTTAGTGCACCGTATTGATGTACCTTTTCTCAGCCTTATATTAATTATTATTTATCTCATATAAAATATTATCATAAGCTGCATTTACATTCTCTTTTAGTTCCGCGCTTTTCTTTTCAAATTCGTCGCGATATAAATCATTTTTATCCGATATTTTTTGTAAAAGTGTACTATGAACATCATGGAAAACCTGTTTATCCTCAAAATAACCATCAGAGGAATTTAAGGCATCCATTATATCCATTATCACCTTGTATTCATCTGTTAATTTCCTATCCCAATCTCTAGTTAAATCATAAATAGCCTCATCTAATTTACCTCTTGCAGTTAATGCGTCATCGATAGCTTCAAAATGTCGCTTTTCCCAAGCTTTCACGATATCCTCAATATTTTTCATAGAGTCTGCAAATGCTTGTTCGTTTGATACATGAATATACTGTCCTTGACCTTGTTCAGCGATAGTCTCTAATTCTTTTTGACCGTTTACATCTACATTAAATCCAATGACATTTACGACCGGTTCGATATTCGATGCTCTCAAATTTTGTACTTCTTTAATTGTGTCACCATCACAAGTTTCAACACCATCACTAATTAAATATATGAAATTAGTATTCTTTTCATTGGAATAGTTTTCAAAATCTTGTGCTGCTTGTTTTAAACTTTCAGCGATTGGCGTCCAGCCTCCTGGAATTACGTTATCGATTGTTGACTTAATTTCCATCTTATTGCCTGAAGAAATTGGGTGATATAGCTTTGTTTTAGAGCATTTCCCATTCTCCTCACCATCTTTTCCCCCATAAATACGCAAACCCACATTTACATTATCCGGTAACTTATAGATTAATTCATTCAACTGTCTTTGGGCAATACTCATCATTTTTTCACCGTTAATAGTGTTATTCATACTACCGCTTGCATCTAGTATGATAAGAACGTTTAATTGTTCTTTTAGTTCAATTAGTTTCCCATTAATCATTGGCTTTCCAAATGAATGGAGAGCCATTTCATCAAATATAAATTGCGGGTTTTTATAGTCTTCTGCAATTAAATAGTACAATGCACTAAACCAGCGATCCAGAAAATCTGGATTTTTCAATTGCTCCTCTGTAAAAGGAGGTAAAGTCGTTAATATTGCATCCATCAATTCTTCATCAGTCATAGTATTTTTTCGATCTAATCTTGAACTTTTTCCATTTCCGCTAAATGGACCAACTGGATAGGAAATAATCTCTTCAAAATTTGTTGGTATAGGCGGAACATTATCAACTAAGGAATCTGATTGTATTCCTACAGGTTCCTCAGTAAGTTCTTGTTCTTCACTACTAGTTGTAGAATCAGTATCAGAATCATTTATTTCTATTTCAGTGTCAGTTATTTCTTTTTCTGTTATTACTTGTTTATTTTGTTCTTGATCAGTTCCACTAACTTCATCCTTAGTCTTTTCATTACATGCTACGAGTACCAAATTTAACATTAAAATAAAAGTAAATATTGACAATTTTTTCAATGTATCAAAAACTCCTTATGGTAAATTTATCAAGCACAAACTTAATTATAATATTATTACTACCTAGTAATAAATAGCTCTTAAGGTTTAACTTTATAGTGAACACTGGAACTAATTTCACAAGCTTCAAATAATAGTTACGCGAAACTTTCATTTAACTTAAAACAACTGTTGTATTAGCATTCTTCGCTGTAGTATTCTGCTTTCACTAAAAGAATTCAAAAAAAAAATTAAAGTAAAAGCACTACCAAATGTTAAGTTTCCCCAACAATTAGTAGTGCTTTCTTCAAAATTTTTTCTATTATAATTGATAAATCTTAGTATACTTTTCTTTTAAGTAATCAGCTAGATATTTGGCGTTTAATCCTTCGCCCGTTCCTTCTTGTAGAAGTTCGAATGGTTTTTTTAGTGCACCGTATTGATGTACTTTTTCTGTCAGCCATTCGCGAATTGGAGTCAGATCCCCTTTTGCACAAAGCTCGTCAAAGTTTGGAATGTCTTTATCCATCGCATGTTTCCACTGCGCTGCATACATGTAGCCTAATGCATAGCTTGGGAAGTAACCGAAGCTACCGCCGCTCCAGTGCGTATCTTGTAATACCCCTTGCGCATCATTTGCAGGACGAATACCTAAATACTGCTCGTATTTATCATTCCATACTTGTGGTAAATCCTCTGCTTGTAAATCACCATTAAATAATTCGCGTTCAATTTCATAACGAATCATGATGTGTAATGGATATGTTAACTCATCTGCTTCAATACGAATGAAAGATGGCTCAACGAAATTAATCGCTTTTAAGAAATCTTCTACAGTAACATCGCCAAACTGCTCAGGAGAATGTTTTTGTAGCAAGCTGAAATTATGTTTCCAGAACTGTTCGTTACGTCCTACGAAGTTTTCATAGAATAAAGATTGTGACTCATGGATACCCATTGATGCACCTGTCGCAAGTGGTAGTCCCATTAATTTCGGATCGATATTTTGTTCATATAATGCGTGACCACACTCATGAATCGTACCGAATACAGCAGAGCGGAAGTCGTTTTCATCATACTTCGTCGTAACGCGAATATCGCCACTATTTAAGCCGATCATGAACGGATGGACTGTTTCATCTAAAAACTTTATATACACCAAAATTCAGAATATTAAAAACAAAAAAATATATAACGCTGGATGCAGTAGCACCAGTGTTTTAAGAGGTTTTATTATTTTAGGATTGATTCATTAAATCTACAAAAGCTTGTGCCATTAATTTCATATTAGGTTCATTTCTTTTCGTTACAATTACATTTGTAACTTCCACTTTCAAAAATTCCTCAATATTAATTCTTCTCTCTGCAATATCCACTTTCTTTTCCTTCTTCTCACTCATCTCCCAACATCCCCCTCTTGCTTTTCCCCAATTACTCATAAATTCAAATAGTTGTCACTTTAACATCATATTCTTTAGCAGGAATTGCATTAACGTCCGTCTATGTTCCTTCTTTTCTATATAAAAAATACCAAGTTACATAGTATCTATACATAGTTTAAGTTACCGTAATGGTAATGTAAATATATTTTTACCTTTTTGGTAATAAAAGAACTTAATAAAGAAGTAAATGCTAACATTTAATTAATAAATTACTTTAATAAGTGGTGATTAATTTGGGTTCTTTAGGTAATCGAATTAAATATTTGCGTGAAAAAAAATATATTTCTCAAAAAGATTTTGCTAAGCAAATTGGTGTTTCGAGTACTGTATTATCTAGGTATGAATCTGATGATAGAAAACCTGATTACGACACATTACAGTCTATTGCTGATTATTTAAATGTTAGCACCGATTACCTACTTGGCAGAACAGACATCTTGGAATCCACATATAATAAAGGTCACATTGCTGCTATTATTCATGATCCAGAACTTCAATTATGGTATAATGAACTTCCCCAATATACAGAAGAAGACCTTCGGAAACTAAAAACGATATGGGAAATAATCAGGGACAAGCACAATTAGATAATCCAATAATTTTTTACAATAAATTTATCAATTTACAGATTAATTTCATCACCAATGAAATTTTCGGAAGATTTAAACATAGTTAAAAAGCAGCTTGTGAATTTTACTCACAAGCTGCTTTAATTATTAATTCTAAATTTCATATTATATTCAAATTTTTATTTTCAATTAATTTTTCGTTCCACTTCTCTTCTCATTCCACGTTCCCACCCTCTTGCATTTCATAAGTAACGAACAGGTAATTGCAAATTTAAAGGTTCATCATAGTCGATTTCCCTATTCCCTCAGTTCCCGTAATAATAAGTCTATCACCGATAGAAAATAAATTTTGTATATCACTAGTATCAATTATTTAGTCTTCATATTGAACATTCAAATCTTCATAAAATGAATATAAATCTTTAGGTGTTCATTAATATAGGCTGTTTTCTCAAAGATTGTTGCTTCTACTTTGGATATCTTCTTCAACAAAGCCCTCCGTTACTTACATAAAATTTGTTTCAGTTAACATTTACAATCCATTCCTTAATTCGATTTTTATTAAGATTGTCTCCTACATCAAAATCCTTATTACATCAAATCAAATTAAATTTATTTTTAATTTCCCTCAAGAAGAATCTGCATATCTCTTCTTGAATCACAATTCTATTATTTTTTATTGTTTGATCGTCAAAAATCTGATGAAATATTAAATTTGCAATAAGTATAGCGTTTGAGGGGTTAAAACTTATTTTTGCTGTAAAGCCACCCATAGTATTAACCGTTACCCAATTCAGATTCAATGTTTCTTTATTAATACACCCTTGAATTGGATTAAGATATTCACTAACTATTAAACTCGAACCATAGATACGACCTCTAAATTCCCCAGAGTTTAATCCACTATAGAGTAGGATACCTGAGAAATTTACATTTGGAACCAGATTGTCAATTGTACATCCTAATTGATTTGACTCAATTTTGTTCCAGGATTCAATAGTTTTTTCAATTGGATCAAATAATACTTTTAATCCACTCTCATTATTATTTTTTATGTACATCAAACATTTTTCTAAATTTTTAAGGGAATTTTCCCTATTACCTACCCAAATGTCCATTCTTGATTCTTTATAAGCTTTTACCATTTCTACGTCGCTTTTCAAAACCATACATTACATCCTTTAAGTCTTTTTGTTTTAGACCTTTTGCATCTTTTTCTGAGATAAGAATACCTCTTAATTTTGGAATATCCTTAGGAATAATTAAATTAAGATTTACCATTATTTCATTGGACTCTTCATAATTTATAGTCGATATCAGTCCATACCCAAAGTCATCTGAACTTTGTGAATAAAACCAATAAACCGCCAATTGCCTCAGTGCTTCTAGAAAATCCGAATTTTTACATTCACCTGGTATTGACGAAGGCCAATTTGATCTTGAAGGCGAAGTCTTCTTCTTATTCTTAAATTTTTTATTATGAACATCTATTAATGGAGTTGTTTCAACAAAAATATCTGGTGAACGCTTTCCATATTTAGATGTTATATGACAGATTCCTAAAAATTCAGGATAAGGCACAAGTGATTCTAATGCTAATATTGTTAATACCTCACCAAAATTACCAGTAACAGAACTACCAGCAGTTTTGCCAGTTTGAGGTGCGTAAGAAGGATTTATAGGTGATACAGTTTGATTTAAAGCCCACCACAAACTACTCTTTTGTCTATAAACTGATAAGTGATTTCCTAAATCTAATACAAGGCTCTCCCCCCAAAGTGACCCATACATATTTAATTCGAAGTCATTAGTATTTATTATCCATTCAACTAGGGGACGAGGTCTAAAAGAGGGATAATTCTTAAGATCTATTCTAGAATTACCTATGAATAGCCTAGCTTTTATTTCAAACTTCAATTTTATTACACTCCAGTCATAAAAGCCTATAATTTTGTTTCATCATTTAATTTGTGCCGTTAGCTTAATAAGTAAAGCTCCCTCGCAATGGATAGCTGTATCCAACACCCTTGCCCTAATTAATAATAGTAAGTAGAATTTTATCTACTTACTATTATTATTGATTGTCATATTTTTCTTTATCTTTTATTTATTTTAAATTCATTATAACTCCCAAGAGATATTCTTTCTACAAATTTTCTACAATAAAAAAAGAACCCTCGATATATCAAGGATTCTTCTTTGTTTATGATACCGGTGGCCGGGGTAGAACGTTCGCGCCATACTTGTAGAAACATGTTTGAGGCTGGTTGGGACAAAGATCTCGTATAACAAGCGACTGTGCAGCATACATATAGCCTAATGCATTAACCGAAACTACCGCCGCTCCAGTGTGTATCTTGAAGTACCCCTTCTTCATCATTAGCAGGACGAATACCTAAATACTGCTCGTATTTATCATTCCACACTTGTGGTAAATCTTCTGCTTGTAAATTCCCATCAAATAAATTATTTTTAAGAACATACTTTGAATTATGCTTTTTTCAGTAAGTTATTATACTACCATTGCAGGAAAAATCTTCAAACTATAGTATATTGCTTATTGGGCAAGTTCCTAAACAAATAAGGATTGGAGTTTTTTCTAATGTCACGTAGTTTTCCGCAAAGAGGTTCTTATGTTGTTGGCTTATCATATAATCAACTTTTGGGCAGTACAGAAGACCCCCCTCAAAATAATGGTCAAATCGTCAGTCATTTATTTTTTGCACACTCTTATTCAGAAGAAGAAGCAGTTCATTACGCTAAACAAGGCTTTACTGTATTCGTAGTTGAATCTGGACTAAGTCTGAATATGGTGGATTTTTTTCCAGAAATACAAAAACTTAGACCTTTTGAAATTCCTATTCAAACAGAAACCAAAAATTCGAATGAACCAGATAAAATTTTTCCACGTATAGAATCTAAACATGGTTGTAAATATTGTTCAGTTCGCTATCTTAAAGTAGGTATTAATGCAACAGTGTGTGATATGTGTAAAAAACATTTAAAATGCACTTCTTGTGGACGTTGTATTTGTGAGAGATGAGGATAGAATAATATGCTTTCATTTGGCATGAACTTAAAGTTGTTCATTGTTAATGATGTTTGTAATAAAATTACTTAATATACGGTTCTCAGTAATGTATCTAAATGAAGTTTTACTATTTTCCCTAATAATCTATACAGTAATAGGGATTAGAGTTTACAGAGCACACCATTGCCTTTATTCATAAAGACTGTTATTGATTGGTACATGTCCATGGCGAGATCATGACAATTCCAGACAGTGCATATTAATTCAAAGCGGAAGTCAAACCTATCAACCACTTGATAGTGAGGACTTGACTGGAATCAAATCCTTGAGACATAAAAGAAAGGTTCAAGAAAAAGTTTGCAGCCTATGCTGAAATCGTATGCTTAGGATACTCTAAAATGTAATCAAAACTTACATAAACGATTTTCAGAAAAATAACTTATAATGAGATGAAGATTATATTCAAATTACAGGAAAAGAGTGACTAATTTGGTATACCACATAAAAAGACTAATTGTTAATAGCAATTTAAAATCCGACTATAACTCGATAGCCATAGGAGACCTATCTAAAGTCAACATCTTTGTAGGTTCTAATAATTCAGGTAAAAGTAGATTCCTTAGGGGAATATTCGCAACTGATAATAAAATTTCTTTTATGCCGCCAGAAGAAATGGTAGACGTTAAGAAATATTACAATATACTAATTGATTTTATGGATGAAATAATTAGCGCTATAACAAAAAATTCTCTTGAGGGCATTGGTAAACTTGAAGTAAACCAATTAATTAATGATATTAAAGAATCAGAACATACTCCATTTTTAAAAGAGGATAGGGATTTATTTAGCCACTTTTATAGATTAATTGATCAAATAAATGAACTGAATAACTCATCACCTGTATCTATAAAATCAAGCGTAAGTGTTGGAGCTAATACAAGAAATCAGGTAATAACTAACTTAAAAACATTAATTAATGACTACCAATCAAAAATTAGCGAAATAACTCCTTCGGGTAGATCAAATTATAAAATTAATTTTAAACGTGTTTATATACCGACTCTACGTGGCCTAAGAGGATATGTAGATACAATCGATACTGGAAAAGATATTTATAAAGAACGAACGAAAAATGATTACTTCAAAGAAACACCGGAAACTTTAGAAATACAAACTGGACTTAATCTCTATGATGAAATAACAGACATGTTATTAGGAAGTGTTCAACAAAGGTACAACATGCTGAAATTTCAAGAATTTTTGTCTGAAAGCTTCTTCGACAGACAACAAGTTACACTTACGCCCGTTAGAAATTCAGATATAATAAAAGTGAAAATAGGAACAGAAAAGGAAAAAAACATATCTGAATTAGGGGATGGTATTCAATCTTTAATCATCTTAACATTCCCTCTATTTAAGTTTTTAGAACACAATTTGCTATTATTTATCGAGGAACCCGAGTTGTATTTACATCCAGGTATGCAAAGAAAATTTATTGAAATTATATTGGATGAACAATTTGCACATCACCAATTTTTCTTCACAACCCATTCAAATCATTTTTTAGATATGACACTTGATATTGATAAGATATCCGTCTATAAGTTCAGAAAAACATTAGGAGAACATTCCGGAAACCCTACTGAAGAACTAGATGCAACTTTCTCTATAGAAAATGTAAGTAATGAGGACAAGAGCGTGTTACAAGAACTTGGAGTTAAAAATTCTGCTGTTCTTCTATCTAACTGTACCATATGGGTTGAAGGTATTACAGATAGATTATATATAAGACGTTTTCTTAAAGTATTTCAAGAATCTCACCCTGAATTAAAACAGTTTAAAGAAGATATACACTATTCATTCGTTGAATATAGTGGTGGCAATATAACTCATTGGTCGTTCCTAGATGAAGATGAAAAAGTTGATGATGCAGGACATGCTTCTATGAATGCTGAAAAAATCTGCAGCACTCTTTTTTTGATTTCTGACAAAGACGGTGATGATAAACGTCCTCGACAAGAAAAGTTAAAATTAGTTCTAGGAGATAGGTATTTTTGTTTAGAATGTAAAGAAATTGAGAATATACTCTCTGCAGATACAATAAGAGAAGTAATTTCTGAATATGAAAAGAGTACACTAGAACACCTAACTAACAAAGACTTTACTCAAGATGATTACAATAACATGCATTTAGGTACCTTTATCAATTCTCTTTTACCAGAAGGGACTAGGAAAAGAAGAGGTAGTTATGCCGCAGATTCAGGAACTATAGTAAATAAATTAGATTTCTGCAAAAAAGCTATAAACCATATAACTACGTATGATCAATTAAGTGAGGAAGCCCAGAAATTAAGTCAAGTTCTTTATGACTTTATAAAAGCACACAATGAGTAACAACATTTATTAATTAACTCTTGATTATAAATGTTATATATAGCTAAGAAAACCGCATCACTTATGATACAGTTCACCAAAACTAATCTTCAATGTATGGGGTGTTATTTTATTCGCGTTAATCTTATTCGCGTATACAATTATGATTTACGAGATTATTACGCAATCTCCTCCAGGTTTTAAAGGCTTCAATAATCTTTGGTAAACTAAATTGTTAAATGCCCTCCCCTCTCGGAAAACGAGCTGGGGAGTTTTTTATGTGCTTTTAAATGGGAATAAAACTTAATAAGGCGCCCACAAAATGTGAGCGCCCGCTTTTATAGTTGATAAATATTAGTATACTTTTCTTTTAAGTAATCAGCTAGATATTTCGCGTTTAGCCCTTCGCCTGTTCCTTCTTGTAGAAGTTCGAATGGCTTTTTCAGTGCACCATATTGATGTACTTTTTCTGTTAGCCATTCGCGAATTGGTGTTAAATCCCCTTTTGCACAAAGCTCGTCGAAATTAGGAATATCTTTATCCATCGCATGTTTCCACTGCGCAGCATACATATAGCCTAGTGCATAGCTTGGGAAGTAACCGAAGCTACCGCCGCTCCAGTGTGTATCTTGCAGTACGCCTTGTGCATCATTAGCAGGGCGAATACCTAAATACTGTTCATATTTATCATTCCATACTTGTGGTAAATCTTCTGCTTGTAAGTCACCATTAAATAATTCGCGCTCAATTTCATAACGAATCATAATGTGTAGTGGATACGTTAGCTCATCCGCTTCAATACGAATGAAAGATGGCTCAACGAAATTAATTGCTTTTAAGAAATCTTCCACAGTAACATTGCCAAATTGCTCAGGAGAATGTTTTTGTAGCAAGCTAAAATTATGTTTCCAAAACTGTTCGTTACGTCCTACGAAGTTTTCATAGAATAAAGATTGTGACTCATGGATACCCATAGATGCACCTGTTGCAAGTGGTAGTCCTGTTAGTTTCGGATCGATATTTTGTTCGTATAATGCGTGACCACACTCATGAATCGTACCAAAGACAGCAGATCGGAAGTCATTTTCATCATACTTCGTAGTGATACGAATATCGCCACTATTTAAGCCAATCATAAAAGGATGAACACTATCATCTAAATACTTTATAGTCTATGAAATAAAACGTGCTTAAAAACGAACAAAAAACAACACTGAATGCATTAGCACCAGTGTTTTAAGTAAGTTATATTATTTTAAGATTGATTCACTAAATTTATCAAAGCCATTGCCATCAATGTTAGGTTCACTTCTTCTCGTTACTATTACATTTGATTTTTCGTATTTCAAAAGTTCTTCAATGTGTTGGGATTATTATACTTTAAAATGTCCCAATTTATTGTGTCCATAATTTAGACTAACATCAGAACTTATTTGAATCTTAATTATTATTTACCGATAAATCATAACTATCCAAAAAATACTTTTCTTTAAACCCAACGGATTTGTATAAATTTATTGCCGCTTCATTCTCACATGACACGCATATAGTTACCTCATCAATACTAGGATATGAGAAAAGCTTCTTTAAAGCATCTATTATGAGCATTTTCCCAACCCCTTGACCTCTAAATTCCGTAGATACGGCAATGTACTCAATATTCCCTTCTTTATGTTCAGGATTTGCTTCTATATATACATAACCTTTAATTTTAGATTCATTTCCTTTTATAATTAGTAGATCATTACTGCTATTCAACCTTTTTAATATAGAATGGGAATTGAAATATGTTTTTGGAAAGACCTCATCATGTAAACTAATGAATGAATCATAGTATTCTTTGTCTATTTTTTTTGAAGTAGTAATGGCTTCTTTAGTAAACATACTTCTTGTTATATTAAGAACCAGATCTGCGCCTGAGTATTGAGCTTTATTTTGGGTAACAAATTCTTTTGCAAATAAGTTATCTTTATTTATAAAAAAAGAACAAGACTTTATCTCTTGAGGTATTTTAAGAAGAACCTTGTTCCATAATGCTTGTGCAACATCCAGATTCTCATCTGTGACAAATGGACCCCAGATATCCGCGTACCCCCCGTCTAAATCAACATCCAATCCAATCGTACCAACTATATTAGATTGATCATATGCCACTAAAAAAGAATCTTCAAATTTTAAATCAGAAAAATCATTCATTAAAGAATCGTATATTTCTTCATTTTGCTCTCCACAAAATCCAATGTGGCTTCTACTTTTTGTATTTATTTTTTCAAGATAAATAGAGAGTTCTTTTACATCTTTTGGTGAAATAATTTTAATTTCCATAGTAATCTCCTCGTTTAATAGTGTCAAAATAACCCTTTTTAATTTGCAAATTTCTCGCATTTTTCAAACAAGTATAACCTAAAAAATGGACAGAGAAAATTGAGATTTTGTATTAAATCTAAGCTCGCTATCGCTTGCTCATATCACAAAAATTCAAATTACTTGTGAGGTTATAAGGGTTTATGTAACGGGTGAGGAATAGCAGCCATTCTTCTAAACGTACCTTTTTTCGGTATCGAATACTGACCTAACTTACTCCACTTGTTTACGCCTTGTTTAGTTAATTTACGAAATTCCCCTTTCCATAAAACACTCACCTAATTTATGTATAAAATGTATTTTACCATATAAAAAGCGTATTTACTTCATAAAAATAAATACGCTTTTTAAACTCATTTACTTATTGTACGATTCACCAAAATTAATATTAACTAAATAACTTCAAGTTTCTTTTGTATGTCTATTTGCATTACTACTAGTAAAATATCTCTCTTTATTCAAATAATTTGTTAAGTGTTTTAAATTTGGTATCTCAATTAAAGGCATTCAAAACCTACTTTATAACTCTTCATATTTCACTAAATAGCAGACTAGAGGGGATTTTTACTTAATACATTCGACATTAAAAAAGCACTACCAAAAGTTTAGTTTCCTAAGCAATTAGCAGTGCATTTTTCATAGTTGTTTCTATTGTAATTGATAAATCTTCGTATACTTTTCTTTTAAGTAATCAGCTAAATATTTTGCGTTTAACCCTTCACCTGTAACTTCTTGCAATAGTTCAAATGGTTTTTTCAGTGCACCATATTGATGTACTTTTTCTGTCAGCCATTCGCGAATTGGAGTTAAATCCCCTTTTGCACAAAGCTCGTCAAAGTTTGGAATGTCTTTATCCATCGCATGTTTCCATTGTGCAGCATACATATAGCCTAATGCATAGCTTGGGAAGTAACCGAAGCTACCACCGCTCCAGTGCGTATCTTGAAGTACACCTTGTGCATCATTTGCAGGGCGAATACCTAAATACTGCTCGTATTTATCATTCCATACTTGTGGTAAATCTTCTGCTTGTAAGTCACCATTAAATAATTCGCGCTCAATTTCATAACGAATCATAATATGAAGTGGGTATGTTAGCTCATCTGCTTCAATACGAATGAAAGATGGCTCAACGAAATTAATCGCTTTTAAGAAATCTTCCACAGTTTCATTTCCAAATTGCTCTGGAGAATGTTTTTGTAGCAGGCTAAAATTATGTTTCCAGAACTGTTCGTTACGTCCTACGAAGTTTTCATAGAATAAAGATTGTGACTCATGGGTACCCATTGATGCACCTGTTGCAAGTGGTAGTCCCATTAATTTCGGATCAATATTTTGTTCATATAATGCGTGACCACACTCATGAATTGTGCCAAATACGGCAGAGCGGAAGTCGTTTTCGTCATATTTTGTTGTGACACGAATATCTCCACTATTTAAACCAATCATAAAGGGATGAACTGTTTCATCTAAGCGACCCGCATCGAAATCATAGCCTAATTGCTCTAAAATTTCTAAAGAAGCTGCACGTTGCCCTTCTTTCGGGAAATGCTTAAATAGTATTTCTGTATTTGGTTTGTTTGGAGATTCATTAATTGCCTTTACAAGAGGTACAATTGTTTCACGTAATTCCCCAAATACACGGTCTAAAATATCAGTCGTCATGTCTGGTTCATACTTATCAAGCAATGTGTTGTAAGCAGAACCATTTTTAATACCCCAATACTCGACAAATTTCTTTTGGTACGCAATGATCTCTTTTAAGTATGGTAGGAACAATGCGAAATCTGATTTCCCTTTTGCTTCTTCCCAAACTGATTCAGCTTTTGACTGCAATATTACATACTTTTTATATTCATCAGCAGGTATTTTTTTTGATTCATCATAAGCTTTTTTTGTTTCTTCAAATAAGCGTTTTGTCACAAAATCAAGCTCATCTTGCTTCGCTTCAAGCGCTGCTAACATTTCCCCTAGCTCACCCGCAGTTTGCAGTGCGAATAATTCAGCTGAAAGAGTGCCTACTACTTCCGCGCGCTGTGGTATACCTTTTTTCGGAGCTCCAGTACGCATATCCCAATAAATAACCGATAGCGCCTCTCCATAGTTTTGCATTTTCTTTACATAATCAATAAATTGCTGTTCAATTGCCATAAAATTACCTCCCTTTCATTTCCATTATATTAGTTCGGTGTTCGGAATGAAAGAGTTAGAGGATAATAAGAAGGAAGAATACTATAGAAACCATCATTGTTGTAAATGCCCATTTCCATTGCGGATGTTTAATCCCTAATCTCACCTCGAAATATTCGCAAATTACAAATGACATAATGCAACCGATGACGATTAGTCCTAAATGCTTCGCTCCAAGAATATATTCGCCCCATAAGAGAGGTATATACATGAGCATATTTGAAAAAAAACGTATAGAACTTCTACCTTTTTTTCGTTTACCTTCTTCATCTTTAATATAAGATTTTCGACTAATAAAGATTGAATCTATCAGTATCAGAACGATTAATGCCAGGAATACATATAGTTTCCAACCGTTATCTTTTTGTTGGCGTTCAATGTCGGCGATTAATCTGTACATTGCTTTCCCGGTGTCGTTCGGTAGAACATAACGTTGTTGTGCAATAACATCGATTAATTCATAATTAATCGATTCTGTGGACAATTTCAAATAATGCTGTTGTCCCCCGTCATACGTTAATAACACATCATACACACCATAACTATCTTGTATTTGACCATCCCAGTCTACTACGACGATATTTGCGTCAGTTACATGTGACTGAAATGTAGCTAAAATTTGTTCATCGCTAGTTGATTTCTTTTGAAAATACATAGGAGAATTTAAATTCAGTTCACGCTCTGGTATTTGATTTTTAAGAACAGTTATTTCTATAGGTTGATCTGTTAAAGCTGCTTGCTGAGAGGTTTCATTAATGTCATTTTCAAAGTAAAATAACAGGAATAATACGGCAATACATGACATCACGAATTGCTGTGTCCTCAGTTGTAATTTCTGAGCTCGCTTAAATCGGTTTGTATTGCTAGTTTTTTGTACTTCCCTTTCATGCATCGCACGTTCCGGCCGCGCAATCTCTGCTAACTCTTTATCTAAATTCATCCCATTCACCCCCTAGCAATGTACGTAGTGCTTTCAAGCCACGTTCTGTATTGTTTTTTACTTTTGACTCATTCCACTGTAAAATTTGTGCGGTTTCTTTTATGGAATAGCCTTCTATTTTGCGCAATACTACTGCTTCTCGATACTCAAATTTCAGTTTTCCTAAAGCTTCATAAAGTAAATAACTTGTAGACTGATTATCTAACCACATTTCGGGCGTATATGTATGATCAATTTCTTCATAATGTGCTAAAAACGGGACAAATTTTAGCAGCTTCTTGCGCCTATAAAAATCGTATACTGTATTATGCGCAATCGTTATAAGCCATGTTTTTATTTGTGCCTCACCACGGTAATTCGGTGTTTTCAGTGCCTTCAAAAATGTCTCTTGTGTCAAATCTTCCGCTGTTTCTTTATGACCGACAAGTAAGTAAATATAATGAAATATTGCTTCGTTATGCTCGTCATAATTTTGCTCCAATCGAAACACCCCGACACCTCCTTTTTAAGTTAGACGTATCACTTTTAATTTTGACTCACTTTCTCATTAAATACATACACATACTAAAATTACAATTTTCGACTTATAAATTTTTTTATTCTAATTCTATTTTAAAAAATGTTCCCCCTTAAAATAAGGTGAGAACATTCGAAAAATGTAGATATTAATATCCAAACTACCATCTATAATAAAGAGTAGGATTAAAATGTAAACTAAATAGATTGAACTAGTGCAAAGTACCACAATTAGTTTGAAGGGATGTCGTTTTAAACGTCAGATTCCGATACAATATAATCACCATTCAAAAAAGAAAGGACAAGAGCGATTGAAGAAGAAAATACTTATACTATTTGGAGCACTATTGCTCTGCTGCAGTATGCCTCTATCCGTCACATTCGCCGCAAACGGAATGCAATTCAAAGATGTTCCACCAAGCAAGCATTATGCTGAAGCGGTCTATAATCTGGCAGAACGCAATATTATTGGAGGCTATCCGGACGGCACTTTTAAGCCAGGGAATTCCATTACGAGAGGACAGGCAGCTGCAATAATCGCTAAGCTGATCAAATTGGACACGGAAGAGGTGAAGGATCCGGGATTTAAGGACGTTTCGTTGGAAAATGGTTATTATAAAGCCATTGCAGCCATGGCAGAGAATGGCATTATTAGCGGATACGGGGATGGAAACTTCGGGCCGAACGATCCCATTAAACGGGGGCAAATGGCTTCGATTCTTGTAAAAGCGTTCGATCTGCCGCGGTATAGGTTCTATGATATTAAAAACCCATTCAAAGATGTTGTAGAATATGAGTCACACGGCACTAGTATTCTCATCATCTATAAACTCGGCATCACGACAGGAACGTCTCCTGACAAATTCAGTCCGAATGCTCCTATTACAAGAGGGCAAGCGGCTAAAATGATAAAAGCAACTGAAGACCGGAAACCGACAATGGTGACATTCAAGGCCAGCGACTTCGGATGGGATAATCTTGGCGTTGTATATGAAGAGAAGAATTCCGATTTGTTCAAATCATTCATAGTGTATGGGAAAAAAACACCTTCCGGAAATACTGAAGATAGGCTTCAGTTGGTTCCATTAAAAGAGGGCGAGGGAACGCTTAACTTGTATGAAATCTCTAAGGATGAAGGGAATTCTGTCGATCCTTACAAATATCAATACAAGAAATTTTATGTTCATATCAAAAAAGTGAACGGTGAGCTGGAGCTGACACTCGAAGAGACAAATGATTTTCTGCCGACAAAAGCGACTCTTACATTATATAAAGGTGAACTGGCCGAGAACGTTGCCATTTCTACAGTAGATGGGAAGAAGATATCTGATAACTTTGCATTCAAAAAAAGTCCTAATCGTCCTGATATCTACATCGATCTTGACCAACCGGGCGAGTATATAGCGACAGTCCGTTTCGACGATGGGAAAGAAGTACGGTACGGGATCGAAGTAAAACAGCCAACCAATGCGCTCTTCACATATGACATCAAGACACTAAGAGAACAGCTATCGATAGTATATGATGTGGAAAAGTCATTCTTTGAGTCTCTCTCTGAGGATTTTAGATATGATGAAAATGCTGCGAAAAATATAGGCAAACATAAAATCCTCACAAATAACGCAGAGGAGATTGCTGAGGTCACTAGAGACTCGGGTACGAATGTGTTCCGGGCTACTGCCAAGAACACAGGCTCGATCGAAATAGAATTCGAGAATAACATACCTTGGGTTTTAGGTGTGCCAGGTGATGCAATGTCAGGTTCCACGACTGGTATTAGCATAAATGTTCAGCGAATGGGAGAGATTACCAATATCTCCGTAAGTAGGATTGAATATATCAATCCTGACCACTAAATGAATAAGTGGAAATCGAAAAGCAGGTATGCTTTGGAACTGCCTCGTAAATGTTAGACACTCAACTTACATTTACGGGGCTTTTTTACATTCGGATTGACTTTTGAATCGAAGGTACTTCTATTCGCCTTAAATGGGAGCATTTAACGGGACAATTAGAATAGGCTTAGATGGAATACAATAATCGATATGAGTGGTTTAACAGCGCAAGATTGATTAGAAAAAGCCGTAATTGAAAATTGAAAAGAAAGGACTAACCCTTTTCAACTTAAAGGATTAGTCCTAATTTTCTATTATTCTGTTATAACAGTCGTTGGAATTTTTTCAAAAGTAAAGCCGCTATAATCATTCGCGGCAATGTTATCACAAATGCTACGGTAATTATGAAGACCGCCTACAAAAATAACAAAGCCACGTTTTTCACCGTCTAAATTGGCTCTTGTATACCAAGAACTTGTTTCTGGATAAAGTGTTTGATTAGCGATTTCATCGCATTGTAGTCCCCATGATAATTCTGCTTTCTTTTCTGCCTCAATTGTTTGAATTCCTTGTTGTTCCATATGGGAAATACAATCAGCAATCCAGTCGACATGCTGTTCAATTGCTGCAGGCATATTCGTTAATACAGATGGACTTTGTGGACCTGTTATCATAAAGAAATTAGGGAAGTTTTGCATTGCTAAACCAAGATACGTTTTTACTTCATTTCCTTCTTTCCATTTCTCCTGAATCGTTTGTCCGTCTCTTCCTCGAATATCCATTTTCAATAGCGACCCTGTCATTGCATCATAACCAGTTGCATACACAATGACATCGCAATTCATAACACCGTCGCTTAATTTCACACCGTCTTCTACTATGCAGTCGATTGGATTCTCTTTTAATGAAATGAGCTCCACATTATCTTTGTTAAATGTTTCATAATAGTTTGTACCGATAATTAATCGTTTTGTTGTAATATAATAATCAGGTAATAATTGCTCAGCTGTCTCCTCATCCTGCACTATTTCCTGAATTTTATCACGAACATATTGGGAGACAATGAAGTTCGAATCTTTATTGACTGCAACATCAGAAAGTGCTGTACCAAACGATAGTCCACCAGTTTCCCAAACGTAATCAAGGAGTTTTTTGCGTTCCTCTTCTGATAATTCGGCTGCCGATTTACCTGTCCTCAATAAATCAATACCACCAGATGTATTTATATAACACTCACGAATTTGGTTGTAATTCGCAAATGCTTGATCCTGTTCTTCTTTTGACAGCTGGCGATTTCTCGCTTCTGTTACATAATGTGGAGTTCGCATTAATATCGACACTTTTGCCGCTTCTTTTGCAATTTCTGGGGTAGCTTGAACACCACTTGAGCCGTTCCCAATAATAACGACATGTTTATCAGTGAAATCTACTTTTTCATGTGGCCAGCGCCCCGTATGGTATTGCTCTCCGTTAAACGTTTCCGCACCTTCAAATGGTGGTACATTAGTAGTAGATAAACATCCTACCCCACTTATAAAGTATTTTGCGAGAAATGTTTCTCCGCTATTAGTAGCAATCTCCCAGCATTTCTTGTTATTATTAAAATGAGCAGATATAACACGGGTATTAAATTGAATATCAGAGCTTAAATCTAACTCATCTGCAACAAAGTTTAAATATGCTAATATCTCAGATTGTGCGGAATAACGATCTGTCCAACGCCATTTTTTATACAGTTCCTCAGAAAACGTAAAACTATAATAAATAGAATCCGAATCACACCGCGCACCCGGATAACGACTCCAATACCAAACACCACCTACACCATCTGCCGCTTCTAACACACGAGTAGATAGGCCAAGCTCACGAAGTTTGTGCAACATATATAATCCCGAAAATCCAGCACCGATTACAATCGCATCATATTGTTTGACTTCGTTACTCATTTGGTAACCTCCTATTTAATTAGAAACATTCGTTGGGATCGTTTGTAAAAATTCTGCAATTGCATTCACAGTATGCTTTGTTTCTTCTGCAAATAAAATCATATTACTAAAGTAACCATGAATACTTCCTTCTAGCTCTGTGTAAGTGACATGAACACCTGCTTGCTGCAGCTTATGTCGATAAGAAATACCATCATCACGTAGTACGTCATTTTCCGCTGTAATAATAATAGCTGGTGGTAAATTACTTACATCTTCATATAAAAGTGGTGAAACATGTGGATGTTTATATTCTTTCTGATCATTCACGTAATAGTTACCGAACCAAATCATTAAATCTCGATCAAGTCCATAGCCGTCTGCAAATTGTTCATAAGAAGAAGTCGTAAAATCAAGGTTTGTTACTGGATAAATTAACGCTTGTGCAGAAATCGATGGACCGTTTTGTTCTTTACTCAAAATGGTCATAACTGTTGCTAAATTACCTCCAGCTGAATCGCCACCTACAACAATATCATCTGCTATCGCACCTAACTCAGCTGCATGTTCATGTGCCCAGCAAAGCGCTGCATAGCAATCTTCTACTGGTACAGGGAATTTATATTCAGGTGATAGGCGATAATCAACTGAAACAACGACGCGTTTCGTTTGTTCAGCAAGCAAACGACATCCAGCATCGGACGTTTCTAAATTACCTATTACCCAGCCACCACCATGGTAGTACACGAATAGTGGAAAAGGACCTTCCCCGGATGGTGTGTAAACTCGAACTGTTATGTCACCATCATTAACAGCGATTTGTCGATCTTCCACATTTGCAACAGTTGGTACTTCTACCCCTTCTGGAGGTGGTGGAGCTAGACTTAATGCATGACGAACTTCTTGAGCAGATAAATCTTGTAGTTTCGGACCGCTGTAAAACGCTTCCAAATATACTTTTGCATTGTTTGATACGCTCATTTATAACATCCCCTCACATTTATAATTGCACGACTTCTATTTGTGCACTTATAGCGTATCAAGGAATACTAAAATTACCTATTCCTCCTTTCGTTTATTTGAATAGCTAAAAGAGGGATAAAAAATATATAAATTCTGAGGAGTGAACTAGAAATTGGTAACAAAGTGGGCATTGGAAGAAATGTTAAAGGATATACATTACTTAGATACACAAGAAGAACAAATTTGTCGTCTTTTAAAGTGTTTTTATGAACTGTTTCCATCTGATAAGCTTTCCTTTTTCCGTTTTAGCCCTGTAGGTTATGTAGGAGAAGGTGTTGCCATAATAGAAAATGGGAATATGCGGTCTTTTACCTATATACGAGATGATATTCGGTCTTTACCTGCCATTCGGAAAGTTGTTGAAGAGAGATGGGCTGCTTTTTATGAAGGTGAACATTATATTACGAATGTTTCAAGTCGTTATCAGCAGGACAAGCCTTTGCTCGGACTACTCGTCGTACCCATTTTCATTCATAATATGACAATTTCCTATATTTGTAGCGAATATGTATCATACATCCCCCAATTTCAAGCACATAATTTTGCCCAATTTACACTGTTTGGTGAGATGGCTGCCAAAATCCTTATCCAGCATGATGCGCCTCCCCACCCTCGCCTAAGTCCACGTGAAAATGAAATCATCCGAGCGATAGCGAACGGTTTATCAACAAAGGAAATGTCTGATGTTTTAGATTTAAGTGAAGCCACTATTAAGCAATATATTAAATCTGCGTTAATGAAACTCGGTGCTAAAAATCGTGCCCATGCTGTTTCACTTTATTTGGCGAGGAAATGACTTATGAAATTGATGAAATTAAGAATACAAGAGAAAAAATGAAACCAACAATCCATACACAACAATATAAGTGTTATAAACGCTAGTGATGTATAGAGCATTTTATCCCTCCATTTAGCTTCAATAATTTTATCAAATGCAAAATTTTATAGTTTAATTGTAATATATTGGTATATAATGTTGGGGCAGGTTATATTGTGCCTGCTTTTTTAAATTTTCACTGCCGCTAGTAATAGAGGGCGGAACATAATAAAAAAATTTAAAAATACAGGAGGTTATGATGACAAATTCAATATTATCACGTGATGAAGTACCAGTAGGACTAACGTGGGATTTAACATCCATTTTTGAATCAGATGAAGCGTGGGATTTAGAGTATAAAGAACTCGAACAGCTTGGAATGAAGATGATTAACTTTCAAGATAAAGTAACACAAAGTGCACAAAGTTTATTTGAAGTTCTGGAGTTTGATCAAGAATTAGATAGAAGAATTAATGTGCTCTATTTATACGCTCATTTAAAACTCGACCAAGATACAACAAATAGTACATATCAAGAAATGGATATACGAGTGAAAACATTATTCATTAAATTGGCTGAGGCTACATCTATTATTATACCCAAAATTTTAGAAGCGGAAGAAACAGTAATTGATGAATATTTAGCAAATCATGAAGATTTAAAGCTTTATGATCATTATTTAAAAGAAATCAATTTGAAGCGTCCTCATATTTTATCTACTGAACAAGAACTAGTACTTACTCAAATGGAGAATTTGTCTAGTTTGGCTAGTGAAGCCTTTGCTACATTAAATAATGCAGACATCCGGTTCCCCAAAGTTAAAAATGATGAAGGAGAAGAAGTACAATTAACTCACAGCTTATACAACGCGCTTTCAGAAAGCTATAATCGTGATGTACGAAAAGAAGCATTTCGAGGTATTTACCAAACTTACGACCAATATAAAAATACATTTGCCGTTACTTTAGCAGGACACGTTAGGGCTAATAACACTAAGGCACAGATTCGCCAATATGAGTCTTCCCGTCATGAAGCAATGAGTAAAAACTTCATTCCTGAAAAGGTGTATGATCAATTAATTACCACTATACATAGCCAATTACCTTTATTACACAGATTTACAGCACTGCGAAAGAAAGTTTTAAGTGTAGAGGAATTACATATTTACGACTTTTCTGTACCGCTTACTCAAAACATAGAAATGAAAATACCTTATGAAAAAGCAAAGCAAATTTTAATAGATAGTTTTGCACCTCTAGGGAAAGAGTATCAAGATATTGTTCAAAGAGGATTTGAAGAGCGATGGATAGATGTAGTTGAAAATCAAGGAAAAAAAAGCGGAGCCTATTCGTTTGGAGCATTCGGAACAAATCCCTATATTTTAATGAATTGGCAAGATAACTTAGAAAGTTTGTATACATTATCGCATGAGTTTGGTCACAGTATGCATAGCTACTATACACGTAATACACAGCCACATCCATATACGCGTCCTTCTATTTTTGTAGCTGAAGTAGCTTCTACACTTAATGAGGAATTATTATTTGAACACTTACTTAAAACAGTAGAAGATCCAGAACAAAAGATATATTTATTAAGTAGTTGGTTACATAATTTTTGTAATATGGTGTTCATCTCTACTTTATATGCAGAATTTGAACATACTATTTATGAATGGAACCGTCTAGGTGAAGCCATAACGGCAAATAAATTAACAGAATTGTATTCCAACTTAATGAAGCAATATTATGGAGATGAAATGATTGTAGATGCAGAAGCTGGTTTAAACTGGGCTCGTATACCACACTTATATTACAACTATTATGTCTACCAGTATGCTACAGGTAAATCCGCTGCAACAGCTCTTAGTAAGCAAATATTAGAAGAAGGTACATCTTCTGCTGACCGTTATATAAATGCTTTTCTTAAAGCAGGAAGTTCAAACTTCCCGATTGAAGTATTAATAGCTGTAGGTGTCGATATGAAATCGCCCAAACCAATCATTGATGCATGTACATTTTTTGAGGAAAAACTAAAAATATTAGAGGATTTATTAACTGATTCAGGACTACTTTAATTTGTTGAACAATTATTCATAGAAATTAGTGTACAGAAGAATTACTTACTGGACAAGTTGATGTATTGAGTGAATTATTAGGAACATATGGAAGGTCGGTTTAGTACGGCTGTGACTATCCACGATTTCTAAACACAGAATATATGGAAATATTATTTTACGCAGAACAGAGTACATTAATTGTAAACGGTGAAGGTCCAGACCGTGCGATGTATTTAATAAGATATAAATAAAACATAGAAACCACGAGCTATAGTTTATGAATGAACTGAACCCTGAATAGGTCCACTTTTTGGGGTTCAGTTTAGTTTTATTAGGTGATTCCTTTTCATTTTATTTCTTAAGCTTCTTATATTGTACATATAATCCTATGAGATACACGGAAGTAGAAATTAAGGCTATTATTATTTTTGTCGATAAAACATATTCCTTAAAAATGAGGACTATATAAAGGAATGTTAATGCCGCTAAACCAGACCATAGGGTACGAGACAATTTTTCTTCATCATTTAATTGCCAAAAAAATAGCTTCATTTTTCACCTCTCCTATTTAGTTGCTTCACATAGTTTACTTCATAAATACTAATATTAACCTACAAGTTTAACTCCTCAATTACATTAAATACATGCGAATAAATTTTACCGCTTTTATCTGAAGTTATCATTCTGCTATTAACAACTGGATAACTAAACGTCCAACCTAAATATCCTTGCTCTTCTCCCTTATATAAAAGACCAGCAATCGGATTTTCATTGTCATTTACTTGCTTAGCAAACTGTTCGTACGTAACCGTATTATTAAGCTCCATAAATGGCATATACGAAGCCTTTGTACCGAGGAAAAAAATAGGGATTTTACTTTCCTTAAATTTTTGCACATTGTCATCGTTGGCTGCTTCAGATAAATATTCTTGTGAAATAAAAATAGCGTTATATCCAATTATTTCCCACGTATCAAAAGTCATTTCTTCAAACTGAATATTCTTTTCCCTAACAGTCGGAAACTCACCAATTACCGCTATTTTTAAGTCTCTTCCTTCGTAAATCGGTTCTACTACTTTATCATTGCTACAGGCTGCTAAAATAATTATGAAAATAAATAACCCGATAACAAGTAATTTTTTCAATATACCCCTCCTTTTCCCCCCTTCGAAATTCTATCTGTCTTTCATATCCAGGTTCCCCAAAAACTATTATTCGGTAATTTCTTTACGGAAGCTCTAATTCTGATTTATTTAAAATCATCAAGTAGTCCAAATTCACTTTACTACTCGAATAACCATTTCCATTGACAGATCGTTCTGGAAACAATTCATTTCCTAACTCATCTACCGGAAGCCAACCAAAATACATGCTATACGATTGGTAAAATTGATTAAGAAATGGCATTGGTTGCTTTGCAGATTCAACTTTTGAAAGTGAATTCATCAATTCTATCCACTCATTCGGTATTGGCTCTACACCATAGGTTTTCTCTTGAAGGGAAACTTGCATCTTCATTTGAATTCTTGGATCATAATGGTGCGTACCAGATGAGATAAAATAGTACCTGTCTTTAATTAAATAGTAATCAATTGAATTTACCTGATCATCCGGGTGTATATTCCAAACGAAGTAATACGATGATGGATTATTTTTATTTAATTTCCAAACCATCGGATTCCCTTTCGTACTTACTCTTGAAACTTCCCACTTTCGATTGTCCCACAGCCAATAGCTTAAACTATAATCCCCACTTTTCGATACAAACGGAACTAATACGTGACGTTCATCTAAATGTATCGCATCTTGAATGATACTCGCATTCGCCTCAGGAAATTGACTATTGATCTCTTCCACTAACTGTTCATTCGGAGGAAACGAGATAGGTTTTGAAAAATTGAACCAGTAAATAAAGAATACTGAGATTAAAACAATAATAATACCTGCATATTGTATTATTTTCTTCCTGGTCATTTATCTTCCCCCTCCCTCTGTCAATGATTCTTCGAAGCGATAATAACTATATCCTTTCTCTGAAGCTATTAATATTCCTTTACCATCATCCTCAATATAAATATTCGCATGTATACCACTTCCCCATTTTGGTAAAGTCCCCGTTAATAAATAAGGAAATCGTTCATTTCTTTCGTTTGTTTCAACATGCAATACCATATCTGAATACCATTGAGCGCTATCAATCTGTGCTTCTTGTGCTGTTTGTAGCTGATTTACTAATGCCTCTTTATTTAAAGACGAATTCTTCGCTGATGGATGTGTTCGTATAATCGCAACATTGTCAACATTTGAAATATAGGTCGTTATTTCATTTATTGGATAAAACAAGTAATTTACAGGTATGATTAATAACGTCATACTTAAGAAAATATAATTTGCAAAAAACCCTAGCCAAGCATACTGACGATAGCGTTGCCATTTTCCCTCATTTTTTCGACAAATGAAAGCTAACAGCCAAACACCTAATGGAAGAATGGCGAAACTGACTGTCACGAAATAGATATCCAATTTAATTGTAAATGAAAAAATCCCGATTACGATAACGATAAATATTTTCCATATTTTAGGTTTGTTTTCCTGTTTTTTATAAAGTCGGTAAGTCAACAAACCTATAATCAACCATCCAAAAAAACTAAATACTATTGCTAAATCAAAGTTCTCTAGCATTTGAAATGCCCCCTTTCAATAAAATGCTTGCTCTAGATTGATACACTCACGGACTGTCTTATTTAATTGAAAGTCATCGCTAGGACTACCTGGCTTTTAATAGGTAATGGATTAGTCAATTCCACAGGGCAGGCACGTTATTAAATTTCCCCCAAGCATTTTCTAATACAGTCTTGAAGGGGGTGTAAGTGAGGATTTCCATGAATTTTTAGATGGAAACTTTTCAAAAATGTTTTGCAGTTAAAAACTAATAACCTGTAATGCTCTTCATCTAGTTGCTGTTTATGCATCTTTAAATGACTAGGAATATTTTGTAGGAGAGTTTCTAGTTCCTGAACTACCAAACCATTATTTAACATTTCTATAATAGGAACTAAAATTCTTTCGTCTTCATCGTGAACAAATATATTATGAGGAACAAATATTTTATTCCACAACGGCTTTAACAATTCTACATATTGCTCGGGACCAATTTTAGTGTTTTTTACGAGTTCATCCACCACGTCAGCTACATGTGCAACACTATGCGCCCATCCCTTTTGTAGCACAAACCCTCTTAAATCCACCTCGGCATTCATATAATCGATTAGCTTCTCTTTAGCCATATACACAGAATGTTCGCATAAAAATCGATCTTCGTTATCTCTAAATAATATAAGTGCGATTAAAAGCGACGTGAACGATCTTGTAAAAACAGTATCTGTCCCACTTTCTCCAATCCCTGTAAATAACAAATCATTTAAACAATCATGTAATAGTTCGACCAATAGTTCTTTTTCAAGTAGGTTTTTACTAATAATTAATTCATGAAAAGAACTATAAATTAATTCATCTCTCAGGACACTATCTGTTGAACCAATATGCTGTATCATCGATTTGATAATTATTAAACTATACTCATCTTCCCAATTTTTTTCGCCATTTTTAATTTGTTGAAGAGTCTGTTTTAGTTCTTCTTCGCTCATCAAATGTGTAGCTATATTTAAATTCATACTTTTTCCCCCTGTCATATGTTTATTTCATCTATTTCAAGTTTCGTTTGTTCAGCATTCAATGCAATCTTGCTAAACAAGCTGCAGCTTTTGCAATGCCAATTCAATACCATCTTCAGTACATTTTTTTGTTACGAAATCAGCTACCGCTTTTAATGATGCATGCCCATTCCCCATTGCGATACCAACACCTACATGTTCAAGCATATCAATATCGTTTTCGCCATCACCAAATGCAATCGCTTCATGGGGCTCTAAATTGAAATACTCTAAAACCTTGTTAACTGCAATTGACTTTGCTACATCACGCTCTAACACATTCATTACATACGGATGCCATCTTTTAAATGTTAAATGAGGGAACTGTAATTTATATTTCTCCTCTGTTTGTTGATCTGCGTACAAACACATTAAATATACTTCTTGATTAGCGATTTCTTGAATAGTGCTTGGATACTCTTGCAATGAAAGTGTTTCTTTTAAAACTTGTAAAGTAGTTGCATTTTGTACCCCATTCATCGATAATTCCTCTGTAAAAAATGACAAGCTTTGACCATTATTAAGAGCGAATGCATTCATTGATTGCACAGTTTCTGCTGTTAGGGCATTTTTATATATTACTTGAGATTGATGCTTCACATAAGCGCCGTTTGCTGTAATAAACGTGTCTATTCCTAACTCTTTTAAAGACTGACACATCGATAACGGTCTACCAGTAGCAGCTACTAATATTATCCCTTTATTTTTTAACACTTGTAGTGCTCTCCTTGTGCTTGCCGAAATTCGACCGTCTTCATAATTTACAAGCGTTCCGTCTACATCGAAAAAAACAATTTTGTAGTCCATTGAAAAACTCCTTATGTACATATTTTTCTTGGCAGCGTACGTAAAAACTTAATCCCAAAACCTTCAGTTACCATTATTATACAAAATAAACCAACTCATGATAAGTAGTTTACATAAGCTGGTTTTATAGACGTTAACTATTTAATTAATTGTGCATCTAGCTAGCTCATTTCAGTGAAGAGAATGCTTTCCTTTTCATACCACTTTTATGCCAAATGCTATCCATCTGCCGTCAATATCTTCTATTACAAGTTCTTTATTATTGTAATCAGTATTATGTAGTGATCGGACGATTTTTACGTTTGAATTAATAAACTCCTGTTGAAGTTTCTCATGATTCTTTGTAATAAAGTAAGCATCATAGCCATACCCATACAACTCTCGATTCGGTAACACTTTTTGTCCATTAGTTTTAGTTAATATAATTTCCGTTGAGTCACGATACAAACATATATGAGGTTCATCTGCTTCTAAATATGGAACAGCTTTAAATCCCATTTTTTGTTCATAATAATTGGCAGTTTTAATTATATCCTGTGTTGGAAATACGCAATGAGACATTAATAATTGATTATCCAAATTAGGTTTCTCCTGTTTTACATTTTATTTTGAAGAAATAAACAAAAAAAGCTTCTTGCTTTTCTATGGTATTGACCTTATTTTGAATTCTATTGACCTTATTTTGAATTCTATTGACCTTATTTTCGATTCTATTGACCAAATTTTGAATACTATTGACCAAATTCTCGATTCTATTGACCAAATAGTGCGTATCAGCCATTTCCTTTACTAAGTAACTTCTCTTCAAAATGCTGTTTAATTTGCGGCCAGTCTTCTTTAATAATGCTATACATAACCGTATGGCGAATCGTACCTTCCTTGCGAATCATGTGATTTCTTAAGATGCCTTCTTTTTGTGCACCTAAACGCTCAATAGCTTGTTGCGAGCGAATATTTTCATGCCCCGTTTTAATTTGCACACGGTTCAAATACAGTTCCTCAAAACAATATTGTAATAATAAATATTTACAATTCGAATTAATATTTGACCTCCAATAATTTGGATTCAGCCAAGTCGAACCAATTTCGACACGCTTATGATCGAGGGCAATATCAAGAAAAGATGTTGCACCAATAACTTGTTTCGTAGCGCGATCAACGATAACAAAGAAAAATTCCGTACCCGACTCTCGCTTTTTTTCAGCAGCATCCACATATTGTTGCACTTGCTGCTTCGTCATTAAATTGACAGACATATGCTCCCAAATCCGCTCGTCATGCGCGGCTTCATAAATCCCATCTACATGTACTTGAGTCATTGGGATTAATTGAACAACTTCATTTTCTAATTGTTTCATCCACTTCACCTCTTTCTACAATTAAAACAAAAATCGAGATTATTTACTATTATTTTTCAGAAATGGGTGTACATACCGAGCGTCGAAACAATTTAATTGTATAAAAAAAAGAGGCTACCTTAAAGGTGCCTCTTTTTTTAGCTGCAATATTCGAAAAAAATTAAAGTTTTACGATATTTTTAGCTTGTGGTCCACGGTTACCATCTTCAACTTCAAATTCAACTTTTTGACCTTCGTCAAGTGATTTGAAACCGTCACCTTGGATTGCTGAGAAGTGAGCGAATACGTCTGCTTCGCCTGCTACTTCGATAAATCCAAAACCTTTTTCTGCGTTAAACCATTTTACTGTACCTTGTTTCATTTAAGAAAACCTCCAAAAAAAAATTAATATATAATTTCTTTAACAAACAAAAAATTCACATATTACAAAAAGCACTCGAACAATCCGATTACGTTTTGTAATAGATGAATTCAATATTTTTTAAAGCTTATAGTTAGTTACTATAAACTATACTGTGGAAAATGTCAATTATTTATTCATGAAGAAATCCCCTTAATAGGTTCTTCCAATCTCATTTTCCGAATTCCTACAATTTTTACTCCTTTATATATTTTCGCCATACTGAGCACGTAGGAAAGAAAGAAAACCTATGATAAAGCTGGCACTCCCTATATTTTATGTTTTCATTATCGCATTAATTGGCAAATACCTTTTATGGATCAATTGACACTTATCGCTACATCAATACAAGCAGATGCTTTATCGGCATTGTTTTTCATCTGTTCCGAAAGCTATTTTTATCATTATTTTTATTATTTGTCATTTTGCCCTTATTTAAAAAATATGCGCAGAGCCAGTGGAGGCAGTCCCGATAGTTCTAGTTTACGGGACTGATTATTAATTTCCATGCTTACACGACGTAAGTAACTAATTATTTAATAAACTTTACAAAACGCTTTTTACCAATCTTCATTACTTCCCCGTTCATTAGCACACGTTGCAGCTCATCTAATGCTATTTTCTCTTTATCAATTTGTATACCATCTTGCTTAATTAAGCGCAAAAATTCACTCTTACTATTGATGAATTTCATCTCAATTAACTGCGGTATTACATCTTGTATTGTTTCTTTATCTAATTGTATGAGTAATTCTGGAATATCATCTGGGATGTCTTTTTTGCTAAAAGCTGTGTCATAGTAGATCGCTGCTTTGTTCATCTCTTCCTCATTCCAGTAGAGTGCGGTAATAATTTGGGCAAGGCGGTATTTAATATCGCGTGGATTCACTCCATTTAATAGCTCATTTTTGATACGGTCAATTTCATCTGGGTGCTCATCAGTGGCTAATTCAAAGTATTTCGTAATTAGCGCGTCTGGTACTTCCATCACTTTTTTGAACATTACTTCTGCCGGTTCATTTACACCAATATAGTTTCCTAAGCTTTTGCTCATTTTTTCAACACCATCTAGGCCTTCTAGTAACGGCATAAAAATCGCTATTTGCTTTTCTTGGTCTAAATGTTTTTGCAATGTTCGCCCCATTAATATATTAAATGTTTGGTCTGTACCACCTAGCTCGATGTCCGCTTGGAGTTCGACTGAATCATATGCTTGCATTAATGGGTAGAAAAATTCATGGATACCGATTGGGACTTGGTTTTGGTATCGTTTTTGAAAATCATCTCGCTCTAAAATTCTTGCGACAGATGTAGTTGCAGCAAGCTTAATGACCTCTTCAAATGATAATTTCGCAAGCCACTCACTATTAAATCGTACGACCGTTTTTTCTTGGTCAAGTACTTTGAAAATTTGCTCACAATAAGTTGTAGCATTCTCTTTTACTTGCTCATCTGATAATGCTACGCGACCTTTTGCTTTCCCTGTAGGGTCACCAATTCGTCCAGTAAAGTCACCAATGACAATGACTGCCTGATGACCAAGATCTTGCATTTGCTTGATTTTTCGTAATACGACAGCATGCCCTAAATGAATATCTGGTGCGGAGGGATCAAGACCTAATTTAATCGTTAACGGCCTTTGCTGCTCATAAGATTTTTCAAGTTTCGTAAGTAATTCTCCTTCATCAACAATTTGATGTGCACCTTTTGCGATAATTCGAAGTTGCTCCTTTGGTGGTAATAACATCGTTCAACATCTCCTTAAATTATTATCTTTACAATTCGCAAGGTCTATAAGAAATGCGCAAGCGCCCTGCTTAGACCCGACAGCTGCTTGCAATCTCTCAAACGAAAGCATCTTTCCCGCTTTCGATTGAGGGACAGAAGCGACCTCGAGGGGCTGGGCGCTGAAGCTAGACACTGCCCAAACTTCAGAAACTTATACTTTCTTATCTTTTAAAAAAGGTATAAAAAAACTCGTCCTTTTGGATTTACCAAAAGGACGAGCTAGAATCTCGTGTTGCCACCTTTGTTCGTAAACAACTCACATTGTTTACCTCAATAAGTACGGTCAAAAGACGATACTTTTGCACATGATTACGGGTGCTCACCGTCGTAGCCTACTAGGAAATCCGTTCGGTACGCAGCTCCAAGATGTATTCACATTCACTGATCACGCGCCTCTCATCAACCGGCAACTTTCTGTTTGTTCATATGACTGCTACTCGTTCTTATCATAGCCTTTATTCTTATACTCCGACATAAATTACATATCTTTGTTATGCAAATATGAAAGTAAGTTTATTTTAAACGTTTTGAATTATTTGTCAACTATATTTAAAAAACAAACGATTTTACTATTTCTTCACCTGTTTTCATATTTTTTGTTTTATAGCTGTTGGTGCTTACTTCTTGTTCACCTAAAATAATGACAAATGGATATTGTTCTTTGTTTGCTTTATTCATGGCTTTTGTTAGTTTTTTATTACTCATTTCTAGTTCAACCTTCATTCCCTGCTTACGGAGTTCAGTTGCTAAAAACAGCGACTCTTTCAACGTGTCTATTGGAATAATATACAAGTCGATATTTGAAGTCTTATCTTTTGCGCCATCACTCATTTCAAGTGCAGTATAAATGACGTCTAAACCGAATGATATACCAACTGTTGAAAACGAGTCCGTTGTTCCGAGTAAACCTGCAATGGCATTATCGTAGCGTCCCCCACTTCCGATGCTCGATTGAATGACCCCACTTTGTAAAAAGATTTCATAAATTGTGCCTGTATATATTTCTAAGCCTCGCGCTAAAAAGGGATTGAATATACATTGCTGTTGAATGCCTAAATAGTTTAAGTATTCATCGAGCTCCTGTATTTCAGCTAAACCTTGCTGCACTTGCTCATTGTCCTTTGCATATTGCTCAAAATAGTTATAAGATCGGTTGTTACTAGCTTGTAAAAATGCTTCAATTGCTTGAATGTTGTGCGAAGATAAACCTTGCTCGATTAATTCATCGATAACACCTTTTACGCCAATTTTTTCGAGTTTATCAATCGTGAGTACAACGCGATTTAGCTTATCAATAGGCGTTTGAAGTACTTCAAGCATACCTGTTAAGAGCTTGCGGTTATTGTATTGAATGCTGACATCTAACTGCAATTTTTCAAAAACAGTTAAACACATCATCATTAGTTCAGCCTCTGCTACTTGGGATGACACACCGACAATATCAACATCACACTGTGTAAATTCACGGAATCGCCCTGCCTTTATCGGTCCATCACGAAATACTTTCCCTATTTCATAACGTTTAAAAGGCATACTAATTGTTGGATGCATCGCCACTACTTTAGCAAATGGAATTGTTAAATCATAGCGCAGTGCTAAATCACGTTCACCGCGATCCGTGAGCGTATACATTTCTTGTAATATTTCTGCCCCACCGCCATATTTCGAACTCATTAAGTCCGTATAGTTTAAAATCGGTGTTTCCAGTGGTTTGCAGCCATAATCAATAAATGTATCTTCCAGTGTTCTTCTAATCCGTCTTCTCACAATTTCCTGCTCAGGCAAATAATCTTGTGTTCCTCTAACATTTTGATAATCCATCTTTCTCATCATCCATACCTCCGTTTTTTAGGAAAATAAAAAAACCGCACCTGATAAAGAATCCATCTCTTTATCCATACGATTTCACGAAAAATAGTCTTCCTATATACGATAAGTACTGATCGTTATAGCAAGACTAGTATGTATGATGATGTAATAATGTAAATGAACCCCTCCTTAAATTCATTCCACTATACCAAACGCCCAACCTAATTGTCAATGTTTTCCGAAAAATCTAAAGTGGAATGCAGAAGAATTTTGAGCTTTTCTACCGTAAACATATACGACTAAATAGAACAAAGAAGTTAGCAAGGAATAGGTTCCATAATTTACGTTGAAAAATAAATTCCCTCCAAATAATGGCGTCGTGAAAATCAAATAAAGAGGATATTGAATGGACGCAATAACATCTAAAATTGCATATTTAAACATAAAACTCTCAAATGTCGTGATAAGAAAAACAATAATTCCCGAAATCATGCCTCCGATAGAAAATACCGCTAGCTTTTTATCACCTTTTCTAGCGTATATGAGGATGACAGTCAAAAATATTATTGATACGACTAAGTTAAATATTGTCACATTTAAGTCTGGGTATTTAATAGCTGACATTAAATTTATTGAAACAGCGAAAAAATAAGCGCATATGACAAAGACCATTTTAATCCCCCCAATAATCTATAGTGTAATTTTACACCATTTACATTGTCTTGTGAAACATTTTTAGAAAATACTGGTTTTCCACTAATGAACTTGAAAATATTTCATACAATGAATTAGACAAGCTAATCATAGTCATATGCGTTTTGGTAAACACAATTTTATTATGGAAAAATCTAAGAGAAAGGATGGTAACAGTAGCGATATACAAAAGAGAATTATTGAAACTTTTTAAACGATCTCCTTTTATTTGGGGAATTTCACTATATGTAATATTTCTTATCTATTGCTATGTAAACGTTGGGCTTCAATTTCAACAATCTTTTAATTCATTTTTAGAAAACAGCTCTTTTAGTGTTCAACAAACTCTTAATTATCTAGCGACTGCTGATATTAGTGATCCTTTAAGAAATCCACTACATGTAGTTAGCCCATCAAATGCTATTGGTTATTCACTGGCGATAGTTAATTCGTTCGGTCCTTGGTTTATTGCGATAATAGCAGCTTTCCTTTTCGGTATCGAATATCGCCATCAAACAGTGAAACAATTACGGTCTAGGCGAATGACAAAAGTTGAGATATTATTAGGAAAAATATTTAGCATTGCAACTATCATTGTTCTTTTTTTAAGTATTTGCATAGTAACGGGTTATATCATGAGTTTTATTACACCACGTATTTTTGATATGCCTGTTGATATTATTTCAAACGAACAAATAATGTTAGACCAATCATTACTTCAAATTGTTGGAACGTTCATTAGTCTTTTCCTCTGGGGAATATTCACAGCATTCATTACAGTAATCACTAAAAGCCTATTTACAGGAATTATTATAGGAATTGCGTATCCAATAATAGAATCTTTATTTTTACATGATTTGTCTTTCAGTGAATATTTACCACTATATATTCAGAAATCAATGTTACCTATTTTATTTGAAAAATCGTCAGGAGATATGATTTCTTTCCATCCTTTGTCACACATATATAGTCTTAACGAGAGTATTTTTTATACGTTACTTTATATTTCCCTCTTTATCATAATGCTGCTTTTTGTATTAAAAAAACAAAAAGTATCTATCCTATAAAGTAAGACGAATATGCATCAATCCGATAATTTATTGGATTGATGCATATTTTGTACATGTCACTTGGATATTTTCCGTCTAAGACATATAATCATGTAGAAATTTACGGACTTACGAAAGGATGTTAAAAATGAAACAAGAACGCAAAATCATACTATACATTGGAACTTCAATTGATGGCTTTATTGCAAACGAGGATGACACTCTAGAGTGGTTAGAATCAACAGAAATTGAAGGAGATAATGGATACAGTGCCCTTCTTGAAAGAATTGATACAGTTGTGATGGGTAAAAAAACGTATGATGTAATTCGTGGATTCGATATAGATTATCCTTATACGAACTTTACTAATTACGTGTTTTCAACATCTGTAGAGGGTAAAGATGAATATGCCGAATTTGTAAACGAAAATGTAAAGAGGTTCATTACTGACTTAAAAGAACAGCCCGGAAAAGATATTTGGCTAATTGGCGGTGGAAATTTAGCACGAGAGTTTTTCAAGGAAAATTTAATCGATGAGTTTCAACTCGCAATTGCACCCATCGTTTTAGGGAAAGGAATCTCTCTATATACTGGCGGTGATATTGAAACGAAATTTACATTAACGAAAGTTGAAAAACTTGGACAATTGGCAATGCTGCATTACATCAAAAAATAATACATTGTTTACATGCCACTTCAATAATTCTCATTGTCGAACTGTAAAATGAAGTGCAGTAAGTCATACAATAATAAACTAATAAGTAGCCCCTCAATGATTTCTTCTTTTGTAAAAAAAATCTAAATTCCGAATTTACTCATAAGAAATACTTATGGATTTACATAAATAATATAAGTTTTTCTTTTCGGATATTGTTTAGTATTATTAAAAGAGAATACATTTTCGAAAAATTTCGAATTCCGAGGGGGTTGTAAAATGATTAGAGGTTTACATCACGTTCAAATAACTATTCCAAAAGGGACTGAAGAAGAGGGTAAGGATTTTTATTGTGGCATTTTAGGTTTACAAGAAGTTGAGAAACCCGATTCGCTAAAAGGACGTGGAGGATTTTGGTTAAAAGTCGGAGATAGAGATGTCCATGTAGGAACTGAAGATGGTTTTGATCGATTGACAACTAAAGCACATATTGCATATGAAGTTGAAGATATATCATATTGGCGAACAAAATTGTCTAATGAGAATATACACATACTTGATGCGGTACCTATTCCAAATTTTGAACGGTTTGAATTTAGAGACCCCTTTGGTAACCGGGTAGAAATGATTCAATATTTACAATTGAATTAAACAACGAACAATTGAGCAGAAGCGGAATTTCATGCAAACAGTTCTAGAAAATCGAAACTTTTTTGTTTTGGGAAGCGTCTGCTCGCCTCTGCTTGAAGCGGTAAGCGAGCGGTAAGCGAGCGGTAAGCGAGCGGTAAGCGAGCGGTAAGCGAGCGGTAAGCGAGCGGTAAGCGAGCGGTAAGCGAGCGGTAAGCTTCTGAAAACAACTAAGGAATAAAAATGCAGGTGGTGTCCTAATTTCACAATTCCTCTAAGCTAATAAAATTTAATTACGCCATCTTAACTTATAACTTTACCTTCTGGCAGCTTTTCTTCCTTTATCCACCCTTCAACCATCCGATTAAAGAAATCTGGCTTTGCTAATGAAACACCATGTCCGATATTAGGCAAAATTACGCCTTTACAATTCGGATTATTGTTTACTAAATCAGCAGCCGACTTTTTCATAATCCCCTTCTCTTTTTCACCTACTGTAATAAGAATTTTAGATTCTGCTTTATGGAATTGCTCCGGTATATGGAATGCCATATTCTCTTGTAATATTCTAACGAGCGTTTCACATTTCATTGCCGCGCTGTCCCTATAATATTGTTCAAAATAGTCTTGATCTACATAAAGTGTTTTTGCTTGGAGTTTTGAAAATGACTTTATATTAATGAGTGGATATGTACATTTCACAGAGAGGCTAATAAAGCTTTTACTAAATGGCATTGGTCTAACTAACGCACTATTAACGATGGCATAGTCAATCATGTGAGATTTCATGCTTACCATTTGGACAGCAATTTGTGCTCCTAATGAAAAGCCGATGACGATAACTTGTTTGTTCTGTGCTTTTGCTTCAATTAAAGCGAGTAACATTTCCGCGCTTCTTTTTATGGAGAAATTTTCGGTATTGCCGCTCTTTCCTTGCTCAGGTAAATCAGGTACGATGCAATGGTAATTGGTAAAATGCTGAACTTGTTTATCCCACATCCAGCCACTAACGCCACCACCATGTAAAAACATCAATAATGGAGCGCTCGTATCGCCGTATTCTTCAAAATGCATTGTATTATTCTCCCTTCACTAGTAATCAAGTTGCAACTGTCCCTGCTCAAAATGTCTTAGACGCAACCGCTACATTTAGTTTTTCCATGACAGTTGATAAAGCTACTATTGAATTAGTAGTCTCATATTTTCCAATATCCAATGAATGATTTGCATTTCTGATAATCTCTATCTCTATTTTTGAGTTATTTAGTTGTTCAATTTGATTTGAATTGAAAATAGGATCCTTATCACCAATTACTAATATTCCTTTATGTTTGCTGTTTAATATTGAATCAAATATCGAATCAAACTGTAATAATGGTGTAAGGAGAATCATTGTTGCATCTACAAATTCCTCTTTTTCCATTAGGTGTATAGCAATCGGAATTGTTCCAAGAGATTTACCTAAAAAAATTATTTCACTATATGAATTACTTTGAAGGACTTCCGTTATTACTGGTTGTATATCCTCCATCATTCTAGTAGACATTTCTTCAATGGGTTTATCCCACCAGCTTCCTTCATAGGAATAATGGACATGAACGACATCCATTTTATTTTCAAGCATTACCATAGTCGAATAGTAAAACAGAGGCTTATCGTAATTGTATCCAGAACCCGAAAACAAAAAGCAAATAGTTTTGGAACCCGTTTCAATATGCGTATAGCTAATTGATTTATCTTTTGTTTGTATTTCCTTTTTATTACCTTTCATTATTTTGCCCTCCAAATTTTTCATACCAACTTGGTTGTGTATTATTGAAATATTCATGATCTTTTAATATGACATTTATTTTTTCTAACATATTGTCTATATCATTTTCAGCCACTTTTAATATCCAAACGACCGATGAAAATATACTCATTGCCAAGTAAAGAGAGTACAAGTTCCAAAAATTTTCCGTAGGGGCTTCTCCATTAAAATAACCTTTAATTTGACCTATTGAAAAAGGAATACTGATGTTTCTTGTAAACATTCCTACTTTTAAAAACTCATGAATAGGATCTCCATAATCGTAACGGCCAAAATCAATAATCCCTGCCAAACGATCATTTTTTATAATAAGATTAGATGGATGGAAATCATCATGTTGAAAAATGTTAGGACGCTCTAACATTAAATTTATGCGTTGATCGATAAATTCCATAATCTTTTCATCTTGTTCAAACCTTATGCCACATTTTTTATAAGAATCTATGTACCGATAATGTTTGGTTCTTTTTCTTTCATACCATGACTGAATATCGTTAGGGGCTTCTAACTGATGCATCTTATAAAGTTCTCTACCTGCTTCAAATCCAATTTGATATTGGTCAGAAGAAGCCAGCATAGGTAAAGCCTCTTCTCCATCTTCTCCTTCTATAAAAGTTGTTATCATATAGCCTTTCCCTGCAACCTCTCCCGCATCAACTGCCCTGGTAGCTTTTACATTTAAGTTTTGCATTCTTTCTAATATCTTTAATTCATTTATTTTTCCCTCTAGTTGATTAACAGGAAAAAATCTTAGTAAATACTTTTCTGCAGAGTCGGGTAAAGCAATAATATATTTTTCCTCTAAGGAAAATCCTTTGTTGATTTTTATAATTTGCTGATGATTTTTTAATATGACTATTTCTTTTAATATTTGTTCAATCATAAGTTACCTCCGTTAATAAAGTGTCTGCCTGAGTACATGAAAACGACTGTAAATTATATTTTGATAAAAATCAGCATTGTAAAAGATGAAAATAATTCCGGCTGGTCTACTAGCAGAAAATAAAATGATAACCTCGATTCAAATTATTCCATTTACAGGAAATTATATCATATACTTTTTGCACAAGCTAAAAAATGGGGTAGAAAAACTATTTTTCGAACAATACCATCAACCCTAATGAGAAAAAATCTAAAGAGCATGTTTTGAAAAAAGATTGATCAAAACATGCTCTTATTTTATATGGTAGATTAAATTATTAATTAAAAATTCCGATATTTACGAAGCCCTTATTGCACTAACTATATCGATTATTTTCTAAATGCCAATTAAGAAACATATCTTTCTCTATTACATTTAAAATACACGGAGCTTTTACTTGAAACTCTAATTTTTTATGCTCACCTGGAAACTCTGTTTGTACATCCGTTCTTATATAAGCTAGCTTTTCTTGAGCCTTTATGGAACGTATATTTGATAATTTTGCCCCCGCAAAGACGTACTCTAAATTTAATTCTGTAAAAGCAGTATACAATATTTCCGACTTCGCTAATGCATTATAACCTTTCCCCCAATATTCATACCCTATCCAAGTACCAATATGACAAGTTTTATTGACATTATCTATATCTTTAAGTGTTATAACTCCAATTAAATCTTCATTTTCGTTTAAAATAACTCTTGAATATTCCTTCCCTAGTTTTTGTTGTTCATTAATAAATTCAATAAAATCAATAGTTCCCTCAAGTGATGTTTGGTTGTTAGTCATTCCTAATACATCTTTAACTTGAGGTGCTGAAGATAGAGTTGACATTGCTTTTGCATATTTTTTATGATGTGGCACTAATGTAATTTTCACCAATTTAAACCCTCCAAAACGAAATTAATACCGATATATTAATAATTCGATTCATCGTGATATACGAAAATAAACTTGCATTTAGAACAAAATTTCTCTTGTTCAATTTCCACTATGCTATATACTTCTACGATTTTTATAAATAACCTCTCAAGTTTGTTTAATCAATTTTATGTAATTAATATCTATATTACCATACATTATTCATTCGTTTGTTCCGAACGTATATAATCCTTTCTGATTCGTTCAACAAAAAAGAGCTGCATATGCAACTCAATTTAAGAACTATTCATTATTTTTTCGAACAACATAAGTTATTGCGTTAGTTTTTAATAATACAGTTTTTCCATTTCGAATAATGTTGTATTCTAACGGTTTTACTTTCAAATTTAATACTTCCCATCCTGTATAGAGGCTACTCATTTTTTTAATCATATCTTCTGTTGAAAGATTTACTTCTATAAGTGCATCTAACTTCTCGTTAGTTTCTACATCAATTTCTATCACTTCAGAGTTCACGATAATGCAATTTATTCCGTCGCTCTCAGTCCCATTTGCCATCCGCTGAATTGTTTTATTCAAAGCTACTTCTGATTGAACGTGTTCTAAACTTGAAATGGCAACTATTAAATCATAATGGTTTCTTTTTATTTCATAGTTACCAATATCAGCTTTTTCCGTGAGAATTACTTCTTCAACATTATATTCTTTACTGTATTGCATTAATTTTAATAATGCTGAATCAAGTAAATCAACACAAACGACTTTCCCGTTTTTTCGCTTGAGTACTTCAGCTATAGGAATACTATTTCTACCGACCCCACAACCTAAATCTAGAACCTTTACGTTCTCTTTATCATCAAATAAATTTAATAAATCGGTCACCGTTTTTACAGGTTTGTATAACCACGAACCTTTTTCAAATAATTTATAGTTATCATAACAATAATCGTGATATTGCTTCTCTTCATTTCGTATAAATTCGATTCTACTCAATGGTTTCATCCTTTACATTAAATTCTTTGTAGAATATCGAAGTACATTGTTTCACAATACATTTTGTGACCTAACATTTCTTTACCATTTTTAAATTGAACTTATATAAATTTCAATGTTAATTACATTCTGTATTATATGTAGCCCCATACTAATGGAGTTTACCAAGTCCTCCAATATAATAAAGTTAGTTAAATTAATTTCAACATAGCCTTCCAATAGTCCCAGGCTTTCAAATAGTCATCTAAATCTTGCGGATGAACCTTTGCACAAATGCCGATTCGTGTATATAACTGAACGACTACTTCTTCAATAAGCCTTGCTTCATCTATTTCGACATTATTAAGGCCCGAGTAGGATGTACGTAATGTTTCTATGTTTAAATCGTCTGGTGATGAACAGAAGGCATACGTAAAGTCATAAATTATTGGTCCAATCATTGGTGAAGGATCAATTACACCAGTCAATTCTTCATTACTAAACACAAAATTATGAACACCCGTATCCCCATGAAGCAAATACTTTAATTGTTTGTGTTCATCTTTGCCGTTTCTTTCAATCAATGCTTTAACTATGTAGTAATCGTCAATCGGTAGCAAATCACCGATATTTTTAAAGGCAGCATCCACACTAATTTTATTGAACTCATGCCAAGATTGTCTCGGTATCCCTAACCTGCCCCAATCAGCAGCCTGATCGCAATGTTGATACTTGTTGAACAGATCTTTAACTAAAGTAGACATCCACTTAACCTTCGAGCCGCGATTAAAATGAGTAGTACCCGCAATAAATGAATACACAATAAATTCCTTATTAGGGTCAGTGTACAGTAATTTAGGCAATAATCTAATCTCATCGTATGTAGTTAGAAATTGTTCTACATGACTAATCTGCTCTTGGTGATCAAGCTTCACAACATATTTCGGTTCACCTTTTTCACATAGTGTATATACAAGCCCTTCCGTAGTCCCCTTCATCATCAATATATCTTGTTCGTTTAATTGAATAATTCCCTTGTTCTGAAGATCTTTAATTGTATATGTAATATCAAATTTTACTGGCATAGATAGTACCTCGCATGATTTTGTTTGAACTCAACTAATTTTAGCATATATATCCATTTCTCTATTCCTTTTTTTCAAGCATCTGCATGATATTTGTGAAATGGTAAATTATAAGTGCAATTAAGATTGGTTCTATTTCGAGGTGATGTTATGAAGCTTATATTAGTTGTAATGAGTATTTTTTTGCCGATAGCTATGTTTGTTATGCAAAGATTTTTCGGGAAAACTCGAATTTTATTTAATGCCCTTGCTATATTGTCAGCCCTTATTTTCGGGAATATTGCTTCTCTTGCCATTTATGAAATTCTTAAAGATCGAACTGTTTTTATGACAAATATTCATGCTATTTTCTTGAATCCTTATTTCTTAATTACAGGGAGCTATTTGGGGATTTATATTATTTACCGACTGCTTGTTATTATTAAGGCCGAATCTTAAGAGCTTCTTAGCATGAGTCGCTGCATTTCTATTGAAAGCAAAAAAGACCTAAGTCCAGTATATTACCGAACTTAAGGTCTTGAATTTTTCATTTATCCTATTTTTGTACTTCTGGATCAGGATAGTCAAAGCCCTTCGTATCTACTTCTACCTTCTTCATTCGTTGATCTTCTAATGGCTTATCCATTTCATCTCGTTCAGCAGCAACTATTGCATCTACTGTTTCCATACCTTCAAGTACTTTCCCGAAAGCAGCATATTCTCCGTCAAGGAACGGTGAATCTTCTACCATAATAAAAAATTGCGATCCGGCAGAGTTCGGATCTTGGGCGCGGGCCATTGATATCACTCCACGTTCATGTGTTAAATTATTTTCAAACCCATTATTCGAGAATTCACCTTTAATTGAATAGCCAGGATCACCTGTTCCATTCCCTAAAGGATCCCCACCTTGAATCATAAAGCCAGGAATAACGCGGTGGAAAATTAATCCGTCATAAAACCCTTTTTCAACTAACGAAATAAAATTTGCAACCGTATTAGGTGCAATAGTTGGCTCTAATTCAATAACTATCTTCTCATCATTGTCCATCGTAATCGTTACAATCGGATTTTCTTTCACATCTGATGGATAATCAGCTCTTTCATTTGTTGCTCCTGCTGTATTCACATCTTCGTTTGACGTTCCGCAGCCCGTTAAAACAAAAGCTACTACCATCAGGCTAAAAACAAAACTAAATACTTTGTATCGTGCTAACATATTCTTTTCTACTCCCTCTATATCAATTTGACTCTATTATTATAATACAAATAGAGTCAACTCGCCAAAATGTTCATTATATGAGGATACTATACTCTTTATTCAGAAGTTGTTTTTAACTGTTCTAAATGACATATTTCCTAGCAAAACTAAAGATAGTTCACACAAAACGTCGCTAGTTCGAAAAAATCCATCAAAATCCCCTATTGACAGAAAATTCTAAACCATTATATAATTTTGGTATTACCACTGTATATAACATGTATTACCGCAAAATAAAGGAGACGATAGCTTGAAAGAAAAAGAACGCTCCTCAAATAAAATTGAGAATGAATTTATTAGATTGATATTGAATGGTTCTTATTCGGTAGGAAGTACCCTACCGCCGGAAAGAGAGCTTGCGAAAGAATTTGGTGTTGGCCGTCCAACTATTCGAGAGGCACTTCAGCATTTAGAAAGGGGTGGATGGATAACAGGGAGAAAAGGAATGCCTGCGATTGTTAATGATTATTGGCGCCAGGGGAACTTAACGACACTAGTGGATATTATTGAAAATCAACGTGCCATTACAGATGAATTTATTTTACATTTATTAGAATTAAGAAGTTCGTTAACTCCAACTTACATTCGTGATGCTGTGACGTTTAATCAACCTAAAGTGGTGGCTCTTCTTGCCAATTTAGAGCAGCTAGAAGATTGTGCAGAAAGCTATGCGACATTCGATTGGGATTTGCAAAAAAAGTGTGCCGGTCTTGCTGCTAATCCAATCTATTTACTCATTTTAAATAGCTTCGATTCTATTTATGTAAATATGGCGAAAAGGTATTTTTCTATTAAAGATTATCGCGAATTGTCCTTCGCCTATTACAACGATTTATTAAGAGCGGCATTAAAAGGGGATGCGATGGAAGCGGAAAGTTTGTCTAAAAGCACAATGGAGAAAAGCTTGGCCCTTTGGAAAGAAAGAAAAAAATAATAAAGGCTGGAGGTAAGTTCAATGAAATTAAAATATTTAAAAGAATATTTTTCCTATCCTGATGTATTAGTCATGAGCTGTCTATTTCTCATTAGCTTTGGATTTATGATTTATCATTTTAATTCTATCGTAATTTTAGGTGTTTTTATTATTGGAATGATTACGTATTCCTTAGCTGAGTATGCCATACACCGATTTGTTTTTCATTTAAAGCCGCCAAAAAGTCCTTTTTTGTTAAAATTGCTAAAACGGCTACATTATGATCATCATGCAAATCCAAATGAACTACATTTATTATTTTTACCTTTATGGTATAGTGTGCCCAATATTGCCATTGCAGGCGGTATTTTTTATTTCTTTACATCTAGCTGGATTATGACAAACGCATTTATTGCAGGTATTATGATCTTTTTATTGTATTACGAATGGAAGCATTATATCGCGCACCGCCCTCTTCAACCAATATCACCATGGGGACGTTGGATGAAAAAGGTACATTTATTGCATCACTTCAAAAATGAAAATTACTGGTATGGTGTGACGAATCCAGCATATGATTTTTTAATGGGCACCTTTAAAAACCAGAAGGATGTTGCCCAAAGTAAAACCGCTAAAAATCTAGAAAAACGTGGATAATTAAAATAGCAATCCCCTTGGAAATGTCGAATAAACATTGCAGCTTCGACATTTCTCAGGGCATGGCATTCCCCATTACTCTAAAATAGCCCCCTCTTTTTTACGAACTGTCCTTTCTTGCCATTGTTCAAACTTAATTTCATAGTTTCACAAAAACACCCAACGAAACCACATTTTAATAATTGATAATGTCTACCAATGTAATAGATAATAAGTTTGTTAATAATCTATTGCAAAGGAAGATTTTAATGAATAATAAACTAAAAAAATACTTAATAGTCCCCGCGTTGGTAACGACATTATTAGCTTCTCCTTTTAGTGCTAATGCCTCGGTAAATGATGTACATATGTCATATTTATATGGCGGTACTAATAGCACTTACATAAAAAATATAGATTCGACTCATGGTGCGTTAAATACAGCTACACCACTTTTTTATGAATTAAACGCTGACGGCAGCCTGAAATCATTAGTAGATAAAAGTTTAATAGAAGCATTACATAGTCGAGGATTAAAAGATGTACCATTTATCTCCAACCACTGGGATCGTAAATTAGGTCAAACCGCAATGAAAAACCGAGACAAGTTATCTACTCAATTAGCGGATTCTGTCGTGAAAAATAATTTAGATGGTGTCGATATTGATATTGAAAATTTAAACTATACAGATAAAGAAGCGTTTACAGATTTTATTCGATTATTACGCCAGAAATTGCCGAAAGATAAAACATTATCTATTGCAGTTGCTGCAAATCCTAATGGATGGACAGCCGGATGGCATGGTTCATATGATTATTTAAAACTTAGTGAGTATAGCGATTACTTAATGTTAATGGCATATGATGAAAGTTATAATGGTGGTCCGGTTGGTCCTGTCGCAAGTTTACCTTTTGTTGAAAAATCGGTTAAACAATTATTAAAGCAAGGAGTTAAACCGAATAAAATTGTATTAGGCCTTCCTTTTTACGGTCGGATTTGGAAAGATGGTGAAGCAACAGGTGGCGATGGTATTCCGAATAACGCTGTAAAAGGCATAGTGAATAAACATAATGGAAAATTCTATTTTGATTATGATGCCAAATCACCTTATGCTAAATTTAAAGTTAAAAGCAGTGATTCCCCTACGTATGTCGGTGGCAAAAAACTTACACCAGGAAATTATACAATATGGTATGAAAATGATGCCTCTTTAAAATATAAATTAAGATTAGTAGAGAAATACAATTTAAGAGGAACTGGTAGTTGGGAATTAACTCAAGCAGATAAAGGAATATGGAATTTTTACTCGGCTTGGGAGAATGGACAGCATAATTTTTTAGATTCAGAAAATCATTGGGCTGAGAATGATATTATGGCCCTTTATAAAAAAGGCTGGATTAGCGGAAAGAACGAATATATGTTTGAGCCAAATAGTGATTTAACAAGAGCACAAGCTACCGCTATACTAGTAAACGCAATCGGTTTAGACAAAACAACCGAAACAGTACCTAACTACTTTAAAGATGTTCCAACGAACCATTGGGCAAAACGCGCTATTGAAATTGCCCATAAATACAATATTGTAAATGGAACAAGTGAAAAAATCTTCGAACCAAATGTCAAAATTACAAGAGCGCAATTCACAGCCATTTTATCGAGAGTTTTAGATTACCCAGTAAATAATACGGTTGAGTCTCCTTTTTATGATGTTCCAAAAGCTTTCTGGGCGTATGAAGATATTCTAAAACTAAGTAGTAAAGGCATTATTAGAGGGAAAGAAGACGGTGGATTTTACCCATTTGACAATGTCACAAGAGGACAAATGGCAGCAATGGTAAATCGGGCAAGTAAGGATTTAGAAAAGTATCCGATAAAAAAATAAGTCCCTGCATAGCAAACTTGCAGCGCCAAGATTATGAACATGCCTAACATACAAAAAGGAGTGACCCCAATAAATTGGTCACTCCTTTTAAAATAAAAAAATTTAGCGTTTTTCCTCTATTTCTTCATCTTCTCTCCAACATTCAACTTCTCCAATATTAGGTACGTTTTTCGTATAGAACACTGGATCTTTGCCTTGCTTACGTTGGTTTAAATAATCTTGAATAACTGGTTTTGCTACTTTCCAAAGCATCAGAATAGCGATTAAATTTATGATTGCCATAATGCCCATAAATAGATCCGCTAAATCCCATACAACTTGTACTTTGGCAACTGAACCAAACATAACAAAGAGTACGACAACTATACGGAATACAAATAAACCATATTTAGACTCTTTAATAAATCCAATATTCGATTCACCGTAGTAGTAGTTACCAATAACCGTGCTAAAAGCGAACATTAATACAATTATCGCCAAAAAGCTACCAGCCCAATTGCCTAGGTTTTCAACTAAAGAAGCTTGAGTTAAATTTACGGAAGTAGCGTCAGATTGAAGATATGCATCACCTAATAATACGATTGCCGCAGTTGCCGTACAAACTATTAAGGTATCAATAAATACACCAAGTGCTTGAATCAAGCCTTGCTTTACCGGGTGAGAAACAGATGCTGTTGCTGCTGCATTAGGTGCAGAACCCATCCCTGCTTCATTGGAAAAAAGACCACGTTTTATCCCATTCATGATGGCTGCCCCTAACATTCCCGCAAAGGCTTCTTCCAATCCAAAGGCAGATTTAATAATGAGGACAAACACATTCGGAAGTTCTGAAATATTTGTGATTACAACAAAAAGTGCAATGACAATATACAAAATTGCCATAACCGGAACAACTATTTGAGTAAAGTTTACAATACGCTTTAATCCACCGAAGACAATAATTCCTGTTATAGCAGCCATTATTAAACCAACAACAACACGATTAGTACCAAAGCTTTCTTCAAAAGCAATTGAAATCGTATTGGCTTGTACTGCATTAAAAATAAAACCGTAAGTAACTGTAATAACAACGGCAAAAAGAACGCCCATCCATCTTTTATTTAAGCCCTTTTCCATATAGTAGGCCGGACCACCACGAAACAATCCAGTACGATTGTCTTTAACTTTATATACTTGTGCTAATGTACTTTCAATCAGTGCAGATGCACCCCCAATTAGCGCAATCATCCACATCCAAAATACAGCACCTGGACCTCCAAGAGCTATTGCCGTCGCAACCCCAGCAATATTACCAGTTCCAATACGTGAAGCGGCAGATATTGTAAAGGCCTGGAAAGAGGAAATACCCTTTTTCCCTGACTTATCTTTTGGTGCTGCTTCAGTAATAAGTTTAAACATTTCTGGGATTAATCTAAATTGAATAAACTTAGTTTTAATAGTAAAAAACAAACCCGTTCCCACTAACAAAATAATTAATACATATGAATATAAAATTGTATTTATATCACCTAGAATATTGCCAAACCAATCCATTAATTCACTTCCTTTATTTAATAGGATCTCCTGTTCACTCCATAGGAACAAAATTAGAGTACCTTTTTAAAACTAACGAATATTATTACAAGTACTCATTTTATAAATATCCGCAAAACAAGATATCTCTGACTTTTGCCACTCTCTTTTCACTATATACATTATTACCCGATTATTTTAAAACATCTGCGACCACATATAATAAAAATTTGATAATACATGAATTAACAAGATAGGATGAATGACTTCTACGAAAACAGCACGAAGTCTTATTCTACCAGCTCATTACGTATCATTGGAAAGTACCACCGGAAAGGAAATCAATTTTCATTATACTAAAAAAACACCATTTTTCTCAATGAAAAAGACGGTGTTTGTGAGATTTGTCCTAGCATTTATCGGAATTTTATTTTGCCTTCTTATTTATTGAAAGATAGATGCGCTCCCACAATCTATTGCTCCAGGCACATAATTGATGGTCTTTTTTGTTCATTTTAAAAATATTCGAAAATAAGTTAAAAGTTTTTGTTGATTTTCTTGTTATACTAACTGAAGGTGCCCTTTGAGGGATATATTGCTATATCTTACAAGAAATATAATTGAATAATAAATTGAAATCAAATAACGAAAGGAGAGTTAAATAATGAAAAGACGCAAAGTGGGAATTTTTCTTTATGATTATGTAGATATTTTAGATTTTGCTGGTCCTGCTGAAGTGTTAGCACTAACTGTTAATAATAAAGCGGAACAAGCACTTACTCTTTACAAAAAGGAATTATTGCCAACGCGACCATTTGAAGTATTTACACTTACCGAAACAGGAACAGAAATAAAAACTCATTCAGGAATAAAAGTTAAACCTGATTTCAGTATTAATAATAGTCCCGAATTAGATATTTTGATAATTCCTGGTGGTCCTTTAAGGGCAGTACAATCCATAGCTAAAAACAAAAAGATAATAGATTGGATAATTCAATACAAAAGCATTGAATACATATGTTCAGTCTGTACAGGTGCCTATATTTTAGGAGAAACGGGATTATTAGATGGCAAGAGAGCAACAACTCATCATTTAGCTTTAAAAGTATTACAAGAAAAATATCCTGAAATCCGAGTGCTATCAGATAACAAAGTTGTACATGACGGTAACATCATTTCTTCTGGTGGAGTGTCCTCTGGAATTAATATGGCACTTTATCTTGTTGAGCAAATTATGGGAAAACCTACTGCTGAGAGAACAGGTAAAACGATTGAATTTTTACAATAAGTAATTTTCTATTAAGGGCAATTGTTTTAGAAAACCACTGAAAAATATTGCTCTTCCTTTTATGTTTCAATAATTAAAGAAACAATAAACTGAACTGCCCCATAAGTGTTGAAAAACGTATTTATTCATTTCAGCGAATAGAGTTTCCGATGAACTAGATACTACTAACATGGAAATATGAGAAAAAGAAAATCCAATTCAAGAGATCTTCCTGAATTGGACTATTTGATATAATAAAAACTTTATTCATTAATAATTCTACTAAATATAGAAGAATACTAATTTATTCTTTTCCACAAGCTACACATCTTTTATCTATATCAAGCTTTCCATACATTCTTAAGCCCTTTTCGATATGACATACCGAACATTTCTCAAAATATATTTGAGGTAAAACACCCGCTTCTGCTAATGGAACCCATTGTTTTTCATACATCGCCTTAGTCATACCATAATCAATTAAAACTAAGCTTCCATCCGCATCAAGCCCGAAATTTCCACTATCAAAAAAATCAAAGCCATCTAATTCTTTATCAATAATATTCAACGCAGTTTTTAAATCTTTAGTTAATCTAATATCGCCCTCTAAATCTAAATCATAAGTTTGGTAATTCTCTAACGGTAGCTGCTCATAAAAGGGTTGAATAATCATTCTTTCATTAATAAACAACACTGGGGCAATAATGTTTAGTTAAATTTCGCTCTTCTAAATATTTATACATATCTAATTCATTTAAGCTTTGCAAATTCCCTAACTTATGTAAAAATATTTTAATAACAAAATTTTTGTAACGATAAACCTTTCTAGTTGAACCGATTCCAATAAAATTTTCATTAGTTAGTATAGACTCCAAGTTTTGTAATATATATTCTGTAGACATAAATTATTCTCCTTAAAATTTATCTAAAAGTAATGTACATGTTACACTTCAATCTTTAGTACACAAAACATATATTACCAATTATATACTTAATTATGATATTCACGAAAAATATTGGAGTTTTTTATAGGGTTCTCAGTAATATGTTTAAGTGCGGCTTTTATGGTGTACGTATATAATGAATAGAAAGTGGTGATATGCATGCTAAACGAAGAAACACAAAAGCAAATCATTGAAAAGCTAAAGCAACAATTAAATCCTGACTTCATTATTCTTTTCGGTTCTTTCACAAAGGGAACGGCTCATGCGGAAAGTGATATCGATCTTGCATTTTTTAGTGACAAGCAGCTGTCATCTTATGAACGGTTTATACTTGCTGGAGAGCTCGCTTTAATCGCTGAGCGAGAAGTAGATTTAGTCGATATTAAACAAATTGATACGGTATTTGCAATGCAGATTTTCGAGCAAGGTATACCGATTTATATTAAAAACGCAAATGAATTTACACGCCAAAAAATGCGGGCATTTAGCATGTACGTTACATTAAATGAACAACGCAAACCAATCATTGAAGCTATTAAAGAAAGAGGAAGTGTATTTGGAGATGAATGATGTCATTTTAAATAAAACGACGACCATTGAACACTGTATAAAGCGAATTCATGAAGTATATGAAGGAAAGCCTCAAAATTTATCTGACTTTACGAAGCAAGATAGTATCATTCTAAATATTCAACGTGCTTGTGAGGCGAGTATTGATATAGCAATGCATATTGTGAGTGAAAGAAAACTTGGTGTACCAAAAGCCAGTCGCGAAGCTTTCAAGCTATTGCAGGAAGCAGGACTTATTAATGCAGCACTTACAAAAACATTAATGAATATGGTTGGTTTTCGTAATATTGCTGTATATGACTATCAAGCTTTAGAGCTCGATATTCTAGAAGCCATCTTAGAAAAACATATTGATGATTTTAAGGAGTTTACTAAGGTGATTTTACAGCTTGAATCATAAATACTAAAAATAAAATACTAGCTAAATCATTATTATATCAATGGTTTAGCTAGTATTTTACTATCATCCACTATTTTAGTTTCAGCGTAACTTACCTAAGTGCTGGTTTCTATCAAATAAGCCATTTCTATACGCACTTCATTATTATTTACATCTTCATTTGTATAGGAAATAGTATTGAATCCAACTAATTCAAATCCATTTTTCAGATAAAACTGGACGGCTGGATAATTAGACGTTTGTGTTTCTAATGTAATCGATCTAACGCCTAATTCAGTTGCTCTTTTCTTGGCTACTTCAATTAAACTTCTACCAATACCATTTTTCTTTAATCGATCATCAACATATAAATCATGAATTAATAATGTATTATTCCACTCCATTTTTTGGATTACCATAATAGCAGATTCAACGCCATTAAGCTCCGCCAAATAAAATTCCGAGCCTTCTTTATATGGTTCAAAAATTTCTTCTTCTAATTTTTTTACAAAAGGAGCTACAAATCTTTCTTCAATTAAAGAGAAATTCCACCCTTTATCTTTTCGTTCTATATGGAGTTCATAATATTTTTCTGACGTATATTTATAAAATACTTTCTTCCCTGATGGGTAATCTTTTGAAAATATTTGTCGAACAGTTAGCATACTAAAATCTCCTTATTCAATAACTAGTAACCGCGCTTACTTATGGTTCCCGTTTTACATGCAACGAAGGCTTATATATTATTATTCTATTCAACTTCTTTTACATATTCCCATGTTGCACCTTTATCTTTTGATTGATAAAGTGCACTACTATTACCATTGTAATCTCCATCTGATCCTTGCCCGACTAACATATTAAAAATGCCATCTTTCTCATAAGGTATACTTGGAGAATCGTAAGGACTAATAGACTGTCCACTATCTAATTTTACTTCATGAGGTGAATACATTACTTTTTCAAAAGATATGCCCCCATCATCTGTACGATATAAATCTCCGCTAGTACCAGAAGGATTGATTGCTCCTATAAATCCAAGTTTATCATTTATAAAAGTCATTCCTAATACACTACCAATTAACCCTATGAATGGATCTTCATTTACAACCTCCCATGTTTCTCCCCCATTAACAGTCTTACTTAGTGAATATAAAGTACTTCCTAATGCTTTATCTACAAAATTTAGTTGATATCCAACTTCTTTTGATAGGAAAAATTGTTCTTCCTCGTTATTTTCTTGTTGCTTTTCTTTAGAACTATCTTGATTTGGTGTAGTATTCCAACTTGAGTCACCAATTAAGTTATATCTAGCAGGTATTATCTCTTTCTCTTTTCCTGGGACATATATAGATACCGTATATCCAATTTTTTCAAAATTTACTTTTTCAAAAGGATACTCTATGCCTTCCTCATTAATATTAATAATTCCCTCTGTGTTATAGCCCCAATTTCGTTTCCCAAAATAAACCAATCCATATTCACTTTCATGCCACTTACTAACGGCTAGCTGAACTGGAATAGCATTAACTGTTTTAATTAATGGTTCAACTAATTTATCATCATCATAAACAGCACCCGCATATCCATTTAGCCGTAAAGTAAGCTTTTGAGGCTTTTTTTTATCATAAGTTATTAAGAAACTTTCTTCCTTCCCAACTTCATTTTTCCCATACACAAATGTATAAAGAGATGTGATTGTTCCAGCTGAGTTAAATGTAAGCTTAAAATCACTTTCTATATATAATTTCTTGGGCAAAGTATATTTCTCATTTATATCTTCAAAAATACCTTCTACTCCGTATTTATATATATTATTATGTTCAAATTTAACTGATTTTTCGTTTTTTAATCTTTCTATAGTCCACGCAAGTTTGCCACCATAATTTGTTGCACTTTTATAAATCTCTACTCCATAAAATAATGTTATAGAAACAATAATTAATATAGAAATATATTGGAATGGATTTGGTTTTTTAGAGTCAGATTCTTTATCTTTTACAATTCTAATTGCAGTAATTGCAATGATAGATATTAAAAATACGATACATATTATTAAAAAATATATATTATTATTAACTCTTCCATACATACATAATGAAGCTAACTCATAGCAAAAAATCCAGTATCCAATTGTAAATATTGGATTTGTTAATAATGATTTAAGTATCCTTTTTATGTTTTTCTTAAATATAGAAATCACTCCTCATCATTATCCCTACTTCCAATTAACATTATTAATGATACAAACAAAAATTACCAATAAATATTTCCAGATAAAATGAAATATGAAGACAAAGTTTCAATACTAATTAAAGCAAGAGATGAAGGACATAATACTGCATATATACCTAACAAGATAATAAACAGTGAATCAAATATTTTAGAAAGGAACAATTTACAACCTAAGAAGAAAGACGAATAAAGAACAACTATGGTTTGCTACTTTTTGGATAGAAGAGAAATTTAATTACTTTATGGACTTTATGGACAAGCATAAGTTTTACTTTACCTCCCAATAAAATTATTTATTCTGGATATAATATAACGCACATCCATTTGGCTACCGCCAATCGTTATTAATGCTCGGCCTTCTCACTTTGCTAATAGGATTTTACTTAAAAAATATGTCCGGTTCTTTTTTTAAAAAATGGACAAAATATCGGTTGTAAACACAAGTAAAAAAATTTAAAATTCAAGCGGTAAATAGGCGATCGCATATTATTAAATTTCAACAGGAGGTACTATGTGCAATACGTTATTTCTATTTTAGGTATTCTAGTTGTATTGTTTTTGGCTTGGTTGGCAAGTTCTAATCGAAAAGAGATAAAATACAAGCCCATTATCACGATGATTGTCATACAAATTCTATTATCATTATTACTGTTAAATACAGAATTTGGATTATTCATCATCCAGGGAATAGCTGCTGTTTTCAACAAGCTGCTTGAATATGCAAGCGAAGGGATTAACTTCGTGTTTGGCGGCATGGCAAATGCGGGAGAGGCTCCATTCTTTTTAACTGTATTGCTGCCAATTGTATTTATTTCTGCATTAATTGGGATTCTTCAACATCTAAAAATTCTACCAATCCTTATGAGGGGAATTGGATTGTTATTAAGTAAAGTGAATGGAATGGGTAAACTTGAATCATATAATGCAGTTGCTTCACTGATGGTCGGACAATCCGAGGTTTTCATCACATTAAAAAAACAACTCGGCATGCTTTCTAAAAAGCGTTTGTATACGCTATGTGCTTCGGCGATGTCGACTGTATCGATGTCAATAGTCGGTGCTTATATGACGATGCTGGAACCAAAATATATTGTCACAGCTTTAGTTTTAAATTTATTTGGTGGTTTTATCATAGCTACTATAATTAATCCGTACGAAATTGACCCAAATGAGGATATATTAGAAATAGAGGAGCAGGAAAAGCAATCCTTTTTTGAAATGCTTGGTGAGTATATTATTGATGGTTTTAAAGTGGCAATTATCGTCGGAGCCATGCTAATTGGATTCATCGCATTAATGGCGGGATTCAACCATGTGTTTGAGCTATTATTTAATATTTCTTTCCAGACGATATTAGGTTATATCTTTGCTCCAGTTGCCTTCATTATGGGGATTCCTTTCTCTGAAGCAGTTAGTGCTGGATCAATAATGGCGACTAAACTGTTGACCAATGAATTTGTGGCGATGTTGGATTTATCAGAAGGGAATTATCACTTTAGTGAGCGAACAATGGGCATTCTTTCTGTGTTCCTAGTTTCCTTTGCCAACTTCTCGTCTATTGGTATTATTGTCGGGGCTGTAAAAAGTTTGAATGAAAAACAAGGGAATGTCGTTGCGCGCTTTGGGTTGAAACTGTTGTATGGTGCCACACTTGTAAGTATACTTTCAGGTATTATCGTTAGTTTGATTATATAAAACGTGCCATGGGGTATTTCATAGTACTGCATGTGAAGCATACGCAAAAAGCCACAAATGATATTAATTGATATGCTCCCCATTAGGTAGACAGATTAATAATAAAATCTGTTTATCTAGATGGGGAGTTTTTTCATGCCAAAAAAATCATTTTTAACAGATGTTAAAATCTTAGCACTTCAATATATAGAAGAAGGTTGTTATACACTTCAAGAAATCTGCACGATGTTTTCTGTAAACATGACAACCCTACAAGTAATATTTTTACCGTCTCTTTTGAATCGTCATTTCTTCCCAAGAATAATCTGGTATAGTTGCAATCCATAACTTATCACCCATGCTATCCACATCCCAAATGATTAAATCCTTTGCAGCAAACACTTTTTCAGATTTTCCTTCATCTTTCATGTTAATGGAATAAATAGCTTCATCTTTTTCTGTTATTCCGAATAATTTCTCTCCTTTTTTAATAAGTTTAACTATCATTTCATCAACTTGAATTTTCCTCCAATTTCCCTCTTGAAGATTTCGGGTCCAAATTCCATTTTGTGTGGAAATGAATAGCCTATTATGAATCACTTTCATATCCAAAGGAATATCATTACTATTCGGCATAGTTATCTCGTTCCAGCTATCATTTGTCTTTTGCAAAATCTTTCTTTCTTCTGTGAATCCTACTAAGTCACCATTATCCGATATTTGAACAATATATAATGGTTTCGGTACAATAGCTTGTTTCCAACTCTCCCCTTTATTGCTCGTATAGTAAACCTTTCCATTTGATATCGCCGCTATATTATTGTTAATTGAATAATCGATGTTCTCAATCATGTGGTCTAATGTAAGAATTTTCGTTCCTTTACTTTTTGATGTAATACCTGCCCATAATTCTTTTTCCGTTGCTGCATATAATTGATCCTTTAAATTAAACCAGGCGTGTGTTACATAACTATTAGCTTGGAGTCCTGTCCATGTTTCACCATTGTTATCGCTCCATTCAATAAATGGTTGCTTAGTTGTACTGAATTGTGTTGGTTTTTTATCTCCCCAAACAACTAAATCTTTATTTCCAGCGACAACCCCTGTAATCGCCATCCCTTTTTTTGTTAGGTTTTCGGTATCAATACGTTTGGATATTAATCCTCCACCGTATGGTAATTTATGAATAGCGCTCACTACATCACCGTTTTTGGCATTGAATGATATCCGAGTAAAACGATTATCTTGATCATTACCAAACACTGTTAGAATGGGTTTACCATCAATACTATCAAGTGTAAAATTAAATCCTGTTGCCCAATCTTCCCCTTGTTTTAGTCCGTATTGATCCTTTGCTAATTGGAGTACATCAGAGCTATCCAACTTAATGTCATCATAGGGGATTATTGGATCTGGAGTTTGCTTATTCGCCCTAAACACAGTTATTTTCTTTTCTGAAATACCAATTAATACATAATCATCTGTACCTGGAACTATAAAGTTCATAAACCAATTAAAGCGTTTCCCTGTTTCTCCTCTCGAGCCTCCCATCTTATCATCCACACTGTTTACACTTGTAAGTTTTGCGTTTACATTCCATTCTTTTGCTCTCTTGAGTCCAATGTCAATCGCTTCTTTTAGCGTAATTTCACCATCAGAAGCGATTCCTTCATGACCAATCAAGTTTACACAAACTAATAAAACGACTAACAAACAAGAGATTTTTTTGAAGAAACTCAAAGTTACCACCATCCCATAACTAAATAGGCGCATTAATCATAAGATTAATGTGCCTATTTAGGATGAAGTAAATCCTTCTTTATATACTCTTTTAGAACCAATATAACAAACTTATCAGAGATTCATTCTTACACTAACCTGCACTTTTAATAAAGAAAAAAAAGCCGTGTAAAATGTAATAAGCAATATTAAAGGGAGTTCAATTCGCAAATGGATTGGACTCCTTTTAATTCACTCGTCTCTTTCTAGTGTATTTCCAAACTTTTGTTTGGGAACGTTTTAGAAAGAGAGAATTAGAAAAAAATGAATCTAATGTATAGGAAAGAATATATTATCCCTATTTTTATGCTACTAATATTTTTATTAATAACTTTTGAGCCTAAAGGGTATTATTTCATATCAATGGCACTTTGTTCGCTATTATTATCTTACGTAGGTTTTATAAGGAGAAAAAATAATATTGATAGTATTGCAATCCTTTCAGGTTTGGTATTATTTTTAGTATTTTGTTTTTGTTATTTTATTAAATAAATTCGATTAAAAAATATCTCAAAAGCTAAATTTGAGTACATACAATTCATAAGTAGTTAAAACACCCTATTCAATTGAAATGCCAGTAATCAACATAAATATACCTGTATTATCGAACAAAAGAATAGGTTTGATTAATGAAAAAAACAATGAGAGAAAAATAGGTAAGGTACTACCCACCAAAGCAGACGTAAAAATAACTATAATCAAAACGTTACCTCAATTTAAGGATTTTTATTATTGATGAATAATAAATGATTTAGGATTCTACTATAACATTCCCCAGCGTCGTTTGTGGACTTTTCTTTGCTTAACGTTGTAAATCCGCATCCTTTATAATATTGATATTACAATAAAAAGGAGACACTAATTCTTATATGAATTGTGTCCCCAATTGGGATGTTATTTAATGTTTTCTCTCCATTAACCGAACCTGTTAGTTGCCACTACTGCCTTTTGATTTAATAACCATTCACAAAGTTGGTAATCGTTTCTTTCTCGTCTTCTGTCAATTCCCTTTTAACGTGTTTTTCATATTCCATCATTATTTTCTGTTGATCCCCACCGCAAATATCTGTATATTTTGCAATCGTTCTAAGCTTAGTTACTTCTTGATTAAATTCCTCTTTTGAAATTGGCTTTTGATGCGAAGGTATATATACATCTGCATCAAATTGCTCTAACTCATCTAATAACCGAAGCGTTTCCTTAATTGTATAGTTTTCTTTTACGGCGTAAAGATTAGGGTAAATGCAGTCAGCAAGGAAGAGAATTTTTTCTTCTTTGATATACACGATTGCTGAATCGGCAGCATGGTCCCCTCCAACATGTTGAACAATACAAGTTACCCCGCCAAGGTCGATTTCCATTCGTTTTTCAAAAGTGACATCCGGCAAAACAATCTTGATATCTCGGTGATTCTTGAATTCCTCCTTAATAGCTCTGGCGCAAAACTCTATTTCTGTTCCTTCTTTCACTCGAGCATCGATTGCCTCGTCTGACCAAGAAAATGGGATTAATTTCTCCATTTCTTTTTTTGTTTCTTTAGAAGAGATGGAAACTGTATTAGATAATGCTGAAAGACCAAAAATATGATCCCAATGCCAATGAGTAATAACAACTATATCAGGATTCGGAACTCCCCTTTTTAAAAGTTCTTTCTGAAAATAATTAGCATGGTCTTCCGAATTGCCTGCATCAATCATTAATGTCTTATTATTGCCGACCACCATACCTAGAATGGGGCGATCAGTTAACGATACCGGAGTAATATACCAAAAACTGTTACCTATTTTGTTAATTGCGTGCATAAGGGATACCTCCTTTTTTATAATATTTTAATTCAAATAGCGGCAATATACTCTTTTGTAGAATTTTCGAAAATCGACGCTTATTTATGATGATTCTCCGTAATTAATTTATACGTAAAACAGGATATTTCGCCCTGAAAATTCAGACTTTTGCACGGCGATTATATTTTAGAATAATGGTAACTTTAACATACCAAAAGAGAGAAGGTTGATTTTATGAATATTGACCATGTCACAATGTATGCTTCTAACTATGAAGCAACAAAACAATTTTATGAAACTATACTCAAATTCCCTTTAACTTCTGAAGAGCAAAACCGTTTTACCATAAAGGTTGGTAAAACCACAGTTACATTTGTTAAAGCTCCCTTGGAAGAAAAACCATTCTACCATTTTGCATTCGATGTACCTTCAAATCAGTTTGAAGAGGCTAAGGCATGGACAAAAGGAAAAGTAGAATTATCTCAAGAGCAAGGTGATGATGAAGTATACTTTGCCTTCATTGATGCTAAATCTATCTATTTTGAGGATCCTGCCGGAAATATTGTAGAATTTATTTGTCGCTTTTCAGATGCCGAACAAAGTGACGAGCCTTTTACTGCTTCTTCTCTACAAAAAGTGTCTGAGATGAGTATTGTTGTAACCGATAAATTAAATGCCGTATCATCATTACATGAAGTGTCTATTTTTGAACGTGATAATGATGAAATTTCTGCAGACGGCTTATCTTTTATGGGAGAGCGTGAAGATGCGACATATCTACTATTTGTAAATGAGGGTCGTACATGGTTTTTCTCAAATAAAAAATCAACAGCTTTTCCTGTCGAAATTACACTAAATCATGGTGTTTCGGTTAAAGTTAATGAAGAATTGGAATTAGTTAGTTCTTTAAATTCTTTATAGCAGAAATAATTTACAATAACGGTGGCGATCCATTTATTTAATAGTAAGCTAAATTAAAAAAACGATTGGATGGAGTTCGCTCAATATGAATAAATAAAAGGCAGTTCGATTGGCAGGATTGTTTCCTCTCTTCGAACTGCCTTGATTATTCACTCTTTTCAACTAAAACCTTTGTTTTCATCAATAACGTGCCATTCGCAGCAGCCTTCTGCTTACTAAATCTATCTGCCAAATACTGAATAGCTTCCATTGTTTGTCCACATTGTTTCAATAAATCGACGAGCACTTGTTTTAACTTCAATTTTTTTTAATGATGCATGGTCCTACTGCACGTCCCCAAACAATGGCGAACTAAATGAGAAAGGGCCAAATATACTATGGCATATTGCAGGCATCAAACCTTACCGTTCCAACATTATATTAATCCGCTCTCCTTGTATTTTTTTATTTCATAATCACCTTTGATTTATAGGACTCATTGTAACAAGGTATAAATTAGTATTTCGTCCTCATTCTTTCTCTTACGGTCTGTCCCCAGACAAAAAAAGAGAAGCACAATGATGCCCCTCTTCAACCGGATTCAATTGTCTTGAAGCTTAAATAGACTCATTTCGTCGTTACTAGTCTTACCTGCCCCTCAATTGATTGTCATAAGTTAATGTAAATCAATTTCATTCCATAGCATTTAAAATTCTACATAAAATGGTTGTTTGCTACTATCAAGACAGTACTCTATTCTTTGTCTAAAATTATCTATAGTTATCATTTTCAAAGCCTGCTCGATCGGGAAAAAACCCACTTCTAGACTTTCTGATGAAGTTGTTAACTTGCCACTAATTGGCTTTGCTAAAAAGAGTGTATTACAAATTGACTTATTCACATTTTGAAATATCCCACAGAATTTAAGACTTTCAATATCAATACCTGACTCCTCTTTAGTTTCTCTAATTGCAGCGTCTTTCAAAGATTCACCTTCTTCAACTATTCCACCAGGCATTTCCCAGCCTCTCATTGGCCCCTTTATCAGCAAAATTTCGTTTTGGTCGTTGATTACAATAGCTGCCGCTGAAACAAAATGTTTAGAAGGAGTGTAAATATGTGATGTATTTTCTCCCAAAGTCGTTACCCCCTTATTTTGTAAATATCACTCTATTAAATATCCTATTTTTTGATGTAATTATCACTTTTATTTTTTTATGTGAAACTCCCAAACTTTCTCGAAAACTGACCCATTTGCTTACCAACCCTAGTTGTTTATACACAAAAACCTCCTAATTAATATAACATATCGCGAAACACATTTACCAAATATAGTATTTATTGTAAAGTATATGTATTAATAGGAAGGGGATAATTTTCATGGATTTAGCAAAATTAAGTTTACCTAAAAAGATTATTTTAGGGGCAAGCATTTTAGCAGTTATTTCATTATTTTTTGCTTGGATTGATATTGGCTTTGCAAGTGCATCAGGTTTTCAACAACAAGGTTATATATTTCTTATTTTCTTTATTTATCCTGTCTATTGTATTATTAAAAACATACATATTAATAAAATCGGTGGACTATTAAGTGCAGGTTTAGCAATCTTAGCCATTTTAGCTTTTATGAAATCTAAATCAGGTGATTTTTTTGGCGAAACAATTAATGTTGCAGGAACAGGGATGTATGTATTTTTAATTGCATCTGTATTATTGGCTGTAGGTGTCTTTTTAGATACAAAAAAGCAGCAGCATTCATTTGAATGATTGAGCTTATAAAAAATCGCAATAAAAAAATATTTCCTATACAAAAAAAGGAATAGGACACTCATATCCTATTCCTTTTTTACATTATTCATTTGGAAATTTCGGTAAATAAATCATCGCCTTAAATAAATCGCCATCTACTTGAACTAAAAACTTTCCGCGCTGGAGGTAAATAAGGCTTTCAGCAATCGACAACCCTAATCCACTACCTTGACTAGATCTGGATTCATCTCCTCGTGTAAAGCGTTCCATTAGCTCATCGGCCGAAATATTTAATTCATACGCTGAAATATTTTTAAATGTCACGAGTATTTCATTGCCTAAATCTTCAACATCAATATACACCCTTGATGCAGGCTGTGCGTATTTAAAAATATTCGAGAATAAGTTTTCGACGGAGCGCCATAGAAGTTTACCATCTGCCTTCACATACACTTTTTCAGTTGGGTAGGCTAACTTAAAATCTAATGCTGACGCTTCAATTTTTTCATCCATTTCTCCTATTCCTTGCGTTAGTAATGATACGATGTCAATCCGTTCTAATTGAACAGGCATACTTCCACTTGATGCTTTAGCCGCTTCAAATAAATCATCTGTTAAGTGCTTAAGTCTTTTCGATTTTTGATCTAACACTTCGATATATTCAGCAATTTTTTCAGGGTCTTTTTCGATTTTTAATAAATCAACATACGTAATAATTGACGTTAAAGGTGTTCTAATATCATGTGAAACATTCGTAATGAGCTCTGTTTTTAAACGCTCGCTCTTAATCTCACTATCCACCGACGTTTTTAACCCATCGGTAATACTATTGATATTCGCTGCAAGTCTGCTTAACTCCCCTTTTCCGTCTACTTCAATTCGATGCTGAAGATCTCCATTCTTAATATGCTCTACGCCCTCTTTAATGCGGTTAAACGATTTCACCTTTTTCAGCGCCAGCCAAGCAGCTACACCTATCGTAATAGGAAACATGAAAAACGTTGCCGCAATTACTACTGGATAGCCAATAACAAGCAGCACAATTTTCACACCTATACTACCACTATCAAATACATTTTTCACCGAAAGAAAAATCTTTTTAAGAATTTGATAGATGAGAGTATGCTGAAGGAATGTCCTATTTTTGATATGCTTAATAAGCGATAAAATTAGCAGTAAGGCAATGCTAAAAATAGGTACAGTGAGAAGCAAGTACATATCCTGCAGCACTTCAACAACCAATGCAATCCACAATGAAATTAAACAAACGACAATCACAATATTGAGATCATTATAAAGTTTGTCAATGACATTTAATTGTATTTCTTTATCTTTAGATGGAGTTCTTCCAATCACAATGATTAAATAAACAAAAGATAAAACAAATCCTGCTACAAATACAATAAATTCATTAAGTAAATTTTTAGCAAGCTCTTTGCCTTTTTCCCATTCCGATATTTCTTGTTGTAAGAAAGGATCATTAAACGCCACATAAATAACGTCTGTTTGTGGATTCAACTCTTCAACACTGTGTGTAAAGTAATTAGAGTACCTGCTTTCATTCACTTCATTTGGGTAAAGCTTTTGTTGATAATCCTCAATTAGTATATATGCACCAAATGAATCAAATTGGTCTTTCTTATTTAGTCCACTATTGGAAAATATATGCTCACCGTCACTAGCATAATACACGATTCCTTCCTTTGCTTCTAGTGTGCTGAGTAACCGATAATATTCTCTTACCTGTTCTTTCATTCTTTCATCTTTTTTACTTTTTATGTCATTTTCGTACTTTTCTTCAAATACGCTCTTATTTTCCTCTTCATTTGAATTATATTTGTATGAATAACCGTATTCATTATATAATTCTTCTTCGATTTCTCTAATATCATCCTCCGTTAGTGTCTTACCACTTAAAATATACTCTTCACTTTTGTATTTTCCGATTAATTGCGCTAAGGGAGAAATAATGTTGTAACTTTCCTCAGCGAATGCTTGGCTTTCAAAATAGTTATCTTGATTTATACTGCTAAGATGAACCTCATTTACTTCCATGTCGATAATTGCCTTTGTTGTACCAGTTATACAAACGACGGCAATCAGAAACACAACCATTTTTGTAATAAATGCATGACTAATATTTCTCAACTTTATACCCAACTCCCCATACAACTTTTAAATATTTCGGCTCTTTCGGATTAATTTCAATTTTTTCTCGAATCTTTCGAATATGAACCGCAACGGTATTTTCAGGATTGATGGCCCTTTCATTCCATACCTTTTCATAAATTTCTTCAATGGTGAATACTCTCCCAGCATTTGCTGTGAGAAGCTTTAAAATTTTATACTGCACTGGTGTCAAATGAACAACTTCTTTATCAACAGTAATGACTTTTTGTTCATCATCAATCATGAGCCCGCCCGTTTCAAATACAGTACTACTTACCTCTAGACTACCAAATGTCGTATACCTTCTTAGCTGCGATTTCACTCTGGCCACAAGTTCTAATGGATTAAACGGCTTGGCCATATAATCATCTGCTCCGATATTTAATCCGAGTATTTTGTCATGATCCTCCGACTTAGCAGAAAGCATAATTAACGGAATCATATTATCTTGCCGAATCTTCATCGTCGCCGTTATCCCATCCATTTTCGGCATCATAATATCCATAATAATTAGGTGAATGGCGTGATCTCGAACAAGGTCGATTGCCTCAATCCCATTGTAAGCTTTGAATACTTGGTATCCCTCATTTTCTAAATAAATGCTAATCGCTCGTACAATTTCTTTATCATCATCACAAATCAAAATGTTCAACTACATTCACTCCTCCATCTCTTTAGGCTCCTGTGATCACCCCTATAGGATTCGTCTAAAGATATAATACTAATTAAATCTTAACAAACGCACACATCAATTCTTAAGATTTTCTTATTGTTTTTTCCTATGTAAATTAATGCAGAATACGTATTTTCTTCTGCAGCACGTTTCAATTTTGCCGAAGAAAATAAAAAGAGTGGCTAGTTGCCACCCTTAAATATTTGCTAACTCTCGATTAAGAATATCATACAACAAAATAATTGGTTGAATAACAATACCGTTCCATAGGACTTAAAATTCCACATAAAATGGTTGTTTGCTGCTATCAAGACAGAACTCTACTCTTTGTCTAAAATTATCTATAGTTATCATTTTTAAAGCTTGTTCGATAGGGAAAAAACCAACTTCTAAACTTTCTGGTGAAGTTGTTAATTTGCCACCAATTGGCTTAGCTAAAAAGAGCGTATTACAAATTGACTTATTTACATTTTGAAATATCCCGCAAAATTTTAGCACTTCAATTTCAATACCAGACTCCTCTTTAGTTTCCCTTATTGCTGCGTCTTACAGAGACTCACCTTCCTCAACTATTCCACCTGGCATTTCCCAGCCTCTTATGGGACCCTTAATGAGTAGAATTTCTTTTTGGTCGTTGATTACAATAGTTGCAGCTGAAACAAAGTGTTTAGAAGGTGTATAAATATGTGATGTATTTTGTCCCAAAGCTATTTCCCCCTTTTTTTAGCCTGAAGAATTGCCGATTAATTACTTATTTGTTTAAAACGATAGATATCCCCGTCTTTGCTTATATTAAAAAAACTTATAAACTTATTCCTTCATCTTGGATTGAACTCTAACATAAAACTCCTTTGTATCTTGATGTGTTAATCTCTCGAATACCTCGTCCGAATTCAAAAATTCAACTGCATTGATTTCATCATCTTTTGGCATTAAATCAGACCCATCCCCTAAATACTCAACAATATACATCGTAGTTTCTTGTTTTATATAACCTATTTTTTGTGCAACATCTTCAGGAAACGAAAAACTAATTTTTTCATCTAATTGTTTAATAATCTTATAATTTGTTGAGCCTGTTTCCTCTTCAAGTTCTCTTAATAATGCATCCTGGAGATCTTTATCATCCTCTTCTACGCCACCTTTCAGAAAATCCCAATCACCACTAATATGATTATTCGAGTTTTTTATTGAGCTTATTTTAACCTTATGTACTAAAAGAATTTCTTTCCCTTGATAAATTATTGCTCCTACTGCAGTTCTAATCATTTGTATTCTCCTCATTTTGATGTTTATTAAACTCTTAATTATTCGAAGATTATTATAACCAGTTACTACAATATATATTGTCATGCTATCATTTTTAATAGAAAACGGCTATTGGGAATTTTCACCGAAAGGATACAAGAATTATAAATAATAATTACGGCAATACTTTGGAACAAAACCTATTATTGCACCTGGTTCAACGTCGACAAACTAATTTTTTTCGATATAGAATAACTCAACAAACACTAATATTAAAGGTTCCTGGACATTTGATTCAAAACAAAACAGTAGACAAAGCTGAAAAGTGAAGCTTTGTCTACTGTCTGACATAGTATAGATATAATACAGTTATTTTTGATAATACTGTAGCAGCAACTACTACTACTACTGAAATATTAATAATTTATCAGCAGAACGCGGCATTCGCAGCAAAAACTAACCAAATTTGATTTTGTGTTGCATTGTCCACATGTTCATAACGGTTTGCACAGTCAACGAGAATTTTGTCACAACAAGAGTCCCAACTACCGAACTGATCCCAACAACGATCATGTGCTCGGCAACATGTATCGATACTATTTATAGGTGTACCACCGCCATCTATAGCACCTGATCCTGATCCACAACCTTTACCACAGTGTTGATATTTTTTTCCGTATTGGTCTTTTAAACAGAAATCGAACAAACCTTGTTGAATAACTGCGTCTGTCGTGCTTAACGGTTTAAAGGCTGGATCATGTATTGCTGATGTATCGATGTCTTTCTCCAGTTGCCCTTCATTTTTATCAGTAAACAACAAGTTCACTTTCCCTTTAAGCACATCAAAGACCAACACGTTTTTATTATCAGCAGATACTACTCTACCATAAAACTTTTCAACAACTTGATTTTCCAAGATGGCAACAATACTACTAATTTGCACCTTATTTTCATAGCCCAAAGTAATATTTTTACCTGTTCCAAATTTTTTAGTGTCAACGGCGACACCATCGTAAATATACAACCTTTTCACCGTCAAATCATCTTGTTTGAATGGAACATGTTTTTGAAGTTCCTCCATTAGCAAATGGAAATCCGACTTCGTTTGAACGTTTTGTACGTATGCTTCTTGTTCTAGCTCATTATTAACATACTTACCGTTTAAAATAATAGCGTTTTCTGACATTTTTACATTTCCCCTTTCTTCTTTTGGAAGCCATTTAACTTCCTTGTTAAGTAAAGAAGCACTAATGGGAAAAATAACAACCATAGTTTCTATTAAAGTTAAAATTTTGAAGAAATTTCATGTGATTGTTAGAATATTCTTAATGGTAAGGAGGATGCCGCAAACGAAATGTCTTTTTTTGCACCTACCTGTGGTTGATAATTTAGATTTAAATGTCATGTCATGAATATTATATTTTTCAAAAGGGAGGATGTTGTTTAAATTGAAATCAATCTTAGTTGTGAGCAATGTTATATTAAGTGGTCTTATTGCAATATTGATATCTTATTTCTATGCAGAAGGGGGAATAGGTGACGCTACTTCCTTAACACCAGAATTCTTTTTAATCTTACCGATATGGGCTATTGGGGCACTATTGATGTGGAGATTCGTTAACAAAAAAACGTTAGAAAATACTTCTTATTTTAAGATCATAATGAGCAACTTATTACTTTGGGTTACTATCCCTGTAGGTCTTATGTTGGCAATGCAATTTATTAATATGTGATAATTACAACATTATCCTGTTTCAGCAAGGTAAACACACCTGTAAAAACTGTTCAAAAAAAGACTATGCACATCAAGCACTGGTCGTACGGAAACTTGATAGTTGCATAGTCTTGAATTGTTTGCGCTATAGGTCATTAATCACATATAGGATGTTCAACTATAAAGGTTATCCAACCATCCTTATATTCCGCATGAATGTCCCCATTATGTAGTTCTACGATTCTTTTGGAAATTGATAGTCCAAGGCCAGTCCCTTGTTCACCCATTCTCGACATATCTCCTCTGTAAAACCGTTCAAACAATTTATTTACATTATCTACAGGGGGTTGTTCCACTCTATTTGACACCTTTAAAGCTACGGTATTCTCTTTAGAAATTAGGGATATATTAATTTCCGAAGGTTTAATACTGTATTTTATCGCATTCATAAAGAGGTTTTCATAAACCCGAACCATTTTTTCTACATCTATTAAAACAGGGATATCTTCATTTGTTATCGAATTTCGAACACTTAAATGTTCTTCCTCGAATATTGGAATATATTCTCCAACGATTTGCTGCAATAAACTCGCCAAATCAATTTTATATAGATTTAACATAGCATCCGGACTAGATAAACGGGTAAATTCAAACAGTTCATCCATTAGATAATTTAGTCTTTGTGATTTTGAATAAATAGTTTCAAAGTATTCCTGCAGCTGATTTTCATTTTTATATTGCCCACTCTTTATTAAATTCAAATAGCCAATAATTGATGTTAATGGCGTCCGTAAATCATGAGATATATTTGTTATCAGTTCATTTTTCACCTTTTCTAGTTGTCTTTCATGAATAAACTTATTTTCTAACTCCTTTGACATGTAATTAATGTTCCCTGCTAGCTGCGATAGTTCATCCTTCCCTTTAATGTCAATTGTCTTCCCCAGTTTTCCATTGGCAATATGTTGCACTGTTTCAGAAATATATTTTAAATACAGTATTTTTTTCCTTACGAGCAATGTAAATATGACAATGAACGTTAGTATTACAGAAGAAAACCAAAATGTCAGTAGCAAACCGGCTTGCAAGATACTGCCATTTGGGTTAATTAAAGTATCCATTTTTGAAAAGACGACCATCACTGCTAGGGTTCCAAAAAAACTAATGATAATCATTAAAAGAAGATTTACGGTTAGTGTATTTTGAAACTTAATTGTCTTCATATTTTATAACCTACTCCCCAAATCGTTTTAATATATATAGGCTGTTTGGGATCTTCCTCTATTTTGTTTCTAATTTTTGTAATATGTACCATCACTGTATTATCAGACTTATAAAAGTCTTCCTTCCAAACCGCTTCATAAATTTTTGCAACACTTAAGACTCTCCCTTTGTTTCGACTAAGCAATTCTAAAATATCAAATTCTTTCGGAGTTAACCTAACTTCCTTTTCTTGTACGAAAACTTGACGTGTATCTGTATTGACAACTAAATCCCCTATCTCAATAACACTTTTGTCGATAGATGAATCTGTATTGTATTTTTTATATCTTCTTAATTGAGATTTCACCCTAGCAATTAATTCCAATGGATTAAATGGTTTAGATAAATAATCATCGGCACCAGCAGTAAGACCTTGAATTTTATCCATATCTTCTGATTTTGCCGAAAGCATGATAATCGGCATGCTGCGTTCTTCTCTAATTTTCATACATGCTTGAATACCATCCATCTTCGGCATCATAATGTCTAAAATAATGAGGTCAAAAGCTTTTTCTTCTAGTATTTTCAATGCTTCAATAGCATTTTCAACCTTTTGAGTTTGCATACCTTCATTTTCTAAATATACCGAAATAAGATTTCTAATTTCTTTATCGTCATCAACAATTAGTATTTTTGATATCATCAAATTCCTCCATATGTTTTTTTGATGTAGAACAGTTAAAGATGTAGGCAGGTGGGAAATTTCTATACTCTCTTTTAATATCAATTTTAGTGAAATAATGTTTAATAAATTCTTTTTTTAATTTTGTGTATTGGAAAGTAATAAATATTCCATCCTCTTTTAAGATTTTGTTAGTATTTAATAAAATTTTGCATGAAATGTTTTTTGATAAACTCGAAAAAGGAAGACCAGATATAACATAATCAACATAAGGGATATCGAACTCTCTCAAATACCGTTCAATATGTTCTGCAGATCCATTTACAACGAATACATTATTTTGCTCTTTATATTTTTCTTTAAGCAATGAATAAAATCCTTTATTATTTTCAACTAATAAAATAACTGTTTTAGAATCTCTTTTTTTAATCAATTTTTCCGTAAATACACCTGTACCCGGACCATATTCAACAATGTATTTTGCTTTCTTAAAATTGATTTTTTCAATCATTTTATCACCAAGAAATCTTGAACTAGGAAGAATAGCACCTACAGATTTTGGATTGATTAGAAATTGATACAGGAATAAAATTTTTTTCAAATTGACCACCTCATTGATTTGAATTGATAATCATACTTTAAATTTCAAACCTTAAGAGGAAATAGCGAAAATCCTTAAGAATTCTTAAGGATTGTTGATACATTTATAATTGCCAAAATCCATCTATTCTTATTAAAAAAAGACACAAAAAAAGCAACCCTCAGCCTACTGAAAGTTACCCTTATTTTTTGAGAGTAATATAGCATTTTTTACCCTCATTATTAACTATTAGTTTTGCACAGCACAAGCTGCCTGGTGGATGACAGACGGTCCTGAAAAGTCGATACCTCAACCAGAAACCCAGGATTTAAAAGAACCTTTAACTTTTAGGTTTTAGTTTTAAGTTATTAAGAACTTTGAAACGTAAACTTTGCGCTTTTAGCTTTACTCTTTGAATTTTCAACTAATAGCATTATCTTCATACTGCATTCGCAGCTTCAATAATGCTTGAAAGGTAAGTTGAATTAGTAAGAAACTATTTAGTGAGGTATGTTTTGAAATTTCAACTCGCGCACACCCTCTAAGCACGAGCGACTTATACGTTTTCTGTTTTCGCTAGGCCATGCAATTCTATAATATTAATATTTCTATTTAAACTTGTACTTCTATAAATGTAGTGGCATTAGATTCTGATAACACAGCATCTACCTCTGATTCGAACTCTTCAATACGACTAGTCAATGCATCAATTAATTTCTTTGCATTCATCGGATCAACGAATTCAAATTCGTTACGTTTCATGAATGTCTCTGAATGTAATTTTACTTCTTCTGCAGATTGCTTTTCCTTGTTTCCAAAAATATTCACTAAGTATGTTTCCAGTTTTGCTGGGAGTGCATCATTTTCTTTAGCGACTGTTTTAATTGCTGTACGATACTGTTGCATCATTTTGTCTAGTAACTGTTTTTCAAAACCAATTGACTGTTTACGTTCAATTGCTACCTCGCCATCGAAGTATCTTCAATTTATGTATCTGCCGTAGTTTATTTAATAATGAAAGTTAGTATTTTATTTATCTAATATTTAAAGTTATTTATCTTAGGCAATTTTGAACTAAAATAGTTAATTTTGATCCTGGACTAGAAATGGTTGCTTATACGCAATATTGAAACAGCTAGTAAAATGTACGGTGTTTGTTTTACTTTCGTATTCAATTAATGCTGCAGACAGAAACTTCTCGCTATAGGAAACGTTAGCTTGCCTTTTATCCATCTTATAAACGTAAAAACGCAAAATTTCGCAAGTTCATCGCTTGCTCCATTTTGCGTTTTAAAAGGCTAATCAATAGATCTAGTAAGGGGAATCTTATTTGATATTGGATAAATAATTGCGTTCCTTCTGTTAAAGAGACTCAAACTTTTTCTCGAAGCGAGTCACAATTTCCTTACCGATTTCAATAGAAGCTGTCGCTGCCGGTGACGGAGCATTTAGCACATGGATACTTCGCTTACCAGGAATGAAGTAAAAATCATCAACCATGGATCCATCACTTTTCAATGCTTGCGCACGCACCCCTGCACCGCCAGGCACTAAATCCTCGGCTGTAATTTCAGGAATGAGCTTTTGCAGGCTTTTTACGAACAGCCCTTTACTATAGGAACGCGCCATTTCGTTTAAACCTTCTTTCATATTCTTTCCTGCCAGCTTCCAAAACCCTTTATACATAAGTGTTTCGGCAAGGTCGAAAACATTAATATCCGTTTTTTTATAGCCTTCGCGCTTAAAGCTAAGTACAGCGTTTGGGCCGGCCTCTACTTCCCCGCCAATCATACGTGTATAATGTACGCCTAAAAACGGAAAATCAGGGTTTGGTACAGGATAAATTAAATGATTGACTAGTCCACGGCTGCTTTCCTTCAGCTTATAATACTCTCCTCTAAACGGCACGATTTTTAAATCAGCGTGATAGCCTGCCATTCGTGCAATGCGATCACTCTGTAAGCCAGCACAGTTGATCATCACTTTTGCTTCGTAGGATTTTCGTCTTGTCTCGATATAGACACTTGCTGGACCTTCCTCAATCTTTTCAACTGCTTCATTGCAGCGGATTTCCCCACCGCGATTTTCAATTAACTCACGCATTTTTTCTGACACTTGCCTGTAATTCACAATGCCTGCCTGCGGAACACGGATAGCCCCGATCCCCGCTACATGCGGTTCAATCTCTTTTAACTGTTCTACGCTTAACATATCAATCGCCAGCTCATTTTGCAGCCCGCGTTCATATAGGTTTTGAAGAAGTGGTAATTCATGTTGCTCAGTTGCTACAATGACTTTCCCGCAAATGTCATATTCGATATCATGTTCCGCGCAAAAGGCAACCATTGATTGACTACCCTGTCTAGCAAAGCGTGCTTTAAAACTTCCTGGTTTATAGTAGATGCCCGAATGGATCACCCCGCTATTATTACCTGTTTGGTGCATAGACACAGATGGTTCCTTTTCCAAGATTACGATCTTTTTTTCCGGGAATCTTTCCGTTAATGCCAGACCAACGGATAATCCTACAATCCCTCCACCAATAATGACCACATCTAACATACTTTTCTCCCCTATGCTTCAATACTACATGCTTCAGCCAATAGTTCGACAAGATGTACAACCCGAATTTCTTGTGACAATCCTTCTCGCTCGGCACCCAGCTTCATTTGCAGATGACAACCTGGATTTGTTGTCACAATGATACTTGGGGGCTCTGTCAATGCTTCTACATGCTTCATTTTTTCATCTAATATTTTCATCGAATGATTGTAGCGGACAATGTTATAAATACCAGCAGATCCACAACACATATGCGCATCAGGCAAAGGAATATAGTCGATGCCAGGGATACTTTGAATCATTTGAAGTGGTTCGTTCACACGCTTTTGTACATTTGTCATATGACATGACGGTTGGTATGTCACTTTATAAGAGAGCGGCTTTGTATATGGCAATGATAGCTGACTCAAAATGACACTAATATCAACAGATTTCTCAGAGAATTTTTCCGCTCTCTCTACCCACTCGGGCGAGTCATCCAGTAGCTGTGGATATTCACCAAGCATTGCCCCACAACCACCAATACTATTTACTATATAGTCAAAATCATAACGCTCAAACGCCTCAATATTACGCTTAGCCAGTTCACGTGTTTTATCTGATAAGCCGCTATGTTGATGTAATGCACCACAGCACCCCTGCTCCTGAATCACTGTCACTTCGCAGCCCGCCTGCTGCAACAGTTTCATACTGAGTGTATTAATAGATGAAAACATCGTATCCATGATACATCCAACAAAAAAACCGATTTTAAAGGTAGCCTGTGGTGTCGCCGCTTCATAAAATCGCTCCCGCTTTGACCGCTTAATTGGCCCCTCGACAGTTGGTAAAATCGTTTCAAAGGCGTGGAGATTCTCAGGAAGCACACGTAAAACACCTGTTTTATGTGCTACTTTTTGTAACCCGGTTTTTTGGTAGAATGCTAATCCCGCACCTAGTACTTTACGTATCTGTTCATTGGGCACCACTTGGTTAAATAAGAGTGATTTCATTACCTTGACACGCGATTTCAACTGCTCATTCTTATGTTTTGCCAACACTTCAATTGCAGACTCGAGAATCTTTCCGTATTGAACGTTTGTTGGGCATGCTGTTTCACAGGCACGGCAGCCCAGGCATAGATCAATTGCTTCGGTCATATCGTCATATGTAATTTTCCCCTCAGCCGCCATCTTCACTAAATTAATGCGTCCTCGCGGTGAATGGGTTTCCTTTTTAAATGTTATATACGTAGGGCATGTTGGCAGGCAGTAACCGCATTGCACACAGCTGAGTGTCTCTTGATATGCTAACTCAGTCATTGGACAACACAAACCTTTGATTTGGCTCAGGGAATATTTTCCCCGGATTTAAAATATCATTCGGATCCCATGCCTGTTTAATGCGTTTCATCATATCCACCCCTACTGCACCAAGCTCCATTTCCATAAAAGGTGCTTTTAATGTACCGATGCCGTGCTCCCCGGATAATGTCCCTCCAAGCTCGATTGCCGCTTGGAATATTTCCTCTACTGCCTGTTCTACCCGCTTCATTTCCTCTGCATCCCGCTCATCTGCAATAATATTCGGATGTAGATTACCATCGCCTGCATGTCCAAATACAACGAGATCAATTTTATATTTCTCTTTAATTTCCTTTAACCGCTGGAACATTTCCGGAATTTTGCTGCGTGGGACAGTTGCATCCTCTGAAATTTTTGTTGGTTTAACCCGGACAATGGCCGGTGAAACAAGCTTTCTAGCAAGCCATAGCTTTGCGGCTTCCTCTGCAGTTTTTGCGATTTGTACCGAACGGGCATTTTCTTGAAGACACACATCATTTACACGCTTTATTTCATCCTTGATTGCAGCTGGATGTCCGTCTAATTCAATTAAAATGAGTGCATCAATATTTGTCGGTAAACCTGATGGACGATAAGCCTCTACGGCTTCCACAGACGCCTTATCCATAATTTCTAACTTTGCAGGGATAATACCCGCACTTAATATATTCGAAATTGCACGCCCCGCATCAATGATGTCATCAAATACCGCCATTAATGTTTCTGTAGCTTGTGGTTTTGGATAAAGGCGAAGAACTGCCTCTGTGATAACACCAAGCGTGCCTTCAGAACCGACAATCAACTTCGTTAAATCATAACCCGTCACGTTTTTCACCGTTTTGCCGCCTGTCCGAATGATTTCGCCTTCTGGTGTCACGACTTCCAGGCCAATGACATAATCCTTTGTGACCCCGTATTTCAGACCCTTAGGACCGCCCGAATTTTCAGCCAAGTTTCCGCCGATAGTCGCGATATTCATACTGGACGGGTCTGGCGGATAAATTAGCCCGTGTACAAGTGCTGCATTATTAATTGCCTGTGCTGTCACGCCAGGTGATACAATCGCTAGCATGTTCTCCGTATCGATTTCCAATTTAGATGTCCATTGAGATAAATCCATCACAATTCCCCCGCGGACAGGCAGGGGACCACCACTCAAACTTGTACCCTGCCCACGTGGGTATACAGGGATTTTATGCTTATTGGCCAGTTGTAAAATTCCTGCCACTTCATATGAAGATAACGGTTGCACAACCACTTCCGGCATATACACCCCAAATGAGGCATCATAGGAATAGCTTGTCAAATCTGCCTTCTCTGTTAAAATACGCTCATCATCCAGGATGATTTGTTGTAAAAGCTGTTGTAGCTTCTCCATTTCGTCCCCTCCTAGGTCCCAATTAAAAGACCAGCGAAGAGAACGCGCTTTATAGCGTTACTCTTCTTCTGGTAAATTGAGAATTTTATTGCGAGCATTGCTTAAATGCTCCCGCATCGCTTGTCTTGCCCCTTCACTGTCTTGTTGGGCAATCGCTTGTGCAATAAGCATATGCTCCTTAGCGACTTCCTTCCGCTTTTTATCCCATCCTAAATTTTTGGTTAGGGAATACTTTAATGCACGTAAATGTAAGTCACTTAAATTGCCGATTGTTTCAGAGATAAAGTCATTTTTACACGCCTTCATAATAAACTGATGAAACTGAAAATCTTCTTCATAACCAATTGCTTGATTATCACCCATCAGCTGTTGGAAATGATCAACTAACCTTTGAATTTCCACAAGCTCCTCTTCTGTTCGGCGTTCCGCTGCCAATGCAGCTGCCTCCGTTTCGATAATGATCCGGAACTCCAGTAAATCCAGCACTTGCTGCCTCTTGATGAGTTGAAAGCGCACAGGATCCAATAATTCTGCCAGCGACACTTCCTTCACCAAGCTGCGGCTGCCTTGTCTGCTTTCGATGGCACCTGCTACTTCTAATACTTTTAGCGCTTCTCTAATAGGCGCTCTACTTACCCCGAATCGTACTGCCAACTCATTTTCGGTTGGCAGCACTGTATTTGTCTGGAGCTCTCCTGTACGCATCATTTCAATCAAAAACTCTAATACTTGATCTGCTACTTTCCTACGTTCAACTTGCATTTTATAACTCCTATCTTTAAACAGATACTTCATTCCTTTGAGTATTCACTTTTTTAGCACGTGGCAAGTGAATAGCTAACACTAGTATAATGATTCCTAGACCTATTGCGCTCGTAATTAATTCTGGAATTATTAAAAGTAATGCTGCAATCGCCATAGCTATACGCTCAAAAATGGTCATATTTGTTGTAAAGAAGTTAAATACAGTTGTCGCCAATGCAAACACACCTAAAATCGAAGTAGTGAATGCAAAAATAATTTGTAATGCTGCGTCCATACCTGTTGCTTCTGTCTGCATAACAAGTGCTGGATTGTACACGATCATAAATGGTAATAAGAATCCTGGTAAACAAAGCTTTACCGCTGTCCACGATGTCTGCATTGCATCTGCTCGGGCAATCCCTGCAGCTGTATAAGATGCCAATGCCACTGGTGGCGTAATGTTAGAAAGTGCACCGAACCAAAATACAAAGAAGTGTGCCGCAATAGGATTCACCCCTGCTTCAATTAATGCTGGCGCAGCAGCTACAGCGACAACGATGTAAAGTGCTGTCGAAGGTAACCCCATACTTAATACAATACTCGTAATCATAATCAACACTAAAATAATGGCTAAATTATTGCCTGATATTTGAATAATGTTGTAAGCCAGTGTTGAGCCTAACCCTGTCATAGTAATGACAGCAATGATAATACCTACTGTTGCACAGGCTACAGCTACTTGAATTGACCCGCGAGCTCCTTCAATCATTGCATTGATAATGGCCTTTATGCCAATTCGCTTTTCTTTATCCTTCGTCAGCCAGCTCGCCGCTATACACGCAAAGATCCCTGCAAAACCAGCAAACAACGCTGTAAAGCCTGTCATTAAAGTCACAATGACGATAATAATCGGTAAGATTAGCACTCCGCGTGACTTGATGACCTCTATTACATCTGGAATATTTTCCTTACTAATCCCTTTTAGCCCTTGCTTTTTTGCTTCAATATCAATGGCTATAATTAAGGCGCTATAGTAGAGGATCGCTGGAAGAATCGCAGCTAGAACGATAATGTTATAACCCACTCCCAGGAAACCTGCCATGATAAAAGCAGCTGCCCCCATGATAGGTGGCATTATCATTCCTCCAGTTGAAGCTGTTGCCTCAACTGCTGCTGCAAAACGCGGCTTTAAACCGATGCTCTTCATCAAAGGAATTGTAAAAGTTCCAGTTGTTGCTACATTCGCTACTGCAGAACCGCTTAACATCCCAGTTAAAGCGGAAGACAATACAGCTACCTGGGCAGGGCCACCTCGTCTTTGCCCAGCAACCGCTAATGCTAAATCATTAAACAAGCGTGTCGCCCCGCTTGCATTTAAAAATGCTCCGAATAAAATGAAAATCACGATATACGTCGTTGCAATCGAGAACGTCATGCCAAATATTCCTTCAGTCGTCATATATAGACGGTATAAGAGACGCTCAAAGCCAAAGCCTGCGTGACCGAACATACCAGGGAACCATGGACCGAACAACGCAAAGAAGAGCGCTATTATTGCCAACAATGGAATGAACAGACCAATTGTGCGGCGTGATACTTCTAGTAACACGACAATCGTAATAAATGCAAAGATATAATCAATTGTCGTAGGCTCTGATAACTTCACATTATGAATAGTAGAATAATTTAGTAATATATAGGCGCCCCCTGCAAATCCTAAGATGGCCCATATATAATCCATAACTGTTATTTTAGTTTTACTAGAACGTTTTGTTGCTGGGTAAAGTAGAAATGTTAATACTAAAAGAAACGTTAAAAAAATTGCATTTCGATAGATTTCTTGAATGTTCATCAAACTATTTACATAAACCGAAAATGCCGCTAAAACAAACAGTAATACTGCAATGACCATACCTGTTTTACCAGACAATGTCCTTATTGCTCCGCCAGCTTCTTTATCATTTTCCAACGTTTCAGCCACATCAAATTCTTGTTGTTTAATCATCATTACACCCCCGTGATGAACTCCTTATTTTTTTGATTCATTCGCTTCTGGCGGAATAAGATGCTCAGGCACCTCTAATCCAGCCTCCACAAAGTATTTGTATGCTCCCATATGAAGCGGAGCAGGAAGTCCATTTAGCGCTGATTCTAATTGGATTTCTTTTGCTGAGTTATGAATTTGGTGTACTTTATCTAAATTTTCATAAATCGTTTTCGTCAATTTGTATACAAGTTCTTCATCAATTTCTGTAGTAGTTGCCAAAAAGTTCGGTTGCGCAATAGTATTGATTTCTTTATCAATTCCTTTGTATGTACCGGCTGGGATTACAAAGCGGAACCAAGTGTTAAATACACTGTTAATGCTATCAAGCTGCTCATCAGTGACATCTAATACAGAAGCCTTTACACCAGAAGCCGTCATGTCCATTACCGAAGATACAGGAACCCCAGCAGGTAGAGAGCCACCATCTAGACGCCCATCTCGCATTGCTGAAATAGTATCATCATAACCTAAATATTCGGGCTTAATATTCTCTTTTGTTAACCCTAAACCTTCCATAATTACTAGTGTCGATTGCTCTGTTCCTGAAGCTTGTGGGCCTACGGAGAACGACTTTGTATCGATGTCAGAAATTGTTCCTGTTGTAATTTCTTTATCCATCAACACAAAATGCTCTACGTTTGACCATAGCATGGAGATTGAACGTAACTCTTCATATGGCCTACCTTCAAAGTTGCCGCCTCGTCCTTCATATGCTTGCGCCCCGATAAGACCTTGAAGAATAGCTACTTTTGCTTCCCCGTTTTTTAATAGTTGAATATTTTCCACCGATCCTGCTGATGATTGACCCGTGGCCTTTACCTTTTCTTCAGTTAACATTTCAGTCCATAAATTCCCTAATCCAACTCCGATTGGATAGTATGTCCCCCCTGCCGATGCAGTTGCAATAGTAATGAACTCTCGGCGCTCTATGCATCCGGATAGCATTAATGATAACGCTACCAAAATAACCAATAGTGACTTTTTCATTTCTTTCCCCCTAATGTAAAAAAATGTAGTAAGCTTGTATGACAAGTCTACAACAACTATTTTATTCTTTCAATAAAAATTCTGAATTTTTATATTACTCTTGATAATTATCCAGTGAAATAAATACAAAAAGATAGAGATACGAAGTCGTTGCCGTGCAGATAAATTTCATAATGACTTGGTGTTCTGGTCCTTCGATCACCTTCAACTTATGCGACTGCCGTTCTAATTCTTTGTCTAATATTGAAAGTTATTTATCTTATACTGAATGTAATTTATCTTAGGCAATTTTGAACGAAGAAAATTGATTCTATTTCAGTTGATAGCAATATTTTTGGTAAAAAGACCTTCAAATAATGAAATTTATACCTTTAGCTCAATATGTTACCACGGTGTTTATTCGCAGAAAAGACAGGCCAATCACAAATGCACTACAGAGATTTATCGAAAAGACAAAACAATGCCTTTCAGACAACTAACTAAAAAACTTTTCAAACGTCAACACAATGTAATCATGGATCTAAAAAAAGAGTTGATTACCCCTTTTTCGGATAATCAACTCTTCCAACAATTTATTCACTTAACTACCATTCATTAATACGGATTCGTTGCGATAAAGCTTGCTGTTTTCACGTAAATACGTGGATTTAACTTTAATTGGTTGACGATGAATTCAGCAATATCTTCTGGTTGCATGAATTTTGATTCATCGTTTTCTTTAATTAAGCTTAAATCTACTGCTAAATCTGTCGCTACTGTACTTGGTGTTAAAGCCGATACGCGAATGTTGTTACGGCGAACTTCTTGTGCTAGAGATTCTGTAAATCCAATAACAGCAAATTTTGATGCACTGTAGGCACTTGATGTAGCAGCTCCACCTAATCCATTAGTAGAAGAAATATTAATAATATCTCCTCCATTTTTTTCGATTAATTGAGGTAGTACTGCACGTGTTACATAATATGTACCCATTAAGTTTGTATCAATGATTTGCTTCCATTCTTGTGGATCCATCTCCATAACCGTACCGAATGTAGCGATACCTGCATTATTAATTAAAATATCAGCTGGTCCTAAGTCATTTGTTAATGAAGCAATGGCTGCCTCAACTTGTTCTTTTGATGAAACATCAGCCGTTGCATAGGCTACTTTTACACCTAAGCTTTCGATTTCGGAAGCAACTTCCTTTAAAGTTTCTTCTGTTCTAGCCAATAAACCTACATTTACGCCTTCTTTAGCTAAGTGAAGCGCTGTTGCTTTTCCGATTCCTCTCGCTGCACCAGTTACAAATGCTACTTTTCCTTGTAAATTTTGCGCCATTATAAGTAGCTCCCTTCATAAATCTTTTTAATCCGTTTTCATTATACTATGGTGAAATACTTTTCGCTAAAGGAAGGACTCCATTTTAATTTACTAGTAATAATTATTCGTTCATTATTTTTATCTCGCAAAAATAATCACCACAATTTTTATCAACGATTTTGTCATATAACCAAATTGATATACGACTTATTTATATTTAAGTGCCATTTGCCCCTTTTGACGCTTATTTAAAAATAAGTTGTATATTAAATTCGACAAATCACGGTTTCATTGTTTTTAAAATGATGTGATATAATTTTCTGCTAAAAATTGAATATGATCATTACAATCCAACTTCCTACTTCACCACCGTTCTCGTATGTTAAACTAACATAAAAAGGAGGTTTCCTTTATGCAGCAGCTACAATTTGAAGCTTCTTGGGACAAAGCATTGTCAGCACAAGACCGAGATCAAATAGAAAAGCTTTTTAACGAAACAAAAGAGAAACATTTTGCTAATATTGTTTTCTCCCCTATTCGAGAAGCGATAAATCATCGAAATGAGCTATTAATTACCGTATTAGTGCACAACTTTTCTGCAATTCCACTGACGTTTGAGAATACTCGACTAGTCTATTTGAACGAGCAAATGATACTTGCGGAGAAGCTATTTACATTACCAGCGCTCGTGATTCCACCAAAAGTGAGTATGCCTTGGACGTTTATATTTCCTCAAGGTAACTATAGATCAGGGAATTCAAATTGGGCTGGAAGGTTACAAATACAATTTGATGGGAAAATGAAGCATTTGCATAATGTCGATGACTATTGCCTGACAATTTATGCTGAACAAATCCATTCACATCAACAATTTGACGAATGGACTTTTCATTCTATGAAACCTGTCCTTTCTTTTCGTCATAAAGATACGAATGACTCTTTTTATTGGCAATTAGATTGGTTTGAAGATGAGCCAGGAAGTGACTATCTTCTTATTGAAGAACAAACTATTCCGACCTCTATTGATTATCATGTTGACCAATATTATCCCGATCAATACTTTATTATCGGTTCAAGCTTTTCTTTTGAAGATAACGTTATAAAAAAGGTGACGGGCTACGGTTATAAGGGCGAAACACTTCAAGTTTTCGATACGATAGTTTTTGAATTTGAACAATCCTTTCTTTTAATAAAAGCAGGTCCTCTTATTAGTGGGGTATATACTAAAACACCTCCCGTCGTTAATAGAGAAATTTTATTTACTTTTTAACCTTCAAAAAAGCAAAGGGAGTCTAGAATGTAAGTTTCTAAGACCCCCTCTATTCTTCCTCTTCAAGTAAAATAACACTTTCTAAATTATTGACAAATCTTCTTAATTCTTTTGCTACTTCATTATTTATATTACCAGCACGATACCATTCATTTATAAGACTTCTTTGAGCTTCAATTGCTATTAAAGCTAAGTATTCTTTTTGTTCTTCCAGTTTTGAAGAATCCATTTTATTATAAGAAGAATATTGTAGGTGACGATAATACATTTCCAATTTTTGCGCAACATCTAAAGAAAATTCATTTGTTTCTTGAAGATGCCTTACAATTGATGATGATACATAATCTGATAAATCTTTTTTTACATTATTAATTTGTTCTACAACATTGACAGGTAGTTTGCTCAACTTCCGTTCATGTAAAAAATATCGCAAACGACGTTTTAACAAAGTAAATGATCGGTTATTCAACATATCTTTTCTTTCTTTAAGAATATAATTAACTTCTTGTTGAATTGATTGGCTAAATCCATGCTCAGTCATATATTGATTTGTATAAATTATTTCTAATTCAATCCCAACTTTTCTGGCTTCCAGTATTTTTTGCCTGTACGTTTGAAATGCTCCCTCTGACTGTTCTCGCTCAATATTTATTAACATTGCGTTATATTGATTTATTAAACTTAGAGCAATAGGAGCGTTTTCCTCTACAGTTTCAAGTTGAATACTACGAATTGCATGATTTATCATTTTTCGTTTTTCACTCATTAAATTTGATTGTTGTGCTGCTTTTTTAGAGTTTAACAAAGGTAAGAATATAGTAGCCATTATCAAAGTGAATAAAATAACACCTGCTGCTAAAAAAATGAGTAATTGGCGGTATGGAAATAAGTCTCCCTGATTTGTTACTAGAGGTAATGATAAAATTCCTACCATAGTAATGGTACCCCGTACTCCAAGAAATGTTGTCACAATATGATCTTTAATTGTCACTGTTTCATTGCTCTTAAATATTTTTTTATCAATAACGCTAAAGAACATTACCCAAGCAAACCTGATTACTAACACCATCAAGCCAATACTTAACACGTATAAAATAAGGACACTATTGTGAATTACCTCACTTTTTAATATTGAATTTGTAGCAGAAGGCAACACAAGTCCTAACAAAAGGAAAATCACGCCATTGAGTATGAACGTAAAAATTAACCAAACATGTTCTGTTACTACTTGTTCCTGCGCAATAACACTTTCGGTCTTTTCTTTAATAATTGTCGAAATAATTCCTCCTGTTACTACCGTAATTACACCTGATGCATGAAACACTTCTTCTGCTATAAAATATAAAATAAAGGGTGTTAAAACTTGTACTAAGACATAAAATGTTGAATCTACAATTCCTACACGGCGAAAATGAAGTCGTATCAAAAATATTGCTAATGCACCGAAGATCCCTATTATGACACCAACCAAAAACATGTACATAAATTCAATTCCTGCTGATGTCAATGAGAAATAGCCTGTTACAACTGCCGCAACTGCATATTTAAACGCGATTAATCCCGATGCATCATTGATTAAAGATTCTCCACGAACTAAATTCATATTACGCACTGGGATATGAACTCGTTTGGCAATACCATTTACAGCCACTGGGTCAGTAGGAGATAAAATAGCCATTAACGCAAAGGCAGCCGCCAAAGGAATCGGAGGAATCATCCAGTGCACAAAAAGACCACCAACAATTGTTGTTAATAATACTAATATAATTGCGTTACCTAAAATAGGTAATCGCATTTCCCATAATTGTTCACGTGGAAAATGTGCTCCATCATAATAAAGTAAAGGAGCAATAAACAATAACAAAAACCATTCTGATTCAATTTCAATGGTGAAATTATTTGCTACTAAAGCAACTACAACTCCAACTACAATTTGAATTAGCGCAATTGGAATGGAAGGAATATAATGTGCTAGAACATTTGTAACTATTAATAATACAAGCAGAAATAATATTGACAGTAAGACTTCCATGTACAGTCTCCTTTCTGTTAAGAAAATTACGCCTTCAATTTCTCACATACAACCAAATTCCAGGAGACTAATCTTCCCTTTGTTTGAAACATATTTTTTCATTTATGCAAGTAGTAATATATTGGTTTCAATTTACACTTATTTTTTCCACCATCAAGTGTCTATACAAAGTTAAAGCCGCTTCTTTATAGCGAAAGCTTTTCCGTAATAAATATTGACGAATAACACTCTTTTGAATCAGCCATACTGATAATTATTTACTAAAACTTGCTTAAATTAATATTTGTTTCAGTTTTTGAATTACGTCAACTGTCATACCTACCATTTCACCCTTCAGGCTTTCTTTTTCATTAAAAGTTCCAATAAAAAGAGCAGCCAACCATTGGTAGACAATGTTTTGGCTGCTCTTACAATTCGGTATTTATTTTATGTATTTTATATACCCTCGAGATGGATAATACCTGTCATATTCAATGTAATCGAGAGCCTTTTTACGATAAACTTCATAAATACCATTTATAATTATAAAATCACAATCTTCCCCATCGGAATTTTTTATTTACAGTTTTTTATCCCCAATTCCTTCAATAACCAAATTCTTTCGTAAACCTTTTTCTAAGCCAAAAACGTCATATGTTTCTAGCGCCATTTCAAAGCCTAATTTTTGATAAAATTGATTCGCCTGTTCATCTCCTCTTGTATAAAGCTCAATAAATTCAATTTGTGTATCATTCAAGTGTTTCAACGCTTCAGCGTACAATTGTTGACCAATTCCTTTAGATTGATGATCAGGATGAACTGCTATTATTTGTAGAAATGCCCCTAAACCTTTGCCTAATAATGATGTTTTTAATTCATTTGTATCTAACACCATATCTAAAATACCAATAACTTCTTCATTTTCAACAGCAATTAATTCTATTGATGGCCGAGCATCAAATGTAGGCTTGGATGTCACTACATCTTCGTACATAGACGTATGTAAATAAGCTAAAACCCTACACCTTAACCAACCTTCTTCATATTCAGGTGAATATTTTTTTATCTGCATTTCCAATTTCCCCCCTAGCAAATCAAATTACATTACCTAGAAAAACCTCATCTTTAAATCTTAAACAAAAATAAGCCAATGCAGCAAAAATCACATTGGCTTATTTTAGCTATTCTATCTAGTTTTTGCACTATTCTTTGTATGTAAATAATATTCGAGCCAATCTTATTTGTATTGTCTTTTCTTTTACTCTTAATATCGTGAAATTTATTTATCGTACATATCGTGAAATACTAGCTCTTTATCGTGAAATTCCACAGTTATATCATGAAATTTTAGCCATATATCGTGAAATATCAGTATTTTACTTAAATTAAACAGGCAATGCCTACATTTCCGGGATAAAACGTTTTATTTCGCTTGATAATAACGCCGTATCCCATGGGTACCAAAAATATGTTTCCCCATCAAATTGCACACCGTATTTATAGGCTATCGGATCATCTGTATACAAAACGATGTTGTAATAACGTGGATCACCATTTTCGGTATTCGGTTGAAATGCCGAGTCTTCCTTGCTATTTGTTAATATATCAAGGAAAGCATCTATGTCGTTATTGTCATTTATATCAGCTAACTTCTTGTTACCTTCTTCTGTGTAAGCTAAATATATTTCTATTTTTTTCACTTTATCTACTGGCATATCTTTAAAATGCCATTTAAATTTTGTACTATCGCTTGCAAAATAAACTTGATAGCCGTTAATAGTTTCTTCGGCCTTTACTGCTAATAAATCAGGCCTCCCTTTAATCGAGAAAATTTCCGTTCCTTTTTCGAGAAATGCAGCATCTCCATCTTTTGTTTTGTATGATGGATCCGAAATGTTGTCTGCTACTTTAAACTTTACCTTCCCGATTTTTTCACCTATATACCGTTCATCAGCCAAAACACCTGTATATATGCCTAAGTAACTTTCACCATCCCATTTTATAAAATCTACCCAATCAATAATTGCTCGACTTCCACCATATTGACAGCCAGCTAATACAACAACTAGTAAACTAATAACCGCCCACTTCTTCATATAATTCACCTCTTATCGAATTAGACTCTAAAATCGGTAAAATGTTACAAATTGCCTTAATAATTAAGTTATACGTTTCCTTTCATCAATACTTGCCGTTTACTAACTATGGTCTGTATGACAATTCAGTTTTCCTTTAAAATACAATTACAACAACCCAATCAATAAATATATTGCCGTACACCAAATAAATATTGCTGAGCATTTATTAAATATGTACATCACTTTACCAGATGTATCGAACTTTTTCAGAGTCGCACCAGCAATCATTAACCCTACAAACCATAACCATGACACAATAATACATGTTGCGGTGAAAAGTATTTTATCTGTCCCTATATAATTCAATGCACTCGTGCCAATAACGCCAACTGTGTCTAAAATGGCATGTGGATTTAATAACGAAACGGATAGCGCAAACAAAATTTGTTTTTTTGCTGGCAAAGCCTCATCTTGCTTAACTGCGGTAGCACTCGATGTCCAGAGTACCTTCCCCATGTATACTAAAAAAACAATGCCACCTATTAGTAAAGTAATACGTAACCATTCAAACTGATACACGATCATCGATAATCCGAACACTGCTAGTAAAATGAGTAGCGTATCACAAATAGCTGCTGTAAGTACTGCTGGCAAAGCGCGAAATTTCGAAGGTTGAGTGGCGCCTTGTGAAAAGACAAAAACATTTTGTACACCTAAAGGTAAAATAAGTCCAAATGCTAGAAAAAAGCCGTGAATGACCGCTTGCATATAAAAAAAACCCCATTTCTATCAATATCGTACTACAATATCTTGAAATGAAAAGTGCAGAATGAATTGAATTTTATCTACCTTATCTAGTGACGTGTTTTTTATACTATGCGGGTCATAAAGATAAGCAAATTTAATTTCATTTACAATAATAAAAGCGATGTGCTGGCCAAATTATCGCCAACACATCGCCCTAGTAGCAAAAGCCATTATCCAAAATTGCAAGCATGCTAAATAACAAATAACAACTAAATCGAAATACGGACTAATTATTACAGCAAAAAGAGTATATAACGCGGCCATTCCAAAGCTAGCCAATACAATTCCTTTAATACTCACTGTTGCATGTATAAGAAGAAAAATTAATGTAACAAAAATTGGTGTATAAAACATTGCCATTCCTCCTCTAGCTTAGCCTATTATAGAAATTATTAAATACCTCTGTTGTTAGTTGCCATAACTTGCATCGTTATTCATTTCTATATCCATTATTATACAAATGCATCTGATAATAGGGAAACCAAAAGAGCAGTCATATATTAATAATACGATACTTATTTTTCACTCAATTGCCGGCGAATAGCTTCATGATCCTCTCTGCTATAAGGATATATAAACGTCGCAATTAGTGCGATTACAACAAATATGCCTGGAGCTAATACCATCGTCCATTTAATCGTTTGCATCGTTTCTACTGACTGTACTTCATTCGCTATATATCCTGAAAACTCTAGGACGAGCCCTATCAAAAATATCGCTAATGAATTCGCAAGCTTCATAAAAAATGTCATAATCCCCGAATACACACCTTCACGTTTTTTACCGATTTGTAATTCATCAATATCGACAACATCCGGTAACATTGCCCAAGGGAGTACGTGTGCAACCCCGTAACCTAGTCCAACTATTGCACCAACTACATATACGAGAAAAACGTGTGAATTCGGTGCAATGAGTATCCAGCCCAGTTGCCCGACAGCCCAAATGACTAATCCGTAAAATAGGGCCTGCTTTTTTCCGATTTTTTCTGTAATCTTTGACCAGACAGGTAATGAAAATATGCCAGCTCCAATAACAATGACAAATAATATCGACATATCAAACTCGCGATTTAAATAATATTTCATATAATAAATGACAAATGATTCAATAACATTTGCAGCTGCGTAACAACCAATATAAATAACTAGTAAATACTGCATAGCGCGATTTTGAAAAACGCTTTTTAATTCTACGAAAAGATTCACTTTTGGCTGTTGTTGTGGCAGTGGGGGCTCTTTCGTATTGGCGAATAAAAATAATGCAACGCTCATCATAAATATTCCGAGTATGAGTGCCATCACCGAATAACTCGTACTATCTGCAATCATTTTAGGAATAACTGCTGCAATTAAGCCAAAAAACAACTGAAAGAAGATGCGATAATTATTAATACTCGTACGTTCCATATAATCTGTACTAAATTCTGTAATAAGCGAAACATATGGTACATGAAATACAGTTAAAATCGTCATAAATAGCATGTACAATAACGTGTAATAAATAAATGTAAGCCCTGTACTAAGCTCTAATTGCTGCCACAAGCATAAAAACGTAACTAATAAAGGAATTGCTGCTACAAAAAAATATGGTCTCCTTCTTCCCCAACGTGTACGAGTGCGATCGCTAAATAATCCAATGGCAGGATCTGTAATAGCATCCCATGAACGTCCAATCATGAAAATTGTCCCTGCTAAAGCTGGTGACATGCCAACAATATCTGTTAAAAAATACAAAAAGTATAGCCCTATTACTGTATTTGCAACAACCGGTACGCTTTCGCCAGAGCCATACACTATTTTTTTCAATGTTAGATTCATAAGCAGTATCTCCCCCTTAAGAGAATAGCATGCTAGATTATAAGCGCATTTCTTTATCTAATGTATGCAAAATGTACTGTTGAATTTGACTTTTATCCGGAATTTGCCCAATCATGCCATACATTGCAGCATATCCTTGTTGGACAAGTGCTGGGTTCGCTTTCACTTCCGCTACAGACTGCTGTAAGTCTACAATAAACTCCTCAACAACATGCTCATGCGCTGGCGTAATCATAAAATGCAAGCAATTCGGCAACTGTTGGCGGTCCATATGCCATCCGCGTATTTCCATTTGGTCGGCTAGTGCGAAGATATTTACTTCTTTTGATGCTACTGTAAAAATCGAAGCTTGTGGATTTCCTAAAATGCTTAACTCTTGTATTTGTTGAATTCCTTCTATAAATTTTTTAGTCGTATTTATCGTTTGCTGTGCAAGCTTTTTATAGCCTTCCACGCCTAAATAATTCATTACTGCCCAGGCAGATGCAATAGCCCCTCCAGGACGCGTACCCGTAGCAGTAGGCGATACAAATAATCCCCCCGGCCAATCAGCATAGGCAAAATATTGACAGCGACGGTACTCATCGTCTTTATATAAAATAACCGAAGCCCCTTTTGCTCCATAGCCATATTTGTGAATATCAGCAGAAATCGATGTTACCCCAGCTACACTAAAATCGAAAGGAGCTAGTGGATAACCTAACTGCTGTAAAAACGGTACAATAAAACCACCCAAACAGGCATCTATATGAAGCGGAATATTATGCGCAACTGCAATTTGTCCGAGCTGTTCAATCGGGTCCATAATACCTTGAGGATAGTTAGGAGCGGAACCCACTATTAAAATTGTATTATCATTGATCGCTTGTCGAACTTGCTCAACATCTACTTCGAATTGTTCATTGACACTAATATAAACCGATTTGACGCCAAAATAATGCGCTGCTTTTTCAAACGCCGCATGCACTGTTATTGGTAGTATCATTTCTGGATGCTCGATTTCCGGACGATGTTTGCGAGCGAAATCGCGGTATGCCTTCACTGCCATTAAAATACTTTCAGAACCACCTGATGTCAAACTACCTACTACTTGCTCGTTACCGTGGAATAGTGAAGCGCTCATTGCAATTATTTCCGTCTCAAACTTTTTCAAACTAGTAAAAGCTAACGGGTTTAAAGCATTTTCATGGAAAAATAGATTGTATGCCTCTTTTGCGACATTACTAACCTCTTCCCCTGCGTAGTACACGAGGCTAAACGTTTTTCCGGCTTTCCAATTGGCATCATGCTTCCGAGCTGCTTGCATTTCACTAAAAAGAGTCCCTTTCGATAAACCTTGTTGCCGCAAATGTTTCATCATTCCATCCCCCTCTTCTTAAATGTCGGAATATTTAAATTAATTTAAATTAATGTATCATTAATACAAAATTAATAGCAAGCTTCAAAACAAAACGACTGAAATTGGAACTGCAGCTTACTATGTACAGTGCAAATTAATATCAAAAAACCACCTTAGAATACAATATTCTAAGGTGGTTCCTATTATTATTCTGGCTCTACGGCTAAAATATTAGCAAAGACGTCTTTCATTGTGCTTTCTTGTTCATTTAATAAAATATGAATATCTCCGTAATCATTAGCAGTACGGATTAAACGCCCCATACCTTGCTGCAAACGAAGTAACATAAATGGTAATTCTACTTCTTTAAATGCATCTTCTGCAAACGCACGCTTCGCATCAAATAATGGATCATGCGGCGGGAATGGTAAATCGAAAATAATGACGCGAGTTAATGCTTCCTCTGGTAAATCAAGCCCTTCCCAAAGGTGATACGAGCAAAATGTTTTAACGACTCCTTCTTGGAAATCACGCACGATGGCAGACAATTCACGATCACCTTCGAATGCCATTGTTAAACGAGACATCATACTCAGCTTTGATTTAAATATATTCATTGCTTGTTTTGACTTGAATAAAATCAATGTTTTCTCATCATCTTGTAGCAGTTCTTCTACTTTTGCAGTCTTATCTGCTTGTGCTATATCATGTAAGTAAATTTTCATAACTTCTTCGTAATCAAATGGTGATGGTACACTAAATGATTGGTACTTTTCAATACCTAAGCTCTTCGCAATATATGAAAAATCTTTATTCACTGATAATGTTGCGGAAGAAAATACAATTGGTGTCTTTTTCGAGAATAATTTTTCCTCTAATACTTCTGTTATTAGACGAGGCATTATTACAAGAGTTTCTTCGCCATCCGTTTCTTCAAGCCAATCAACTGCATCACCTTGTTCTACGAAAATACGAATTGAAGCAACATAATGTTCTAAAAATTCCTCCGCCATATTTAGCTCGTATTCCGGAATCATATACAGCTCAGATTCAAAAACAAATTCTTCTAGTAATTGGTCTACATCAACAATTAATTTCTTACCGAATTCAATCAATTTTTTCGATTTATTAATGCGCTTACGGTCTTCTTCTGAAGGTACTAAATCGTCACGAAGCTGATCGAAAAATAGCTCATGGTCGTCTTGTAGTCTCTCCATTGCATACAACGTACGTTCACGCACTCCATCTACCATTAGGCGCTCTAATAATTGTACAATTGTAGATGCTTGCACTTTATATGTCATTGCTTTTTGGGCTGCATATTCAAGTAAGTGTCCTTCATCTAGAACAATCATTGATACTTCTGGCAGTAATGGCAATTGTCCTTCTCGTTCACGTGATTCCTTCGTCGCTAAATGCTCCATTAAGAAATCTTGAGAGCAAATAATTAAGTCTGATGATTTTCGATAGTGTGCTCGGTGAAGTGTTTGGCCGCAACGATTGCGTACATCACAAACCGCGCATTGCATAATCGAGTTATAATTGACCATTTGCCATTGTTCATCGCTAATTGCCTGATAGTCACTGCGCTCACCGTATGGATTTAATGCAATCATTGATCCATGCGCGTACACGCCGTCTGGAATAGATTCTGCAATATCATCAATCCATTCATCTTCTACATGTTTATCAGCTTCTTCAAAGCGTTTAATACATAAATATTGATCACGCGATTTTGCTAAACGTACGTCGATCGTTAACCCTAAATGATCGCGCAGTTTATGCACATCGCCTCCCTCTTTTACGAGCTGATCGATCAATGTTTCATCCGCGCAAGCGATAAGTGCAGGCTTACCTGTATAACGTGCATATGAAACAGCTGGTAATAAATACGCAATCGTTTTGCCAGTACCAACACCAGCTTCTGCAAAGAGTACATTTTTTTCTTTTAATGCTTGCTCAATTTGATATGCCATAAAAATTTGCTCATCGCGGCATTCAAAGCCTTTCTCAGGTAGTTCATCATAAAGGACGTCACCCATCCAGTCGCCAAGCGATTCAAAAAATGATCTATCCTTTGAAAGTTCAAACGGTAAAGATTGTCTCATATAGTTATTCTCCCTTTATCCATACGAATAGTTCAACTAACGAATAGTACGGTTACAAATGCCCTACTAATCGTTGTTTCACTTTTTTGTCAAGTAATTAGACAACAAACGGAAGGAGAGACATACCTCCTTCCGTTGTTTTTCATTAGTCTTCGCGCTTCGATTTTTGACCCCAGTATTGATAAAGGTCTGTTCGAATAAAGCCATTAAATAGCTTACGCTTTTTCGTTGCTTTGCGGCCATAGCACTCTTCAAAATTTTCCATTGAAGAAAGCATATAAACTGACCAAGTCGGGTAATTATTCATTACTTGGCCAAACTCACGCACAACCTTTTCAATCATTTCTTTATCCCCGATACGTTCGCCATATGGAGGGTTCGAAATTATGACACCGTCAGTTAAACGTGTAGTGAAATCTGTTGCTTGCATTTGCTTGAACGATAAAATATCACCGAATCCAGCTTCTAAAGCATTTTCCTGTGCAATACTAACCATGCGATGATCGATATCCGACCCGATAATTTGCAGCGGTTGATCATAGTTTGCTAAAGAATCAGCTTCATCGCGTGCTTCATCCCAAATTTTTGCTTTCATCCAGTTCCAGTCCTCTGAAATGAACTCACGGTTATAGCCTGGTGCTATATTTTGACCGATCATTGCTGCCTCTAATGGGATCGTACCTGAACCACAGAAAGGATCCACAAATGGGCGGTTTGGATTCCATTTAGAAACTTTAATAAGTGCAGCTGCTAACGTTTCTTTTAATGGTGCCTCCCCTTGCACTTGACGATAGCCTCGCTTATGAAGACCGGCGCCTGATGTATCAATAGTTAACGTTGCAACATCTTTTAAAATTGATATTTCAATTTTGAATGTTGCACCTGATTCGTCTAAAAACCCTAAACGCTTATAGTGAAATTTCATTCGCTCAACAATCGCTTTTTTAACGATTGCTTGGCAGTCTGGTACACTGAAAAGCTTTGACTTTACAGATTTACCCGATACCGGAAACGAAGCATCTACTGGTAAGTAACGCTCCCATTCAATTGCTTTCGTACTTTCAAATAATTGGTCAAATGTTTTTGCAGGGAATTGCGCAACAACGATTTTTACACGGTCAGCAACGCGCAACCATAAGTTACAGCGCGCAATAGCTGTTTCGTCTCCTTCAAAATACACTTTGCCATTATCAACACGTGTTTCATATCCTAAATCTTGAACTTCTTGTGCAACGATTGCTTCTAAACCCATTGCTGCAGTTGCTACTAATTGAAATTTTGTCATTTTATTACCTTCCTTGATGTTCTTGTTCCCATAACTCTAAAAACTCGAACAGCTCATCTAATGGGAGTGGTTTACTATAAAAGAAACCTTGAATATAATCACAGCCCATTTTTTTTAATAGTTCTACCTGTTGTAAACTTTCTACACCTTCTGCTACAACTTTCATTTTTAAACGATGTGACATTTGAATAATCGCATCGACAATTGCTTGCTTTTCCTCTAATGAACAAATATGCTGAATGAAGCTACGATCAATTTTTAGTATGTCTAGCGGGAAACGTACTAAATAACTTAAAGAAGAATAGCCTGTACCGAAATCATCCATCGATAATTTGAATCCTAGCTCCTTTAGTCGTACAAACTTATTCACCGTTTCCACCGCATTATTCATTACTGTACGCTCAGTTACTTCAATTTCAATATTTTGTGCAGACATATTATTTTTTTCTAAAATCTTTAGAATCGAATCTAAAAAATATTGCTGTTGGAAATGGATGCTCGATATATTAATTGATATTGGAATATTTGTTAAATCTTGCTCGTGCATAATAGTTAAAGCTTCGCAAGCCTTTTCAATTATAATTTCACTTATCGGAATTATTAAACCTGTTTCTTCTGCATAAGGAATAAATTCTGCTGGGGACACGTTTCCAAGCTTGTCATTTTGCCATCGAACTAGCGCTTCCACACCAATAATTGTATTAGTATTAATACAAACTTTCGGCTGAAAAACAAGATTAAAATCACGATGCTCAATTGCTTTTCGGATTTCAGTATCGAGTAGTAATACACGCTTAGTGTCGATGTCTAAATCATCTATATAAAATGCAAAGCCACTTGGTCCATTTTGTTTTGAAAAGGACATTGCTTTATCTGCGCGATTTACTAATTCTTCAGTATCTGTAGCGTCTAAAGGATATAAACTAACGCCAACACTTGTCGATACGAATATTTCATGTCCATCAATAATTATAGGTGCTTCTACAATACGGATTACTTCTTCTGCAAATTTTGCCGCTTCTCGTGTATATGCGATATTTGTTAAAGTAATGACAAATTCGTCTCCACCATAGCGTGCTAAAATATCTTTATTTTTTAAAAGCTTTTTAATGCGGCGTGCTATTTCAATTAACAGCTTGTCACCTACCGCATGACCTAGTGTATCATTGACGTGTTTAAAACGATCCAAATTCATTAAGTATACAGCATGCTGTATTGGATTAGCTAAACTAGAGCTAGCTTCAAGTAGAGCATTCATACGATCCATATATGCAAAACGATTGCATACATCTGTCAACGTATCTGTTAAAGCACGTCTTTCTAGCTCACTTTCTACTATTTTACGCTCTGATAAATCAGTAAAAATTCCACAGTAGTTCGTAACTTTACCCCAATCATCTTTGACTGCAATAATGGATAACCACTCGGGATATATATCACCCGTTTTACGCCGGTTCCAAATCTCACCTTGCCAAAATCCTTTTTCATCAATACACTTCCACATTTTTTTATAGAAGCTAATTTCATGTGCGCCGGATTGCAAAACAGATGGACTTTTACCTACTACTTCATCTGACCTGAAACCTGTTACGAATTCAAAGGCTGGATTTACACCTATAATTTTTTTTTCATTGTTAGTAATCATGATGCCTTCAGCTACGTTTTCAAACATTGTATTTAATATATTTATTGGATACTCTGAAAATGCATTGTATTTATTAACCATTTGCTGTGTAGCTGTGCTACTCATGTTTTCTCACCCTTAACCTATTCTCTAAGCGTTAAATCCAAATGTCTAAAAGAAAAGCTCTCCAAAGTAATGGAGAGCTTATTGTATACAAGTAAGCATCAATATAATTCAGTAAGCCATGTTTTGTTCCTGAGTACTCAAACGGCTTGCGCCTCGTACGACCAGGTAGTAATCATCTATCTACGGGAAACTTCCCGTCCCTCCATCCGTTCATTTCCTTTTGGAGAGTGCCCCTACCATAATTTGGGTTTCTCACTCGTGGGGTTTACCTCGTTCCACCTTGCAAGTTTCCTAGCAAGCTTCGTCACTGTGGCACTTTTCAGGAAGTGTCTACCATATCAAAAGACTTAGGTATTCCTTCCGCCGTCAAGCATAACGCTTGCCTTACCTTATTTTTTCAGTAAGCACGAACACTACGGTCATCTCAGAGCCGTGTGAGCATGGACTTTCCTCTACATCTTCAAGGAGATGCAGCGATTACTCGAATTTCTTGATGTCGTTTTACATTATACTCGACATATCATAAAAAAACAACCGATTAGTACTATATTTTATTCATAAAGTTTGCTACCAAATACATGTTTCTCTAAGTTCGACAAACGTTTTAAAATATCGAAATTGGTATTTGAATTCGTTTGTGGCGTTACCGATTTACGCGAATTATTGTCTAATTCTGCTTTTAAACGTTCATTTTCTGCTTGAAGTTCGCTCAGCTTTTTCTCGAATGTGTCATAGTCTTCCATTATTTGATCTAAAAATTGGTCTACTTGATCGATATGATAGCCCTTCATACTCTTTTTAAATTCTTTTTCTAAAATGATTTTTGAACTTAATTTTAAATCCATGCTCATCGCCCTTCCATCCAATACATACGTGCATTCATTATAGCACAAGAATACATCTTTCTGTGAATGAAAGCTACGAGAATTTTAACGATTATTGTCGTTTATTTTCGATTCTTTTATAACGCTTTTCCCATTTCACTAGTTGCTTTTGCTTTTGGTCAGTAGTTAGCGAACTTTGTCTAACAATCTCAAGCCCTTTTTCAGTATAAAACAATGCCCGATCGAATTGTTGAAATTGATGCTCATGTAACATTGCAAGCTGCTCATAGGCTTGTAACTTTTGTTTAGGCGAAATACCTGGGAGTGCTTTTTCAAATGACAATTTTGCCGATTCATAATTTGCATTTCTCTTCTGCTGAATCGCTAAATAAAAATACGCTAAACTTGCTTCCTGCTCACGATAATTTTCTGTTACATTCGTTAACACGTGCTCACTTGCAATTGGTTGCTTTAAATCACCGTACCATTTTCCGATATTCGTATAAGTAACGGCCGATTCTACTTCGCTTGCAAATAGTAGCTTCGTTTGATGGACATATAGTGTAATTAGCGATAAAAGATCCCATTCATTATGCAGCAATACTTTCATAAGTGCTTCTGCATTGCCACTTTTCACCGCATCAAAATAAATAATCGGTGCTAAATAGCCAGGTATATCCCCTTCTCGCTTGAAACCAAGTTTTTCTTCCTCCACTTGTACAAGTTTCATTTTCTCTAAATCATTTTTCCATAAACGTTTTGAACTATGCAATAAATCAATTTGCTTTTGCGGCCGTAGCTTTGGGATAATGTTTTGATTCAATGTCCAGCGTGTTTCCAGCATTGGCCAGTCGAAGCTTTTACCATTATATGAAACTATCGTTATCGCTCGCTGCCAAAACTTTGACTCAAAAAGCAGAGCGGCCTCATTTTCCGGATCAGCAAGTACGTATTGCGTTAAGACAAATTCATCACCGCGTTCTTCAAGTAAGCCTAATAGAAATATATGCGTACCTGTACCTTTTAATCCTGTTGTTTCTGTATCAAAAAATACGAGCGTGTCATCAAATGTTAACCTGTACGGATGGTTCATATCCGCAGCTTCCCATGCTTCAATCGCATTATATAATTCTCCTAGCTCATAATTACCGTGGCGATAAGTGAGCGGATAGCGTACTTCTCTCTTGAAAAGCATACCAAAATCGTTATGCACGGGTGTAAGACCTGCTGCTGTCCACGCTTCCTTATAACTAGGTGCAGCTGGTTTCACAAATTTAGGCTTCTCTTGTTCCTCCGAGGTTTTCTTTCCTAGCATTTTTTTCATTTGCAGTATTTTATTTTCGTATGACATTTACGGCCACATCATTTCTACTAGTAAAATATTTAGTACTTTTAATACTCGTTTTTTGCTTTCTTGTAAACTATCCTGTGCCCCGATACACGACGGACAACCTGACTTACATGGACAATTTTCAATATGCTGCACGGTACGCTCAAGTAATGGCAATAAGACATCGTACACCTTCTCACTTAGTCCGATACCACCTGGATAGCTATCATAAATGAATAGTGTTGGACGTTCATTATGAACTGCTTTTACTTGTGGTACGACCGACACATCACTGCGATCACACTGGATAAATAACGGGATAAATGAACCTAAAGCATACGCTGCACCATGTAAAGCATCTGTTAACATTTCCTCTGACCAGTTTTCCGGTAAGTCAAACGATACCCATGTTGCATTCGTGTGCATTTCCATTGGTGGTAAATGAATTGGACCGGAGCCAATATTATCATGTGTGTTAAAACGGATTTTCTTAAAAATTGTCGGAATCGCTAATATGCCCACATCTCCGTAGCTAACTGTAGCTGTTTTATAGTGCGCACATTTATCCTCCTCTAACACCTTTAGCTCGACTGCTAAATTGGCATCAGTAAAGTAATCAACATCGACTTCTCGTACAAATGCTTTTTTCTCTTCCCAATCAAGTTTTTCTACTTGAAACTGTGTCCCTTGATGAATATAAATCGCTTCTTCGTGAAGGAGCGTCATTGCACTATACGTATCCATTTCGCCAATGACCTTTGTTTTAGCTGGAACAGTCGTATCGATAATGACGACATTTTCTTGTGCTGCAGAACGCAAACTGATTTCATGTGCTGGGAAGCGGTCGCTCATCCAGTGCCACTGTGTAGACGTTTTTACTAATACACCTTCCTCAGCTAAATAAGCAAGCAGCTCCTGGACTGTGAATTCCCCATAATGATCCGTCACAGAAAACGGTAGTTCAAATGCGGCACATTTTAAATGCGCCATTAAAATTAATATATTTTCAGGATTAATATTTGCTTGCTCAGGTTCGCTACCTAATAAATACGTCGGATGATTCACCACATATTGATCGAGTGCCGTTGACTGCGCAACATAAATTATGAGCGCTTCATCCTGTCTTCTACCAGCTCGTCCTGCCTGTTGCCAAGCACTCGCAATATTACCTGGATAGCCCGTCATAATACATGCCTGTAATTGCCCAATATCGACACCAAGCTCTAAAGCATTTGTACTAACAACCATTTGAATAGAGCCATCACGTAAACCTTTTTCTATTTCACGACGCTCACTCGGTAAATAACCACCACGATAGCCTTGAATTGATTCATCTGCAATTTTTTTCGCGGTTAGTGATTTTAAATAAGTTACAAGCATCTCAACACGTACTCTCGATTTAGCAAAAATAATCGTTTGAATACCTGCCTCAAATAAACGCGTCGATAAATCACGCACTTCTAATATCGCGCTACGCCTTACACCAAAAGTCGGATGAATAATCGGTGGATTATAAAAAATAAACGTTTTCTTCCCAACAGGTGCACCTGATTTTGCGATCAGTTTATGCGTTGTATTTGTTAAACTTTCAGCTAGTTCTTTTGGATTTTTAATCGTTGCTGATGTACAAATAAAAATTGGGTCACTACCATAAAAGGCACAAATACGCTTAAGTCTACGAATAACATGTGCGACGTGGCTACCGAATACCCCTTTATACGTATGTAGCTCGTCAATGACTATATACTTTAAATTTTCGAATAGAGAAACCCATTTCGTATGATGTGGCAAAATACCCGAGTGCAGCATGTCTGGATTTGTCATGACGATATGGCCTGCTTTGCGGATTTTTTGACGAATACCTGGTGCTGTATCACCATCATACGTATAGCTTAAAATGTCTTCATCCATTAACTCGATTAATTCATTTAAATCCGTTTTCTGATCTTGCGCTAGCGCTTTTGTTGGAAATAGATAAATAGCACGACTAGACTTATCCTCTAAAATCTTTTGTAACACCGGCAAATGATAGCAATAGGACTTTCCAGAAGCTGTAGGCGTCACTGCCGTAAACGACTTTCCGCCAGTTGCATAGTCAAATGCTTGTCGCTGGTGCGTATATAGCTGCTCAATTCCACGCATTTGCAAAGCTTTACGTATTGATTGATGCATCGTTTCCGGAAATGGTGCATAGCTTGCTGGCTGTGCCTCTAACGTATGCCAGTGCATAATATTTTCTTTTAAGTCTTCATCATATTGCCAAGCTTCAAGTAATTGTGAAATTGATTTTTTCTTACTCAGCATCCCGTTCACCTTCCTCTAAATAACGTAAAAAAGTGGATAGCGTATAGTGAACGGAATGCACGGATTGAATAAATCTTTTCTTGCTCGTTTCTTTATAAAAGGATTGCACAATAAATTGATCCATCGCGTCAACAACTTGGTCAATTTGCTGATTGTGCATATATTTCGGTTTGGATTGTGAACGCCATTCTTTTGCTAATTGTTTCCACTTTAGTAGTTGTTCATGCACATGGTCTGCATGGGGCTTTACTTCAGCAAAAAAATCAGGCGTAGCATTTAATTCTCGCATGCGAAAAAAACGTGTTTGCGCTTCATCACATTGTTCTATTAAATAATTTGTAAGTTGTTTTAATTGCATCGTACACCTCTAAGTTATGTTTAGTCTCTTAAGTGTACCAAATCTTTTCTTCAATCACTACTCACAGGCGAACATGCATTCTTTACTTGCCTCTTCTTTTCTGCTAAGCTTACTTTTTGGTGGGCGTTTGAAATTTCTTTACTAAATTGAAGTGACAGTGTTAGTCGCTGTTGTTCAAGCACCATGTCTAATAACTGCTCAGTTTGTTCAATATAGGAAATAAGTGCGTTCAATTTATTCATGTTCATTCCCCCTTTTCACGAACTATTCTAAATGACTAAGAAAAACTCCTTGTCATACGCAAAACTAGACATGATACGATAAAACAACAAAAAATCTGCATAATATTTGTGCTAAAATAGGGATTGAAGTGCATGTTGAAAGGGTGAATATGATGATTCGTTATCCAAATGGCAAGCTCTATGCACCAGCTCAAAAGGAAATTCCAAAGCCTGAAATAAAACAGCGAAAAAAGGATATATCATTTAGTAATCGTGGGAAAACTTTAGAAGATGAAATAAATGAGACGAATGCTTTTTACTTGCAACGTAACATTGCAAATATTCATAAGAAACCTGTTCCCATTCAAATCGTCAAAGTAGAGTATCCGTCTAGAAGTGCTGCTGTAATACGAGAAGCATATTTCCGCACTCCTTCAACGACGGATTATAACGGCGTGTGGAATGGTTATTATTTGGATTTCGAAGCGAAGGAAACTCAAAATAAGACTTCCTTTCCATTAAACAATATTCATGCTCACCAAGTAGAACATATGAAGGCTGTCTTATTGCAGAAAGGCATTGCATTTTTCATCATTCGTTTTGCCGTACTTGACCGATATTTTATTACACCACTGACGGTCATCGAGGAAGCGTGGCAATTAATGACATCAGGCGGACGCAAATCAATACCACTGAAAGTATTTGAAGCACATGCTGTGGAAATAAAGGCTGGCTACCAACCACGCATCGACTACTTACAGGCGGTAAAAAAGTTTATAGCAAACGTTTAGTATTAAAGTGAGGAGATTTAACTTGACAGAACAAAAACGGACACGAGAAGATATAAAAAAACAACGTGAACAACAAAAGAAAAAACAAAAAAAGCCCATCAACCAGTGGATTAAACGTATAGCGTTAACAATCGCTATAATATGTGCACTAGTTTTTGTAGGCGGCGCTGGTTTATTTGCTTATTACGTAAGTAAAGCACCAGAGCTTGATGAGGAGCTTTTAAAAGACCCTGTATCCTCTGAATTTTATGATGTGAATGGGGAATTATTTGCTGCTATTGGGCCAGAAAATCGTAAATATGTTAAATACGAAGATATTCCTAAGCAGATGGTTGATGCGATTATCGCTACAGAAGATTCGCGCTTCTTTGAGCATTTCGGTATTGACTTATGGCGTCTTGGTGGTGCTGTTATCGCAAACTTCCAACATGGCTTCGGATCACAAGGTGCAAGTACAATTACACAACAAGTTATTAAAAACTCATTCTTTACAAATGAGAAAAAATTAGAACGTAAAGCACAAGAAGCATGGCTAGCTATTCAATTAGAGCGTAAATACTCTAAAGAAGAAATTTTTGAAATGTACTTTAACAAAGTATTAATGTCTGGGTCTATTTACGGCTTCGGTACAGCAGCTGAATATTTTTACGGTAAACCACTAGATGAATTAACATTGGAGCAAATGGCAGTGCTTGCTGGTATGCCACAAAGTCCAAATAATTATAACCCGTTCAAATACCCTGAACGCGCAGAAAAACGACGCAATATCGTACTTGGTTTAATGGTTCAGCATGATAAAATTACACAAGCACAGGCCGATGAAGCAAAAGCCATTTCTGTAGCAGACAGCGTACTACCAGAAGCAGAACGAAAATCAACACGCCTTACAAACTACCCTGCTTATTTAGATGTAGTATTAGCAGAGCTTGAAGAAAATGGAGACAGTGAAGCATTAGCAGAAGGAATCAAAGTTTATACAACACTAGATCCAGATGCACAATCTATCGTCGAATCAGTGATGAACAACGATGCGAACTTCCCTACTGATAAAATTCAATCAGGGGCCGCAGTAATTGATACGAAAACAGGAGCAATTAAAGCAATTGGTGGCGGTCGTAATTATGGGGTAGAACGTGGCTATAACTATGCCTATGACCTAAAAACACGTGCACCTGGTTCTACAATGAAGCCATTACTCGATTATGGTCCAGCTATCGAACACTTAAAATGGTCGACTGCTGAAACATTAGTTGACGAAAAAATGACATATACAAATTCAGACCAAGTTATTACAAACTGGGATAATAGATATTTAGGTGCAATGACAGCACGCGAAGCACTATACACTTCCCGTAATATTCCAGCGGTGAAAACATTTAAAGCTGTCGGTGCAGATAAAGCACAAGCATTTGTCTCTGGTTTAGGTATAGATGTCGATTATGTAGTAGAATCCGATGCTATTGGTGGTGGACGTATTAACATTTCACCTGTTCAAATGGCATCCGCTTATGCAGCATTTGGTAATAACGGTGTATATAATTCACCACATGCTATTACAAAAATCGTTTATCGCGACGGTAAATCGTCTAAAACATATAAACCAGAACGAAATGTCGCTATGAGTGACTATACAGCTTATATGGTAACTGATATGCTACGCGATGTTGTTAGTTATAAAGCTAACGCTTCTGGTCAAGCAGCGATTGTTCCAGGAGTTGATATAGCGGGTAAAACAGGTACAACGAACTATTCAAGTGATGAATTTGCCAAATATAATTTACCAGATACCGCTGTTCCAGATTCATGGTTTAGTGGATATACGACGGATTACTCCATCGCTATTTGGAGCGGATATGAACATCGACCAGATGCAATTACAACTTGGGATGAACGACGCTTACCGCAAACGCTATTTAAGTCTATCATGTCGGAACTAGCGGCAAATGATCAGCCAGCTCGCTTCTCTCAACCAAACTCAGTTGTTTCTGCAACAGTTGAAGTCGGCACAAATCCACTCAAATTAGCTAGTGAAAATACACCTGATGATAAGAAGGTGACAGAGCTATTCGTTAAAGGGACAGAGCCAACTGAAGTATCTGATGCCTATGAGAAATTAGAATTAGATGCACCAACTAATGTACATGCAGATTATAATGAGGTTGCTAATGTCATCGATCTAACTTGGGAGCATGCTGCGCCTGGTGAATTAGAAGAAGATTTCGATCCGGAAGCTGTCGATATTACGTTTGAAGTTTCGATGTCGATTGATAATGGTGAGTCAACTGTTATTGCGACAACAGGAGCAAAAAATGTGACGATTCCGGCTATTGAACCGGGACACACTTATGCATTTACGGTCGTAGCAACTGCAGAAGATGTACGAAGTGAGCCAGGTTCTACTTCAGTCTTAATCGAAGGGTTACCAGAAGAGCCTGAAGATGACGGATGGGGAGATTCCGGCATTGATGAGCCAAATAATCCAGTTGAACCAGATAATCCCGACTCGAATGAAAATAACGGGCAAGGTCCGGGGAATGGTAACGGACACGGAAATGGCAACGGACATGGAAATGGAAATGGAAATGGTAACGGCAATGGCAATTGGCAAGGTCAACCACCAACAAATCCAAACGAACCGACCGAACCAGACACTGGAGAAGAAGAATCGAATAATGAATAATATAAAATCCAGTAGTTACGCTTTGTAACTACTGGATTTTTTTGTACTTGGGCGTGGAGAGTTACTGCCGCGGGCGAATTTCGCACCCTACGAGCGAATTCGGTATCCCCACGAGCGAAAATCACATTCCCATGGGCGAATTTGGAATCCCCGCGAGCGTTTCTTCTATTTCCAGCGACATAGTCCGAGACATTTCCTAACAAGCCCAACATGTTTATCAATAGCCATTAAATGAAATTTATTAGTTTATTATATTTAAAGGTTGGTTAAAAATATTAAAAACAGCCTAATCTAGATCTCTTTGAACCTCTTAAACCTTTAGAGCTTTTTGATCCAATTGGAACCTTTTGAGCCTCGCGAACATTTACGCCCTTTCGAGCCTCTTGAACCTCGCGAACATTTACGTCCTTTCGAGCCTCTTGAGCCTCGCGAACATTTACGCCCTTTCGAGCCTCTTGAACCTCGCGAACATTTACGTCCCTTCGAGCCTCTTGAACCTCGCGAACATTTACGTCCTTTCGAGCCTCTTGAGCCTCGCGAACATTTACGCCCTTTCGAGCCTCTTGAGCCTCGCGAACATTTACGTCCTTTCGAGCCTCTTGAACCTCTTGTACCTTTTGATCCCTTGGAACCTCTTGAACCTCGCGAGCATTTACGTCCTTTCGAGCCTCTTGAACCTCGCGAGCATTTACGCCCTTTCGAGCCTCTTGAGCCTCGCGAACATTTACGCCCTTTCGAGCCTCTTGAACCTCGCGAACATTTACGCCCTTTCGAGCCTCTTGAGCCTCGCGAGCATTTACAGCCTTTCGAGCCTCTTGAACCTCGTGAGCATTTACGTCCTTTCGAGCCTCTTGAGCCTCGCGAACATTTACAGCCTTTCGAGCCTCTTGAACCTCGTGAGCATTTACGTCCTTTCGAGCCTCTTGAGCCTCTTGAGCCTCGCGAGCATTTACGCCCTTTCGAGCCTCTTGAGCCTCGCGAACATTTACGCCCTTTCGAGCCTCTTGAACCTCGCGAGCATTTACGTCCTTTCGAGCCTCTTGAGCCTCGCGAACATTTACGCCCTTTCGATCCTCTTGAACCTCGTGATCCTCTTGAACCTCTTGAACCTCGTGACCCTCTTGAACCTCGTGACCCTCTTGAGCCTCGTGATCCTCTTGAGCCTCGCGAGCATTTACGCCCTTTCGATCCTCTTGAACCTCTTGAGCCTCGCGAGCATTTACAGCCTTTCGATCCTCTTGAACCTCTTGAGCCTCGCGAGCATTTACAGCCTTTCGATCCTCTTGAACCTCTTGAGCCTCGCGAGCCTTTTGAACCCTTGGTACCTTTTGAGCCTCGCGAACATTTACGTCCTTTCGATCCTCTTGAACCTTTTGATCCCTTCGAACCTCTTGAGCCTCGCGAACATTTACGACCTTTCGATCCCCTTGAACCTCTTGATCCCTTGGAACCTTTTGAGCCTCGCGAACATTTACGACCTTTCGATCCTCTTGAACCTCTTGAGCCTTTTGAGCCTTTTGAGCCTCTTGAACCTCGCGAACATTTACGACCTTTCGATCCCCTTGAACCTCTTGATCCCTTGGAACCTTTTGAGCCTCTTGAACCTCTTGAGCCTCGCGAACATTTATGCCCTTTCGATCCTCTTGAACCTCGTGATCCTCTTGAGCCTCGCGAGCATTTACGCCCTTTCGATCCTCTTGAACCTCGTGAACCTTTTGATCCCTTGGAACCTCTTGAACCTCGTGAGCCTCTTGAGCCTCGCGAACATTTACGCCCTTTCGATCCTCTTGAACCTCTTGAACCTCGTGAACCTCTCGAGCATTTACGACCTTTGGAACCTCTTGACTTCCTAATTCCCATGACAAATGTCGATGCATCTATATCAGATTCATCTGTTGGGTTTTTCATCATATAATGTGATACACCATTGTTTGTTGCGAGTTCAGCCAATTTTTTCATATCATCCAATAACACAATACTCAAATAATTACCTCCTTTTTAGTTTCTCTACATCATATGCAACAAGAAATAATATGAAATAAGGTAAATGTACTCTAACAACAAAATTATTTTTTTATTTGTAAAAAATATTATTTGAAAACAAAAATAGGGAAGGTGGAGTATTTATGGAAAGGTATTATATTGAAGTTCCTGAAAGTGCACTTGATTCAATGATGTATGATTTATGGGATCATAATTATGTTAACGCTAAATTAAAAACAGCAACAAATAAATTGTCAGTTAAACTTGCCTTACGAGGAAACCAACTTCGTGAACATAAGAAAAAATCGTATCATATTATCTTTGATAAGCCCTTTCTTTTTCAGGGACAGCATGAAATACACTTAAATGCAGAATATAATGATCCAAGTATAATTAGAAATAAACTTTCATTTGATTTCTTTAAAAGTATTGGTGTTCTAGCTCCTGCATCTAAACATGTATTACTTTATATTAATGGAATATTCGAAGGTATTTATTTAATACTCGAATCTTTTGATCAATACTATTTACAAAATCACTCTTTACCTAAAGGAACCATCTATTATGCAACAAATAACGATGCTAATTTCTCGTTATACACTCCTGAAAAGGAATTAAAGTCTTCTTTAGAAGATGGCTATACAAAAAAGGTCGACTTCCAAAAAGATGACTCTTTAAAAAAATTACTAATTGCTATTAATACTTTCCCACAAGAGAAATTTCGTGTAGAAATAAATACGATTTTAGATGTTCAAAAATATTTAAAGTGGCTTACTGGTGTTGTATGTGTTCAGAACTTTGATGGTTTTATACACAATTATGCATTGTATCAAAATAGTGATACAGGGCTTTTTGAAATAACTCCATGGGATTATGATGGATCTTGGGGTAGAGATTTACATGGTAGATATTTAGAATATGATTACATTCCAATAGAAGGCTATAATTCTTTAACTGCGCGATTATTAGATTGTTCATATTTCAAAAATTTATATGGTAGTATATTGGATGAAATATTACAAAAACAATTTACCCAACAGTATCTTGAACCTATTATTGAAGAAATACTACAATCTATCCGTCCATTTATCCATAAAGATCCTTACTTAAAACATAAAGAAATAAATTTAAATGAAGAAAAGGATTTTATTTTACGTTATATTCATGAACGAAATAACTATTTAAGAAATAGTTTAAGTTCATTCATGCAATAGAATAGTAGGTTTCTAATTTCAACAAAAAGTACAGCGCAAAAAAAAAAGCAAATAAGATTCGTGTAAATATAGAGTCTTATCTAACAACGATGTTATACGCAATCCGCCGAAAAAAAGCCACTACTATCCAATACCATCATGATTATTGACAGTATTGTAAGTGAAGGGCCACTGACATTGCCTATTTTCCCTATAATATCATGCCATGAAACAATACCTGCTTTTAACTCAAAGAGCTATCTAGCATTTATATCCGCCACCTTATGGTTGGGAAAAGCAGTTTTTGTTGATTTTCTATTAGTATTTTGTACATTAGGTGATGTTAAAAACAATTTCTTTTACTGAAAAATAAAAAAACATCACCATATCTTTTCCTCCCCTCTTTCATGATTTATTTTTAATCGTTCGTCTTTCAACTGAAGATACATTTTTTCCGCATGTTTCATTAAAGCTAAGTACTGTAATTCCAATAAATAATTATCATTTAATACATTTTCTTTTTGAACCTCATTGTTTATATGTAGTACATCCATTTGCTGAATTTCGTTGTATGAATTTTCCGAATTTAATTGAACGTTTTTTTCCCCTTTGTTCGTTATACAATTATCCGAATTATCACACTTCGTTTTAGAAAACGCTTTGTATATTACAGGCGGGATAATTATTTCCTGTTGAGTTATGTTCGTATTGGAAAAATGTTTTTTCCCAATATATCTTCTCTTATTTGATTTTTTAACTTTTTTATCAAACTTACTTTGTCTTCTTAAAGACCCTTTGTTATTTCTATTTAATTTAAGTTCGTTTTTTAAATGAATAAATTTATCGTTAATTTGTTGAGTGGTTTTTTGTTGTAAGAAAGAAGATTCTAGAGAATCGGTTTTTTTTCCAGGTTCCTGAAATTTAAATGGAGTAGGATCTTTAGGGGTGGATTTAGGTTCTATAGAAATGACTTGTTTACACGATTTTTGGTTTGTAATTGGGATAGAATCTTTTAGTGAAGATTTAGGTTCTATGGATATAGGCTGATTAGTGGATTCCTGGATTGTAAATAGTGTACGGTCTTTTAGTGAGGATTTAGATTTTATGGACATTGGTTGATTAGTGAATTCCTTAATTGTAAATAGTGTAAGGTCTTTTAGTGAGGGTTTAGATTTTATGGACATGGATTGATCACTAGATTCTTGAATTGTAGACGGTATGTGCTCTTCTGGTAAGTATGTTGGTTCTACGGAAATTTTGTGATCACTAGATTCTTGAATTGTAGATGGTGTGTGCTCTTCTGGTAAGTATGTTGGTTCTACGGAAATTTTGTGATTACTGGATTCTTTTATTGTAGACGGTGTGTGCTCATCCAGTAAGTATGTTGGTTCTACGGAAATTTTGTGATTACTGGATTCTTGAATTGTAGATGGTGTGTGCTCTTCTGGTAAGTATGATGATTCTACGAAATTGGTGTGATTACTGGATCCTTGAATTGTAGATGGTGTGTGTTCTTCAGGTAAGTATGATGGTTCTACGAAATTGGTGTGATTACTGGACCCTTGAATTGTAGATAGTGTATGCTCTTCCGGTAAGTATGATGGTTCTACAGAAATGATGTGATTACTGGATTCCTTGATTGTAGATGGTGTGTGCTCTTCCGTTAAGTATGTTGGTTCTACGAAATTAGTGTGATTACTGGACCCTTGAATTGTAGATGGTATGTGCTCTTCCATTAAGTATGTTGGTTCTACGAAATTAGTGTGATTACTGGATCCTTGAATTGTAGATGGTGTGTGTTCTTCAGGTAAGTATGATGGTTCTACAGAAATGATGTGATTACTGGATTCCTTGATTGTAGATGGTGTGTGCTCTTCCGGTAAGGATGATGGTTCTACGAAATTAGTGTGATTACTGGATTCTTTGATTGTAGATAGAGTAGATCGTAATTCATGAGTATCATCATTGAATTGTATATCCATTTGGACAGAAATAGATTCAATATTTATTTCTTGTACGCTTACTTCTCGTTGCTCATTACTTTCAAATATCCCTTTATAAACATTAGATATATAAGATTTTTGAATATATAATAGTTCTGCATTATTAACTAAAATAATATGGTCATCAAATACTTTTGTTAACAATCCAAAAAAATATTTATTACCTAAAATATTAATACTGACCCAACTGTGCTGTAAATCTTCCAAAACATCTTGAAGATAATCTCTGTTGAGATATGGAACTATTTGGGGAGAAACAGCAATGTCCTTTGCGTTTTTTGAAAGGGCATATATTTGATTGAGTGCTAAATAAATTACATTTGCATCTACATAAATAACTAAGTAATCTGTTTTTATATCTAGTAAAACGCCTCTGACAAATCTGTTGTCATTTAAGTAGAAACCAATATCTTTACCTATATAATTGGCGATTGATGTTTTGAAAGAAATATTGATCAAAATTAGCTGTCTCCCTTCATAGTTTTTAAAATCCCTTTGTGAAACTAAAAATTTATTATTCTGTAGATGCTTTTCTTTCTTCCTTCTCGTTTTCTTCTTTCTTCTCAACCTTTAACCCGTAGCTAATGCTTTTAATATGATACATCGCAACGTAAATAATTTCTTCATTCAAAATAATAATTAAATAGTCGTCTGTAACTTCATCTAATACCCCTTCCAACTTCTCTGGACCTCCACGATTTACACTAATCCAATGATATCTTAGATTTTCTAATACGCATTTGAAGGTTTCCCCTTGGTGGAAAGTAAAATCAGTAGGTACTTCAATATTAAACTTCATACCACCTTTTGAATCATTTGTTATGCTTTTGATATGTTTTGCTTGATAGTATACGACACCATCTTTTTCAGTAAGCATTGTAATATAGTCGTCTTCTGCTGCTAATAGCATTCCAACATTACTTTCAGGTCCACCTCTATCGATTTTAACTACTTTGTTCATTAATGAATTAAATTTATCCTTTTTCATCCAATTGACCTCCTAATTTTGTAGTCCTTCTATTCATATGTGTACTTGTGAGAGGAATTAATGACTGATGCCTATCTATGCCGTTTAATTTTTAGCACAATTAAGCCCAAATCATATTTTTATTTTGTACAGATGGACTTTTTTTCTACTATTTTAGGAGGCTAACATGCGACGAATTTTTTTTATCGCTTTTATAAAAAAAGCGCAAGCGCCTTGTTCAGCCCCGACAGCTGCTTGCAGACCCGTATTGAAAGCATCTTTTCCGCTTTCGATTAAGGGACTGAAGCGACCTCGAGGGGCTAGGCGCTGGAGCTAGACACTTCTCAAACTCCAGAAATTTATACTTTCTTATCTAGAAAAATAAGAATGCCTTCCCAATCGATTGTGGAAAATGCTTATGTAAGTTTTTAAACCAAATAGATTATCCATGTATTAGTTCCCTTATTATATGTAGTGCTTACCGAATGAGTGCAGAGACTTACGAGCAACATTTCTTATTTAATATGCGTTTTTTCTTGAGGAAGTTGATCTCCATCATTGCAATTTTATGCGGCACGTCCATTTACTTTATGGCAGCTACTACTGCATAAAGCAATACGTTTTCATTTTCGGATTTTTTTTATACCATTATCTCCAATTATTATTACCATCCTTTTTTCCCCTCTTTCTTTAGCTAATTATTTCTTTAGTTGAGTAAATTGTGAAGAAGGAGCGTTGTAGGCTAGTCCTTTGCCTGTTTCTTTGTATATGTATCGTTCCATTTTGCTAAAAAAGGATTGAACACAAATTAGGAACAGCCGATTGTTTTAGAAAACACTATTGCTTTTCCTTATTTCAGGACCAAACCCAGGGACATTCGTTCTCTTTTTTCACACAATCCTTGTTTAATTACACTAAATTTGCCCATAGTAAAAACATTCTTTTATTACCTAATTTAACCTAAGAAACATTTGAAGAATATGTGCTTTAATATAATTTTTATAGGCATTTGTATATACTATGAAACGCTATAGACTAGACCAAACGAAGAAATGTATTCGAATGATGAGAAGAGATGTGGGCGGATAAATCATCTAAGTTCTGCAGAGATCCAAAGTGCATCGAAGCGTTGGTAAATTTATCTTTCAAGAATGAGTCGAGTAGCCTCCGTTCCAATCAACATGCAAGTGCCTTATCAATTATTTCACTCGAAAATAAAGCTTTCCATCTACCGATAATTATACAATCAACACCTTTAAGTAGTTTTGTGCATCTCAAAGGACAGGCTTCCAGTGTCTAGGAATTCGATAATGGATTCCAAAAATTTTTAAAATAGGTACTAAACCAAGAAATGATTAACCAATTTACATATAAATATGAGTAAGGCAAAATCAAGAGGTTTGCTAAGAGGGGTGAAATAGGTAGTTTTTTATATGAGGATAAAATGTAAATTTATATAAACAGATAAGATTTGAAAATAAGTAGGGAAGGAGGAAAATACTATGCAACCAATGGCTTGGATAACCATATTAGCATTTTTCTTTACACTTGTATTTATTTTTTGGAGACCAAGAGGCATCAATGAAGCAATACCTGCCACCATAGGTGCGATTGTTGTATTATTAAGTGGAAGTGTCACGTTGAGTGAACTTGGGATAATAGCTGAAACCATAAGTGGGGCAGCAATAACCATTATGGCGACGATTGTTATGGCAATCGTCTTAGAAAGCTTCGGATTCTTCAACTGGGTAGCAGAAAAGCTGGCAGAAAAAGCAAAAGGATCAGGTATTCGATTGTTTTGGTACGTCAATCTTTTATGTTTTCTCATGACTCTCTTTTTTAATAACGACGGTAGTATTTTAATAACAACGCCAATTCTTATTATGTTATTAAACAAAATGGAGTTGAGTAATTACCAAAAAATCCCCTTTTTATTATCTGGTGGATTAGTAGCAACTGCTTCAAGTGCTCCAATTGGTGTAAGTAATATTGTAAATCTAATCGCGTTAAAAATTGTGAATATGAGTTTGTATTCACATGCAGCAATGATGTTTGTACCAGCTACGCTAGGTCTACTACTTTTAGTAGTACTCCTATACTGGAGATTTAGGAAGGATATCCCGAAAATCATCCCTACTACAGTAAGTGGAATATCGCTCCCTTCTTATCATCCGCTCAAACAAAGTTCGAATTTTACTTCAGATGCAGATCGTTCAAAGTTTATGCGCAATATCCTTCTTTTCGTCTTTGCTGTTCGACTTAGCCTCTTTTTCGCTTCATTTGTTAACATTCCGGTCTATCTTATGGCTGTATTTGGCTCCTTACTACTTTTAGGATGGAGATGGATGTATTTAAAAATACCACCGGTAGATATGTTGAAAAAGACTCCGTGGTATATTCTCATCTTTGCATTTAGTATGTACGTAATTATTTACGGTCTGAACAACATCGGTTTAACAGACTGGTTGATTGGATTTATGCATCCTTTGGTTACGGGAAGCCTACTCCATACAAGTGTGATGATGGGGGTACTCTTATCAGTACTTTCTAATATATTTAATAATCACCCAGCGCTAATGGTCGGAACAATGACGCTTATGAATATGGATTTAGATTTACTTTCCTTGAAGGTTGCTTATCTGGCAAATGTTATCGGAAGTGATGTTGGCTCATTACTTCTTCCAATGGGTACGTTAGCTACACTCATGTGGATGCACATTGTCAGAAAAGGTAATGTAATAATTACTTGGTGGCAATATATAAAAGTTACGATTGTCGTTATACCGCCGACGGTATTATTTACTTTAGTAATATTATATTACTGGGTAACCTGGCTATTTTAATGTAATGTATGTAGGTAAGCGTCAATTGAAGGAGTGCCTTCTTTTGCTAACTACTTACAAATTAACATATGTAACGTAAGCTAAAAATACAAAAAACCGGGGAACCTTTTCAGTACACACATTGAATAGCAATCTATCCTGTTTTTTTGATAGATTGCTATTTTGATCAACTTATTTAAAATATTTCTACCAAAGGCAAGTAAAACGCAAAGTTTATAGTTACTCATATTAGTCGATACTGCTCACTTTGGCAGTTACCACTACGCTCAAGCAGATTAAGGCAGCGAAATATGGTGTACTGTGATTAAGATTTAAGGGTCCCATTGTGAATTTGCTCGTTGGCATAAGAAAAGTACTTCCTTCGTCAGTTACTTCTATCGTACCTATTTGTCAGGTGTGGTACTTGCGTTATTTAATTACCGGCTAACAGTTACTATTGTGCCTGAATAAATTGCATTTGTTCTAACTCCAGGCTTGATTTCTCCATTAATGGAATAAATATTTTTACCCATCAACACTAAACCTTCACCACATGGTGCATCAAAAGGAACCTTCCCTATAGATCTCCAAGTATCCTTCTTTGCATTATATATTAGCATATCTTTATTCCAATTAAACTCATAAGGATCTGCAGTAAAGTATTTAGTTCTAAACGCCGCTAACTCTTCTCCTTGTAAAGAACCTAGGTTTTTAACTGCATTATCATAAATACCTTTATTAAATCCTCCTATTACCAGCATCTCATCCTTGTTTAATTTTACTGAATTTGCCCCTAGTAAGGATATTTCCTTATTACCTAGTTTTACTGAAGAAACTTTTGACCACTTATTTGTTTTGATATTGTATTTATACCCATCTGTGTAAGCAATAGAGCCCCCACCGCTAAATACGTATAGATCGCCATTTAAAATTTGCGCTACACTTTGATTTCTTACACTTTCTCCTGGAATTGGAGCTAACTCTTTTGTTTTTAAAGTTTTTAGATCGTATTCGTACAATTTATTGCTATCTTTCCCATTTTGCTTTCCAAGTCCAATATACAGTTTTCCATCTTGCTCAGCTGCTATACCATCATTAATAGTGAATGGTAAATCTCCTATTTTTTTCACTTTCAATTTTTCATTTTTATCAACAGTTAGCAAAGTAATATCGTCTGCATAGTCTTTCTCAGGACTTCCCCCGATATAATAAACCCCTTTTTCTGTCGTAACAGAAGATCCATATCCTATTTCATGGTCAAGATTAGTATGTTCTACCATTTTTAATTTGTTTTTATCATTTTTTAATACATATATATCTGAATAATGTTTCTTTGCCCCTCCATTTAAAACAGTTTCATATGGGAAATTCGCTCCCCCTCCAACTATTACATAATCTTTATAAGATCCTGACAATACTCCTGCCGTCCCAATATTCTTTTCAAATCCCTTTTGTGCCTCTAGCTCGCCTGCATGTTCCCATAATATTTTCCCCACTGAATTCTCACCCTCTGATGCGTTTGCTTTTCCTGCGATATTACCACTCAAAACCAACACTGATGCAACTGCTGCTACCCAAATCTTTCTCATACTCTTTCCTCCTTGTATTTTATATTAATAAAAATACTTGTAGCCCATTACTAGTCTTTAAGTATTTTTATTTAACCCAGTTAATAAACTTTGATAACCTCATTTATAGCTAGATTCGAATATATCAATATCTACAACTTCTTTATTAGGAATTTTCAGATAAATTTTATTAAAAAAATTTCAGCCATTTAATCAGGAGTGCTATATATGCAAAAGCATTTCACTTTTAACACAACTTCCGCTTGTCCTTTTCAGTTCTGTAACGCTTGATACTTGACAAGTCACTCTTTAGTAAAGCTTTGGCGGATTGCAGCAGCAATATTTTTTGGAGAATCAGCTCCGTGTAAAACTTGTCAATTCCAGCAATCCACATTTCTTTTGCTACAATTAGCAACTGTCTTTGTGGAAGCATAATTCTCCTGTCCAAAAATGAAAATAGTTAAAATGGAAGGAAAGCAGGAGCATTCAAATCTTTTTTCAAAAAAAATATCTCTCCCTTTCTATCCTTCATTTAACTAATGATCCTCTCCCGTTTTACAACATCTTTTCAATAACAGATTTTGCAGTTAGTTCTTTGTTGTGAAGAGCTTCCTTACTAGTTCTTTTAAAATATTCAAAGTACAACAAATCCAATAGATAAAGCTGTGATATCTTTGCAGATAAACTGCCTCCCTGAAGTGGGCCTTCATTTGCACCACAAAGCAACGTAATATCAGAAAAACTTGTTAAAGGAGATTTAGCAAATCTAGTAATTGAAATAATCTTCGCTCCTCTTTCTTTTGCCACTTTTGCCACTTCAATAGTATCTTTTGTTGAGCCAGAATAGGAAATTAATATAGCTACATCTTTCTCTGTCATTAAAGCAGCAGACATAATTTGAAGATGAGAGTCTAAAGAGCACTCCGTTTTATTTGTAATCCTCATAAACTTGTTTTTTGCTTCCATCGCTGTCATTAAGGAAGAGCCTACCCCAAAAAAATGAATTCTTTCTGCTTGAACCATACTCTCAACTGCATTAGAAATATCATTTTCTGTAATTAAGTTATAAGTTTCTGTAAGTGCATTTACATTTGAAGATAAAACTTTAGACGCTAGTTCCCCAATTGTATCTTGCATTGTAATTCTACTAGAAAGTTGTGGGGGTTCATTATCAAGAGAAATACTATGAGCTAAAACAATTTTAAACTCTTGATATCCTTTAAAATCCATTTGCTTACAAAATCTAAAAACACTTGATTCACCCACGTTACACGCGTCAGCTAAATCGGTTATCGACATGTAGATGACGTCCTTTATATTTTCAAGGATATAATCAGCTACTTTTTTTTCAGTATTAGTTAATGAATTATACCTTGAATTAATAAGTGAAAATATATCTTGGTTTGCCATTTTACGACTCCTTCTAACTATTTGAGGATAAATGAAGTGAGACTGCACCTAAGACACCAGCTTTATTTCCAAGAGAGGATTTCACAATTTTTACATTCGAAAAACTCTCCATCGTTAACTCTAGAACTTTGCTTGATATCATATTTACAACACTTTCCTGCTCCATAACCCCACCACCTAAAATAATTGCCGGTGGGTTAAAAATATGATTAAGGGAGACGAGGCCAAAAGCTACCTCCTCGATCCAATTTTGAAGGACCGTTACTAAACTTTCATCCCCCTTATTTATCCTATCAAAAATTACTCGACCGTTTATACAATCTGGAGATATTTCCTTTGCCCTATTTACTAAAGCGGTTGTTGAAGCGTATGTTTCATAGCAACCTACTTTACTACAGTTACACTTATTGCCTAAAGGGTGGGTAATAATATGCCCAAATTCAGCTGCTAAACCATTAAATCCTTTATAAATTTTAGAATCTACAACGATGGCACCACCAATACCTGTACCATAAGTTAAACATAGAAAATCATTAAACTCTTTTGCAGCTCCAAAGTACTGTTCTCCTAAAGCAGCTGCATTTACATCATTTTCAACTTTAACAGGCACTTTAAATTGTTTCTCTAAAATCTTTTTTAATTGTGTGCCTGTGTAGTTGGGAATGTTTTCATTGGCATATATTATTGAACCTTCTTCGCTATTAACCTGTCCTGCAGTGCTTATACCAATCGCATCAAAATCCTGATACTCATTTAATATCTTAATTAGTTTTTCAACTAAATATTTTCCACCTTTTTCACTTTCTGTATCGAATTCATTAAATGTTTCTATATTGCCATCTTTATCAGAGATAACAACTTTAATAGATGTCCCACCAATATCGGCCGCTAGTATTTTCACTTTAGTCATCCTCTACATATAAGCTTTAATGTAGAATAAACTTCTTTTTAAAAAGAACTTATCCTTTAATGGCATTTATAAATCTTTTTGTAATTTCCATAGGTCTAGTTATAGCAGTACCAACTACTGCAGCATGTACTCCCAGTTCAAAAACTTGCTTTAGTTCCTCTGGAGTCCAAATCCCACCTTCAGCAATTACAGGTATAGGAAAATCCTGAACTAATCGTTCAATCAACTGTAGATCTGGTAAATGATTACCCTTTGTATATTCCGTATAACCGCTTAATGTTGTACCTAAGCAGTCAAACCCTAATTTATAAGCCTCTACTGCCTCTTCATAAGTAGAGCAGTCCGCCATAAAAATTTGCTCTTTATATGTTGCTCTTATTTCAGGAAAAACTTCGCCAATAGTCTTGCCATCAGGTCTAATTCTTTTTGTTGCATCCAGGGCAATAATATCTACGCCCTCCTGATATAGTAGTTCAATTTCTTGATTAGTCGGTGTGATAAATACATCCGACCCTTCATAGACACTCTTAATAATTCCGATGATAGGTAATTGAACTTCTCTTTTTATTTCCTTTATATCTTCAACACTATTTGCACGTATTCCCTTAGCTCCTCCAAGCATTGCAGCATAAGCAAGTTTACTCATAATAAAAGGGCTATGAAGCGGCTCTTCTGGAAGTGCTTGACATGAAACAATTAATTGTCCATGGATGAGATCAAATATTTTTTGCTTACTATTCATACATATACATCCCCATATAGAAAAATATTATTTATCCGATCCAAGCGTAATTCCTTTTGTGAAATACTTTTGGAAGAAAATAAATATTAGTAGCATAGGAATTGCCGCTACAGTTGCACCAGCCATTTTATAGGCAAAGTTTGGATTTAAATCTTGCATCAAGGTAGCGATACCTACCATTAACGTTTTTGAATTCGCACTTTGTCCTACTACAAGTTGCCATAAATAGTCATTCCATACTTGAACAAAGTTAAGGATAAATAATGCCCCAATACCCGGTTTAGCTAAAGGAAGCATGATTTTGTAAAAGATTTTAAATTCACTAGCTCCATCGATTTTCGCAGCTTCTCTTAATGAATCTGGAATCGTATCGAAGAATCCCTTAAGTAAAAATACGCCAAAAGCTGTTGCAATGTTAGGGAAAATCATCCCACTTAGAGTATTAACCATATTGAAGTCCTGAATAATTCTAAATAGCGGAACAATCATAACTTCTTTTGGAATCATGAGACTTGAAATAAAAATAACGAACAGTATATTTTTCCCTTTAAACTTAAGCTTTGAAAATGCATAAGCTGCAAGGGTACTAACAATAATTAAGGCAAGCGTAGAAACTATAGCTACAAATAAACTATTGTACGCCCATGTGAAAGCAGGTTGATTATTGAAAACATCCGTATAGTTGCTAACAGTAAAAGTTTTTGGGAACCAATCGGGTGGCATTTTAACAACATCCGAGCTGTTCTTAAAAGAGCTTGTCACAAGCCAGTAAAGTGGGAACAAGCTTAAAACAGCAAAAAATAGTACAATGAAATTTGCTACTGTATCCAGTTTCCCTCTACTCTTTAATCTATTTTTAAACATACTTTTCACCTCTAATTCTCTTTAAACATAGCTCTTAGCTGCGGAATTGATAAAGCTAATGTAATTAAAAACATAATGACACCTACAGCAGATGCGATTCCGAGCTGATTATACTTGAAGGCATTATTATATAAATAGTACATAAGAGTTGTAGATGCATTGTTTGGTCCTCCACCAGTTAATAGTTGGATAACAACAAATATCTTTAAAACTGCAATAATATTCATAATAATAATGTAAATAGTTGTTGGCTTAACCATTGGAATGATAATTTTAAAGACTACTTTTATTTTACTTGCACCATCTACCTCGGCTGCTTCTAAAAGTTCCTTTGGCACCCCAATCATAGAAGCTATGTAAAGTATGATTGCTTGGCCGACATTCGTCGCAAATGTTACGAAAATAATTACTGGCAATACCCACTTCGTATCACCTAAGAAATTCACTGATACGATCTCCATTTCCCTTGCTATGAAAGGAATTAAACCGTTAGCTGGATTTAGTAAAAAGCTCCAAATCATACTCATTACTACCATGGAAACCATTACAGGAATGTAATAAGCACCTCTTATAAAAGACACATATTTGGCATTTTTATCAAAAATAGCAGCGGAAACGAAGATTGCAAAACCAACTGTTAATGCCACAATGAATACAACAAAAATAACTGTGTTAATAGTCGATTGAATAAAAACAGGATCACTAAATAATCTTCTATAGTTGTCAAATCCAACAAACACTTCATCTTGGTAGCTTATTTTAAATAAACTTAATCTTACTCCTTCAATAATAGGGTAAACTAAAAAGATTAAAAAAAGTAAAATTTGAGGAGCGATGAACAAGTATCCTGTTAGATTTTCTTTATAAGATTGTTTGATGATTTTCATTTACATCATTTACCTTTCTACAATTCAAGCCCCAAAAAGGGGCTTGATTGTTGTAAAGTCATATACTTTAAAACCTACTACTTATAAATAACTGAATCTGCTTTCGAACTTTCAATTACTTCATTACCTTTTGTTTGGTAACTTTCCACTACTTCTTTTGCAGTTTTTGAACCAGTATATAAAGCTTGTAGTTCTGGATAAAGAACTTGTCTTAATTGGCTGTAACCTGGTACGTTACCAGTAAAGTTAAACATGTATTGATCGTTAGCAGAATATGCTGCAAAGAAAGGTTTTTCTGCACTAAACTCTTTTGCAACAGATGTTCTAACTGGTACACCATTTTTCGAAGCCTTAACAAGTTCAGGATCTGTTGAGATAAATTTCACAAAATCTTTACTAACTTTAATTCTAGTTTCATCTTTCGTATCAAAAACAGTTGCCCCTGTCACATAAGTGAATGTTAATGGATCGCCACTTGCAGATGGAATATTCGCAAGTCGAATATCAAATTTAGGTGCTTTGCCGCTTTCCATATCAGCCTTTGCATTATTAAATAAGATTGCATTTGTAAAACTAACTGCAAGCTGTTGATTTTGGAACATTGCGTTCACATCATTTGAAGAAACGGACTCTGCACCAGGATTTGTTAATCCATCATCGTAGATTTTCTTTAACCAATTTGCAGCTTTAACACCATTTTCATCATTAATAATTAAATTACCTTCGTTATCAAAGAATTGATTTCCGAACATTCTTAAATAAGCAAGATTCCATGTATCCCCTTGGTTATTCAAAGCATATAATCCCATTGGATAGGCATTTGAATATTTGTCTTTAGGTAAATTCGCTTTCAGGGCATTAAGAATTTCCTCATACTCAGTTAAAGTCCAAGTCTTAATTTCTTCTTCTCCACCAATATACTTTTCAAGCCCAGCTGCTTTAAACATATCAGCGTTATAAGTTAGCGTACCTGGGTTTTGTGAGAATGGATAGAAGTAAATATCGTCGCCAAATGTAACATTATCCCAATGACTTTGTGCAATATCTTTTTTAGCTTCATCATCCACGATATCATTTAAAGGTACTAGTGCACCTCTATGAGCATAGTCACCCATAGCAAAAACGCTCTCAAAGAAAACATCCGGAGGAGTACCACCATTAAGATTTACGTTTAAAAGCTCATCCCTTTGGTCACCTGCCACTACCTCTACAGTTACTTTAACTTTATGATCCTTGTACTCTTCAGAGAATCTTTTTGCTGCATGTTTGAAGAAGCTATCATAATCAGCCCCATCTTCAGAAGCATCTAAAACGCCCTTCCACTGCGGAGTTAACCATACTTTTATTTCAACCTCACCATTTGAAGCACTGTCCTTACTAGATCCACCGCTTCCTGTACAACCTGCCAATATTGACAGTACAAGCACGATTGCCAAACTTATTGTTAAAAAACGATTTTTAATCATAAACTACTCCCCCTTATTTTCCAATTAACGTAGTAACATACTTTTGATTTTATTAAAAACAAGATGTGATAATAGCTTGTTCCCTTTTTCAACAAGATGCATGAAGTTAATGTTATTCATTTGTACGTGTCCCTTGCCCAATGTATTAGAATCTTCTTTTCATTAAATTCCCTTTGAATAGGTAGTAATCGCTTGGTCAATTAACCCTTTAATTCCTTCTATTTTGTTGAGGTCTTCTCCTGATACTGGCTCTAATGGACCCCTTACACTTCCAATATTAACTCCATTTAATTTCAAAACTTCTTTAATAGCAGAGTACATAGAGCCATTTAATGAACATAATGCGATAATAATGTCATTGATATCTCTTTGAATTCCTCTAGCAGCATTGAAGTTTCCTGTTAACACAAACTGTTCAGCCATTAAGAAAAGTTCTGGCATCACTCCGTACGTTCCACCTATTCCACCATCTGCACCTATTAATCTCCCAGAAACATATTGTTCATCTGGCCCGTTAAATACGATTAGATTTTCTTCAACTGCTTTAAATCGTTCAATATCCATTACTGGCATTGAAGAATTCTTAATTCCTATAACCTTTTTATTCTCTAGTAATCTCTTAAATAATTGCATAGAAAGGCTATATCCTGTCGTTTGAGGAATGTTATAAATAATAAATGGCAATTCAGTTGAATCCATAATTTCTGTCCAATACTTATAAATTGAGCTTTCAGGAAGTTTAAAATAGATCGGTGGAATGGCTGATAAAGCATCATAGCCTAATTCCTCAGCATATTTTGCTAGAATCACACTATCTCTAGTGGATGGTGCCCCGACATGAGCGATTAAAGTGCACTTTCCTCTCAAACTTTCTGAAACAAACTTTAATGTCGCTTTTCTTTCTTCAAGGCTTTGATAAATACATTCTCCTGAACTTCCTCCAACGTATAGACCTTGGACGTTTTTATTGAGTAAATAGCTACATAATTCTTTTGTTCGATTCTCTGAAATTTCCCCTACATCATCATAACAAGCATAAAAAGCAGGAAATATTCCTTTAAATTTTTCCAAGTTCACCTTGACCCCACCTAAAAGTAATGTAATAAGCCCTTATGTTATTTAACACAAAAACAAGAAAATACAGTATAAGTAATTTTCCATATCCCTCCTCAGGGCGGACTACCACTAACAACCAACACCCCTAATAAATTCCTGGTAACGCTTACAGGTAATCATATACTACCTTTTCAAAAATGTAAATAATTTTCTGTTTTTTTTTATTTTTGAAAATTATTTTCAAAACCGATTTAGCTACAATATTTCATTTTTCTCTATTTAAAAGCAGTTTTTCATTACCAGATAATCCCACCTATATGTTATACAGTTTTTAAAACTATATTTATAGAACATAAAAAAGGAATTATCTCAATTTCCCTTGAGATAATTCCTATCTATGATTTCAAGCGCAATCTAGCACAGCGTTTTTTCGTTTCTTTATATAATTCATCTAGCTGACGATAGCATGCGTATTGGCCAGGCTTAGCTTGAATAAAGGCAATGCGTTCTTTGCCGTTAATTGGTAATACTTCATAATCAGCAGTTGCATCATACTCATCTATGTCAGACGCTCCTACTACAAAGTTGAGAAAATTAACAATGCCCCGCTCCATTAAGTCTTTTGCTTCGCCATTTCTGGCATTATGGGCTACATGAATCTGTTCACGTAATACTTCCCACTCCGAGTACCACTGATCAACAACTTCTTTAGTAATACCTTCTTTTTTTACATCAATCATTGCTTAACAAGCCCCTTTTTCATCCTCTTTTGCCCCTCACGACAATCGGCAAACAACGGGCATTCATGACAGCCTGGATTTTGCGCTTTACAATGATAGCGCCCAAAGAAAATCATTTGATGATGCGCTCTCGACCATTTTTCAATTGGCGTTTTTTTCATTATCGCTTCTTCTACTTCAAGTACTGAATCTTTCCAGCGACATAAACCGAGGCGCTTCGAAATACGCTCCACATGAGTATCGACAGCCATTGCAGGTACGTTGAAAGCAACAGATAGAACGACATTTGCGGTTTTTCGCCCTACACCTGGTAATGTTACTAAAGCTTCACGATTTGCAGGTATTTCGCCGTCGAATTCATTAATTAACTTTTGGCAAAGTAATTGGATGTTTTTCGCTTTATTACGATATAGTCCAATTGACCGAATATCCTCCTGCAACTCTTCAAGTGAAACTGCTAAATAATCTTCTGGAGTTTTATATTTTCGAAATAAATTTTTTGTTACTTTATTAACGAGAACATCTGTACATTGTGCAGATAATAGTGTCGCAATCGTTAATTCAAAAGGATTGTCATGAACTAATTCACAATGTGCATCTGGAAACATACGATCCATTTCCGCTAAACAGTGCTCCCACTGCTTTTTTGTTAACATAATGGTCTCCTTTAATCTCTTTCCTCAAGCCAGTTATAAAAGGCTGCTTTCGGGGCTGGCTTACTAGTCGGTTGGTGTTGGTGTTGGTGTTGTGTCATCGTACGTTTTCGGAACTGCTCAGAGTGTTGTTCTACTTGCTTCACTGATGTGAAATTTTTCTTTTTCCACTCAAATAAAATACGATCAATATAACGCAACGAGATTTTACCAGCAAGAACAGCTTCTTTTAATGCTTCTTTAATCATTGCGGGTGAATGGTGGTCATTATCTATCCACATACCAATCGTTTCAAGCTCTATTGGCGACAGCAAACGACCAAATTCCTGCTCAAACATCGAGTAAATTTCGCCTTCTTCATTTTTCTGGTCAGCTTCCGTTGAGGCTAATTGCTTTGTTTCCAGAAGCATTAAAATACGATCCCATAATGGATAAATCGAATATTTTTCAAAAATTTTACCGTTTACGTCTACACCTTGCGTAATTTCTAGAAAACCTTTTTGCAGTAATCGCTGAAGTTTCATTGAGATATCGTTAGCCGCAAAATGGGTACGCGCCTTTAAATCATATGGTGTCGGAAAATCATTTCCTTCTTCATGAAACGCAATTAAATGCATAAGCAAAATAGCTTCATCGTCAGTAATGTGGAGCTCCTTATAAAACTGAAAAAAAAGCTGAGGAATTGTCACATTCCCCTGCTCTATCCAAGTTCGGAGTCGGTTGTAATTATTCATCTGGGCGTGACTCCCTTCTTAGTAACGTTAGGCGCCCGATTACTCGGACGCCTAAACAAATAATTATTAAGGATATAAACGGTTAAGTAAACGTGGGAATGGTATTGCTTCACGAATATGTTCTGTACCAGAAATCCATGCTACTGTACGTTCTAAACCTAGACCGAAGCCAGAGTGTGGAACTGAACCTTGTTTACGTAACTCTAAATACCAAGCATATGCATCCATTGATAAGTTATGCTCTTCAAGACGAGATTTTAATAAATCATAGTCATGAATACGTTCAGAACCACCAATGATTTCACCGTATCCTTCTGGAGCAATTAAGTCCGCACATAATACAACGTCATCACGCTCTGGGTGTGGTTGCATGTAGAACGGTTTAATTCCTACTGGGTAGCACGTAATGAATACAGGTTTGTCGTAATGGTTCGCAATTGCTGTTTCATGTGGTGCGCCGAAATCATCACCCCACTGAATATCGTCAAATCCTTGTTCATGTAAGAATTTAATCGCATCATCATATGAAATACGTGGGAATGGTGCGCGAATATTTTCTAATTTAGAAGTATCGCGGCCTAAACGCTCTAAATCAAGCTTACAATTTGCTAATACAGATTGTACGATATGCTCTACATACTGCTCTTGTACTTCTAAGTTTTCTTCATGTTCTACAAACGCCATTTCCGGCTCAATCATCCAAAACTCGATTAAGTGGCGACGTGTTTTAGATTTTTCAGCACGGAATGTTGGACCGAATGAGAAAACTTTTCCTAACGCCATAGCCGCCGCTTCCATATAAAGCTGACCTGACTGTGATAGGTAAGCATCTTCGTCAAAATACTTAGTAGCAAATAGTTCAGAAGTACCTTCAGGAGCTGAACCAGTTAAAATTGGTGGGTCCATTTTTGTAAAGCCGTTATTGTTAAAGAACTCGTATGTTGCACGAATAATTTCGTTACGCACTTTCATAATAGCGTGTTGTTTACGAGAACGTAACCAAAGATGACGGTTATCCATTAAAAACTCTGTACCGTGTTCTTTTGGTGTAATTGGGAAATCTGTAGCAGCATGGATTACTTCAATGCCCGTTACATTTAATTCGCAACCAAATGTTGAACGTTCATCTGCTTTTACTTCGCCGATTACATACATCGATGTTTCTTGTGTCATACCTTTTGCAACTGCAAAAAGGTCTTCGCCTACTTCTTCTTTTACAACAACGCCTTGTACGAAACCAGAGCCATCACGTAGTTGTAAAAACGCAATTTTACCGCTTGAACGTTTATTAGCAAGCCATGCGCCTAGTTTTACTGTTTCACCAATATGATTTGGCATATCTTTGATCATTATTTTCTTCATATTGTCCTCCAAATTTTAGAGAGTAGTTCTTATTGCCACTTTGATTTAACAAATGTGTCAATACGACGTACTGCCTCTTCTAGTAATTCTAATGATGTCGCATACGATAAGCGAATAGTTGTGTCTGCACCGAAGCCAGAGCCAGGGATTACTGCAACATTTGCTTCAGTTAAAAGAGCTGCTGCAAATGCATCGACGTTTTCATAGCCTGTTTTTTCAATTGCTTCTGCTACGTCTGGCAGTAAGTAAAACGCACCTTGTGGCTTTAATACTTTAAAGCCCGGGATTGCTGCAACTTGTGGATAAATTTTTTCTAAGCGAGACTCGAATGCTTGACGCATTTCTTCTACAGCAGTCTGTGGTCCGTTATATGCTTCAACTGTTGCATATTGAGCAGTTGTTGTTGCATTTGATGTTGAGTGAGACGCTAAGTCTGTCATCGCATTTATAATCTCCGCATTACCTGCTGCATAACCGATACGCCAGCCTGTCATTGAGTGAGATTTCGCTACACCGTTCACAACGATTGTACGAGCTTTAATCGATTCAGAAAGCTGTGCAATGGAAAAATGTTCTACACCATTGTATACAAGCTTTTCATAAATTTCATCTGAAACGATTAAAATATCTTTTTCTTCTGCAATTTTTGCTATTTCCTCAAGTTCTTCGCGACTATAAATCATACCTGATGGATTTGATGGTGAGTTAATAATAACTGCTTTCGTTTTGTCAGTTATCGCATTCACTAATTGATCTACTGTAATTTTATAGCCTTGTTCACGTGTACCTTCTACATAAACAGGTACGCCACCTGCTAATTTCACTTGCTCTGGGTATGAAACCCAGTAAGGAATTGGGATAATTACTTCATCGCCTTCGTTTAATATGACTTGGAACAATGTGTAAAGTATATGCTTTGCCCCTACACCAACGATAATTTCGTTTGCTTTGTATGTAAGTTCGTTGTCACGTTGTAATTTGTCAATAATCGCTTGCTTTAATACAGGTAAGCCCCCTGCTGGTGTGTACTTTGTTAAGCCTTTATTCATAGAATCAATCGCAGCATCCAAAATATTTTGAGGTGTGTTGAAGTCTGGTTCACCAGCACCTAAACCAATTACGTCAATGCCCTGCTCTTTTAATTCTTTCGCTTTTGCAGTAATTGCAAGAGTTGAAGATGGTGTTAAAGTTTTTACACGGTTTGCTAATAATTGTTTCAATGAGATCTACTCCTCTATAAGTTCAAAATGCGTTTCCACCATTCGCCGTCTTCAAACAATATATATACATAGTTGAGCTGGTCGGTATTGTTTAAATACGTAATTTCCCAAACTGCACCGGGCTCTTCAAAGCCTAATTTTGTATGAAGAATTTTTTTTACAGACGGCTCATTACTTAAAACCGATAAAGCCTGTTCCTTAGTAATACCGTCTTGCAAAAATACTTCCTGAATCGAATTTTCTTCTAAGCTGATTGGAACGAAAATTGCTTTTTCTTTACCATATTCGTCTACCCCGAATACAGTAACGTACGGCTTATTACCATTGTATGTGTAAGACTCCGAAACGATAGCAAGCGACTTTGACGTAAGCGCTAGTTGTTCTGCTTGCTCTTCAATTCCATTGAATGGAGCATCGGCTTTCCAGAGTACTATAACTGAAATAACAAGTGACAAAGAGATGAGAAAGACAGTACTAAAAATAATCCAGTTTTTCATTACATCACCCTATGTTCGGTAGATTGTGAAAACAGCTTTGGCCTGATCTTCACGATCCAATGCTAAACCGAACATTAAATCTTGGTCCTTTAATGTGCGATTTAGCGCATCTACAACCTTGTATAAATCGGATTGATAGTTTACTTTTACGACTGATAATACTTCGACTTTACTTTCCATGTTGTCAACCTGCTTTCTTTACTCATGTTTGTTATTATACCAAGTTCCAAGCGCTTGTACCATATGCTGTAGAGGTAGTTTTTGAACAGATATTGGCGGTAATGCACGAATAAACTCTTTTCCGTATGATTTAGTATCAATTCGACGATCTAACACGATTAAAACACCTTTATCTTGCGATGAACGAATTAACCGTCCAAAGCCCTGCTTAAAACGTAAAATAGCTTCAGGTAACGATAATTCGGCAAATGGGTTGCGCCCCTCTGATTGCAAATATTGCGCTCGTGCTTTAAATGTCGGTTCATCTGGAGAAGAGAACGGTAAGCGTACGACGATTACTGACGCAAGACCATCACCAGGTACGTCGACCCCTTCCCAAAAGCTATTTGTTCCGAATAGGACAGATTGACTAAATTTTTGGAATGATTTTAGTAGACGCATTCGACTTCCCGCTGTCACACCTTGTGCAAACAACATATAGTCTTCTAATAGCTCACTTTCTTGTATCAGTTCCACTGTTTTCCGCAGCATATCTTGTGATGTAAATAATACGAAGCATCGCCCTTCCGTTGTACGAACAGTACGTGTAATCGCATGTGCAACCGCTTCAATATAATCATTTTGTGATACTACCTGAATTTCGGGCATATCAGTCACAACAAAAGCTTTTGCCCCACCATAGTATTTTGCTGGTGCTTGTAATTTATAGATAGGCACCTCTGCACTAACGCCAAGCTGATCTGAAATAAAACGCTCATTATTTGGTACAGTTAATGTTCCAGATGTCCAAATGACTGCGGCGCGCTCGCGAATAGGTGTAAATAACTGTTGAATAACCGTCGTTACATTAATCGGTTTTTTAAACAATTGCACACTACCTGGAATGCTTCGTTTATCGACTTCAATCCATGCAGAATAATGATTATGCTGGATTAGAAACACTTCATCCCATTCTGCAACTTTTACTTTAAATTCACGAATCCAATATAACCATTCATCTAAAATAAATTGATGCTCAGGCGCAATTTCATCCGTATGTTCATGAAACGTTTGTAGTACTTGCTCAGCTAAATCAATCCAATTTTGAATTGCAGCAGAAACTTGCCCGAAACGCTTATAATCAATTACGACTTCCGATAAGAAAATCGTTTGCTTCATTTCATGCTTATTTGAATTTCTAAAATGTGGTTGCAGCGCTTCAACAAATGACTGCATTACTTCGTCAAATAGCGTCACCATTTGCATAAATCGCTTTTCTGTTTGTTGAAGTAATTGCATTGATACGCGATGCTTTTTCAATGCGACACGCTGTAAACGATAAAAGAGTTGCTCATCTGTGTACAAGCCAATTTGCCCAAATAAATATTTCCAGTTCATAAATGAAAATACTTTTTCATCGCGCTGAACGGCCGCTTGAATAAACTGATGTGCTTCATCGACAATCCAGCCACCAATCTCACTAAATAATTGCTCATGTCGAACTAAATCAGCAAGTAGCATCGCATGGTTCGTAATAATTAGGTCCGCATGCTTGCTTTTATATATAGCTCGTTCATAAAAATCGAAATAAGATGGAATATTCGTTTCAAGCACCGTTTTACGAATTTTATCTAAAAACAATTGACCTCCACCGGACACATTTAGTTCATTTAAATCTCCCGTTTCGGTGTTTACAAGCCAAATAAGAACTTGAATAATAGCAAGCGTTTCGTCATACGAGTCGTCTTGCATTTTCAATATTTTTTCAAAGCGCTCTACATCTACATAATTTTGCATGCCCTTTAGTAGCGCAACATGAATTTTTTCACCTGTAATCGCTTCAAGCTTAGTCACTTCTTCGTTTAATAACTGATCTAATAAATGCGATGTATACGTACTAATTCCAACTTTTCTACCTGATTCTTTTGCATAATAAAAAGCAGGTAATAAGTATGAGAGTGTTTTGCCTATACCTGTAGATGCTTCAATTACGACTTCCTGTTTGTCTAGTAAGCTATGCCAAATTTTATCCATCATTTGGAATTGCAACGGACGTTCTTCAAAATTAGGCACCGCCTTTTTCAGTAGCTCCATTTTATCTTTTCGTGTTTTAGGATATTTCGCATCATTTTTATATGTTGCACTCCGCTTCTCGAAACGCTTCATCGCAATTTTTTGATAAATTATATAATCTTCGTCGTGTGATACAGTTTGTCTTTTCTCGTGTAAAGCTGAGAAAAATAATTGCGCTATGTCTGATTTCAAACGAAATGACCGTTTATGCAACTGTTCGAGCGTCACTTGAGGTAACTGCAATAATTTTTCCCAACATGCCTTTAGTAATAGCGCAGTTGCTTTCGCATCATCGTCAGCGCGGTGTGCGTTTTTGAGCGGAATATTCAAATCATGCGCTAAGTCTCCAAGTTTATAGCTAAGTGATGTTGGATATAAAATTTTCGCTAGCTCCACCGTATCAATTTTTTTGCCATGCCATTTCGGTAAACCAGCTCTTTTAAATTCTGCCTGCAAAAACGCTAAGTCAAAATCTGTATTATGCGCAACAAATACCGCATCTTGTAATAGCTCATAAATATAATCGGCATGCGCCTCAAATGGCAAAGCATCCGCTACATCTGTATCAGTAATATTCGTTAAATCTTGAATAAATAAAGGAATGGACTTTCCTGGATGAATAAAGGATGTAAAAGTCTTTTCAATACACCAATCCCTCATCACTACAATTGCGATTTGAATCATCCGATCGCCATTTGCAGGAGAATGTCCCGTCGTCTCCAAATCGACAATTGCATACTTTTGACTTTCCATCATGATCAACTCACTGTTCATTTCTAATATGCGAATTTTATCATAAAAATGCCTGCTAGGTCATGTGTTTCCTCCCCTTTTGTTTATTAAAAAATAAGAAAAAAAAAAGGCTTCCACAAAAGAGTAGTTACTTTTGTGAAAGCCTGAATAGTTATTATGAAAAAAAAAACGAGCAGGGGCTCATCTCCCTGCTCTGTAGCAAAAGCTTCCCGGCAAATCCGAGCCGTTAATGGATGCTTTTGTTGTAAAGTCGAAACTTTACTAGGTTTGGCACCTATAATCAATATAATATAAAAACGCTTAACTCGCAATCTTTCAATCAAAGATTAATTATTCCCACAATTCACTTCACTTCACTCTTACCACTTGAAGTGTATTCCACAAAATATTAAGCTATTGAATAATTACATAGCTGAGATACTTAGATATTTAAACAAAAAGTATTGCACTAAAAACTACTTTTCTTTTTTGTAAAATCGTTCTCCTGTCTCTAGTTTATAGTACACTCTTATTTTTTCACCTGTAACTGGGTCAATACTTACTTCATCTGTTTTCTGGAAACCATTAGGGACTTTTATTCCTTGATTGCGTTTATATCGTTTGTCATAAATAAAAAATCCTAGTAAGATGCAAATGATCGCAATAATAATTTGAAATATTATATAGACACTTATCCCGCCCCAAATCGTCATTATAGCTTCTCCAAAACAACAGCTGTTCCGTATGCAACAATTTCGCTCATGCTTCTACCCATTTCCCCGGAATCGAATCGCATCATAATAATAGCATTCGCTCCCATTTGGTGAGCATTTTTTATCATACGATCTATAGCTTCTTTTCTGGAATCTTCAAGCATAGCAGTATATTGCATAATTTCTCCTCCTACTAATCCTTTTAAACCTGCCATAATATCCCCACCAAGCCCCCGACTTCTTACAATCAGCCCAAATACAGGACCTTTTACATCGACAACTTTATACCCTTCAATATGTTCTGTCGTTACTACTATCACATCCATCATCTCCAATTTTCAATTTATTGTGTTAGTTTCCAAAACAAATTACTTACCTAATGAAATATTTGTTAACAATATATACTTTTTTGCGAGTTCAGAAAATTCGCATCATACATCCCGGCCAACTTAATTATAATTTAGGAGGGAGATAATAGTATATCAACTAAAAAGATATGACAAACGCAGCTATCAACTACTAGTTGATTTTCATTTCGATATTATATCAATTCACTTTAAAAAATTAGAGCACGCATCAATACTGATTCAATAAAAAAATATGTACTTAGAAGGATTTTAGAAGAATTATTTAGAAATTGATATTAAAAAGATTGGAGAGAAGAGCATGTTAGAAATTAGAAAAATCGAACCTGAACTGACTTATAGTATTAGACACACTGTTTTACGTCCTAATCAAACTCTTGAAGATTCCATGTATGAAACGGATCATGACGATTATGCATTTCATGTTGGAGCATTTTTTCAAGGAATGCTAGTAAGCGTTGCATCCTTTATCGTTGATAGAAATCCCGATTTCCCTATAGATAAACAATATCGCTTAAGACAAATGGCTACTCTAGGAGATTATAGAAATATAGGAGCGGGAAGAGCGGTTGTAAATTACGGAGAAAATTTAATTAAAGACGAGGGTTTTTATTTCTTATGGTGTAAAGGTAGAACAAACGTACAAGAATACTATAGTAGATTAGGCTTTCATGCTCACGGTGAAGTTTTTGATTATCCACCTATAGGTCCGCATATTCTGATGTATAAAGAATTAAAGTAACTTTGAACTCTAGATTGAAAAAAATAACCTAATTTAACTTTAGATATACACTCCATGTTAGTACCGGGGAGAAAAGAAGATGAATAAAAGACCGGACTAATGCAGAGTTGCCCAGTCTTCATTTTCTCTTTAATAATAGGTAACCTTTTCCTAAAAAAATATTGAAATTACATTCGATTATTACCGGTCTTTTCAATAATGGATTTTCATTAAAACATTCTAGTTAAAAAATCGGATTTAAACTGGCTATTTTTCCGTAACCAGACTTTCAAAATATCACGGTGAGTAAGCAATCTCATGCGTTTACTATAACGTTGCTTCACATCCAGCAAGCTTTCTAGTAATAGCTGCGTTTCTGGCAAACAACTTGCCGTATCAACAAGTACTTCTAGTTTATAGTTAATAAGCATATTAGCTTGCAACGAGGCCAAAAGCTCTGCAAACAGCTGGCCCATTTGAATAATGTTTTCTTCTACTTCAAGCTCCATTAAGCGAAAAAGAGTGTCCTCTACTTGCTTTTCAAGTGCAATTAATTCATCTGTCATCATTTAAACCTCATCTATTATGCTAAGTGTATTGCTTTACCGAATACCGCGCTAGCTGCGTCTCCAATATGCTCGCTCACTGTTGGATGTGGGAATATCATGCGTGCTAAATCTTTCACAGATCCGCCTGATACTTTTGCAGCTAGCATTGCATTGATCATTTCTGTAGCCCCATCCCCTACTACACAAGCACCGTAAATATCTCCTTCTGGACTAGCAACAAATTTCATAAAGCCTTGTATATTTCCTTCAAGAAGCGCTTTTGGATTTGTCGGTAAGTACATTTTCGTCACAATTGCATCAGCAGGTGCTTCATGCTCTAGCATACCAAAAGTTGCAATTTCAGGATGTGTATATACACAACGCGGAATTTCTTGTTGATTAATGACTCGAGGATGCTTACCTAAAATCGTATCAACTGCATGGATACCTTCTGCACTCGCTGAATGAGCTAACTGAAAGCCCCCAACTAAATCACCGATAGCAAAAATGCCCGGCACACTTGTTTCATAATGGTTATTCACAGCAATTAATCGACCGTCCATCGCCAGCTCTAACGCCTCGGCAATTTGCGTGTTTGGACGACGCCCTGTTGCAAACAATAGGTTTTCGTATTGGAATATACCTATTGATGTTTGTATCTCATGCTCACGAATTTCTTCAAAAGTAAATTCCGTTACTAACTTAATACCAAGTTGCGCCATCTTTTCTTTAATAATTGGGCGTGCATCTGGCTCTTCTGTTTGTAAAATATCTTTACTATGATTTAATACGGTTACTTCCGTGCCCATTGGTGCTAATGCGAATGCCATTTCAATTGCAATAACCCCTCCGCCTATAATCGTTAGTTCGTTTGGAAGTTCTTTAATATCAAAAAATGTATCCGTCGTATAGTAGTTTGCTGTTTCAATTCCTTTAAACGGCGGTACAAATGGGCGGCTTCCAGTTGCTAAAATAACATTTTTCGCAGTGAATGATTCCTCACCAACCATTATCTTTCGCTCCGCCGTTACACTTGCTTCCCCGCGGTACATCGTAATTTGTGTATGTTCTATAAACCCTTCAATATTTATTAATAATTGTTCCACTACCGCATCTTTTCGTTTCATCAGCTTAGGGAAATCAATATTAATTGTTGGTACGGTAATCCCCCAATCGGTGCCCCGTCGAATTTCTTGTACAAGCTTACTATGCTCTAACATAATTTTCGATGGGATACAGCCGACATTATAACACGCTCCACCAACTTTATCTTTTTCAACTAACGCAACTTTCAAGCCACTTTTCGCAGCGTGGATAGCTGCTACATAACCACCTGGACCCGCTCCGATAATTGCTAAATCAAACTGTTTCATTGACTTTCACCTCGATTTTTACGATAGCACTTGCCCATACGGAATGCAATGCACTTTCTGTAAATATTTAGGTACTTTTATGTATTCATTTTCACAAATCTAGTATTTAAAAAAGGGACAAAGCCGCATTATTTATCTAATTTCTTGAGATATTTATCTAATACCAGAAGTTATTTATTTAATATGCAAACGAATCAACCTCATCACAAATAAAAAAAGAGATATTCGGAGAGTAATCCCCGAATATCTCTAAACATGAAACTATATGGACTTTTTTAGAACCCTACCGAAATGATAGGCACGTTTTTTTAGTTTTCTTCCATATCTTTACGGTTTTTCTTAAACATTTTAGACAGTACTTCGTAAACGATTGGAACTACTACTAATGTTAATAATGTTGAAGACATTAAACCGCCGATTACTGTAATTGCAAGGTCTTTTGATACTAAACCTCCGCCTGCTCCACCTAAAGCCATTGGAATCATAGCCCCAATTGTAGCGATGGCTGTCATTAAAATTGGACGTAAACGAGTTGCACCTGCTTCTAAAATAGCAGCGCGCATTTCTAAACCATTGCGTTCCATACGGATAATACGGTCTACAAGAACGATGGCATTCGTTACAACGATACCAATTAACATGAGTAGGCCCATCATAACTGATACCGAAATCGTTTGACCTGTTGCCCATAGTCCAACCCATGAACCAATAACTGTGAATGGTAATGAGAATAGAATCGCAAATGGTGCAAGACCTTCACCAAATGTTACAACAAGGATGAAGTAGACGATCGCAATTGCCGCAAGCATTGCTACACCAAGTTGTGTAAATGTTTCTGCCATATCAGCAGCTACACCCGCTACTCCTGTTGTTACTCCTTTAGGTAAATCTAATTCATCGATTTTTTTCTGTGCTGCAGTTGTTGCTTTTGAAATATCATCGTCTATAATTGTACCTTTCACTGTTGTGAAGTACTCACCTTTTGATCTCGATAATGAGTTCAGTGTAGTACCTTCCTCAACTTCTACTAAGTCACCAATTTTCATTGTTGTACCTAGTGCTGTTTTTATTTCTGTCGCTAACACATCATCCAGTGATAATGCGGCAGCTTTAGCGTCACGTTTAACAACAACCTCGATGTCATTACCATCATGTTTGACAGTCGTTAATACTTCTTTTGCAGCCGATTCAGAAAGCGCCATGGCAATTTGAGCTGTAGTTAAGCCATATTGCAACACATTTTGTTGATCGACTTTCAGTACATGTTCAACATACGCATCTTCAAAGTCAGAAGTTACATCTTCTAAACCTTCAATATCTTTCAAAGCACCTTCTACTTGTTTAACTGCATCTGCTAATTTATCTAAATCTTCACTATACAATGTATAGCTTACTTCATTAGATGACATAGACATCCCGAAATTTTGTGATTTCCAAGTTCCAGATTGACCTAAGTTAGTTACATATTGCTCTACTTCTTCACGTGCCGCAGGGAAATCTTTCATGTCTGGGTCAAAGATAAGGTACATTAATGCACCGCCCCCAGCGCCCCCCATCATCATTGCAGCAGGGTCTACATTGTCTGGATCATTTATCGATAATTGAACTATATCAATATCATCACGTTTTAATAATTCTTTTTCTACAGCTTCGATATTTGCTGCTGTTTCATCCTTTAACTCACCTGTCGCTGGTGTATATGTTAAATACATCATCTTTTCTTCTTGTGAGCCTAAGAAACTAAAGCCAATAAGTGGCGTTAAGGCAAGAGAACCGACAAGCATTACAATCGCAATAACGGATGTTATGATTTTATGATTTAACGCTTTTTCTAATATACCTTTATACCAGCTTGCTAAGTTGCCAACTTCTTTATGCTGACTTTCTTTCTTTTCACCGTATAGTTTTTTACGGAATAAGAAATGCGAAAGTGCAGGAACGATTGTTATAGCTACTGCTAACGATGCTCCTAAAGCAAATGTCATCGTTAATGCGAATGGCATAAATAACTCTCCAACCATTCCACCTACAAAAATTAATGGTGCGAAAACTGCTACCGTTACTAATGTAGAAGAAAAGATTGGTTTGAACATTTCAATTGTCGCTTCACGAATAAGTGCGCGACCTGTTAATTTTTCTTCTTTTAAATGAATACGTCGATATATATTTTCGACCACTACAATGGAGTCATCGATAACCCGACCTATCGCAACGGTAATCGCACCGAGCGTCATAATATTTAACGTAATATCCATCCAATTTAGTAGAAGTAACGACATAAAAATAGAAACTGGAATAGAAATAATCGAAATAATTGTCGATTTGAAATCACGTAAGAATAGTAAAATAATTAATACAGCAATCCCACCACCGAATACCGCTTTTTCGATCATTGTGAATACCGAATCTTTAATTGGTTTTCCTTGGTCAAGCGATATATCTACGATTAAACCGTCAATTGCTTTTTCTTGCTCTTCAATTAAATCTTTTACTGCATCAACAACAGTTACAGTATTGGCATCTTGACCTTTGACGATTTGAATTGCGATTGCATCTTCACCGTTAGTACGAGAAACAGATTGTACTTTCCCTTCAACTTCAATCGTTGCGATATCGCCTAAACGAACGAATGGTGAAGGCTGTGTTTCAGAAGGTGTGACTGGAATTAATAATTCTTTTAATTCATCGACAGACTTGACTTTACCATCTACAGATACTGCTTGCTTACCAACAGTAAAATCATATAATCCTAGGGATAAAGACATATCACTCGCTTGAATCATTTGTTTAACAGATTCCTCTGTTAAGCCAAGTGCAGCCATTTTTTCTTCATCATACTTGAACGATACTTGTTCAATATGCTGGCCTGTTATTGTCGCAGAAGCAACCCCTTCAATTTTTTCAATTTTAGGTAGTAATACATCTTCTACTGTAGATGTTAGGTCTACAATATCTTCAGTTGAACTACTTACTGATAATGCGATTACTGGCATCATATTCATGCTAATTGCCATAATCGTAGGTTCCCCAGCACCATCAGGTAGTTTAATATTATCTAATGCTGATTCTAGTTGACGTTTTTTCTCATCCATATCTACGCCGTAATCATATTCCACTTGTACTTGCGAAATATTGGACGAAGAAGTCGAATAAACTGCTTTTACATCTTCTAAACTTTCAATTGCTTTTTCATATGGTATCGATAAATCATCCATTACTTGTTCAGGAGTTGCCCCAGGATAAACGCCCATTACGATTAAATAAGGTATCGAAATATCAGGGATAGACTCCATTTTCATACGTGTACCTGAATAAATACCTGACACAGTAACAATAATAGTTAATAACCACACGGCCAGCTTATTTTTCAACACGAAATTAACTAACGATTTCACACTCACACCTAACCTTTCTTGACACATCAATTTACAAATTTTATACTAATGACTAATCGGTCAATTGTCAAACAGAAAGGCGGCTTTTAATTATGTCGAAAAAGCAACTTATTATGGAAACAGCAATTCAACTTTTTGCCGAAAAAGGCATAGATGCAACTTCTGTACAGCAAATCACAGATACATGCGGTATTTCAAAAGGAGCCTTTTACTTATCGTTTAAATCGAAAGACGAACTAATAGTTTCTATAATAGATTACTTCATGAAAAAAATAACGTCTCAAATTGACCATACAGTCAATAACAATAGTGACCCGGAGGACAAACTATACCATTACTACTATCAATCATTTTTTTTAATGGAACAACATTTTGATTTAGCTATAGTTTTTATGAAAGAACAGTCACAAACAGTTAATGAAACGATTTTAGAAATCATCAACCATTATGAAATGATGATGAATCAATTATTACATTCAATGTTATTACAATTATATCCAAAGTCAGAACAACATATATATGATTTAATTATTGTCGTTAATGGATTAATTGCTGGATATGTTCAACATTTTTTCAAAAAATCATTGGGTGATCAATTTGATTTACACTTATTAGCAACTAGTCTTGTCGAAAAAACAAATATTCTCGCTGAGCATATGAAGAAGCCATATTTCACAAAAGAGATGTATGCATTGCAACAAGACAAAAGGATTGCCATTACGAAAAATGATATTTTAAAAGAGGCTGATACTTTACGTTCCTATATAAATGATGAATTAATATTAGATTCGATCTCCATTACACTTGAGCAATTAGAGCAAACCAATCCCCATAAAACGATAGTTGCGGGGATGCTTGCAAACTTACAAGCTGACCCAGTTTGCAGCTGGTTTTGCTATTTAGTTCGAAAATATTTAGACGAAAAAAAGCAGTCCTTATGAACATTTGGACTGCTTTTCTTAGATGATTATCATTCGGCGGGTGGCGGTACGTGCTGTATGAGCCTACAAAATGCTCGTAGTCTCATTCCGCGCGAACATACCGCACGTAAAACCCGCCAAATATAAATAAACTTCCTTCAAACTATGGAAAATACGATTCCTACTTTAATAGAGACTCTATAACAATAGGTTCAGAAGAAAAGTACTTTCGCAGTCGCGCCTTGCATGAAGCGCAAAAACGAGTCGTATAAGACAGTATTACTGGCTTGTGCGTCTCGTACGCTAGCGCGATTGCTTTGACAAATAAATCAATAATTTTTATTACTGTTTAGTTAGACAGCGAATTTTTCAGTGCCCTGCTACAGTAGCATTGACATCCCGTTCTCATGATTTAAAAGCGCGATAATAAAACGGCACACTCATCAGTACAGCAAACCCAATTACGAAAAACAGCTGCGCCTCAAAATGAATAAGTAGCCATCCCCCAAACATTGGACCAATAAAACCACCAATATTTTTAAATTGCGAAGCACCTAAATACGTAGCTTTTTGTGTTTCCGGTGCAATTTCTTCAATAATGGCATTCATCATTGGAAATGCAAAAATTTCACCAGTCGAAAAAATAATCATCGCGACAATAAACAACCAATAGGAATCTGCCAAGCCAAATAACATTAATCCTCCTGCGAAAAATAGAATACCAATTGTCAAAGATTTCATAATGGATATTTTTTCTGTCAACATGCTAATAGGCAATTGCAATAGCAATACGACTGTTGCGTTTAAGGCTATTAATAACGAGAATAGCTTTACTCCATCCGCAATATTCAGTTGTATATACTGCGGTAAAGTAGAATCAAATTGCGAATAGCCAACATTAATTAATATTCCCCCTGCTAAAAACAGGAGCAATTTGCGATCAGCTAGTACAACTCGGAAAATATGCTGTATACTTTGCCCTGCTGCTAGCATTTTTTGACGCATTTCATATTTATTTAACAAAAAGATTAAAAATAAGCCGTATAAAGCATACATTGTAGCAGTAATAATAAAGGGTACAACTGCACTGGATAATGTCGAAATCATAACACCAACTAGCGGGCCAATTACTGCAGCAATATTGATCGCTGTATAACGAACTGAAAACAGTCGGCGTCTTTTATTACCTTCCGTAAAATCGATCATTAATGCCTGTGTACCGGGTTCAAAAAAAGAACGACATAATCCGTTCAGTGCATTTAATAGTACGAATAATGGCGCGATCGTGGCGACAGCAAAGCCAATAAATACCGCGCTCCACACAAAAACAGTTGTAATAATGACGCTTTTTCGCCCAAACTTATCTGTTAAATACCCGCCGATAAAGCCTCCAAATGTTGCACATAGTGGCGCAACCCCAAGCGTTAATCCAATTAAAAGCGGGGATGCACCAAGTTCTTTTTGCAAATAAATCGCTAAAAATGGCATTGTCATAAAACTAGCAATTCTAGTGAAAATCGTTCCACATAAAATAATCCAAACTAGTGGATGAAAATATTGAAGTAGCTTTGTCATATATGTAAACCTTTTAATTTATTGTTTTCTTCATTGTTACAACATTCATAGTCATACCAAGTGGATTTGTTGATTGCTCATTCGCAATTATTTCATATCCTACTGATTCATATAAATCAATATTTTTCGGTACGCTCGCTCGAACTTTACATTGAATTTCTGAAAGATTATTCCGTTGTGCATAGTCCTCTAAGGTAGCAAGCAATTTTTTTGCTAGTCCTTTCCCTTGATGGTTTGGTACAACGGATAATCGGTAAAAATATAAATAAGATTCGTTTACTGTAAATCGAACCATTGCGACAGGTTGACCATCAATCTTCCCTAAAAATGCACGCGCACCTCTTTGTAAATCTAATGTAATTGTTTGTTCAGTTTCATACAATGCACTAGACGGTTGTGGATCATCTGCATATTCACTAAATGCCTGTAACATTACATGACGAATCGCTAGTGCATCATTTGAATGTATAATTTCCATAATCTCATTCCTTTTATCAATTTAGGAATAATAATACATTCAAACAAATATTCATTCAATCTATTTTTCCATATTCTTCATTCGCAATGGAGATAAAATCTATTAAATAATTGGGTAAAGATTTATTTTTATGCCATGTAATCGATGTGAAAATCGGAGACATGTTTAATGATACATTAAGCTGCATTAGTTGCCCATTATGTAATTCGTTTGCAACAACCATTTTTGGTAATAATGATATTCCTAAACCAGCGATAGCACATTGCTTAATCGCTTCAATACTTGAAAATTCGATAACTTGCTTCGGTTTTATACTTAGTATTTGTAGTTGCTGTTCAAATTGTGTGCGATAAGAACAACCCTGCTCCGTTAATAATAACGGTTCATTAATTAATTGCTCTAAACCCGTTGTAGGTGCTTGCATTAAAGGGTGGGACGGTACTGCGACTAGCACAAGCTCTTCTTGTACTAATTCTTCTTTATTCATCATTGGAATTAAATCATCAATATCCGTTACAAACGCAACATCAAGTTCACCAGAGTGAAGCATTTCCCTCGCCACTTCTTTTGTATGAACCGGTTTGAAAATTAATTCTACCGCTGGATATTGTTCTTTAAAACGCTTTAAAATGGGCGGAAAACGATACGTACATTGGCTTTCCTGAGCACCAATACGCAGGACACGCTGCGGTTCGACTAGTTTCTGTTTCAACTCATCTTCAATAGCTAACATTTTTCGAGCATATTCTACTAAGTGCTTGCCTGTTTCCGTTAATACGATACGCTTACCTAGCCGCTCGAACAACGGTGTGCCTAATTCTTCTTCGAGCGCTTTAATTTGTGCCGTAATACTAGACTGAGCATAATCTAACATTTTTGCTGTTTGCGTGAAATTCAACGTCTCTGCCGCTATTAAAAATGTTTTTAACTGTTTAATTTCCATAATCGCTCTCCTTAATTCATTTATTCGATCGTTATTATCGAAATATTCAGCTTTTCCGATTAGACTTGATTTCATATACTATGTGTAAGAGAGGAGCAATGCTAATGAAAATTTTGATGTTAGTAGGTAGCACTAGAAATGAGGGCAACAGTGAAAAGTTGGCTCACCTCGCTTTAGAAGGATTAGAGTACGAAACAATTTATTTAAAAGATTTAGACATTTGCCCTATTGAAGATTTACGCCATACACCAGAAGGTTTCCATCCAGTTGATGACGATTATACCCAAGTGCTTGAGGCTATTTTAGAAAGTGATGTGCTCGTACTTGCTACACCTATTTATTGGTACAGTATGTCAGGTACTATGAAAAATACGATTGACCGTTTTAGTCATGCTATTCGTGATGAACGCTATCCGCATGTTATGGAACATATGAAATCGATGAAAGGCATTGTTATCGCAGTTGGAGGTGATCATCCAAGAGTTAAAGGGCTACCGCTTATCCAACAATGCCAATACACGTTCGACTTTTTTGATATGGAATTTTACTCCTATATTATCGGAGAAGCACGCAAGCCAGGCACAATTATGAAAGATGTGCAAGCACTGATGCAAGCGAAAGTATTGAATGAAAAGTTAAAAGCGCTTTTAACGCTGGCTGAATAGCCAATCTACTTGAAAAGGTGGCTGTCTCGCATATGAGACAAGATTCATTGCAAATATAACAATGCCTTCTGAAAAAGATATGTTAGTATCGAGATTTGATAATGCAATTGCAAGAACTGCTAACAGTGTATTTTGTGAAAGATGTTAGTAAGGTAGTAGAAGCGTATTCGACTGAAAATAGCGAATACGCTTCTTTTATAATATAATCAACAATCAAGTTAAACAGAGCCTAATAAACAAATTGTATTTTTCATCATTCATTTGTCGCTCAACATACATAGTGCAGGAATCGGCTTTGCCCACTAATAACGTGTTCAATACAGTTTATTCCCCCATTTCAAATTACCGAAAAACGACAAATAGTGAAACATTATTTCCCTCCTTTTTCACTCATGGAATAAATAATTCGGGTTATTCTATGTAGTGATGAAAGGAGGTTTGATTTTTGAATCGCGTTATGATCCCATTATATTGCGTTTTACTTTGGGGTTTATTTTACATTACTCCAAGCTATGCGCAAGAAACACTTTCACAGGAAGAGATTTACGAGCAGCGTATGACGCATTATTACCAATTTGAAAATGTAATAGTCCCTTGGTATTTTCTTGCTGCAATCGACCAGTATGAGCGTAATATACAGGCTGTTCGCAAAGACATTCCGAAACGAGATAGCGTTGTTGCGATTCAATTTTCAGATGAATTTTGGTCGGGACCATTTAATCCAATTGGGCAAGACACTACACCATCAACGATTAGTTATTTTGGTGGTTTCGGTCTCGATGGAAATAACGACGGCATAGCAAATGCGCAAGATGATGCTGATATTTTATTTTCTATGGCAAGCTATTTGAGCAAATTTGGTACGTCATATGACGAGTTTAAATTAGCACTATGGCAATATTATTATGATGAAAAAACAGTTAGCCAAATATTGATCATTGCAAAGATTTATGAAAAATATAATACAGTTGCTCTCCAAAAACGCGCATTCCCTGTCCCAATTCGATCAAATTATAGTTATAGAAGTACTTGGGGTGCAAATCGAGGTTGGGGTGGCAGAAGGAGTCATGAAGGTACAGACCTTTTTGCGGGCTACGGTACACCGATTCACTCCACTTCCTACGGTGTAGTAGAAGTAAAAGGTTGGAACGAATTTGGCGGTTGGCGCATCGGCATTCGTGACATCCAAAACACATATCATTATTATGCCCATCTTGGATCTTATAATGAGGACGTTGCTATAGGGGATATCGTAGAACCTGGCGACATACTTGGGTATGTTGGAAGCTCAGGCTACGGTAAAGAAGGAACATCAGGGAAATTCCCACCACATCTGCACTACGGTATGTATAAATATGACGGTCGCAATGAATGGGCATTTGACCCATACCCGTCGCTTCTAATATGGGAGCGTAATGCACGAAGTTCGAAGTAAATTGAGAATCAATGTACCCCCAGTTCTCAAAACAGTAGCATTTTGCAGGAACAACATAGGAACATTAAGGAGAAATTTATTAAAAGCTGCCTGTAATTCACTTACAGGACAGCTTTTTTGTTTACGGAATTATTTTTGTTAATTCACTATTGGAAAATCGTTTGCCATTTTAAAACTTTTTTAACTGGATTTTAGACACCATAAGATATGCAAAAAGCATTAATAAAATAATCGCTATTAATATCTGGGCATTAAAATTAAATATAGTAAAAAATGTGAGGATCGATCCGGCGACAGTTATCGGAACACCTGTAAAATAACCTTCAAATTCATTGATATTATAATTGGCAAGCCTAAACGAACCAGAAATTACATACAAAAATACTATGACAATTCCTAATTCACCTAATGAACCATTATTAAAAAAATCAAATTTTATACAAATTAAAATGGCTGGAGCAATACCAAAGGAGGTTAAATCCGATAGAGAGTCTAGTTCCTTCCCTAACTCACTAGATACATTAAAAAACCTTGCAATTCTTCCATCGTACCTATCAATAACTGCAGCAATTAAAATCATCATAGCAGCTAGAGCATATTCTTTATTGAATGTTAATAAAATTGAGAAAAGGCCAAGTGATAAATTGAAAGCGGATAAAATATTTGGCAAGTATTTAATATACAAAGAATCACATCCATAATAATTTTTTTAGCTTTGTTTTTATTATGACCTTTAATTACAGGAGAAATTCTTTCGAAAGTTAGAAAAAGATACGATGTATGTGGTGAATTTGAATAAAGTTTACGTTCGGAATAAAAAAGTGGTATGAAAAGGAAGAGCTTTTACGGGCAGTTGATCCCCCACTTAGAAATTTTAGTTTCACTCAACTTCTTGAAGTAGGGTTACTGCCCGTTAATGTGCGATAAATTTCTGTATCAAATGCGCTGACATATGTGATTTCAAGGTATTAATTACATTTTTAAACCTCAAAACAGAACCTGCTAAAATGACAGCCTTAATCTTCTACTCAAGCACCTGTTGAAGAGTGTACAAGACAGGGAGCTATTTTATTAATTCTTCTCCTGTTAAAATTTTATATAGATTTGCAGAATCTTGCTTTGTTAATTTAGCATATTTAAAGCTATCCATAACAATTTCTAAATTTTCACCATTTGGGCTAATCCAAAGTAAATAAGAGGCTATTTTGTTCTCGCTACTGTTCTTAAATGGAAATTGAAATTGGTAGTCGGCATAGCGTGCCATTTCTACTTTTGCATTTTCCCAATTAGCATTTTTAACTATAGCTATCGCTTTTTCCACCTGTTTTTTTTGATTCACCTCTTTGAAGTCTTCAAAAAAATTTTCTTCACCAGTTCGTTTCTGCACAGTTATTTTTTGCCCAACCACCTCATTCAAACAACCCGAAGAAACTATCAAAACAGCTAATAGAGAAAAAAATAGTATTATTTTTTTCAACCTACTCCCCCTCATTCATTACTTTTTTAAAACATTAAAGTGCCCTGTTTAATAAAATTCAAGGTTTATGAACTACATTCCCACGAAGAATGTATGGAATAATGGATTTACTGTTTATTAAATCCTTTGCTTCAGTTGGTATATATGCATACCTTTCTGCTATTTTAGCATCCATCCACGTAATCTCTTCAATTTCATCTGGAAACGATATTTTTATTTCACCATCAACAATTCTGCCTTTAAAAGTAAAAAATATTGCGTGATGCCCTCGATCTTCAAAAAATGCCTCACTTACTGCAAAAACTCCCTCTAATTCAACGTTTAACCCTGTTTCTTCATTAACTTCACGGATAGCTGCCTCTTCTAGAGTTTCTCCATTTTCTACCGCCCCACCCGGAAGTGTATAATAAGAGGAGTGACTTCCTTTGTTTTTTACCATCAATATATTCTCTTCATCGCTATCAAATAAAAGCACATAGACAACATCTACTCTCTTCATTATCCATTTCTTCCCCCTTAGTATATTAATCAGTATATAAGTACGAATTATTATCCACTTTCTCTAACACGACATACACAACATGTTAATTATACCAATATTCGTAGGTTGTAAGCGCGATTTATCTAGTAGAATAATTGATAAAAGACACTTTCCAAGTGATTACTAAAAGCATTCCATCATGTAGCAATTTATCTGCGCGAAAGTGAAGCGTCAGCGCAAAGCAATGTTGAGCAACATTGTGTTGGTTTCAGCCTTATCGGAAATCAATACAATCTAAAGCTGAAAGTAACAATAAATAAGCACGCTAGATTTGTTCATTTTAATAGTTACTTACAACAAAAAAGCCAGTTAGGAAATAGTTCATCATTTCCTAACTGGCTTAAACATATCGCTATATACATTGACTTCTAAATGATCGCAACAATAACACACATCCATGCCACAATAAATAATAATCCCCCAATTGGTGTAATTGCTCCGAGCTTTTTTATGCCTGTTACTGACAGAACATATAAGCTCCCTGAAAAAAATACGATGCCACCAAACATTAAATAGCTGGCCCATTGTAAAAGTGAGCTTGCTCCTAGCAATGATTCCATTGATAGAATACCGATGATTAGTAAGCCAAGTGCATGATACATGTGATATTGGACAGCAGTTTCCCAGTTTTTCACATATTTTGGTTCTGCAAATTTATCCTTTAAAGCATGTGCACCAAATGCACCAAGTATAACGGCTAACATCGCTAAGCTTGCACCTAAAATTATAGATACTGTCATGTTAATTTCCTTCTTTCAAAAATTCATTTACTTGCTGTAATGTTGGTAAAGCAGAGATTGCTCCAATTTGCCGACAAACGAATGCACCAACTGCATTACTAAAGGTCGTTATATCAAGCCAGCGCTGCCATGAGCGGTCCTCACTTTGAGCTAGCTGATATAGCATTGCACCGACGAATGCATCTCCTGCCCCCGTCGAGTCAACTGCATGTATTGAAATGCTAGATACGGTTTGTTGTCTACTGTTTGTTGAGAGTAGTGTTCCTTCTTTACCTAATGTCACCGCTACAACTTGTGCTCCGAGCGAATGAATAGTTGATGTGTCACCAAATAAGGACAGTTCCTCATCACTCACCTTAACAAAATCAGCTATTGCAATACATTGCTTTGCCCGTTCAATAAAAACTGCTTTACTTCCACGCCATAAATCTGCCCGGAAATTTGGGTCAAATGAAATAAATTTCCCTTCAGCTTTCATTTTCTTCATGAAAGTCATATATGTATCATAAAACGCGCCATCAAGTAAAGCTGTCGCAGAACCAAAATGTACGATAGTAGCGTCCTTTAATAATTTTAAGTCAATATCATCCGTTCTTAATGTTGCATCTGCCCCACGGTGAAAAACAAAATCACGTGCTCCATCTGCTTTTAAAGATACAAAGGCAAGTGTTGTTGGTGTATTCCTGTCGCGTACGAGCATCGACGTATTTACATTAGCGTTTTCTAACGTTTGCTGTAAAAAATCGCCGAAAGGATCTGCGCCTACTTTACCAATAAATATAGCTTGCCCACCTAGCTTTGCGATTGTAGCACATACATTTGCTGGTGCTCCTCCAGCCTGCTTTTCAAATTGGACACCATCTGTCAACGTAGAATCGATATCTTTACAAAAGAAATCAATTAACATTTCACCAATACATACAATACTACCCACTTTATCACTCCCTATCATATTTATTATAGTAGAGTTTCAGCATTTGTTATAGAATAGAAGTGCTAAATATTTGCTCGGTTGCTTTTAAAAATACTGCATCTGTACAATATTTGACTGACATACACGTGTTGTATTGTATGTGTTGTATGACAATGCTATAATTTTTAAAAAATCAGAAAAAGGGACGATTAATTTTATGCAATATTCAGACAGAATTTTAAACACACCATCTTCATTCATTCGTAATATATTAAAAGTTACGGATGCTTCGGATGTTATTTCATTTGCTGGAGGACTACCAAATCCAATTTCATTCCCGCTAGATGCTATCCAAACGTCAATCGATCGCGCAATGAAAGAGCATGGAGCGAAATTATTTCAATACTCTTCCACACAAGGTTATTTACCTTTACGTCAATACATTGCGGATAAATATAACCGCAAACACGGTCTGGATATTAGTCCCGATGATATTTTATTAACAACAGGCTCTCAGCAAGCGCTAGAATTACTAGCAAAAGTTTTAGTAAATAAAGGCGATGGAATTATCATTGAAAAACCAGGCTATTTAGGCGCTATCCAAGCGTTTACTTTATCGGAGCCAACGTTTTACCCTGTCACTTTAGAAGAGGATGGCATTAACCTGGAAGAACTAGAAAAAGCACTACAACAACCAAATGTTAAAATGATTTATACAGTGCCAAACTTTCAAAATCCAACTGGTTTAACGTATTCCCTTGAAAAACGTAAGCAAGTTTATGAGCTTGTGTCACGCCATGATGTTGTATTAATCGAGGATGATCCATACGGCGAGTTGCGTTTTGAAGGTGAGGACTTACCATATATCGGCGCTGGAAAATTAGAGAATAGTGTTTTACTAGGATCATTCTCTAAAACAGTAACACCAGGTATGCGTTTAGGTTTCGTTATTACAAAAAACAAAGAGTTGCTTACACATATTGAAACAGCGAAACAAGCGACAGATTTACACACAAATATTTTTGCACAGTATGTCATTTATGATTATTTAGCAAATAATGATTTTGACAAACACGTTGAAAAAATTATTGACCTATATAAAACACAATCAGATGCAATGTTACAAGCAATGGAAAAGTATTTCCCTGCCCATGTATCATACACAAAACCTCAAGGTGGAATGTTCATTTGGGCTACACTGAATAACGGCCAATCTGCGCTTGATGTATTCCAAAAAGCGATGGATAAAAATGTCGCGTTCGTACCGGGTGATCCATTCTATACAGATCCTAAAGGTGTAAGTACGATGCGTTTAAACTACACAAACTCTACACCAGAAATGATTGAAGAAGGAATTAAACGATTAGCTAGCATTTTTTAATTTATTTTGAGCCCTTTTGATTTGAAAAAGTCAAAAGGGCTTTTTTATTTTACCATCTATTGACAATACAGAGGATTAGCTATATCATTCTACTAATTTACTTTCAAGGAGGGTTTACATGATTCGACTACTAACTGCAGATGACCATGAAGTATGTATGGCACTTGTGCAACAGCAACCTGCTGAAAACTTATTTATTATTGGGGATATTGAGGCTTTCGGTTATGACAAGCCGTTCCAAAAAATTTGGGGACAGTTTGAAGACGAGCAACTTATCGCGGTATTACTAAAGTATGAAGCAAACTATATTCCATACGCTCAAGGTTCATTTGACGTACAAGCCTTTGCTGATATTATTAATGCAGATGAATACGCTACTGAAATGTCCGGCTTAAAGCAATTTACAGATTTACTAGAGCCGCTAATTCAGAAACCTCTTAACAAAAAACAGGAGCTTTATTATGCAAAATGTACAAAGTTGCAGCCTATTTACGACGGGTCGGAATTACAAAATGTTGAACGTTTAACACTTGATACTATTGATGAAAATGTAGAGCTCATGTTAACGATTCCTGAATTTGAAGGTAGCAATATATCAGCTGCTGGAAAAATCCGCGCAGAAGAAAATAAAACAGGACGTACATACTTTATGCGTGAAGGTGATATCATGGCGTCATCAGCTTCAACTACTGCAGAAAATAGTGTATCGGCAATGGTTATTGCCGTCGCTACACGTGAAGGCTTCAAACAAAAAGGCTATGCGACGAAATGTATGCAGAAGCTATGCGGCGAACTATTAGATGAAGGTAAATCGCTTTGCTTATTTTACGACAACCCTAAAGCAGGTGCGATTTATAAACGTTTAGGCTTTGAGGATATCGGCTTTTGGAATATGTTACGCTTTAAAAAGTAGCCTAATATAACGCAATAGTTGTGCAGAGGTTGAAATTTTCTTAAAAGCCATTATATCTCTCAGGTCATTAGATAAATATTTTAGCAAGTATGTTGATTTACCTCTTATTGGAAACGAAAACATTCGAATACGTTGATTTCCGCTATGGCTGTGGCCAACACGATATTATTCACGAATACGCTGGCACATGATGTGACGTTTTTAGTATTCGTTCCAATACTTCCCCAGGCCACGCCTGGAGTCGAGTCGCCTCGTGAAAAAAGCGATCGCTCAGTGGAATTGATGTTCCCATGGGCGAAAAGTTGGTTGCCACGGGCGAAAAGTGGGTTCCCATGAGCGAAAAGCATGTTCCCATGGGCGAAAATTAACCTTCCACGGGCGAATCGTTACTATTGTCAGGGTATATAGTAAGTATTTGCTCAGGGATTTCATAATTTCGAAATGCAATTTCCCCCATTCTCTGAAGCGAAAATAAGGCGCATTCTGTTCAGAAAGCGCCTTATTTTCATTTAAAAATCTACTCAGTCTTTAAAAATCGGAAGTTTTTCCGTGCCCTCTTCGCAACCTCATATGTAAGTCTCCTTATAATGCGTACTGTATATTCGTCACCACCAATAAAAAAATCTAAATTAGCAAAATTAAATAAAACATCAGTAGAGTGCCCCCTCCTCATTATCGAAATATCCAAAAACGGACATAATGAAGAGTTAATCATACTAATATGTAATAAAACTCCTTATTTTCTGAATTTCCACAAAACATAATTACAATTACAAATAAAGTGAATCTTCAATCAGTGGGGGTTCCCATATTTTATTTACTGGGGTAGCAACCTTAAATTTTGATAAATCAATTGAAGTGTTAGACAGTACGCGAAAAACAATAACAACTTATTCTCGATAATCAACGGTGGAAACTATTTTTTTAGTAGTTTACATAAATATCAATAAGGGGTGTTTACTAATGAATCACAAAAAAGGGTTGAAGCAATTTTGGTTATTGTTTGCATTAGTAGGATTGTTGATGTTGTTAGTAGCTTGTTCAGAAGATACAAAGAAAGAGGACGTAGCATCTGAAAAAGAAAGTGACAGTACCGTAACAACTAGTGCAACAACGGAAACAGCAAAAGAAGAAGGATTATCAGGTAAATTAGAAATTCAATATTTCGTAGGTGGTTACGGAGACGAATGGTGGAAACAAGTAATTGGCGATTTCAAAAAAGAGAACCCGAATTTAGAAATAGTTGAACATGCTGGACCGAATATTAATACAGAAATGAATACTCGTTGGATTTCAAATAATCCACCAGACGTTGTTTATATTGATGGAGCCGGTGCAAATGAAACGCAAATGATTGCAGAAGGCCAATTAATGGACATTAGTAGTTTTGTAAAAGATTTAAAGATGGAAAATGGAACTCCATTATTGGAAAGTTTCATTGTACCAGCTGAAGAAATTGATGGGGGGAAAATTTATTCCTTACCACTTGTATTTGATACATGGGGAATTTGGTATGACTCAAAATGGTTTGAAGATAATAATTGGCAATCTCCTACAGACTTTGACACTTGGTTAAGTTCAATGGAGCAAATTAAAGCAGATACTGGTATTTCACCATTTATTACGACTGGTCAACATCCGCAATACTTTGAACGTGGTGTATTAAATCCAGCCTTTGCAGCAGCAGGTGGAGAAGAATTTTTAAATGATTTAAGAAATGGTGTAGTAGAAGCATGGCAAAGGCCAGAAGTTTTAAAAGTTATGAAAAAGGTTCAAAAAATGGTAGATGCTAAAGTAGTAGATTCTGGATTTGCCGCATATAACCATACGCAATCACAAATGAATTTCTTACTTCATAAAAACGCATATATTCCAGTAGGTTTCTGGTTACCGAACGAAATGAAAAATGACACACCAAGTGAATTCCAATTTGGGTTCACGCCAACACCAATGAATGATCCGGGAGAGCCGTTAGCATTAGTACCAGATATTCGTACAATTGCGGTTGCTGAAAAAGCAAAAAATCCGGAAGCAGCAAAAGCATTCCTTGAGTTTATTTTCACAGAACAGTACGCACAAGATTTTGCAGCATCAACAGGAGCGATTATGAACTTGAAAAGTGTAGATCTTTCTGGGAATACAAATGTGCCGAAGTTCTTAACAGGTATTAATGACATGATCAATAACCCAAGCGCTGTAAAAATTTATCAACGTCACACACCGAACGCAGACGAGCAAAAAATTGCTGTAGAAATTACTAATGAAATTAAACTACAACTTGTAGAAGTTTTATTAGGGAAGAAAACAGCCGAGCAATTTGTAGATATAATGACGAAAAAAGCACAAGAATTACGAAAATAACGAAATGCATATGTAATGAAATTATTTATCTTTGTTCAAGAGGAACTTTTCGAACGAACCGGAAAAATCTGTATGGAATTACGCTGAGGTGTAATTGATAATGAAGGGAATCGGGTTGACTGGAAAAATATCTTTCTAGCAACCCTTTCCTTCTATTTAGACTCAAATGAGAGGAGGAAGGAGTAAATTGGCTCTTACATCAAAAAAACATTACTTATTTTTAGCCTTTTGTTTACTTCCAACATTTTTTTTATTTCTAGTATTTACCGTGTACCCGATGCTCGGTGGCTTATATTATTCCTTTTTTGAATGGTCAGGCACTAGCTCGGTAAAAACATTTATTGGTCTAGAAAATTACGTGAAACTTTGGAATGATTCAGTTATAAAAAAGGCAATATTTAATGACTTCTTCTTCGTATTTGTAAAAATTTTTGGGATTATGACTCTCTCTTTATTTTTTGCTGTAGCGTTAACACAACTACGTATTAAAGAAGCACCGTTTTATCGTATCGTATTTTTCTTTCCGAACATTATGTCTGTTGTAGTTATCGGAATTTTATGGCAATTTATATATGATCCAAGTATCGGAATTGTAAACAGCTTTTTAACAAAAATTGGATTAACCGAATGGGCTCGTCCTTGGCTAGGAGATATGACTTGGGTTCTACCGAGTATTGCTATTCCTGCGATTTGGGCGGGAATTGGACTATTCATGCTATTGCTTATGGGGGGCATTTCTAATGTTCCTAAAAGCTTATATGAAGCAGCGGAAATAGATGGTGCTTCAGAATGGCAACAATTTTGGCAAATAACCGTACCTTTAGTTTGGCCTCAAATTAAAACTTCGATTTTATATATAATTATTACATCATTAAACGGCTCTTTCGTATTAGTACAGGTAATGACGGGCGGTGGACCAGGGAGTGCGTCAGAAGTAATGGGCTCGTACTTATACCAACGCGCATTTGAGGACTTCCAATTTGGCTATGGCGCGGCAATCGGCGTATTAATTTTAGTCGTGTCACTCGCTACCGTATTAATTTCACAATTTATTTTGAAAAAAGAAAAAGTAGAATATTAAAAGGAGGATTATGATGAAAGCTTTTTCACAAATACTTGTACGAATTCCGCTTTTACTATGGGCTATGATTGTAATTCTCCCACTAGTTTGGATGTTTATGGGAGCATTTAAAACGAATGCTGAAATATTCTCTTCTCCATGGGCACTCCCGAAAACCTTTAACTTTTCAAACTTTGAACGTGCATGGAATGACTTTAATATTGGTCGTGCCTTTTTAAATAGTTTTTTCGTTACCGTTTTAGGTTCAGTATTAACATTATTACTTTCGATCCCGACGGCATACGCATTAGAACGAATCCGCTCAAAAATTGGCGATGTGCTATTGAATGTTTATTTAGCTTCGATGATGATTCCGTCCGTTTTAGGATGGATTCCCCTCTTCTTCTTATTAATGAAGCTCAATTTACTTGATAATTTATGGGCATTATCCCTTGTATACGCAATTTCACATGTCCCATTTACTATTTTTATATTAATGAGTTTTATTGGTAATATCCCAAAGGAGCTTGAAGAAGCGGCAACAGTAGATGGGATGAGTCCATATGGCATTTTGTTTAAAATCGTCACACCTTTAATCAAATCAGGGATTATGACCGTTACAATTTTAAATGCCATTTCTTATTGGAATGAGTTTTTCATGGCTTTAATCATATTACAAACAGAAAGCAAAAATACACTAGGGGTAGCGATGAACTTATTAAAAACAAAAGCCCAATATGAAAGTGCGTGGGGCGTATTATTTGCAGGCTTATGTATCGCGGTTATTCCAGTAATTATATTCTACACGATTTTCCAACGTTCCATTGTTAAGGGCATGACAGAAGGTGCCATCAAATAGGAGGAATCATATGGAGTTCCAAGCAGTCCAACGATTTATTGAACAATCCATTGAACAAAATTTATTGCCAGGCGCAGTTCTTTGTATTGCAAATAAAAAGGATATTTTACTAAATAAAGCTTTTGGCAAGGCACATGTAAAAAAAGATATTTTAATGAAGGAAAATACATTATTTGACGTTGCTTCATTAACAAAAGTGGTCGCTACAACTCCTGCAATTTTATTACTACTAGAACAAGGGTTACTCGATTTGGATGATTCAATCGCTTACTATTTTTCGGAATTAAAAAGATATCACGAAGAAGTGACGATTAAACATTTACTGACACATATGAGCGGCATTCAACCAGAAGTGAAGTTTTATTTAGAGCCACATAAACAAAAAAGCCCGTTAGAAGTAATTGCTCAAATACAAAATAGAAAAGCAATAGATTCAGAAGTGATTTACAGTGATGTGAATTATATTTTGCTTGGTAAGCTAGTAGAAAAAGTTAGTGGTGATCCACTTCATATCTTTGCAGAGAAAAATATTTTTCTTCCATTACAAATGGAGCAAACACTTTTCAACCCACCCCCTAGTTTACAGTCGCAAATAGCGGCAACTGAATATCGCGATAGTTTACAAGATTTCCAATGGGGGGATGTTCATGATGAAAATGCCAATTATTTTGGTGGAGTGAGCGGTCATGCGGGACTCTTTTCAACGGCTAAAGATTTGGCACGTTATGCACAAGCATTAATGGAGGGGCAATCTTCTATCCTTTCAGAGAAAACGAAACGAATTAGTAAACAATCTTATACGAGCATTCATGACGAACAGCGCGGATTAGGATGGCAATTGTATAGTAATCCTACTTTTTCAGGGCAATATTTACAAGATGGTTTTGGTCATACTGGATTTACTGGGACTTCCATTTGGGTGTCAGATGAGCAGGAAATCGTCATTGTACTATTAACAAATCGAGTACATTTTGGACGACAGTGTAATATTCAAAGGTTTCGACGGATTATTCACAACTTAACTGCATTAGAAAACAATAGGAAATAAGGGGATGAATATAGCAAAACAGTATTTGATCGGTATAGACGGTGGTGGAACAAAAACGCGTTGTGTTATCGGAGACATTAAAGGCAATATTATTGACCAGAAAGTAAGCACTTCTGGCAATATTAATGCGATTCCACTAACACAGTTACATGACATGTTGAAAAATTTGATTGAAACAACTTTAGCACAGACAAATATCCCTTTACACGATGTTCTTCAAATTTCCATTTGTTTAGCTGGTGCAGATCGCGTAAGTGAAAAGGAAAAAATACATCAATCCTTTACTAATAGTGACTTGTTTGACAAAATAATTATTCAAAGTGATGCGCATGCCGCTTTAGCAGCAGGTGTATGGGGAAATTCGGGGACAATATTAATTGCAGGGACAGGTTCCATCGTTTATGGCTGGAATGGTGAGCATTATTTTCGAGTTGGCGGCTGGGGCTATTTATTGGGGGATGAAGGAAGCGGTTTTCATCTTGGAAAATTGGCTATACGCTCTATTTTGGAATCCCATGATGCTAAGCTTTCAATGCGACCATTCCAACAAGATATATTGGCCCATTTTCATGTACAGCATCCACCGGACATCATTTCGAAAATTTATAGTCATAAGTCACCCGTTTCTCACATTGCATCCATTTGTCATGAAGTGCTCCTAGCATATGAAACAGGCGATGAAGTAGCGAGCCAAATTGTTCGACTAACTCAAGATGAATTAATTCGTTTAATTCGCTTAGCACAAAGTCAAATGGATACGGGGAAACACATTGTTTTACATGGTGGATTATTCACAAATTCAGCCTTTTATGAAGCGTTTTGTAAGCAATTACAACAACAATTTCCGACGTTAAAATATACGAAGCCAGAAGTTGATGGTGAAGTAGGTGCCTATATATTAGCGTTGCAAGCTAATCAAATTTTTATCGATGAAGTGATAAAGGAAAATATTATTAATTCATGGGCGAATGTACGAGGAGGGTTGATATGAACGAACAGCAATTGACGACTGAAAAACGTAATGCTGAAACGATGAATTTAGATGAATTATCGATTGGGGAAATTTTAAACATTATGAACCGCCAAGATGAGCATGTCATTCAAGCTGTCGCACAAGTGCTACCTACTTTAGAAAAGGTCATTGCGAAAATTGTCGACAATTTATTAAATGGTGGGCGAATTTTTTACGTAGGTGCTGGTACAAGTGGACGCTTAGCAATGATGGATGCAGCCGAATGTCCCCCAACGTTTATGACGGACCCCCTGTTAGTTCAAACGATGATGGCAGGTGGAAATTCAGCATTTTTTCAGGCCGTTGAAAATGCAGAGGATGATGCCGAGGCAGGAAAAAGAGAATTAGCTGAAAAGTCTATTACAAAATGGGACACTGTCATAGGTATTACGGCCAGTGGTACAACACCATATACGATTGGTGCTGTAAAGTATGCGCAAATAAATGGGGCGTTCACTGTAAGCCTAACAAGCAATAGAAACTCAGAAATTAGCAAATATACGGATGAAGCGATAGAAGTAGAAGTCGGACCGGAAATATTGACGGGCTCAACACGTTTAAAAGCAGCGACTGCTCATAAAATGATTTTAAATATGATTAGTACAATTACTATGGTGAAATTAGGGAAAGTATATGAAAATTTAATGGTAGATGTTCAAGCGAGCAATAAAAAACTAGTGGAGCGTGCAAAACGAATTGTTATGATGTCGACTAATTGCCCACTTGAACAGGCAGAACAAATTTTAAACAAGACGAATTTTGCAGTAAAGCCAGCCATTGTCATGCTCAAGACAAATGCAGATTTCGAGAAAGTTCAAGAAACCCTCGCAGAAGTAAATGGAAATACGAAAAAAGCCATTGCAAAATTAAGTTCATAATTGTAGGAGATGTTAGTAATTTTCCACTAACATCTTTTTTGATGGAGCAAATAATATGAATTTCACATAATTAATCAAACAAATATGGTACACAGAACGATTGATTGTTGCACCATCATAAGAGCTACACCTTCTCATACAATAATTCCGATAGATAAATATTTTTATGGTATAGATAAATAGCTTTACATATAAGATAAATAACTCCACGAATTAGATAAATAACCCCTGAAATAAGATAGATATCCAACCAAACCTCAAGCTACTTTCGATAAAATCCTTCTATGATAGCTGCAATAATATCTTCCCTTTATGCTGGCGACTTTCCATTAATTCGTGTGCACGTTTCACATCTTTTAATGTGACAATTTCAGCAATTGGGATCGTAATAGAGCCATCTTCAAAATACTGAAACACTTTTTCCACAATTGGTGCTAATCGTTTTGGGTCTTCCTTACGAGTTGTCCCTAAACTAAAGCCTTTTATATTCCGGCAGCTACTATGTACATCGGATGTAGAAATCGTACCTGCTTGCCCACTGCTATTTCCAAATTGAACGAGTGTACCGTAATTGGCTAAGCAAGATAAGCTCTGCTGTGTGATTGATCCTGCTACCGAATCAAAAACTACAGTAACACCTTTTTGATTCGTTTGTGTTAACACTTCCTCAACAAAATTCTCATATGTATAAACGTAATCAGCTCCCAATGATTTTACGTATGCTGCTTTTCCCTTATTGCCAACAGTAGCAAAAATTTGCTCGACACCAGCTAACTTCGCAAATTGAGTAAGCACGGTCCCTACCCCACCTGAAGCGCTATGTATCAAAATGGAATCAGTTGGTTTCACTTGTGCAACCTCATGTAATAGTATATACGCTAAAATGGACACAGTTGGCATAGAAGCAGCTTGTTCAAATGAGACTGATTGTGGAATCTTAAAAACTAACTGTTCACTGGCAACGACATATTCTGCATAAGAACCTGCTTTTGGAAAAGCAATGACACGGTCCCCTTTTTGGAATTTTGTATTGCCTGCATCTTCAACAATTCCCGCTATATCTAAGCCTAATGTGAATGGAAAATCCCCTTTTGCTTTTGACCCAATTCGTGATTTAATATCAGCGTAATTAACACTCGTATAAACGCCTCTTATCAATACTTCATTGTTACTAATAGTAGGCATTGCTACTTCCTCGTATTGTAAAACTTCTTTACTTCCAAATGCATATTGTCGGACTGCTTTCATGTAAACCATTCCCCCTGCTAGTTTGATGTTCACATATTTGTATTAATAACTATATTCGCCCTTTTAATAGGCTGTACCTTTTTCATATAATAATCTTCGGCCGGCCAATATCGTGTTTTATATTTTTTTACAATTGCATCGGAATCCCCGATGTATAAATCTCTTTTTAATATTCTTTCGTGCCTTATTACTTTAGGACAATCAATAAAAATTACGTAGTCATAAAAACTATTCCACTCTTCCCTTTGTAAAAAAACACCTTCAATTATTATGATACTATCAGTTTGGATTGCGATCTTTTTTACAAACGTCTTATCGTTCGTTTTGTCATAAAAGGGAAACAATATTTCCGTACAGTTACTTCGAAGCTTTGCAAATAACGCCTCAACTATCAATTCTACATTCCATTGTAAAAAATAATATTCATACCATTCTTCATTGTCAGTATTGTATCTTTTGCTATTCTCTACAATATGATCATCAATATGTATGATGCTAACATTGTGCGTCCTGCATAGCTCGTGTTCGATTTCTTTCACTAATGTTGTCTTTCCTGCCCCACCCAAACCGTCTATAGCAACTATTAAAGGGCGTTTCTTATCCAGACGATCATTGTATTGAAAAATCAACTCATTTCTTACGTCATCTATGGACATAAAATCTCTCCTTACACATTTACTTCACTTCTACCATTTAAAGTTGCTAGTGCAATAAGCACGATTATATAACAAGCGAAAAAAATAAGCAGAGCGATCATGATCAATCCTACAATAGGTGGTGGTATTTCTCCTCGGTCGGTAATTGGAAACAATGATACAAACACTCGCATAAACAACAAGGAATACGGTAAACATAACAATACAATTAAAAAATTTGAGATACGCTTGCCTAAATATTTCGTTATACATTTCCAAGCAAATATTGTAAATATGAGTAAACTAGTCCCCATAAATAGTAGCGAAATGATTTCAGTTAAGGCGAAGCTAAAACCGGTTACTCTACTTATTCGATACTGATTTAATAATAGTTGAATATTCAGAACGATATAGAGCGCGAACAGCATGCTAACTATGTTTAATTTAGCAAAGATGTTTATTTTGATCACTCCAAGCAATTGATTTCGTATTATAGTTAAATACGAAAAACTTTCAAAAAAGTTCAATCCCTCAGTACTATTCACAGCAAATAAAACAATATTTACTAACACGAAAAACCGGCTGTGCTATAAAATAAGGTGAGGTTTTGGATACAACCGCTACGTTTGGAATGCTATTGACCTTATTTTGAATTCTATTGACCTTATTTCAAAATCTATTGACCTTATTTTCGATTCTATTGACCATAACCGGTTTAGTAAGCTCTAAAACCTAATGAATCAACAGTTGAAGAATTGTAATAAACACCGCACTCGCAATCGGCACTATTTGCATTGCAGTAAAGCCTGATGAGGAGGAGTGTACTTGTTCTAACGGATCTTTCGTTGGAGATGCCAAATACTCTACAAAGCGAAGCCATCGATTCGTTTTGAAATGCGCTAAAGACTGAGGCACTTTCACTTCATATTCATCTAATCTTTTTTGTAGTGACGGTTCCTTGTCAAATTCATCCTTCAGCATGAAAATCCTCCTTTAATTCATTTTTTAAAAACTGAATGGCATTATACAATCGTGATTTAACTGTACCGATCGGGATGGATAAAATTTGTGCAATGTCTTCCTGCGGTAAATCATGATAGTACGTTAGTAAAATGACCCCTCGCTGCTTTTCTGGTAACTTCGCGATTGCTTCTTGCACCGCCAACTTTTCATCTGTTGAAAATTGAGTATTCGACGTCGGCACTAGAAAAGGTAAAAATGAATGCCACTTTTTTCGTCTATTCAATTTATTAATAAGAAGCCGGTAAGCAATTTGAAACAAATAAGATTTTACGGTTCCCTTTTCTACATCATAGCTGTGTAATGTTTTTTGCAATCTTTCGAACGTATCATGAACAATATCCATACTAAGCTGTTCTTCCCTGGTGTAACGGAACAAGAAGCAATAAAGCATTTCATATAAATTATGATAAAGCATATTAAAGGCTTCTATGTCGCCCTTTTTATATGCCTCTATCCATTCTTCATTGCTTTTCATCGAGCTCATCCCCCCAATGAGCTTTTATCGACTTTAAAGTAACAGAAACGCGCGTCACAAAATACCCAACTATAACAATGACCCATGCCTGTGACTGATTTGTGAAAAATTGTACATATGGATTGTCAACTGTTTGACCATCCATAATTAAGAAATTTAACACTTGCACACAAATAATTGTGTAAATAGCTATAATGAGTGTCATCGTATCAAATAAATTCCAACGCAAGTAAATAGTCGTTTTCTTGTAATTAATTTTTCTATTTTCACGAACTATATATTTTTTATCAAAAGGAATCATAATTGCTAATAGAAGTATCGTCCAGATTCCCATAATGACAAGTGAAATTATCCATCCAATTTCCAAACGTAGCACCTACCTTAAGCTATAAACTTTTCTAGCAATAACCGCCAACAAAATACTGAATACTGTTAAAATTATAAAATATCGATACTCAGGAAGCCATGTTTCATTTGCCATATTTAAATGCAATTGCAAACTGTCATGCAAATAAAGCATTGGATTCCAGCTTAAGAAGATGTAATAATCTTGTGGGTTTTTATCTGCAATCGTTAAAAACATCGACGGCATCGTAATGGAAAACATGAACAAGATCATAATTGGCACTAACATACTTTGAGCGACTTTCCCATTTTTAAATACCCCCGCCAATATAAAGCTTAGAGGATACAATGCTAACAAGACAAAATTGCTAATGAACACGATTTTCAGAAAAGATACAAATGATAAGGCTATTAAAAAAGAATAGCAAACAAGTAGCAGTACTAAAAAAACATTCACTAATGTAAAAACACCAATGCCCATGCCAACATAATACGTGGACGGTGCTACACCAGTCCGCTTCACCCAATTAAAAGTCTTATTCGCTTTCATATCTGCTAAATAAATCGTAGCACTCGAAAATGCGAATGAGAAAAGTAAAAGTAATATTGAAATCGGGAGAAACTGTCCTTTAATTAAAAAGTTTACTACTTCTTCATTTTCAGTCATTGTTAATTTAAAAATCATTGAGCAAATAAAAAAAGTAAATGCGGGGAGTATATTTCCTAAAGTCACCCCTGTATTACGCATACTTTCAAGCATAAACGTACGTGAAATTTGTGTAATCATCCTGCTCTACCTCCCAATACTTTTCCAGTCACCTCAAAATAAATTCCCTCAATTCCTGCCAGAACAGTATTTTTATATTTTGTAACGAGCTCTTGCTTTGACCCATTTTCAATGAACTTGCCATCTTTCAAAATATATACATAATCAAATAATGTCTCAAACCCAGCTACTTCATGGCTAATAATGATGAGAATTTTCCCCTGTTTATTCATTTCATTTTGCAAAAAATGCATGAGCTGCTTTTTCTTCATTAAATCTAAATCAGCGAACGGCTCATCTAAAATGACAATTCGTTTATTCAATAAAAAGGCAAGGAAAATGGATACCGCTTTTCGTTGACCACCAGAAGCATTTTTCAGCAACACATGATCAAATGTTTGCAATTCCAATATTTCATACAATTCTTCTAAATCTACATTTTGATTGGATAATTTTTCAAATAATCGAATGACTTCTCGAATTTTCAAATGCTGATAGCTATCGAATGACTGGTATTGTATGACTGCATTGTCTACAACACTTTGCGATGAATTGTTAAACTGGATTGTGCCGTTATCATAATCCTCGTCACCTACAATACATTTTGCTAACGTCGATTTCCCCGCACCATTTTCACCTAATAGCAAATAGCAATACCCTTGTTTAAATGTTGCAGAAATATTATTCAAAATCGCTTTTCCATCATATTTTTTCACAATATCTTTCAATATTAGCTCCACTTTTTATGCCTCCTCAATTGAATATTCACTTACTATACAAATGGGAAAAGATAAAAGTTCATTATATTTTTGGAAAATTTTTTTGGATTTTCATGCAACCATTACTATTATACATTAATTGGAAAAGGACAAGATTAACAAATAAAAACCAGGTATCGACAATCCAATACCTGGTTTTTAAAATTATTCCGTTAAATCAACGACGACTTTAATCGTCTCGTTCGCTTCAATAGCTTTTTCAAATGCTTGCTGTATCTCATTTAATTTATATACTTGAGTCACCATAGTGGCAATCGGTGTTTTCTTTTCATTTATATGCGCAACTACTTTTACAATATCTTCATGTGTGTAACCACTCGCACCAATAATTTTTACTTCTTTACTCATCACTTGTGCTAAGCTTATTGGTACCTCATGTTTATACACTGCAATAATTGCAATACGCGCATGTGGCTTAACAATTTGCATCACTTGTTCAAACAGTATTAGTGCACCTGCTGCATCCACAAAACCATCTACATTTGGCATTTCATTACCATATACATTAACTGTACCATAATGAGCATTTAAGCCTTCTGCTAGTGATTGCTCTTTAGTATTGACCGTTTTTGCACCTATTTCACGAGTTAGCTAAACGCCAATCGTCGATATCTACTACAACTACATTACTAATTCCTTCACCGATTAAACCGGCCGCGGCTGATAAACCGATTGGACCAGCACCTAAAACAACAATATTTTCATCTACTTTCGGCTCGATGCTAAATGCACCGTGGAATCCAACACTCATTGGTTCCATTAATACGCCTTCTTCAGGTGTAATATTGTTATCAAATACATACAGGTTGTAGTCGAGTTTTGCATCCTCAATTAATACATATTGAGAGAAACCTCCTACTTCTAGCGAATATCGACGACCTGCACGTTTAGCTGTAATGGGATTTACACCTACACGCATACCAACTTTTATATCCTCTATCTCACTGCCAACTTCTATAACTTCCCCAAATAATTCATGTCCAAATTCTTGACCAAAACGAATACCCATCTCGTTTCCTGCTTTAATAATGTTAATATCCGTTCCACAAATACCGCCACGTAAATTGCGAATGACCACATCACTCGGTCCTGCTTTCGGTATTTCTCTTTCTTCAACACGAACATCTTGCTTACTTTGATAAATGCCGACTTTGTTCATTGACGAAAAGCCCCCTTCTTGTTTCTTATCTCGATCGTATAAATAATACAACGTTAGACCGAAAGAACTATAAAAATAACCAACACCAAGAGTCTTTAGGCTCAATTGCGATTTTATTAAAATAATAATTATTACTATAGATAAATAACAAAATCAAATTATATACCTCAAATTTTTATTATTTTTTTAGATTTTTGTCTATCTTTCTACATGCTTGGTATAAGTATAGAAAATATTAAACCTTAGGAATAGAATAGTTTGCGAGAAGGATGTTTGAATACTAGCTGAAAAAGGAGGAAAAACAACATGGACGTACTTGATTTAGCTCGATTTCAGTATGCAGCTACGACAATTTTCCACTTTTTATTTGTACCATTGTCTATTGGGACAATTTTCATAGTGGCCATCATGGAAACACTGTATGTTGTTAAGAAGAAACAAATTTATCTAGACATGGCTAAGTTTTGGGGGAAAATATTTTTACTCTCATTCGCAATTGGCGTAGTAACAGGTATATTACAAGAATTCCAGTTTGGTATGAACTGGTCTGAATACTCACGATTTGTAGGGGATGTATTTGGGGCACCGCTCGCAATTGAAGCATTACTAGCATTCTTTATGGAGTCTACATTTATCGGTATTTGGATTTTCGGGAGAGAAAAGCTACCTAAATGGGTTATTGCATTTTCTGCTTGGATGGTATCAATCGGTACGCTATTATCTGCGTTTTGGATTTTGGCTGCAAACTCATTTATGCAGCATCCGGTTGGAATCGAAATCGTTGATGGTAAACCAGTATTAACTGATTTCATGGCACTTATAAAAAACGGACAATTATGGGTTGAATTCCCACACGTTGTATTGGGTGCATTAGCAACTGGTGGCTTACTTGTTGGTGGTATTAGTGCTTATAAATTACTCAAAAAACAAAACATTGAATTTTTCCGTAAATCTTTAAATATTGCAATGATTGTTTCACTTATTAGTGGCATCGGTATTGCGTTCAGTGGCCACTCACAAGCACAATATTTAATGGAAACTCAACCAATGAAAATGGCTGCAAGTGAAGCTCTTTGGGAAGATAGTGGAGACCCGGCATCTTGGGCAATAATTGCAGATATGGATACAGAAGAGATGAAGAATAACTGGTCCATTGAGATTCCATATTTGCTTAGCGTGTTAGCATATAATGATTTCGAAGGTTCAGTTGAAGGAATGAAAACACTTCAAGCGACTTATGAAAAGTTATATGGTGAAGGAGTAAACTATATTCCTCCAGTAAAAACCGTTTTCTGGAGCTTCCGTATCATGGCTGGACTTGGCGGTTTAATGGTTATTGCTGCAATGCTTGCATTATTCTTTAATAAAAAGAACAAACTAAATAGCATGCCTTGGTTATTAAAGGCATTAATATGGATGATTCCAATGCCATTCATTGCTAATACTGCTGGTTGGATTATGACAGAAATCGGTCGTCAACCTTGGACAGTAATGGGTCTGTTCACTACTGCACAATCTGTCTCACCAAATGTAACAGCAGGTGACCTACTCTTTTCTAATATTGTTTTCTGTGGATCATATTTAATTTTAGGTGGAATCATGGTATATATGGTGATTCGTGTTGTTAAGAAAGATCCATATGGACAAGTTGATGTAGAAGAAGATGTTGACTTATTAAGCAAGGAGGCATTCGGAAAATGACATTAAATGAAATTTGGTTCATCCTTGTTTCTGTATTGTTTATAGGTTTCTTCTTTTTAGAAGGATTTGATTTCGGTGTAGGGATGTCTACACGTTTAATTGCTCGAAACTCAAAAGAAAGAGAGCAATTAATTAATACAATTGGGCCTTTCTGGGATGCGAATGAAGTTTGGTTATTAACAGCTGGAGGAGCGATATTTGCAGCATTCCCACATTGGTATGCTACCATGTTTAGCGGTTACTATATTCCATTTGTGTTCTTCTTATTAGCCCTCATTGCACGTGGTGTAGGTATTGAATATAGCCACCACCCTATTAATGAGAAATGGAAAAACATTTGGCATTGGTTAATTTTTGGAGGTAGTGTTCTTGCTCCATTCTTACTTGGGGTATTATTTACAAGTATTTTACGCGGAATGCCTATTGATGAAAATATGACAATGTGGGCAACTTTTACTGACTATGTGAATGTCTATTCTGTAGTGGGTGGAATTGCAGTTGTTTTATTAACCCTTGTTCACGGTTTAACATTTATCGGATTACGAACAGACGGTCCCGTTCATACACGTGCTCTATCGTTACTAAATAAAGTATATTTTGGTCTATTTGGGGGACTTGTTGTATTTGCGGTATTAACGTATTTTAATACAGATCTTTTCACAGTCCGTCCAATTGCAACACCAGTATTTTTTGTAGCTATCGTTTTAGCAGCACTACTTGGCTTTATCTTTGCTAATAAAGGTAAAGAAGGTTGGGCATTTACAATGTCAGGTTTAACAATTGTGTTAACAGTAGCTATGTTATTTGTAGGGTTATTCCCACGAGTAATGATTAGTTCTATAGATCCAGCATTTAACTTAACAATTACAAATGCTGCAAGCGGTCAATATACACTATCATTAATGACAAAGATTGCATGTACATTATTACCATTTGTTCTAGGATATCAAATTTGGAGCTATTACGTTTTCCGTAAACGTATTAGACATAAGGACACGGTGAATTATAAATGATGGACAAATCATTATTTAAGCTAAAAGGATTTCGAGCAACTGTACTATTTTTGTTCTTTATATCTTTTTTACAAGGCTTAGCTATAATATTTCAAGCCAAGTATTTGGCTCAAGCCATCACAAATCTATTCAATGGGGAGAAGCTGTCATTACAGCTACTCCCTATCTGTTTATTTGCACTTTTTTATTTATTTAGACAGCTATTGACTAGGTTTCGTGATCAAAGAATGTCCCATTTTGCCTCGCAAGCAGGATCTACTATTCGTGAGCAATTTACGAAGAAATTATTTACATTAGGACCGAATGTAACAGAAGTTGAAGGTACAGGTAATTTAATTACGATGGCACTTGAAGGAATTACACAGATTGAAACCTATTTGAAGCTGTTCATTCCGAAAGTTATGAATATGGCTATAATTCCTATTATGATTCTTGCTTATACATTTATATTAGATGTAAAATCGGCTATTATTTTAATCGTTGTATTACCTACGTTAATCTTTTTTATGATTATTCTAGGTATTGCAGCACAAAAAAAAGCAGACAAACAGTATGAATCTTATCGTACGCTTTCTAACCATTTTGTTGATTCTTTGCGCGGTTTAGAAACGTTACGACTCTTGGGATTAAGTAAGCGCTATGATAGAAATATTAGGGATGTAAGTGAGAGATACCGAAAATCAACTATAGGTGCATTGCGATTTGCTTTTCTATCAACATTTGCGTTAGATTTCTTTTCAAGTTTATCAGTTGCAATCGTTGCACTCTTTCTAGGATTAGGATTAATCAATGCAGAAATGATGCTTTTACCAGCACTGACTGTGTTAATTTTGGCACCTGAATATTTCTTACCTATCCGTGATTTTGGTACCGATTATCACGCGACATTAGACGGAAAAAACGCTCTGAAAGCTATTAATCATATTATTGATTTACCCGAACAAGACAGAAATGTGTCTGCTGAAATTCCACAGTGGAATGAAAATTCTACATTAAATGTGACAAATTTATCTCTGCAATATAATGAATCAAATCAATCTTCATTGAAGGATATTTCTTTTTCGTGGAAAGGTTTCGGAAAAGTTGGGATTATTGGTGCAAGTGGAGCAGGAAAATCAACATTAATAAATGTATTAGGTGGATTTGCACATCCTACATCGGCTTCGATTCAAATTAATAATGAAACAATCAAAAGTTTCGATACAAACCAATGGCAAGAACAAGTTCTTTACATTCCGCAGCATCCGTATATTTTCAATGACACTTTAGCTCATAATGTAAGCTTCTATACACCTACTGCCACAAACGAAGAAATACAAGAAGCATGTAATCATGCGGGACTTTCTAAAGTCATTGAATCACTTCCTAATGGATTAGAAGAACCGGTTGGTGAAAGTGGTCGTGAATTAAGTGGTGGACAAGAACAACGTATAGCCCTTGCTCGTGCATTTCTTGATAAGTCTCGAAAAATCCTATTATTTGACGAACCAACAGCACATTTAGATATTGAAACAGAATGGGAATTAAAACAAAATATTCTTCCTTTATTAGATCAACGCCTTGTATTCTTTGCAACCCACCGATTACATTGGATGTTAGAAATGGATTATATAATTGTAATGGATCATGGTGAAATTGTAGAGACAGGAACACATGAAGAATTACTTGAAGCAAATGGTACCTATACACAATTAATACGAGCGCAAATGCATGGAACGGAGGAACAATATGGCTAAAAGACTTCAATTGATAAAAGCTGTTCTTAACGATTCATGGATTAAACCGTACTTACAGCAAAATAAAAAATTACTTTTCCTAGTTTTACTTCTTGGTACATTAACGTTTTTTAGCGCGAGTGCTTTAATGTTCACTTCAGGATATTTAATTTCTAAATCCGCTACAGTACCAGAAAACATTCTTATGGTTTATATACCTATTGTGCTAGTTCGTACATTTGGTATCGCTAGACCTGTTTTTCGTTATTTAGAAAGGTTAACAAGCCATAATCTAGTCCTAAAATTCCTATCAGCTATGAGAGTTCGTTTGTATCAAAAGTTAGAAGTTCAAGCTTTAACTTTACGTTCGCGTTTTTCAACAGGAGACCTATTAGGAGTCTTGGCAGATGACTTAGAACAAATGCAAAATCTTTATTTAAAAACCATTTTTCCAAGTGTCATTGCGCTTATTCTCTATATGATTGCTGTTATTGCATTAGGGTTCTTCTCCATTCCATTCGCATTATTAATGGCACTGTTTTTATTTATCCTTGTTGTGCTGTTTCCTTTAGTATCTTTGTTAGTAATGAGACAAAAACAAGCTCGCATTAAACAATCTCGTAATGAACTATACAAGAGATTAGGTGATGCGGTTATGGGGATTAGTGATTGGAAAATTAGTGGACGTCAAGCGGATTTTTTAAAAAGCTACGAAAAACAAGAACTGATGCAGGATCAATTAGAATCAGAAATTGAACATTTTAATCTTAGACGTAATTTTTTATTTCAAGTAATGGTTACTATAATCATTCTTACAATGATTTGGTTTGCAAGTAATAGCGCTGATACAGGTGTGTTTACTCATGTTTGGATAGCTGCATTTGTTTTAGTTGTATTCCCAGTTATTGAAGCTTTTGCTCCAATTTCCGAAGCAGTTAGTCAATTGCCGAGTTATGAAAACTCATTGATTCGTATGAATAGTATTGACCAAACTAATGTAGAGATGAATGAATATAACGCCCCTGTAGTAGAGAATTTATTAAAACAACCATCATTAACGCTCCATATAAAAAATGTTGATTTTTCATATGGACAGGAAGTGGATTATCTTGTTCTTAATGATTTTTCTTTAAAAATTTCTCAAGGAGAACAAATTGCTATTCTTGGGAAAAGTGGTGCAGGCAAAAGCACAATTGCTAAGTTACTGTTAAATGCAATCAGCCCAACAAGTGGTAGTATTTCGATAAACAATATACCAGTAGCACAATTACACGATGATATTCATAAGTTCATTGCTGTTCTTCAACAAAAACCACATTTATTTGATACTTCGGTTATGAATAATATTCGATTAGGAAATCCAAATGCTTCTGACGAAGAAGTAATAGAGGTTGCAAAACAAGTTAAAATGCATGATTATATTAGCTCACTACCTGATGGATATCATACAAGGATGCGTGAATTAGGTGGTAGATTTTCTGGTGGAGAGCGGCAGCGGATTGCATTAGCTAGAATACTTCTTCAGCAATCACCAATTGTCGTCTTAGATGAGCCTACAGTTGGTCTTGATGCCGTAACAGAGCGAGATCTATTAAATACAATATTTGCAAGTCTTAAAGGTAAAACTTTAATTTGGATCACCCATCATCTTGTTGGAGTTGAAAAGATGGATCAAATAGTATTTTTGGAAAATGGTCACGTTCAAATGAAAGGAACTCATCACCAATTGCTACAATCATATGAAAGATATGTAAACTTATATCGAATGGATAAACCATTTTATTAAAATGGCTTTCAGAATGGCCACATTCTGAAGGCCTTTTGTTTTTTGATATTTTACGTCTAATTTAAGTAAAATGACTCGCCTAAATTAGACTATTTCTGGAGCTTGCCATGTCCAATTATAGACGGTAAACTCTCTAAACTAGCAATATTTTATTTTAAATGTTTCAAGTAGCGTAAAGGTAATTCCATCCGCGCTGTTTTATTCGGGTCTACAATTTGGCTAATACGTAATTGTCCAGCTAATGATAGTAAATGAATAGCCTCATCACTATTTAACTCTGCAAATGTTTCAACGACTTTCACCATATTTTTTGTCGCCATTTCAGCTGCTTCATCTAATGTTTTAGCAGAAGCAATCATACTAATATACTCATCTTTTATTAAGTATGGAGTTGGAATGTGATGCTCTTTTAATACACGAACGGTAACGGTAACTTCTGCTGGCACTTCTGCACCACATACGGATACTTCCCCATCACCCATTGCTGCATGACAATCCCCTAACGCTAGCAATGCTCCTTGCACGTTAACTGGTAAATAAAGCTTCGTACCTTCAGTAATGGCTGTTGTATCCATATTGCCACCATGGAAATCAGGAACGCCACAGCTAATCGAACCAAGTTCTTTTTTGGGAGCCGTTCCAATAACACCGATCATCTTATTAATTGGAATAGTAATGTCATCAGTAAATAATAGCTTTTCATGTTTAATAGGAACACGCTTAATAGTAGTCGATTTTAGAACATCACCTAATACACCTAAATCGGGCCCTGTCATAAGTGTTGCTGTGTCGCCAATAGCGATTGAACGAATTGTCACTTCCAGAACATCGCCTTCTTCTGCCTCTTCAACAAAAATTGGACCTGTTGCTGGATTAATTTTATTCCAGTCTAATGCTTCAACGATTTGGTCTTCAGCTGTTATTTGATCCGTAAAACAGTCATATGTTTCAAACGTAATTGTGTCCCCATCTTGAACGGTTAACACTGGTTCATTTTCTGCGCTCATTGCATAAATCGCATGCTCTTTATTTACATAATGTTTCAAAATAATCTTCCCCCTTCTTTTATTTATTATAGACTGAATTGTAAATTATCTCCTGGTGATCTATCGTATCAAAAAGTTCTACATCTATATTTCCGCTATTTTCCCAGCTATGAAAAATTTCTAAATGCCATTTATTTTTTAGTCTTACATAGTTTTTTTCTTCAATCCACTTATGTAAGTGTTGATAGGAATCCATTATTTTTTCATTTTTCCCTCTATGCCTTAAAACTGCATATTTTTGAGATGGGATTGTTAGTACTACCATGTCTGTTGGAATGTTTTCAAATTCTTGAACTTCAACACAAACCCAGTAACCATCCTGTTCATCAAATTCCTTGTCCACTACAAATGCTCCAATTAGTTTCATTGGATTGATGGCATGCTTAATTTCGCTAATTCGTTCACTTAATTTCACTGACGCTTTTGGTATTTGAACAATATACTGATCAGCAGCACATAAAACCCTAAAACCTACTAACTTCAATTCACCAAGCTGTTTAATCGACTTCATTTGCATTGATGTTTCTGTCATATATTTCCCTCCAAAATACGTGATAAACTCCTTTTCTCTTTTCTGAACTAACAAACCTTCTTTTTCCAACCAAATTTTCTTTTCTAAAACATTTATTCCTGAACCAAGTTTAATTTTTCAATCAGCAAGAAAAAAGAATTGTTCAATTATTTGGTTGACAAAAAAACATAGTACAGCATATATTTATATATGAGCAGATGTTCATATATAAATATACTCATGAATACAATTCGAAAGGATGACTGCTATGAATAAAAATATTCAAGAAAAATCTGTAGATGATTTAGATGAAGAAGTTTTATTTTTAGTTTCGCAAACGTTTAAAGCATTAGGAGATCCATCACGTATTCGTATTTTAAATTTATTATCAAAACAAGAATATGCAGTGCATGAAATTAGTGAAAACTTAGACCTTAAACAATCGACCGTGTCCCACCAGCTTCGATTTTTGAAAAATATGCGATTAGTTAAATTTCGGCGCGAAGGGACAACGCTTTTTTATTCACAAGACGACGAGCACGTTATGTATGTACTTCAGCAAACTATCGAACACGCTAAACATATGTAGGAGGGAATCATATGGGACATAATCACGCAGGGCACGATCATAATCACACGCACAGTGCCAATAAAAAAACATTATTAATTGCCTTTACTATCATTACTATTTATATGATTGTCGAAGTAATCGGCGGATTTATGACGAACAGCTTAGCCTTACTGTCAGATGCAGGACATATGTTAAGTGACTCGATCTCACTTTTCATAGGGATATTAGCCTTTTCAATTGGTGAAAAAGTAGCAAATGCTAATAAAACTTTTGGCTATAAACGTTTCGAAATTTTAGCCGCTGTTTTCAACGGTATTACGCTTATCGCTATTGCTATTTATATTTTTTATGAAGCGATATTGCGCTTTACAAATCCACCTGAAGTCGCATCAAGTGGCATGCTCTATATCGCAATCATCGGACTACTAGTCAATATTTTAGCAGCATGGATTTTAATGCGCGGTGGAGACACGAAAGATAACTTAAATATGCGTGCAGCATTTTTACATGTTATTGGTGATATGCTTGGGTCGGTTGGAGCGATTGTTGCGGCAATTGTCATAATGCTTTTTGGGTGGAACTGGGCAGACCCGTTAGCGAGTGTCATTGTTGCAGCGTTAGTTTTAGTGAGTGGATTACGTGTCACAAAAGATGCGCTACATGTCTTAATGGAGGGCACACCAGCAAATGTAAATGTTGATGAGGTCATTCAATTATTCCATGAGACAAAAGGTATTGTTTCCATTCACGATTTGCATATTTGGTCTATTACAAGTGGTCATCATGCCCTTTCCTGCCACGTCGTAATAGATGATGCAATGACTATAAAAGAAAGCCAATCCATCTTGCAGAAAATAGAGCACCAATTGCAACATTTATCAATTAATCATATAACAATTCAAATGGAAACTACTTCACATCAACATGATAATTCGCTTTATTGTAATTTAAATTTACAAAAGGAACATCACCACGATCATTAGAACCTTTGTCTTACCAAATTATGTACTTTGGGAGTGGTTGAAGTGAATAATTTCTGGAATAAGTTTATTTACAATATTGGCGCTTCATTTTATGATAAATTCTTTAATTCTGGTGTATTTTTAAAAGCGCGAAAAGAGATTTTTAAAGATTTCCACTTGGACGAAAGGTTAAAAATTCTTTTTGTTGGTGTTGGGACTGGTGCAGATATCGAGTTAATTAACTATGCATATCATAATATTACGGCAATCGATTATTCACCGAACATGCTAGAAAAGGCTCAAGTAAAATTTCAAAACTCCAATATTCAATTTTTAGAAATGGATGCTCAAAACATGACTTTCGATAATGAATCATTCGATCTAATTATCGCTAGCCTCATCCTTTCAGTTGTACCGGATGCTAGCATGTGTTTTAAAGAGATGGAGCGGGTCCTCAATCAACATGGCACTATTGTTGTATTCGATAAATTTGCCCCTACAAACAAAAAATTAGCATTACCAAAAATCCTTTTAAGACCGTTTATCAGTTTATTAGGCACAGACATTGGTCGCAGTTTTGAAGAAATAATTGCACAAAAAAGTAATAATATTAAAGTAGTTCAAGATGAGCCTGTCATGTTGAATGGTATGTATCGTAAAATAGTTTTAAGTAAAGTGTGAAAATCGTACTCGTTAAATACAAAAGGGTACGTCTGAAAAAACATTTTGAGACGGACCCTTTGCGACGAGGATGGTGGCATTTTGATGCGACCACCGCAGAAGCAATATAAAGGGGGGAAGGGGGTGTCCAGAAAGTAAAAACTTTCTGGACACCCCCTTTTTACTCCCATATTAATTCAAAATTACGGATAACTTAATCTTTTCTCTCCAGCACATTAATACCAATACCCATAAATACTACAGTCATAAATAGAAGTAAACTGAGCGGTTGGAATAATTGTGCAAATGTACTACCGTTGATCGTCACACCTTTTAATATTTCTAGTCCGTAAGTGATTGGCGAAATATAAGATAATGCTAATATCACTTTTGAAGTGACAATTTCTAATGGCCAGTAAGCCCCTCCAAGCATCGCAAATGGAACTGCGATAACTACCATTATTGCATTGAATTTCCCAGGTGTATTCGTGACAGAAGCAACAAAAATACATATCGCCACAACACAAAGTAAATACGGTATGACAGCAATTAAGCTATTAGCGAAGCCCCCATAAAAATCAACATCGACGCCGAAATAAAAAATACTAAACACTAATACAATTTGCAAATAGCCTAACAAAAATGTATAAGTTAAATTCGCTACATACACTTCCCACTTATGAATACTAGAAACAGTTAACCGATTCCATATACCATTTCTTCGCTCCATCACAATGTGATTGACACCATTTGCTACTGTATAAATGACCATAAACAGTGTAAACCCGAGTAAACTATGGAGCTTTCCATCCCATTTAAACCCTTCTTCATTTTCAAAGTTTGTGTACTGAATTGTAAATATCGGGGATGTTTTAGATTGTGCAATGACATTAGCTATTTCTCCTTGCTTCTCTTCTGGAAAAGCATTTATGATAGCAGACTGTTGTAGCATATCACTATAGATCATATTCAACTCATTTTGAAGTAGTGTGGCGTTCATAAAATCTATAGAAACTAGTAAATCATAGTTTTTTTCTTGCAAAAAAATTGCAACATCGACTTGCCCAGATTTAACTTGTTTTGTTGCTTCACTTTTGTTATATATCGTTATTTCATAATTCATCATTTTTTCTAATTTATTTATTACTTGTTCCGTTGTCACTTCATCGAGCTCTGAGTGAACAGCAACAGGCTGCTTCGCTTCTTGCCCTATCCCCATTATATAAGTGAAAATACAAGTAACAATCGTTATGGTGATATAAGAACCCGGTCGTCTCATTAACAATAAAAATTTAGTCTTTAATATGTTTATCATGCGATACCACCCTTTCTTGGAAACAGTAGAAAGGCGATAATAAAACAAATCGTAGCTAGAATACTTAGTATCGCTATATATGGTGTAATTTGCTCAAAGCTGCCACCTTGCTGAATCGTTAAATAACCTTGTAGGGCCGCTCCATTTGGTGTCCAACTACCTATTTTCGCAATAGCAGGGGCAAAACTACTAAAATTAAAGAAACTGCCTCCTAATAAAGCTAATATAGCTACTAAGGATGATCCGAAGATATTGGAAGCTTCTATTGAATTGAAGCGATAATTAATAGCAGAAAGTAGCGCTGCAATTGTGCCAACGACAAGCGCAATCATAAACGTAATGATTAAATAAAGTGGCCAAGGATCATAAGAAATATCGAACATAAAATGAGCATATGCAAATAAAATGAACATTTGAAGCATTGATAAAATGACTGTCGAGACAATAATCGCTAATAAATAAATTGAGGGGTTAATATTTGCTAAAATAATTCGGTCAAAAATATGAAAATGTTTTTCTAAAAACGCCTGACCTGCAAGTGTGCCTGCCCAATACAAAATAAACATCATACTCATACTAAACGAATAATACGCACTCGTTGATACAGGCTCTTGCTGATTTATTGTTTGAATAGATGATGAAAAATTAGCTGTTGGTAATGAAATATCCTCATTGATGAAGTCTTTTGTAGCCAACTCGGTCATGAGTGTAAATTGATATTGATATGAATCTAAAATACTTTTTACAACGGTTGATGTAATTTCCTTATTATCATTTAAATACACTTTAAAAGTTGGTTTTTCTTCTTCAGTGAAAATCGACATGAAAAATTGCTTTGTAAATCCATTCGGCACTTCAATAATTGCGCCATAATCTCCTTTACTATGCGCTTTTTCTATATCTTTAGGATCAATATTTGTAACATTCATGAATTGCTTCATTTCTTCATTTTCAAACAATAATTCTTTCAGCTTCGAGATAGGCATCATTTGTGTGAGACTTTTTTGTACTTGCTCATCCATGCCTATGATTTCACTTGCTTCTTGTAAAAATGCGGCAAACTCTTGCTGTTCATCTTCATGCTGTACGATTGCTATATTTACCTTAAATGCTTCCGTACTACCCTCCATTAACGAGCCTAACGCAAAACCTATAATAGTTATTAACGCAATTGGCATTAACAGTAAAACCAACCACTCTTGTGGACTTCGAAATAATATTTTTAACTGCTTCTGAATAAGTGCAAAAAACATTGCTTCCCCCTCCTAGTTCCTTAAAGCTCGGCCAGTTAAATGTAAAAATACATCTTCAAGTGTTGGCTCTTCGACATGGAAGCTTTTTATGACAATGTTATGCTCTTCACATAAGGGTAATAGCATCGGTAGGAAATCCGTATTTTTTGCAACGTTAAATGAAATATGGGCTTCTTTCACTTGAATATTAGATAAAATACCTTGCTTCATGAGTGCATCTACGAAAGTGTTTGAATGCTTTTCTAGCTTTAATACGATCGTTTTCTCTGAAGATAAAATAGCTTTAATTTCTTCTTTCGTTCCTGCTGCGATAATTCGCCCTTTATCCATAATATAAATTCGATCACATAGAAACTCTACTTCTTCCATGTAGTGACTCGTATAAATAATTGCTGTATTCGCTTCTTTATTTAGCTTTTTCACAGTTTCTAAAATGTAGTTTCTCGATTGCGGGTCAATGCCGACAGTTGGTTCATCCATGATTAAATATTCTGGTTCATGTAGTAGTGCTACACCGATATTTAACCGTCTTTTCATCCCGCCTGAGTAATGTTTTACAGGCTTTTTCCGTTCATTTTCTAGGCCTATTTGTACGAGTACTTTATCAATCCGCTCTTTTAATTTTTGTCGTGGTATTTTGTGGATGTTACCGAAAAACTCTAAATTTTCACGAGCAGTCAGCTCATCATATAAAGCTATTTCTTGTGGGACAACTCCTAACAGATTTCTTAAAGCAGCTGGATTTTTTAAAATACTTTTATGCTGCAGCAATACATCCCCGTTCGTCGGCTGAATGAGTGTAGACATGATGGCAATTGTTGTTGATTTTCCAGCGCCATTCGGTCCAAGAAGCCCAACAATTTCTCCAGGCTCAATGTACAAATTTACTTCGTCAACTGCACGTACTTTTTTAAACGTTTTCGTTAAATTTACAACTTCTATCATCGATATCCTCCCCTTCGTCTTTAGAATATCAATTTCAAAAGTGCTAATCGACTAGCTAACGTCACTAAATAAAGTGACTGAGGTCATTTCATCTTCTGCTGAAGCAAGTTAAACAATCCCATTCCTCACTGCATAAATAGCGAGCTGCGTCCGATCCCTTAATTCCAGCTCATTTAAAATATGTGTAATATGATTTTTCACAGTGCCAATAGATAAAAATAATGTCTCGGCAATTTCTTTATTCGTATTTCCTTCCCCTACTAGCTTCATAATGTCTAGCTCACGATTTGTAAGTGCAGGCAGTTGTTCGATTGGCGTACTAGGAGCCGTATGATGTAAAAGTTTGGGCATTAATTTAGCAGCTACATCTTCTTGAATAACCATTCCCCCGACAAGTACACTATGAATACTCGCAATAAGCTTTTGTGGTTCTGAAGATTTTACAAGGAAGCCACTTGCCCCGTCTTTTAATGTTTGATACGCATATTCTTCATCATCAAAAGTCGTTAAAATGAGTATTTTCATAGTTGGAAAGCGATTTCGTATATGTTTTGTCGCCTCAATCCCGTTCATTTCAGGCATACGAATATCCATTACAACGAGATCCACTTGCACTTTATCTAGCAATTGTAATGCTTCCTTGCCATTACTTGCCTCAGCTACAATTTGTAGCGTCTCGTCTTGTTCAATTATCATTTTTAAACCATTTCGGACAATCAGCTGATCTTCAACAAGTATAATGCGCTTTGTCATTTAAGCTCTCTCCTTCATTGGAAATGATCCTTCTACAATAAATTGTTGCCCGGTTTTATAGACGCGAAGTTCTCCGCCAATTTCATGTACTCTCTCACTCATATTTTTCAGCCCAAAACCATGAATAATTGGTGTAAGTGCAATAGATTTGTTTTTAACTATAAAACTGACATTTTGTAACGAATCTTGACTTAAAATAATATCGACTTCCTTCGAATCACTATATTTCATCGCATTGGTTAAACATTCCTGTAACACTCGATACAACACAACACTTTGCTTATTTGAAATTGGTAATGACAAAATTCCTTTTTCGATAGTAAAGCGAATATGCAAACGGCTTTCCATTTCAAGCTTACGGATTAATTGCAACACAGATTGAATACCATACGTTTCACTCGATTTTAACTGCCGAACTGCATACCTCGTTTCATCTAGACTTTTACGCGCTATCTTTTTTATTTCATCGAGTGCTTCATTCTCGTTTTGAATGGACAACATTTCAACACGCATTAGTAAAGCAGTTAAATTATGCCCGACTGAATCATGCATATCCCGGGCAATTTTAGTACGTTCTTCAGCTCGCACTAGCTGCTCCTGCTCCACAGCCAAACGTTTTAAAGAACGAAACTGTCCTAATATGTTTTCATATAAAACACTTTTTTCTCTATACAAGTTAATGTAATAACGCATGAACAAAGTACACACCGAAAGAGCAATCAATATGAGTAGCCCGTACAATGGCATCAATTGGAACAAAACAAATAAAAAGCTAGATAAGATAATGATCATTATAAAAACATAAAACGATTTCGAGTTGAGTAAAAAGGAGCCTTCAATCATAAAAAAAGCAATTAGCAGTAATAAATACATAATGTCCAGTGAGGCAAAAACGCTACCAAAAAGCATGAGAGCAATGAATGAATAACTAATAATTCGTGTCTTCTTCAACAGTGGTGTAATGAAATACAAACTTAAAATAAGTGCTGATATGAAGAAAGCATATGTAATAGGCCCTGCCGAGTTATATGTATGTACAAGTATTGTGGCTATTAATACGAATAAACTAACATAGCGAATACTGAGATTCTTCATCTGTATCCTCCCATTTTTACATTTCCACTTCATTATAACATTACTAAATATTGTAATTAGATATTTACCAGCTTCTCAAAAAAAAAAAAGCGCCAGACAAAATGAATAATGTCTGACGTCTTTATACAATGAATTAAATTACATCATGCCAAGCTCAGTAAATTTCACAATTAACTCCCAACATGTTGCTGAATCTCTTAAGAATCCCGCTAAAACACTTTTTTACTATAAATACGAATTGACAGCAGCCATGAACAAACATAGAGAGCAATAACCGAAAATGCAATTAACAAGTATAATTGAGAACTTTGTAAAGTTAATAATATTCCTACAAGTTCTCTAATTTTATCGTTCAAATTATTGATGAATAAATTAACAATAAGCAAATAAATAACAAATGAAACAATAACAGCGGTTAACAAATATTGACTTTTGAATTTATAAGAAAACGGAAACATAAACGAAATAAAAATCATTACAAGACAAATTATTAAGCCTAGTTCTTTCCACATCGTAATTTCTCTATTAATAATCAAATTCCCAGTAAAAATTGTTAAAACGATTGTTAAAACGAAAAATAATGCACCAATGTATTTTGAACTGACAATTTCTTTTCTTGTATACGGCAGAGAATTTAGTAGCGTATTAATTGAAGACTTTTCATCACTCGCAAAAGCATTCATAATGATTGCCATACTAAATAATAAACCTATATAAATGAATGAACGTTCTAAAGTTAATAATAATATTAATAGCGGTAACATAGTCATTAACGTTGTTTTTTGCAACATGATATCTTTGCGTATTAAATTAAACATACTGCTCAGCCCCTTTCTTTGTATAGAACATAATATCTTCCAAAGTTGGCTTCTCAACCAAAACCATTTCTCCAAAAATATTTTCTATGCGTCCTTTATTAGCTGTTAAAGCCTCAAAACCATGATTAGATTTCCGAATGGATACGAATTCTTGTTCCGTGTCCCGATCTAATAACTCAATTCCGCCTTTTACAATGGCAAACTCTTCTTCAATTTTATAAAATTCCTTCGTAAACATATGCTCCCCTTTATGAATAAAAGTAATATAATCTGCAATACGGTCTAAATCCGTTGTTATATGAGTAGAAAAGAAGATTGTTTTCTCTCCATCTTGCATTAGATTATGAAGTATATCTAACAGCTCCCTACGAAAAATCGGGTCCAGTCCTGACGTTGGTTCATCCATAATAATTAATTCTGCGTGATGCGATAAAGCTATTGTTAATGAGGCTTTCATCATCATGCCTTTTGAAAATGACTTTATCTTTTTATTTAGTGGCAGTTCAAATGTTTTAACAAATTGAGCGAATAGATTGTCATCCCAATTTTTATAGGATGGTTTTATAATTTTTTTCATTTCTGCTAATGTTAAATTTTCATAAAAAACATTTTCGTCGAATACAAATCCAATTCGCTGTTTTATTTCTTTTTCATGCTCCTTATAATTCAAACCGAATATTGAAACGGTCCCGCTTTCCGGTTGCAATAAATTCATTATGAGTTTAATTGTCGTTGACTTTCCTACTCCATTTCCACCAATAAACCCAGTTACGAATCCTTTTTTAACAGACAATGAAAGGTCCTTTAGTTGAAACCCATCAAATGATTTTTGAACATGTTGTAATTCAATTACGTTTTCCATTAAGTTTCCTCCCTATATAACAATGTAAGCAATTCCTTTAATTCTGTAAGAGTGATGCCAATTTCTTTACTATTTTGAATGGCAGTTATCAATTGCTCTTCAATGACTTTCATTTTTCTTTCTTTAATCATTTCATTATTTTGCTCAGATACAAAAGAGCCTTTCCCAACGACCGAATAAATGAATCCATTCTTCTCTAATTCTTCATAAGCACGCTTTGTCGTAATCACACTTATGTCCAATTCCTTAGCTAATTGACGCATCGAAGGTAGAGAATGTCCTGCTTGAATTTCATTCGTCAAAATATGTTTTTTAATTTGAGCATAAATTTGCTCGTAAATGGGCTCTTTCGAATTATTCGAAATTAAAATTTGCATGCAAAAACCTCACTCGCTTGAATATTGTATATACACTTTATATACAATATACACAAACCGAAAATGTTTTACAACAATTTTTTCCATAAAAAAAGCTGAAAGGATTTTTACTAATCCTTTCAGCGAAAAATTACCTCTTGGCGTTAAAACATCTTCAAAAAAATTCAAATCATTTTTAATGAGCTGAAACTGATTTCCTTTTTCTTACGAAATATAGAAATACCAATTGACATAATAAAATAAAAACAAAAGCCACCCCTAATATAATTAATGCAACTAATCTTAGTTCAGGCGTTTGCTCCACTCCAGAACCATCTACTTTTCTAACTCCAATAAATATTGCAGTAGCACCAAACAATACTAACCATATCAAACTTGTTGTCCACCATAATTCCATCAAAATCTCACCTCTGTATAGTTTTTTAAATTTATTTGCGATTATTATCAAAAAACCATTCAAATCTGTATTTAGGGTGATTGCATTCCATACAAAACATTTTCAACTTATTTCGTTCATCACATGCTGTTTAAATGCTTTATCCTGTAACAATTTCAATTGAAATTCACCGATGTTATTTGCTAATTTTTGCTGTTGGATAAAGGTTAATTCATTAGCGAAAAGTGCAAGTTCTGTTGTATTCCCTTCATTATCTTTGGCATACATCGCCATCGTCAACACAAATGAAGTGGACCCGCCTTTTTTACCGATATATTGTATTCCCTCTTGAGGTGGGGATTGCTCGAGAATTGGATCTAAATAATGGTGGATAGATTCACTTAAAAACTGCCTACTATTTAGCTTTTGCATAAGATTAATGTAGTCAGCGGTAGTAGATCCTGGTAAACGATCTGACCATATTTTTTGAAAACGCATTGCAACATATTGGTAGTACTCTCTTTTTTGTGCTGCAGTAAGCGGTTGCTTTAACCAGCACTCATGTATCAAATTTGCTTTTTCTCTATACTGTTCTAAACTCATGTTTAATAGCTGATCGTAAACTTGCTGCTTCGTCAGTCCCTCCCTCTTTAAGTGAACAGGAATAAACAATGCGCTAGCAATTGGGAACAGTACATCATGATTTTTTATTTCAAGACGTTCGATCATTTTATTAATATTTTCTAGCCCTAGCTTATGCATTAAAAATTCTGTATTAGCATTCGAACTATATAAAATCATTCCTTTCACTACTTCTTCTAACGGGATTTCTACAGTATTTTCTAATTTAGACAGCCATGCAGGATGAGCACCGCCATCTGTTTTCGGTATGTAAAAAGTATCTAAAGTATCGAGACTAATTAACTCAGTGGAATCAATTATTCCCTCAGCTGCTTGCCGCGCATATTCTATCGCTATAATGATTTTCACAGTGCTTGCTAATGGGAGTTTTTTATTTTCATTTACACGTACTACATTTACATTATTGGCATTGAGAGAAAATGAAACGTTTTCCGAATTTATATTACCCTTTAGAAAAGCGATAACCTTTTCGGGACTACCCCCTTTTGTTTCCTCTTGAAGCTTTAAACCACTTACAAATATGATGATACCTATGACTCCGCAAAACGCTATAATCGTTATCAATAAGATAGACATTTAATTCCTCTCCAATCTCAAAATTTTCAAGTCGCCATTAAATAACGCTATCTAACTATACGATTTGCCCTCGCTTAGGTTTCAAGTATCTTCCATATAAACGAAACAATACAATTTCGAGTGCACTGAAAAACTAATTAATTGTCATTTTTCAATGTATATATTTTATATTGTTTGTTATTATTCGGCGGGTGGCGGTACGTGCAGTATGAGTCTACAAAATGCGAATAAAAGGTTCAGAAGGAAAATGCTTATGCAATTCGCGCCTTGCATAAAAGCGCAAAAACGAGTCGTATAAGACAGTACTACACAGATTTGCATCTCGTGTGCTAGCGCGATTGCCTTACAAATAAATCAACAGAATGCTAATATCGTTGTTTAGGTAGAAAGCAAATTTCTATTTCAACATTTTGGATACACCCACTTTTTCAGTGCCCTTAATGATATAGTTCTTAATGAAAATAGAAGTTACCATTCAATCTATTGCTTTAATAACCTTTAAGGAGACCACATCATGAAAACCGAGAGAATGTTTTCAATACTCATTTATTTATTGAAAAAACATCTAGTTTCTGCTGAAGAATTAGCGGAAAAATTTGAAGTGAGCAAAAGAACAATTTATAGAGATATGGACGCCTTATCCGCAGTCGGTATACCTATTATTTCCTATCTAGGGAAGAATGGCGGTTTTACTTTAATTGATAGTTTTCAGCTGGATAAGTTTACATTTAGCGAGGATGAAAAGAAGATTTTATTGGAAGGTTTAGCCTTAAAAAATGATTTATTCGATAATAACCATCTCTCCATTTTACAAAATAAAATAGAACTTTTGAAAGAAAATAAAGATGAGCATTTTTCTAATATGACTATTGCCTCTGCTACATTACATAGAAAATCAATTGAGGAAGAAACTAAATTAAAAATACAACAAATACTAGCAGTCATTGAACAAGATAATCAAATGCGTATTTCTTATGTTTCTCAAACAAGTAGTACATCCAGTCGAATCATTCAGCCTATCAAATTAAATTTCATGAATGGTAGTTGGTATTTAGAAGCCTTTTGTGAGACGAAAAAAGCTAATAGATTATTTAAACTGACTAGAATCAGAAATATTGAAGTTATAACAGATAATACAAAGATTACCTATGTAGAGGATACCGAGATTCCACTAATCAAAACCGAAAAAGTCGAAGAAATTGTATTACTTTTTTCAAAAAGTGAACTGGGGAAATTATATGATTTTTTTACAGATGATGAAATATCGCTACAGGAAGATGGACACCTTAAAGTGACCTTCGATTATGATACAAATAAAAATTTATTACCCTTTTTATTAATGTTCGGCCGGCATGTAAAAATAGAATCTCCTCTCTGGCTTAAAAATCAATATGTGAATGAAATTAAATTTATTTACGAAAGCTGACAGACTGTTGTCATATTATGTACGCTATACTCTCAATTATTAACAAGTAGGAGGAAGTTTACATGAATACAACATTCACAGAAAAACATATTTACGGAAAGTGCATTAGAACCAACAATCAAAACCCCGATACGATATTAAAATTATGGGAAGAGTTTCTTCGTCTAGATCTAAAAGGTGATATATATGCGGTCTATAATAATTATTCAAGCGATTTTACAGGAGATTATGATTTACATATCGGTACTGAAATAAAATTTATTGATGAAAGTAATGTATTAATTCCTACAGGTACCTATCATGTTATTGAAGTAGATACAACTGATCCAAAGGGCGTAATAAATACTTGGATAGAAATTTGGAACAGTGACATAAAAAGAGCATACAACACAGATTTTGAGCTCTATTCTACTGATGGTAGTATAAAAATCTTTTTGTCAGTTGAGGTATAAAAATCTATCTCCTTTCGCGCAATCACGTTTTGAATAAAGCGCGAAGGAAAATATTCTAGGTCAACATAAAAATCCTTTCTCGCATAAAAGGCGGGAAAGGATTTAGCTGTATTAAGAATTGCTACTCAATCATTTCATTGATTCGCTCATAAATTCTTTCATTTCACGGCTAAGTACACTAAGTTCTTCAATGATTTCACTAAAATCCTGAACGAGCTGAGCCTGTTCATTTGTCGCAGCGTTTATTTGACCCATATTCTGCTTTAAATTTTCTAGATTGTTATTAATATTGCGTAACGAGGATTCAATATTTCCAGTTGCAGTAGACGTTTGAGAGGATAGCTTACGAACTTCTTGTGCAACAATATTGAAGCCTGCACCATGTTGGCCTGCACGAGCAGCCTCAATCGATGCATTTAACCCTAGTAAATTCGTTTGGCTAGAAATACTTTTAATTAAATTAGTTACCGCATTCGTTTTTTCGGCATCTTCTAAGGCATTTTGAGCTTGCTTATTAATTTCCTCACTCGTTGCTGCAAGTTCCTCAGAATGAGATGCAATAGTATGTACTCTATCCTGTAAGCTATGGATAATATCATTCATTGATGACATATACTTTTCAAGTTTTACTACATTATCTAACGGCAAGGCAAAAGCAAGTGCCCCTACAACACGCCCATTTTCTTTGACCGGGAAAGAAAATGCATTAAGTTCTACTCCGTATACTTCTTTCGGTATAACAACATACCCGTTTTTCCCATTTAATGCGGTATGCATATTTGCATCATCGGCATTAATTTTTTGCCCTACTTGATAACCAACATCTATCCGCTTTCCTGGTATATAAGCGATAATTGTTTCCGTTTCTTTCTCTACTACCGCTACAATAGCTTCTTCCTTTAATGCCATGTGCATATAAGGTGAAGAAACCGATAAAGCTTCAATAATATTCATAAGTACCTCCAGAACTGAGAATTATATAACCTTTTATTACAGTTACCGGTAATACGAATTATGTCCATATATTACCGGCACACTAATTATATTCATAAAATTACTATTTTGGAATACTAGAATAGAGCCATATTTTCTATAAAATAATAGTATTACTCTTTTTTTACATTAACTTAAGCTTCATTTACTAAACTATTTATACTTAAAAGCATTATCGGATATTCCAAAATATCTATCCTATATTGAAACGCTATGAAACGTTCCCTCGTCTAATTGATAAGGTGGTGGATAATAATGGTGGATTTCGATGCTATTGCAAGCAAATATGTGGACGATTTATTTAAAGTCGCCTATACATATGTACAAAATGAGTTAAAAGAGCGGCTAGAATTCAAATCGAATATGATTCAAATTACGGTAAAAAATGCTTTTAAGGGTGAATTACTTTTTCATCAAAGTAACTCACCCTATTTTTATAAATATTTGAGTAATTTCAGTTCATCATTTAAAGGGATACCATCATTTCCGATAAGCGGGATAGTAGGTTTTATTTTTCTTGCTACTTGAACCGCGTTTGGAATGACATTGACGATACGATAATAACGTTTCTGATAAAATTTGAGCGCATGTAAATTATCATTAGTTGTAATAAGCGATATTAAATTACAACTACTATTCTTAGCAAATTGTTCTACTTGCGCCACAAGCTTTGTACCAATTCCTTGCCCTTCTACAATGCTATCCAATGAAATAATTTCACATTCGTTGTCGCGGATGATATACGTAATAAGCCCAACAATTTGACCACTTTCATTTTCGTAATAAAATCCATCTAGCTCATTACATGGATATATTCCACTGGAAATAACCATTTCAGTGCTACCCCAATGCTCCTCGAAAAATGTTATTACATTATTTCTCTTTGCTTCTGTAATTTTTATTATGTGCATGGTTTGCTCCTTTGCTACATCTCATTAACTACATTTGAATGATTAAATCTGTCCAAATAGTATCCCATTTTTTGTTATTCACTCGTTCTACATATTTGCTATACAAAGAAGTATTTATATCATAAAAAGGGGTCGGCTTCACTATTTTAGAAAAAACAATATCCGTACCATACGGGGCTAATATTTCAATTTCTCCTTTAACCTTTCTTGCCCCTATTGCTGTAGGCATTTCTGGAAAATGCGCGACTCCATCATATGAAGATATATAGGGATTTGTCTTATTTTTCACGTGCATTCTTGCTTGGTTTTTAACAGACCAAGGCTCATTCGGCATCATTTCTAATAGTCTTTTTTCTATTATTCTTTCTTGATTTACTGTTATGTCTTGTAGGTCAAAATATATAACATCAATATCATTTAATGGTGTCGATGTTCTAAAGTGATGTACTACATCCCATACTTTATTTCGAATGAAGCCAGCACATACCCAGCAATCATTTAACTGGAGTCGTTCTACAGTAGTCAATATTTCCATCATCCAATTGTCGTTTTGAATAATTTGAATTAATTCCTGTTCCTTTGTATTCACTGAATCACCTAGTATTTTTATTTTTGTGTAATAGATTGTATTTTCACTCCAAAATAAACGTGCTTATCGCTGGCAGTAATTCTTCATGCAGTGGTAGTGATGGATCTGTATATGTCGCTATATTTGCAGTGCGTTCTGCCGGTGCATTTTTTAATATATGGTTCATACCTTCTACATATAAGAGGGTAGCGTTTGTATTGGCATTCTTTAAAGCTTCCGCATCTGCTGCGTTAATTTGAATATCCGTTGTACCTTGAATAATAAGTGTTGGGATTTCCAACGTTTCAATGATATGTGCTGGATTATATTTTAACCACGAAATCATATATGGCTGGACAGAAGATCTAAATAATGCTTGTAATTCAGGCGACGCATTTTCAACTCGCTCCCCTTTTTTTAGTGATGCGAGAATCGTTGTTGTTTCTTCTTTCAGTGTTGGCGGTAACTGCCCTTCTAATTGTTCTAGCAATATTTCGTCTGCCGCTCTTCCTGCACCAGCTAAGGATATGAAGGAATTTATTTGTGTTTGCTTAGCTGCGAGCATACCAATAAGTGAGCCCTCGCTATGACCGATTATATGAACACTTGTATATGCACTATCTACTTTTAGTGTTTCAATTACTCGAACTGCATCATCTACATATTGTTCCAAGCTGAGTTCCTCTTCCGCTGTGACAAGCATCATATTTTCCCCGATACCGCGCTTATCGTATCGAACGGTTGCAATTCCTTCATTTGCTAACCCTTCTGCTAACATTTTTAAGCTGTCGTTTTTGCCCGCGATAGCAGAATTACCGTCCTTATTCGTTGGACCCGAGCCTGCAAGAATAAGTGCTACTGGCGATGGGTGTTTGCTCGACTTTTGAACCGCTATCTTTAAATCGCCATGTTCAACAGGTACTGTGATTGTTTCATAAGTGACTGGCTCTTCCACATGTTTTTTCAAACGAATCGGGAAAACCCCACCGTTTTGCTTAAAGGTTGCATCGATTTGTTCATCGTTTAGTGCTCCGTCTATTTCAATTTGAGCACCATTTAACTCAATTTGAATGCTCACTTTGTCACCATCGTACGTAATGTTATTAAAAGGATAATCATGCAATCCTTGTACTGGCACGGATAATGTTCCGCTCTTTTTTTGCAAATCCACTATAATTGGCAGTGATACATTCGGTATTTCAATATTCCCTGCCCACTTCCCTACAAGTTGTTCATTCATGTCCCGTACCTCCTGAGTTTCGTTTAATAGAACTTCCTTTTTGCGAGCCAGCAGCTACTAAATGAGCAGTCCAACCTAAAAGGATTGAACTCTTTAGAAAATTAGCTACCGTTGCTTAGTACACTATATTGTTATGATTAGAGTAATACGCATTTTCTACAAGGTCAAATTACCTTTTGTTTTCATATTTAAAGGACTTTTGAATTCTATTGACCTTATTTTCGATTCTATTGACCTTATTACCAATACGGACTCTATAAGCAACAATCCTGCGTACATGACTTAATAAAGCTAAACCAAATATTAATTTATGAATATAATAGGTTGAATTTATTAAGAAAGGTTGTGCTTATTTGAAGCCGATTGTTAATCCAGCAAATCCAGCTTCTATACCAAAGTTTGTTGACAAATTACCGAAACCACCGATTGCTAGGCCAGTACCACATGAGGACTATCCAAAAAACTCGTATTTTGAATTAAAAATGGAGGCAGCATACCATCGATTTCACCGACATTTTCCCCTATCCAAAGTGTGGGGCTATAACGGCATTGTGCCCGGTCCTACTATTGAAGCCGTAAAAGACAAATCTTCTTACTTAAAATATATTAACAATCTACCGACAAAACATTTTTTACCAATTGATCATACATTGCATAGCGCTATTGATTCAGAAGAAGTTCGCTCAGTAGTTCATCTTCATGGCGCACATGTGGACTGGGAAAGTGATGGACATCCTGAGGCATGGTATACAAAAAACTATACATTTACGGGGCCAAAATTCAGACGGCAAGTGCACCACTATACAAACCATCAACCGAGCGCAACGCTATGGTATCATGACCATGCGATGGCATTAACACGTTTAAATGTCTATGCAGGACTTGCAGGTTTTTATTTGCTTAGAGATACCCTCGAGGAAAGATTACAGCTTCCAAGTGGTCCATATGAAATGCCTTTAATGATTCAAGATAAGTTGTTTAATGAAGATGGTTCTATTTTCTACCCTAATGCTCCGCCATTCCCTGTACCTGTTCATCCGTCCATCACGCCAGGAGTTGTAGGCAATACAATACTCGTTAATGGTAAAGTATGGCCTTATATGCGAGTAGAACCTAGAAAATACAGGTTCCGAATTGTCAATGCTTCAAACAGAAGAGGCTATGTATTAAAGCTTTCTAACAATCAACCTTTCATCCAAATTGGAACAGATGGGGGCTTACTATCGAATCGTGCCGATATAGCTTCTATTGGCTTACTCCCTGCTGAAAGAACAGATATTGTCATTGATTTCTCTAAATTAAAAGGTGAAGTCATTACGCTGTTGAATACAGACGAAGAGTTCCCTGATGAACACACAAAGGTAATAATGCAATTTAGAGTAGACCTTTCGTTAAATGGATGTGATAGTCCAGATATCCCAGACGAACTATATCCTGCAATGGACCTTCATGAGCACCATGCACATATAACTCGAGACTTGCCATTATCGTTTACACAGGATCAGTATGGAAGACCAATGCTGCTATTAAACGACCGTATGTATCACGACCCAACAACTGAAAAGCCTTCTTTAGATAGTATCGAAATATGGAATATTATTAACACCACACCATTTATTCACCCAATCCACGTGCATTTAGTACAATTTAAAATATTAGAACGAAGACCGTTTAATGTTGAGCGTTATCAAAATGAAGGCGTCCTTGAATATACCGGAGATCCTATAGAACCTCGGGATTATGAACGGGGCTGGAAAGATGTTGTGAAAACGGACGCTGGCATGGTAACGAAAATCATTATGCACTGGAAGGAGTTTACAGGTAATTACATTTGGCATTGCCACTTCCTAGAACATGAAGACCATGACATGATGAGACCGATCCGTGTAATTAGTGATGCGCATCCAGTTCAAACACCGCATTCGGGCGAACCACATGAGCCACCAAGCGCATTATTACAAGCTAACAAAGAGGTTAACGAGGATGATTCGCTTAGCAATGAAAACCTTCAAGTAGAAGATAAAAATATAGATAATTAATTTGTTGAGAATATATGTCATCTTAAATTTACGTTCACTCAGAAAAATAATTGGCATAGGGTATTTTTATAATCTATAAGGGGGTTAAGAAAAATGTACTATGTTCCTTATTATGTTAATATGCCAATGTACAACTATGGAATACAGCCTGAATACAGGACTTTTCCTAATGAGATGCAATATGCAAACAGATTTGATTGTTGGGACTCTTTTTATGGGAATGGAAGTAATTTATTAACAGATCATGGACCGAAACCATATGTCGTTAATATCAATGCAGCAGCGAAGCAAAACAATACGTATCGTACTTCTTTATGGACTGGAACACATTTGCAAGTAACTTTAATGAGTCTTAATGTTGGGGAAGATATCGGTCTAGAAATACATCCTGATGTTGATCAATTCTTACGTATTGAACAAGGGCAAGGGATCGTTCAAATGGGTAAAAGTAAAGAGAATTTAAATTTCGAAAGATTTGTTTGCGATGACTCTGCAATTATAATCCCTGCTGGAACATGGCATAATGTAACGAATACCGGGAATATTCCGCTAAAGCTATACTCAATCTATGCTCCTCCTAACCATCCATTTGGTACTGTACATGTTACAAAAACAGATGCACTCGCTTCAGAAGAGAATCATGGCAATAGCAATTGAAGAAGTTACTTGATGAATAATTAACAAGAGAACACCCCATTTTGAACTGCGTAATTTTCAAAATGGGTTCTTTTTGTATGTCATTAAACAAGTATTAGCTACTCACATTATACGTAAATTCTTAACTTATAATCTTCTAATAGACCCATGCTTTTATTACATAAAACATGAAGACCATGACATGATAAGACCGATTAATGTTATTGATGATGCACACTCTGTTCAAACACCGTATTCAGTTTAGTCTCATGAGCCGCTAAGTATGTTAAAATATAATGAAAATCAGTTAAAAAAAGCAATGTTGAAGTATCATTTAGACGTTATGATGAGACGAGAGATGCTAAAAACGCTTGAATAAAGATGCATGTACAAGCAAAACTTTTTTAATTAGACTTTTCTTTTTCCTGTAAAATCATATTCAATAAGATATTAATATCCCCTAATAAACTTGAAAATTTACTCGGATAAGTATTTTATTTATATTCACAACTTATTTTAATTAGTTATGTCTTGTTATTATCGGTTATTAAAGGAGTGCAATCAAAGTGAAAAAATTTAGTAGTTTATTCGCTACACTGTTACTACTTATTAGCATTTTAACTGCATGTAGTAGCGAGGATAAGGTTAAGGAAGTAAATCAACCAGTTGAATTAACAATTTCTGCAGCAGCTAGTTTACAGGATGCCTTAGAAGAATTAAAAGCAACTTATGAAAAAGAGCACAATAATATAAAAATTCTCTATAACTTTGGCGGCTCAGGTGCATTACAACAACAAATTTCACAAGGTGCTCCTGTCGATCTTTTCTTTTCCGCAGCAGAAGATAAATTCGATACGCTCGTCGAAAAAGGAATCATTGATCAAACACAAAGTACAGATCTTTTAACAAATGAATTAGTACTAATCGTTCCGAAAAACAACACGAAACAAATCCTATCTTTTGAAGACTTAAAAAAAGCAGAAAAAATTGCGCTCGGTACACCAGAATCAGTTCCAGCAGGGAAATATAGTGTTGAAACTTTAAATGCTTTACAGCTATGGGAGGACATAAAATCCAAAGTAGTGTACACAAAAGACGTACGTCAAGTGCTCACATATACAGAAACAGAGAATGTTGATGCTGGTATCGTTTATCAAACCGACGCACTTTCATCAGAAAAAGTTGAAGTCATTTCCACTGCGGATGATGATACACATACACCAATCATTTACCCAGTTGGTATTATTAAAAATAGTAAATACGCAAAAGAGGCAGAAGATTTTTATTACTTTATACAAAGTGACGAAGCTATGAATATATTTATAAAGTATGGGTTTAAAGGAGCGCAATAAAATGGGCACCGATTTCTGGTCTCCACTTTTACTTTCTATTGAGGTTGCCTTTGTCGCTGGAATTATTGCTATAATTGCAGGCATTTTGATAGGCAAATGGATGGCAACACACCATTTCAAAGGGAAATTACTACTTGAAACGGTTTTGCTCCTGCCACTAGTATTACCTCCTACCGTTTTAGGCTTTCTACTTATTGTTATTTTCGGGAAAAATAGCGTGTTAGGAGATTTAATATATTGGCTTTTTGATCAACCAATTATGTTTACATGGTGGGCGGCCGTCATCGCCTCAACCGTAGTCGCCTTTCCTTTGATGTATCAATCGGCTAAAACCGGGTTTTCTACTATTGATCCGGATATTGAAAATGCCGCGCGTGTTGATGGAGCTAAAGAGTGGCAAGTCTTTTTTTCCATGTCTATTCCGCTTGCATCAAAGGCGCTTGTATCAGGCAGTATATTAAGCTTTACACGTGCCTTAGGTGAATTTGGTGCTACCTTAATGTTTGCTGGAAATATTCCAGGTAAAACGCAAACAACGCCACTTGCAATTTATATGGCACTTGATGCAGGTAATATGGCACTAGCTTGGACATGGGTAATATGTACGATAGCTATTTCTTTCCTGATGCTTCTTAGCGCTAATTTCATGAAATCATAAAAAAAGATGTAGTTGACTTAGTCAACTACATCTCAAACCGTTGATTTCCGTTCCAGGCGCTGCCCGGAGCGGAAATCAACCTCTTTCGCAAGAAAGAGTGCAGTGAAATTATTCACTACACCCCAACATTTGAATTTGAACCTTTTACTTACCCGCCACTTATTGGGGGAATAAAGGCGACCGTATCCCCCGCCTTTACTATCATCGTATCTGTTGCAAAATCCTCATTTATTGCTGTTATCATATTTTTTAACGAAAGTTGTGGATATTGATTTTCAACCCACTCTTTAATTTGGCTAACCGTTTGATTCGATAAATCCACTTTTAACTCTGACGACCCAACAGCTTCTTGTAAATGGGCAAAAAATAATATACTAATCATTTTGATCTTCCTCTCTAATAGAAGGTGCCCCTTTTGGGTAAGGGACATTTTCTAATTGATCGCCAATCCATTCGGTACCGTCTTCCCAGTACTCTTTTTTCCAAATAGGAACAATTTGTTTAATGCGGTCAATTGCATATTCATTCGCCATGTATGCCGTTTTACGATGAGGTGATGAAACAGCAATGACAACAGCAATATCTGAAATATCTAAATGACCAACGCGGTGTGTAATGGCCACTTTCGCATCCGGCCACTGAACAATTATTTCATTAGAAATCTGTTCAAACATTTTTATAGCCATCGCAGGATAGGCTTGATATTCTAGGTGCAATGTTTTCTTACCATTCGTTATTTCCCGAACAGTTCCAATGAAAATCGTTATTGCGCCCGCATTTCGACTCTTTACTTTTTGTCTGACTGCCTCTACATCAATTGGATTATTGATAATCTCAAACATCGTTGTAGTCATCATTTCGCCCTCATTTCTTTCAATAAAAATTCCATATATTGCGTTTTTTCATGTATCGAAAAAACTGGAACATCTAGTGTTATATCATGTACATAAGTGGGCCAATAGAGTATACAAATGATATTCGATACTTTGTGTAGTAGTGCTTGGTCTTGTGCTGTGCGTAAAAGTACGACCTTTGGATAATGTTCGTTCTTATAACCTTCTATTAAAATAGTATCTACCGGAAAGGACGCATAAATTTCTAGTATATTAGCAAGCTGCCATTCATTTTGGCGAATCGTCATGCGCAAAGTCCCGTTACCCTCAACAGCTGTAACACATGCACCAGCCTGCTCATGACGGATGCTATCCTTTGAAGACTCTACCATTGGAATTCCCCCATGTCCGTGATGCTTGATTGTCCCAACACGCAACCCTTCCGTTAAAGCTTGTGTAATCAATTGCTCTATTAATGTCGTTTTCCCACTATTTTGATAGCCTACAATTTGTAAGATTTTTTGATGTTGTACCAAGGCCACTCACTTCCTTGCAAATCTTCTAATAATAAGACTGCTACTTGCATTCCTTTTTCATAGCCACGTGATCCCCCTGGTAAAACGATGAACGCATTAGCTCTTGCCAATGAAGAAACCGCACTAGATTTATCAAATCCAGATGGCACGACAACTAGTTGACCATCTTCATAAAAAACATTCCCTCGTACAAAGCGAGTAAACGGATTAGGCTTTTTAAAATCTGCTCCTAAAACAGCTTGTTCTCTTCGTAGGTGAGGCTGTTTATTGCCAAATGCAGTTCGAATAATTGGGCGTACAAATAGTTCAAAGCCTACATAGCAAGCAGATGGATTACCAGAAAGGCCAAATAATAATTGACCATTTCGGGCAGCAACTGTTGTCACGCTACCCGGTCGCATCGCCACTTTATTAAACAACACTTGTGCTCCAATAGCATCGTATATAGCTGGTAAGTAATCGTAATCACCAACCGATACGCCTCCCGTAGTAATTAATATATCTACTTCCTGAATAGCCTTTTCAACAATTTCGATACATAATTGGAGATCATCATTAAGTTTACCTAAGTATTTCACTTCAGCACCTGCACGTTCTATTTGTGCCATAATCATATAAGCGTTACTATTACGAATTTTGCCTTGCTGCAAAGCTTCGCCGGGCTCAAGTAATTCACTTCCAGTAGCTAATACACCTATTTTCATTTTGCGAAAAACAGGAACTTGATCATAACCAAAAGTTGCAAGTAATGCCACTACTCCTGGGTTAATATATTGTCCCTTCTCAATAAGAACAGCCCCTTTTTGAACATCCTCACCTTTAAAAGAAATATTTGTTCCAGCTTGTAACTTGCGCTTAATAGACATATATTTTTGTTGTTTGTCCTCGAAAGAATGGGTTAATTCTAGCATAACAACCGCATCGCATCCTTTGGGGATAGGAGCACCTGTCATAATCCGTACCGCTTCTCGGTAACCGACAACTTCCTCGTATACATATCCTGCACCAATTTCCCCTACTACTTGAAAGACAACTGGTTGATCCAAAGTTGCTTCTTCACTATCCACTGAACGAATTGCATAGCCATCATAAGGAGAACGATCAAAGGCTGGTACATCATGATCTGCTATGACATCTTCTGCGATAAAACGCGCATGGGCTTCTGTTAATGAAACAAATCCTTTTTTTGCTTGAAATGCATAATCCATTACATGTTGAACTGCCTCTTCTACAGCAATCGGTTTTCTTTTTTCCAACATTACATACACTCCCTTATCCGAATAAACGATAATAAATGCTTTTAGCTTCTTGTATATTTTGCAATCCGTGAATAACTACTCGCCCATCCTGAAAAATGACGATTCGATAATCCGACGTTTGGCAAGATACTAAATATGGATTTCTTTGGATCTCCCCGTAATGGCTTAATTGGTTTGCAAGTTGCTCTAAATTATAGTGAATCGGTTTTGATGGTCGAATTTGTACTGCATCTCGACCACAAAGTATTTCTAATTTTGTTTGATTTTCATAGGATAAATAAGGATATGTCGCATTTTTACCACAAGATGGACAATCATCCTGACGCATTTTTTCCACATTGATTTCATAATGTTGATTTTGCCAAACATCAAAAGTTAAGTAACTTTTACGTAAAGCTTTTTGGTCACCAACTAATATCTTGAATACTTCTGACACTTGATAGGCAGCTACTATTTGGACAGTTGGACTAATTATCCCTACTGTATCACATGTCATGCCAGTATTAGGCATTACTTTTAGCAAACAATGTAGGCATGGTGTTGTCCCAGGCATCACCGTATAAGTAGCACCATAACTCCCTACACAAGAGCCGTACACCCATGGAATTTGAAATTTTTGAGCAAGGTCATTGATGAGAAAACGGGTATCAAAATTATCGGTGGCATCTATTATGATATCTACATTTTCAAGCAATGGAACTAATGACTCCGTACAAGCATCCAAAATTTCGACATTCAATTCCACCTCTGTATTAATACGTTGGAGTCGATTTTTCGCAGCGATCACTTTTGGTATTTTTTCTTGCGCGTCTTGTTCTGTATATAATTGCTGTCTTTGCAAATTACTCCACTCTACATAATCACGATCAATCAACGTCAACTTTCCAATACCAGCCCTCACAAGTGCTTCTGCGCTTGCACTGCCTAATGCTCCAACACCTACAATTAGCACATGTTTTTGTTTCAGTGCATTTTGCCCTATTTCACCAATTGGACTAAATAATTGTTGTCTAGAATATCTATTGTGCATAAGCTTTTTGCCTTTCTTTCTTTGAATTATAGTTTGACCTTTTTGTTATTGGCATTATAATAAATTCAATAATATGCTAGTAAAGGAGGTCTTTCTACCTTGCATCCTACACATCATCAACTTCCAATCCGTGCTGCCATATTAACTGTGAGTGATACACGCACACAGGCAGATGATCATGGCGGTCAACGAATTTTATCTTTACTTAAAGAAACTTCTTTTGAAATCGTAGACTACCAATTAACAAAGGATGAACCGCTCGACATCACAAAGTTTGTAAAACATTGGTGTCTCGACCCAAATATCAATACGATTATCGTTACAGGTGGAACAGGTTTTACACCTAGAGACCAAACTTATGACACTATTCTCCCTCTTTTCGAAAAAGAAATGATGGGGTTTGGGGAATTATTTCGAGCACTGAGCTATGAAGAAATTGGTCCAAAAGCTATGTTTAGTCGTGCTACAGCAGGCAGTCGAAATGAAACTGCCATTTATGTTTTGCCTGGTTCTACAAATGCCGTAACATTGGCTATGACTAAGCTCATTTTACCTACAGTTCAACATTTTGTCGGCGAGTTGAATCGCCTATGAAAATCGCAGGTGTTATATTAGCTGGTGGTCAATCGTCACGATATGGTGAACCAAAAATGTTTGAGTTGTTTGCCGGTCAGCCTTTGTATAAACATAGCCTCATCGCCTTACAAAAGAACAAATTAGAGCCTGTAGTAATAGCTACAAATGCAAGTCTACTAAAGGGTTTCGTAGATGATAAGGTCCAAATGATTGTCGAGCAGCAGCCGCATCAAGGTCCCCTATTTGCTTTGCACAATATAATGACAGCTTTTCCTGATGTTGAATGGTTTTTTGTCGTAGCGAGTGATATGCCATATATGAATGCAGATTTTATCCGTAACATGTTAGATTATATAGATGATGGTTTTGACGCCATTGTTCCTAAACAAGCTATACGCATTCAACCACTTGCTGCAATATATCGACGAAGTGCATTACCTAAAATGAAACTACTAACTGAACAAAACAAACGTAGTATGCAAGCTTTATTAGAGCAGCTTCGTGTTTGCTATGTTTCATTTGAGGAAAATAGTCCAACATTTATTAATATCAACTCACAACAAGATTGGTCACAAACAACTAAAAAGGAGTCTGACTATGAATAATTTCACACATTGGAACGAAGAAGGACGCCCTAAAATGGTCGATATTTCAGAAAAAGAAATTAGTACACGTACAGCAATTGCTCGCAGTACTATTTCACTATCCGATGAAGTTTATCAAGCAATACAACAAGGTGGCATTAAAAAAGGTGATCCTACGCAAGTTGCACAAATTGCTGGGATTATGGGGGCTAAAAAAACAGCCGATATAATTCCAATGTGTCACCCAATTTTATTGCAAGGAACCGATCTCCAATTTGACTATAAAAAAGTAGAGACTGGATATGAGCTTCATATTCAAGCTAAAGTAAAATGTAGTGGAAAAACAGGTGTCGAGATGGAAGCGTTAACAGCTGTATCCATAGCCGCCCTAACTTTTTATGATATGTGTAAAGCCGTTGATAAAACAATGGTCATTAAAGAAACGTATCTTGTACAAAAAACAGGCGGAAAAAGTGGGACCTTTATACATAAATAAGGCATCACTTTACCAACTTTTTCAGATGATTTTACTGCTTTGTCAGTACGCCACCTTGAAGGATACTGACAGAGCTTTAACCTACCTTCTCTACCAAAACTAAGTTCCCTTTTTAGCCTCCAATATGAGACATTTCAATTTTCGCGTTTTTTCTTTTTGTCATCGTCTGTTCATTCCGTTCATCCGAATAGCGATCATTTCTATTTTCCCAAACGTTTGAAATACACTTCTTAATGGCTGCATCATCTTCCCCTGATCTGATCAACTCTCTTAGATCTGTACCATCTGTAGCGAATAAGCAAGTATATAACTTTCCTTCAGCTGAGATGCGGGCACGCGAACAAGTTGAGCAGAAAGAATCGGTAACTGATGAGATTACACCAATTTCCCCTTCATTATCTTCATATTGATAGCGTGTCGCCACTTCACCTTTGTAGTTTGGGGCAACAGGTTGTAATGGCAAAATTTGATGAATTTGATCTATAATTTCTTTTTTTGATACAACTTCATCTAACCGCCAACCATTTGAATTCCCAACATCCATATATTCAATAAAGCGTAAAATATGCTGCTTTTCTTTAAAAAATTTGGCCATCGTCACAATATCTTGCTCATTTTTTCCCCTTTGGACGACCATATTGATCTTAACTTGTAAATTAGCCTCTGCCGCTTTTTCAATCCCTTCTAATACAGTTAAAACTTTACCTCGATGCCCATTCATCTCGAAAAATCGCTCTTCATGAAGTGAATCTAAACTGACCGAAACTCTTGTTAAACCAGCTTGTGATAATGCATGTGCATATTTTTTTAATAAAGTACCATTTGTTGTTAAAGCTATATCTTCCACTCCATCTATACGATGAATACGTTCAATTAATTCCGGTAGATCACGGCGTAATAGAGGCTCCCCGCCAGTAATGCGTACCTTTTTTACATCTAGTGAAACGAAAATTTTTACTAAACGTTCAATCTCATCAAAATTCAATATTTTATCAGATGGTAAAAATGCATAGTCTGGGCCAAATACTTCGGCAGGCATGCAATAGCGACAACGAAAATTGCAACGATCTGTCACGGATATCCTTAAATCTCTTAATGGTCTGTGAAATTGGTCTTGTAGAGCCGACATTTAATCTCCTTCTTTCGGTGTTTCATTTGCTGGTAATATAATTCGTTGTGGGTGCGTATAAATATTCATAGTATTTTGACGAATAAAGCCAACTGTCGTAATCCCAAGATGCTCTGCCAATTGTAATGCTAATTCGGTTGGTGCTGATTTAGATAACACAATTTCACAACCAATTTTTGATACCTTAAGTAAAATTTCAGATGATATCCTTCCACTAAAGACGATAATTTTGTCTTGCATGCTAATATTGTTGCGTAGGCAATAGCCATAAATTTTATCTAACGCATTATGACGTCCAATGTCCATTCGGCTAAGGACCAATCCATTCACATCACATAGTGCTGCATTATGCACACCGCCCGTTTTTTTAAATATTTCAGCAGAATCCTGCATAGCGCGCATCAAACGAAAGCAATCCTCAGTAGTTATTTGCACGTGAATACCTTCCATTTTATTCGCTACTAATGCATCATTTGTGAATACAAAGCCTTGTCGACTCATCCCACAGCAAGACGTAATATAGCGTTTATTTTGCGTTTGTTGATAAAAAGGATTTATGCGCTTTGTTTTTATATGCACAAAACCTTCTTTTTCTTGATACCAAATGTCGTCAATATCTTCGTAACTGCGTATCACTCGTTCAGAAGCTAAATACCCAATAACCATATCTTCTACATACTCTGGTGTACAAACCATCGTCACAAATTCTTGCTGGTTAATTTTCAAGGTAACAGCATATTCGGTGACAATTAAATCATCTACTTTTTTCATTTGCTGATTTTCAATGCGCAAAATTTCGCGAGTTATTGCTTTATCCATAAGGCATCCCCTTTATTTGCTTATATTCTTTTCGAAAACAAAGACGGATATAAAAATCTTCATCAATTTTTATATCCGAAAATAAGTGGAGTAATTTACTGCCCTTCAATTCTCCCATGCACTCAAGTGATGACTTGGTATATAAATCTTGAATTATACTTGTTCATGGAGCATTAACCATTGAGTGTACTTGCTTTTCCCCTATCGTAATTAAACTTTTTATGTCACTCTTACAATATCCTGGACATGCTGATTCATGGTGAATTTTTTATTTTTTAAATACCTAAATATAGAATACTTGTAATAGAATATTTTTTCACCTATTTTTAGGTAGCTTACATACCGTTTGGGAATTACAATAATAACAAGACAACCTTTAGTAAAAATAACCAACCCGATATGTTATTCCCTTTTTGTCTTAAGCCGTAACATGTTGTCCTATCATTCTAAAAGTGTAAAAGGAGGAAGTTACCTTGACTCAAATTAAAATCAATGGCGTATCGTATGATGTAAAACAAGGGGCTACAATTCTTGAAACCATTAATCAACATGACATCCCACATCCGCAAATTTGTCATTTACCAGCTGTTGATCCAATCGAAACGTGTGATACATGTATCGTTGAAGTTAACGGTCAATTAGTTCGTTCCTGCTCAACAAAGGCAGTAAGCGGGATGAATGTGTTACTAGCTTCTGAGAAAGCAAAAGCTGCACAAACTGAAGCTATGGACCGTATACTTGAAAATCATTTACTGTATTGTACTGTTTGTGATAATAACAATGGGAACTGTAAATTACACAATACAGCTGAATTAATGGAAATCGAACATCAAAAATATCCATACAAACCAAAAGTAGAACCCCATGAAGTAGACATGTCACATCCATTTTACCGATATGATCCAAACCAATGTATTGCATGTGGTCAATGTGTAGAGGTTTGTCAAAGTTTACAAGTTAACGAAACATTATCCCTTAATTGGGAAGCGAATAAACCTCTAGTAATTTGGGATGATGGTGTTGCTATTAATAATTCTTCCTGTGTAGGTTGTGGTCAATGTGTAACCGTTTGTCCATGTAACGCATTAATGGAAAAATCCATGCTTGGAGAGGCTGGATTTATGACTGGACTTAAACAGGATATGTTAGATCCAATGATTGACTTGATTAAAGAAGTTGAACCAGGGTATAGCGGAATTTTTGCAGTTTCTGAAATCGAAGCTGCAATGCGTAGTAAACGTACTCGCAAAACAAAAACAGTTTGTACTTTCTGTGGGGTAGGTTGTTCGTTCGAGGTTTGGACAAAAGACCGCAAAATATTAAAAATACAGCCTTCCGAAGGTCCGGTAAATGCAATATCTACATGTGTTAAAGGGAAATTCGGCTGGGACTTCATCAACTCTGAGGAACGTTTAACAAAACCATTAATTCGTAAAAACGATGAATTTGTTGAATCATCATGGGATGAAGCACTAGACTTGATTGCTTCTAAATTAGGGGGTATTCAAAAAGAATATGGACCTGGATCTGTCGGATTTATTTCTTCTTCAAAAATTACGAATGAAGAAAACTACTTAATTCAAAAAATGGCACGTCAATTGTTTGAAACAAACGATGTAGATAATTGTTCCCGCTATTGTCAATCGCCAGCTACTGACGGCTTAATGCGTACTGTTGGTATGGGTGGTGATGCCGGGACAATTAAAGATATCGCAAAGGCTGGTCTAGTTATTATTATTGGTGCTAACCCTGCTGAAGGCCATCCCGTTTTGGCAACGAGAGTTAAACGTGCCCATAAGCTTCATGGTCAGAAATTAATTGTTGCTGACGTTCGTAAGCATGAAATGGCTGAGCGTTCAGATATTTTCATACGCCCAAAACAAGGAACAGATCAAGTTTGGTTAATGGCCGTAACAAAATACATTATTGATCAAGGATGGCATGATATTGACTTCATTCAAGAGAATGTCCTGTACTTTAATGATTTTAAACATGTGCTTGAAAAATATACACTTGAATACGCGCAAGAACATACCGGTATAAGTAAAGAAACCTTAATCCAAGTTGCTGAAATGATTCGTGATGCAGACGGCACATGTATTCTTTGGGGTATGGGTGTGACACAAAATACAGGTGGTTCTTATACATCCGCTGCTATTTCTAATCTTCTTTTAGCTACTGGGAACTATCGTCGTCCTGGTGCAGGGGCTTATCCTCTACGCGGTCATAACAATGTTCAAGGTGCTTGTGACATGGGTACCCTACCAAATCTACTACCTGGGTATCAAAAAGTGACAGATGATGAGGCACGTGCAAAATTTGAAGAAGCTTATGGTGTAAAAATTAAGTCTCAGCCAGGTCGTAGAAATATGCAAATGTTAGATGCAGTAATGGAAGGCAAGATGAAGGCTATGTATTTAGTCGGAGAGGATATGGCACTTGTTGACTGCAATGCTAACCATATTGATAAAGTACTTTCACAATTAGACTTTTTTGTCGTCCAGGATTGTTTCCTATCTCGTACAGCAAGATATGCGGATGTTATATTACCAGCAGCACCTTCACTAGAAAAAGAAGGTACATTCACCAATACAGAACGTCGCGTTCAGCGCCTATATCAAGTGTTACCTACACTCGGTGAATCAAAAGCGGACTGGGAAATTACTCAAGCAATCGCTCGTCGCTTAGGAGCTAACTGGAATTACAGTCATCCAAGTGAGATTTTTGATGAAATGGCTAGCCTTTCTCCTATTTTCTCACAAGCTAATTATGATGTATTAGAAGGCTGGGGTAGCTTCTGTTGGGGTAGTCTTGATGGGAAACATACACCTTTATTATATGAGGATGGATTTAACTTCCCTGACAAAAAAGCTCGTTTTGCTTTACATGATTGGGTTCAACCTGTTGAATATGAAGCACAATACGATTGCCTTGTAAATAATGGCCGTATGCTGGAACACTTCCATGAAGGAAACTTAACAAATAAATCGAAAGGTATTCAATCGAAAGTACCTGAAATTTTCGTTGAAGTATCACCTGAGTTAGCGAAGGAAAGAGGCATTGAGGATGGTGCTCTACTTCGATTAGTTTCTCCATATGGCGCATTAAAGTTAAATGCACTCATTACAGATCGTGTGCAAGGTAACGAATTATTTTTACCAATGAACTCTGTTAACAAAGAATCAGCCATCAACTTTTTAACGGGTCCTGCTGTAGATATTAATACATCAACACCAGCTTATAAACAAACGAAAGTACGAGTGGAAGTGTTAAAAACAAAAGGGAAATCACCACTTCCACGAACAAACCCGCGCAATAAAAAGCGCTACCCACAAAATGGTGTCGAGGTACAACGTAAATGGAATCGTCCTGGCTACGTTCACTTAACAACAATTAACGAAGGAGAGTGAAAGCATGGCAGCACCAATTACAAATATTAAAAAACAACAACTAACAGAAGAGCAATTAAAGGATCAAAAACTAGAAAATCTCAAACAACTTCTTTCAGAAAATGAAGAAGCGGTCCATCAAGTCTTTATGATTATGGCAGAATTAAATGATATCGGTGCACTTGAGGCAGCTACGAAGCTACTAGAAGCTAAAGAGGATGTAGCTCATATCGCTCTAGGCCAATTAACCCGCAAGCCTGTTACGAATATGATCAATAATTTAATGGGTGTTGCTGGAGCATTGACCGAGCTGAATCCAGACACTACAGCAAAGCTTATAAAAGGTGTAAACGCTGGTGTAGATGAGGCTAATAAAGCTTTGGACTCGGAGAAAGCAAGTGCATTCAAACTCATAAAAATGCTAAATGATCCGGATGTCAATCGTGCTCTCAATTTTGGTGTGCATTTCTTAAAAGGACTTGGTAGAGGCTTAAAAGAGTAATATGGTGCTTATATGAGCAAGCGCCCTGTTTAGCCCCGACAAGCTTGGATGAAGATACTATTTTAGGTGGAGTTCTTACCTACCTAGCAAAGGCATACATGCTTACTCCCCCCTTGTTTTCTAGGGGGGATTTTCGTAGTTCAAACTCATACAAAAATTAATACTTAATAACCTGCCTTTATAATCAATTGCATAATTGCTCTTTCATTCTTGCTGGCCATCCTTTTATTTATAGTTTCTTCCAATATAAAATTATACTGTTTTCATGTGATAGCAACCATCATTACGTTATTCCCCGAAAGCCGAGACACAGTGTCATCAGAAATCGGGCATTAGTTGTTAAAATAACCTACTCTCGGTGAAAAAATTCATCCAATTCTTTTTATATAAGCTTCTAAAATCGGTTGATCTGGTGGACTCATGTTTTTTGGTAAATTAGACAATGAAAAAAACTGTAGATCGGTTGCTTCCTCTTGATCACATTGTAATCCCCCAGTATATTCCTTACATTCATAGGCAGCTATTACATTGTAAACTTCATCTCCATGTGGGTACTGATAGTAAAATTTCTCACCTGAATAAACAGAAAGTAAAGTTAAATTATTCGCCGTCAATCCTGATTCCTCGTATAATTCTCGAATAGCAACCTGTTCCAACGATTCCCCTAGCTCCATAGAACCACCTAATAATCCCCAACAATCATTATCTTTCCTAAGCTGTAATAAAACTTGTTGCTGCGCGTTTATAACAATAACACAGGCACCAACCATTATTAATGGACGGCTACCTACTATCTTTCGTAAATCCATTATATATCCCATGTGTTCATCCCCATTTACTCAAAGCTGTCCAACCAATCCATTACTATTTGTTTATAGTGTGGCTCTTTCCACATCGTAATGGCTTCGATTTCACCATGTTTTTCTATGAAGCTACGTAAAAATACATAACCAATGTAATAACCGAAACGTACCATTCCAAATCTTTTACCACCATTAATTGAAAACCATTCTTTAAAAACTTCTACTGTCGATAAATTATTTATATCTTCTTTGAAAGCCTTGATTAGTAGGTATTCGTTCTTTTTTGCATAATCTAACCAACTTGAGTCTTTTTCTTTATAAGCAAAGTAGATGAATTCCTCAATGTTTTCAGTCACTTGCTGCGATAAATAGATAGCTGTTCCTTCTTGTAAAAGCCATGTGAAAGGATGCTGCCAATCGACTAGTTGCCAATCAATCTTCTCATGCTCAGATAAAATATTGTGTAAAGCATGACCAAATTCATGTGCAACTAGTACTTCGATATACTCCTGCTGAGGTGAAAGCTGTTCTAATGCAAATGTAATATTCGGAATGAATTGCCGCTCTGTATAACCGTTTGAACCATAGCCACCAACAAGAAGATTAACCTCGATTGGAAATTTCATATTATATTGATGTTCATAAGCATTTACTGTTTTTAAGATGATCGGAACAATCTTTTGATAGACCTCTTTAATTGATGCAAATGAATCTGGATATTTGTCTATTGCAGCAGTTAATCTATCATCTGTGTTTTTGCAATGATATAAAAAGTATTCATGAAACATTTCATTATACTTTTCATAATATTGGTGCAAAAATTGTAAACTCGGCTCATAATGTTCTAAAAAATATGGCACAGAATCATTAATTTTCATCAAAATCGCCTCGCATTCTATTTAACCCTATTATTCCATTTTATAGAAATTCCTACAACAAGAACATTTGATTAATGCTAAATTTCAATTGAGAATTTAGGTCACAAATCTATATAGATGCAAATCTTCCTTTTCTGTTATTTCAACAACTTTTATCTTCTAATTTCTACGGTTTTTAACTCCAGTTGCTTTATGATTTTCTCTACAGTTCTCCAACATGTAGTATAATCTTGAAAAAATCCACTAAATAGTAAAAATAATGAGAAAAATTTTATTATATTTCGTTATATTAGGTGTAAAAGCTTTTACAATAATTTGAAGGAGCTATTGTAGATGAAATCAAATGAAACAAATTTTATCAAGCGTCTGCAATCGGGAAAAGAAGATGCACTCGAATATATTGTGGACAAATATTTACCCCTCATTAAGGGAATTTCCTACCAAGTTCTATCCCCATTTAAAAACGATGGAATGATAGATGAATGTGTAAATGATATTTTTTTATCTGTTTGGTATTATGCAAAGGATTTCAATGGTGATTCCGCTAAATTCAAAAATTGGATTTGTTCGATAGCCAAATTTAAGGCCATTGATTATTACCGAAGAGCTGTAAAAAATGTGGAGATTTCCAGTGATAACTTAGAGCTTTCCCCTGCTGATTCTATAGAGAAAGATTTAGTACGAATAGAGAACAGGTCGGAGCTCATGCAATTGATTAACCAACTTGAACCAATTGATCAACAAATCTTTATCAGGAAGTTTTTTCTTGGTGAAAATACCGAGGAAATAGCTTATAGCCTCGGAAAAACGAAAGCTTCTATTGACAATCGAATTTATCGCGGAAAAAAGAAATTAAAAGTACATGCATCTGATTTTCTAATGGGAGGTAGTGTTGTATGAACGACATTTATAAACTTTTAAATGACCTCGAGATAGACATAAAAAAATTCGAGGAAATGGAAGTAAGTGAGTTTGATCGTGCTAAAGTAAAAAAAGAGCTTTTAAATAAAATCCATTCAACCAAACAAAAGAAATGGAAAAATACAGTAAAGGCTGCTTCTCTTGCAGTAAGCTTATTCACTTTTGGCATCTTTGGTTTGTCGTTTACAACTAATGCAGAAGAGATCCCTATATTAGGTAATATCTTTAAATACTTTAATAATGATGGCTTATATATAGACTACAAGGAAAACTCCAATCCAATTAACGAAGTAGCAGAAAGTAACGGGATTAAGGTAACTGTTAATGATGCCGTCTATGATGGAGAGAAATTAATGGTCACGTATACAGTTGAAACGGAGAAGTATTTAGGAGATACCCTTCATATAAATGGTATTCCCCTTATAGAAAATGAAGGCAATGGTACTCACGAGATTTTTAGAATAGACGAAAATAAATATGTTGGTAAAGCAACAACTTCATCTAAAGAAAAACATTCTACAATAGATGTAGATTGGAAACTTGATTATATTATCCCTGATCTAACAAAAGATAGAGAGAGAATTAAAGGAGACTGGAAATTCAATTTCCAAGTAAAAAAAGCAGATATTACAGTTCAGAAAATTAATCAAGACAAAGAAATGGACGGAATCTCAGTTAATATAGAAAATCTAACGATTACACCGACCTCTTTCCTTATTAATTATAAACAAGTTGTATCAAAGGAAATAATAAAAGATTGGGATATGGCTGACGTAGATATTGAAGTAAAAGATAATTTTGGAAATATATATTCAAGTGAATTCCATAGTGGATCTGGTGGGAAATATTATATGACATGGGGTAAAACGTTCCAGATGTTAGATCCTCATGCTTCAATACTAATTATCACTCCAAAAGTGAAGCTATCAGATTATGATGGAATCGAATACAATGAAGATGGTTCAATTAAAGGTAGATATAGATTATTAAAAAGTAAAGCAGACATAAAAGAATTTGAAATGGACGAGATTATTGTTGAAATAGAAAAATAACAAGGCGAAAAATACCTTTAGTTTAGTAGTGCCAACTAGAAACTACTAAAGCAGACAAAACACGCATCACTCGCTAATTGCGAATGATGCGTGTTTTTTTGTAAAACTCCTATTTTAACTGCAATTTTTGCTGCTCAATATTGTAGCGAGTAGTAACAGTTTCTTTTAAAAACGCTTCATCATGTGACACAATGATTACTGTACCGCTGTAGCCATGGATAAACCGCTCTAATGCACCTATTAGTGTAATATCAAAGAAATTTGTTGGTTCATCTAGTAATAGTACATTGTAATCCCCAACAAATAATAAACATAGCTGCAGGCGCATGGCCTCTCCACCACTCAAATGCTGTACATTTTTTATTAAATCGTTCTGTGTGAAATGCATCGCAGCAAGAATATTTCTTAAAAAGCTTTCATTATAATCTGATTGCGCTTTTACAAAATCTAAGATTGATTGATCTTTTGTGAAATGGTAGCTCATCTGACGAAAATAACCGATTTTCACTTTTAATGAAATTTCAATACCTTCTTTTTTATTCGCTATTGCTTGCAAAAGTGTGCTTTTCCCACTGCCATTTTTCCCAGTAATACCTATTTTTTGCCCTTTACGAATTTGAAAAGAAACACGATCTAATAATAATTGATTGCCAATCTTTAGCGTAAAATCATTCGCTAAAATGGGTACTTTATTATGAAGCTCCACTATTGCTCGCTGTGTAAAATGAAATTGTTTATCTTCTTCAAGTTTATCGACAGCTTGTAATTTATTTGCACGCTCCTCTAATGCTTTAGCTGATCTATGCAATCCTTTTTGTCCAGTTGCTTTTGATTTTGTTTCAATCATTCGATTTGGCTTAGATTTCGCTTCTTTTCGCGTCATATTACTAGCCTGTGCCATTTGTTCAGCACTCTTCATTTTTTCAGCCGCTGCTTTTTCGAGTCTCGTTTTTTCCTTTACATATGCCTCGTGTGCTAGCTGTTGTTGCTGTCGTTCTAACACTTTTTGTTCTTTATAGGCACTGTAATTACCTGCATACACATGAACTTTTCCGTCGCGAATTTCCCAAATCGTCTCTACAACTGCATCAAGCAATGTCCGATCGTGGCTTACTATAATTAGTGTGCCATAATAATATTTTAGCTCATCAATTAAAAAATGAATTCCTTCCACGTCTAAATGGGAAGTTGGCTCGTCTAGTAAAAAGCACTCTGAATACGTAGTGAATAATTCAGCTAGTTTATGCTTTGTTTGCTCTCCGCCACTTAAGTTTTGATGATCTGTTGGGATGTTCAACTTTCCTTTTAATGCAAAATCTATGTCATTCGTAACCGCTAAATCGACTTGATCCATATACTTGGCATCAACAAACTGCTTTACATATCCTATTGTTGGTGTTATTTTGCTTGCTAGTAGCTTCAGCAATGTACTTTTCCCCGCACCGTTGTCTCCAACTATGCCAATACGCTCTAATTGGTGCACCGCTAAATAAGGGATATGCAGTACATCACGATCTAAATAGCTATGTGTTAATTGATTTATTTCAAATTGAATATGTTCCATGTTTCACTACCTCCGAAAAAATGAATTTTTCCGTATCGATAGTGTTTATCGATACGAGCTTTTACAACTCGTATCTCTTAAAAGAATAACAACGTCATTATGCTTGCCTCCTAAGTTTATGAAATGAAAAGAACATTCATTTCGTAAACCAAACTGTAATACGATCTATTTTGCAAGAACAAAAATGGATTGATCTCTTCATTGCTTACTATCATGATCACCTAACCAACTTTCGTATAAGCCCTCCAGTTGTTGTTCTATTTTTTCTCGTTGCTCATTTGCAAGCACCGGTTCCTTCAGCTTAATTTCAAGCTTTTCAATTAAATCTTCTATTGGAATTTCTTTTTTACTTTTCTCTATTTTCGCATGTTTCTTCACTACAGTTTTTGTTTGAGTTAGCCGTTTTGCCTTTGCCCATTCATAATCACCTTCATATACTGTGATGCTCTCCTGCTCAATCCACGCAATTTTCGTAAACATTTTTTGAAGAAAATAGCGGTCATGTGAAACACCAATGATCGTCCCCTCAAATGTTTCCAGTGTATCTTCTAGCACTTCTCTCGATTCAATATCTAAATGGTTTGTCGGCTCATCAAGAATTAGTACATTAACATTGTCATGCATTAGCTGCGCTAGACGTAATCGCATCTTCTCTCCACCGCTTAAATCCTTTACTTTCTTGAATACATCATGCCCGTAAAATAAAAATTGCGCGAGAATATGGCGTGCTTCTGCTTCCGAAACGAAAACTGTTTCACGGAAAGCATCAATGAGTCGATTAGTAGGATTTTTATATTCAAATTGCTGAGATAAATACCCAATTTTCACATTGCTACCGACTTTACAAGTTCCGCTATTTGGTACAACCTCACCTAAAACCATTTTCAGTATTGTTGATTTCCCACTACCATTCTCTCCTACAATGGCTATACGGTCTCCAAAATAAACGGATAAATTACTTTCCACGAATAATGTTTTTTCATAAGAGTGGCTTACATTTTCTAAGTGCACAACTTCCTTGCCGCTGCGCTCATCCATCGTTAAAGATAAATTCATTTTCTTAGCAATAGTTGGCTTTTTCACCCGTTCTATGCGTGCTAAAGCTTTTTCCATACTTTTCGCACGGCGATGCATTGCAGCATTTGGTGGATTCGCTTCATTTGCCCACTGTTTTAAGCGTTTAATAGCCTCTTGCATTTTCTTTATTTTCTTCTGTTGCTCTTCGAATTCTGCAAATTGCTGCTCAATCTTTGCCTCTTTTTGGGCAATAAATTCATCATAATTCCCTTTATACGTACAAGCTATTCCATCTTCAATTTCAATTATTTTTTGTGCCATTTTATTCATAAATTGGCGATCATGTGATACTACTATTAAAATTCCTACAAAGTTTTTCACATAATTTTCGAGCCATTCAATTGCTTGCACATCTAAATGATTTGTCGGCTCATCTAACAGTAAAATCGAAGGGTTTTTCAATAATATTTGCCCAAGCATAACTTTCGTTTTTTCCCCACCGCTTAAACTTGTAAAAGGTTGGTTCAGTAAGTGAGAAATACCTAACCCATTTGCAATTGCGGCTAGTTGTGATTCAATTTCATAGCCGCCTTGTTGCATAAATTCTTCTTGTAAAATACCGTATTGGTGCAATATTTTTTCAGTCACCTGAGCTTCTTGCATCTCTTGCTCAAGCTTGGTCATGTTAGCTTTTAGAGTAAAGATTTCTACAAATGCTTCTTCTAACACCTCTTTCGCTGTGAAAGACGGGTAGCTGGGAATTTGGTGTAAGTAGCCAATCGTTGCTTCTTTGCTCTTAATAATACGCCCTGCATCAGGTAGATCGTTTCCTGATAATAACTGCAATAATGTCGTTTTCCCACAGCCATTTGGACCAACAATCGCTACATGTTCACTATCATTTACTTCAAGTTGAAGTCCATCGAATAATTTATTACTACCAATTACTTTTTGTATATGTTCAGCCTTTATTTGCATCGTTTTTTCCTCCATGAAACGTGCGAAAAAAGCATTTTTTACAAAGAAAAAAGACTGCTCCATTAACAAGCAGTCTTTTCCTAAAAAATTGTGAAAAAGAATGGTTAATCCGCTACGTTTAGTATTTGATTTTGGTTAAAAATGGACAGACCTATCCCGTTCATCGCAAAATCAAAAGTAATAACACGTGCAAAATACATAGCTGTATCTACTTTTACACCTGTTGTCATAGCGTTTTGAATCATTCCTTTTCACCTCCGTTCAAATTAATTGATTCTATCATAACATAAAATGGTTTATTTAGGAAATAAAATATATAAGACCATAAATTATAGTTTAATTTCTATAATACTTCGCGATGGCAAATCTATTTTTTTACATTGTTAAACATCCAACAAACAATGGGAAAAACAATTTGCCCTGCAAGATGCTATAGCTAAAGATTTGACTTGAGAATTTATAGTTAACACAGTTCTAACTAATGAATCAGTATAGATTTCCTAACCTATAAAAAGGTATTTAAACATATCAGTAGAATTTAATAAACGGACAACTTTTATACAATTTCAAAAAATATAGAGGTGATGTAAAAATGCAATTATTCGTTGAAACTATGAATGAAAAATTAGCCAAAGAAATACTATGTTGGAAATATAATGAACCATATGATTTTTATAATAATGATTTGACGGATGAAGCAATGAAGGAAATGCTAGATGGTACATACTATGCTTTAACAAATGATGTAAATGAAACATTTGGCTTTTTTTGCATTGGAGAAAGTGCGAAAGTTCCGATTGGTGAACAATTTTCGGTTTACACAGAAGACTTTGTTGATATGGGAATTGGTATGAATCCCAAATATGTTGGTAAAGGAAACGGCGTTAAGTTTTGCTCTCTTATTCTTCAATTTATTGAAGAAAGATATAGTAATATTCCAATCAGATTAACAGTGGCCAACTTTAATGAAAGAGCTATTTATTTATATGAAAAGCTTGGTTTTGTTAAGAAACAAGAATTCAGTACAGGTGTTGTGAAATTTACCACAATGGTGAAAAGTAATAATTGACTAAGTGGAGATTGTTCGAGAAGCGAGTCATTTTTGTCTACGAATAAAACGAGTTGATTGGAATTAGTCGGCAACTTTAGCGGGAACAGCCTTTAGCGGTAGTCGCACGAGTGGAAGATCCATTTTTTTTTGCTTCGAAAGCAAAAAATTAGCTGGCGCCGTGCCCGCAAAACGCTTCGCCAGTATGGAAATCAACGGCATCGAAGAAAAAGAGAGTACTGGAACGTTTTTCGTTCTAGTACTCTCTAATTTGTGCCTAAAGAATTTTTTCAGTGCCATCACCCGTCACAACTGTTGCAACAAATTTCTAAAAACTACATCACCGTTGCTTCTGGTTCGTAGCTGATCATTTCTTTAATTGTATTGTTTTCGCCCATAATCGCTACAGTTGGTTTATGGTCTGCCGCTTCATTATGATCTACGTATACATATGAAATGATAATTACAATATCACCTTTTTGCACGAGGCGAGCTGCTGCACCATTTACGCAAATGACCCCACTACCGCGCTCCCCTGCGATAATATATGTTTCAAAGCGAGCACCGTTATTATTGTTGACGATATGCACTTTTTCGTTTGGTAGCATACCTACTGCATCTAAAATATCTTGGTCAATTGTAATGGAGCCAACATAATTTAAATCCGCCTGCGTTACTTGTGCGCGGTGAATTTTACTGTTCATCATCATTCTAAACATGATTTATTCCCCTTTTAACGAAAAGATTAGATTATCAATTAATCTTGTTTTACCGATATACACTGCTGTTGCAAGTAGTGCAGTTTCTGTTTGATCATTTATTTCTGCTAAATCTGGATAGCTTAGTAGCTGTAAATAGTCAATGCGGCCAGAAGTATTGGTAGTAATATGTGCTGTCGCTTGTGCAATAGCCTGCGCGGCATCTTTTGTTTGTTTATACGATTCTTTTGCGATATTTAAAGCCTCATAGATTGCAGGTGCTTCTTTGCGGTCATGCTCTGTCAAATACACATTACGGCTCGATTTTGCAAGACCGTCTTCCTCACGCACAATCGGCACTGTTTTAATCACAAGCGGGAAATTAAAATCACGCACCATCGTTTCGATAATTGCTACTTGCTGTGCATCCTTTTGACCGAAATATGCATATGTTGGCTCTGCTAAATGGAATAGCTTAGATACAACTTGGATAACCCCATCAAAATGGCCAGGTCGACTCGCACCGCATAAGATCGTTGCTTGACGCCCTGCTAATAGCTTAATACCACCATCAGTTGGATACATTTCCTCCACACTCGGCGCAAACACAATATCAACACCAGCCGATTCTGCTAGTACGGTATCACGTGGTAAATCTCGCGGATACGACTCGAAATCCTCATTCGGACCAAACTGAGTTGGATTAACGAATACACTCATAATGACAATATCGTTTTCACTTTTCGCTGTACGAGCTAGCGTTAAATGACCGTCATGTAAATAGCCCATAGTAGGAACTAACCCTATTGTTTTATTTGCTTGCTTTGCTGCATTTACTAGTTTTTTTAATTGTGCAATCGTTGTTACAACTTTCATTTACTTGACGCCCCCGTACAGTTGGTTTAACTCCTCATCTTTCATCGTAAAGCGGTGATTTTCAGTTGGGAACGTACCCACCTTTACTTCACGAACATAGCTTGCAATCCCGTGCTCTATCTCATCCCCAACATGTGCAAATGCCTTCACAAATTTCGGAATATGGTGCTTGCCGTATTGTAATAAATCATGGTACACGAGTACTTGCCCGTCTGCCCCTGCGCCAGCACCTATACCGATTGTTGGAATTGTGAGCTTTTGTGACAAAGTTTCTGTTAATTGATATGGAATACATTCTAAAACTACTGCTGCTGCCCCTGCCTCCTCACAAGCCATTGCATCCTGGATCAGTTGTGCGGCTTGCTCTGCTGTTTTCCCTTGCACTTTGTAGCCACCTAAAACACCTGCTGATTGTGGTAATAAGCCAAGATGCGCCACTACTGGAATACCAGCATCCGTTAATTTTTTTATTACTGGAATAACATCTCCTGCCCCTTCTACTTTAAGTGCATTGGCGTTCGTTTCTTGCATCATGCGGACAGCTGTTTTTAACGTATCATTTACATCACCATGGTAAGAACCAAAAGGCATATCGACGACAACAAATGTATTTGGTGCTCCTCTACGGACAGCCTTACTGTGATGAATCATATCTTCTACCGTCACGCGCATTGTAGAATCATAGCCAAGCACAACCATGCCTAAAGAATCACCGACTAAAATCATATCGACTGCCGCTTCCTCTGAAAATTTGGCAGCAGGGTAATCGTATGCTGTAATCATGACGATTTTTTCCCCTTGCTTCTTCATTTTCAAAAATTCACTCGTTGTTTTCATAATTTCCTCCTTCTACTCTGAGAAGAAAACATAAAAAAACCCTTCTATCCATAATTAGACAGAAGGGTTGCGTCTTACATCAAAAAAATTTTAACGCGTCCGTTTTCTTCCGTCCCTGTCTATAAAGATCAAGGCAGATTTATAGTTAGTTTTTTTGTTGCAGGTACAGTTCGATAGACGATACTGTCCTTACCGCTACTATAACAAGTTTGAAAGAAATCGTACAGTGAAATTTTTCATTTTATTTCAATATCTGCAGAATACACGCCTTTTATTTCACCTGAAGACGTGCGAATTTCAAGAACACCAGATTCTGTAATGCCAATTGCCTCGCCCTCTATCACTTCACGTAAAGTTGTTGCTCGGACTTGCTTACCAATTGTCGCTGATGCTTCTTCCCACAGTTCTTTAATATGAGAGAAGCCATGTTCTACATAATGGTCACTATATTGCTCTAGATATTTCAGGAATTCTGCGACAAATTCAGCTCGGTCGATTTCTTCCCCTTCTTCCAGAGCAATCGAGGTTGCAATCGTTTGCAATTCTTCTGGAAAATCTTCCATTTGCTGATTTGCATTTATGCCAATACCGATGAGTAATGCTTGTACTCGGTCCGTTTCAGCAACCATTTCAGTTAGAATGCCTACACTTTTTTTGCCATTTATTAAAATATCATTTGGCCACTTAATAACAGCTGTGAAGTTATTATACAAGGTCCGCATTGCTTTGACAGCCGCGACAGCTGTCACAAGTGTAAACTGCGGTGCTTGATATGGTAAAACGTCCGGACGAATAATGACAGTCATCCAAATGCCTTTACCAACTGCAGAATCCCAAGGACGTAACATGCGACCTCTACCAGCCGTTTGTGTTTCGGCGATCACAACCGTACCGTCCTCGGCTCCATCTCTTACTAAATCATGGGCAATAAGCTGCGTTGATGTCACTTCATCATAATGATAAATTTTTCGTCCGTAACGCTCTGTTTCTAAATGTGCTTTTATTTGCATATCATCTAATTTTTCTGATTTTGCGATAAGTTTATATCCTATTTTCTTTATCGTTTCAAATGTGTAGCCTTCCTGCTGTAATGTTTGCATATGCTTCCAAATAGCTGTACGTGATACTTCAAGCTCATCTGCAAGCTGCTGTCCACTAATTGGTTCATTACCTGCAGCTAAAAAACGTTGCAAAATTTTATCTTTTATCGTAGTCATGGAACCATTCCTTTAACCGCTCTTTTTCATTAACGACCTCGCCAGTTAGTACAGCTAATAACGCCGCATCGAGTACTTCTTTTATCCAAGGTCCGCGCTTTTTTTCTGTCCATCGCATAAAATGATTGCCATTCACAACAAGCTGATGAACGTTTGCAATAGGTAAAGCTGATTTTTTCTCAGCAATTTGCTTTTTGTCGAAATCGAGCTTGTCTCCTTGCCAGCAAGTAAAATCATACGCCGTTTGTAGCACCTCAATATCATATTGAAAATAATCGAGTACATCCCAGCCTACTTGAAGCTTGTTATACGCTTGCTTCACTTGCTTGGCAAATGCTTTTTCTTTATTCGAGCATTTATAATAAGACAATAACTTGTCATCATTACTTATTAAATTTAAATAAGCCCAACCTACGAATGGATTATTCGCTTGGAAATTGTGCCATTGATGCGGATGAAATGAACCAAGTAAATATTGTACAAGCCCCGTTTCATTTAGCATTGTCATACCTTGTGAGATAGACTGACTCATCCACATTTTATCCAGTTCAGCGTGAATTCTTTCTTTCGCAACGAATTGAATTTGTTCAGCTAGTTGCTTGGCAGCTTGTTTTGTTTGCGTTTCTATTGAAAACCCAAGCTGCGCGCTAAATCGAACTGCGCGCATCATGCGAAGTGCATCCTCTTCAAAGCGCTGTAACGGGTTACCGACCGCGCGTATTAGCTTGCTTTTAATATCAGCTTTTCCACCATATAAATCGATTGTCTCACCTTGTCTTGTCAAGGCCATCGCATTCATTGTAAAATCACGACGCGCTAAATCTTCCGCTAGAGACCGAACAAATTTCACTTCATTCGGACGACGATGATCTGTATATTCCCCGTCCGTTCTATATGTTGTTACTTCAATTGGTTCTCCTTCATCAAGGACAAGCACCGTACCATGTTCAATACCAACATCAATAGTATTTGAAAAAATTGCCTTCACTTCTAATGGCAAAGCATTTGTTGCGACGTCTACATCATTATTCATTTTACCTATAAATAAATCACGTACCGCCCCACCGACGAATACGGCTTCAAAACCAGCTTGCTCTATTTTTTCTATAACACGTCCTGCAACTTGCCAAGCTATGTCGTTTTTCATTTCGGAATTGCCGCCAATCTTTCATATAGTTCCTCGTACTGCTTAATAATTGTTTCAGAGCGGAACTTTGTTTGTGCTGCATATATGGCAGCTTCACGGAATTTTTGAAGTTTATCCTCATCTTGTAGCAATTCAATGGCATATGCTGCAACTGCATCAATATCATGCTCTTCAACTAAGAAGCCGTTAATACCATGATCAATTACTTCGGGAATACCACCGATAGCTGTCCCTATACCTGGTACACCACATGCCATTGCTTCAAGCAGTACAAGTCCAAAAGATTCTTTTTCAGAAAGCAGTAATTTTAAATCACTAATCGCAAATAACTCTGCAATATTTTCTTGCTTTCCTAAAAATAGTACGTCTTGTTTATAAGGAGAACATTTGACTTGTTCCATTACACGATGCTTTTCTGGACCATCTCCAACAAGAAGTAGCTTTGAGGGCATTTGTTCACGCACTTTGAAAAAGGCATCAACAATATCCGGTAAGTTTTTGATTTTACGGAAGTTTGAAACGTGGATAAGTACTTTTTCTTCAGGACGAATACCAAATTGTTCTTTTAAATCGCCTACATCTAATGGTTTAAATTCTTCTTCATCTACAAAGTTATATATCGTTTCAATCGACTTGTTTGTATTAATTAAATTGTATGTTTGCTGTTTTAAATTATCAGATACCGCTGTGACAATATCTGATTTATCGATGCCGTATTTAAGCGCTTGAACGAGTGTGGAATCTTGTCCTAATACAGAAATGTCGGTACCGTGTAGCGTTGTGACAATTCCAATATTTTCTCCACACATATCTCTTGCCAAAACCGCACAAACTGCGTGCGGGATTGCATAATGCACATGTAGTACATCTAATTGTTCTTCTTTTATTACTTCTGCCATTTTACTCGCAAGTGCTATATCGTATGGCGAATATTGAAATACGGAATAATTACTTACTTCGACTTCATGGAAAAAAACGGTTGGATAAATTTTATTCAATCGAAAAGGTACACCTGATGTAATGAAATGAATTTCATGACCACGTTCCGCTAACATTTTGCCCAGTTCAGTTGCAATAACCCCTGAACCACCAACTGTCGGATAACACGTAATCCCAATTTTTAATTTTCTCATCCGTCTTCCTCCTTTTTTATATGCTGTTTTTTTTATTGACGACGATTAGCAATTAAACGCCAATCAACAAAACCTTCTTGCAACCCTTTTAATAAAATTTCAGCTGTTCCCATATTCGTAGCTAATGGGACATGATACACGTCGCATAAACGTACGAGCGCTGTAACATCCGGTTCATGTGGCTGTGCTGTTAAAGGATCGCGGAAGAAAAACACCATATCCATATCATTGTTGGCAATCATCGCGCCAATTTGCTGGTCACCACCAAGTGGACCTGAATTAAAACGAGTAATAGCAAGACCTGTTGCCTCACTAATTTTTAAACCTGTTGTACCTGTTGCAAATAATTCGTGCTCCGCTAATATAGCACGATAAGCAATAGCAAATTCTACTAAATTATCTTTTTTGCGATCATGTGCAATTAAGGCTATTTTCATACTATTCAGTCCATTTCTTAAATAATATTTTCGAGTCCGTATACGAGCTTTTCAATACCGACAACTGTTTCAATAGAAAACACTACACCACTCATAAATGATTGACGGTTAAGTGAGTCATGACGAATTGTTAATAGTTGCCCTTCACCACCAAATAATACTTGCTGATGCGCTACTAAGCCTGGTAAACGAACTGAGTGAATGCGCATTCCTTCAAAATCTGAACCACGAGCTCCTGGCATTGTTTCTTTTTCGGTTGGATGCCCTTGTTTTTTCTCGGTACGCACTTCAGCTATCATTTGTGCTGTTTTCACACCTGTTCCACTAGGTGCATCTAGCTTATTATCATGGTGCATTTCGATAATTTCAACATCCGGTAAATATTTTGCCGCTTCACGGGCGAATTTCATCATTAAAATCGCACCAATTGCAAAGTTTGGGGCAATAATACAGCCTACTTTTTTCTCTTCAGCTAACTGCTTTAATTCTTCAAGCTGCTCGTCTGAAAAGCCTGTCGTGCCGATTACAGGGCGTATATTATGAAGTATAGCTTGTTTTGTATGCTCGTATACTGCATGGGGACTTGTTAAATCAATTAAAACGTCCGGTGCTGTATATTTTACAAGCTCACTAAAATCGGTAAAAATCGGTACATTATAATTAACAGGGAATATTTCTAAGTCAGCTAAAGTTGTTCCTACTTGTTTATAATCAAGAGCAGCAACTAACTCCATACCTTGACGTTTCATTACTGTATGTACTGCCTCTATCCCCATCTTACCGCGGGCACCTGCAATAGCTACTTTAATCATTTTTACTCTTCCTTTCGTGTCCATCTGTCTTTATCTCTCGTTTCAAACTTATGTATTACACGGAGTAATGCCTCATCTAGCTTAATCCCTTGAGAATTCGCAAAGCATACTAAAACAAAGAAGAAATCGCCTAATTCTTCTTCAATACTATTTACATCTTCTGTTGCCTTTTTCTTCTTTTGTCCGTAAACATCTTGTACTTCTCTTGATAGTTCACCAAGCTCTTCAGTTAACCTTGCTATAAGCTCAAATGGAGGAAAATATCCTTCTTTAAACTGACCAATATAATCGTCTACCCGTTTTTGTAATTGTTGCATTGTTGCTTCATTTTTCATCGTATCACACTCCTGTAACTATCGTATATATTTCACTTCATGTTGTCAAAATATCGGAAATACAACATAATGAAAAGTGTGTAGAAATTGCAATTATTTTCACTTATTTTCTGATAATCCACTTATTTTAGAAGGAGATTTGTTATGAAAGGTATTAGAATTAGAAATATTTTAGGGATTATTGTCGGAGCTGCACTTTTTAGTTTTGGCTTCGTGCATTTCAATATGCAAAACCAGCTCGGTGAAGGTGGCTTTAGTGGTATTACTTTGATTTTATATTTTACAATGAATTGGGATCCTGCACTTATGAATTTAATCCTCAATATCCCGATGTTCATTATCGGTTGGCGCTTGCTCGGCAAAAAGTCACTCATCTATACTTTGGTTGGAACAATATCTGTTTCGGTTTTCCTGAAAATATTCCAAATATATGAATTCCAAATGCATTTACAAGATGATCTTTTGCTTGTGTCATTATTTTCAGGCGTTTTTATCGGGACTGGGCTCGGTATTGTCTTCCGTTTTGGAGGTACGACAGGTGGTGTTGATATCGTCGCACGACTTGCAAATAAATATATCGGGTGGAGTATGGGGAAAACGATGTTCGCCTTTGACATGGTCGTTATTTTGCTTTCATGGCTAACATTCCTTGATGCGCGCTCAATGATGTATACACTAGTTGCCGTTTATGTAGGTGGACGAGTTATCGATTTTGTACAAGACGGTGCCTATTCTGCTAAAGGTGCTATTATAATTTCAAATAAGTCAAAAGAGATTGCTAACTTTATTACAGAAAAAATGGGTCGTGGTGTCACAATTTTTGATGGCTATGGTCACTTCACAAAAGAACATAAGGATGTTATTTACTGTGTTGTAGGACGCAATGAGCTCGTTCGGCTTAAATCAATCATTCATGAAATTGATCCGCATGCGTTCGTGTCAATACTCGATGTGCGCGACGTTGCTGGTGAAGGCTTTACTCTTGACGATAACAAGCAGCCAATTCATTAAAAAGGTTCTAATTCAAATGTTGGGGTGTAGTGAATTCTTTCACTGCACTCTTTCTTGCGAAAGAGGTTGATTTCCGCTCAGGGCAGCACGCTTTTCGCGGGCACGGCTCCAACTAAATTGTTTCGGATGGAACCGAAACAATTTGATTTTCCGCCCGTGCTGTTCCCGCAGAAGTCGGCTACCCTGAGCTCCAATCAACGTAATCTTTCTAACCAAGATGCACTCCTACATTTTTATATACATAACTCAATAATATCTTTGCTTTAAAATGTTCATACTTTCGAAAACCATAGGCGTTTCTTTTAATGACTTTAGAAGTATTGTTAATCCCTTCCAAAAAACCATTCGAATAGCCGAACGCGTAACTATTTAGAATTTCAACTTGCCAATTTTTTAACGTTTTAATAGCTTTTAAGAAGGCTGGATTTTTAGTCTCCTCTACCTTACGGTAAAAAGCTTCTAAACCAGCTTTCACGACAGAAATATTCTCTTCTTCTTTCGCACTCTCTTGCCACTTCTTATACAGTTCTTTTAATTCATACGCTTCTTTCAATTCTGGTGACATGTCGATGTATCGTTTCAAATACCACCGTTCTTTCGGTGTTAAAGCTTCAGGTGATTTATGTAATACGTAGCGCATTCTTTTCGCTTTTTTACGATCATATGCATGCCATTCTTTCTGCACTTTACGACGTACTTCATCCACTGCCCAGTGAATATAGCGACAGTAATGAAAACGATCAGCGACAATAACCGGACGATTCAATGCCTTTTTCACAGCCGCCTTAAAACTTGGGTTCATGTCCATTACGACAATTTCTACATTGGCTCCGTTCTCTTGTAAATACTGCTTAATTGTTTCTTTGCGGCGGTTCGGTAAAATATCGATTGGCGCATGAGTTTCGGCATCCGCAATGATTAACTGATACTTACCTGCATCCGTATCTGCTTTGTATTCATCAATCGCAATAGCGCGAGGTAACTGAACGCCGCTTGGGAGGGTTGTTTAAAACGGCGAATCACCGTTGTAGAAGAAGTGCCCAGTACCTCACCGGCTTCTTTAAACGTTTTCGCTTTTACTGAACGAATTCGAACAACCTGATTCCATTCCTTAGAAAAGCGTTGATATCGGTCTATAAAAGTGGTTTTCTCAGAAAAACGTTTGCCACATGTACAGGCATAACGACGACGTTTATAAAACAATATTGTTAATCGTTCAAACCATTTTAGGTGTTTAATTTTTTGCATCCGATAGTCATGTACTTTACTTGTTTTTTGACCACAGGCAGGGCAAGTATGTTCCTTTCTAGGAAGAGAAATGTACAGTACAATTCGCTCCTTTTGTTCCTCAATCTGATCAATGATGACATCTTTTAATCCTGGGATATTCATGTTAATATTCATATAGCACAACTCACCTTTTTATCTCTTGTTTCTAGTCAATTCAAGTATATAAAAAAGAGTGAGCTTGTGCTTTTTTTGTGCGAAATTGTTTGTATACCCCAACAAATATTATAGAACCATTAAAAAAAGGTCTCGAGTAATTTACTCGGACCGTTTTTTATTATTCATCTGCTTTCGCTATAATTTCTGTAATATATTTGGCAATGGCATCGATTTCTTCTTTTGATAATACTGATTCAAATGCTGGCATCGATGTACCTCCATTTGTAACACGGTCTACTACATTATTATATTTTTCTGCAAATTCGCTAAGTTGTAAGTTTGGACCATTTTGACCATTCGCACCTAAATTACCGTGACAAGCTAAGCAATTTGCATTGAAAATTGATTCCCCCAAATCATAAACTTTTTGTTGCTTTGCCTCAAACTCACTAAGTGAAAATACAGCTGTATTTTTTTCTTCATCATTATGATTTTTAAGAATGCCGTCTGTGACTACATAGGAATAATAAATAAGTGCTAACAAAATAATAACACCGGCAACTACAGCAACAAAGATTCGAAACAATCCTTTTGATGAACCCACAAATATCCCCTTTCTGTTATTATGTATAGATTAATAATTTCAAAGGAAACGAATGTTTGTTAGACTAATCTATTCTATAAAACAAAAAAAAATACTCGTTTAAACGTAAATGTTTAAACGAGTATCTCATGCTAATCATCTGATCGCATACCTGTATAAATTAATATTAAACGTAAAAGCTCAAGTACAGCCACAGCTGCTGCCGCTACATATGTCATAGCTGCTGCGTTTAATACTTTTTTCGCTGAACGCTCTTCATTATTTCCAATAATACCAAGTGAAACGACTTCATTCATCGCACGTTTTGAGGCATCAAACTCCACAGGCAATGTAACGACTTGGAATAGAACCCCTGCCGTTAATAATACAATACCTACTAATAAAAAGTTAGGATTTGTTGCAATGATACCAATTAACACGAAAACCCATGAAGCATTAGAAGAAATACTTGCTACTGGCACTAATTTAGCGCGTAAAGTTAAAAACGAATACGCTTCTTTATGCTGAATAGCATGTCCAACTTCATGGGCTGCAACAGCTGTACCTGCAATTGAGGCATTGTAGTAGTTATCTTCAGAAAGTGCTACTGTTTTTGTTGCGGGATTATAATGATCCGACAATACTCCTTGTGTTGGTACGACACGTACATCTGTTAAACCGTGATGATCTAATATCATACGTGCTACTTGTGCACCAGTCATTCCACGATTCGCGGGTACTTGTGAAAATTTATTGTAAGTGCTTCTTACTTTCATTTGCGCATATATTGGCAAAATCAGTACTATAGCAAAATAAACTATATACATTCCCATTTTGTATGAAATCTTCCTCTCTAATATTACTTCTTATACTATTTTAATTAGTTTTTATTAATGTTGCAAATAATCACGCCTTCTATACGTGATGAAGGCGATTGAAATACAAGCTATCGACAACCAAAAAGTAAAATAACCGATTTGACTTGAGTACTGCGCTAAAATTCGATAAATCGGCATTTGTCCAAACACATAATCAATAAAATCATTATGAAGTGTCCAAATTGCAGCCACTACTATATGCCAAAAATCAAAACGATACTTCGGTAAATATAGCATAGCTTGCACAGCCATCATAAAATGTGAAAAAACAAGCATCCAACCATCCGGTCCTAAATAGCCTACTTCTGCAAACGTTAGTAAATTCATTACAACGGCCCATAAGCCATACTTAATTAATGTAACAAGCGCTAACACTTCCATTAATTTGAAGTTTTTACCTAAAAGCCAGCCTACTATTGCAAAACAGAAGAACAAACTCGCAGTGGGGCTATCCGGTACGAATATATAAAACTTCGGCTCTGTAATAGCTAGTTGACTCCCATACCAATAATATCCATAAACGGTACCCAAGAAATTAATAATTAATAATAGTATTAAAAAAGCACGATGTGTTAGTAAATACCAGCCTTTTATTAGCAATTGGGACATAGTAAAATCTCCTTTAATATGCATGACTTCTTAATTCTATTTATATTATGTATTAAAATGAAACGATTGTAAAAAGTTTGTCCTAAAAACCTTCTACTATGTCTACTACAAAAATTTTATAACAAAAGTGGCTGCCTCACTTATGAGACAGCCCCTTTAAACATTATTTCTCTTCTTTTAAGCTAGCGATAAACTCGGCTAACACTTCAAGTTCTTCGTCAGTACCTTGGAATGCGCCTGCTGGCATCCCACCACGGCCGTTAGAAATAACTTCTTTAACTTCTTCAGCAGTAAGCTCATTGCCTAATAGCATAGGACCAGAAACCCCAGCTAAGTCACCACCGTGACACCCTATACATGAAGCTTGTGCTTGATAAATTTCATAGCCTTCAGAAGTTTCATCAATTGTAATATCTGGCAATAAACCTAAATCTTTATCAGTAATTACACCTTGTGCTTTTGCAGCTTCCCAGTTATGGTTAGCAACAGATTCCCAAGTTAAGTAAATCATAGCACAAAAAGCTAATAACATAAATGCAGTTGGTAATGGACGTTTAGACGGACGACGTTCTGGCGTTGTATCTAAGAACGGTACAAGCGCTAAAGCACCAAACGCTAAACCTGGAATAACGATTGCTCCAATTACATTATATGGACCTGAAGCATAAGAGTATTTTAATAATTGGTACATGAATAAGAAGTACCAGTCCGGTAACGGAATATATGAAGCATTTGTTGGATCTGCCGGGCCTTCAAGTGGTGAAGGGTGAGCGACAGTTAATAGTAAGTAACCAATTAAGAATACAGCCCCTACCATCCATTCTTTTAATAAGAAATCTGGCCAGAAAGCTTCTGTTTTCCCTGGATACTCGGAATAATCTTTAGGCTTATTCGGCATACGATTATGTGTCGTAACACGCGAATCCCCTACGAATTTCATCCCTTTTCCGCGATGCATAGTGTCCCCTCCTTAAAAAATCATAAAAACATTGTTATTAATCATAGTGGTCCTGAAATACCTTGACGACGAATCATCACAAAGTGAGCTGCAAGTAAAGCGAATAGTGCAGCAGGTAAGAAGAATACATGAATTGCAAAGAAACGCGTTAAAGTTTGCGCACCAAGAATTGCAGCATCACCCGCTAAAAGTACCTTAATCATTTCTCCGATAAATGGTACAGACGCCGCGATTTCAATACCTACCTTTGTTGCAAACAATGCTTTCATGTCCCAAGGAAGTAAATATCCTGTGAAACCTAAACCAAGCATTACACCAAAAATACCTACACCAACAATCCAGTTTAATTCTCGAGGTTTTTTATAAGAACCTGTGAAGAATACACGAAGCGTATGTAAGAACATCATTACAATTACTAATGAAGCTCCCCAGTGATGCATACCGCGTACGATTTCACCGAAAGCTACTTCGTTTTGTAAATAATAAACTGATTTCCAAGCATTTTCTACGTCCGGTACATAGTACATTGTTAAGAACATACCAGATAAGATTTGAATTACTGTAATAAAGAACGTTAAACCACCGAAACAGTAAACAAATGCTGAAAAGTGATGTGCAGGGTTTACGTGCTCTGGCACTTCATGGTCGGCAATATCACGCCAAATAGGAGTAATATCTAAACGTTCATCGACCCAATCATAAATTTTATTTAGCACTGATTTCGTACCCCCTAACTAATTAACTTTTAAAAGTATTTGCGATCTTTTTCCCAAGCATTAAATAACCGTCTTTTTCATCCACTTCATACATATCAAGTGGTCCAGTTGGTGGTGTCCCAGCAATGTTCACACCATCTTTTTCATAACGACCTCCGTGACAAGCACAGAAGAATTGATCTGGGTGAGCTGTATCTCCAGCCCAGTTTACAGTACAACCTAAGTGTTTACATACTGGCGAAAGCGCGACAATTGTATCTCCACTCTTATACACCCATGCCGCTTCAGTTACATCAGATTTATACCAAGCATCTACTTGTTCAAATGTGAAATCCACTTTAGTCGGTTCTTCTGTAATATCTGCAATTTTTCGACTTGTTAAAATAAAGTCTCCAGCCGCTTTTGTTTGTAGCACTGGATCAATTGCAAAACGTACCATCGGCATTAACATACCAGCAGCCATAAATCCACCAACACCAGTTAAAGTGTAGTTTAAAAATTGGCGTCGTGAAACTCGATTATTACTCATCTTTTTCCCCCCTCTAACTAAAAGGTCAGTCCTTCTTCCATAGACATAATAATTTTACAAATAGTAACACACTAGGACATATATATGATATATCAATAAAATAGGTTGGTCAATATCGCATGCGGTCGTTTTTTCCAGTTTGTGAACATTTAATGAATCAATTTCCTATTGCTTTGACCACGCTGCTGTAAGGTTCGGAATTACTTGTTTTAACTGATCTTCAAGGATTCTTTGCTTTACTGATTTATCCATAGATTCTAGGGGAATAGGCGGCAACCATATAATATTTAAGTCATCTTGCAAGCTTGTCCAGAAGTGGTCACACGATATAAATATTACGTGTTTAAATCCACTTTTAGTTAATATTTCTTTAATAATAGTAATATCTATTTGATGACGCGTTTGTTCTATGTAGGAAAATGGTGGAGTCAACATTAATCTACCTTTAAATTGTTGCTCAATAAATGCCGTAAGTGACATTAAGTATTCTGCTGCTGAACTGCTTTGCTTCATGGAATTTTCTTCAAAATCAAGACTAAGTAAAGGTACAATTGCTGTATCAATAAATTGCTTTTGGGCTTGGAATAGCTCTACATCTTTAACGTTAAAAAACATTTTCTTTCCTCCAATTTAAACGATGAAGTTCGGATAAGCCGAACTTCATCATTTTTTTACTTCTGTGCATGCTGTAACGCCTGTAATAAATTTGATAATTCAAAGAAACGTTCTTTATCACCTTGGTCTAGTGCTTCATCGATTTCTTTTAAAATCCTTTCTTCTTGGAATGCGCGCATACTGTTTTTTAATAATTGTTCCGCAATTACACGATCTTTTTCACTAATATGCAAATACTTGGGCATATACGGATTTTCCTCCAATACAGCTAAGTATACCCGGTGCGGTGGAATATTTGGAAAATTAACTTGTATATACATTACATCATCCGGATTTAAGCGCAAATCATGGAATGACTTCTCAGCATCAGCAGTCATAATATTGCCCTTGTAAAAACGAAATGGGACGCCATTGCTTTCTACAGAAGACATAACAATTGCACGCGGACAATAATGCGCTTCCTCAACAAAATGAATTTTTTCAAGTAGCTTATCATCACTTAGTAGATAATTTAAAATCCATACGCATTCTCGACGTTTTAATTGATGATTTTTTAAAAACCACCGTACAAATATTTTTTTATCCGAAATCGGGACCGATGATGTCATATACAATGCCCCCTTTATTCAAAACTATCGTATAAATCCGTCCATTGTTGCTCAGCAGGTTGCAGTTTCATTAACTGCTCGACAACTGCCTTCGCTTCATCCCTTTTGCCATCTTCTATAAGGAAATAAGTATACGCTTCTAAAAATTGTGGATCTTCCTTAAAATCATTATATGCGCCTTTATAAATTTCGTATGCTTTATTAAATTGCTCGTCCTTATTGTATGCATTGGCAACAAATGGATGCAATGCTGTCCAATCAAAATCATCATTTTTTAAATGCTCATATAATTCTATGATTGCCTCATAGTTTTCTTCGTTTGCGTAAATAGACATTAATACTAAAATCGCTTCCATATATTCAGGGTCTAATGCTATTGCTTGCTGTAAATGTTCTATTGCTTCATTCACCAAACCATTTTTCAGCGCAATTTTTCCAGCGAATAAAAATAGAGCTTTATCGTATTCATCACGTACTAGTCCTTCTTTAATTGCTACGTAAGCACGTTTATTATCCTCTAGCATCGCGTAACTCTCTGCCAATAATAGATAGGCTGAGAAATAATCTGGGTCTAGCTCTTTCAAATCTTCTAGTTGATTAATCGCAAGTTCATATTTTTGCGATTGAAATGCTGAATATGCTGATCCAAATAGCATGTCAGGAGATACTTCGTCTTCTAAAGCTTCCATATAATAGTCTAGTGCAGTTTCATATCCTGCACCCGCTCTATAAACTTCTGCTAAGCGGGCAGCTAAAGACACGCCTGCAAATGTTTTTTCAATTTCATATAATTCTTCATAAATACGGGCAGCTTCTGTGAAACGACCTGTTTCAAATAGTAATTCTGCTTTTGCAAATTGTAGTAACGGCTCTGTAGGTAAAATTTGCAGGGCTTCATTAATACGTTGCTCCGCTACTTCAAATAAGCCTTGCATTTGATAGTAGTCTGCTAGAACAAGTAGCGCTTGCGGGTATTCTGCCGCTTCCGAATCAACTGATAAAAGTAATTCTAGCGCTTCATCCTCTTCGCCCATTTCCATCATTACAGTAGCACGGTCAATAATAATTTGTGCCTCTTCCGGAAATAAAAATTGCAAATGCTCAAATATTCGATTCGCTTCATTTAAATAGCCATATTGCATAAACATTTCTGCTGCCTCATATTGTTCCCCTGGTACTGCATTCATTAAAAAAGACTCAAGAAGCTCGTCCATCTGTTCTAGATTGCCATCTTGCATCGCCTGCATTAACTCATTAATCGTTGTCAAAGTACTTCACCTTTTCTTTCTTAGTCAATCTTTATGCTACATGACAAGGGCACATCTCACAAGGGAAAAGTGTTTATACACACTACCTTTATACACTAAAAAACTGCATGATAGTTTCCATAACTTTCACACAGTTTTTACTATTATTTTACGATTAAAGATTCTACATGCTCAAAGAATATTGGATAGGACACTGCTATACAAGCTGCATCATCAATCGTCACTTCTCCATCCGCAATAAGTGCTGCAACGGCTCCCATCATACCAATACGGTGGTCACCATATGTTTGAAGGTCTGCACCGTGTAATGCAGTTGGGCCGGTAATAATCATACCGTCGTCTGTTGCTTCGATATTTGCACCTAGTTTTTTTAGCTCTGTTACTACTGCTGTAATTCGGTCAGTTTCTTTAACTTTTAATTCTTCTGCATCTTTAATAATTGTTGTACCAGTTGCTTGCGTTGCTAACAGTGCTATAACAGGAATTTCATCAATTAAACGCGGAATCAAGTCACCTTCAATTGTCATCGCTCGTAAATCGGATGTTTCGATTGTAATTGTTGCTGTTGGTTCAGCTGCTAATTCATCATCCACAATAATTTCCATTGCTGCACCCATTTCAGCTAACACATTAACTATGCCATCACGTGTTGGATTAATACCAACGTTTTTCATTGTAATACGGCTGTTTTTGGCAATCGCACCTGCAACTAAAAAAAATGCTGCAGAAGAAATATCCCCAGGTACAAAAACATGCGTGCCAGTTAATTTTTGACCACCAGCAAATGAGATGACACCATCTTCTACATCGACTGTAGCACCAAATTGACGTAGCATACGCTCAGTATGATCACGTGATACAGAGCTTTCACGCACAATTGTCGTACCTTCAGCGCGTAAAGCAGCTAATAAAATAGCCGATTTAACTTGTGCACTTGCAACTGGCATTGTGTAATCAATTGCTTGTAGTGTTGAACCTTGAATAGCTAGTGGGGTGTATTGCCCATTTTCACGTCCGGCAATTTGTGCACCCATCATACGCAATGGATTTGCAACACGTCGCATTGGGCGCTTACCAATAGACGCATCTCCTGTCATAACTGTATGTAGCTTTGTACCAGCTAATATACCAAGCATTATACGTGTAGTCGTACCTGAATTACCTGTATATAATACTTCTTTCGGCTCTTCCCAAGCGTCGATACCAGCACTTTCAATCTTTACATTCGTGCCGTCTACTTCAATTTTCACACCAAGTTTGCGGAAACAGTCTATTGTACTTAAACAATCTTCACCAAGCAAAAAACCTTCTACAGTAGTTTTCCCTTCTGCAATTGCACCGAACATAACAGAGCGATGGGAAACCGATTTATCCCCTGGTACAGTAATCGTCCCTTGTAAGCTAGGTTGGCCGTAATTCATCTTCTTTGCTGACATCAAAAATCCCTCCTTGAAAAAAATGCAAAAAGCGCATTTGCACTTTTTGCTTATGAAATATAAGTTTCAAAACTCGCTTTGCGTGAAATACAAGTTGCCGCGCGTTCACGATCTTCTGCATTTTGAAAGCTTATAACTAAAATACCGAAAATATCTTCACGTGCTTCCACTATTCGAATATTCGTAATACTAATGTTTTCGTCCGCTAAGTAACCCGTAAGCTCGGAAATGACTCCTGGATAATCTGGTACGTCAACATATAAATCGAATGAAGTGAAAAACGCACCAGCGGAAATTGGGAGTTCGTCACGTACTTCTTTTGCCATTGCAAAATATTGTTCTATTAACGACACATCCCCGCCTTCAAGCAAGCTTTTCACAGCATCCATTTCTCGCAGCCATTGATCTAATTGACCGATTAGTTCTTGACGATTTTGAACGGTAATATCGCGCCATAATAAAGGATTACTTGATGCAATACGTGTAATATCACGAAAACCTCCCGCAGCAAGTGAGCTTGTCATAGGGAACTGTGCATTTTCTTGATAAAGCTGATGCACAAGTGAAGCCGCGATAATATGAGGAAAATGACTAACGACTGCTGTCATATGATCATGCTCTTTTGCATCGACCTTTACAATTTTACTATGTGTATATTTTAGCAAATCCTCTAGTCTTTCAATCGCACACTCGTCTTCCTTTTCATGAGGTGTGAGCATATAATAGGCATTTTCAAATAAATGAGGCTTCGCAGCTGTTACACCGCTTTTATGAGAACCTGCCATTGGGTGACCACCAATAAAAGTAATACCCTCAGCAAGCAATTCCTCTGCCTTTTCCATAATTAAGCTTTTCGTACTACCTGTATCCGTAATAATTACCGTATCTTTTAAAGTCCAGGTTTTTAACTTTTCCATCCAGTCAATTGTCGCATTTACTGGAGTACCAAAAATGATGAAATCTACTTTTTCAGTAACTTCTTGTGGGTGATCTACTACTTCATGTACAACATTTAGTGTTTTAGCCATAACCCGTGTCTGCGTAAAGGCATCATAGCCATATACCCTCGTTTGTGGCGCTTTCTGCAGAGCAAGGGCAATTGAACCACCAATTAGCCCCAGTCCGATGACAAGAACATTTCTCGTCACGCAAAAACACCTTGCTCAGTTAAAACTTCTTCAAGCAATAATAAAAACTTTGCATTTTGATCCTCCGTGCCAATTGTGACACGAATATAGCCTGGTGCGCCAAGTGCTGCTCCACTACGAATAATAAATCCACGTTTCATCATTTCTTCAAATACGACATTGCTATCTGCTTTAACTTCAAATAATATGAAATTCGTTTGTGATGGATAATAGTTTAAATTATGCTTTTCACAAAACGCAACATATTGCGCCTTACCTTTTTCATTTTCTTCACGGCAAAAGTCAATAAATTCTTGATCCTCTAATGCCACAATCGCAACTGCTTGGCCAAGTACTGTATTATTAAATGGTGCTCGTATTGGGTCCAATTTAGCTATTACCTCTTCTTGCGCAATACCATAGCCTACACGGAACGACGCAAGACCATATGCTTTTGAGAATGTGCGCAATAAAATAAGGTTTGGATATTGTTTATAATAAGGAAGTGTATCTTTATATGTTGGGTCATTCACATATTCGATATACGCTTCGTCTAATACTATTAAAACATCAGACGGAACTTTTGCTAAGAAAGCTTTTAATTCCTCATCTGTTACAATTGTTCCTGTAGGGTTATTCGGATTACATACCCATACGACAGATGTTTTGTCATCAATTGCTTCTAGCATCGCATGTAAATTATGTCGACCTTCTATTAATGGTACCTTTCGAACTTCTGCCCCTTCAATTTCCGCATTATGCCCATATTGAGAGAAAGATGGATCTGCCATCACCGTATTAACCCCTGGATACAACAAGGCACGTGTAATAATAGCAATTAAATCATCTGAACCATTACCGAAAATCAGCTCATTTTCTTTGACTTGTAAATGATTCGCTACCGCTGTACGTAAATTTTGCGCATAGCCATCTGGATAAATTGCATGATTAGTAGCATCTGATTGCAAAAGTGCTTTTACTTTAGGCGAGCTACCATATGGGTTTTCATTAGAAGCGAGCTTTATAACTTCCTCTAAACCATACATCTCCTTTACTTCGTCAATTGGTTTACCTGGTTGATATGCTTTCATACCTTGAATTTGTTGTTTCCATCTCATTTTGAAAAGTCCCTCTTTCTCTACTATTTACCTACTAAATCTGGTCGTAATTTCACTGCATCATTTAAATAAACATGCTGCACATCTTGTTGAGCAACGTCCGTATTCACATGCATAAGAACGCGAATGCAAAGCGGCAATGCACCTGCGACATTCATTTCATGCATACACATGATCGGCACAAATTGCCAGCCGTCTAATGTACGTACTGCTTTTGCAGGGAAAGCTGATGTAATATCTGGGGTTGTTGAAATTGTCACTGAAGCAATCGACTCAATATCAACGAGATTCACTTTTACAATTTCTTGTACTAGCTGTGCTGTAGCTTCCCAAACAAGCTCTGGCTTATCCAATTCAATCGTTGTCGCCCCTCTTACTCCTCGAATCATATAAGCACCTCCGCTAATAAAGTTCTATATATTGCATCTATTTCTCGACACTCAGCTAGCTCTACTTTTTGTACAAATGGCTCGCCTACTTCTTTAAGTAGGACAAATTGTAGCTCACCATACTCGGCTTTTTTGTCTTTTAATAAATAATCAATTAACTCATCAAAGGAATAGTCATTTACTGCCGCAAATGGATATCCGTTACTTGCCGCATATTGTAAAAACTTTGTTGTAAAGTCTCGCGTAATGTTACCATAGCGTTCACTTAATAATAAGCAATATACTAAACCGATCATTACCGCTTCACCATGTGCTATGCCTCCATAACCTGCTGCTGCTTCTACTGCGTGACCGTATGTGTGCCCTAAGTTTAAATACTTTCTCACAGATTGCTCTGTTTCATCTTGCTCTACAATACGCGCCTTCACTCGAATACCCTCTGCTAAATACTGTGCAAGTGACTCTTCCGGCAAACTTTTAATTGATACGATTTGCATTAACTCGTTCAGCCATTTTTCATCTGAAATAAGTGCATGCTTAATGACTTCTGCAAAACCCGATAATACTTCCCGTTCGGGTAGGCTATTTAATAATGTAGTGTCATATAAAACTGCTTGTGGCTGATAAAAAGCACCAATCATATTTTTACCTAATGGATGATTAATTGCCGTTTTCCCGCCTACTGCTGAGTCATGTGCTAAAATCGTTGTTGGCACTTGAATAAACGGCACACCACGCATATATGTAGCTGCTACAAAGCCTGCTAAGTCTCCAACAGCCCCACCGCCAAATGCTATAATAAGCGATTTACGAGTGCATTTTTGTTCAAGTAAAAATGTTTGCGTTGCTTCGTAATTGTGAAAGCTTTTACAACTTTCACCCGCTGGCATGACAAAAACATTATAGTCAAATGTTGCACATGCTGAAAAATAAGCTTGCTGTGATTGCCAAACATGCTCATCAGTTAAGACAATTACTTTATCTGCCTTGTCAAATAACGGTTTATAAGTAGTAAATGCATTCGCTAATATGTTTTTCCCAATTACAACTTCATATTGATGAGAAGCAGCTCTAACTGAAATATTCATATTAAAACTCCTTTGTGTAGCGGCGCATTTCTTCAATTTGTGCTTGTAGTTGTGGTAATTGATCGCTTTGGAATTGGTCAACGATGGCACTTGCAATTTCCCAGGCAATGACGTGCTCTGCTACAATGGACGCTGCCGGTACAGCACAGCTATCTGAACGTTCTACACTCGCTTTAAATGGCTCTTTTGTTTCAATATCGACGCTTTGTAATGGTTTATATAAAGTTGGAATTGGTTTCATAACCCCGCGCATGACGATTGGCATACCTGTTGTCATACCGCCCTCTAAACCACCTAAGCGATTTGTTGCTCGGCTATACCCTTGTTCCTCACTCCAAATAATTTCATCATGTACTTGTGAGCCAGGTAGACGTGCTGCTTCAAAACCAATACCGAACTCGACACCTTTAAAAGCATTGATACTCAGCATTGCTGCAGCTAATTTCGCATCTAGCTTACGATCATAGTGCACGTAAGAACCGATGCCTGCTGGTAAACCTTCTACAATTACTTCTACGACACCACCAATTGAGTCGCCAGCCTTTTTCGCCGCGTCAATTGCTTCTACCATTTTTGCAGATGCCGCTGGGTCTACACAGTAACAAGGGTCTTCTTCTACGATGGCGCGTATTTCATTAACTGATTTTCCTGCAAGTAAAGCCGAATCTGCTTTTATACTTGCGATTTCGGTTACGTGTGCAACTATTGTGATACCTAGTTCATTTAGTAAAGCTTTTGCAACTGATCCAACAGCAACCCGAACAGTCGTTTCACGTGCACTTGAACGCTCTAATACATTCCGTAAATCGCGATGACCGTATTTCATGCCACCAACTAAATCGGCGTGACCTGGGCGAGGACGTGAAATTTGACGTTTAATTTCATTAGGATCTACATCTTCCGGTAATTCCTCTGCCCCCATAATCTTAGTCCAGTGCTTCCAATCATCATTCGTTACTACAAGCGCAACTGGTGAACCAAGTGTCTTACCGTGACGTACACCAGATACAATTTCAACTGTATCCGTTTCAATTTGCATACGACGACCGCGACCGTGACCTCCTTGGCGTCGTTTCAAATCATAATTAATTTTTTCTGCTACTACTGGTAGTAATGAAGGTAATCCCTCAATAATTGTCGTTAATTGTGGTCCATGTGACTCTCCTGCTGTTAAGTAACGCATAAAACACTTTCTCCCTTCAACTCGCTAAAGTATGTATTTTTCACTATAACATATTTTTTCCGAAATAACAGTACGATTTCCGAAGTACTAGCATTCATTTACGAATATTCGGAAATTTTCGTTTAAAACCGATTTGTGGATATAGATTGAATGAAAGATTTCCGTGAAATATCATTTTCAATATTCGCTCCTTACATACAGTAAAGCACCATTTGTCTTTAAGCATTTAGAAGGTTGCAAAGACAGGAGTATGCTTTCTGTGAAAGGCTAGTTGCTACAAAATGAAATTCTTAAGTACAGTATTTATATTATACAAATAAAATACGCTTTTCGCGGAATGCACGAAAAGCGTCGTTTCTTTTAAAGATTTTCTTAAAACTAGCGCATAATACATACATGTAGAACGATTATTTTTTTCGATAAAAGAACGTATCTTCTACTTCAAAGCCATAACGTGCTGGATTAAAAATTTGTTCTGTTGAACCTACGAATAAAATCCCACCCGGACGCAATGATTTACTAAAGTTTGTATATATTTGATCTTTCGCTTCCTCAGTAAAATAAATCATAACATTTCGACAAACGATTAAATCAAAATTCGTTTCATACGGATCTTTTAATAAATTATGTTTTTTAAACGTAACTGTACGTTTAATTTCATCTTTAACTTTATAAAATTGGCCCTCTTTTTCGAAATACTTTGCTTGTACATCTTTTGGTACTTCCGCTAAAGAACGCTCAGGATATAAACCTAACTTTGCTTTTTGAATAACATTTTCATCTAAGTCTGTTGCCAAAATACCGACCTGTGATAGCGGTATATGATGTGATAACACCATAGCTAAGCTATAAGGCTCCTCACCTGTTGAGCAAGCAGCACTCCATATTTTAGGGCGCCTATTTGATTGCAGTAGTAACGGGAAAATTTTATTTTGCAATACTTCCCAGCGCTTACCGTTTCGATAAAATTCTGACACATTAATTGTCATGCGATCTAAAAATTCATTCATTAAATCGCGGTCTTTTTCCAGCGCACCTAAAAATTCAACAAAACTTCGATAGCCTTTTTTTTCATACAAAGATGTGAGACGACGCTTCATCTGAGCTTCTTTATAAAGTGCTAAATCGATTCCCGTTTTTCGCTTAATACCATCGATAAATAGTTCATAATCTGACATTGACTCATCTATCCTCTCAAATCATTGTACAACTATTATAGCGGAAAACAGATGCTTCTGAAACACTAATTCCAATGATTCAGCTAGTTTCTCAACATATTTGTCACATTATACACTTTTTTTCATTTCAAGTAATTGCTGTTTTTGATGATCCAACTCTAAACGCATTTTTTCCGTTTCAATTTCAAAAGTTTCTAATCGTATTTTTTCAAGTTCTATTTCCTTTTCAGTAAGCTTTATTTGCAATTTCATTTTTGATTGATTATGCGTAGCAAGTATGGCAATAATCGGTATCGATGCTCCAAGTACTATCGAGATGACAGCAATAGTTATGCCTCCCATGATAAGCCTCCTTCTTATTTCTTCATTTCAAGTAAAGCTTGTTTTGAATGTTCAAGCTCTACACGCATTTTTTCCGTCTCTATCCCGTAATTTTCCATTTTTATTTTTTCTAGTTCTGTTTCTTTTTCAATTATTTGCAATTGTAGTTTCATTGCTGAACGTTTATGTGCTGTCACAATCGCCACTAACGGAATAGAAACGATTAAGGCCATGATACCAATTACGATGATAACATCTTCCATAATTTTCTCCTGTCTCGCTTTAGCGCTTTATTTCGAGTAATGCTTGCTTTGAATGTTCTAGCTCCAAGCGCATTTTTTCTGTTTCAATTTCATATGTTTTTAATCGTAATTTTTCTAAATCAATTTCTTTATCAATTCTTTTTAATTCGATTTTTTTATTTTTATTAAACATATCTGCCAAAATTGCACTTATAGAAATGGCAGCTATAGCTATCCACATTGACATACACTCATCATCCTTTCTATACTAATTAGATTATACGATATTTCCATAAATTAGTTTCGTTTTTCAAATAAAAAATTATAAAAAAGGTTATTTGTAAAATTTTTTGTGTTAAATGTTAGTAGCAATCGTATTTATTCCGCTGCCTGGCTCCGCTTTCTTCGATAAAAAAATGTGCTATCTGGAATTTGTGTTATGACTGGGTATTTATCTAATTTCTTGTCGTATTTATCTAATATAGATAGTTATTTATCTAATCTCTTAGGGTTTTTATCTAATACCGAAAATTATATATCTTAGACAATTTTTAATGATTAGCCTGGATCCAGCGATTCTTATGCTATTTACTAACAATGACGCATTCACGGCTATCTTACTATGACAGGCACTTCATAGTTACAATATAGTGCCGCAAGCGGTAGGTACAGTCGTGTCATGTATATGGCCACACCAATAAATATAATAAGACGTAAAATAGCTAACTCTGTATTGCGTTAGCTATTTGAGTATACTATTAAAATTAAGTTTTTACAGAAGAATAAGGGGATTTCGCACTTAGCTGAAAATGATGAATGAGATCTTTGGACAATGCCCCGTTTTGTCTCGCATTATTGCTTCATTTCCAGTAATGCTTGCTTTGAACCTTCTAGCTCTAATCGCATTTTTTGTGTTTCAATTTCAAAAGTTTCTAAGCGTAATTTTTCTAATTCAATTTCTTTTTCAGTTCTTTTCAACTCAATCTTTTTATTTTCTGAAATCGTATCAGCTACTATAGCAGTAACCGCAATAGTAGTAACCGCAATGGCAATTATAATTACAATCCACATACAGTCATCATCCTTTCTATTCTAATTTAATTATACGACATCTTCGCTAAATAGTTTAATTTTTCAGACAAAGACAAAATAAAAAATAGCTAACGCTTTATTTGCGTTAGCTATTTGAATATACGATTAAACTAAATCTTCACCGAAGAATAATGCGATTTCGCGTACTGGCGATTTAAAACCGTTTCTAGCCACGTTTATAAAGGCGAAATGAAGGTAAGTATCTCTTTTCAAGAATACATCATATGATGATATATTCTTGAATGTGCATCGAAGGGAGTCATACCGTTATGTGGCGGATAAAATTTATGATTCAACAATTCCTAAAAGAGCCTTTGTGGTTTAAAATACTAATTTTTACAACTTTACTTATTTCAATTATTTTTAGCAGTTCATTTTTTTCAAATAATGACTATTTTCAAAGCTGTTCCAAGTTAGCTGCGGCAATCTTTTTTTGTGCATATGCTATTAAATTCAGAAGAATTTTTGTAGCCTCTATCATCTTATTCATCTCAGCATTTATATGTATTTTTCTATCCATCCTGTCAATATATAATTGATTAACCTTTTGCAAAGTATTATAAAAAATAACGGCCCTCATATTGCAGCATGAAAACCGTCATATATAAGAAACTAGTTCGTCAATTCTCTCTACGTTAACGGAATGGCGCCAACCATCCCGCTAGTTTAAATCTTTTTAAAGTCGTTTGTACGTTGCGCTTGGTTAAATCGCTAAATACCGTTTGCAATACTGATGTTATTTTGTGAGCATCGGCAAATGCTCCGGTATATGTTGCGTCGCAGAATCCGTCTATATAAGCTCTGATCGCCTTCTCTCCGCTTGATGTATCGCCAACTACATCAACACCGAGGCAATTACTGCACTACTTCACGCACCTATTGATTAAATACGTTAAATCACGCCATATTTAACGTATAGACTGCTAAACGATTCGCTTTTCCCGGTTATCTATACCGTAATTTGACGGCCGATTTACCGTACTAAGCAATCTTAGCTGTAAGCAAATTGATGAAGATATTCGACTTTTGTAACTTCTACAAAGCGATCAAAATTATAGTTATAGCTTTGAACAGTTCTCGGTCTTAGTCCACTCAACTTCCATTGTTGATTTAAAATCTTCATTGTTATACTACGATTATTAATATCCTCAATTACATCAATTTTTGAGCTTGTTTTTTTACTAACACTTCTTCAGAATCATTGTCTGATTTTACATTGAATAGAGTTAAATCAATATTCGTATCTACCTTGTTATATTTTTGAGACAATAAAAAAACCTCCCAACAAAATTAATTGTTAGAAGGAAAATTCACATCGAAAAAACGATGATATTTTTATTTAGTTAAATTCGTAGTTATATCCGATAGTTAGTAATTAAACTAAATCTTCACCGAAGAATAATGCGATTTCGCGTTCAGCTGAAGCTAATGAGTCAGAACCGTGGATAATGTTGTGTGACACTGTAGTAGCGTAGTCACCACGGATTGTACCAGGGTTTGATTCAGATGGTTTTGTAGCACCCATCATCATGCGAGCTAAAGAAATTACAGACTCGCCTTCCCATACCATTGCAAATACAGGACCAGATGTGATGAAATCAGTTAATTCACCGAAGAATGGGCGTTCAGAATGCTCTGCGTAATGCTTTTCTGCTAATTCTTGAGAAATTACCATTAATTTAGCGCCACGTAATTTAAATCCGCGACGTTCGAAACGGTCAACGATATCACCGATTACTTGACGTTCTACACCATCAGGTTTAACCATTAAAAAAGTTTTTTCGATTGCCATTGTTATAAACACTCCTTAAGTTTGAGTAAAAGGTTTTTTTACCTACCGATAAATATTACCAAAATAACATTACCTGCGCAACTATTAGCTAAAATTTGCGCTTTCCAATAAATAACGCAATATCACGCAACTTTTTTTTCATTTGATGATTCGGTAGAGCCTCTACTTCTTTTAATGCCTTTTTCAAATATTTATCGCTAATTTCCATTGCTTGTTTTATCGCCTCTGAACGGCGAACATATTGTAGCATACTTATTCGCTCTTGTTCAGTTAATGTACCAGCAATAACACTATCAAAATAAGGCTTCATCATTGGATCATCTTTTAACTTTAACATTGGCAATGTAATATTCCCTTGCATTAAATCACTTCCAGCTGGTTTACCAAGCTCTTTATCCGTCGCTGTAAAGTCCAAAATATCGTCTACAATTTGGTAGCTCATGCCGACAAAATAGCCGTAACGCTTCAAATGACGAGTATTTTTTTCGTCTACCCCACCAACAACAGCACCTAGTTCACAGCTTGATTCTAACAATAGTGCAGTTTTACGTTTAATACGTCGGAAATAGTCTTTTATATGTTGATCTAAACGAAACTTATCTTCAATTTGGATTACCTCACCGTTACAAATCTCAACCATTGTACGGGCTAAAATTTGATGGGCGCGTATATTGTCAATTTCTGTTACATACTCTAATGCACGCGCAAAAATAAAATCACCCGTAAACATGGCAACTCTATTATTCCACTGCGCTTTCACGGTATGTCTTCCTCTTCTCATGTTTGAATCATCGATAACATCATCATGGACTAATGATGCCATATGGATTAATTCTAGCGGAACGGCAATATGCTTCATTCTGTTTATATCATAATCGCCAAACTTTGCGCTAAGCAGTACAAAAATCGGACGGATTCGTTTACCACCCGCTTGCAATAAATTCAGAGAAGCTTCATTTAACAAGTGTGAAGACGAGTTCAACGCTTTTTCTAATTCTTTTTCGATGATATCTATGTCCGACTTTAGATCAGAGTAGATAAATTTCAGCTTCATCTTTTCCACGTGAACAAACCTTCTCCCACTAAATATCTTTTTTAAAGCCTATATGCATAGCAGCTGCACCGCCACTATATCCTTTATATGCTACTTTTTCAAAGCCAGCCTGTTCAAACATAGCAGCTAGCTTTTTCATGCCCGGAAAATCACCTGCTGATTCTTGAAGCCATGAATATTCTTTATAACTTTTCGCAAAAAGCTTACCAAAAATCGGCATAATATATTTAAAGTAAAAACGAAAAAGTTGTCGATAACCAGGAATTTCTGATTGCGATGTTTCTAAACAAACTGCCATTCCACCCGGCTTTAAGACACGGTTCATTTCACGCAATACTTGCATGTAATCTGGTACATTACGCAAGCCAAAACCGATTGTCACATAATCAAATGAATTATCTTCAAACGGCAATTCCATTGCATTGCCATGGAGCAATTCGATTTGTGGATATGGTTTTACCTTTTCCCATCCAACCTTTAGCATATTTTTACTAAAGTCTAAACCTTTTACTACTCCTTGCTCTCCAGCTTTCTTAGCTAGTGCAATAGTCCAATCTGCTGTACCACAGCACACGTCTAAACATTTCGAGCCTGGCTTGACGTTCATACGCTTCATAGTATCTTCACGCCATTTCACATGCAGTTGGAAGCTTATAACGGAATTCATTTTATCGTAACTTTCCGAAATACTTTCAAATACTTCATGTACATGCTCTTCTTTCGACTTTGCCATTTTTTCAAAACCTTTCTATCACTTCAGAACAGGTCCAAGCTGTTGAATAAATGTTTTTAGCTCGTCCTTTAATACTATAGTATTTAGTCGTTCCTTTAATTTCGATTGATGTATTTCGATTTCTGTAGCTAGCATATCCTCAAGAAATACTCCAGCAACATTATTTTTTAATGCACGTCCAAAAACTGTCATTTCACCATTCTGTAAAGCTACAAATTCTCTCTTAAGTCTTGCAATTGTTAAGGAATCAAGCATCACTTGCTCATAATGAGTAAAATTATACACATCATAAAACTTTTGGATAAGTGATGTTTCGATAATGCGCATACCATCAATCCACTGCTCAAAAGGTCGATAAGTATCCTCATAAACAGTAATTTCTTGTTCACATCGTTCAATGATGCCTTGCGATAATTTTTGTATTAATAAAATATTACCAGTATGAGCTAAAATCTCATAATAACGTCCACTATAATAATCACCCGACAAAACAGTCAGTTGTTGGTCTTTAGATGTCGCATTTTTTTCTTGAATTTTATCATGCTCAAATAGAGAGGCGTGTACTATACCTACAGTAACTGCACTTTCTTGCAATTCTGCATCCCACGATTCTCCATTTAAAAATGGTAAAAGTAAGAAAAATAATTGATTTTCATCGACAACAGGATCCCCCGTATAATGCAGTAAAGTTCTATGACGAACACGCATATAAATCGACTCTTTTAAATTTTGAATTGCTTGTGGAATGTATGTTGCATTCATAGATCTTACTCCATTTCACTAAAGTGACTATCGCTAGTCAAATTTGGCGTTGTACCAATTTCTTGATAGAGAAAACATTATTTTTTCGAACCACTTTGAATGATACCATGTGAAGAATGTATTTGTGCCTTACCACGAATTTTCATTGCAGACGTATGCTCCGTAAATTGAGCAATCATTACTTCTCCCGCGTCTAGCTTCTCTGAATGATGGAATTTAGTATCGGTACCACGTGTTAAGCCAATAACGTGTACACCATCTTCCTCCGCTTCAATAATAATATAATCTGGTTGTGTCATTCGCTTACTCTCCTCATAACAACATTTTCTTTGTCTATCATACCATAAAGTGAAACTTCCGTCAGTGAGAGTCTCTTCCTCACTGATGGTTAGTTGAACCAATCGGGCTTTTACGGGCAGTTGTTTGATTCGTTCATAATCAATTCTCTTTTTTTTAGACACGCAGTTTTAGCTATACTGCCCGTTAACCTGCGATAAAGTGAAACTTCCGTCAGTGAGAGTCTCTCCCTCACTGAAGGATTATATGAACTTAGGCTAAATTCGCCACGTCCTGTGGCAATTTATCTGCGCGAAAACGGAGAGTCAGCGTAGTGACAGCAGCACATGCCTAAGTGACCAACTCCGTGTTGGCCTGAACCAATCGGGCTTTTACGGGCAGTTGTTTGATTCATTCATTATCAATTCTCTTTTTTTAGACACGCAGTTTTAGCTATACTGCCCGTTAACCTGCGATAAAGTGAAACTTCCGTCAGTGAGAGTCTCTCCCTCACTGATGGTTTATATGAACTTAGGCTAAATTCGCCACGTCCTGTGGCAATTTATCTGCGCGAAAACGGAGAGTCAGCGTAGTGACAGCAGCACATGCCTAAGTGACCAACTTCGTGTTGGCCTGAACCAATTGGGCTTTTACGGGCAGTTGATCGATTCATTCATAAACAATTTTTCTTTTTTTAGACAAGTAGTTTTGACTATGTTATGAAGGTAAATTAAGACATTTGAATAAATGTTAGTACTTCACGACGTTTTACTTCGTCTGCCTCGTAAACACCGCGCGCTACAGAGGTTACTGTTTTTGAGCCTGGTTTTTTCAATCCGCGCATCGTCATACACATATGCTCTGCTTCGATAACAACGTAAACACCTTTTGGATTGAGCATGTCCATAATTGTATCTGCAACAGTAGACGTGATGCGCTCTTGTAGCTGTGGGCGGCGTGCAACTGACTCTACACAACGTCCTAACTTACTTAAGCCTGCCACCCTGCCATCTTTCGGTATGTAAGCGATATGTGCTTTGCCATAAAACGGTACTAAATGGTGCTCGCACATTGAATAAAACGGAATATCTTTCACTAAAACAAGCTCCTCATGATCTTCATGGAACACTGTGCTGAAAAATTCTCGTGGATCTTCATTTAAACCACTAAACATTTCTGCGTACATTTTCGATACGCGTTTTGGTGTATCAAGAAGTCCTTCACGTTCAACATCTTCACCAACAGCTTCTAAAATCATTTTTACAGCTTCTTCAATTTTTTCTAAATCTACATTTGACATGAAATTGCCCCCTAAATAAATAACAAATCCCGTAAGAAATGCGTGAAGCATCTCTTCTAACAAATGAATCGTAGCATATCCGAACAATAAGTTCAAAGTGCACTTTTAACAGCTATTACATTCGTTTTGGAGTCCCCCTGCATCGCTCCTTAAGCTTCGTCGCAATTAATACAATGACTACACGCTAAACCTCCTAGGAGTCAACAAGGTGTTAGTCACAAAGGCTTTGCTACATTACTTGACGAGTTTAGCCTTTACTCCACTTTATTTGTTGGGGGTATCGTCTGCTTGTAATAAGACAAATTCTATTCAATCCTAAAGCAATAAGTACAGAATTTTTGGGCGGGCACCTCAACTTTTGTTGAATCCTACCCAATATGTATAACTAAATTATCTAAAACAAGTTTTAAAAAAACTTTGCTTTAAAAAATAAAATTTTTTTAGCGTTAAATGGATACTAAAAGTATAGTACCCCAATATAAAAGCCTTCAGAATTATGTATAAAAAGAGCAGCCTTCAGGAAGTCCGAAGGCTGCTCTATGTAACTGCTCAGATGTGTATTATTTTACAGCATCTTTAAGCGCTTTACCTGGTTTGAAAGCAGGTACTTTGCTTGCAGCGATTTCGATTTCATCACCAGTTTGTGGGTTACGACCTTTACGAGCCGCACGTTCACGTACTTCGAAGTTACCAAAACCGATTAATTGTACTTTGTCACCCTTTGCAAGAGCATCTTGAATTGTATCAAATACAGCTTCAACTGCTTTAGAAGCGTCTTTTTTTGAAAGACCTGCAGCTTCAGCAACAGAGTTTACTAATTCTGTTTTATTCATAACATTCACCTCCTCTCAAAGGGCCCTGAACCTAAATCATGTAAAAAGAGTAACATATCAAAAACCGCTACGCAACTGAATTCGCCTATGTTTTTGCATATACTATCGTTTTTTTCAAATAAAATGCAAATAACAGGACAAAACGCCTAAAAAAAGCGTTGTCCTGTTATTTGTTTTTTTATATTATCACATCTAAATTTTGTTAAATTATGAAAGTAATGAGCCCTCTATCGCCTTCATTCACCATGCGTTCAATCGTTTGACGCATCCGTTTTTTAGCAGTAGCGGGAACTGTATTCATTTTATAACGTATACTTTCTTTTAAAACTTCATGTAGAGGTGTACCGAATAATTGTGTTTGCCACAATGAATCCCGATCATATTCATAAGCATGCTGCAAATCTTTTAGTAATTGCTGACTATGGAACTCTGAACCGATAAGTGGCGCAAATTCTGATTCCATATCGATACGAATAATATGATAGGATGGTGCTCTGGCTTTCATGCGTACACCGTAAAAATTGTTCTGTTTAATAAGTTCTGGCTCATTTGGCTCAAATTCGTCCAGTGTCGGAAGGGTTACACCATAGCCATCCGCACGAGCCTGATCAATGGCATCACGGAATCTAGCTTGTGCTTTTTTCGCTTCAGAAGCCTCTTTAATGAATAGTAGCCAATCTTTTTTTGAATCTATTGGCTGTTCTAACCATTCATTGCAAACCGCTTTATATACGTCATTCTTAATTGATAATCGTATTGTCGCTACACCTAGCCCTGCATCGACACGCTCGACATTACAATCATCCACAAAATCAAGTTCCTTTAAAAACGCCGTAGCACGCTCCACATCGCGAATTTTCTCTACGTTTGCCATCATATCCCCTACAGCTAAATTCATGGATTCATGCAAATAATGAGAGCCGTCAAGTATATCTACCCAGTCTGGCTTTTCGACCTCGATATATTCGATTGGAAACTCATATAGCGCTTCTTGTAAAATATACGCAATATCTGGTACTGAAAGTTGGTCAATCGAAGCCGCAATAACAGGCACTTCGTATTTTTCAAATAATTCATTGCGTAAATGTCTTGTTTCTTCACGAGCTGGCATCATACTATTGAGCACAACTACAAACGGCTTGCCTATGTCTTTTAACTGTTCGATAATCGCTTCTTCAGCAACACGTGCCGCACTTCTTTCAATACCGTTTACTGTTCCGTCGGTCGTCACTACAATACCAATATTAGCGTGATCTCGAATAACTTTATCTGTTCCAATTTTTGCAGCCTCTTGGAACGGTATGGCGTCCGTATGCCAAGGAGTATGCACAAATTTTGGACCATTTTCATCTTCATAACCTCGTGCTCCGTCGATAATATACCCTACACAATCTGCAAGCCGAACCCGAAAAGCAAGCCCATTATCTCCAATTGCAATTGGCGCTGCTTGTGCGGGTACAAACTTTGGCTCAGCAGTCATAATAACTGGCCCCGGTGAGCTTTGTGGCAGCTCGTCCAGTGCGCGTTTCCGATCATCCTCATGCATAATATTTGGCAGCACGATCGATTCCATAACCTTCTTGACAAAAGTTGATTTTCCTACACGAACGGGCCCGACAACCCCAATATAAACATCGCCATTTGTTCTTTCTGCGAGTTGTTGGAAAACTTGTTCACTAATTGGCGCTCCCCCTTTACTTATTTCAATTTATGTACGAGAGATTAAGAATATGAAAAAACACCTTGCACAAAAGTACAAGGCGTAAAAAAAATTTCATTTACAAAAAATATAGTAGCACCCTACCTAATGAAATCCTCACTTTATTGGGTCATACATAAACACCGGTTCATTATTTTCATCAACCGTATATGGCAGTGAATATGCCGGAACAACTGGATAATGCTCCACTAATAATAAGCGAAGATCATCACCTGGCTGCGCCTTCACATCATTGTCTTGTATAAATTGATATAAGTCCATGGAATAATCAACGTAAATATTCCCTTCTGATGATACGACTAGCGGCAATAAATTATTAGAATATGGGCTTGGTACAGAAATTTCTTCTTTATAGCCAATGTTTTTATAATTAATAGTATAAATAAAAGGTGCAATTTGATCTTTATATTGTGGATACGTTGTGCTAATAAAGCGAATTTTCACTTCCCTAATACGCTCCGGAGCACGAAGGTCGACAAGTTTTACAGTTGGTTTTTCTTCAGGATCCCAAATAATATATTGGAAAATACCACCTTTTTCATATGAATTAGGAGGAGGAGATGCTATATATTTAGGCACTAATTTTTCAAAGTCGATTAAATATTTTATAAAAATATCTGTATCCATATCACGGGTTTTAATCGGTAGAACTCCAGTATCTGCTTGGAACTGTTCTACTGCTCGTTGCACAGCTGCTAATTGATCAACATCAGGAACTTGATTTTCTACTCGCTGCTCCTCTGGATACATACATGCTGATAATAATACAGCACAAACAACAATCATTATGTGCATGCTACATCTTTTTTTCATTTATTTCACCACCAAATTATTTTTAAGAAGGCCATGTTGCGACAACGAGCACCATTAAAAACGAACCAAGCGCTAACATCGTATATGCAAAAAATTTCAAAATAAAAGATAAAAAAACATTATTCACCCATTTACGTATTGCCGTTATGAGTAATACGGATACGATTAATAAACCAATTGAATAAAAAGACACCCACATAACGTCTAGTGCATGCAAACTAGCTAATGGTCCCCTAACTGAGCTCAAGACAAACATAGATGCATCCATCGCGAATGGATTTTGCAATAGAAAAACCGCCTTTCAACCTACTATGTATTTTCTACACTATTGTAAATTATATAGTTTCTAATATTAAAATAATAGGGCTGTTCAAAAAGTATGCAATGCATACCTTTAGGAACAAGCCCATTATCTCATATAACTATCACAACTCTAACAAAATGTGACAATTTATCAACTTTTTAATTGACGATCTTAACGAAGATCACCAATTTCTCGTTTCTTCATGCGGATCATTAGTTCGTCAACTGCTTCTTTTGGCGTTTTATCACTAAATAGCACATCGAAAAGCTCAGATGTTATCGGCATAGCTACGTTATATTTTAAAGCAAGCTGATAAGCTGCTTTTGTTGTACGAACACCTTCTACAACCATGCCCATTTGCTCTAATACTTCCGCTAAAGTCATCCCTTTTCCAAGCATATTGCCCGCTCGCCAGTTACGTGAATGCACGCTAGTACAAGTGACAATTAAATCTCCCATACCCGATAACCCAGCAAATGTAAAAGGATTCCCTCCCATTTTCACACCTAGTCTAGTAATTTCAGCTAAACCACGTGTAATGAGCGCTGCCTTTGCATTGTCTCCATAGCTTAAGCCATCTGTTATTCCCGCCGCTAGTGCAATAACATTTTTCAAAGCACCACCGATTTCAACACCGATTACATCATCACTTGTATACACACGGAAATAACCGTTCATAAATAAATCCTGAACTTTTTCCGCTGCAGCCAAATTTCTACATGCTGCTGTAACCGTTGTCGGATGTTGCAATACAACTTCTTCAGCATGGCTTGGCCCAGATAATACAACGATTTCTTCGATGAACTGAGCATCAACACTTTCTTCTAACAATTCAGAAATGCGCATTAACGAATCTGGTTCAATTCCTTTTGAAACATGCACAAATAATACTTTTTTATTTAATAACGCCGATACATTGCCACAAACTTCACGGATAGCCTTTGTAGGTACCGCTACTATAATTGTCGATGCATGATTTACCGCCTGTTCTAAATTCGCTGTTGCAACTAAGTTATTAGGTAAAATTGTATTTGGTAAATATTTTTTATTTGTGTGGTGCTCGTTTATTTCTACTGCTTGATCCTCACGGTGTGTCCACACAAGCGTGTTATGACCATTTTCCGCAAGCACTAGCGCTAACGCTGTACCCCAAGAGCCCGCACCTAAAACCGTTACTTGTTCCATATCCTTAACCCCTTTATAAGAAAAGCACTAAAATGCCCTTACACCCCCGACAAGGTGCTACTGTCTATGTTTCATCGTTCTAACATTGAGACAAAAGACGTTTTGGCGATTACTCATCACCATGAAAATATCACTAGAGAGCCGGAAATGAAAGTTGTCTTTCCAACTTTACAATCTAGGGCCCTCCAGGATATCGCATTTTAACTAAAATCACTTCTTCTAATAGAAAATATTGTATTTAATTACAATGGAATTTAATCACGTGCACGAGTAATTAAACGGATTGGTGTTCCTTCAAAGTCAAATGTTTCACGAATACGATTTTCTAAGAAACGTTCATACGAGAAGTGCATTAATTCTTTTTCATTCACAAATACAACAAATGTAGGTGGTTTAATCGCTACTTGTGTTGCATAGTAAATGCGTAAACGACGACCTTTATCAGATGGCGCTGGGTTACGTGCTACCGCATCTTCGATTACTTCATTTAAAATAGACGATTGAATACGCATTGCGTGGTTTTCACTAACACGTTGTACAACCGGTAAAATTTGATGGACGCGTTGTTTCGTTTTCGCTGATACGAAAACAATCGGTGCGTAATCTAAAAATAAGAAATGTTCACGAATTTGCTGCGTGTAGAAATTCATTGTTTTCTCATCTTTTTCGATTGCATCCCATTTATTCACAACGATAATAATCGCTTTTCCTGCTTCATGTGCATATCCAGCGATTTTTTTATCTTGCTCTTGGATACCTTCATCTGCATTTAACACTACTAATACAACGTCTGAGCGTTCAATTGCTCGTAGCGCACGTAGTACAGAATATTTTTCTGTTGTTTCGTACACTTTCCCTTTTTTACGCATACCCGCTGTATCAATAATAACGTAGTCTTGTCCGTCATATGTGTACGGCGTATCGATTGCGTCACGTGTTGTACCAGAAATATCACTTACGATAACGCGCTCTTGTCCTAAAAATGCATTTACTAATGAAGATTTACCTACGTTCGGACGACCAATTAATGAAAATTTAATTGTATCTTCATCGTACTGCTCTTCATCCTCTTTTGGGAAATGCTTCGCGCACTCGTCTAATAAATCTCCTAAACCTAATCCGTGCGAGCCTGAAATTGGCCAAGGCTCACCAAAACCTAATGAATAGAAATCATAAATCATCTCACGCATATCTGGGTTATCGATTTTATTAACTGCTAATACAACAGGCTTTTTCGTTTTGTATAAAATTTTTGCAACTTGCTCATCAGCAGCTGTTACACCTTCACGTCCATTTGTCATGAAAATAATAACGTCCGCTTCATCAATAGCGATTTCGGCTTGTTGACGAATTTGCTCTAAAAATGGCTCGTCCCCAATTTCAATTCCGCCTGTATCGATAATATTAAACTCATGTGCTAACCAATCTGCCGAACTATAAATACGGTCACGTGTTACACCTGGAATATCTTCCACGATTGATACACGCTCTCCAACAATACGGTTGAAAATTGTCGATTTACCTACGTTCGGACGACCTACGATGGCGATTACTGGTTTTGTCATCTGTACTTCATCCTTCCAACTATCTAATCTTTACGTATTATACACGAATTTTTGTATTATATCACACAATAAACGAAATGACATTTGTCCAGGTAAAAGTGAGTTGCCATGGGCGAATCGTGATTCCACCTGTAAAATCAGCGAACCAAGAAGCACGTGTTGTAATTGGCTCTAATTCAAATGTTTTTGTTAGACATCAAAATTTGTCTAGATTTGTGATGATACTCAAGCAATCAGTATGGAAACAAAAAAAACAGACAAGCATTACACCTGTCTGCAAAATTTATTATTCTTTAATAAACCCTTTTAATCTGTCACCAATGACATCGCTGAATGAAAAACCTTTATTTTCTTCTGGTAACACATAGTCAAACTCTTCTTCTTTATCAGGATTGTCAACAAGATCTTTAATACTTAAAGATAAACGCTTATCAGCAGCGTTCACATCTAATACTTTTACATCTAGTTGCTGTCCTTCTTTTAAAGCTTCATGAGGTGTATTAATATGCTTATGTGAAATTTGTGAAATGTGTACAAGGCCTTCAACACCAGGGAATACTTCTACAAATGCACCGAATGTTACTAGGCGGCGCACTTTACCTGATAAAATAGTGCCTTTCGACGCGCGACTTTCAATATTATCCCATGGTCCAGGTAAAGTATCTTTAATGGACAAAGAAATACGTTCATTTGTAGGGTCTACTGAAAGTACTTTCACCTTTACAGCTTGCCCTTCTGCTAAAACTTTCGATACGTCATCAACATGATCGTGTGCTACTTGCGAAATGTGTACAAGACCGTCAATGCCGCCAAGGTCAATAAATGCACCAAATGAAGCTAGACGTTGTACTTTACCGTCTAAAACGTCACCTGCACTAATATTTTCAATAATTTTTTGTTTCTTCGACGCTTTTTCGGCCTCCACAACAGCACGGTGGGATAAGATTAAGCGTCCCTTTTCTTTATCTAGCTCTGTAATTTTGAAGCTTACCGTTTTACCTTTGTAATCTTCAAAATCATCAACAAAATGATCTTCTACGAGTGAAGCAGGTACGAAGCCGCGGACTCCTAAATCCACTACTAAGCCACCCTTTACAACATCTTTCACTTCGGCTTCAAACGTTTCGCCCGATTCAAATTTAGCAATTAAATCGTCCCACGCTCTAAGTGCATCTACTTTACGTTTTGATAGCACGTATGCCTCATCTTCTACTTTGGTAATCATTAATTCAAGCACATCCCCAACCGAGATGGCATCTGAAGCTTTTTCAATGTGTAAGCTTGAAAGTTCGCTAATCGGTATGATCCCTTCAAAGGGAGCCCCTTCAATCGAAACAGTGACAGCTTTATCGTCAACTTGCTCCGCAGTACCTTTCACAATATCTCCTTCTCGAAATTCTTGGTGTAATCCTAAGTTCATTTCTTCAGACATATGTAACCCTCCTTCGCATCTTCAACTCTTATTTTATTCGAAACACTTAATAAAAACAAAAATTATCCCTTGTTTTCTAAAATTTCTTACTGCTTTTTGTTTACATGTATTACATTTTTTCTTTTGCTAATTTTAATATTGCATTTGCTGCAGCATTAATTGTTAATTCTGTCGTATCCAAGAACAATGCATCTTCCGCTTGAATTAACGGTGAAGCCTCGCGCTCACTATCTAACTTGTCACGAAGCGAGATTTCTTCTCGTAAGCGTTCAATGGAAGATTTTATACCACGACTTTCATTGTCTGCAAAACGGCGACGCGCACGCTCTTCTACTGAAGCTGACATAAAAATTTTCAGTTCCGCATCTTTTAATACATGTGTCGCAATATCCCGGCCGTCCATAACAACTCCGCCATTTGCCGCCAACTGTTGTTGCATAGCAACTAATATTTCACGAATATTCGCGTGAGCTGCTACTTGTGAGACATTTGCTGTTACTTCGTTTGAGCGTATTGCATCTGATACATCTACATTGTCAACAAATATAAGTTGTCCTTTACTAGATGGCTTTAATGTGATATTTGTACTGCGTAGCATGCTTTCAAGTGCTGCAGCATCATCTAACTTTATGTTTTGTTGCATTGCTTTATGCGTTACAGCGCGATACATTGCGCCCGTATCAATATACGTAAATGATAAATTTTCAGCTACTATTTTTGCTATCGTACTTTTCCCAGCACCTGCTGGTCCATCAATCGCAATTTGAATACGTTTTTCCATAAATTTAATCCCTACTTTCCGTCTACATTGTACCATAAATCATACGATGCTACTTGTTAGCCAACATACAAAATAGCATCGCACTTCCAATTTAAAAACAGAAAAAACCACTACTAATGAGTGGCTTATATTTCATTCATCTCTTTTTTACGGATTAGTAATTGTCGCTCAAAACAGAAACGAACAATATGTTGCTTGTCAATATCATCTGTATCAGTAAATTGAACAGAGGCAATTTTCACGTTATCTCGCTCAAAAATACGCACAATATATGCATCCGTTTGAACGTATCGAACTTCTCCGTTTGTAAACGGTAACACTATCGTTAGTCGAACAATATCTCCATCTGAAAACGATGTAGGCTGATTTACAACAATCGCGATGCCTCCTGCACTAACATCCTCTGCAACAAATTGATAAAAGTTTTCCTTAAATTCGAGCGCAACATCTACAGGCGTCTCTACACGTACATATTCTCTCCGTTGTATTTTAAAAATTTGATCGTCTGGTGGACAGGACAGCATTATCATAGGAATATTGCCACCCTTACGCCCTAAAACAGCCGTCACAAAGGAATAACTAATTTTCTCATCCGTATGGAAAGTTACACGAAACTGTGAGCCATCTACTAAGAAAGCTGTTTTTTTCGTTAATACATTTATTGGATAGTCAATGTAAAGAATATCCCCCTCTTGTTCAACTACTTTACATCGAAATTTCTCTACTCGTTCTGTATAGGTAGGTTCAAGCGTTAGTATCGTACCAATTTTAAGTTCCATGATTATCTCCTCGTGCAAATAGAATATAGTATTCCTATTATGACACGGGATTTCCAATTTTTCTATACGTTCTCAATATGTTTCCTTAAGATAATGCATCAATTTGAACTACTTCATGATTTTCAGCATCGACAACAACACGAAATGTATCATAAAGATTATTCGGTAATCTCGCAATCACCTCATAGCAAAGACGTAAATCATATCTATCATTTTCCGTATAAATTTTCTTTTCATCTTCAATTATGACACCTTCACCAAAAAATTGCTTCCAGTCAATTGGGTTTTCAGATTGCTTATTTATAGTTTCTTTTTGTATATACTCCATTGCATTAATGCCAAGTATTTCTCCATTATCTTTTGCTACTTTTACATGCACACTATCTGGATAAACTAACGCATCATCTACTTTTCTTGTGAAAACAAAATGCCATGCTTCATGGTTTTCACGCGCTTCTGTTACTTCAGTATCTTCAAATCCTGCTTTTTTCATAAACTTTTGAGCAGACTCTAAAATTTCTTCATGTGACAGCACATCTTTACTTATCGGTCTTTCTAATAAAAACGATAAAATATGCCCGCCCTTTTCAGTTATATCAGCATAGCCTATACGTGAACCACGGACAAATTGTACATGGTAAAACGGATACGCTGCATCATCGTGACTCTTCGTTACCGTTATTGTTGCATCATCAATTTTTGGGAAATACATTTTAAATTTTTCTATCGCCTCTGTTTTCGAAATCGGCTCATCCATTAAATTTTTTAACTCACGCTTTTTTTGATAGTCCGATTCACTTGCGGTTAAAGGAAAATCTGTTTCATTAAAGCTTTTTAAATTCACAGACATTGTTGCAAAAGGAGAGTTTGCCGTTTCAACATTCGTCACTTTTGACCATTTTGAAAAATCTCCATCTTGCTGGAAATAGTTCGCAGTAGCTACTTCCCATTCTTCTGTTAATGCATGTAAATTTCCATTAACGACAGTCATTTTCTCACGCCACTTATTTGCATCTTTTAAACTATCCGCATTTTTTGCTTCCTCGCTAATTCTCCCTAAATAGCGCATCCATTCATTTGCTACATCTTGGTGTAATGGTAAACGAGAAATAGAGTTACGCATATCATTACTTACACGCCAAATCGTATCAAGTTCGTTGTGCAATGCCTTTTCATCTTGAAATAACATAGACTGTGCAATCGTTGTATGCAATAATGACAATTTTTCAGATGCATTCGCTAATTCATTTGTATAATGCGCATGCACTGCTCTTTCTAATGCATGCTGCTCTCGTTTTGCGTCAAAAGCATAAAGCCCTAAAATTACGACAACAATACTTAATAAATACACTGCATTTTTCATGATTCACCTCTAATAGCAAAAAATATGTTCGCCAATTTGTTTTATCTGTGGTCGTGTCCAAATCCATTCACTTGTAGCTGTTTTGGGATTGAAATAATAAAGTGCGTTTTCAGAAGGATCCCAACCATTAATAGCATCAAGCGCTGCCTCTTTTGCTCGAGGGTTCGGTGTTAACCAAATTTGCCCATCTGCTACTGCTGTAAAAGCTCGAGGTTGAAAAATAATTTCTGATATAGTGTTCGGGAAATCCGGTGATTCTAAACGGTTTAGAATGACAGCTGCTACTGCTACTTGTCCTTCATACGGCTCACCGCGTGCCTCTCCGTATACAGCATTGGCAAGCAATTGTATATCACGCTCTGAATAATTCGCGGGTAGTTGCATAGATGAGCTACTTGGATTGCCTGTTGTATTTGCATTGCCTGATGCAGTTGCATTTCCTGTACCAGACTGCACTTGTTGCTCCAAAGGTATTCCACCATAGTGAGTAAATCGATTACCTTTTGCAATTTGATTTTTCACAAAGTTTTCATTGTATTCCGAATTATTAACAAGCATTTCTTTAGTCGCTTTCCCTGCTATGCCATCAACATCTAAACCGTAAGATTGTTGAAATTCGCGTAGCGCCCAATATGTTCCATAACCAAATTTGCCATCGATTCTTCCATTATAAAAGCCTAAGTATTGCAATCGCGCCTGCAGCTCAATAACATCATCACCATAAGCACCGCGTTGCACAACTTGCGCTGAAAATGCGTCAGACACATGCGGTTGCACAAATAATAAGCTACACATTAAAATAGATATTATTATTTTTTTCATATTTGCATCTCCTTTTTCATAGCATGCGAAAATGGAGAGGATTTATACATAATAAAAAGCTTTTGCTCGACACTAGTTGAGCAAAAGCTTATATTTTTCTATTATCGATTAAATGTTCGATTAAGTGTTGATGTGCTTGTTTCACCTTATTTAAGCCAAACCACCATAAAAATAACATAAACGGCACCATTAAGTAGACAAAATTGCCTCCTAATGTCCAAATTGTGTTATAACTAAAATGTAAGGCTATTGGTGCGCAAAGTGCTAAAAGTAAATATTCTTTTCCTTTATCATCATTTGAAAATTTACTTTTACCGAAGTAATAGCCCATCACAACGCCAAATAATGCATGGCTAGAAACGGGTAATATCGCACGAATAAATGCAGTATTTAAACCAAAAGACAATAAGTAAAGCACATTTTCAACTGTCGCAAATCCTAAAGAAACAGCAGCGCCATATAAAATACCGTCGTAAGGATCATCAAATTCGACATTGCGCAATATAACTACAAAAATAATAAGCCATTTAAAAAATTCTTCTATTGCGCTCGTGAACACAACATTCGTCACAAATGCACTTGAAAATGCATGCTCTTCTTCTAATACATATTGAATAAAGAGTATGGGGAATGTAATGATAGCACCATATAAAAATGCATGCATGAGTGTCTTGCGTGGCTCTGTTGCCATTTGATTGCGCAAATAAAAATAACTAAGAAGGGCTAGCCCTGGAGCAATCGCTGCTGATAGTATTATTAACATGTCGACCAGTCCCTCTCTTAGTAAAATATTTTATCCAATTTTATTATAGCACTAAACTTACATTTTCTGATTTTTTAAGGGGGTTTTTTTATGTCAAAAAAAAATATTTTACTCATTCATACAGGTGGTACGATTTCTATGAAAATGAGCGCTGAAACTGGCGCCGTTATCCAAAATGAACAAAATCCATTAGTACAAGAAAAAGATACACTTGCAAAGTTTGCAAATATTATCGAGGTTGAAGCCTTTAATTTGCCATCTCCTCATATTACGCCAACTGAAATGCTAGCACTACGAAACTGTATTCATGAGCACGCAAATAAATTTGCTCTCGACGGTGTCGTTATTACTCACGGGACAGATACTTTGGAGGAAACGGCATACTTTTTGGACTTAACTACTCGTTATAATTTCCCAATTGTTCTTACAGGTGCTATGCGTTCATCCAATGAGCTTGGAGCAGATGGTATATATAATTTAGTAGAAGCAGTTCGAGTAGCATGTGATTCAGAAGCGCGCGAAAAGGGTGTACTCGTTGTCATGAATGATGAAGTGCATCAGGCGTTTAATATTACGAAAACTTCAACTTCCAGCGTCAACACATTCCAAAGTCCTCAGTACGGACCAATCGGCTTAATTACGAAAAAAATGGTGCATATTCATCATAAGCCAGTTCGCCGTCAATATGTAGAAGTTGAGAAAATAGAAAAACGTGTCGCACTCCTCAAAGTGTACGCTGGTATGGAAGCAGATTTAATTGAAACGGTTGCTGAATTAAATTATGACGGTCTAGTTCTTGAAGGTTTAGGCCAAGGGAATGTCCCCCCTGCTGTTGCCAAAAGTATAGCAACACTGCTTGATAAAAACATGCCTGTCGTATTAGTATCCCGCTGCTTTAATGGCATTGCAGAAGGCGTTTACGGATATGAAGGTGGCGGCAAAAGCTTAGAAGAGAGAGGCGTTATTTTTGCTACAGGTATTAATGGTCAAAAAGCGCGTTTAAAATTATTAATCGGCCTAAACCAAATACAAACTCCTGTAAATCTAAAAGAATATTTTTAATACTATACGAAAAGCCAATCTCCGGTATTCACGCGGATGATTGGCTTTTTATTATTGTCCGATATTAATTAACCTAGACTCAGCTGAGGTTGGCTTATCTGAATTGCCATATAAGCTTTGCAACATAGAAGTTGTCGTTGTATTCGTATTCTTTAATGCTGACATCGAACTTAAATCATTTGCGAAGCTCTTTGTATATTGTGCTTGTAAATAATGTTGCAGTTGCTCTGTTGTTTTATTTAATGTTGCTACTTCAGTTGTTTTCGTTTTATCTTGCGATAAGCTAGTCGTTACTTCTTGAATATTATTTAAAGCAGATTGCAAAAGTGTCAATGTCGTTGAATTTGTTGTACCTGTCGTAGCCTTTGTATTAGTAATGATCGACAATAAATCTTTCGTATTCGTTGTAGAATTAGTTGAAATCTCATTTTGTAAGACGTCTGCAAATTGAGTTGCTTCCGTCTTTTTCTGTGTGTTTTTTACTTGGGCATAGTTATTAGAAAAACGTTCAATCGTATTTAATGCTGTTGATGATAATAAATCTTGAATTTGCATCTTCTATTACCTCACTGTTTTTAGTAGCAATCGACTATTTTACGTCACCTTTTTTAATAAAATTAGCAATAAGTTCCCCGTGGAAACGGCCGTTTTCTATAAAAATTTCATTTGCGTTATTCCCTGCAGCAATGACACCTGCAATAAATAAATTTCCAACATTTGTTTCCATTGTTTCTTCATTAAAACATGGTCGACCTGTTTCTGTATCAATATCGACACCCATTGAGCGAATAAAATTATGATCCGGATGATAGCCTGTCATGGCAAAAACAAAGTCGTTTTTCAGTACTGTTTTCTCACCTTGTACATTTAGAACAACTTCTTTTTCACTAATTTCCTTAACTATACTATTAAAATGCATCGTTATTTCACCAGAACGAACAAGGGAGTCAAACTCTGGTAGTACCCAAGGCTTTACACTCGGTGAATATTCACTACCACGGTATATAACTGTTACACGGGCCCCAGCTTTATTTAACTCGAGTGCCGCATCAACTGCGGAGTTTTTACCTCCAATGACAACGACATCCGTATCGAAAAATTCATGAGCTTCTTTAAAATAATGGTGCACTTTTGCTAAGCTTTCTCCTGGAATACCAATGTAATTAGGATTATCATAATAACCTGTTGCAATGACAACATATGGCGTTTCATATATATCTTTATTTGACGTAACAGTAAAAAGTTCGCCCGTTTTCTCTACTTTTTCAACTTTTTCAAAGCGATGAACGTTTATTTGCTTCGCCTTTACTACTTCACGATAGTACACAAGCGCCTGGTTGCGACGTGGTTTGCGATCTTCAATTATAAATGGCACATCGCCAATCGCTAATTTTTCACTCGTACTAAAAAATGTTTGATGCGTTGGATAATTATATAGTGCGTTAACAATATTTCCTTTTTCAATTACGACAGGATTTAACCCGATATTTTGTAATTCAATTGCCGCAGATAAGCCACAAGGACCTCCCCCAACGATAAGGGCATCTACTATTTGCATACTTTACATCTCCTTCAATCTGTTCCACCTATATTATACGTCTAAAATGTTTTACTTTGGTGTATTTTGTTCAATTTCAATTGTAATAATATGGCATTCTGGTTTTGCACCTAAACGCACGGGTACTAGTGTAGTACCATACCCATTACTAATAAGGGTTGGAATTCCATCACGTAAAGAAAAAGACCCATGTGGATGCACACCAAATTTCCAAAAACGAATTTGTCCTCCGTGCAAATGTCCCCCCATCATAAGTTGTGGTTTAAAATAATTTTTCACTCGATAAAAAATTTGCGGATTATGTGAAACAAATATTGTAATATCCTCTTTTCCACATTTTTTGAAGGCCTTCTCAAAGTCATATTTCATTGTCGAAGTATCATTAATAGCGCTTAGCCAAACTCGATTTTTCGACTGTAATAATTGCGCACTATTTTCAATTATTTCAACACCAACTTGTGAAAAAAATTTTCGCAAACGTATTTCTCCTACCTCATGATCATTATTTCCCCACACAAAGTATACTGGTCCTAACGTTTGCAATAGCGCGGTATTATATTTAATACGCTCAAATGAGGTGCGGCCATCGCAAAAATCTCCACCTATTATTACCGCATCTGCTGTATTTATTTTTCGTATCATGTCCGAATTAATTTCACGCAAATGCACATCTGAAATAAAAAAAATGCGAAGTTGTTCCGTTACGTCACCATATATTCGGACTGAATGCTCACGAATATTGTTTTCAAATGCTTGTTTTATCATGAAAAGCGTAAAAAGGATTAGTACTGCTAGTAAAAAAATTATAAATTCCATCTCACTAAAACCCCTATCTAAAAAAGGAGATGCTCGAAAAAAATGAGGCACCTCCTTTACATTATTGCACAATTTAATACTTTGTTCCTTTGCACTTTATTGAGGAATAATTAGTGTTTGTCCAACAGTGATGTTTTCTGAACTTAAATTATTTGCTTGAATAATGCCCTGTACTCTTATCTCACCGTTGTAATGCGCTCTGGAAATACTGTATAGTGTATCCCCTGTCTTTACTGTGTAGGTTTTTGGTGAAGCCTGCTGTGCTTGTTGTGCCGCTAGTTTTTTTGCTTCTTCTTCCTTCGCCTTTTGTTCAGCTATTTTTGCAGCTTGTTCTTTCGCTATCTTATCTGCTTCAGCTGCTTCTTTTTCTATTTTACCTGTTTCCTCTTTATTTTCTGTTTCAGCATCTTCTTTCTCATTACCAGTTGTTGCTTGATTATTACTATTAGGAGTAGAAGGTTTGTTCGTTTGAACTTCTATTTGCTGCTCTACATCATTTTCCATTGCAGGCGTCTTTGGTTCATAAAAGAATCTCACGTAACCTAACACAAGTAAAGGAATAAAAATAAAGAAGATTGTTAAATTTCTCATAAGTGGACTTTTCTTGTAATCTTGTTTTTTATTTGCGCGCGACATTCTGGAAGGTACTTCCTCTAGTTCGATTTCTTGACGGTGTTCTTCGATTTTTTCTCGATAATCTTTTTTAGCCATTACAAAGCCTCCTTACATACACTCTATTCTCATATTATGACGAAATTCTACAAAAAAGTAAACGGTTCTTCATAAGTTCACATATCCCCCAAAAGGATCTTTTGCAAGCGGTTTTGCCAAGACAATGTACTTATGTCTTGTACTTCGACAGTTCTTTTAGTTAATAATTCACTAGTGTTTAATCCACAACCTTGGCAGCAGTTCGATGGCTTGTCTATAATTTGCTGACCAAAATAGCTTACGACATAATCACGCATACAATTTGTTGTTTCGATTATTTTCATCATATCATTAACTGCCTCATACTTGGAAATTTCCATATGTACAAGCCGTTTTTTTACTGCTTCAATAGGCTCTTGCTGCATCCAATAATGCAAAACACGAAATGCCGTTTCTGAAATTTCTCCTGAGATAAGCATATTTTTTGGGTTTTCCCTGTTCATCAAATAATTTTGATAGCTTTCTACATGTCCAGATTTCGGCAAGTCTTCGGTCACGATAAATTTAGCAAACTGCTCATCACCTTCCGCATATAGCAGTGTAGCAACAGCATCTAGCCCATCTCTACCGGCACGACCTATTTCCTGCATATAATTTGCAACAGTTGATGGCATTGTTTCATGAATAACTTGACGAATATCAGCTTTATGAACGCCCATTCCAAATGCATTTGTTGCTACAATCCACTCCAGCTGCCCAGCAATATATTGTTGCTGAATAAACTGGCGATCTTCGGCGTCTTTCCCTGCATGATAGGCAGCCGCATTAATGCCACATTCCAACAACTGCATACTTAAGCTTTCTGTTTTCGCACGTGACTGCGTATAAATAATACCCGGACCACGCGTCGATTGTACATGCTGTATAATCCAAGGAATTTTGTCTCCTTTATCTTGAAAAAATTTTTTCGCAAAATGAATATTCGGTCGATCCACAGAATGAATATACTGAAAAGGCGTTTGCATATGTAGATACGTTTCGATATCATGTAAAACACTTGCAGTTGCAGTTGCAGACAGCGCTAAAATCGGCGGCCGTTTAACTGTCGGTATAATTTCACCAATACGTAAATAATCTGGTCTAAAATCAAACCCCCATTGCGATATACAATGGGCCTCGTCTGCTACGATAAGTGATAATTTCATATTTGCTATACGCTCTTTTACTTGCTCCTGTAATAGCATTTCCGGCGATGCAAAAATAAAGCGATACTCATGCAAAAAATGAAGTGCGTAGCGTTTTTGCTCAGCATTCAAAAAGGAATTCAGGGCAATAACTCGCTTTTCGCCGAATTGCTTCATTTGGTCAACTTGGTCCTGCATTAATGATAATAGCGGTGATACAATTAAGACTGGCGCATCAAATAAATAGCCTGGAAGCTGGTAGCACATCGACTTTCCCATACCTGTAGGGAGTAGTGCCACCACATCACGCCCTTCTATGAGCTGTTCGATTACTTCCTTTTGACCAGGGCGAAAAGAAGTATAACCGAAATGCTTTTCAAGTATATCTTCTAACATTTACTCTACTCCTTTCGCTAAAACTAAACGTATCTGAAAGTATGTTAAATGTGGCACTATTTCATGTAATACTTTTAGTTTTTTTGTATTATAATCCTCGATTGCTGCTAACACTTTCTTTTGATCATCTATGCTAATAAAATCGTATATCGGAAACAGTCTTTCATTCATTGCAAGCTCAACTAAATGATCTTCAATCGTGCTCTGTTTTAAACCACGTCTTACAACAATTTGATCAATTGTATAGCCTTGTTTAAATAATTGAGCTGTTTGGAAAGCAGAGCCTGTTAGTGGTATTTTAACACGAATATTTTCAGCTATTTTTGCTAAATACGGATAGTTCGGTATTTCTCGTAACCAATTATGTAATGCCGAAATATAGTTTAATTGTACATCCATTTCCGACATCTTCTCATTAAACGCTAGCTGCTGCCATGTTAATCCAGGAATATTCATTCCGGTCAATCGATTTACAAGTAGCTCTTTTTGCTTATTAGTAATCGCAAGCTTTTCTAGACTTTCAATTATTTCTTGAAAAAGCTTATTTTGCAGATGTCCAGATTGGTAATGTTCAGCTATTAAAAACTGTTTGGCAAAATGCTGAATTTCTTCGTTGCGCTGAATCGGAATAAACTGTTTTTTTCTTGATGCTTGATATGATAAAGCTTGTACAATTAGCGATAATCGTGCAAAGAAAATATGCTCATTGCCTCTATAATCCCAACTATAAAATGAACACTCTACACCTATTTCGGATTTTTTCAAACCACTTGCTGTCATAGAATAATATCCATTGTCATCTATTGTTAAATAGTTGTATTGCAATAGCATATTTACTTCCTTGTCAAATTTCTCACGTGAAAGCTTTGGTAGTAAGCTAAAGTATTCATGTAATTTAAAAATACCGACATCTTGTATCGTTTGCCCTGAACGCTTACCACGCAATAAGTGAAAGGCGGCTGAAATTGTCCGTTCATTATTTAATTGCGCAAATATTCGCAAAAGAATTTGTTGTAAAATCAAATCAAATCCCTCATTTTCGTAGTATTATGTTGAAAAGTATAGTAAACAGCTTTAGAATAATAAAGAAGCTTGAAAGGAAGCGAACGTAAAAAGGAGAGGTAACAATGCCAAAATATACGATTGTTGATAAAGATACATGTATCGCTTGCGGCGCTTGTGGAGCTGCTGCACCGGACATTTATGATTATGACGATGAAGGAATTGCTTTCGTTATTTTAGATGATAACATGGGGACTACTGAAGTGCCAGAGGATCTACTAGAAGATATGCAAGATGCATTCGAAGGCTGCCCAACAGACTCTATTAAAGTTGCAGACGAAACTTTCGACGGCGACTCATTAAAATTTGAATAATTAATAAAGCGATGAGCGATTGGTTCATCGTTTTTTTATGTTTAAAATTTGTTGCGCCCAGTTTTTCGTAATGTTATAGTTATTATTAGTAGTTGGTACTAATAATAGCTATAATTATATTTAAGGGGTGCATGACATGGATTTATTACAACTAAAAAATAAAAATATCGTCGTGATGGGCGTTGCTAATGAGCGCAGTATCGCTTGGGGTATCGCGAAAAAACTATTCGAAGTTGGTGCAAACGTTATTTTCACTTATCGAAAAGAGCGTTCAAAAGGAAAAATTGAAAAGGTGCTAAGCGAATATACTGAATATCGCACAGCAATTGTTGAATGTGATGTAAATAGCGATGAAAGCATTACAAAAGCATTTGAACAAATCGGGGCAGAATTTGGGGAAATACATGGTATCGTTCACTCAGTAGCGTTTGCAAATGCAGAAGATTTGAAAAATCGCTTTGTAGAAACGACGCGTGATGGCTATGCATTCGCGCAAGATACGAGCGCTTATTCATTAATCGCCGTAAGTAAAGCTGCAAAACCTTATTTAGCAGATGGTGCTTCTATTGTAACTATGAGTTATTTAGGTGCGGAACGTGTACTAGATGGATACAATGTGATGGGCGTTGCAAAGGCTGCACTTGAAGCATCAATGCGCTATTTAGCTGCTGATTTAGGCGCTGATAATATTCGTGTGAATGCCATTTCAGCTGGCGCTATCCGTACATTAGCAGCAAAAGGTGTACCAAGCTTTAATCAAATTTTACACAAAATCGAAGAGCAAGCACCATTAAAGCGTAATACGAACCAAGAAGAAGTAGCAGATATGACGATTGTTATGTTAAGTCACCTATCACGTGGTGTCACTGGAGAAACGATTTATGTAGACTCTGGCTATAATATTATGGGCTAATAACAAATAATTCTAAAATGATATAAAATTCCATAATTTTTCACACTACTGCACTCCAATCTTTATTATAATAAAGGTATAAGGAGTGGTAAACTTTGGATAAAACAAACTTACAACATGACGTATTAAAAACGATGATTCAAATGGCACCAACTATTAAAGCACTTTTTTCAGATGATGTTCTTTTAGCAATTTCCGATAAAGAACAAGCGCTTTATATTTCTACTTCTAAAGATTTCAGTAATTTCGAGGTAGGAATTGGCTATCAGCTTCAGCCTTATGACCCACAATATAAAGCGATTAGATCGAAACAAACTGAAACTATAATTATCCCAGAAGAACTGTATGGAATAGCAACTAAAGTTATTGCAGCACCTATTTTTGATGAGCAAAATGAAGTAATTGGCTCTATATGTATAAGTACAAATACTAGTAAACAAACGAATTTGCATCAAGCTGCCGAACAGTTTGCTGCTTCTTCTCAAGAAATTGGTGCATCAACTGAGCAACTTGCTGTATCTGCGACAAATTTGAATAATTTTATGGAGCAAGTGTTGTTAGCACAACAAAACTTAACAACCCAAGTTGAGAGCTCTGCAAAAATATTAGAAATGATTAATAGTGTTGCAAAAAACACCCGTATTTTAGGCTTTAATGCGGGCATCGAGGCAGCTCGTTCTGGTGAGCATGGTAAAGGTTTCAGTGTCGTAGCAAAAGAAATTACGAAACTTGCTGATCAAAGTGCAGACTCTGTTAACGAAATTCGTCAGCTTCTCAACTCAATGAAAGACAAAGTAGGCGAAGTAACTCAAACGATTGATGAAACTTTGACCATTTCAACAAGTCAATCATCATCAATTATAGAAATTTCACAGGCTATTCAGCATTTAGCAAAAATCGCCGAGGATATCGAAGAACTCGCACAAACTCTATAGTATGAATCTTCCATATTTCAGAAGATCACTGCTACTCTAATGTGCGTTAAATATTAAAGAGGATGTTTCGAACCTACTCGAAACATCCTCTATTTTAGTTAATCACTGTTACAAATTCATCGACTGGCTTACGGTAACCACGTAAACGACTACTACTTTCTTTTTCTTTACCAATTGTAATCATCATCACAATTTCTTGGTCTGTTGGAATATTTAATATTTCACGAACTTTTTCTTGGTCAAAGCCAATCATCGGGCAAGTGTCCCACCCTCTATTTTTGGCAGCAAGCATAAACATCATGCCAGAAAGCGAACCATTACGAATCGCTTCTTCTTTCATAAATTCCTCACCGCGACTTACATAAAAATCGGTATTCTCTGTCACTATATTTTGCAGCTCTATTTCAGTAATAATTCCTAAATCGTGCATACCTTTATTTAAGCATTCTGTCTGACGATACGCATAACGGTCGCCAGTAACAATAATTACCGCTGAAGCTGAATGGATTTTATACTGCCCAAATGCGGCTTCACGAATTTGTTCCTTCTTTTCTTCATTAATAACATTATAATAATGCGCATGCTGGAGATTGAATGCTGAAGGCGCAAATTTCACATCATCAAAAATCGATTTTAAATCTGACTCAGTAATTTTTACATCCTTTATAAAATTATTTGCTGAACGCCTTTTTTCAATTAATTTTAAAAAATCCACGAACAATCCCTCATTCTTCATTCATATTCTTTATCGAATTGCATTGTACTGCGCACTGTATCAATCGGTCTTACTAATTGTTCAATTTGAGCACGTTTAGCTTCAAAGAATGGAGGTAATGATAATTTTTCCCCCATTGTTTCGTAAGGTTCGTCACCCATAAAGCCAGGACCATCTGTTGCAAGCTCGAATAGAATTTGTGGTGCTACGCGTGTATAAAGTGATTCAAAGAAATATCGATCGACGTGGCCGGAAGTTTGGAAACCGAAATTTTCAAAACGGTCTTGCCATTCATCTAACATAGCACGATCAGTTACACGGAAGGCAGCGTGATGTACTGTTCCAAATCCTTGACGAGCATTTGGAAGCACTGTATTGTGCTCAACAATCACTTGCGCACCATTTCCACCATCACCAACTTCAAATAAATGATATTGCCCTTCTTGTGCAATTTCTGTAAATAACATTACTTTTTCAAGCACTTGTTTGAAATAATCTAAGCTGCTAATACGTACAAATACTGGTCCTAGCCCTGTAATTGCGTATTCTAGTGGAATTGGCCCCTTTTCCCAAGGTGTACCAGAAGCAACCCCCGTATTTTTCTCATCTGAGATTAATTGATATTGTTGATCATCGAAATCGACAAATGATAATGTTTTTTTACCGAATTGTGAAGCGATACCTGAATGCGCTACTTTTAAACGGTCAAAACGTTTCACCCAGTAATCTAATGCAGCATCTGAAGGTACACGGAAGGATGTTTTTGAAATTTCATTTGTACCGTGTACTCCTTTTGGAATATTAGGGAAATCAAAGAACGTCATATCTGTTCCAGCAGTCCCTTTATCATCAGCAAAGAATAAGTGATATGTTTGAATATCATCTTGATTTACTGTCTTTTTTACTAAACGCATCCCTAATACATATGTGAAAAATTTATAGTTCTCCTCTGCACTACTAGTAATAGCTGTAACGTGGTGTACTCCTTTTAAGTGGTTCATTATTGAACTCCTCCTCATTTCTCTCGATTTCGAGATATTAATGTAAAAAAATTTATAAAGATTGTGATTTTATACCGATTTGTTTTAATGCTTCATTCATGTCATGTAAGGATTGTTCTTCCATATCATTGAATAGTTGTGCCATTTTTGCTTTATGTTTCGGAAAAATATCATCCATTAATGTGTGTCCTTGCTCAGTCAAGCTCGCGTAAGTGATACGACGATCATTTGCACACCCACTACGACGAACTAAGTTTTTTTGTTCCAATTTATCAACAACATACGTAATACTACTGCTAGCAATTAGAATTTTTTTACTAATAATTTGTATGGGCAAATCACCTTTATGATAGAGTGCCTCGAGTACAGCGAATTCTGTCGTATTCAGTCCATAGCAAGTGACATCCTTCCTAACGACATCTTCAATAGAACGCGCGGCACGAAGTATGACAGTAATCGCCCTTAGCTTTTCATCAACTAATTCCATAAACACCGCCCTTTTTTATTACGAATTCATTTATCTTTAATTCGAGATAAATTTAACATAGTTTTGTTATCATTGTCAACCATTTTTGATTTTGCATGTTAGTTAAATAGGCTTTTTTGTTTAGTGATTTTGTAAATGTGCTAATTCAAAACTTATCTACTACGGATAATTACATTGGCGATTACATTTCATTCAGAAGGAATTATTATTCGTATGATTGAAATTGCTAGTGATTTGTTCCCAACAAATGAAACAAACTTCACAATTCCACTATGAAAATGTTTGAGTAATAAATTCCCTAAAATCCTTATATAAGAATAATCCATATAAAAGGAATATTCTGTTATAATGAGATTATTAGCTACGAAAGGAATGATGAAAATGAAACAAGTATATAAAGTGATTGAAAACTAGAGTTTATCCTCTCTTTTCAATCCATAAGTATAAAATTATTTGAAAAGAGGAATTTTATGTATTCAGATCAAGAGCTGAAAATTCGGCCAATAAATGAGAATGATTTATTACGTTTGTGGGAGCTTATTTATAAAGACGAACAACCTGAATGGAAAAAATGGGATGCACCATATTATCCTCATCAGTCGATGCATTTCGAAGAGTTCTTGCCATCCGCAAAAAAATGGATAAATAAAGAAAATTTTTGGGCAATTGAAGTAGATGAAGTTGTACGCGGGATTATTTCATACTATTGGGAACATGAGCCTTCACAGTGGCTGGAACTCGGTATTGTTTTCCATGAAACAAATACATGGGGAAAAGGTTTAGGTACTCGTGCTTTGAAACTATGGATTGACCACTTATTTGCTACATTACCTTTAGTTCGTGTTGGATTTAGTACATGGTCAGGAAATGAACGAATGATTCGTGTAGGTGAAAAGTTAGGGATGCAAATGGAAGCTAGAATTCGTAAAGCACGTTATTACAATGGCCAATATTATGACTCTATTCGAATGGGCATGTTAAGAGAAGAGTGGGAGAATAATAATTAAGTAAATTTACCCGTACTTCTGAATTATTCGTTACTCACAGAAAAGCGTATTCGAAATGAAACTCGAATACGCTTCTTAATATACAAAATATTAATCTTAACGGTTATTTAACTGGAATAATTTTCAGCATTTTTTGTAGACGATATGCAAAAATACCAGCAAAGATTGCTAGGATTATGTCTTTTGGCATCGGTGGAATCATCCATGCCCATGCTATTTTATAAGAAAATCCTTCAGGAGCACCTGCCCAGAACATATAGGCAAAATACATCCAGTTTGTACCAATTATATAGTTAATAGCTGCCGCTACAAGAGCTGCACCAATATATGACTTAGCTGTTTTATAGCGCTCAACAATCTTACCGGCAACATAAGCCGCTAAAATGAAAGAAATAACAAATCCGAATGTTGGAATTAAAATATACGACAATCCCCCCATAAACTTTGAAAAGACAGGCGCACCAGCTAAACCAACAAGCATATAAACTGTACAAGCGATAGCACCGTTCCTACTACCTAATACTAGCCCAGCGAGAACGGCAAAAAATGTTTGTAATGTTATCGGCACACCACCAACGACTAAAAATGGAGCAATTGTTGTAATATTAGCTCCTATCATCATCAGTGTTGCAAATAAACCACAATATACTAAGTCAATCGTTTTCCATTTTGAATAACTTCTAGTTAATTCAGCCACAATAACACCTCTACCTAATATAGTTAACCTAAAAAATAAATAAGTTAACACAAATATTATGTAAAAAAAGACATTTTGTCAATGTTATTTTTTAACAACAAATGATTATTTTACACACCTTATTTAACAATATATGGCTGTACTAAAAGATAAGAAATCTTTCTTAAACATAAAAAAGGACATCCTAATCGTAAATTAGGACATCCTTTTTAGTATAAACAAGTCGCTTATTTTTATTTGAATAAGTTTGCCATATGAGATAGCTCAATAATCATTAACGAATTGTAAATAATGCTTTTGACCAAGGAATTAATTGATCTAACATTTGATTAACTGATTCATCTTGTACTTCTTTCGGTTTGAATTCTGTACCGTTTTCAAAATCAGTGAATAATGATAATGCTGGGTGAACACGAACATCTGCTACAAGTAATTCACCTAGAATACCACGTAAATGCTCAGCTGCACGTGCACCGCCTACTGAACCGTATGAAACGATTCCAGCTGCTTTGTTATTCCATTCTACTCGTAAATAATCTAATGCATTTTTTAATGCACCAGTAATTGAATGGTTGTATTCTTGAACGATAAATACGAAACCGTCACAAGAAGCGATTTTTTCTGACCAAGCAGCCGCGCCAGAAGCATCACCCGCTTCGCCTAGTAAAGGTAATTTAAAGTCTGCAATATCGATAATTTCGTATTGTGCATCCCCTCGTTTATCTGCTATTGCTTTTACCCAAGCGCCTACTTGCGGGCTAACACGTCCTTCACGTGTCGAACCTAATACTATACCGATTTTTAATTGTGCCATTTGTTGTTCCTCCTCTTTTTTTGTTCCAAATAAATTTTTTAGAAAACTCATATTGAACCTGCTTTCGATTTATACAATATAAATCATTTATCTTGAATTCGAGATATATATTTAAAAATAAAATGCTCTGTTGCATGAGCAATTGATTATATTTCGAATTTAATTATCTCAACTTCGAGATAATAATATCAAGTTACGAAAAGTAAGTCAATAGCTTTAATAAAATAATTTTGCTCTTTTCAACAATTAATACTATTTTACAGTTTGTTATAGGTAGCTTTTTGAAGACGTGTATGCGCTTTGGATTGCAGAATCATTTATTATTCTTGCTAAAGAAGTTGATTTCCGCTCCGGGCAGCGCGCTTTTCGCGGGCACAGCTCCAACTAATTTTTTCGGGATTAACCCGAAAAAATGGATTTTCCGCACGTGCGACTGTCACTTTGCTTTCGCCGCAGAAAACATTGCTGTTCCCGCAGAAGTCGGCTGCCCTTCGCTCCAATCAACGTAATCTATCTAACCAAGATGCACTCCTCCATTTTTATTTACATAATTCAATAATATTTTATCCCGGGATATTCATATTAATATTCATATAGCACAACTCCCTTTTTATCTCTTGTTTCTAGACAATTCAAGTATATAAAAAAGAGTGAGCTTGTGCTTTTTTTTGTGTGCGAAATTGTGCGAACACCCCAACAAATATTATAGAACCGTATTAAAAAAGCCTCGCTACCAAACTGCGAGGCTTCTAATACTATACAAGTGATTCATTAATTAGCTCTATTAACTGCTGCTGATCGTCCGCTTTCACAATATCCCCATTTACTACTGCAATTGCGTGACAATCACAAACTTCACAATTCGATGTGCAACCAAATTCATTTAACTGTACGTCATCTCTATTTTCAAACGCATCATATAAATCATCACCGTGCTGTGCTATGTTGGAAATACAAATGTCAACTTGATTAACAAGCACCTGTTTTTCCCGTGCACCCTTTTTAAAAAACGAAAACACCATTACCCTTCACCGCTTCCCTATATCATTCTCATATAACGATATGACAAAATAGGTTAGTTCGCAACTTAGGTGTTTTATATAAAAAAGGAATAGGTTTATCGATTATTCGTCCTTCAATCGCCAAATGACTTCTAAAATATTTGTAAATAAATTAATAAAGTCTAAATATAAATTAAGTGCCATTCCTACAACTTCATCATCCCCGACATAATTGTGTCGTATTAAGTTAAAGTCGTATACCGTATAAATCGTAAACAGCAAAATCATTACTCCTGCTAAAACAAGTGCGATTGTATTCCCTACAGGTATAAACATAAAAATAACTGAGAACACAATAGCGACAATAAGTGCAGCAAATAAATAGCTACCTATGCCCGAGATGTCTTTCATCATCATACCGACAAAAGCTAACACAATGAAAATTATAATCGTCCCAATAAAGACACTAAAAACAAGGGCACTACCTAGTTCATTAATGTAAAACTGGGTAGTCCAAAACAGCGTAATTCCTAGCAAAAATGGAATTACATACATGATTGAATTGGCTAACCGTACATTTCGTACAAAAATTACGATTATGAGTAAAATTAGCGTAATTATTGAAATAGGCATTGTTATTGCTGGTGGTAACATTGTCCCGACAAATAAACCGACTGCAGTTAAAATCCACATAAACATAAAATGCTTTAAAACTTTTGATAAATTTTTGTTTTTCAACGAAGAAAACTCCTTCTTTTTCGTAATACTTATTATACGAATAGAATGCTAGAAGGTTTCAACTTAAATTGTACACTTTTAAATAGTACTTCGATTATCCTATATTAAAGCTAAAAGGTACTTCACAAAAATGTGAAATACCTTTAGCGATTATTTATTCGATTTTCTTTTCCAAAGTACAATGCCTACTAAAGCAATGATAATTACCACAACAATTGGAATAATATAGTTATTACCATCTTTATCAGCTTTTTCGGTTACTTCTTCACCAGCCAAATTAACTTGTGTCTCTTTATCATTTTCCGTAGCTACGTCAACATTTTCTTCCTTTTGAAGCTGGACATATTGTAATGTTGGCCCCGCCGAGCTCACTTCTTCATTATGTTCATTGCTGTGGCTATGGCTAGCCGCGCCTGTTACAAAATATGAAAGTTCAACCGTTTTTCCTATCCAATCTTCAGCATTTATCGTTTTTGCAGACACACGCGGATGCCCTGATAGCGGATATGCAGTTCCACCGATAACTATTGCTGTTTCATGTTCATCTACTTTGACGTCTTCAATAACACCAGTTGGCCCTTCAGCAAAACCACCCATTTGCAACAGCGTATGGTCACCCATATCTGTGTTCAAGTGATTGTATATATACTCTACATAGTCTGCTTTTGTTATATTATCTTCTGGATTTTCGAGCGTTACTGAATTATGGAATAAAGCAATATTTATATCTTGATAAGTCACGTCTCCTTCAAGTGACTTAATATATTCCTCATGTAAGCTTGCATTTGCTAGTTCTTCAAATGTTGTACCCTCAAGTCCAAAAAAACCACCAATCCATGCTGCAAACTCCATACGTGATAGATTTTCGTCTTGTCCTAAAATCATATCTTTTCCATTGTAGCCTACTAATCCTAAACTATTTACTAATAATATGTGCTGTGCATTTGTAGCCGATGGATCAATATCTTCATAAATCCTGCCTTCATTCATTGTATGTGCTGATGCAGTCTGTATAAATAATAAAAAGCAAGCAGTTAAAAGTGGCAATATTTTTTTCATATTTTATTTCCTCCAAATTTTCATAACTCCTTCATAGTATAGTGTTTAAATGTGAGAGAAGTATGAAAAACAGGAGATTATCAAAAAAAAATGCTATTTAAACTTCCACCTGATTCTATTGGCTTATTTCGAATATACGATTTTAATTGTTTCCAATGATCGATTTTACAGTTTTGCAACGAAACCAATACAAATTTATAATGATTTCGCGAAGATTATTTTTGCTTTATGCATACTGTTGAAATATTAAATAGCCTCTGTGTTCTTACATAATTTTCATAAAAAGTAGATGACAATATAAAGTCGATCATGTACAGATCGTACTCTCTACAATTTGCACTCTTCCCATAGACGGCGCAAGTTATCCATTCCTATTTTAGAACCTACTGTACAATCTTCCATCCCTTCAAATTCTACAGTTAAATATCCATCATATCCTGAGCTTTTTACAATTTTAATAATTTCTCTGATATTTATATCTCCATGACCAACAATTGCTCCGCGAATATAATTGTCGTGCACTGTTCTAAACCATTCCCCACCACCAGGATTTTCATAATATGGACGAATATAAAAATCTTTAAAATGAACTGTCGCTGCATACGGAATATTTTTCTTCACTCCCACTAGCGGTGGTTCATCAATACATAAGAAATTACCAATATCTAATGTTGTTTTAAAATTATCCCGATTAACCCCATGGATTAACTGCTGTACACGGTCGCTAGTTTGTACATTGAACCCGTGATTTTCAATTGTAGTTGTAATGCCAAATTGTTTTGCATAGTCCGCTATTATTTGACAACCTCTTACCATTTTCTCAAAATGCTCAACATAATAATGAATCGTCGTATATTCTTTAGGAACCGTAAACAAAGTTACATCATGTCGTAAAATTTTAATGCCCATATGGTGCACAACATCCACATGTTTTTTTACTCGATCAATTTCTTCTAAAAATGCTTCTTCACTTTCCTGAATAAAATTAGCTGGCATCGAATACGCAGATAATTCTAACTGTAATTCAGCTGCCTTTTCTTTTATTTGTGTCGCTAGCTCATAATTATCTACAACTGTAAATTCATAAGGAACAAGCTCAACATGCTCCCCACCATTATCGGCTACCCACTGTAATACATCCAATACATTCATTTCGCCTTGGCGCATTTTTTTTATTAAACTATACGTGCTTAACCCAATTTTCATTATTAACACCTCTCTATTTTTCTACTAAATGGCATACAACTTCGTATCCCCGATATTAATTATCCCATTTTTCAGATAATTTTTACACTCATTTTATTAGCAATAGTACAGAGCGCGCTAAATGACATTTCTATATTGAATTTCTCCATATTTCAAATTTCCCTTTTGCTGAGCACTGAAAAAGTACATCGACACTATTAAGGAACTCACTAATTCGACTTGATTTACGTCAATCACAACTTTTGCGATATAGTAAGTTTCTACAAAAAAGGGAAATTAATAACCTATATATAAAGTCTATACCTATAAAAAAGCGTTAAGAAAATATATCTTATCACCAAATGAAATGCATTTCATGAGAAAAAGTACAACCCATCTTTCCGAACCACCTAGTGAAAAAATTAAATTTTCCGGTCGTACTTTTTTTATTATTATTGTTTTTAGTATATTATTATAATGGATGTTTGAGAAACCAGGAGGGATAATATTTTTTTATGGCCAGTAATAATAAAGGAGTAAACAAAAGTTTTAGAGTTTTAATGATTATCATTGGTGGGTTCATAGCTGCATACGGGCTAGAAGCTGTTTTAATCCCTAACAATGTATCAGATGGGGGCGTAACAGGTCTTAGTATTGTTGGTTCCAAGCTATTTGGATTACCTTTAGGGCTTCTAATCGCCATCCTAAATATTCCATTTATCTATTTAGGGTATAAACAAATAGGGAAAAGTTTTGCTATCTTTTCCGTAATTGGTATTGTCTCACTTTCAATAGGTACTGCATTAATGCATCATGTACCGACTATTATTCATGGTGATACATTATTAGTAACTGTAGTCGGTGGTATTATCATCGGTTTTGGTATGGGGATTGCTTTGAGAAATGGTGGTGCGTTAGATGGCATTGATATGTTAGCTGTACTGCTTTCCAGAAAATTACCGTTTGGTACAAGTGATTTAATACTATTTTTAAATCTATTTGTTTTTATAATAGTTTCAACTGTCTTCGGATTTCAAGGTGCAATATTATCTGCTATAGCTTACTTTATCGCTTCGAAAGTGGTCCATATTGTAGAAGAAGGGCTAAGCGGTTCAAAAACGTTTAACATTATTACAAGTAAACCAGATGAAATGGTAGAAACAATTCGAGACCGCTTAGGCCGATCTGCTACGTTTAAAACAGCTTACGGTGCTTATTCTAATCAAGAATTCAAAGAAATTACTTGTGTCATCAATCGTTTAGAAGACAGTAAGCTAAAAGAAATTATTCGAGAAATTGACCCTGCTGCTTTTGTTATTGTTTATGAAGTAGTAGAAGTCAAGGGAGGAAATTTCCAAAAACGTGATATTCATTAATAAAAATAAACTTACTAACATTTAGATAATTATGATCCATATGATAAATATCATATGGATCATGTTACATTTTCTTATAGTCAATTACGGCTTATATGCGATAATTTTTGTAAGAAAGAGGTGGCGTGCATGACACAGTCCGTTATTAAACAAAGCGATTATAGTATGAAAGAGGAATTTTGGAATGCATTAACACATGGAATTGGTGCGTTTTTAACAATTCCCGCGACCTATTTATTAGTGCAAAAGGCGCTCGAAACAGGTTCCAAAACACAGCTCATTAGTTATTTAATTTTCGGTATATCGATGTTCTGTTTATTTACGGCATCTACGTTATATCATTCTGTGCCTACGCATAAAAGTTTTTTCAAAAAACTTGATCATAGCTCGATTTTTTTACTTATAGCAGGTACATACACGCCTGTAGCGCTTGTAGCAATTGGAGGCAAACTCGGTTGGACAATTTTTGTGATTGAATGGTCACTCGCACTAATTGGTATTGTTCTAAAACAATTTTTCGTATACCGTTTTAAAAAATTATCCCTACTCGTCTATATTGGCATGGGTTGGCTCGTAGTCTTTGCTTATGAACCGGTAATTCAGCATTTTTCAAGCGAAGGATTTTTAATATTATTAACAGGTGGTATTTTATATACTGCAGGCACATTCTTTTATAAAAATAAAAAAATCCCTTACAATCACGCAATTTGGCACGTCTTTGTTATAGGTGGTAGTGCAGCAATGTTTGCTGCGATATATTTATATGTGTAACGTCTGAAATTTTCAGGCGTTTTTTTCTGCAATAAAAAAGTGCCTCAAAAATTCATGAGGCACTTGGAACTTATTTAGCAAAATTCAACTTTTTATTTAACAGATAAATCGTTACGCCACCTACAGTCATGGAGAATAATTCACCGATAGCTACAGTTAAATACGTTGGCCAAAACGGTAAATCAAGCATGATTGTTAACTGTCCAGCTACTGTAAACATAGAAGCTGTCACAATAAGTGCTGTAATAACCATCCTAATTTTCATGTTCTGTATATTTTTAGTACTAGCACGACAAATAAGAAGTACTAAAAATGTAGAAATACCACCAATTGGTACATCTAGTATCCATGTAGGCGACATAAAGTTAGCGAGTACAACTCCCAATGTGACAGCAATGACATAGCGTTTATGATAGAGTGCTAAATAATTGAACATTTCTGAAAGACGTAACTGTACAGCTCCAAAGCTTATAACCGATAAGATGAGTGTAACCGCTACGTAGAGGGCAGCGACAAGCGCTATTTTTGTCAGCTCACTGACAGAAGTACGTGATGAAGAAATAGAAGTTTGCATATTAGTTTCCTCCTTTATAAAATGGGGTGCCCATTTTATTCATAACTACGACCAAAGGAGAGTGAGCAACGTGCCCACCTTAAGTGCCGTAGTGTAAGCCTTCAAATTTTGCTTACTTGCGTATTATAGCAGATTCGCCTTTCAAATCAAAAACTATTTTACAAGCCAACCGCCATCAATAGTCATAACAGTACCATGAATATAATCTGCTGCTTTACTTGCCAAATACAATGTTAAATTTGCAACTTCCTCTGGTTGTGCCCATCGCCCTGCAGGTGTTTGCTCCGCTACCCATTTAGCCATCTCGCCATCTCCATCAAAATCAGCTTGATTCATCGGTGTTTGTATCGCTCCAGGAGCAATCGCATTAGCACGTATACCACTTCTGCAATAATCAAAATCGAGCTGTTTCGTATAGCCAATGACCGCATGCTTTGAGGCCGTATATGCTGCACCGCCTCCCCCAGCTGCAAGACCAGCGATTGATGCCATATTAACAATCACCCCAGCTTGCTGTTTAAGCATATAGGGTAAAATTGCATTCGTCACAAAATAGAGACCTTTCACATTCGTGTTCATTATATGGTCCCATAGCGGTTCATCTGTTTCTAATGTTTTTGCAAAGTTATCTAATACACCGGCTGTATTTAATAAAATATGCAAAGAACCGAATGTATTTATAGCTTCCTGAACAGCAGCATTTACTTCTATCTGCTCGGAAACACTTCCGACTTTAAATGCGAAACGTTCTCCGTACTCTTTGTGTAGTGCGTCTAAGTTATCCGAATCCTTATCAAAACCAAATACATTCGCACCGTTTTTTAAGAACGCGTTTGCTTGAGCAAGCCCAATACCAGAATTAGCGCCTGTTATAAAAACTGTCTGTCCTTTAAATTCTTCAAATGTCATCTTAGTTCCTCACTCATTCCTTCACATTACATTATGAAACGATGATCCAGTCTTCTGCTAAAATATCACAAACTGTTGGTGAAAACATCGTATAACCTTCACCTTTAACATTAATTAAAAGATATGGGTTTAATGTTTCTCCGTCATGTTCACTTTGTCCTACTAGCTTCACATACAGTTCTGCCCCGCCCCATCCTTGACGAATCACTTTTTCGCCTTGTTTTAAACGTGGTAAAATTTCTTCAAATGTCATAACCTAACTCATCCTTTTCTCTTTTAGATTTCGAATGAAGTATACTGGATTTACAGGAAGGATACAATAATAAAAGAGAAACAGTAGGCAAAAACATCTTGTACTGACTTTCACTAAATAGATTTTTCACTTCTCCTGCTTCGCTTTTAATAACCGTATTACTTCTTCGTTTTGTTTTTCTATAGTTCGCAGTGTTTTTTCAATTGCATTCGTTATAATTACAATGACTACCAAAATTATTCCAATCAAAAAAATTAAAAGCTCCCCTTTGGTTAATTTATCTTATCTAAAAATAGAAAAGAAAAATACAAATTCACTAAAAGCCATTAACGGGTTTACTTTTGGGCTGCAAAACATCAATTCACAGTTCAAAAGCAACAATAATCACAAAATTTCCGCAGAGTAATTCACATTCAAATTCACAAGAAAAGAGCTTGAATTATTTCTAACTCTCTTTTTAGTTATCCAATATTTACTCTAAAGGCTTATGAATGAATTCAACGGCTTCTTTTAATAAATCAGTAAAATCAGCAGGGAAGAAGTGGCCCAATCCCTCTTTGACGATTAATTTGCATTGGAATTCATTTTCCTCAAAAAGTTTTACTAATTCAACGGTTTTATTGTAAAAAGGGTCCTTATCTCCAGTGATAATGCAGCCCTTAATTTTATTTCCATTCCCTACCAACAATCTTTCTAAGGAAGCCACATTCTGAATTGCAGGAATAACTGCTATAAATCCTTTTGTTCCAAGAATATTTCCACTTAAACTTAGTTCAATCGCTAATTTCCCGCCTTGCGATGCACCAGCAATAATATCCTGTTTTGTATTAAATTTTTCTTTGAAATCCCTGAATGATACCGTAATTTCTTCAACTGCAGTATTTTGATTGTCCCAGCAATAAGCGTTGTATCCGAAGACCTGAGATGATTGCGGAAATGCAAAAAGAAAATCGTCAAATAAACTGTTGTCAAACCAATAAGGAGCGAAATCTTTCACATTAGAACCCCGCCAATGCAAAGAAAATAATCCTGTATTTGATTTATCATTTCCGTAAGTAAACAGTTGGGGTTTAGATATATGTTCGTGATTTTCCAAAATTCCCCGGCACTCATTTACTATTATTTTAAACTCTTCGATGTTTTGGAGGTTATTTAAATCTTGGTCACGAGTTAATGTCAAAGGATTCCACCATATTCCTTTTTGCAAACCCTCTTTAAGAGCTGCGATGGCGTTTTCTTGGTTTCCTTGAACAGAATAAACACAAGCCCTCCAAAAAATTATTTTATCTAGTCTTTTGGGAAATTCCACCTGTGCTCTTTCAATTAGTGAATGAACTTCATCATATTTACCGAGTTCAAATAAGCCAAAAAGTTCTTTTTGAAGTTCAACAAACTTTGTTTCCGACACGATATACACGCTCCTCAATCTTTTATCAAATTATACCATTACAATCAAAAACACACCCTAAATATTGGAAATATTCTCAAAAAAAATAAAACCCAAATCATCGGGTTTTACTAGGGGCGATAAAAGGTATATCTATGCAAACTTCAATCCAAAGTATGCTCAAATGGCTGTCACTATCTTGCGGACTTTAAAAGCCACGACTGCTGTTTTTTTATCATTAATAAGCACAAACTTCTGTAAGAAAAATTCATTTGGTCATTTTTATTTTCCATATTAATTAGTATGTGTTCGCTAATAATAGTCTACGTAGATTCTTTCACACTATTCCTATTTGTAAATCTGCTATAGAGGGCGAATACAAGAAGTAAAACCCCTGCCGTGACTAATAGATAAAACATATAGTTTCCGCCAGTTGTAGATGCGCCAAGTAAAAATAGGGAGAAAACAATCGCAATCAACCCAAGTGAGCCAAAATAAATTGGAATAACATGTGATATATTTTTGAACAGTATAAATCCTAATAAAATCAATGCATATATCACACACAACACCATAATAAGCGGGAACAATGGTTGGAATTTTAAGGCATACACAAAATAGTCTAACAATAATATATCGGAACCTTGTTGTATTTCTATGCCAAAGAATTTTGAGAAGGGAGTAGAGTATCGCCATTCCCATGGTTTATTTACAAGTGCACTTCCTTCATATAGAGCAATGGCAGCAGACACAATAAAAAACAATGTTACGGCTAGTAGTTGAACAATTAATTTATATATTTTTGAACACTCCTTATTATGAAAATGGGTTATTATTAGAAATCATCTATGCTTCGAATCTAAAATGAGTACTGTTTTTTTAATCCAAACTCGAAAGTAACAAGATTGAAAGCGAATTGGACCGACAATTCCTTTTTCCTCGACTTCAGATCCATCTGCTAGCTTTGTTTCGGTGCGAAGAAGCCACTTATTTCCCAAACCGAACTCGATGTATTTCATAGCATTTAATATCCTCCAAAAGTATTAATAAAACCAAGCTGTTAGTACATCAAAAAATTTAGCTACTAGGAATAGCGGGATGCCCACTATCAAAACACTTACGAGAATATAAAGAAATGGTTTGATAAATGTAGATAATACTTCTACTAAATCATCGATAAAATTAAACATGATAATCCCTACCTCCTCTTTAAATCTCCTCATCAAAAATCGGTCCACTTGTACGGTTTTTCATTTGCCATAAAAATACGATAAACATAATAAATACGATTAAGCCTACCAAAGTAAAAGCCACCCCTACTACTCGATAAACTAATGGTAAATGAATTAATATTGCCAAACTCAATAGATTGATAATTTGCATTGGTAAAAATATATATTTCATTTGCCTTACGTTACTCTCTTGCTTATATAGCTTCGCAATGTCTAAACAAACGGAAAAAAAGAAATAATAAAACACTACACTTACAACTAGCATTGTTGTATGTAATAGCTCGACATAAATCGATGTTTGAATCATTTGTTGCACACTTAATAAAGTAAATGGTAACGACAAAACACCGATCATTATCGCCAGTCGTTTCGCCATTTGGGGATTCGTTACTTTTTCAGCTTCGACAAACGCACCCCCAATAATAAACCAACCAAGCGCATCTGGTAGTATATCGACGCCGATAATATTTATATCTAAAAAGATAAAAAGGTGCCCAATAAAGGTATTTCGAAACACTTCACTTATCTTCATTGCAATGCCTCCTTCACATACGCTCGAATTGCCTTTTCAGGTGCTATACCGTGAAAGTTTGGTGAGAAGCGCTCTTCAAATTTTTGTCCATTTCGTGTTCCGCGCACAATGACATCTAAAAAGCCATATGTTGAAAACGCATAAGATTGTTCAAAATGGATTTCAAGCGTTGCGCCTTCTTCCATAATAAATGGGTATTTTGCCACTTCGTCCATGTAAAACACTTGATATGTTGCTGTTGGGTGAATTACTTCTATATTTTCAATTGTAAGTTCTGTAGTCGTATTTAATAGAAAGCGGAAATTTGTATGACCATCTACTTTAAGAGAGTCCTTAAAGTAATCCGTACGAAGTAAAGTTTCATTTAAAATCGTTGGTGTTATTGTAATTGGAGAATAATGATTGAAAATAACAATACCTTTGTCGAGTAAATGTTTATTTTCTAATAAATAAGCGTGTTGCCTTTCATCTAATAATATTTCTTCATGACGAATTGCGTAATAAGTATATTCTTGAACATTGGAGTAAGCGCTAGTATCATCCCACATAAATGTCGCGAACGAATTGTTTGGATAGAAAGACTCATTACCTATTTCAACCATCTGCAATGTCGTTTGGTCTTGACTATTAACAATATATGAAACATCAATTCTACGCTTATCTAAATCAACACGCGACTCCACAATAATTGGCTGTTCAAGTTGCTGTGCTTCCCAATACCACCGACTTGCGATAAGCGCCACAATAACAATCGCTAGTATCACTTTAAATTTCTTGCTCATACACTAGCTCCTTTATTGATAATCTTTTAATAAGCCATCTAGTTCTTCACGGCACACAATGCGCATACCCCGATGCTGTAATGTTTTATTAGCAAAGTTTATGCTAATAATACCTACTTTTGCTCCTGTTGCTTCTACTGCTTTAAGCATCAACCAAATTCGGTCTAGCTCGGCTTCGACATCAGTTACAACCACATCTTTTAAAGTCGCACCTACCTCAACAGATACGGTTTCTTTATAGCTTGGAATTTCATGTCCAACATCTTTTAAATATTGGTTAGATGCAACATTGGCTACAACCAATTGTGCCTCTGGAAAATGAGCGCGTATTATTGGAACTAGTTCATCTGAGATCTCTGCAGCCCATTTCTCCATCGGGTAGGAATCGACAAATCTACCTTCCTCAAAACCAACGTAAAAACGTACATCATTATCGTCTGCTAAATAGCCGTAGTATTCACCGCCATGTCCAAGCGCAAACACAACTCTGTCCATTGTAAAATCTAATCCGTATTTTTCTTCGGCAGCTTGCTCTAATAAAGCTTTTTGTTCGATATAATTCCAAGGCAAGCCGAATTTCATATATGTAGCAAAGCCTATAACTATTATTAAAATAATAACTGTAAACGCCACACACCCAATTCTAAGCATGCGCACGCCTAGCACCCCCAGTTTTCTTCTATATACATTTACTTTTAGTAACCATTTTATTGTTCCTAATGCTCCCAATGTTTCGGATTTAGCATATGATTTAAATAAGAGTAACCGGATTGTGTCACTTGACCACTATCTAGCACAAAATAGTCATACTTGATGTACGGCTCATTACGAAAGATTACTTCTACAAAATATGGGTTGCGATTTTCATACCCTTCCTGACGATACGGAATTGTGCGAATATCCCATACTTCATTTGGATAAAGCTGCTCTAAATGTATTTGCACAATCGCTTTTTTCTTCTCCTGCACATTTGCCACCCAATAAGGACGCACAAAATAAAGAATCGCACAGCCTATGACAAGTACTATCGCTGAAGTATGTATTATTTTCCGCCATTTTCCTGTAAGAACTATTGATAAAACAACTAGGCCAAACAGCATTCCTCCAAATAGCAAGAATTCAATTAATACTACTGGATGTGGCATAAATCTCCTCCTTTTCCGTGTGGGATTCAACTAATTTAAAACAATGCCCATAAATCCAATAACTGCTTTTTTACGCATTTCATCATTTACTCAATAGTGCGTTATTATCCAAAAACCTATATATATGTAATACGTTTTGTTTTACATAATGTTTCGAAAATTCAGCAAAAGGTTTCTGGACTTGTAAAGTAACTTTGAAAGAAATTAAAGCGATATTTTTAGTGGTCCATTTTTTTCACTTCCCCAAAATTTCGGACCCTTTCACGCAATATGAAAAATCAGCAGTACTAAAAGTATTTATTAATCAATTTTTACTTGTATATATTTATCGTTTACTACTTATTGTAATGAAAAAAAAGAGTAGTTTTAATAATTGTCTTATATGATAAAAGAAGAGGAACTTCAGTTTGTTAAATGACTTATTAAAATAATATCTAGCAAAATAGCTGCCTTTATTACTGAAAGTAGTTTATTTCACTAGTAAATATGAAACTATTTCACTTCCACCCTCGTTCTATTCAGTATATACTTAAAAGAAAAATAGTAACTTTTTTCATCGACGAGGAAGGAGGCAGATGTTGCAAAAGCACAACATCTAATTAATATGAAGTCCTTAAAAAAGCAACTACAAAGTATCTTAATTATCGTAGTCGTTTTAAGCATATTAGGTTCTTTAGGTATAGTGCTTATTAATACTATATCTACGCAAACAGCAATCCCCGAACCTCAATATATTGAAGAGAATCCTAGTGTTGAAGAGTTCATTGGTGAAATCGCTGAAACTGCGCGACAGCTTAGTGCTGACAATGATTTATATGCTTCTGTTATGATTGCACAAGCCATTTTAGAAAGTAATTATGGGCAAAGTGGACTTGGTTCATCACCATATAATAATTTATTTGGTATGAAAGGTAAGTATAAAAACAACTCCGCAACATTTGCCACTTCTGAAGATGATGGTGCAGGCAATATGTCAACGATTCAGGCAGAATTCCGCAAATACCCTTCCTATAAAGACTCAATGGAAGACTACGTTCGTTTACTGCGCAACGGTGTGTCGTGGAACAAGGATATATATAAAGGAGCCTTTAAAAGTAACTCAAATTCTTATGCCGATGCAACAAAACACTTAACTGGCACATATGCTACAGATTCAAAATATAATGAAAAGCTTAATCAACTTATTATCGAGTACGATTTACAACAATACGATCAACCTGTTAAAGATAAAACTACGATAACAGTTTCTGATGGTGACTCACTTCACCAAATTGCCCAAGCCTATGATGTTAAAGTAACATCTATTAAACAATGGAATCAGTTACGATCAGATACAGTTGAATCAGGTCAAAAGTTAAATATTTATCACTATTAATGATTGTTAAACGAATAAACTAATGACAAATCTCCTTCTAAACTTAATTTTACAATAATTAGGATATAAGTTATAGTATTGGGAAAAGGGGGATTTAAAAGTGAAAAGTATTGCTGGAACAATCTCTTTATGTGTTTCTTTTGGTTCTTTCTATATTTGATTGGACTTAAGATGGGACATTCAATAAAATACGATTCAGATCTCTTTATTTTTCCAATCATCTTACTTATACTTTCCTGTATTTTCTTTTGGATTGATTACAAAAATAGTACAAAAAATAGATAGGTAGGATGAACATTTATTAACCAGCATATGAAAACTAGTTGATGGACTAATTAGTATTAAGCATTGCATTATTTTGAGAGGGTTATCGAGTTTTAACAGTGGCTTTCGCGTTTGTATCAGCTGCTTCGCTCGTTCTAACAGCGACTTCTGTGACTAGACATGCATCCGTATAAAAATAAATTCATAAACACAAAAAGGGAGCCCGAATCATAAAAATTCTGGATTCCCTTTTTCTTTTAGAATAGATATCTTCTCAAAGTTAAAAAATCAATCTTCTTACACCTTCGTCAGCTGCCAATTACGTTTAGTCGACCAAATGCCAAATAGCATAAACATCACGATTAATACTAATGTAATTATGAGTGTCGCACGGTAATCACCAGTATCCACTGTACCAGCTACAAATTCAACACCATAGTTAGCAAGTTTCCAAGGTGTCCACGCCCAAAAGCTTCCAATCACTTGATCAATTAAAAGTCCGATTGGTAAGATAATAATTGCGATTGCTGCTGCAACCCCTGTATGAAATGCCGCGCTCATTGAAACGGTGATTGCCATTACAAATATGATCCATACAAAATATGTACATAACATGGCTAGAAAATCACTAACAGCAACAGAGCCATATAGTATAGATGTGTAATACATACTCCCTGCATAACCAAGAGTCGCGCTAACAATTCCTACTACAGAAGCCATTATCCATTTACTCATAAACATTGCCGTTGCTGAAACTGGACGTACATACATTAATGTTGCTGTACCATTTGCCCTTTCGCGACTTATTGAGCCAATAAATGCGCTAACGAGGACGATTAATCCGATTAATTGAAATTGTCCCGTAGAGGCTAATAATAAATCAGCTGGTTTCAGCTCTGGAAACATCATTTGAAAACCTTCAGGCATATTACCGACAGCGGCTAAAATATCTTCTAAATAATAGTTTAATAGTGGATCACTGACACCTAGAAAGACGAATACTAGTGGAATCCATAATAACTTAAAGCTGCGCCAACACTCTAAAAATTCCTTTATTAATAAAACATTAAATTGTGTCAAGTTTACCCGCCACCTTCATGAAAATTTCGTCTAAGCTTGCTGTAATACGCTCAACTTTTATTATTTCTGCTTGCTCTTGCGCTAGTAGTTGAAGTATTTCTTGCATGGATCGATCAACAGGCAAATAGACAGCTAAGCCATCCCTTTGCACTTTCATTTTTGATGCAAAGACCATAGCCGCCTGCTCGGAAGCAAATTGTACGCAATATTTTGGATCGGCATATTTTTGTTGAATCGCTGTCAGTGAACCCTGTTCTACAAGCTGACCTTCCTTTAAAAATAATACTTGATCGGTCATTTTTTCTGCATCATGCAAAATGTGTGTTGAATATAAAATCGTTGTTTGTTGCTGTAGTTCTTTTAGTAAATTCATAACTTCTAATCGTCCTATAGGGTCGAGTGCTGATACCGGTTCATCTAGTAATAAAAGCTTTGGTTCATGCACTATTGCCTGGGCAATACCGAGACGCTGCTTCATACCGCCAGAAAAAGTGGAGGTTTTTTTATGAAGTGCATTACCAAGCCCTACATATTCAAGTGTTTTTATACTTCTTTCACGTACATTTTTAGTAGTGACCCCACTCAGTTTAGCTGCCATTTCTACGTATTCTAGTGCTGTGAGCCAAGGGAAAAACTGAGGATACTGCGGTAAAAAGCCAATGCTAGCTCGAATATCCCTTTCACCTGTAAGTTTCACAGTACCACTTGTTTGCTTCAAGAGCCCCGTAATCATAGACATTGTTGTCGTTTTTCCTGCTCCATTTGGTCCGATTAGTGCAGTAGCCGAATATGGTTCAATCGTAAAACTAACATCATCTACAACTGTTTTACCTGTAAAACTTTTCGTTAAATGCTCAACATTAAGTAAACTCATACATTACGTCTCCCTACTATGAAATAAGCAATCGAACCGAACAAGCTGCCCATTATTATTAAAATAACCCAAAGCCATTTTGGACCATTTGTTGCATGAATTCTTTTTAAATCAATGAGTGCAACGACCATTAAAATAAATTGGACGACTAAAATGGGTGCAATTAGTGCCCATGGAATTTGCTCTAAGCTGTTCATACTACTCCTCCTTTAATTGTAGACGATGCGCTAAATTATTTAATAGCGCTTTAAACTTACTGTTTTGTTGCAAACTTGCAAATATTGGTTGCTCTGAAATACTCGATAATATTTCACGTTTAATAGATACATCATCACGTGGAGCTTGAGCACCTAAATTAATATCACGCGCAATCCACTCATCGAGTAAATAAAAATAGTCATCTCCACTTAATTTCAGTGGAAAATTCAAACTATCGCACACTTTGCAATATTTTTCTAGCATGTTAAGTGCATCATCTTCTCTTTGCTGCATCATATAGCCCGCTGCTGCTTTTAAATAAAATACTAGTGAAGCATTAATATTCAATTGTGAAATATTAAACAAAGAAAGCATCGCTTCAATTCGATGTACCGTTTTATCGAAATATTCTGAATTGCTTGTTTCAAATTGCAATGTTTCAGTCGCGTTTGAAATCGTTCCAAGCATATGCTGATACATGCCTACTTGTAATGTTTCTTTTGATTTATCAATTTTTCCAAGCATCGAAAGTGCTGTTGCGATAAGTTGTTCTGCTCCGTACTGGATTTTTATTTCCTCGCCAAGTATATTGAGCACTTCCTCTGGTTTCCCTTGTAGCAACATTACATAAGCCTTCAATAGTTCTGCTTCATGCATTAGTCTGTAATCATTACTTTGTACAATCACTCTTTCGCATAACTCGAGCACACGATTCAACACTTCTTGCTGATGCTCGGATTGCTTTACATAATTCAAATATAGCTGTGCTATTGTTAATACGAACGGGAAACATGCATAATATTCCGCTAATAAAGCTTCAATTTCTGTTTGTACTTCACTAAATGATTTTTCGCTAAATTTTTTAGCTAGTTCAGCATACGTTTTTTGAATATGCTCCTTCGTCATTTGTGGTTCATAGCCTAACAATGCGTCAATCGATAAATTAAAATATGTTGCAAGCTTCGGTAATAATGTAATATCTGGGTAGCTTAAGCCCTTTTCCCATTTGGATACTGCCGCTTTTGATACCCCAATGTATTGTGCTACTTGTTCTTGTGTTACGCCCATTTCTTTTCGTCTTAGTGCAAAATTCATTGAAAACTGTAAATGATGCATCGAACCACTCCCTCTTGCTTCCATTATAAGGAATGTAATTATCACAATCGAGCGAAACATCGTTTACTTTTGTTGATTAAGTCAACTTAAGGTTTACTCACGCAAAAAAACTTATTTGATTTTTATTTCAAATAAGTTTTTTTCATATAAACGATATATATAAAGAATTCTCTCTTTGCGAAAATTTAGATATGCGATTATTTATTTGTTTTATGCACTGTTCCATAGCGCTTTTCCTTATAAAAAACCACTCCAATCAAGCCAATAATAGAGAAAATAAATGGCGTGAAGAAACTATAGTAGTAGCCATCAACTTGATTACCTGAAGTAGATTGAAAATGATCCAATACATATCCAAAAATGATTGGCAACAATACAGCACTTAGAAATCCACCCGTATTAGCAAACCCAGAAACAATGCCCGATTCTTTTAAAGGGAAAGATTGGCGTACTGCTGCAAAGGTTAATGCACTAGCCCCATATCCAAAGCCAATAATAAAGAAAAGTATAACTAGCAAGAAAAATGACGGAAGCCCATTAAATAAAAGGAATGAAAACCAACCGATTAAAACAGTAATATGAACGATAATATATGGCCTTTTTATTGTTTCTAATCGACTTGAAATCCAACTAGTTAGAGGAGCCCCAATAAGTGCCCCGATAAGACCGATCATAATTAGCTGGCTTGCATCTGAGCGTGTCATTTCATACATATTCATTCCATATGGTACTGCCCAAGAACTGATAAACCCTACATAACCGCCGACTACTCCAAAATGACAAAAGAATAGAGCCCATGCTTGCCGATTTGAAAATATTCTTCTTAGTAAAACTGATGTTTTTTCACGTTGTACTTCTACAGTTACAACTAGCGGTTCATTCAAAAAGATGTGCTTCGTTTTTTTTACGAGTACAAAATAAAGGAGGAAGCCACATAAACATAATAATAGTCCCGCTGAGAAAAATGCTGCTCTCCAACCAAGTAAAAGTATCCATGAGGAGAAAGGGACTGTCGCCAATAGGAAACCTAGACTTCCCGTCATGCCTGCCAAGCCAATCAATCGAACAAACTCCTTTTTATGGAACCATTGAGCTAAAATTAGCACCATATTAACCCATATAGTAGCGTCCCCTATCCCAGTAAGTATTCTGGCAAAAAACAACACAAATTCATGTGTACCTAGACTATAAATGATTGTACCTAAACCTGTAAGTGTGGCACCAATAATTAGAAAAAAGTTTGGCCCAAAACGATCGGCTAATATCCCCATCGGAATTTGTAAACTCGTATACACAAAAAATTGTATACTCGTCAATAACCCAATCGTTGATGCTGTTACACTAAAGTCCTTCATCAATTGATCTGTAATTAATCCTGGAGCTGTTCGTTGGCTCGCCATTAACAAATAAGTAAACAATACAGCAGCAAATACAATCCATCTGTATTTGCTATTTTGTTTGTCCATTGATTTCTACTCCTATAAGCTTTTACCTTATATATATGAATTTCATGTACGGTAAAAAACTGTTTTTCAGAGTAGTTTTTAATTCGGATCGGGTTACGTTTCCATTACAGTTGTTTTCTTCCTTTTATTAATGGAAATAGCTAATAAAAACATAATAATTAAAGCAATTACACCAAATACTGTAGCCCCTACAAAGGCACTGTTAATTCCATGTAACAAGCCATCCGCAGTAATTACATCCAGTTGTTTCGCATCAGGTTTTCCACCTGTAGTAATTACAGCATCATTTATAAACGAACTTGTCTGCATTGTCATAATTGTCGTCATGACTGCTGTTCCAATTGCACCTGAAATAGCTAGAATTGTGTTTTGCATTGCTGTACCGTCACCATATAACTTTGCCGGTAATGCATTTAATCCTGCTGTTGACATTGGCATCGTTAAAAATGTAAGACCTAAAGAACGAATTACGTAAATCAATGATAATAATATTATTCCTGTAGAATATGTTAAATTCGTATAATACGCTGTCGTTACTACAAGTAAAAACGTACCGATAATTCCTAACCATTTAATACCGTAACGGTCAAACATTTTACCAGCGATTGGTGACATAATGGCCATCGCAATACTACCCGGCAATAAGAAGAGTCCCGACTCCAATGCAGTTAATCCGCGATTCGTTTGTAAATAAATAGGTATTAAAATCATCCCAGCATACGAAACACAATTTACAAAGAAAGTAATAATAATTGAATATGTATATTCACGAGACTTAAAAATTCTTAAATTGATTAATGGGTGATCTGTTTTAAACTGACGAATAGCAAATAGAGTAAGTGAAATTACCCCAATTGTTAACGTTGTAATAACAGTTGCACTTCCCCACCCTGCCTTTCCAGCAATCCCAAAACCATACAATATCCCACCAAAACCAAGCGTTGATGCAATAACCCCTAAAACATCTAGCTTAGCAGCACGCGGTTCTGAAACATTTTTTAGTACAAAGAAGGAAGCGATTAATGCTGTAATTGAAAATGGCAAAATGGCAAAAAAGATATAACGCCAAGAGAATGTTGTAATTAATAAACCCGATAGCGTTGGCCCAACTGCTGGCGCGAACATAATAGCAACTCCAACAATCCCCATTGCTGCACCGCGCTTTTCAATTGGAAATAATGTAAATACGACATTAATTAATAGTGGCATCACAATCCCCGCTCCAAGAGCTTGTACAACACGACCAATTAATAGAACAGTAAAGTTTGGTGCAAATCCACATAACACTGTCCCTAAAGAAAATACAATCATAGCAGTAAAAAAAAGCTGACGTGTTGAAAAACGAGCCATTAGAAAGGCTGTAACTGGAATTGAGACACCATTTACTAGCATGTATAAAGTTATTAACCACTGTGCTGTTGAAGTAAATACATTCAATTCCGTAGTTAAGGTAGGCAGTGCAACATTTAATACAGTTTGATTTAATATCGCTGCTATTGCGCCTACTAGTAATACTGTTAATATAGGACCTGTCTTCATATCCTTTTGTTGGTGATTATTCAATGATTTTTAACTCCCTTTCAATTACACTATATAAATTTATTTAGTATGCTAACTAATTATGTAGAATAGAAAAATCAGAAGATATAAGATCATTATTCGCTTAAATTGACATCAATCTGTTGTAATAGACGTTTGAGTATTAATTGCTCCTCCAAGTTTATACCCTTTAACATTTTGTCCTGATGCTTTGCCCAAATTTCATCGATTGGACCTCTAATTTGACGACCTTCTTCAGTTAAAAAAACCCGCGTCACTCTTGCATCTAAAGCATCTTTCTTTCTTGTTAACAGACCATATGATTCCAACTTTTTCACCATATTCGTTAGTGTTGGTGGTTCACAGCCCATGCGTTCACACAACTCGCTTTGCGTTACGCCATCTTGATTCCATAATTGCCATAACAAATGATCTTGACCTACATAAATGTCTATCGATCTTAGCGAATCCGCATAATCCTTTCTCATTTTTGCTGAAGTCCTTATGAACAAAATACGAATGTCCTCTTTTACCATATTTATCATTCCTAACTTAAAATAATTAGCTTGCTAACTATAATCTAAAATGGGTTATTATGTCAAACGAGGTAATATTACCGTTATTAAGTGCATCCCGCTCATAGAGTATTATTAATAATCGTGAGAATATAAATGACGAGGAGGAACTAGAAAAAGGAAAACCAAGGTAAGAGCCGTTTTACGACTAAGGAAGAAACTCAAACAGCTGCTGCAAATCTCATTAATGACTTAAACCAAGCAGTGTATTTAGAAGAAACAAACCAATCGTTCAGTGCATTTGCAAAAGAATGGTTGCCACCGGGACTGGATTGTAATGGTACCAGGTCCGCGTTGAACCTAGTACCTCTTACTTAACATTAGTATAAGGGTTCACTGGGAATTAACGTTCTATGCTTAATGTCGTCCTCCGTATCATTCATGATGCCAAGATAATTACCTACTTTTTCTTCAATATAGGCGAGTCGTAGTTTAGCTTCCTCCAATTGGGCTCGCGCAACAGCATGTTGTCTGCGCATAATCTCATAGCGCTCCTTGACCGTGGAATCACCTTCTTGACAAAGGCCAATATACGTTTTTATATCATCGATTGGCATACCGCAATGCCTTAAATGTTTCACACACAAAAGCCAATTGACCGATGCCTCATCAAATAGACGATTATTATGACCGTCTCGTCTCAAATTCGGAACTAATCCCTGATCCGTATAGTAGCGTACCGTGTGATCAGTCATATCAAGCATTGCAGCCACTTCTTTCACAGTGTACATCGTTTTCCTCCTTTTTATGGGCGACCAAATGACCGACTATAAAATTGTCCAGATAGAACCATTTGACGTACTTTATCTAAACGGAGAGACTCGTACTTCTCCAGCGCTTGAATGGCCATTTGTCCTTGTATTCCCCTTGCCACACATTTTCCTAATGCCACAGCATCTTGCAACGATTCGTTAAATCCGCTAGCTGTGACGGGAGCTGGTACATGTGCCGCATCTCCAACAAGCGCCATTCGTCCTTTCACAAGTTGGTCCGGAACATATTCTTTAATTGGGATTCCTATAAGCGTGCGTGTTTGTATCGCATACAACGCCGCGGACCGCCATGGCTCGGGCCAATATGAAGCTTGTTCCGCTAATTCATTTAACGTCTGTTCAGGAATATCCGCACCGTTTAATGAATGGCGCACAACCATCCCCTCTACGCTCCCAAGGCGGCGCAGCATATCACTTCGCTTATTGTCGTACCATGTACATCCAATTCGGCGGCTTTCCAAAGAACCTTCCTCTCTTTCAATAATGGAACCGAATTTAAAGCCATCGAAGCTATCAAACATTTCCACCGCTTGTCCATCATAGATATAGCCTGGACGAAGATGTTCTGGTAAATCATCCTCGCTCATGGAAGCAATCCACCCCATGTATCCCGCGTATGTGGCGTGCGGCTTATGTGGTGCAATATACTTACGCACCTGACTGTTATATCCATCAGCACCAATCAAAATGTTACCACGAATCGTCTTTCCTTGATCCGTTACAATCCAAGCAGCTTCATCATCTTGATTTAGTTCTACAACTCTCGTATTATAAAGCAAATTAATTTTTTCATCCCTTTTCGCTTCTGCGCGTAAACGAGACTCAATCGCAGACCAAAGTTGGACAGAACTCTTCCCACCCGAAACGAGTTGTTTAAGCAGCTTTTCCGTTTTGGATTGACCAAATGTACCACCATTTACTCGTAGCCCCGAACCACCTTGTCTATCCTCTCCGACTTTCTCTACAATAGTTACGTGTACACCTTCTTGTGCAAGTGCAATTCCCGCCATCAACCCTGAAAGTGAGGCACCAACAATAACAGACGTCTCGTTTTGATTCTTCGTTTCTTCGAATATATTTTTCACTATGAGCCCTCCCTCGTTATTATCGCAGTATATCACCTTCGAGTAACTCGAAGTCAATACATCGGCAAGTTTTCAAAGAAACCCACTCGTTTTGAAAAAAGATTGATCAAAACGAGTGGGTTTAGTTTTATTGTTGAGTTAGGTTTCATAGAAAAGATTGGTTAACGGTGTTTCAACTCTCTCATAACGGTTTGGAGCGATCTCTACCAAGTGGGATGATAAGCGGTGTATGGGCGATTGGATCTGGGATGACCTTGCACTTTAGACCGAAAACTTCTTCGATGAGTTCTTCGGTGACGATGTCGGATGGGGCACCTTGAGCGATAACCTTGCCTGCCTTCATAGTAACTAAATGGGTAGCATAACGGGCAGCATGATTTAAATCATGTAGAACTGCTACTAATGTATTTCCTTGTTCATAGAGATCTGTAAATAATTCGAGCAACTCAATTTGGTGTGCAATATCTAAGTAAGTAGTCGGTTCATCCAAAAGAAGTAATGGGGTTTGTTGGGCAAGTACCATCGCAACCCAGACTCGTTGGCGTTGACCACCAGAAAGTTCATCTACAAAGCGGTTGGCAAGCTCGGCTGTATTGGTCAGCTCCATCGCGGTCATAACGGCTTGTTCGTCTGCCTCAGTCCATTGCTGAATAAGGTTTTGATATGGATAACGGCCATGTGCCACCAAATTGGCGACGGTTATTCCATCAGGAGCAGTTGATGTTTGTGGTAGAAGACCAAGCTTTTTCGCCACTATCTTTGTTTTGTATGTGCTAATTTTTTTTCCGTCTAATAGCACATGACCTGCTGAAGGTTTAATTAAATTGGAAAGGGTGCGTAAAAGGGTAGATTTCCCACATGCATTAGGTCCGATAATAACCGTAAAGGATTTGTCAGGTATCTCAATCGAGAGATTTTGGGAAATCACCCTATGATCGTATTGAGTAGTAACATTTTCCGCTCCTAGGCGCGACCGTATAGGCGGATTCTTTTGAGGTTGAATGTCTGCTTTTGTTATGGCCATAATCAATGACTACTCCTTTCTTAAACTATTGGTATAATGAAAGGCCCTTGTAAAAAAAGACTCTATTCTTATAATTTTTTTACTTGCTACCTATTTTCCAGGCGTAATTACACATGTTTGTTCAGCTTGTTAAAGAACTAATGCTTTGTCCTTACGTGGTAGAACGTGCCTGGCGAAACAATAACCAAGCTAAATATAAGCCCCCAAGAGATAAGGTTAGCACCCCTACAGGAAGAAGCATTCCGGGAATGATTCTCTGCGCCAGAACATCAGCGCTTAATAAAACAAATGCACCGACAGTTGCTGTTGGAACTAGGCTTTCTGCAGTATTTGTAAAGCGCAGAGCAATTTGTGGGGCAGCTAATGCAACAAAGGTAACCGGTCCCATTATGGCTGTCGCAGATGCTGTTAAGGCTACAGCAATCACGATCAATAAAAGTTGCGTCCTTTCGAAATGAACACCGTGGGACTTGGCTACATCCTTGCCCAACTCTATTTCACGAAGTGGTCGATTCATGATCATCGCAAGTATAAGCAGTACCAATACTAAAACGATTGCCGGTAATACATGAGTCCAATCAATTCCATTTAAGGAACCGACGCCCCATGCACCCGCTGTTAATGCAACCTCAGCTTGACTTTGAAGAAGCAGCATTGAATTGATACTACTTAAAATAGTTGAAATAGCAATACCTGTAATAATCAATCGAAAGCCCTGTGTCCCTTTACGAAATGCTAATAGATAAATAATAAATGCAGTGGCAAATCCGCCGATAAGTGCACCTATTGCGATTGAGGCAAAGGACATCGATTTGAACACTAGCATCACAACCAAGGCTCCTGTATACGAACCTGTTGTAAAGCCAAGAATATCAGGTGACCCTAAAGGATTTCGGGTAATCGATTGAAAAATTGAACCACTAACTGCAAGACCGGCACCAAAAACAATAGCAGCTAACACTCGCGGTAATCTCCAATCGATTACAATTGTTTGTTTAAATCCTGTCAATTCACCAAAAAGCGCAGAAAACACCTCAGCTATACTTAATTTATATGTTCCAACCACGAGAGAAAATAGAGAAAGGGCTATTACAGCTGCGAGAAAAACCGCAGTAACACACATACTCCTTACATCTAAACGTAGCTTCAATGGTCCTTTTAGCTGCACATATTTCCTACCAAAATCAATACGCCCCATGAGATTCACTCCTTTTACCATTAAAACGTGATATTAATGTTCTTGTCCCATCATCATAACCCACTTACCTTTCGTCTTCTCATAAGGATTAGAAGAATCGGGGCACCGACAAATCCTGTGATAATGCCGACGGGAACCTCTGCTGGAGACATGACAACCCTTCCAATAATATCGGAAAGAAGCAAAATCGACGGTGCAATGACCAAGGAATAAAGAAAAATCCATGGTTGGTCAGGACCAATAAACCACCGTACACAATGGGGAACCATTAAACCGAGGAAAACGATTGGGCCAGCGATAGCCGTTGCTCCGCCGGCTAATAGCGTGATGGAAAGAAGGCCAATAATTCGAATTCTATTCACATTCACACCGAGAGAGGAAGCACGATCGTCACCAAAGGCAATCGTATTTAACGCTGGAGCAATCGCTAAGGCTAATAATATGCCGACAATGAGAAATGGAATAATCGGCCACAGATCTTCAAGACCTTTTCTTGCTAACGAACCCACTCTCCAGTTCAGCATCCCAGCGAATGCTCGGCTATCCACCAAAGATAACGCAGTAGTTATTCCGTTCAATGCTGCAGCCATTGCCACTCCTGCAAGTGTAATTTGTTCGGGAGTTGGAGATTTCTTACCTGCTCCACCACCGATAAAATATATGGCAATGCTTGCGACTAACGCCCCAGCGAGTGCAAACCATATGTAGCTTGAAATCGATGAAATTGAAAAAATGCCAACTGCTATTGCAACAGCAAAGGCTGCTCCTGCATTCACGCCAAGAATGCCAGGATCAGCCAGTGGATTCCGTGTTAAAGCTTGTATCACAGCTCCTGCCAGTCCAAATGCTGGTCCAACTGCAAGAGCGATGATGGTCCTTGGAATACGGGATTCATGAATAATCGTATAGTCATAGCTTTCAGTGGAAGAAAACAGAGCCTCCCAAACGACGCCAAAGGAAAGTGGCTTCGCTCCGATCATAAGACTTAAGAAGACGACCACCATCAAAAGTAATAGGGCGAAAACTAATCCTATAATCCGTTGCAACCGTAATGCAGTAATTGATTTAATGTTCTTTTCAACTGCTTTTTTTGGTTGCTTACTTGCTGCCACTGTTTCATTCCCCACTTTCCAATGCTTTATTAAACATAGAAGGCAATTGTTCAATTGCCCAAAGTATAGCTGGTGCAGTACCTGTTGAGAAGGCATCTGCATAATCACCATCAATAATTATAGATCTCCCATCAGCAACTGAAGGGATTTTCTGATAAAGAGCATTGTCAGTTATTTCTTTTGTGTCTACCCAAATTGGGATAACAACTGTTAAATCAGCATCTAGAAGCTCTAATTGCTCGTCCGCTACTGATATATAGAATGCACCGTTTGCTTGTTTTTCAATCTCTTCCTTATTAATAAATCCTAGATCAGTCATAAAATCAGTACGAGCATCACCTGTTACATATGCTCCCCATCCTTCAGATGTATATGCACCTACTGCAACAGTTTTACCAGCAAATTGTGGGTATTCTTCCCTTGCCTTTTCAAAAGCAGTGTCAACATCCTTCAATAATTGTTCTCCTTCTGCTTCCTTGCCAAGCGCTTTCGCTATTATTTGAACTTGTTGCTGATAAGTAGTCAAGTAACCATCGCCCCCTTCAGGAACACCGATAGTTGGAGCAATTTCAGAGAGACGATTGTACCGTTCTTGATCACCAGAAGATCTAACGTCGAGTATCAGGTCTGGCTCAAGTGACGCAATTTGCTCATAATCAAGTTCCATAGTTCCAAGTATTGTAGGGGCTGTTTTATATGCTCCATTTAACCAAGGACCTACACCTTCACCACCAAAGGCAAGCCAGTCACTAGCGCCAATAGGTTCTACTCCAAGGGCTAAAGCTGTTTCAGCATCACCCCAGCCAAGTGCAACAATACGTTTAGGCTCTTTTTCAATGGTAACTTCACCGAATTTTGTATCAATCGAAACACTAAAAATGTCGTTTGTTTCATTATCTGATTTAGGTTCAGACTTTTCACTTGTTTTAGAATTACATCCAACCAATCCAATTGCTACAATAATAGCCATCATAATACTTAAAATTTTAGTTAAACTTATATTTTTTCTCACTGTAATATTCTCCTCTAAATGTCTCTAATTAATTATTAATAACAAAAGACAATGATAATGATTATCATCGTTTTTTATTTTAATAACTAATCTTATTTTGTCAACTAATATCAGAAAGAATCTGAAAAAGTAAATCTACTACTGTTTACATCTACAGAGGCAGTGGCAAACTTTATAGCTGCAGGATTGAAAAATATAACGGGACACTCCTAACAGTATAAAGGGGATTTTCTCCAGTTAGACATCCCGGATATCCTCTCGTCATTAAAATAACACCTCAGTGAGACATACACACACATCGCTTTTAGCAGAAGCAGGTGTCGCATTCGAACAAATCATGGACAGACTCGGACATTCCGATGATCAAATCACAAAAAATGTCTATCTACATGTTACCCAAGAAATGAAAAAAGAAGCTTCCCACAAGTTTGCTCAACTCATGAGAAGCCTCGATTAAAATCCTCTATGTTAACAAAATGTTAACATCACACTTTCACCTTACATAAAACCCAGTCATATCAAGGGTTTGAAGCTGCGGAACAAAGGCTAAAACCGCGACGTCCTGTCGCAATGCCTTTGTCACCACATCCATCATAGATGAAGTCTAGCTAAGGGCGCCACATCGTGTGGCAACGGTTGACTGATCCGCATCGTGCGGACCCTACATCATGCCGCCCGTAAGATAAAAGTGTGTATTATCTTTCACGATGTGTTCCAAAAAGTGCTGTATATCAAGATATTTGAACAAAATATTAGCTTACCTATTTCACACTATCGCACAGCATATACTCTTTCCAATTACCGTGCGGAAGATAAATTGCTTTGTCCTCAAAAAGATGATCATTATCTTTGTTATAAAAATATACAAAGCATTTTTCTTTTTCGTTCGTATGAAGATTTTCAACCTCTAGAATGACTTTATCGTATTCATTTTCAGGATTTTTTTCACTAATGAATCCTTCCATTTTGTCTATCGCATTCATTGTATCTTCATAATGTTCTTCACTTAGCACTAGGATTTCCCCAAATACAGTATCTTCACCGGATGTTAAAGCCGGATATCCTTTGTATGGTAGATGATATAATTTCATATTTTCAAGCTTGGCATCCTTTTTCTCGATGACCTTTCCATCTAAATACTTATTATAATTAAAGAAACCTTCTCTTAAACTTCCATAAACAAAAAGATTGATTGCTTTCATTAGCAGATTTCCCCGCCTACTGCATTTATATCCTTGTCATTGATAATGCACGCTTCAATCGCAAGCTCTAAACCTTTTACAATATCATTCAACGACATAAATGGTGCGTTTTTCTTGTCCATAACCTGAGAAGTCATATAAGGAATGTGGATAAATCCACCTTTGATATGAGGGTACTTTTTATCAATCATGTATAAAATGCCGTACATAACATGATTGCATACAAATGTTCCAGCTGTATAAGATACCGTTGCTGGTATGTTATGATCATTCATATGCTTAACCATAGCTTTTACTGGTAGATTCGAGAAATATGCTGGTTGCCCATCTGCTTGGATTACTGTATCTAATGGCTGATTGCCTTCATTGTCCTTGATTCGATAATCATCAAGATTAATAGCAACTCTTTCAGGAGTAATATCAAATCTTCCTCCTGCTTGACCTACCGAGATGACAATATCCGGATTATGCTTTTCAATTGCATCCTCAATAGCTTGAACGGATTTTGTTTGAACTGTAGGTATAATGAGTTTAATCACTTCAGCTCCGTTTATCTGGTCGCTAACCATTTTGACTGCTTCTTCTGCCGGATTGACCGGCTCTCCACCAAATGCATCAAATCCTGTTAATAGTACTTTCATGACTCATCCTCCTACTGAAAAATTTCACAATATCCTTCATCTTAAAATCCTAAACTATACATCAAGAAGATATGAACAGCTAACAAAATTAAAGCAAAAGGAGCTTGTACTTTAATGACTGCGTTTTTATCTTTCATTTCAAGCAATACTGCCGGCAACATATTAAAGTTTGCCGCCATTGGTGTTAACAATGTTCCGCAGTATCCTGCTGTAAGAGCAAGTGTTCCACAGATTAAAGGATCTCCACCAATACTAAATACGAAAGGTACACCAATACCAACCGTAATAACAGCGAATGCCGCAAATGCATTACCCATGATGCTTGTAAATAATGCCATACCGATACAATATGTTGCTACCCCAATTAATGCGTTACCTGTCGGGATTACATTTGAAATAATAGAAGCAATTTTATCGCCTACTCCCGCAGTTGTAAATAACACACCTAAAGAAGCTAATAATTGAGGGAGTATAGCAAATGATCCAACTGATTGAAATGTTCTGTTTGAATCTGCTAATAGCTCTTTCGGTTTTGCTTTAGTGATGATGAACGTCAGCGCTAGGGCACATAATGCTGAAATACCGATAGCAACCGTTCCAGGGAAGCCCGTGAAAGTTGCTACAAGCATCGCAATGATTGCGATGGATAGAGAGGGGATGAATATTTTCAACCCTAATTTTTCTGCTTTGATATTCGCAAATGTCTCATCTAATTGCTTCAACGTTCCAATATTGATTTGCTTTGTTGCCGATAAAATAGCAATCACTACGACTAATAAACCGACAATCGTACTTGGAATGTAGTTTCCTAGAATGAAAATAACCGCAAGAATCCCCCAAAATAAAGCTGTACCGATTCTTGTTTTATGGTTCGTATCTTTGATTGTGAATACCATTGTGATTCCCATGAATAAACCGATAATTATATAAAATATTTCTAATAACAAATTAGAGAGTTGTGCAATATCCATTATTGATCACCTCTAATTTTTTCATTTTCAATAGTAGCATATTTTCGCTTAAGCCTTTTATCAAATATCATATTTTGAATGAACCACAACACAAATGAAATTATAGCTACTGGAATTGCCACTTTGGCAATTTGTAATGTATCAACCGGCATGCCAAGTCCTTCTAATGTAGAAGCAATTAAAAGTACACCTGAATTTGCCATGAATACATTTTGTGCAAAGAAATTACCGATATTATCAGATGCCGCAGAATATGCTCTAATCTTTTCCATATCTTTTTCTTCTACTTTTTCTCCGTACTTAGCAATAGCTGCCCCTTCAGCCATTGGGCTAACTAGAGGTCGAACGAATTGCGGATGTCCGCCAAGCGTTACTCCCATTCCAATCGTTACTTTTCTTATCAAAGTATAGCCGCTCAATAATTTACCAACCGATAAATTAGTTGCTTTCTTAATGAGCATTACTGCTTTAGCCTTCAACCCATATCTTTCACACAATCCAATAACAGGAAGGGTGATTAAAAATAAACATGTTACACGATTTGATACAAAGGCTGAACCCAAAGTATCCAATATTTCAACAAGATTCATCTTTGCTACTAATCCAGTAGAGATACCAGCTACAACTACTACTGCTATAGTATCTAGCTTTAAAGCAAAGCCTACAATGATAATTAAAATCCCTATTAATTCCATAATCTCCTCCCCTACTCTACGAACAAATAACTATATTAATATATTTTCATTCATTATATAGTCAAACCTTTCAAGTTGTAAATAATTTAGATGTAGTAATTTTTAGCATTTTAGCGTATTAAAGGCGCAAAATGCAGTGAATTTCTATCATTCATTAAAAAACGCGGATATGCCTTATCTTCACTTTTATCTATAACTATGGAAGGGGTATATGGAACAGGAAAGAAGATTTTCCTTAAAGGACAGAGGTGATAAAAATAACTAATAGAGTATGCTTATCTAAAAAAAGAAAAAAAAACAATTGGAGGAAAAAGAAATTCCTAAATATCTTGTAAAAAATCACGACGGAAATCATTGTCGATGAAAAAGTAAATGGCGCTTTGAAGAAATACATGTTACCCAAGAAATGAAAAAAGAAGCTTCCCACAAGTTTGCTCAACTCATGAGAAGCCTCAATTAAAATCCTCAATGTTAACAAACATATTACCATCACACTTTCATCTTACAGAGAACCCTTATCTATCAAAGGTTTAAGCTACTTCATCGGTATCAAAAAGATAAACATCGTATTGTTCACCAAATTAGTCATCGTTTGAAAAGCCAATCAACTTCTTCCCCTCATCCAGCATATTAGCGCTCTCCAAGGGTGGTGTTGAGGCATCAATTTATCTCATGTACTCTTTCCACATGTAAAACTCAAAAATATTACTTGAATCAAAAACACCAAATTGCCGAGAGATATCGCTCGCTTTTTTTCATCCTATTTCTCTCCTTTTAAATCATATTAGTCCATACTTCCCATGTTATATGTAATGTAAGGACCATGTTTATCCGATGGTAGATATCACATTTCCATCTTGATCCTTAATGTATGTTTTAACGACTTGTATGATTAAGTCTTTATAAGAAGACAAACGAATTTTTCCTTCTTTGGGCAGAAGTATGTGGATGAGCTCGTTGACAGCCGCTTCATCAAGTTTTAAATGGACCGTACTCTCAACTATTTCGAATCCAGTCGTTGAAGCATGCTCCATTGTTACGCTTATCTCTTTACTCACTAAAATTAAATCTTTACCCTTAAGCAGGCGACCGCACAGTAGCTTCCCAACAGTACTAGCTTGCTTCGCTCCTAGTGTGAGTACAGACGGCTTCTTTTTGAACAAACCATTCTTACCAGGTTCCCAAGACAATTGATCCACAAATAAAAATCCAGTGCTCGAACCGTCACGATCTATTCCTATTTGAACACTTTCCTGAACAGCAGTGACTCGCAACATAGAATTTCGGGATAAATCTGTAATATAACCCTGAATTTCCGCTTTTCCAGCTTCAAGTACACCTCGTGTATTCCATATTTTCATAGCCTCCAGCTCATCCTCAGTGATCCCCACCATTTGAAGGAACTCAACTCGTCCGTTAGGCGTATGCAGTGTATCAAGTTCTGGATCGGATATAAAGGCAAGAGCGGTTAGCTGTGTATCGGCTCCCAAGCAGATTGGACCATTAGCATCTAAATAATCACCTGAAGCGAAAATATTGTTGCTGTTAAACACATATCGCCCCATGTTTTGAAGCAGGTTCAATGCCCATGCTGGAGGCTCTTCCTCATCTATACTACGGGCCACTCGAAAAGAAAGCTCAAACCCATAGCCGCTATATTCGGTATTATTCGATTCCTTCTCATAAAGCTCCGAGAAACCAAAAGTTACAATATGCCAGTGGGGAGAAGGTGTTTCCACTTTATAAGCACTAAGGCCATCTAATGGGTCTTGACCACCAAGCATAAAAGGAATTGCGGTACCATAATGCTTCGGTTCCTGTTCCCCATATAGCTTCGTTAATGCTTCTTCAATTGCAGCCCATCCTGTCGTGTTTACTTCTTCAGTCATTATTTTCCCTCCAACTCGTATAGTAAAAAATCAACTAGATTCAACCCATACCCATTTTGTTTTGACGTAAATAAACAAACTAGCGCTTACAACCTGCAAATTCAAATGAATATATTTAGTTTCCTAACAATCAAATGAAATTTCTACAAATGATGTTTTATGCACGCCTGAATAGGCTCGAAATACAACATCATGACTTCTTTCATCTACAACACAAAGAAATAAATGATTATCTACAGTAATTGGTTTAATCTTTATTTGGAATACTTTCATGACGCTCTCCCAATTCGATGGGATTTTTAGATAATGTTGCTGTATCTGCGGCCAAGGGCACAATTCTACTTAACCTCAATTACTATCTCTTGATCTACATTTAGCTTATTAAAGTGACTTATTAAGGTATTATATCTTCCTTCATCTATATCATATTCAATGTCAATGGACTCATTTACGCCAAGTGATCTTGCAGTCTCTTTTGATAAAAATATTGAAATTAAATTTCGACTAAGTATTATCCTTAATATCCCCCCATGCTCAGATCTATTTTCACTATTAAGTGTAATATGGACCTTATTTAGAATGGGGATGTCTTCAATACATAATGACTTTTGAAATAACACATATTCTTTGGTCTCAAATTCATCATCTGCAAATCCAATTAATAATGTCTCATCCTCAATACCAAAATAAACAAATGACGCTTTTAATAAGATTGACATTAAATATCTCCTCTCTCACCGATAAATTCCTGGTGACCTATCGGGGATGAAACAGTTTTTTGTCATTACTCGGGATTGATACAGCATCAATCAACTTACAAGAGCAAGCAACTCCGCATAAATAGCCTTAAGATAGTGCTCCGTTTGCTCTGACTTAATGGCTTTTGCCAGCTTTGCACGACTTCCGAAAATCCGGTATAGAACCTGCTCTCGTTCATATATTTCTTTAGATAACAGCTCTTGTAGAAGCGCTTTTGCTAGCTCGGTCCGATTGATGACGAAGTTTTTCACAGGTCTTGCTTCCTCATTCCCTGCAAGCAGAATGTCTATTAGAACAGGCATAAGTTCCGGCTCCACTCCGTGAGCATCAATAAAGACTTGTGCATAACCATCCTGTATCATTTGGTGCTCCGTATCTACCATCTCCATATAACGAGAGACGAGTGAGAAATATTCGCTGCTATACAATCCTAATCCGAGTACCGCATAAGTGCCCGGCATGACCGACTTTTCACCCGGTTCTGTATCCTTATACCACGCATAGGGTTCCATAGCAGTGTTCGCATACGCACCCAATTTTGGATAAAGGGTAGGATAGGTAAGTGCTCCTGCAAAAAACTGATGCAGTTCCGATTTAGCTATTTTTTTTAGAGGAAGATAGTTTTTTTGCTTGCTTTTCAGCTTCAGGTTATATTCTTTCGGAAATCCTTTTTGCAGCAATTCGGTAATGTGATCCAACACTTCTCCATAAGCTGCTTCCTCTTCGGCAAAAATCCGGACTTCAATAGCCTGGGTTACATCATTATTATGAATTTCTGCATAGGTTCCTTTATATACTGGAGCGAATTTCCCGCTCCCCTGCCGGATATAATCTACAGCCTGTTTTGACCCAAGCTTGACTGCCAGTTTCAAATATTGCTCACGAGTATCTGGTTTCGCCTTTCCTATTTGTAGAGCAGCATACACAAAAAATGAAAGTTGATCTGCTTTCGGATTCATAAGAGTCAGATCCTCTTTTGGTATCCAGTCCATTGAATAGCTGTCTGCACGGTTAAAATAGCGAGGAAGATACACATTCTGTATCCAATCATCCGTAGCCAAAGTATACTGGCTAATCCATTCATTCAAGCGTTCTTTATTACTTCTGAGCTTATCGGATAAACGTCGGATTAAAGGTTCAACTGTATCTTCTTCCTGCTTGATTAGATCAGGGTTCATCAAATGACGAGAAAAGAAAAACTGGTCATCCACACTCGGTAATACTGGAAGATCAGGCATGATTTTGGATGCTATAAACTTCTGTAATGATTGGCGGAGCTGGTTTAGCTTCTCATTATTTACGAGCTGATTGCAAATCTTTATGTCTTCATCTTCCATTTCAAAGGAAAGTACGATCTGGAATCGGTAATCAAAAAAACGAGGACCAAGTTTATCCGATAAAAAGAGCTCCTCCATTCCCTTACATAATGCTGGATAAAGCTCAATTCTAATAAGTTCTTCCGTGAGTTCGGCAACATAAGGACCTGGTTCGACTTTATAAGAGCTGTCAGTCCAATCAAGCGGCTCTTCAATATCAATGTGTATTTTCCCGTCACGCCAAGCCACCTGTAAATAATCCTTCACTCCTGCCTGAAGCGGTCTTTTGCTTATGAACTCATTTATTCTTTTACTCTCTTTGTTGTATATAGTCATCAGCATGTTCCACACATCATCTAAAAACCTCTGTACTGCTGCGTCCATTACTGCTCCTCCTCTTTGTGCTAAATATACGTTCCAAATAGATATTCCATCTGTTTATAGGAATAACTATTTTTCCTTACACATTCTTTGAAAACTTCACCATGGTAATGATATCTGTTTGATAGACTCTCTACTCTTCACATGTTTTTACAATATTATACCAATTTACGCATGAATTTACATACCCTTTAACTAAATAGGATGCCTTACGTTAATTATGGAGAAATACTCAAGAACTTACTATTCTTATCTACTTAATTTGCCTGTATTGTCATCTATATCTAAAATCCTATTTTTCTGAATACTTGCCATTCTTAGTTCCTCATTATGGAAGAGTTATAGTATTCTCTATTATAGCTATTACTATTTTAAAGGTAGAGACTGCCAAGCACATATGCAGCTAGTATCTTAATAATCATCTTGGAGGTAGAAATGAATCAAACACTATTTGAACAACTGAACAAGTGGCATGAAGAAGACGAACATCAGAAAATTGTGGATCTGCTGCTATCTATTTCCGATGAAGAATTAGACTATGAAGCAATCAGTCTTCTAGCTAGAGCTTATAACAATTTGGGGCTTTACGAAGAAGCGCTCGATCAATTCGATAAAATTTCCGAGTCTGGAAAACAGGATTTTTTATGGCATTATCGGGTAGGCTTTGCTCTTTATCACTTGGGACGATTTGAGGAAGCAGTTCAAGCTTTCCGCAAGACTGATCAAATAAAGCCTGACGATCAAAATACGGAGTACTTTTTACAAAAAGCAGAGAAACAAAAAAGAGAAGAACTTCGGCTTGCCAAGAAGAAAGCTTACTTGGAGCATGGTGGTTCCGTAGCGAAGAAGATTCCCTTTTCAGATATGTCTCTAACTGATTTCTGGGAGGACAGCGAGTATGCAAGAGAAGAATATCAATCGGAGCCACCCTCTGACGAATTCATCGATTCTATAGAGAAAGCGCTTGGTTATAAACTCCCATCCTCTTATATTTATCTAATGAAGCAGCAAAATGGCGGGGTGCCGAGGAACACTTGTTTTCCAACAGAGGAGCCAACTTCCTGGGCCGAAAGTCATATTGCCATTACGGGGATTATGGGTATTGGGCGTGAGAAAAGCTATTCCCTATGCGGAGATTTGGGCAGTCCGTTTATGATCGAGGAATGGGGATATCCTGACATTGGAGTGGTAATCTGTGATTGTCCTTCAGCCGGCCATGATGTCGTGATGTTAGACTACCGCGCATGTGGTAAAGATGGTGAACCAGAAGTTATTCATGTCGATCAAGAAGATGACTATGAGATTACCTTCCTTGCCGATAATTTTGAAGAGTTTATAAAAGGATTAGTAAGCGAAGAACAATATGATACTTCTGAAGAAGACAAAAAAGAAGCTCTGGATAAAGTCGCGCACGGCAAATTTTCTCCTCTGCTGGAGGAGCTATGCTCTTGGGTAACCGAAGTGGAACAGGTTGAACAGAAAATCCGCAGCATATGTACAAGGATTGTCGAAGAGAAAGGCTATTTTGCTTTACATGCAGATGAATTATCCTATGACATGTATGATGTACAGTTTTGGTTATATATGAAGTCCTATCCGGACACTAGTCGCGATCAATATGTTTCAGCCTATCAGAACATCATCGCATTTGGTGGGGAATTCGGTACAGGCGGATATGCTCCTTCCTTTATAACGGATTGGCTTGATCATCGCATCAACGAAGGACGTATCGTACAGGATCATGGGATTATTCAGTTTACTGATTCATTTGCAGAGGAAGTAATTAATAAGTTAAAAGAAGCCTAATCGCTGATTACGTTGCAGATCAGATTCATGCCTAATAATGAAAAAAGAGCTCGCTTTCAAAGCGGGCTCTTCTTCTTGTGATCTCCTTTGGGTCTTCATTATTCATTTTTCAGCGGGGGTTCCGGGCCATTATCCCAGTTATATTCGTTCACAATGACATGTAATAGTTCTAGCGGTGCTAACAAAAAGATGAACCTATTCAGCTTTGCTGATATACCGTTGCTGTAATCCGGTCTTTTGGACATATAAACATATAAAAAATGCCTTCAGCATATTCATCGAAATCAGCATAATCGATCTGCCCTATATACCGCATTCTTCTTTCACAACAAGGACAAACCGGATACTCCGAATCTTGGACCCAGCTTGGATGGCCGCCGATCTGCGAATTCAATTGTGACATGGTCCAAACTGCAGCATAATACGGTGATTGCGGCTCATGTGAAAGGACAAAACTAGGTGGGGTTTCAGTACTGCTGTTTACGTCATCCATATCCGGAAGATAATCAGGTTCCTGATTAAAATGGCTCCAGACAGGCACGCCATGATTGTCCAGCTCCATGTATATCGTGCTAAAGCCCCCACATAAGTCACAGGTTATCACCTGCAGGTTCTCCATCTGCAGGTCGAGATATTGCAAGGCCGGATGAGAGGTAGCTACATTCATTAACGTCATTAACTTCCTTTTGCACCATGGACATGCTGAATGGCTTGTCTCAAGAAAACGGGCATGATGTTCTTCTTTTAAGTCATCATTCTCTTGATCTGCTTGCCTGATCGAATAACATAAATGATTATTCAGGTCACGCCTCTCTCCATCCGGGGTAAGCTCCCATCCTCCATCAAGAGCATAAGTTTCAGGAGTTACATACAACTGCTCCGCCCATTTTGGCGGCTGCATTTGCCATTCCCGAAACTGCTCTGTGACCACTGCATTACCAATCCATCCAAGTACAAGGAGAAGATGATTCCGGTTGTCCCCATCCCATATCACCCGCTCCAGAAGTTGATTTTGAATGTCTTGTGGTGCATCTTTAAAAAGAATCGGATTATGAAACAATCCGCGCTGTATAAGCTCCGGCAAAGCATCTGATATATTATCATTCCGGTAGCACACCAGAGAGAATAGAATATCTTCTGCTTCACTTTCATTGTTAACAGCGAGTAATTCTATTGCGTATTTCAGCATACAATCCGCTTCTTCCTCTAATAAAGATATGTACATCTGCTCCATGCTTAACGGATAAGGAATGTATCGGATAAGCGGGTCATGCTTTCTCGGTGCATGCATCACCTTGAGAATGTCTATATGATCTGTTAATCCTTCATAGAGATTCACCCTTTTGCGGTTTTGCTCAATATAAGCTTGTTGCTTTTTTCGTTCCTGCTCCTGATGGCAGGGCATGCAGATACCACCTGTTTTGGCTGCGGTGCTCGGCAGAATTGTTGCGCTGCAACCTTCTGTCTTGCATGGGATTCGTTCCGCCATATTTGATTACCCCTCCTTTATTACGAACCGATAAACATCTTAATTTCCGAAAAGCTCGCTGAGTGTCCAAATCAATATATATTAATCTACCACCTGCTCAAGCAGGTGGAGTTAGACTACACATTTGGAAATTAAAATGTAAAGACAAATATGTTTCGTCCATGAATATAATCCCTACTTTCCAATCAAGGTTTTCGCATTCGCTAATCTGAGAACTTTAACCCCTAATATCCAATCTTTATAACATGTTTTGTTCCCTTGATTTCCAAACAATCTATTAATAATTTTTGTAATCTAAAACGATTCTTCATCTAAATTGGCATCGTCTCATCTAATTTAATATTGTATTTAACTTTCAGATGTTCCGTCTCTCCAAAAATCAATAAATCGTAGTTTTTAACTCCTGGCATCAATCGCAATTGGAACTACAAAATCATCTTCAAGAAAATAAATAAATCCACCGCGACCTTTAATCTTTAAATGAAAACCCGTAGAACAATTATTCCCTAGATCTTCATGTATAGATTTATAGATGAATGAATGATTTATTGATGTTCTCGACTTCTTGTTTAATATTCAATAATAATTAATCTTCCAAGAAAAAGAAATCGACTTGTAACCTCCATATTCGACTTTGCAACGGTATTATAGGTTGTCAGCTTGTTCATCCAGATCATCTAATACCAACATTAGAATATCCTTGCTCTCATTCTTAAGATCACCGTTCAGATGCTCTTGAATATATGGTATGACTTGACTCCCAAGCTCCACAAGTTGTTCATAGGCTTCATAGTCAGTTCGCAAAAAGCTTCTCATGCTGCCTTTACCAAATTCTCCTCGCTCTATAACATTCACCCAATGTTGCACTTGCTGAACAAGGGGGAGTTGCTGTATAGCAACGACAGCAGCCTGAAATTCCAGGTCTTTATTCTTTAAGTCTGGCATTGATTTATACAATTGGTCTTCGGGCACACATTTCCTTACGAGTTGGCTTAGTGTCAAATAATCACCACCAACGCCATCTGCCGCTGAAACGTAGGCAATGAAGTCCTCTGTTTGGTTCAATTGTTTAAGGTCGCTTTGTAATCGATGAATAACATCAATGGCAATCAAAAAGAGCTCCGAATCTATTATCGTCTTCTCAAATATATAGTTCTCCTCAATGCTTAGATACTCGGGCGTTTCTTGGCTAATGCAGCTGATAATTTCAAGATAGCTTTCTAGTCGATCAGGCATCTCTCCAAACATAAAGGCATAATCAGCTTCACTAAATTTACATGAATAATATACTTGCTCTTTTGTTTGATTATAAATTTCCTTACCCGTTTTCAAGTAATTTTCTTGATAACTTGCGTAGTAAGTAGTCAGCAGCAATTTCCTCTAATGAAGCTTGATCGTTTATGTACACTAAATAGCTACTATGATAACTATCAGTACAAATAGAGAAAGTATACACATCCTCGTTGCTCTCTTCTTCTATATAGTTACATATAGCAGATTTACAGAAGTCGTAAAGTGCATTCTCTATGTCGTTTCTGCTAACGAATATCCCTTCATGGGGAGTAAATGTCGAGATTTCCCGAATAGTTTGATCTGTATTGCATAATAGAAAAATCCCCCTGCCTTCCGCTTCTCTTCGCCCACTGATCAATCTTCCAATTTGAACATCATAACTCATTGTAACATCCATCCCCTTCAAATATGTTTATCGTTTTCCGACAGAATAATATCCCCTTTTGTTAGCTGGTAAGTGCTAAAAATAGAGGAATATATCGTGCAAAAAAGCTTATTGAATACGCTGAATAAGTTAGCGCTTATAGTCGGGCTGTTCTAAAGTAATCGGATTCGGATTGCTGAGTACCCAGTGTACTGCCAGTTCGCATAATCTCGCAGGTTCATCACTTCCATCGCCTTTGTGAAGTTCTTTCGCCAATATGGCTGCCTCCTGAAGTGCAGCGGGATGTAATGGCGTACCTAAGCTAAAATAGTGATTCAAACTTTTGAGCATTTTACGAAAATGATTATCCCAGTTGATGCCGCCGTTATCTAAAATTTCGTATGAAACTTTACCAGTAATACGGATAACCTCACCCTGTACAGTTTTCGCAGGTCCTTGTGAAGGAATTAGTAAATTCCAAAGTTCATTATGTTGTGCCTGCCAGCCCTTTGTAGATACTGTTATTGAAGACGTACCATCATGCGTTTTTCGCTTCTCTACTGGAGGAACATCAAATAGCTCATAAAGACGGGAAAGTGCCTCATCCGTTTGATTCAAATATTCTTTATTAAAACCTTCTCTGTGAAATTCAAAGTCTTTCCCAATTCGCTTAATAGAGTCTTTCATTTCCGGCGTTACAGTTTTACCCGCGTTAAGCAAAATATCAGCAACTTCCACCATATCAACAATATTTATATTTCTACATACTGCCAAAGCTTTGTCTAAGGGCGTCTGATTCATCATATTTACTGCGCTAATATTTGCGCCTTTAGAAACCAACGTGCGAATCGTATTTGTTTTAAAAAAAGCAGCCGCGGCAAATAATGGTGTCTCGTTTTGATAATCAATGGCTTCTATATCTGCACCCAACTCAAGCAGCAATTCAGTATTACCACACCAACTTTTTGCCTGTTCATGTAGAGCCGATCTTCCGTAACTGTCTCTAGCATTTATATCAGCACCCTGTTCCACAAGCCAGCGAACCAATTCATTCGGTATATTGAAAAAGCTCAAGGCTGTTGTTTTACTGTAACCGCCACGGGCATCTAATTCGCATTTCATAAATACCTCTTTTAATGCTGATATATCGCCTGCTTCAATTAGTTCATCAAAATTTTTCGGTAAGGTTTTTCTCTTCTTCCCCATATGTATTTTCTCTCCTTACATCCGATTTTTAAATTCACTTCATTACTATATTTTACCACTTAATCATTTCTTATAGTATTTCCTGCTCCATAAATATGGTGTTATATAAAGGAATGGCTTTGAAGCTATAACATCAAGCCCCTGATATAGTTTTGGTTTAGAAAGTATTCATATGGAGAGGTTTCTTTAATAAAATTCGAGGGTTTATTTATACAATTCTTGCAACCAGATATGTACTTTCCTGAACAATTACATCTTGGGATTTCGCTTTCATCATAATACGTTCTAAACAAGACATCTCCACATTTATCACAAAGAAGTCTGACTGATTCAAAAATCCACTCATTCCAATTGTATGAAACATTGAATTGCAAGATTGGCATTTATTTAATAGTACTGTCTCACATTGTCCTCTGAGATTTATGATTTCATTCCAATATGGAGATTTATATATTGTTAATTGTTCAATCTTAGTAGATTTCTTATTTATAAATTTAATAAGTTGAAGCTATTATAAAAAATAGTAGCACAAACCATGGCCTTGGTCTGTGCTACTAATGTTAGTATATTTTCCAAAATGTTTCCAAAAACTTCCCAATGTTGTCAAACCCTTTTAGATCAATGGGTTTGAGCCCCTTATTACATCATGCCGCCCTTAACATCAAAGCTTCAAGTACTTCTGTATAAACTTCCCTTTTAACTTTGACAATAAGTTCGATTTGGTAATCGTCATATCTACTAAATCAGTAGGAAATGTTGTAAGCACTTCATAGCCTTCCTTAGTTACAAGGATTGTATCGGAGTGTCGATATCCGCCTACTCCTTCAATATAGATGCCTGGCTCAATCGTAATCACCATATTTTCTTCTAATATTTCGTTGCTACCTTCTGCAATATATGGTCCTTCATGATTTCGCAAGCCAACTCCATGTCCTGTACGATGTAATAAACGATGAAGTAGCCCATGTTCATCAAAATATGCTCGTGCCTCTGCATCGATATCTGATGCCCTTACACCTGGTCGCACCATACTCAATGCCCGATTTCGCGCGTTTTGCATATGCTGGAACATTTCCACATCGTTTTTGGTAGGTTGTCCAAGGAAAAAAGTCCGTTCACACTCTGCTGAATATCCATTAATTCGATAATAAGCCATCGCGACGTTTGGTCCATCTCCAAATCGATCGCCTAATTCAGGAATACTATGCGGCATTGCACTTGTCGGTGCATTCCAAACTGCTGTGAGCAATGAAGTTGTGATTGGGTCAAATTGCTTTGTTTTTATAAGGTTAGTTTGTACTTTTTTTGACAAGGTGAATGGTTCTAACACACTGGCACCACGATAAATCGTATTAAATATATCAGCCATTGCTTCATCACACACTCTAGCACTGATGCGTATTTTTTCAATTTCATAGACACTTTTCACTTTACGTTGTGCTTCGACTAACTGCGCTAAAACTAATTCCTTTGCTTGCATGAGATGATATACATCTGCACGTACGTTACTCTCAATTCCTATACGTGAATAACCTTGGATTAACTGATTTAGTCTATCATACCAATTGCTACCCTCTAAAGATGGAAATTCCCAATAAGATGCAATATTATAATCGATAATACTTTTATGTACGTGTGATTCTTCAAGCTTTGGTACAAGTAATGTAGGTGTTTGATCAGGTACAACGATTATGAAAAAGGGGCGTTCCTCTGGTTTATATGTAATGTTTGTGTAATACCAGATGTCTTCTTCGGCGGTAATAATATAAGCGTCATATTCATTCGTAATTAGCCTCTCTTGTAATTGCTTCATTCGGTTTGTCAGTTCTTTCTTAAGCATTCCTATCACCCCAATAAATTGTTTGAATTTTCATAGATTTACTATATTATACAGAAACCTAATTGGAAATGCATTCTGATGTAGCTACTTCTCCAAGCATGGTGTGCCAAGCCAACTAAACAACTAAACAAAATGACATTGTTCATCAAACGATACGCATAAGTTCCCACCTAGCTCACTAAAAATAACCTTTTATTGAAAAAAAAGTAATTTCTATATATGCTATTAGTAGTAGGATAAAGGAGTGAATAGTATTGAGAATAAAAAAATTCGTTGCCATTTTTACTTCTATAACTTTATTTTATATGGTTCTATCATCCCAAGTATTCGCTAAGGAATCTAACGTAATATGGCAAGAAAAACTAGTCAACAAATCATTCGTTTGGAGTGGTGCTACGACATCAAAAAATGAAACGATGTTGGCAACATATACAACAAAGAAGAATATTGACCATTATGAAATTTTTAAAGTGAACAATGTAACATCTAAGGTTAAACACCTTTCTACCTTGGATGGAGGTAAGGTGTACCTCTTTGACTTTAAAGAGAAAGGATATATTTTGCACCTTGAGAAGAAAAATTTAACAATCTATGATGAAAACTTTAAATCTATTTATTCGAAAAGTTGGAAATCGAATATTAAATTTCATGACTTCTCCATTAGAAAATCTGATGTAGATGATAATATCTTTGTATTTGGCGGAAATATATATAATTTTGATTCTAAAAAGAATGAGGATTTCTTTGTGTTTATGAATCATGACAAAAAGGGGAAACTTTTAGAAACTACATCAAATAAAGCACCTGGTGAAGCATATATATTACGATATACTCCTGATAACTTTACCCCTATTATTTCACAACAAACAATATCGAATGATCACACAAACTTTGAGCTAAAAGTAGATAGAAGTACGATTCCCAATGTAAATGATGGATACCGTATAAGTTTTTCTTCAAATACTATTACAAAATACAAAGATCATTTTTATTTCTTTTTAAGAAAAAATGAGATGGGTTCGGGTAATGAGAGACTACTTAAAGTTAATACCAAAGGCAAAGTAGTAGATTTTTTGGAACTAGAAGATATAAATATATCGGATACTAACGAACCTCAATTCATAGGAAATCAAGTTATTTATAAATCTCTTTTGGGTGAGCAAAACTTTTACCATTTACTAAATTTAGATACACTTACTGAAAAAACAATTACCGGTGATCCTTTTGATTCACCTTTTGATGTAATAAATGAAAATTTATTTTATATAACGAAGGATGGAGAATCTCAATTTTATAATGTCCAAAATACGTTACTATACACCCTGCCTAGTGATGGATCATATGAATCAATCTATGATCTTGGCAACAAGGGCAATTATGGTGTAAATCGAGCTGGAAATACCATTACCATTTTTGACCTTAAAACGGGTGAAGTCATAATAAATACAAATATGCACCCCCTTTTATTTAATGATAACGTTGTATTATTCGAGGAGAAATCAGGTTATACAGAGGTAAAATTAATAAATTTGGCTTCCTATAAAACAACAAAATAACAAAGGACTACATTACTATTGGTGAAATTGTAGTCTCTTTTAAAAACAGCTGACTGTAGTTAAGCAAAGTAAAAATGGATATGAAACAAATGCTTAATTGGTGGCACTAAATACTCTTATAATAAGTAGCTAGAAAAGATGCAGGTGTAAAATACCTAAGTCTTTTCTGGCTACGTATTTTTTAGTAAAATGGGGCGTATGTTGGGAATTACGACATCTGCTGCTCCATTGAAACCGTGGAAATGAAACTAAAATTCGTCGTTTAATTGGGCATATCGAATTGATTAAAGAATGGCATCCAAAAGAAAACTTCCCCCACTCCTATTATATTGTTTGGTGGCTCTGTCCTTGTTGCAAACATGAATGGAAAGTAATGATTGTTAAGCACACCAGTAAAAAAATAAACCAGATTATTTTTTTACAATTTTAGAATACACTTGGATCAGCCATGAGGGGTCTCAAGGCACATACCTCTCTAGCAGCAAGCTCTTCACTGTATCGAGCTATATTGTCTCATCGACCCGCAAAATCCCTTAATAATTTGTGTATCGCTTTCTAAGCGTTTATTAGTATTTCAGTTGATTCCAAAACAAAGAAGGCCTTTCTATAGAAAGAGCCCCTTAAATCGCTATAATCAATTTTTCCTCACACAATCTTATGCTAGATTACCACCGTCAATAAGATAATGACTTCCTGTAATATAAGTCGCTTTATCTGAAGCTAAAAATAAAACAAGTTCCGCAATTTCATGCGATTGCGCATATCGATTCATAGGTACTTTCGATAATGCTCTTTCTCTCATTTCATTCGCATGCTCTGGTCCTCTGCCTTGTTCAATGGACTGCATCATTCGAGTTTCGACATACCCAGGGCAAATTGCGTTTACGCGTATCCCCATTCCTGCTGATTCTAAGGCAGCTGTTTTAGTTAAACCAAGCACAGCATGTTTAGAAGCCGAGTAAGGAGCTAAACCTAGAGAGCCTTTTAACCCAGTAATGGATGAAGTATTAATAATACTTCCAAATTTTTGTTCCATCATAGTAGCCATCACATGTTTTAAACCAAAAAAGACACCCTTGATATTAACATTCAATACTTTTTCTAAATCCTCAGCAGTCGTTTCAATAATGGAAGCAACCTTTCCTTCTATTCCTGCATTATTAAAGAAGATATCAATTTTTCCGTATTTTTCCTTCGTTTGCTGCACAAAATTTTTCACTTGCTCTTCAATTGTCACATCAGCCGTTTGTAACAAATAATCCTCTAGCTCTAATTCCTTAACTAGTGATTCTAATGCTTGGCCATCTACATCAACTAACGACAGTTTCGCTCCTTGTTTGGCAAATAAACGAGCAGTTTCCTTGCCAATACCACCAGCTGCCCCTGTGATTAATACTACTTTCCCTTCAAAATCCATTTTTCTTCCCCCTTATTAACTTCTGCATGTGTAAAATCTATATTCCTTAAGAGTTTGACACGGCTTTTTCCATATTAACTAATTTAGCCTTTTTCTTTTTTCCTTCCGGATGAACAAGGGCCATAAATAGTACTGCAACAATCACCATAATGCCAGCAATCATTAAAAACGAATACTTGAACCCTTGAACCGAATTTTCAACACCAACGTTTTGAATGATAAATCCAACGGCCATTGCGCATAAAGCTGCTGCAATATTCGAAAAAGCGACAATCACTCCAGATAGAGTCGATGTACGTTCAGGAAGTTGACTGCCAATAATGATATGAGATGTTGAAAGTATTAGGAAACTAAACCCATATGCCAATGTAATTCCCAAGATAGCCCACACAACCGAATTCGTAAAATAGAGTGAACCAAAAACCAAGCCTGCAATTAGCATACCTATTCCTGTTACCTTTACACGTCCCTCACGTAAGCTTTGTGTTTTTTTAAATACGCGATCAGAGATAGTTGCCATCGATAGCGACACGATCATTGAAGTCAACCCGACTGTCAATGTGGCATACGCCATTCCCATTTGCGATATTTTAGTCACTTCTAAAAAGTATAAAGGCATCCAAATCTGCATCCAACTCGATAAACAAAAGAACCCGAACGTCATAAATAACGTAAATATGCTAGTTCGCGACAACAAAACTGGGTATAATTCCGACCAAGGAACTTTCCTTTTTGGAGCAGAATCGTCCTTCACTTCAAGCTCTTCAAGTTCTGGCGTTTTATTAGGAATTACCACAATCCATATAACTAACAAAACTAAACTAAATAGTCCCATAATAGCAAACGAGTGTCTCCAACCTACTAATTGGAGTAGTAGTACTACCAAGGGAGCAACAGCATATGCTCCAACCGTTGAACCAAGCGTGAAAATAGTAGTCACCCTTGCTCGCATCGCTGGGGGGAAATAAGCAAATAATTGTCTCAAGGATGCTGGAGCATACCCACCTTCAGCAAATCCAAGAAATACACGATACAATAAAAGCGTTGCAAAACCACCGATTACATAGCCCCCAAACTGTAGAAATGACCATGCTAAAAGCATAAAGGCTATAATTTTTTTAGGTGAAATTTTATCAGTAATAAATCCTATGAAAACCGCAGCTACAGGAAAGATCCAGAAAAAGCTACTGCCAATAAGTCCCCATTGTGCATAACTCAAATTCAATTCTTCCATTAAAGGACCAACAGCAAGTCCCATAACACTCTTGTCTGCAAAGTTAATTAAAAAGCCAAAAAATAAAATAATTAGAACAACCCACCGCATAAACATTCCACCCCTTATTTATGGATATTAAAATTACGTCTATTAAATCTCGTTTCCCATTTTTATAACGAAATGCAAAATACGAGACATGAGCTGTAAATAGGTGACATACAGAAACTTACAATCAATTACACATTGGTATAATTGCGTCCAGATGTTGGAACGAGCTTGAATCCAAAAGAAGGAAGGATTAAACAACATCCTTCCTAAAAAGACGAGACACCCGCTGAACAGTAAAAGCAAATCTTTTGGCACGATGAAGGAAAATAAACAAGTTTAATAGTACCTGATACTATTTCAAAATGATTTGTTTAGTGTAATAGTCTTCTATTAAATCTGTACAGAAATCATTTTTATGTCTAAATAGTCATCCATTCCATACTTTCCACCTTCACGCCCCATACCACTCTCTTTCACACCACCAAATGGCACTTGAACAGCAAAAGGAATCGCATCATTTACTCCGACCATACCGTATTCTAATTGTTCAGAAACACGGTACTTGCGTGAAAGATCTTTTGTATAGAAGTAAGAGGCAAGTCCATATTCAATAGCATTTGCTCTTTCAATCACTTCTTCTTCACTTTGGAACTTAATTAGTGGAATGACTGGTCCAAAAGTTTCCTCCCTAGTAATTAACATCTCATCCGTAACATCCGCTAAAACAGTAGGAGGATAAAAATAGCCATTAGAGTAGTCTTCGCCTGTCAACCTTTTCCCACCGTTAAGTACACAAGCGCCTAAGAGAACGGCATCATCCACTTGTTCTTGTACTTTGTCGATTGCCTCTGCATAAATTAATGGGCCCATTCCATTTTGTTCATCTAATCCATTTCCTACTTTGATGGTTTGAACTTTTTCTTTCAGCTTCTCAGCAAATTCTTCATATATATTTTCTTGCACATAGATTCGGTTTGGACAAATACATTGTTGTCCATTTGAGCCAAATTTACTTATTATTAAGCCGTTAACAGCTAAGTCGATATCAGCATCATCAAAAACGATAAATGGAGCATGTCCACCTAATTCCATTGACACACGTTTAACAGTTTTTGCAGATTGTTCGATGAGGATTTTTCCAACTTCTGTTGAACCCGTAAAGGAAACCTTTTTTACAACACTGCTGTTCATAATCGTGTTAACAATAGGGCCTGATTGTCCAATAAGAAGGTTAACCACACCTTTAGGTAGACCTACTTCATCAATAATTTTAAACAATGCAATGGAAGACAACGGAGCTTCCCTTGAAGGTCTTAAAAGCACTGTACAGCCTGTCGCTAAAGCCGGTCCCAACTTCCTTGCGGCCATAGATAGCGGGAAATTCCAAGGAGTAATAGCTGCCACAACGCCAATAGGTTGTCGAATCGCTGTTATACGTTTATTAGCGATTGATGGTGGAATGACATCTCCATAAACTCTGCGCGCTTCTTCTGCAAACCATTGAAAGAAAGCAATCGTTGAATTCACTTCTTGCCTAGCGTGATGAATAGTCTTACCCATTTCTTTTGTGATAATTTGGGCTATCTCTTCCTTTTTCTCCCCTAATTTATCCGCAATTTTCCGTAAATACAAACTACGCTGCTCTGCAGTCAGTGCTGACCACTCCGGAAATGCATCCTTTGCGGCTTGAATAGCAGCTTCCGTCTCTTCCTCACCGACAAAATAAACCGTATCTACTATTTCCCCTGTAGCCGGGTTTTTAACTTCAAATGCCTTATCTGTTTTGAACCATTCTCCATTGATATACATCTTTCTACACTCCCTTTGCGATATTTAACTACCGGAAAACCCGAACTAACAATCGTTGGATTTTCCGGAATAATATAAATTATTAGGACTCAAGTACAGTCTTTTAAGAAATCGTCTCATAAGAGCGCAAAGGTGTTAACGTAAATCCTTCGTAACCTTTAGCTGTTACTTCATCACATATTTTACGGTAGTTCCCAACTCCACCTGTATAAATAGGGAATCCACGTGGCTTATCATCTATATTTGCACCCGTATACCAAGACTCAACCTTTGTCAGAAGTGAAGATTGAGCTAATTCTAAGCAATGTTTACTCCATTTTTCTTCCGCTTCTACATTCGCCTCAATCGTTTCCAATTTGTTCTCACGTAGATATTCGATACAATCACCAATCCATTCCACATGCTGCTCAATTGATACAGGCACATTTGATAACACTGAAGGACTTTCAGGACCAGTTATCATAAACATGTTTGGGAAACCAGCATTGGCAAGACCAAGGTATGTTCTCGTTTGTGTTCCATCAGCCCACTTCTCTTTAAGTGACACGCCTTCTTTTCCACGAATATCAATCTTAAACAATGGCCCTGTCATCGCATCGTAACCTGTAGCAAAAACAATAACATCCAACTCGTATTCTGCTTCCGAAGTTTTTATCCCTTTAGGAGTAATCTCTACAATTGGCGTCGTCTTTACATCAACTAAAGTAACGTTATCACGGTTAAACGTCTCATAATAATTAGTGTCAATTACAGGGCGTTTTGCAGAGTAGAAGTAGCTTGGTTTTAATTTCTTAGCTACATCAGGATTTTTAACAACGTTATCGATTTTAGAACGAATAAATTCACTAGCCGTTTTATTGGCTTCTTCGTTTACCATTAGGTCTTTGTAAGTTTGACTAAATCCTAATCCGCCTCTATCCCAAATCTTTTGATATTGCTGCTCACGTTCTTCTGGTGTATCGTCCAATGCCGATCTATTATTCACTGTCGTATGAAGATAACCCATTGAAGACCAACGAATTTGTTGTCTAATCTCTTCGTAATTTTCTTTTGTTTGACGAATAAATTCTGCGTCATATGGTTGGTTTCTTGCAGGAGTGCTATACGCCGGCGTTCTCTGGAAAACATTGAGATGACCTGCTTCTTCCGCAATGACAGGGATAGATTGGACACCACTTGAACCTGTACCAATCAAACCTACGCGTTTATTACTGAAGTCCACCTTTTCATGTGGCCAACGTCCAGTGTGGTAAGCCTCTCCTTCAAAACTATTTAACCCCTTAAAATTAGGTATATTTGATGCAGATAGGCAGCCTACCCCAGTGATGAAATATGTGGCAGTTAAGTTAGTACCATCATCTAGTGTTATATCCCATTTTTTACTAATTTCATTGTAATGAGCAGATGTAACGCGTGTATTGAACTGAATATCTCGACGTAGGTCGAGCTTATCTGCCGCAAAATTAAGGTATTTTAATATTTCTTCCTGAGCCGGGAACCTAGTTGTCCAAGTCCATTCCTGAAGAAGCTCATCAGAAAACGTATAATTATAAATGATACTTTCTGAGTCGCATCGCGCTCCCGGATAACGATTCGCGTACCATACACCACCAACATCTGCCGCCGCTTCGAAAGTACGGACAGAAAATCCAGCTTCACGTAAGCGATACAGCATATACATACCCGAGAATCCTGCTCCGATAACGACTGCATCTAAATTATTGATTTGATTTGTATTTGCCATTTTTATTCCTCCCTATATTCACAATTTCGTTGTATTTAACAATGTATCGATTAATTTTCTATCGTAATTTATAGTCTTATTTATTCGTAAAAGGATTTGTGCAAATAACGAGCTACTTGCCCAATCGCCTGCTTGCCTTTGTCCATAATTCCCGCCATCCAGAAAAATCCGTGAATCATACCTTCGTAGCAAGTAGATTCCACTTGAATACCCGCTTCATGCAACCGATTCGCATAAGCTAATCCTTCATCTCGAAGTGGATCATACCCTGCTGTAATGACTAGTGCTGGTGGAAGATTGCTAAGATTTTCTGTTAGTAACGGTGCAGCATAAGGGTTCAACTTGTCTGCTTCAGTATTGATATAGTGCCCGGCAAACCATTCCATGCTATCCTGAGTGAGGAAATATCCTTCTCCATTTTCCTTGTACGATGTCGTACTAAAAGATAGATCTGTTACCGGATAGATCAAAATTTGGGACACGAAAGTTGGTCCTTGCTCATCTCTTGCCTTTATTGCGACACATGTAGCCAAGTTCCCACCGGCACTGTCACCACCTATAGAAATTCTCGTTGAATCTCCGTTCCATTCACCTGCATGATCAGCTACCCATAATGCTGCTTCATAACAATCTTCAAGAGGAATAGGGAATTTAAATTCAGGAGCTCTACGATAATCAACAGACACTACTATACACTCCGCCTGATTCGCAATGCTACGACATGGTGCATCGACTGTATCAAGATCCCCTAATACCCATCCCCCTCCATGAAGATAGATAAATATAGGGAAAATCCCTTCTCCTACAGGGGTATATATCCTCACCTTGATTTCGCCATCTTTTACAGGAACCCAGTACTCTTCTACCTTCGCAACTGACTCTGGTGGCCCCGCCAATTTTTGTAGCGCCACCCCATTGGCACGGTTTTCTTCAGGTGTCATAGCAGAAGTTGGTTTTCTTTCTCCTAACATCTGCAGGAAGTCCTTTGCTTGAGTATCTAACATGATTGGATTGATACCTCCTTCGAATAGGTTAAGGGTTTACTTTGCTTGGAATAAATCCGGCAACTTCCTCAGTCACTTTGGTAATAATACCGGCAGGAATCATAAACTTGCCTGCTGCAGAATCACTTTGCACTTCCTCCACAATGTATTGTAGAATATCAGAATCTAGATTAAATTCAGCAAATGTATCTGGTAGCCCAACTTGTTGTCGCAAATTACGGATGAATTCTATAACCTTCGTCAAACATTCCTGAGAATCAGACGACAGATTTTCAATTCCCAACGCTCTAGCAAATCGCTCAATTTTCGGTAAATATAAATCAGGTAGGGCATCCATTACGTTCGGTAGGAGTACCGCATTGGCCAGACCATGTGGAATTCTAAACTTAGCACCAAATACATGCGCCATATTATGCACCGGAACTCCATTGTTCCCAAATCCAAAAGCCGTTATTGCCATTGCACTCGCCATTAACATATTGCCTCTAGCTTCTACGTTAGATCCTTCCTTAACTACAATTGGTAAATTCTCTGCAATCAACTGGGCAGAATATAACGCATAAGAATCAGTGAATGGAGTAGCTGTTGTAGAAAAATAACCTTCTATCGCATGCGTCAAAGCATCCATTCCTGTAAATGCTGTGATCTTCGGAGGTAGCCCCACCGTCAATTCAGGATCCAAAATCGCCATGTCTGCATTGAGATACGGAGTCCTTAGAACTACTTTTACACCTAGTTTTTCATTATAAATAACAGCCATTGGCGATACTTCTGCACCCGTTCCTGCCGTCGTAGGAATTGCCACATGTGGAATGTCCATCGGTTGAGCCTCTGGAGGAAATTCTCGAATGCTGGTATGAAGCACTTCCTCCGTATCTTCAAATCCTTTATGTAACATCCATTTGATACCTTTTACAGCATCTAGCACACTTCCGCCTCCTAGGGCAACTAGCGCGTCTGCTTGAAGTTCTTTAGCAACCCGAACGGCTTTCGTAATATTCTCTGCCTTAGCATCCTGTTCAATTTCATCAAAGACACCAACAAGCTCTACATTTTCCTGTGAATTTTCAAATAAATCGATAATTTGGGCAGCAACACCCGCTTGAACAATCCCTTTATCCGTAATCAGGAAGACCCGCTTTCCGCCTAACCCCTGGATTATTTCAGGTAGCAAACTTCTCGCCCCAGCCCCACTAGATATGGATGTTCTTAAATGAAATTCTGCAAAAAAATTACTCATTTCCGTCACCTGCTTTCTCATATTAAGAGTCATTCAAATATAAATGACTTTTATCCTTACAGTTATTCTTTCAAGTGTAATAGTTTACAACTATAATAATAATTTTAATTTTCCGATTAATATATCCCCTAAAATTAAGGGGGATTTTTGTTAATAAACTACTTTTTCTTCTCGAATAACCAAAAAATTCGTTATTAAGAGGGTTCTTATTCAGCCATTCACAACATTTGTAATAATATCTATTTTTGATATAATGTGAATATTCAAGCCGTAAGTAAAGGGGGATATTCATGCATGAAGCAGCTATAATAAAGCAAATTCAATCTATTTCATCAGTTCCTTCTCATTATGAAAAGCAAATCCTTGCCGTTCGCGGATTTATGGATCTTTTTAACTTTTCTCGTGTAAGTCTCTATTTCTATTCGACACTAAGCAAAGTCGGTGAAGGTATATTATGTATAGATCAACAAGGGGTATCTTCCTTGCAGGAGTGGAGAGAAGATGTTCGAAACATGCCTCCCATCTATTCAGCCATTAAGGAAAGAAAGCCCAAGCATATCGATACACAATCAATTCACCAACTACCAATAAAGTTTACTAATGGCGTTACAACTGAACTTCTAGTAGTTCCCATTAGCTATAGCTCACACGTAGTCGGCTATGCCTGCATGGGGAGTACAGATTCCTTTACCGTTGAGGATAGCCTTCTTCACTCTTTAGGTATGTATGGGCAACAATTAGGGCAAATATTTGGAGAAGACGATTCCCCTGGAAGAGACAAAAAAATTAGCAAGCGAGAAATAGACGTATTACAGAGAATGTCTTGGGGTGAAAGTACGAAGATAATGGCTGTATCCCTTGGCATTAGCGAATTTACTGTCCAGGATTATGTACAATCGGCCATTCGAAAACTTGAGGTATTCAATCGAGTGCAAGGAGTAGCCGAGGCTTTGCGTAGAGGTATAATCCAATAACAACACCAAATACCACAGTCACCTGAAAATATCTAACTAGCAACTGTCTGTTGTCATTTTAAATTATTAGTCTAAGCATAATTTTTGAGTGAATGCTATTTTACTTCCTTCTAAAAGGCAATTGGAACACTATAAACACTATTCGCATAGTGCTTTAGTGGGAAAATAAGTATTCCTTAATAGAAAAAAGACCTTTCATCAATTTTATAGATTGATGAAAGGCCTTGATATATGAGTAGTATTGTGGAGCTTATGTCCAACTCAATACTTGCAAGGTAAGTAAATAATCCAATTCTATTAACATAACCCTAATTACTTTTCTTTTTTATTTCGCACAACCACACTAATCATTATGTAGATGAAACCTAATAAAAGAAAAATCAAGCCACCTATAATGAGTAATCCAATCAATTTCAAAACTATGTTCCTCCTTCCTAAACGTAAAGCTGAACTTTATCTTTTAGGTATTTCATTTAATATAGTAATGAAATTTAATATCCCATTTTTATATGTCTATTTAAAATAACCTTCTATTCTATCTTATTCAACTAAAAGGGTCCGTTAGTGCAATAAAAGAGTGTAGTAAATTCCATTCCTCAGCGGTTAGTTTTTCTTCAGTGCCGTAGCGTGCATGTCCTTTTTTTTCTATTTTTTCGTGACGGACTCCATATATGGTTTTTCACTCTTAAAGTTATGGTTTCCATATAAATCACAGGAAAATACAAAAAGGCAATTGGAATTATCTCATTCCAATTGCCTTTTGTCTATACTCCTGCTTGAGTTAGACAGATTCGTTTGATGTTCCCCTCACCTTTGACCATAGCAATCCAAGGAGTGAACCGACAACTGCCGGTAAAATCCATCCTAAGCCAATGTCATAAAACGGTAAGACGGATTTATAAAATTCTGCAATTGCTTCGAATACACGAAGCTGTGCAGCAGGTAGATTGTTAACTAGTGCAACATAGCCATCAATTAAGCTAACGAAAAATGTAAAGAACATTGCTAGTGCATATACGCTTTGACTGATTTTAAAAACCGAAGAACAAAGCGCTAATAATATTAATACAATTGCCAGTGGATACAAGAACATGAGAACTGGCACGGCAAATTGAATAATATTTGTTAATCCAAAGTTTGCGATAATGAAAGATACGGTACAAAGAATGAAAACAAATGATTTATAGCCGATTTTCGGGAATACTTCATGGAAAAATTCACTACATGAAGTAATTAATCCAATACTAGTTTTTAAACAAGCAAGAACGATAATAATAGCAAGTAAAATCACGCCGAATGATCCGAAATAATGCTGCGCCACTGCAGCAAAAATTAGGCCTCCATTTTCAAACGTACCTATCGCTCCAATACTCGATGCACCCATATACGTAATCAAACCATAAATAAGCATCATTAACGCCATTGCGAAAATCCCTGATTTCCAGGTTGCTTTCGCGATATCCTTTTTATCCGTAATCCCTTGACGTTTAATTGCATTGATGACAACAATCCCGAACGCAAGTGATGCTAAGGCATCCATCGTATTATAGCCTTCTTTGAAACCAGTCATGAATGCATCGTTAATGTATGCACCAGATGGCTGTTGAAAGCTTCCCATTGGTAAAAGAATGCTCGTGATAATTAAAATGAATAAGAAAATTAAAAAGGCTGGTGTTAAATACTTGCCGATATAATCCATAATTTTTGCGGGATTTAATGAAAAGTAATAAACAATTAAAAAGAACACTAAACTAAAGCCTGCAAGAAACATTGTCGTTTGCTCAGGTTGTATATAAGGTTCAAATCCTACCACAAAGGGTACTGTCGCTGTTCGTGGAATCGCAAAAAAAGGACCAATTGTTAAATATAAAGCTAATGAAAATATGACCCCAAATAGCGGGTGCACACGACTTGCTAAATCACGTAAACCGTTACTTCCTGAAAGGCCAATCGCTAAAATTCCCATAAAGGGTAAACCAATCGCTGTAACTAAAAAACCTATTAAAGCTGGCCAAAAGTTAGTACCCGACAGTTGACCAAGCTGAATGGGAAAGATTAAGTTCCCCGCACCAAAAAACATGCCAAATAACATTGTTCCTATGATTGCATAAGTAGAAAAAGATATTTTTGTTTGCATAGATGAATTCTCCTAAGATGTGTATAACAACAGCAAATTAAAATTTTGCAATTATTTGATATTAAATGAATGTTTCTATACTAACAGCCACCCCTGCAAAGCACAACCACTTTTTAATAAACATTTAATTTTTGCGTTTATTTCACATTATAAAAACGTTGTTTCGATAAAACAATATACATACAAAAAACGATTACGGCAGAAATAATAAAAATATATGGAATTGGTAATGCTTCCGCCCAAATACCACCGATGAATAACCCAGCAGGTAACGCAAGCTTCATAAACATAGAAGAAGTTCCTGCTACTCGACCGAGTAAATGATTCGGTGTAGACTCTTGGCGAATTGCCAAATAAATGATGTTAACGATGATCGTTATACAAGTTCTACATGCTAGCAAGAGACCGAGCTGCCACCATGTCGTTGCAAAGAAAAATAATACGAGCACGACACCATCAATTAAATACATCACCGTATATATTTTTCCGCGCGTCCATTTTTTGCGTAATGGATGAATCAACTTAGCCCCTAGTAGACCTCCCAGTGCTGAGATGGAATACATTAAACCAAGTTGTTCCTTCGTTTCACCAAGTACATCAATGACATAAAACACTTGCACCCCAATAATTAAACTCGTCGCTAAATTAACGAATAATATAGATAAAGTTGGATATAAAAGCATTTTGTTCCCAAAAAGCTCGACAAAACCTTCTTTCATATCCGCAACAATGGACTGTTCCTTTTCTCTTATCGGTGTTTCTGTTTTATCAAGAAACAATACACTAATCCAAATAAAGAACAATGACGCGACGTATACAATAAATAAATAGTCATAAGCAAAAAACACGAGCAACATTCCTGCAAATGAAGGACCAATTATCGAAAATAACGTATTCACAAATGAAAATTTTGCTTGAATTTCAGTCATGAGCGATTTATCGAATAACTGCGGGATAATGGCATGCTGTGCGTTACTGAATGTATAGCTAACAGTCGCCATTAAAAACCCTAATATGTACATATGCCAAAGCTCCACTGCATCTAACAATATAACTACTACTAAAATAGTAGACAAAAGTACTTTTAAGAGCCCTGAATACTTCAGCATGACATTTCGGTTCATGCGGTCTACTAGCACCCCCGCAAGCATGCCAAGTAACACATTTGGCAAGAAATCCATAATACGCATAGTACTCATAGCGAGTGCTGATTTCGTTAAATCATAAATGAATAACGGCAAAATAAAATTATATATTTGATAACCGAGCGTTGAGGCAATTGTGCCAAAATAAAGCAGTAAAAAGTTTTTATTCCGATATAAATTCATATGAACACCTCCTACAATAGTGTAGAATTTAAAAAAGGGAACAAAAAGTGTTGCTAAAAATATTTCAGTTCACCTTTTAGGAGGCCTGTCATGATTACATATTTATTGAGTTTATATAACCATTTTGAAATAGGTAAACAATCCGAAACGTCAATAGATGAGCTTGCGGAAATATGGCATTGTTCAACCCGTTATGCGAAAACGATTGTAAAAAAATGTAATGAAAATAACTGGATTGATTGGGCCACCCAACAAGGCAGAGGAAAAAAACCGTCCATTTTTCTTCGATTATCGAAATTGGAAGCCATTTATGTAGCTTTCGATGATTATTGGCAAAGTAACCGTTTTAACGAGGCTTATGAAATGCTACATCATTACAAATTACTTTCACATCCACAAGTTGAACAATGGTTAAATGATCGTTACGGATTCTCAAATAACAATACCCTTGATAGTTTCCGATACCCTTACTGGAATGTAGCGTTAAATGTAGATCCTATTTATGGATTATCGCGGCACGACATGCATTTTTATAATCAAGTTCACGAGCCCCTCTTTACGTACTGTGAAAAAACAAAGGAAGCAAAGCCGAATCTAGTATATGGATATCATTCACATGATGCAAAGCAATGGTCTTTTACTCTAAGGAAAGATGTCTTTTTCCACGACGGTACAAAATTAACAAGCACTGATGTTGTTGCGTCATTAAAACGAGCAAAACATCTAATAAATATGGTAGAAATTTCGTCTATTAGTGCAACAAGTCTTTATCATCTAGAAATAAAATTATCCGAAGAGAATACACTATTTCCGAGATTTTTGAGCACTTATAAATTATCGATTGTACCTGCCAAATGGATAGAAGCCGGTGCACAAGGGATGCCAATCGGTTGTGGTCCATTTTATGTAAAAGAGATGAATGAATCATTAATGCGTTTAACTACTTTTCCAAAGTATTTTAAAGAACGCCCTTGGATTGATGAAGTAGAAGTCATACATACACCAGAAGAATTTAAATTTGGCGTATCTCCTAAACCATATGCAGAATATATTTCACAACAAAAGATCACTTATCAAGAGCAAGGTGCTGATTTCATTTTACTCAATGCCACAAATGGTTCGTTACAAGATGTGAATTTTCGACAAGCATTATTTGAGGCAATTGATCCATTAAGCTACTGTTTATTTGAGCAAGGTGAAACGGTTGCACATAGCTTTATGACTTCAAAGAAACGTGAGCATTTAGTTCGTAATTCATTAAATGACTATCACTTCCCACACTTACGTATTGGTATTCAACAAATTCGTCCAGGAGCTAATCATTTACGAGAAGCAAAAATATTAAGCGATTTTTTAACAGCGAACAATATTCCTCATAGCTCAGAACTTGCCCCTATTCGTTCCGATGCTCGTTATGTTGCAGATCATTACGATCTATTCGTCGGGGGAATTGCAATTGGGCAAGATCATATCCTCGCTCTTTTACATGCATACGAATCGAATCAGTTCGCATTAAAAGCCTTTATGGAGGATGAACAAGTCAAAAGCTTATTGAAACAAGCGAAACTAACGTGGAATGATGAAGAAGCTTTAGGGTGGTTAAATGAAGTAGAAGATCTAATGGTAGATGCATTTGTCTTAAAATTTTTATCACATCGACAGCACCATTTCTATATTCGCGATGATAGCCCATTTGCTGGAATAGGTTTTGATGATCATGGAAAAATCGATTATCGAAAAATATATAGATAAATGATTTTTTACATAAAATGGTTGATCGGTTCATCAGAGGCAGCACCTATAGTTTTAGTTTTAGTCATTATCGAATTCCTTCCAATACACATCCAAAATGTATTATGCTAAAAGAAAGAGGTGAAGTAATGATTCAATATCAAACCGAACGAGTGACTGTTTTCGAAAGCCAGTTATTTAAAACAACATCTACTGTCGTTGAAACAGCTGATTGTATACTAGTTGTCGATCCAACGTGGTTACCTGCTGAAATTAAAGAAATACAAAACTTTGTAGAACAACGGAGACATAATCGCCCCTTATATTTACTGTTTACTCATTCTGATTATGATCATATTTTAGGCTATGGTGCTTTTCCTGATGCCAAGGTCATCGCTAGTCGCGCGTTTACAGAACACCCTGACCCTGAATCGGTACTGAGCCAAATTCGAACATTCGATGATTTCTATTATGTAGATCGCTCGTACGACCTAGTGTATCCAAATGTAGATATCATTGCCGAAGATACACAATCATTGCAAATTGGTGAAACTAAGCTATCATTTTATACAGCCCCTGGTCATACGAAAGACGGGATATTTACAATTGTAGAACCGGTTGGCATTTTCATTGCGGGGGATTATTTATCAGATATTGAGTTCCCTTATATTTATGATAGCAGCACTACTTACTTGCAAACATTGCATAAAGCGAAGGAAATCCTAAAGAAACATAAAATTTCTCTTCTAGTTGCTGGACATGGACATGTCACGACTGAACAAGTAGCTATGACGGCGCGTATTTCAGAAGCAGAACGCTATATTTTAAACTTGCGCCAAGCGATAATTGAACAGCAGTCAACAGAAGCAAACTCATTTATAGGTCATTATCGCTATTTGCAAAGTATGAAAGATTATCACGAAGCAAATGTTACATGTCTTAAAAATGAACTTGGAATTACATCTAAATAGACGAAAGAGGATTGCACAATTTGATGTTGCAATCCTCTTTCCTATTTCCAGGAAAATATCTACTTTATATTTCTATTAACCTGCTTCACAAACATAATATATTATATAAACAAAATTCCGATAATTGAGGGTGATGACATGAAGTGGGAAAAGGAATATGACATTCTAGTAGTAGGTTCAGGTGCAACTGGCTTTGCAGGAGGCTTAACAGGACAATTAAAAGGATTATCTACTCTAATAATAGAAAAGGAAGATCGATTTGGTGGTGCATCTGCGTTATCAGGTGGCGGGGTATGGATACCAAACAATCTTTATTTAGAAGAAGCGGGCGTACAAGATAGTTATGAACAAGCGAAAATGTACATGGATGCAACTATCGGCGACCGCGTACCAGACCAATTAAAAGTATCTTACTTAAAAAAAGGCCCGGAAATGCTACGATACTTTCACGAACAAACACATTATATGCGCTTCAAATATGCAAAAGGATATTCCGATTATTATGCCCATTTTCCTGGTGGCGCACCAAATGGACGCTCGATTGAACCAGAAATAGTCGATTTAAACTTATTAAAAGAATTGCAACCTCTTTTAAAAGAGCCTACTTTATCGACAAAAGGATTTACGATGACCGGTCAAGAATTCCATAAGGTAAACATGATAATGCGCACAACGGTCGGGAAAATGACTTCATTAAAACTGGGGATGAGGTTAATCAAATCAAAGCTAACAGGTGCACAATATGCTTCACTTGGTCTTGCGTTAATCGCACGTCTTGCCCTTGCCTATCGCGATGCTGGAGGAGAAATTTGGTTAAATGCAGCCTTTAAAGATTATATAGTAGAAGACAATCGTGTTGTTGGCTTATTAATAGAAAAAGACGGTCAAGAGATGCAACTAAAAGCAAAGCATGGCGTTATTTTAGCTTCTGGTGGCTTCTCACAAAATCAAGGAAAACGAGAGCAATATTTACCGAAGCCAACAAACGCAGCGTGGTCCTCCTCCCCTCCTGGACAAACTGGTGACATTATAGAACCGAGTAAAAAACTTGGAGCAAAATTAGATTTAATGGAGCGCGTTTGGGGGGCACCATCCGTTTTAGACCATAATGGAAAACCGTACTTTTTAGTTGCGGACCGCGCAATACCGAGTATGATTATAGTCGATCAAAACGGCAATCGTTATTTGAATGAAGCGATTCCTTACCATGAATTTATTGATAAAATGCACGTGCATAACGAAAAAACAAACAACAAAGCGATACATTCTTGGTTAATTGTTGATAAGCAAACAAAAAACCGCTATTTGTTTATGGGTCTTTTTCCCAAACAAGATTTTCCTAAAGCTTGGTATAGTGAAGGGATTGTAAAAGTTGGCCAATCTATCGACCAATTAGCAAGCGAAACAGGTATTCCAGAAGAGAATTTAAAAGCAACACTCAATCTTTTTAATACATTCGCTGAAAATGGCAAGGATGAAGATTTCGGCCGTGGCGATCATCCGTATGATCGTTATTACGGAGATCCTACATTGAAAAATCCAAACTTAGATAAAATTGAAAACCCACCTTATTACGCGTTGAAAGTATTCCCAGGTGATATCGGCACAAAAGGTGGTGTAATTATTGACGAACACGCGAGAGTCTTGAAAGAAGATGGTTCACCAATCGAAGGTTTGTATGCAGCTGGTAACTGTTCTGCCTCGATTATGGGGGAATCCTACCCAGGGCCAGGTGCTACATTGGGACCGGGTATGACATTTGCTTACCTTGCTGCTTTGCATTGTTTAAAGCATAGGGACGAAACTACAGAAAGTTATTTATTATGAAATCCCTGAACAAATAGTTACTATCCCCCCTTACAAAAGTAACAATTCGCCCGTGGGAGGTTAATTTTGGCCCATGGGAACCCAATTTTCGCCCATGGCAGCCCGCTTTTCGCCCGTGGGATCATGTTCAACGTTTATTGCGACGATAGTTTTAGCGTCCGCAGTCGCACAAGCGGAAAATCCATTTTTGTGCCTGCGGATAGCGGCCACCGTAATGGAAATAAATGACATCAGAGAAAAAGCGAGTACAAGAACAATTTTCGTTCTTGTACTCGCTAATGTAGGGAAAAACGGACTTTTTTCAATGCTCGATAAACATGAGAGAAAATAAACATCCTTCACAGTGAAACTAATCATTCCCCATCAACATTTGACGAGGAACCCAAGAAAAAAGACTGTAAACAAACCCCAATTTTTGAGTTTGTCTACAGTCTCAACCCGTACTAAAATAAATACGGGCCGTATTTTATGATAAATATTGCGCACGTTGGTTGTCTATCCAAACTTTCATCGTACGGAATAGCAACACTGCAATAACCATTAGCATAATGCCTTTAACGATGTTAAATGGTAAAATACCGAGCACAATTGTTTCGTACATATCAAAAGAACCCCAGCCAAGGAAGTATGTGTACATCGGTAGGAATGCATAATAATTTAATACACTCATACCTACTGACATCGTTACTGTACCAATAACTAAACCTACGATTAAGCCTGTTACAGAGCTGAATTTTTTATAAATGTAATGTACTGGTAACACAAATAAAATACCTGTCATAAAGTTCGCCATATGACCTACTGGAACACCTGTTGGCGCACCTGAAAAAATCCAATCTAAAATGTTTTTAATTAACTCTACTAAAATACCAGCAATTGGTCCCATTGTGATAGCTGCGATTAATGCAGGCACATCACTAAAGTCAATTTGTAGAAACACTGGGAACCATGGTAGTGGAAAGTTTAGTAGCATTAAAACAAATGAAATACTACTTAACATGGCGATTGTTACGAATGACCGTAACTTCAAATTTTGCTTGCGCATAAAAATCTCTCCTCATTGCTGATTCTATCTCGCAAGAAGAAAGGACAGTCCGTGCATTCACGAAAAAACCCTTATACAAAATTTGTATAAGGGAGAAATAGGCACACTTAAATAAGGTCTAATTCATGTATTTTTCCAAACCTTTAAAAAGCCTATGCGAAATCAAAGTTATCTACAAATAAGAATAAACTTTGCACGCATACGGAAAAATACGGCATTTTCGAAAAATGACGACCGTACCTTCATCTTCTCCCATCCAGACTATACTGTCGGCTTTGGAATTGCACCAAATCCTGCACACTTAAAAAGCGGCTCGCGGGCTCGAGAAATACTGCTGCAATATCCTCCAAGTAAATGGTCAGAGATTGCGATTTCTATTACCGCCGGTCGGGAATTACACCCTGCCCCGAAGATGAATCAATATTAAATTAGTTGTTACAATATCTATTATAAAATAAAACCATAAAAAGTAAACCCTTTTGCTCGGAATTATTATCTAATGATTCCGAATGATTTCTATTGGTACTTCATTTGCAGCAATAGGCATTGGCAATGGTTTATTAAAATTAAAACCTTGCCACTCTGTTTGCACGATGTTTTCAAAGACCACTTGCTTGTTAAAATTTGCTGCAGTTAGCAAAATAGCTTCAATCATATGCAGAACACGTTCAGTATCATATGACGCTAAATCCAGTGGTTCGGTAAAGGTAACATGTACTGTCTCGTTTTCCTCTACTTCATAATTAATGCCATCTATAATGGCAGATTGGAAAACATCATTAAGATGGTCAGGCATCGCTTCAATTGCCGTTTTAGCATCTACAAAGGAACTCCGTATTTGCGGAACTAAGTAATTAATTCCACGCTGGTTAAATAAATAGTAATTAAATTTTAACCGTTCTTCAACTTTAACTAGTTTACTTGGCTCACCTGCTTCGCTAAATGTAACAGGATTACCATCTTGTTGCTCGTATTTAATTTTTTCATAATTTTTAAATGTATCTATTAGGGAACCTGTATATTGTGCCATTGTGCCTGAAGCAACATCGTAACCATGCCCTTCCGGTAAAATATGAACAACTGTATTTCCACGTTCAATAATTTCTCCCTTATACGGGTGATAATCATTAAATGCAAAGCCTTCCTCATCGAGTAGCGGCGCATAATAATTGTACATTTCTACTTGTGTAGGGTTTTCCTTCCCGAAATCTTCAAGTATTTTTTCATTAGGGATTAATATCGCTGCTGGAATACTTTCTGTGTCGTCACCTAATAAACCAATCGTAAATAAGGTATTGTCTACTAATTCATTTGCGTAAATAGCTGATGTACTAGGCATTACATTAGCTCGCATCGTCATTGCATTATCAGCAGCATTGTTTTCATGTGAAGCATCATTTTCAACATCTCTAGCCCTGTTTCCAACTGAAGATTCCTCAGTAGAATAGGAAGCCATATCAGCTGACTGCTCTTCAACTTCGTTATTCGAGTTTAACAACGGAATGCCAATTGCACAAGCTAAGATCGCAGCTGTAATGCCACCAATATAAATACTTGATTTTTTCCGTGATTTTTTTAAAGGTTCCTCATCAAAAACTCCATCTGCTTGTAGTCGAGCGAAGACATCTTCCTTTGAACGATTGTCATGAATTTTTGGTGCCTGTTTTAGTAAACTCTCAATATCTTGTTCATTCCATTTATTATCATTCATTATGAATTAGCCTCCTTTCCGACTTGTTGTAATATCGATCGCAATGATTTTATTGCACGATGCTGTGTTGTTTTCACTTTACCTTCTGTCCAACCTAATATTTCAGCGGTCTCCAATATAGATAGCTCTTGGAAATACCGCATAACAATGACCATTTTTTGATCACCGGTACAATGTTCAAGTGCTTCTAGTAGCTCGTGCATCTCTTCGCTCATTTCCAAAAATTGCTCTGGTGTAGGCATAGTCGAAACAAGCTGTTCTCTTTCCCAATCAAACGTATCGAATGCATGGCGTTCACGCACAATGTTCTTTCGAAAATAATCAATAGCAACATTTTTTGCAATTGAGAAAAGCCACGTTTTTTCAGAACTATTTCCTTGAAATCGATCATACGACCTCAACACTCGTACATAAACTTCATGGGAAAGATCCTCAGCAACAGACCGATTTTTCACTAAGTATATTAGGAACTGAAACACATCTTGGTGATAATCATCATATAATCGATGGAAAATGGATTCTTTCATCCATTCCACCTCCGTCCTCATCTTATTAGTCGTTAATATATTAAAAAAGTTTCAAATAAATAAGAGTGCCTCAAAAGTATTTGAGACACCCTTATTTTATTACAAATTTTACAAATGAGAAAGTCTGCTTTTATAACGGTAAATAAAATGTAAAGGCTGTTCCTTCCTTCTCAACGCTCTTTACAGAAATGTTTCCATTATGAGCTTCGACAATATTTCTAGCAATCGCTAAACCTAAGCCTGTACCACCTTTTGAGCGTGTACGTGCTTTATCCGCTTTGTAGAAACGCTCAAATACATATGGTAAATCATCTTTCGGGATCCCAACTCCCGTATCCCGTACTTGGATTTTTGCATACGATAATTCATATTCTACAAATACTGTGACGGAACCATCAACAGGTGTGTGACGAATCGCATTATCGATTAAATTTGTTAACACTTGCTCGATACGGTCAACATCCATACTAATCGTCACATCTTCCGGTATATTAGGTGCAAATATTAAATCTACTTGCTTTTCCTTTGCTACTTGGGCAAACTTTTGCGTCATACGCTCTAACACCGGAACGAGTGGTATTGTCTCTTTAAATAAACTCATATGGCCAGATTCCATACGGGCAAGATCAAGTAAGTCTGTCACAAGACGGCCCATACGCTGAGACTCATCATAAATAATTTTAAACATTTCATTGCGTTCTTCTTCACTTGAAACAACATCATCAATAATTGCTTCTGAGTATCCTTGAAGCATGGCAATAGGTGTTCTTAATTCGTGTGATACGTTTGCTATAAAATCGGAACGAAGCTTTTCTAAACGGTTTTGCTCTGTTTGATCTCGAATTACAGCTACCGCTCCTCTTACTGAATCCGCGCTATACAACGGGCTTATCGTAAAGCTATAATATGACCCGTCCATTTCTAGCTCTTCCTCAATTTTATCTTCAAAATCAAGAACATGATCGAGCATATGATATATTTCGGCTGGCAGAGGTGTTGCACTTTGCGAACCCTTCGTTATAAACCACTTTTGCAGGAGACGGTCTGCTGGTGGGTTACTCACTAAAATTGTACGATCTCGATTAAAAGTAATAACAGCATCTGTCATTGACGTTAAAATACTCGATAGCTGCTCTTTTTCTTGATTTATGACTTCTAAATGATGTTTTAGCTGGCGACCCATTTGGTTAAACGCTACAGCTAATTGACCAATTTCGTCATTTTGCGTTATCGGTACTTGTGAATCAAAGCGCCCTTTCGCAATTTCAAAAGCATGTTCACGCATTTTACGAAGCGGATACGTAATACGGCTCGATAAGAAAAACGCAAAAAACGTCGTTAGTACGAAAGCAATAAACGCTGAAATAAAGACAATTTTCGTCGTCTCCTCACTCGTTTCATGCATCGCATCTGGATTTTGGTAAATAAATACTGCTCCGTGTAAAGCACTGTTACTCTTTAACGGGAAGGCGAGCACAACATATGATTCCATCTTATTCTCGGCTGTTTGCGAGGGTAACATCATTTCCTTTAAAATTGGTTGATCTGATGCATAAATATTTTCAAATGCCTTATTTTCTAAAATCTTTTGTTTAATGCTTTCCTGATTAATCCCTTCTTGGATCGCATGGACGGTATCATTAGGATTTTCTACAATAAGCGCATTCGTCTCATCATGTAAAATATCTTTTATAATTTCATAAGGGGAATCTCCCGTTGCACGTTCCTCTATTATACTTGCTATTGTTGCAGCTGTTTGACGCAAAGAATCTTCCGCCTGCTCCTTATGATAGTTTTCTAAAAACTCCAGCATAAATACCGTGAAAATAAAAAGTACAAATGAAACGAGAAGCAATATGGTTACCCATAGCTTCCCGACAATACTATTCCATATTCTATTCATTGACTACCTCGAACTTGTAACCTACACCCCATACTGTAACGATCATTTTCGCCGCATTTTCAGAAACGCGGTTCAATTTTTCGCGCAGTCGCTTTACGTGCGTGTCGACAGTTCGTAAGTCACCGAAGAAATCATAATGCCATACTTCTTTAAGTAGTTGTTCACGGTCAAAAACTTTATCTGGTGATTTTGCTAAGAAGTATAATAGTTCATACTCTTTTGGCGTTAAGTTAACTTCAGTTCCATCCGCTGTAACACGGTGTGCATCATGGTCAATTGTTAAATGCGGGAACACGACTAAATCTTTTGAAGCGGAAGGACTTGAAACAGGTGCAAATGCTGCTGACCTTCGCAAAATCGCTTTTAGACGTAACACGACCTCACGTGGGCTAAACGGCTTTACGATGTAATCATCAGCTCCTAATTCGAACCCTTGTACACGATTTGCTTCTTCACCTTTTGCAGTTAGTAAAATAATTGGTGTTGTTTTCTTTTCACGGATTTCCGCGCATACTTGTAAACCATCTTTTTCAGGCATCATAATATCTAACAGAATGCAATGATAGTCATTTTCAAATGCTTTTTCGATTGCTTCATTACCATTTTCTGCTTCATCTACTATATATCCTTCACGTTCTAAATACATTTTTAAGAGACGGCGAATGCGATCTTCATCATCTACTATTAAGACAGAAATATTCTCAGACACTAGTGTATCCCCTTTCTCGCTTTCTACAACTTCTATTGTACAATTTCATACTCAAAATGAAAAGGAAAGGAGTTACCTGAAAATACTTTTTCAGACAACTCCTCTAATTATTCTACAATTTTCTCGTTGCCCTTTTATGCTGCATATGAGTGTAAACCAGCAATAATTAAGTTAACAAATACTAAATTAAACATAATGATAACGAAACCGATTACTGCTAGCCATGCAGATTTCTTACCTTCCCAACCTTTTGAAAGGCGTAAATGTAAAAATGCTGCATAGAATAACCAAGTAACAAGCGCCCATACTTCTTTTGGATCCCAACCCCAGAAGCGACTCCAAGCAATTTGCGCCCAAATCATCGCAAAAATAAGCGCTCCTAATGTGAATACTGGGAAACCAATTAACACTGCTCGGTACCCAATTTCATCCATTAATTGTGAATTCACTTTTTTCACAAGCGGTTGAACCATCGCAGAAATAGAACGACGACCAATTAATCGGATTAATAAATATATTATAGTACCGAATAATACCGAGAATGCAACAGTTGATAATTTTTTCCCATTTATGATAGCTGGCATTTCAACTAATGGTTGAAATGATTGATTTGCTTCTGCTACAGGCTCATAAACTTTCTTTTCAGCATCGACTAGCTCTACCTCTACATAGTTATTCATCCCGAAAAGAGCTGGTGTTTCATACACAATTACACGGCTGACATCTTCTTTATCTGTATATTGGTAAGTTGCCTCGTAGCCCATTAATCCGAATGTAATCGATGAAACTACAAAACCAACAACTAATACTAATGAGAACATAACAGCTTCTAACCAGAAGCGTTCTTTAGATTTTTTCGTTAAATCTACTTGCTTTAATAAATAAATTAATCCTGCAACTGCACTAATCGCTAGAATGGACTCCCCGATTGCCGCACAAATTACGTGAATCGTTAGCCAATGACTTTGTAGTGATGGTACGAGTGGGCTAACTTCTTTCGGGAACATTGCTGCGTAACCGATAATTAATATAGCGATCGGTAATGCTACAATACCTAGTGCTGCAACTCGGTACATAAAGTATATAACGATAAATGAAGCTACAAGAAACATCCCAAATGCTGTTGTGAATTCAAACATATTACTTACAGGTGCGTGTCCCGTGTAAATCCAACGAGAAATAAAGTAACCTAAATTCGCTATGAAACCAATAATTGTTACAGTAATGGCCCACTTACCCCATTGTTCGGCACGAGCTGGAGCTGCACCTGTTTTCGCTGGCTTAATCGCACCGCCAAAGAAAATTGTCGCAATCAAATAGCAGATGAATGCAGCAAATAGTAAGTTTCCGCTTAAATCTAACAAACTCATAAGATGTTGTCACCTTCCTTTTCTACCTCTACTTTTTCTAAATCAGCCTGGTCCGTATATTGTGGTATATGAGCAAATTCAGTTAAGCCATCTAAATCTTTTTTCAAGCTAAACCAGTTTTTATTCGTATGAGCTGCAAGACGAATTGAGCCATCTTCAAGCTGCTCTACCCAAATACGGCGATGATTCCAGTAAGAACCGATTACAACACCAATCATAAAGATAAGACCGCCGATAGCTAATATTGGTATCGTCTTATCTTTACGAACCGTTAGCCCCGACATACTGCGTGTATCTACACCCGCAAACTTCATCATGTGTTCATTTTCTCCTAGCGGTTCCAATGCTTTTTGACCAATCATTACGAAGCTAGTCTCTCCTTCAGGTGTTTCTGGAGTAAACATTTTGAAAACAAATGCTGGGTTATTCGGATTAGGAGATGCGGATTGCGGTTCACCATCTTTAAATCCTGCGAAATCAGATAAATACGTAATTAATTGTACTTTCGTATTGTCATCAATAACATATTCATCTTGTGGATTCGTTAAGTCGATGCTAACCCTTCCTAATGATTTCTCTGTTTCTTTATTTACTAAATCAAAATACATTGTTTTTAGTTGATTTAAACGATAATCCATTTGGTAAATGGCATAACCATCATGTTTTAGTGGATGGTTTACACGGATATCATATGATTTTACTGTTTCTAAATCCGACGTTTGACCAGCTACTGCGCCTTCTTTTTGTTTAAACAGCGTAACATTTGATTGGAAGTTTTTTGCTACAACATTCACACCTTGCTTTAATTGCTCCCCTTGCGGATCATTATCATATGTTTCTAATATGAATTGATCGTTATGCAAGAAATAGCCGTCCATTCCAGTAATAGCTCGTGTTTCACCTTCAGGTAGCCACATCGATTCATCAACATAAAATCCTGGTAATAGACGTAGCATTACAGCGCCTAAAAATACAATTAATCCTACGTGGTTTATGTATGGACCATAACGGGCAAATCGTCCCCGCTCTGCTAAAATCGCATTATCTTCACGACGTACATTGTATTTTAAATCTTTCATTTTTTGTTCAAGTAAATCTAGTGTTTTATCACCATCTTGAGAGGGTTGACCTTCAGCAATAATGCGTTGACGCTTCATAAAGCTTATATGACGTTTAACACGCTGATTTTTTAAAGAACGATGCAGTGGAAAACCGCGATCAATACTAGCTACAATAATTGAAATACCTAGCATACCTACGATAATTTGGAACCACCAAGACGAATATAAATCCGCAAGTCCTAAATTATAATAAAGCGTCCCAAACCATCCATAAACATCGGTGTAATAAGCAGCCTTTTCAGATTCAGATGATACTCTTACCGCAAACTCTTGCGGTAAAATTGTACCTACAGATGCTGCGATCAATGTAATAATAATTAATGTAATCCCGATTTTCACACTGGAGAAGAAATTCCAAATTTTATCGATAATCGATTTATTATGCGTTTTTGAGCGAATCGCTATGCCGTCGTATCGCATGTCGACAATCTTCTTCTCTTGCTCTTCCGTTGTTAACGGACGACCACACTTTTCACAAAGATTTGTTCCAACCGGGTTTTCGTGATTACATGTACAAATGATTTTTTCCATCATGTAAAACTCCTATTCCGGCTTAATCGATTCCATATAAGAAGCGATTTGTCCTTCAGTCATTTCACCGGTAATAATTTTTTGAACTTTTCCTTCTGGACTAATTAAAATCGTTGTTGGTAGCGGGTAAATATTATACGCTGTCATAACGCTTTTCGTTTTATCAATAACAACAGGGAAAGAAACGCCCAAATTTTTAATATACTTTTGTACTTCAAAATCCGATTGGGCAATGTTAATCGCTAACGTTTGTACCCCTTGATTTTTAAATGCAGTATATTGTCTATCCATAGCGGGCATTTCTTTTTTACAAGGCTCACACCAAGTACCCCAGAAGTTTAAAAAAACACCTTGTCCTTTATAATCCGATAATCGATGAGTTTCCCCATTTAAATCGACAAGCTCAAAATCAGGTGCTGTTGCGCCAACTTTTAAAACTTTTACTTTGTCTTTCGTTGCTGTTGCAAATACTGTGTAAGCAATTGCAGCAGCAAGCACTACTAAAATTATTCCGCGAGTAAGTGATCTTTTTTGTTTCTTATCCATATACGCATAATCCTCCTAGAAAACGTATCATTCTGTTTAATTATAACAAAGAACGTTTTCATACTGATTACCACATTTGAATGAATTATGAACGTTTTCACTAAGATGTAAGTGTTAATCCATTTTCCCTGTTTCTGCTAATACACGTAGTAATTTCACTTCATGTTTTGTTAGCTCTCTATATTCACCTGGGTTTAAACCTGTTAAATCAAGGAATGCAAAACGTTCTCGCTTAAGTTTTACGACAGGTGTGCCTATTGCTTCAAACATCCGACGTACTTGGCGGTTTTTCCCTTCATGAATCGTAATTTCACAAATTGCTTTTCCTGCTTGCTCATCAAATGAAGTCATACTTACTTTTGCTGGAGCGGTCTTGCCATCTTCTAATTTAATTCCGCGCTGCAATTTTTTTAAACCTTCAATCGTAGGTATACCTTTTACGCGTGCTACATACGTTTTATCGATTTTAAATTTCGGGTGCGTTAATTGGTACGAGAATTCTCCATCATTCGTTAATAACAATAAGCCTGTCGTATCATAATCTAAACGTCCGACAGGGAATATACGTTGATGAACACGCTTTTTGAAAATATCCGTTACTGTTTTACGACCTTTATCGTCTGTTACAGCAGAAATATAGCCTTTTGGTTTATATAGTAGGAAGTATACTTTATCCTCTTTTTCGAGTTTTACGCCTTCCACTTCGATTGTGTCTGAATTGGATACTTTTGTACCAAGCTCTTTCACAACCTTACCGTTAACTTTTACCTTACCTTCCACAATTAATTGTTCTGCTTTGCGGCGTGATGCTACACCCGCGTATGCTATTACTTTTTGTAATCTTTCCATAAGCTCACCTCATTGATTGATTGATTGATTATTCGAACTAAAGCACTTTAAATGTATACAATTTCTAATTAGCCAAAGCTTGAATCTGTTCAAAATTATGGCATACTTTTTCTCATTATTAAAGAGAAACAACTTAAATCGATCACGTATGTTCAATTAAAGTTACAAATTTGTCACATAAAAAAATAAGACGGCTTAAAAAAGCTGTCTCATTTTCTTTTGACTGGAACAGAAAGCACTGGACGCCCTTCATCATACACGTACCAAGTAGCATTTTTATTGCTCGGATTCGTCGGTAAATAAACTACGTGGCGCAACGTTTCTACCTCATCTTTTGTCGCAAGCAGTTTAATTGGTTCCTGTACAATAATTTTCTCTCCTGAAACATAGTATGTTCCTTTTTTGACAATCGTACGCTCAGCATAATTCGCATATACATCATTTGCGAGTGCATTATGTACTTGCCAATCATTTGATTCATTTAATGTAACAACAATAAATTGTTTTTGATCTCGCTCAAAAAAAGTAGCGAGCGTTCGTCCGGCAACTTTCGTAAATCCAGTTTTGCCTGCAATTGCTCCATTATTTTGCGTTAATAGCTTATGCTTATTTTTCCAACTGTACTTCCCGTTATACACAACTGTTGTAGCAATTTTTTTAAACGTTTTATTTTTCATAGCAATTTGTAGCATTCTCGCTGTATCGTAGGCGCTCGATAAATGCTCCTCATGATGTAAACCCGATGGATTGGTAAACTTCGTATGCGATAATCCTGCAAAAAGCGCCCTTTGATTCATTAAGTGTACAAATCCTTCGACTGAGCCGCCAACATGCTCAGCAAGCGCGTATGCCGCATCGTTACCAGAACGCAGCATAAGCCCATATAATAGCGTTTCAACAGTATATGTTTCACCTGCTTGCAAATAAATAGAAGAGCCCTCAGCTAATGATGCTTTCTCTGATACGGTGACAACATCTTTCAAATCACTATTTTCAATAACAATTAACGCAGTCCACATTTTCGTTAAGCTTGCAATTGGGAGTTCGTCATTTACATTTGTACCTGACAGCAACCTACCTGTTTTTGCATCAATAACCGCATACGCGTGTCCCCCTGCTTGTGCAGGCTGTTGCATTAGCAAAAATAACACTATGACTAGTAGCCATTTTTTCAAACGTACACTCCTTTACTCATTAAATGCTTCTTGGAATTTCGTTAAAAATAAATCCGTTTCTCGCTCCTCTTCAGTGTCATATCCTTCAGGTAGTGGCGGTAAATCTGTTATTTCTTTTAGACCAAAATAATTTAAAAACTCCTTCGTCGTACCGTATAAAATAGCACGCCCTGTCCCTTCTACACGCCCTACCTCTTGAATTAAAGCACGTGACACAAGTGTTTGAATCGGTCTTTCACTTTTTACACCGCGCAGATCTTCCACTTCAATACGTGTAATAGGTTGTTTATACGCAATAATCGCTAGTACTTCAATAGAAGCTGTTGTTAATACTTGGCTTGTTGGATTTTCTACTAGCTTTTTTATCGTATCTGCCATTTCTGGTTTCGTCGTTAATTGATATGTACCAGCAAGTTGTTTTAATGTAATGCTACACGCTTCATTCTCATTATATTGCGTTTCAAGCTCACTTAGTCCTGCTTCTATATCCATTAAATCAACTTCCAAATATTGCGAAAGCTGTCTTGCTGTCATACCTTCGTCACCTACGACAAAAAGCAAAGCCTCAATTTTACTCAATAATTTCTTCGAGTTCATCGCCAATATCCTCCTTTTGTAAAAGTACTGTAAAATCTTCGAAGTTATTTTGTTGTTCTACAAAAATGACTTGGCGCTTCATTAGTTCCAAAAGTGATAAAAATGTTACGATTAATGTCGGCTTATCTTCATAAGGGAATAGCACTGAAAAATTTGCGCGTCCCCCTGTTTTTTTGAGCGAGCTGACAATCGCAGTCATTTGTTCTTTTACTGACATTTCTTGGCGCGCTACACGGGTTTGTAACGGCTTTTTTAATTGCTTTCGGCGAAGTAATTTTTGAAAAGCACCTAACATATCATATACATTCACGTTTGCTTCAAATAGCGCTAGCTGCTCATCTGGCATAAACTCTGATAAATCAGTAGGTGGACGAGTATATACTTGTGCCCGCTCTGCTTCTAATGTTTGTAATTCTGCTGCAGCTTCTCTATATTTTTTATATTCGATTAAGCGCGTTACTAACTCATCACGAGGGTCTGATCCATCAACTTCAAATTCCGTTTCATCCATTTCACCTTCATGGATCGGCAATAACATTCTACTTTTAATAGCTAGTAGCGTAGCAGCCATTACTAAATATTCGCTCGCCTCGTTTAACTCAAGCACTTGCATTGCATGTATATGGTTAATGTACTGCGCTGTCAGTTCCGCCATGGGAATATCATATATATCAATTTCCAGCCGATTTATTAAATGTAATAATAAATCAAGTGGTCCGGAAAAAGCATCTAACTTTACTTCATAGGACATATTACTACCACCTGTCGTTTCTTGTCGAGATTCATGAAAAAATTTATTATAATTTATTTTAACGTTATTAGTATAAAGGAAAGGTGATAACAATGCATCCATCGTTTCATCCGTTGTTTGTTGATTATTGTACATATTTTAACGGCAATCAAGATTATTTTGAATGCCATGAAGTGTTAGAAGAGTACTGGAAAATAGAAGCACCCGGAAATAAAGAGCATGCACTTGTCGGTTTTGTGCAGCTCGCTACAGCAATGTATCATTGGCGACGCGGAAATGAACAGGGGGCATACCGTGTTTTAAACAAGTCTCTAACACTACTAAAGAAAAACGCAAAAAGCCCTTTTTTTGACTATCTCGATATGCAAGCATTATATGAAGATATCGAACTCGCAATACAGAATATCCATTCTGGCCAAACATTTATTTCATTTAAAATTCAAATTACAAACGCTCATTTACTAGAAGTAGTCACTCAAAAAATAAAGGATCTCACGCCACATGACTTAGCCTATTTAATAGATAAACATAAGCTGCGAGATCGTTCTGCCATAATCGCCGAGCGGGAGGCAAATAAAAGAAGCAGACGGCACTAATAACGTCTGCTTCTTTTACTGTTGAAAGGTGCTTTCATGACAGTATTGGCGATTTTCCATTAATAATATGTATCCTAGAAATAAGTGTAGACAAAGCCAAAAATGACTTTGTCTACAATAAATATTACTTTTCGTCTTCTTTTAGTATAGGTATATATTTTTGTAAAAAAGGTTCTGTTTCCTCGTTTGCTTGAAGCGTTTTAAATTGGCCAAGCTCGCGTAATTCTTGAAGCATTTTAAGTGCAATACCTTCACCACGATACGATGGAATTACCGTAATATGTTGAATTGTTGCCACTGCATCTTCTGCTAGTATACCAACAATCCCTACATACTCCTCTCCCTTTTTCCACAAATATAAAATCCAGTCATCTTCTTGCTCATATTGCTGTATCGTTTCCATTAAGCGCTTGACATCTTTCTCTTGCGGCATGAACGATAGTAAACCCATCGCAATTTTTTCCAGAGCTTTTTTATATCTTACTAGCATGTCAACATTCCCTCATTTTCTATCATTGCACATCCTACCATAACGATAAGCAAAAAGGCAATGACATAAATTTACAAGCGTTAGTCAACTAAAAACACAGGAATAATCACGAAAATATATAAAATCGCCCATAAAAAACAGAAAACAGAAAAGCCTGCTAATAACTTCCACTTCGAAATATTCAACTATTTATCATCCTTTTTTAATGTTAACGGGAGATCATTTTGTACGATATTTTCATAGCTTTCACGCTTAATTGCTAGCTGATGTTCACCCGCTTCTACAAATACTACAGCTGGTCGAGGTACGCGGTTATAGTTTGAAGCCATTGAATAACCGTATGCACCTGTACAGAACATCGCTAAAATATCGCCTGGGTTCGCTTTTTGTAGTGGTGCGTCGATAATTAATTTATCGCCTGATTCACAAAGCTTCCCAGCAACAGTGTATGTACTGTCCTTTGCTTCGTTCGCCTTGTTTGCTAGAACCGCTTCGTATTTCGCATCATATAATGCTGGACGAATATTATCACTCATACCACCATCAACTGCAATATATTCACGTACACCCGGTACTGTCTTTTGAGAACCAATAGTGTAAAGAGATGTTCCTGCATCGCCAACAAGTGAACGACCCGGCTCAATCCAGATCTCCGGCATTGCTAATTTTAGCGCAGACGTCTCAGCTTGTACAGTCTTTATCATCTCTTCAACATAAATGTGAGGCTCAAGTGGTTTATCTTCTTCTGTATAACGAATACCAAAACCACCACCTAAATTTAGTACCGAACATTCAAAGTTATGCTGTTCTTTCCATTCTCCGATTTTTTTCATAAGCTTGCCTGCCGCTAAGCTAAAGCCATCCGTTTCAAAAATTTGAGAACCGATATGGCAATGTAAACCTAGTAGCTGTATATATTCGTGACCAATTACCTGTGCAAAAGCACGATCAGCTTGGCCGTTATTTAAATCAAAGCCAAATTTTGAATCCGCTTGACCTGTTGTAATGAAATCATGTGTATGCGCTTCAACACCTGGCGTTACACGTAATAAAATACGCATTGGCTGTTTTTTTGCTTCAGAAATTTCTTTTAACAGTGCAATTTCGTAAAAATTATCAACAACGATACAGCCAATGCCAGTGTCAAACGCTAGCTCTAGCTCTGCAACTGATTTATTATTGCCATGGAAGTGAATGCGTTCAGCTGGAAAACCCGCTTTAATAGCCGTATATAATTCACCACCCGATACAACGTCTAACGATAAATTTTCCTGTGCTGCTAATTGATAGGCAGCTATACACGAAAATGCTTTTGATGCGTAAGCTACTTCTGCTTTTACGCCTAATTTTTTAAACGTATTAATAAATCCACGCGCACGCTTGCGAATTAGCGCTGTATCATATACAAAAAGTGGTGTACCGTAGTGATTCGCAAGTTCTACAGTATCTACTCCACCAATCGCTAAATGCCCTTCTTCAGTAAAGCTCTGTGTCCCATATAAATGCATTCATCTCTCTCCTCTATCAGTCATTCGCAACTAAATTTTCTCAAAAGTCGCAAAATATTATATGTTGAACTTTAACATAGGAGAGAGACGTGTGCAATGTACGTTCAAACACGTTTCCGCTGTTTTGCGCCGACTACAAACGGCCTAGGCGCATCGTCGGACATTGGGAAACGGATAATTACACGTAAGAAGGCTTTTGGAAAGAATGGAACGAGCGGCCACATATATGGCACTTGCATCGGACGCAGTGAACATAAATACGAAAAAACAATAAATAACGAAATAAATAATCCATTTATCCCCAGTATAGCAGTCATAATTAGTATAAAGATACGAAACACCTTAATCGAAACACTTAGCTCATAATTCGGAATTGCAAATGTAAATATAGCTGCAATTGCTGTATACAATACAACTTCACTAGAGAAGAGTCCTACGTCAATTGCAATTTGCCCGATAATTATTCCTGCAATTAATCCCATAGCGGTCGATAGAGGAGTCGGTGTATGAATGGCTGCAATACGCAAATATTCAATACCTAAATCCGCTATAATAATTTGCAAAAATAACGGTACATTTGACGGTTCTGCGACACCTAAAAATGATAAATTTTCCGGAAGCAAATGATTATCTGTAGAAAGAATATACCATAGAGGTAATAGAACAAGACTTAAAATCATTGCCATATAACGTAATAAGCGCATCATTGAGCCTATTAATGGCGCTTGCCTATACTCCTCAGCGTGCTGCAATAAATGAAACATCGTCACCGGCATTAACATAACGGACGGTGACGTGTCGACAACAATAGCTATATGTCCTTCTAATAAGTGAGCCGCTACAATATCGGGTCTTTCTGAATAACGAACGAACGGCAGTGGATGAAATTTTTGTTTAAATAGCCATTCTTCTAACGATTTATCTGCCATCGTTAATCCGTCATGATCAATTTGTTTAAAGCGCTCGCGAACCCATTGTAGATGATCGGTATTCACGATGTCATTTAAATAACAAATGGACACATCAGTTTTTCCTACATTTGATATTTGAAACATTTGAAAACGTAATTCAGTGCTTCGTATACGTCTACGAATTAGTGCAACATTTTGAATAATATTTTCTGCAAAACCATCACGAGAACCGCGAATTACTTTCTCATTGTCAGGTTCCTCTGGATTGCGACCTGGATAATTTCGGAATTCTGATCCATAGCAAAAGCCATTCTCCGTTATAAACCCAATACGGCCACTTAGAACTGCTAATAAAAAATCTTCGATAGATTCCATTTTATCTGTGCCATAAAAGTTAAAATGGGCGAAAAAATAGGCTTCTTCATCTGCAATATCTTCATCCTCTTCAAATTGTAAATTGGAGAGCAGTTCCGTTATAGTATCGCCACTTACTAAACCCGATATATAGACACAAAGTGCTTTCATGTTTTTAATGTATACTCGTTTAATACATACATCAAAAGACTCATCAACACCAAATTTCGCTTTTAAAAATCGTTCTGCTTCATCTAAAGATGTAAAAAGCTTATTTGTCATTTATTCACCGTCTTCTTTGTAGTTGTTACATCCATCCATCGTTTCAGCTGAGCAAGTATTTTTTTCTCAAGACGCGATACTTGTACTTGAGAAATCCCTAAACGTTCGGCGATTTCAGTTTGAGTTAAATCAGCAAAATACCGTAAGTAAATGATTGACTGTTCACGTTTATCAAGCTTCGTCAGCATTTCCTTGAGCGGTATATAATCAAAAGGTAACTGTGACTTTTCATCGCGCATCTGATCCATCAACGTAATCGAATCCCCATCATTTTCAAATAGCTGTTCATGCAAGGAAGCAGGATCCCTCATCGCATCAGCGGCAATTAATATTTCATCCTGTGTGACACCTATTCGCTCAGCCAGCTCAGAAATTGAAGGTGGTTTTTCATGCGTCTTCATATAGTCATCAGTTGCATGTCGGATTTTGAAATTAAGCTCTCGTATAGAACGGCTTACTTTCACCATCCCGTCATCCCGTAAAAATCGCTGTATTTCCCCAATAATCATTGGTACTGCATATGTTGAAAATTTCACTTCATATGATAAATCAAACTTATCAATTGATTTCATTAAGCCGATACAGCCAATTTGAAATAAATCTTCTAGCTCTACACCGCGCGAAGAAAAGCGCTGTACAATCGACCAAACAAGCCGGGTATTTCCTTCTATCATTCGTTTTCTTGCTTCAATATCCCCTTGCTGAGAGTGCTTAATGAGCTCTCTCATCTCAACTTGCGTTAACAACACATCAGTCGGCTGTTCGATTGTCCTCACCTCCCCTTTACATAACTGGTGTGCGAACAGACGATATTTTTTTCGTAAACGTAATACTTGTCCCTTCTCCAATTGCTGAATCTACTGCTAGCTCATCTGCAAAGCTTTCCATTATCGTAAAGCCCATACCAGAGCGTTCTAACGTTGCTTTCGATGTATAAAGCGGCTCCATCGCTTGTTCAACATTAGCAATACCTTGTCCAAAATCTTGTATCGATACTTGAATCGTATCGCCAGAGCGAACTGCATGCATTGTTACGATTCCGCGCTCATCCCCTTCATAGCCATGGATAATGGCATTCGAAACGGCTTCAGAAATAATCGTTTTTATTTCAGATAACTCATCGATTGTTGGGTCTAGTTGAGCTATAAAACTCATTATTGCCATTCTTGCTAAGCTTTCATTCTCGCTTCTCGCGACAAATGATAATGTCATTTCGTTATCCATTAACAATCCCCCTTACATGCAAAATTGCTGTTTGTTCATCTGCTTGCATAACATATGGTGCTAGACCTGAAAATTGAAATATTTTTTGCATCGTCGCAGAAGGATTTAATATTATCGTTTGTCCATCTACCGCACGTAGTTCTCGCATTCTTCCTAATATTAGTCCGACACCTGAACTATCCATAAATTGCAAATGTGCTAAATTCCAAATCACAGTCGTTAATTGGCCTTGTAAAATCGTTTTTGAAATGTGTGCGCGTATTTTTTCGGTTTCATGGTGGTCAAGTTCTCCGTATAACCGGATAATTGCAATTTGACCTGTATACATCGAAATATCATAATTCATTCATTTCGCCTCCTCGTCATTCGCTTATTCTACATGCATTCTATGTTTCCTTTGCGAGTGACAAAACTAGTGAAGTTTCGGTATAAGTAGTGAAAATACGGCAAGATTTCTATAGGCAGTATGGGAGAAAGTTGGTTTTTTTAAACATAAAAAAGCCTATATAATTAGAAAGACTCTAATTTTATAGGCTTTATTTTAATTTGCTATTGAATTGGAAAGCTCTTGACATTCTCTAAACGCAAAATGTCTACACCCTTGACATTTTTCACGATGAATTGCATAAATCGCCTGATCAATTGCCTCCCCTGTAGTAGAGAAGAAATTGTTCTTACCGACTTCCGCTGACAAACCATTCGCATCTAATCAGGGTGTAGGATTCTTCTCACCGATAAAAAAACACCACCTAAAAGAGTTCTCTTTCAGATGGTGTCAATGATGCTATTTTGTAATAATTGCCTCGATTAATTTCGGTGCTACTACTGGATCTTTCGATAAATGGATATGCGTGTATATTTTTTCTATTACTTCATTAATATCTTCACTATTTGCATGAACTGTTACTAAAGATTCCCCAGCTTCGACATAATCGCCTACTTTTCTACGTAGCACTAGACCAACTGCTAAATCGATTTCTGATTCTTTTGTAGCGCGTCCGGCTCCTAAAAGCATCGCTGCTGTACCGATGTCTTCCGCTTCGATTTTCGCCACGTAACCTGCTTCTTTTGCAACAACTTCTGTAATAAATTTCGCTTGTGGTAATTTCGATGGTTCATCAACAATAGAAGCGTCACCGCCTTGCGCTGTGATAAATTTCTTCAAAACTTCAAGAGCTGCACCATTTGCTACAACCTCTTCAAGCATTTCACGCGCTTCTTCAATTGTACTTGCTTTTCCGCCAAGCACGACCATTTGAGAACCTAATGTATAACATAGCTCATTTAAATCAGCTGGTCCTTCACCGTTTAATGTATCAATTGCTTCTTTCACTTCAAGCGCATTACCAATTGCATAGCCAAGTGGTTGACTCATATCTGAAATAATTGCCATAGTATTCCGCCCGACATTATTGCCAATTTGCACCATTGCTTCAGCTAATAGCTTTGCATCTTCTACCGTTTTCATAAATGCGCCGTCGCCCGTTTTTACATCTAAGACAATTGCATCTGCTCCAGCAGCAATTTTTTTCGACATAATAGAGCTCGCGATTAACGGAATGCTTGATACAGTTCCTGTTACATCACGTAATGCATATAATTTTTTATCCGCGGGCGTTAAATTACCACTTTGTCCAATAACCGCCATTTTAATATCATTTACTTGTTTGACAAACTGCTCGTTTGAAAGTTCTACATGGAAACCGTCAATCGATTCAAGTTTGTCAATTGTACCACCTGTATGTCCTAAACCACGACCACTCATTTTTGCTACTGGTACGCCTACAGCAGCAACCATAGCAGCAAGTGGTAATGTTGTCGTATCGCCTACTCCACCCGTAGAATGCTTGTCAACTTTAATTCCTTCAATGTTAGACAGCTCAATTTGGTCACCCGATTCGACCATTGCCATCGTTAAATCAGCTCGTTCACGGTCATTCATGTCTTGAAAATAAATTGCCATACATAAGGCGCTTGCTTGATAATCCGGCACTTCTCCTTGTGTGTAGCCATTTACGAAAAAGCGAATCTCCTCTGTTGACAGTGCTTCGCCATTACGTTTTTTCTCAATAATGTCCACCATTCTCATTAAAGTGTCCTCCTTATTTCAGCTCTCCTAAGAAGCTCGTTCCAAATTCAGGCGCTTTAACGCCAAAATTTTCTGCAATTGTAGCTGCTATATCTGCAAATGTTTCACGCAGTGGTAGCTCAGCACCTGCTTTAAAGCGTGGCGAATAAACAATTAATGGTACGTATTCACGTGTATGGTCTGTTCCAGGGAATGTTGGATCGTTCCCGTGATCAGCTGTAATAATAAGCAAGTCCTCTTCTGTTAATGCATCTAATACTTCTGGCAAACGGCGATCAAATTCCTCTAATGCTTCACCGTACCCGATTGGATCACGACGATGACCAAAATTAGCATCAAAATCAACTAAGTTAAGGAAGCTTATACCGTGGAAATTACGGTGCACAACTTCCACCATTTTATCCATTCCATCTGTATTATTTTTAGTTCGAATTGCATCTGTTACCCCGTCACCATTAAAAATATCAGAAATTTTACCAATCGCAATGACATCTAAGCCAGCATCTTTCATCTCTGCCATTGTCGTACGGCCAAATGGTGTTAATGCATAATCATGACGGTTTGAAGTTCGTATATAGTTGCCTTGAGTACCAATAAAAGGACGTGCAATTACACGACCAACTAGATATTTCGGGTCTAATGTTAATTCACGTGCGATTTCACAAATTTTATATAGTTCTTCTAAAGGTACGATTTCCTCATGTGCAGCAATTTGTAATACAGGGTCTGCCGATGTATAAACGATAATTGCACCTGTTTCCATATGCTCTTTGCCGTAATCTTCAAGCACAGCTGTACCACTATATGGCAAGTTGCATAATACTTTACGTCCTGTTTGTTCTTCTAATTTAGCGATTAATTCAGCTGGAAAACCTTCAGGATATACTTTAAACGGTTTGTCGATGTTTAAGCCCATAATCTCCCAGTGACCTGTCATCGTATCTTTGCCAACAGACGCTTCTTGCATCATACCGTAGAAAGCTGTCGGTTGTTCAGCCTTTTTTATACCTTGTAATTCACGAATATTTGATAAGCCTAATGTAGCCATATTAGGCATTGTTAATCCATTCATTTTTTGTGCGATATGTCCTAATGTATGCGATCCTACGTCACCAAATTTATCAGCGTCAGGTGCTTCACCAATACCAACTGAGTCCATAACGATGACATGTATTTTTTTAAACGGTTTCATATTAAAAACGTCCTCCTCTTTCTTACAAATACTATTTTACCAAAAATATTTCAGAAATAAAGGTCAGACATCCGACTTAAATTATTTTTTCTTGCTAACCTTGATATTTCATAATCCTTTTTGATTTTATGCCCGAGGATGGAATTGTTTATACACTTCTGATAGTCTTGTTTTGCTCACATGGGTATAAATTTGTGTTGTAGAAATATCGGAGTGACCGAGCATTTCCTGTACTGCACGAAGATCAGCTCCATTTTCAATTAAATGTGTCGCAAAAGAATGGCGCAGAACATGTGGTGTAAGCTCATGATGAATATTAGCTTTCTGCGCATGCTCTTTCAGCAGTTTCCAACACCCTTGTCTAGTTAGTCGTTTTCCTCTTTGGTTAATAAAAAACGCATCTGTCTTTGGATACTTTCCTTGTAGTTCATAGCGGGCACGCTCTAAATACGTTTTACATGCTTCAATAGCTCCTTTGCCAAGTGGGATAATACGCTCCTTCCCACCTTTACCAAATACACGAACGAAGCCCATCGTTAAATGGACATCTTCTAAATCGAGGTCTACCAGCTCGCTTATACGCATCCCAGAAGCATAAAGCAATTCTAACATTGCTACATCACGTATTCCTTGTGGTTTGCCACGGTTAGGTGCGGCAATTAATGCATCAATTTCTTGTATAGAAAGTACTTTCGGAAGCTTTTGTTCAATTTTCGGCATTTCAAGATGGACAGTAGGATCTGTTGTTGTCACTTTTTCACGTAGTAAAAACTGATGAAATGACCGAATTGATGAAATATGTCGAGCAACTGTACGTGCTGAATTTCCTTGCGTACGCAATTCCTCTAAATGTAGAAGTATATGTTGACGTGTAACAGCATTAAAAGAAGTTAATTGTTGCTGGTCTTGTAAATTCAGGGCGTAGTTATCTAAATCACGCTTATATGATGCGAGTGTATTGTCAGATAATTGCCGCTCTACACGAATAAAATGAATATAATCTGCAATCGGGTCTGTAAATGCGTTCATCCCAATATCTCCTTTAACTAAAAAACCTTGTAGTAAATATTATACTACAAGGACTTGGAAACATTATGCTTTTTGGTACTTATACTGACATACTTTATTAAATCTATAACTGCTCCGTATATCATCCCTAATCCAACCCGAATAAAATAGCCTATTAATGTGAATTGCTCTTCGTTAAATATATAAGGTCTAATCGTATCATTGTATACTAGACTACTAAATACAACATCGAATGATAGTAAACTAATGAGTAAATTTTTATCATCCTGTCCTATTGCATTTAATATACAAATGCCAATAAACACAACACCAAACCAAGTTGTAAAGTTATTAAACGGTTTAGGTGCGTATTTAGCACCCGTTAAAATTAAGGCTGTAGGCATCACTAAGATCGAGAGTATAGCAGGGAATAAAACGTTTGTACCTGGAAAAAACCTAAGTATTAATAAACACCCTACATATATAGCAACAGATGTCAAAAAGACGATAAATCGTTTTGAATGAACAAAAATCACAAAACCACCCCTTTAGTGTAATTTTACACTGTAGGAGTGGTTTTTTCAATTGCATTTACCACTAACTATTTGTAACTTTAAAGTTTACTTCGATTAGACTTTAAAGCGATTTACAGCAAAGCTTAATTCTTCACTTAATCCTGTTAATTTTTCTGCTGCAATCGAAATAGATAGAATAGCCCGGAGCTGTTCATCTGTTGAGGCACTAACTTCTTCACATGCAGCGGCTGTTTCTTGAGATGTAGCTGCCATCGTTTGAATCGTCTCAGCAACATCATCTTTATGCATAGCTACTTTTTGAATTTCTATATAAACTTCATCAATCGAATCTTGCATGACTGCCATCAATTTTGAAATTTCACCAAATGTAATTTCGGTATCATGGACAACTGTACCTTGACGAAGGAAGTTTTCACGTGTTTCGTTCATTTGTTGAGTAACTAGTCTAGATTCAGCTTGTAGTTCCTGAACAGTCAATTTTACTTCTTCTGTAGAGCGTGCTGATTGTTCGGCAAGTTTACGAACTTCTGCGGCAACTACAGCGAATCCTTTGCCATGCTCACCCGCTCGTGCAGCTTCAATACTGGCATTCAATGCAAGGAGATTCGTTTGGGACGAAATTTCTGTAATTGTTTCCATAACGCCACCTATTGCTTTTACTTTCGTTTCAAGTGTGCTAACGACTTCAGCCACGGACTGTAAATTAGTTCCCCAATCGCTAAAAGATTGTTTCAGCTGCTGCATTTGACCTTGTCCATTCGTATTCATGCCACCTGCTTTAGTTGCAATATCAGACATGATCCCTGCTTTTGTTGTAATTTCATTAATTTGCTGTGAAAGCAGATCCGCACGTTCAGTTACCACTTCTGCATCTTCTGCTGATCTCGATGCACCTTCTGCAATTTCCGTAACGGCATCTGCAACTTCTTTACTTGATGCACTTGTTTCCTCCGCAACTGCACTCAAGTTTTCAGAGCTAGCACGAACATCGGAAGCAGAATCGTTTACAACGGAAATAATGGCATTCATATTATCAATCATCGTATTGAAATTAGCTCCAAGCTCCCCAATTTCATCATTTGTCTTAATATTAGAACGTACCGTCAAATCTCCTTGTGATACAGAATTCATCAGTGATTTTAATTCACCAATAGGTTTTATAGTTCGGCTAATTGTGAGAAATAATGCAGCGAAAATAATAAGTAACGTTACGAGTGCGACAAAGATCATTGAATTCCGGAGATGGTTTGCTGTCGCATTTATATTTTTTTCCTCATAAACGGCGGAAATTTTCCAACCAATGTCCGGTAAAGTCGTATAGACATTTACATAATCGTTACCTTCGTATAAAAAGTGAGAAATATTCCGTTCATTACCTACTTTATACATGTCTTTGACGAAGGGTATATCCATTAAATTTGCTCCATTACTAGAAGGATGGGCGATTACTGTACCATCTTTATCCAGCACCATTGGGTAGCCACCATAACCTACATCCTGAGACACTATTTTGTTTGTTAACGCATTCAGTTGAATGTCAAGTGCAAGAACCCCGATGACTTTGCCATTCGATTGGATAGCCCTAGAGACCGTAACAACTAATTCATCACTTACTGAGTCAGTGTATGGTTTTGACCAGTTGTTAGTTTCTGGATTTGTAACTGCATTTTGATACCATTCACGTGTTGTTGGATCCAAGTTAGCTGTGACATCAGCTTTTGGCATGATAATTACTTCCTTCGTAGGAAGAGCTATGTAAACAGAGGCTGCATCTTCGTAGAAGCTTAAAAAGTTCCTAAATTCTTGTTCAAGGGCACTAGTATTTGTTGCAGTCTCTTTGCCGGAAAGAGCATCCATTACTGGTGATGTTGTAGACAACTGTCCGATACCCTTTCCATATTGACCAAGATAATTTTCTATAGCAAAGCTAATTTCGTTGACTAGAGCTTCACTAGCTGCACTAGCACTTTTTGCTGTTGTTTGTTTGACTTGTGTACTGCTAATGACTGTCATTAAACCTATCCCTATTAAAAAGAGTACCATGACCGTCATGACAATTTTGGTTTTTACAGATTTAAACATATATAGATAACTCCTTTTTCCCAATCGTATAAAACAGCATTACTTTAACAACTATCGGTTTTAAAATTCAATTGTTTAGGAATTGATAACAAAAATTTGATAGAAAAAATATCTATTTATAGAAAATAATTAATATTTACCAATCTATGTTTTCCACCTAAATATAGGGATTATATAGGAATTTCTATTTAAGTTAATTTAACGCGACGTTAGTGATTAGTATGGTTTTACATCAAATGTGGGGTACTAATTTTGAAGAATTAAAATTTATTGCACCATTTATGAATGGGGGCGTTGATTTCTATTCTAGTTCGAACGCTTTCCTGGGGCACGGCTCCAACTAAATTGATTCGGATGGGACCAAAACAATTTGATTTTCCGCACGTACTTATCGAGGGCACTTAAATTTGAACAGAAAGTACCTTAAGATTTGGTCTATTATTCACTTTTTTCTAGCCTCGATTTTATAACGTTCTTTGGCAAGCGTTTTAATTTTTTCTGTATTTTGAAAACTGCTCTTGTTCAATATGTAAATAAGTTAAATTCTCTTTACTAGAATACGCTGTGTCCCCTATTGGTGGAATCGCATTTCGACTATTATAAAATCCATAAACAAATACTTACTACATACCATGACAAAAATAACGATTCGCCAGTGGGAGGTTAATTTTCGCTCGTGGGAACCTGCTTTTCGCCCGTGGCAACACGCTTTTCGCTCATGGGAACCCGCTTTTTGATCTTATGTCAATAAAGTGTGATCTTGAGCTTTTTTTGGGCAAAATTGTGTACATAACTCAACAATTATTATAGAACCGTTATCAAATCAACAATATGTATAAAAAGAGACAAAATAAAAAACGAGCAGCCCCTCAGCTACTCGTTTCTTCACGCTTTTCTATTCGCTGTCTCCATCGTTGTCGTTGCAACGCCAGCAAATACCGTGGAATGTTAGTCTATGATCTTTAATGATAAAATTCCAACGTCTCTCTACTACTGCTTCTACATCTTCAAGTAGATCTTCTTGAATCTCATCAACTGCACCACATTCGATACAAACTAAATGGTGGTGGAAGTGCGCTGCGCCTTCTTGACGAAGATCGTAACGTGATACACCATCACCGAAATTAATTTTATCGACAATTTTAAGCTCCGTTAACAGCTCTAATGTACGATACACTGTTGCTAAACCAATTTCAGGTGCTTTTTCCTTTACTAATAAGTAAACGTCCTCTGCACTTAAATGGTCTTCCTCATGTTCGAGTAGAACTGCCACTGTCGCCTCTCGCTGTGGCGTCAGCTTATAGCTAGCACTATGCAGTTGCTTTTTAATACGATCAATACGGCTCTCCATGCGACGCCCTCCTAAACTCATTCTATTATACCAAATGAGTAAAACTGATGACAAGATAGTGATTTATTTAAATACGTACGATATTGCGACGAGTTCAAAGCAAGCGACCACAATAAAGACAATTATCATTACAATTAACCTTCTAGGTGCTAAAATGCCTCTTTTTGGCATCTTTCTTGTTTTAGTTGAAACGATTAAACAAATCGCTAAAAGTAAAATACAATAAATAAATTGAAAAGGAAACCACCATATACCGTAAGCTAATAAAGATTTTTGCTGCGCTAATAAATAAACTGAACTAAAGCCTAAAAATGTAGCGCGTAATGCAATGAGCCATTTCGCTATAAATGCGCAATACGGGTGCGTTGCAAATAATACCACAATAACAATCGAAATCGCTAGTGGCAAGATTGTTTGCCATATACTAGGTGCATCTTGTTGTAAAATACGCGCATCCATTAAGTTTATAAGTGCCGTCGCCTGTTGTAAGTCAAATAATTGAAAACATATAACGCCGCATACAAAGCTTAGTGCAATCATAACAGTAAATTGTACGATACTACTTGTCCGCAATGATCAAGCCCCCTTACAACCAACTTATGCTTGTCCAAGCTTGTTATGCAAAACTTTATTTCATCTTATTTGCTTTTAACCACATGACTGCATATGCTGTTTTTGCGTCGTAAATGTCACCGCGCTGCATCATCTCTTCTGCTTCTTCTATAGACACTTCCAATAATTCTACAAATTCATCTTCATCTAATTCTGCCTTTTCGGCAAGCTCAAACAAGCCTCTTGCCACAAATAAATGAATAACTTCATCAGCAAAACCTGGAGAAGTCGCAAACGTTTGTAAATATGTAAGCTCCTTGCAATCATAGCCCGTTTCTTCTGCCAATTCTCTTCGTGCTGTCACTTCCGGCTTTTCACCAGGCTCTAATTTACCGGCTGGAATTTCTACGATAGAACGCTCCAAAGCTTTCCGATATTGTTCTACTAAAATAATTTTCCCATCGTCTTTTTGTGCTATTATTGCTACAGCTCCAGGATGATTTATTATTTCACGTTTCGTAGTCATGCCATTAGGTAACGTTACATCATCTACTTTTAATGAGATAACTCGTCCTTTAAATATCGCCTCTGATGCTATCGATTTTTCTTCAAACTTTTTCACTTAATCTCGCCTCGCTTGTCGTACATGATACAATCATTGTAACATTATGTTGTAATTATGCACGATAGAAAAGGAGCACTCTATATGAAAACTAGATTTCTAGGCAATAGCTCACTCAAAATTTCTAAATTAAGCCTCGGCTGCATGTCGCTACCAACAAATCTTGCCGAAGCCGGACATATTTTAGAAACCGCACTTAATATAGGAATAAATTATTTCGATACCGCCGATCTTTACGAACGTGGTTTTAATGAAGAAATAATCGGTACATTACTAAAACCACATCGTAAAAACATTATTCTCGCAACAAAAGTCGGTAATCACTGGCGAGAAGGCGTTGATGGATGGACGTGGGATGCATCTCCTACATATATAAAGCACGCTGTCAAAGAAAGTTTACGCCGCTTACAAACTGACTATATTGATTTGTATCAGCTACATGGCGGTACTATTGAAGATAATTTGGATGCTGTCATTGATACGTTTGATGAACTTAAAAAGGAAGGGCTTATTCGTGAATACGGCATTTCTTCTATTCGCCCAAATGTTTTTGTTCCTTTTCTCGAAAACAGTCAAGCAATTAGTAATATGATGCAATACAATTTGCTAGATAGACGTGCAGAAGAGTGGTTTGATTGCATTGTGAAAAATGGTGCTTCAGTTGTTACACGCGGCTCTATTGCAAAAGGCTTACTAACAAGTGAATGGCGTCAACGATTAAAGCCTTTTATGAGCTATACTGAGGCTGAGTTAGCTAAAATACTAACGGAACTCGAACAACAATACGGCTCGTTGCATGCACTAGCATTTGCGTTTAATTTACAGCATCAAGCAATTGCATCTACTGTAATTGGCGCACGCACTGAACAGCAGCTAATCGAGAATTTCAACTCTTATAAACAAGCACAGCACGTTACGTCATTACATCTAGCTACTCAAATGACTAAACAGGAAGTGTATACTGAGCACCGATGAAAAAATTTATTTCCCTTGCAATACTTGCTATTGCAGTTGTTGCATTTGCATCAAATATGCCCTACGAACAACAAACTATTGTCCCTGAGCTTCGAACATTGCTAGCAAATAAGCCTTTTGAAGAACTAATTAGTTCTATTGAAATTCAATATTGGGGAACTACGATTTCCGTCGAAACACGTGGCTATTATTATTTTGTAGAATTTTTAATTCGCAAGGCAACCCATTTTGTCGGTTTTGGGATTGTCGGAGTCATTTTTTATTTACTTTATCGCAAATTAAAATGGCGCATGCCTTCTATACTCGCAATTGCAACAGTGTTTATTATTTCCTCACTCGATGAAATACACCAATCATTTATGCCGGGTCGTACGGGGGTTTTCCAAGATGTACTACTTGATATGCAAGGTGCGATTTCGTTTATATTAATTGCAGCTCTATTATTGAAATTCCGAAAAAAAGAAGTAGTCTCAAAACAAACTTGAGACTACTTTCTCTATTTAATATTTTGAGCCATTTTCACCGTATTGATTTAGCAATTCCTCAAAGCTCATATTCTTTTCACGTTGCTTGCGTTCAAAAGCTTGACGTGCTTGGCGTTCTTCTTCTTCCGCCTTTTCTTTATCTACAAGCGTTTGCTTTGCTGCCTTTAATTTTGCTAATACATCGCCACCAAGCTGATCTTGTAAAGTTAGTGCTTGCTCTTTTTCAGCTTTTGGTTGAGCTGCTTGCTTTTGACCTAGTTTTTTCTTCTTTCCCATTGTATTCACCTACTTATTTCATTAACGTTGAACGATTGTTGCTACACCTTGTCCGCCGCCGATACATAACGTAGCTAGCCCTAGATGTGCTTCTTGCTTCTGCATTTCGTGTAGTAGCGTCACTAAAATACGTGCACCACTTGCACCAATTGGATGACCAAGTGCAATAGCTCCACCGTTCACATTTAGTTTATCATGATTAAACTGCAAATCGCGATCAACTGCTATTGACTGTGCAGCGAACGCTTCATTTGCTTCAATTAAATCCATTTCCTCAAGCGTTTTATTTGCTTTTGACAATGCCTTTTTCACTGCCAAAATTGGACCCGTTCCCATAACTTGTGGATCCACTCCAACACTTGCATTTGCTACAATAGTTGCCATTGGAGTAAGTCCAAGCTCGATTGCACGTTGCTTCGACATTATGACAAGTGCTGCTGCGCCATCATTAATGCCTGAAGCGTTCCCCGCTGTAACAGAACCGTCTTTTTTAAACGCTGGGCGTAAAGCCGCTAACTTTTCTACTGTTGTGCTAGGCTTAACATATTCGTCCTGCGCAAAGATTACAGGTTCTCCTTTACGCTGCGGAATTTCAACTGGAACAATTTCATCCACAAACTTCCCTGCTTCAATGGCAGCTGCTGCGCGTGCCTGTGAACGAGCTGCAAAAATGTCCTGCTCCTCACGTGAAATCGAATACGCTTCGCATAAATTTTCAGCAGTAACTCCCATATGATAATCATTTTGCGCACACCATAAACCGTCCTGAATCATTGTGTCTACCACTTTTTGATCGCCCATACGGAATCCTTCACGCGCATTTTTCAACACATATGGTGCTTGACTCATATTTTCAAAGCCACCTGCCACAATAATATCTGCATCGCCAACAGCTATTGCCTGTGCTGCTAAATGCACCGCTTTTAAGCCTGATCCACATACTTTATTAATTGTTATTGCTGGTACTGCATGTGCTAAACCAGCTTTTAATGAAGCCTGCCTTGCTGGATTTTGTCCAAGACCTGCTGCGAGAACATTCCCCATAATAACTTCATCTACTAAATCAGCTGAAATACCTGCACGTTTCACTGCTTCTTTTATAACGATACCCCCAAGTACTGGTGCTGGAATATCCTTTAACGATCCTTGAAATGCACCTATTGCTGTTCGAACTGCACTTACGATTACAACTTCTTGTGTCATATTTAATCGCCCCTTTTTACCCTTGTGACGCATTTAAGCGCTATTTTATTTTACCAAATTATTATTATTTTTTATAGATAGGTAAAAGGATGTGAGTAACTTCGGTTTTATTACATACTTATAGGGAAAACAACTTAATACGTCTTGTCGAAAAATATTCTGAAAATCGAGGTGAAATAGATGAAGCGTAAAATAATGGTTTTTTCTAGCTTAGCGACCACCTTATTAGCGACAGCTGTTTACGGTATAGTAATGACGAATAAGCTTATGTATATCAAACAAAAGGACCCTAAATTCATTGTCGAACGTGAAACGAAGGCACAACGATTTAATTTAGAATGGTATACTTCCTGTGCTAAGGAAGAGCTTATTATCGATTCTCCAAATGGTTATACTTTAAAAGGGATTTTTTTAAAGCCCCTTGAAACAAATAATACAATTATTATTTGCCATGGCGTTACAGAAAATAAAATGAACTCTATTAAATACGCTCGGATGTTTGAACGGCTCGGATATAATACATTTGTTTTCGATCATCGACGTCATGGAGATTCCGGAGGTAAAACGACAAGCTACGGGTATTACGAGAAGTTTGATTTAGCAGCTATCGTAGAAACAGTTAGAGGAATTGTTGGAGAAGCTGCAATCATCGGTATTCACGGAGAATCGATGGGCGCAGCGACAACTTTGCTTTATGCCGGCTCCATTCGAGATGATGCAGACTTTTATATTGCAGATTGCGCATTTTCAGATTTTAGAGAGTTGCTGTATCGCATCGTTAAGCATTCTATTCCGATTGATTTACGTATCACTGTTCATATTGCAGATATAATTATGCGCATGCGTGATGGTTACTCATTTCGAAGTGTCATGCCAATAGAAGCAGTAACTAATATTCAAAAGCCTGTTTTGTTTATCCATAGTCTAGAAGATAAGTTTATTCTTCCTTCGATGACTGTGGAAATGTATGCAGCAAAAAAGGGACCAAAAATGCTTAAACTTTTCGAAACAGGCGAACATTCACAATCATTCAACGAGAATGAAGCAGAGTATGAACAGCTCGTTGCCTCTTTTTTGAATCGCTTTATTTCAACCATCCATTTATCGGAAATGAAATAGCATCAAACAAAAAAGGTCGTCCTCAAAACTGGGGGCGACCTTTGTTTTTATTACCTAAGTAAATATGGTTTTAAAATAGAAAAATATTTAGATATTCGAGTTAATGTATTTGCGACAAGTAATAGCAGGAGCACAACCATCTCAATCCTTTAGTAAAATCGACTGTATATGTGATCTTACCACTTGTGAAAAAACAAAAACGAATATACTTTAATTATTTATCTTGGAATTTATTCATTTGAGACATCATTTGACGAACTTGTTTTTCAGATGGTTTGCGACCCATTTGAGCCATCATTACACGAATCATTTGTTCATTAATTGGTGGATTCTCTTTTAAGTATTTCATCATATATTGACGCGCAAAGTAGAAACCTAATGCAGCTCCACCTGCTAGTGCGATGATGATTAATACTATACCTAGCCATAAATTCATATATGTTCTTCTCCCTCTCTATCGAGCATTTCAAAAAGAATTATACACTAATTCCCCAATGCTTTCTATGCATTAATATTATTTTATAGTTTTTCGTTCTCCCACTCCTTATAAGTCTGATATTAGCTCAGCCTCTAGACCTAGATAAAGATACACTTACAGGTCGTTATGCAAAGCACTGTCATCCTTTAATATTAAGGTATCAACAAAAGGAGGACACAAAACATGAAAAAATTTCTTTACTTTTGCATAGGCTCCATAGCAGCAATGATAGCCTTCATTCTACTATTACCAATGATTGGCTTATTATTCTCTGGTCTACTACTAGCTGCCGGCTTACATTATTACACTAAGAGCACATCGCTGTTCGGAAAAATTATGAGTGCAACAGTTGCACTTGCTGGGGTCGTGAGTGCAATCTCAAACATTCCAGCATTTATCGGTTTAGTCTCAATCGCTATCGCATACTTCATCTATAAAAATTGGAACTCAGAAAAAGCGGAAGTTTCAACAAATAATGACCCGTTCACTAACTTTGAGAGAGAATGGGCAAAATTAACAAAATAAAAGGAGAGATTTTATATGGCAAACTTATTTACACGTTTTAAATATCAATTGCAAGCAGATTTACATGATTTCTTCGATAAAAAGGAACAAAAAAATCCTGTTGCCTTACTTAATCAATACATTCGCGAGGCAGAACATCAAACAGAGCAAACAGGGAAATTACTTGCTCGCCAAGGTCAGCTTAAAAAAGAACTGGAGGCACAGTTAAAGGAAACTGCAAATATGTTGTCCAAACGCGAACAGCAACTAGGTCTAGCAAGTGCAAGCGGTGAAGCAGATTTAATCGCTTTTGCACAAGGTGAAGTGGATGCTTATATGACACGTAAAATCGGTCTACTTTCTAGTATCGACGTGTGTGCAGCAGAATATTTTGAGCTAGAGCGCAAATTCGAAACGATGAAACATAAAATTAAAGATATGAAAGTGCGTCAATTAGAATTAATGGGGAAAGAAAATGTCACACGGGCCCATCATCAAATGGATAAAATTATTAATAAACAAGAAGATACAAGTTTTGAAGAAATCTCTCTTTATATAGACGATCTAGCAACGAAAATTGATAAACAATATGAAGTGACAACTTTTGAATCACGTTTAGCACAACTTGAGAACAAACAGAAGCTCATCACAACTAACGATAAACAAGAAAACCATGCTATAGTAGAATAACCAAATGCGGAGAGGGCAGAGTTGCCTTCTCCCTTTATGCGTTCTCATAGTGAGACAAATGTATTGTAAGCAAACGACGGGAGGATAGAATGTTGACCAAATTTACGACAGATCAGTTTACTTTTTTTCTACTAAGCTTGTTACTTATTATGCTAATAGAGATTACACTATTTAATAATGGAGCTGTTATCAACTTAATAATCGGCGCATGTTTTATTTATTTCGGACTAAAACGGAAGCGCAAATATATGTTTTATATTGGTGGGTTTTTTATTTTCATCGCCCTACTAACGCTATGGAGCTTACGCTTATATATTATCGCACTTATCGCCTATTTACTGTACAAGCAAATCACGAAAAAAGAAGAAATTATCGAAGTAACAAATCGCGGTTGGACTTCTTCTACAAAAGCGAACACCTTTATCGGCACTACTGCTGCACCACTTGATGCATACAAATGGGAGGATGTGCAAATACAACGCTTTGTAGGAGATATCGTCATCGATACAACACAAACGATATTACCAGCTGGAAAGTCTATTATTTCGATTCAACAAACTATAGGGAAAATACAAGTGCTCGTACCATACGAGGTTACAGTAAGGCTTCATTATACAACTTTTTATGGTGAAGCTATTTGCATGCATGAAGCTTCTAAACGCCTCGTCAACGAAAGCTTACTGTTTGAAGATGGCCAAACAAACGAAAAGCGTATTCTCGTCATATTTGTTTCAACTTGGTTCGGGGATGTGGAGGTGAGCCGCGTATGATCGGTTTAATTTTAAGAACCTGTATGCTATTTCTACTTCTCACTACTATGACCTTTAGCTTTATGGTACTCGTTTTAGGTGTACCGAACGAAAATGTTTGGCGCATATTTACCGACGAACAATTCGGTACGATGCCACTAATATTTACAATAGCTAGTGTCATATTAACTGTGTCCTTTGTTATTAGTGTTTGGATGACAATATTAGCGAAATCACGCGAAATATCTGCAACAAGGATCGTTAAAAAAGTGGCGGAACCCGATTTTGAACAAGTAAAACAAAAAGGACTTTCCCGTTCGATGAAAAAAGCGATAAATGAAACTAATGCTTTAATCGAATCACAGCGTGCTGCACTACAGCGTTTATCGAATGAAAAAGCAGAAACAAATGATGCGATTGTCCAGGAACGTTTAATTGCAGAACGCCAACGATTAGCACGCGAGCTACATGACTCTGTCTCACAACAACTGTTTGCAGCCTCTATGTTGTTATCTGCTTTAACAGAACAACAGCAAGATGATGAGGCAAAACGGCAGCTCGAGCAAGTTGAAAAAATAGTTCAGCAAACTCAGCTCGAAATGCGCGCACTTCTTCTTCATTTACGTCCAATCGCCTTACGCAATAAAACATTAGCAGAGGGATTATCAGATTTAATTCAAGAGCTGCAGCAAAAAGTGTATTTCCATATTGAATATAAGCTAGAGGAAATTCCACTTTCAAAAGCAGAAGAAGATCATTTATTTCGTATAGCACAAGAAGCATTATCAAACACACTGCGTCACGCAAAAGCAAGCGTTGTTGAACTATTGTTAATAGCTCGTGATGATTACGCTATTTTACGTATACAAGATAATGGCTTAGGTTTTGATAATGAAAACGACAAAAGTACATCATACGGTTTAAAAAATATTGCCGAGCGTGCTGTCGAAATCGGCTGTCTTTATAAAATTGTATCAGTTCCAGGTGAAGGTACAATTGTTGAAGTAAAAGTACCTCGAAAGAAAGGTGAGCAACTTGATTAAAGTATTAATTGTAGATGATCACGAAATGGTTCGGATCGGTGTATCAGCCTATCTTTCTGCACAGGCGGATATTGAAGTGATAGGAGAAGCTGAAAATGGCGCAGAAGCTGTGGAAAAGGCACTTACTCTACGTCCAGATTTAATTTTAATGGATAATGTAATGCCTATTATGACAGGAGCTGAGGCAACGGAAAAAATTTTACAAGCTTGGCCGACTGCAAAAGTCATGATGGTTACAAGCTTTTTAGATGATGACAAAGTATATCCTGCTCTTGAAGCCGGTGCCGTTAGCTATATATTAAAAACATCAAACGCGAAGCAAATTGCAGACGCTATTCGTAAAACGATGCAAGGTGAAACAGTTCTCGAACCAGAAGTAACAACAAAAATGATGTCTCGACTAAGAAACTCAGCAGCGACTGCCCTACATGAGCAATTAACCGAGCGTGAAATGGAAGTACTTCTCCTTATGGCAAAAGGTAAAGCGAACCAAGAAATTGCGGATGACTTATTTATTGCATTAAAAACAGTCAAAACACATGTTAGTAATATTTTAAGTAAGTTAGATGTGCAAGATCGAACACAAGCTGTAGTGTATGCTTTTCAAAACGGTTTAGCAAAGTAGTTTTTGGATCAATTTCCAAACGATAGCGTTTAGTAATGAAAAGGAGGGATGGTATGTCACGCTTTACATATGACAAGTTTGAGCAAGATGGAATATTTACATTGCTCGACCCTGTTTTTACAACAATCGCGGTATTTTCCGTATTATTTTGTATTGCAGTATTTTTATTAAAACCCTCTGCTAAGCTCGTATTATTTGTAGGGAGCTTTACAATTATTATTACAGTGCAGCTATTTTGGCTTTCAGGCATTCTAATTGATGAACTCGCATTAAGTGGCGGCTCAAAAGATTTCATATTATTAATAGTCACAGCTATTGCACAAGTGATTGCAATTGTTGCTGGATACTTTTTCGAAAACAAAGGCAAAAAGTGAAACAGCATAGAGGTTTGAGGGAATCATTCTGCAATAAGCGAATATTGTTCTACTTGAGCAAGGATATGGTCAATAGAATTGAAAATAAGGTCAATAGAATTTGAAATATGGTCAATAGAATTTGAAATATGGTCAATAGAATCAAAAATTCGGTCAATAGATTCCAAAATATGGTCAATAGAACCCAAATATCCCATCGAGAGTAAAAAAACAAGAGTGAATCCAGCTTACACCTGGAATCACTCTTGTTTTAAATTATAAAGCCTTTACTTTTCTCCTGCGATTACTAGTCGCAAAAAACTGGGATTTTTCAAGAATCGGAATAAATCCTAATTTTATTATAGAGCTTTTACTTTTTCTACTACATTTTCTACAGTGAAGCCGTATTTCTCCATTACTAGCTCACCAGGTGCAGAAGCGCCGAACTTGTCAATTGCAAGTACATCACCTTCAAAACCAGTATATTTATGCCAGCCGAATGAAGAACCCATTTCGATTGCAAGACGTTTTGTCACTGCTTTCGGCAATACTTCTTCTTTATATTCTGCAGATTGTTGGTCAAAACGGTCAACAGATGGCATTGATACTACCGACGCATCAATTCCTTCAGCTAGTAATACTTTTTGTGCTTCAACTGCTAAAGAAACTTCAGAGCCAGTTGCGATCAAAATAGCATCCGGCGTTGCTTTTGTTGCTGGTGAAACAACGTAAGCACCTTTCTCTACACCTGCACGAACTGCTTCGATTGGTGCGTCAAGTACTGGAAGGTTTTGACGAGATAATACTAGAACAGTTGGTTTAGATGTTGCTGATAGTGCTAATTTCCAAGCTTCTGCAGACTCGTTTGCATCAGCTGGACGAATTACTGAAAGATTAGGCATTGCACGTAGTGAAGCTAAATGTTCGATTGGTTCATGTGTCGGACCATCTTCACCTACTGCGATTGAATCGTGCGTAAATACATAAGTTACAGGTAAGCCCATTAATGCAGATAGACGAATTGCTGGACGAACATAGTCAGAGAATACGAAGAATGTACCTCCGAATACGTTTACCCCACCGTGTAACGCCATTCCGTTTAATGCTGCTCCCATTGCAAACTCACGTACACCGAACCAAATGTTACGACCTGCATAGTTTTCTGATGAGAAGTCACCAGCACCTTTAATTGTCGTTTTGTTTGAACCAGCTAAATCAGCTGAACCGCCGAAGAATGAAGGAGTCTTCTTAGCTAATGCGTTAATTGCATCACCAGATGAAGAACGAGTTGCTACAGATTTACCTGCTTCATATATTGGAAGCTCTGCTGCAAAATCCTCTGGTAATTCATTGTTCATTGCTTTTTCAAATTGTGCTGCTAGCTCAGGGAACTGTGCTTTGTATGCTTCGAATTTTGCATTCCAAGCTGCTTCTGGCTCAGCACCTTGTGTTTGTGCAGCTGCTTTGAAAGTATCATATACTTCAGCAGGAATTTCAAATGGCTCATGTGCCCATTCGTAAGCTGCTTTAGTTAACACAACTTCATCTGTTCCAAGTGGAGCACCGTGTGAATCTGCTTTACCTGATTTATTTGGTGAACCGAAACCGATCACTGTTTTCACTTCGATTAATGTTGGTTTACCATTTGATTTTTTCGCTTGTTCGATTGCACTGTTAATTTCTGAAACATCCGTACCATCTGCTACATGTATGTAGTTCCAGCCGTATGATTCAAATCGTTTTTGAACGTTTTCAGAGAATGATTTAGCTAAATCACCATCTAAGGAAATATCATTTGAATCGTAAAGTACGATTAATTTTTCAAGTTGTAAGTGGCCAGCTAAACTAATCGCCTCAGCTGCTACACCTTCCATTAAATCACCATCTCCACATAGTGCGAATGTATAGTGATCAACAATTTCGTGACCTGGTTTGTTGTAAGTTGCAGCAAGGTGAGCTTCTGCCATAGCCATACCTACTGTCATTGCGATTCCTTGACCAAGTGGACCAGTTGTCGCTTCAACTCCAACAGTATGCCCATACTCTGGGTGACCTGGTGTCTTTGAATCCCATTGACGGAAGTTTTTAATTTCTTCCATGTCTAAACCATAACCACCTAAGTGTAATAGGCTGTATAATAACATTGAACCATGACCTGCTGATAATACGAAACGGTCACGGTTAAACCATTTTGGATTTTGAGGGTTATGACGTAATTGCTTCGTCCATAAAGTATATGCCATTGGTGCTGCACCCATTGGTAGTCCTGGGTGACCTGAGTTTGCTTTCTCGATTGCATCAATTGATAAAGTTCGAATTGCGTTAATTGCTAACTGATCCACGTGTTGTGTCATTTTATGACATCCTTTCTCGTGCTAATTATTATTCTTTATTAGTTTAGTCAAGAATCATAAAGAAAACAATGCTTAGTGTAACATTTATTCCAATTATGTCATACTTATTGCTAAATGTGTCACAATAAATGATAACTCATGATTAAGTTAGTTTAAAAAATCTCTTTGTTTTTTAATGCTTTTCAATTTTTCAGGTGTTACATCATTACCGTTTGGATCAACAACCTTGACATGCTCAATTGTGTCACGCATTGTTGAACGGAATGTATCTAAATATTCTTTTCTTAATAATGTACGTTCCTTCGCTTCCTCTTCTGATAAAATACCTGCCTTTGCTTTCTTTGATAACTCGTTAATTCGTGCTATTTTTTCTTTTGACAACATAATTTTCTCACCCTTCTAAATAACCTATTTAAAAGGTATGAGAAAATGACTCTAAGCGCAAGTGTTTAGCCTTCAAGTCCGTCTTGATATTCAGCATATCGTCTGTGTACTGTTGCTTTACTAACTTGAAAACCAACACTTTGTAAAGTTGATGCAATTTCTGCGAATGTAAACCCTTTGTTACGAAGTTTTACTATTTCTTCTATTGGCACTTCAATGCGCTCTCGCCCTTCCATATTACCACGGTCTTTTAAATTTTCTTCAGGACGATATCCATTTTCAACTGCTCGACGCATGCCACGCCGGATTTTCGCATTATGAAGTTTTCGTTGGTATTCCTCTACAATAGCTAATATTTCTAATAACATTGTATCCATCTCATTTAATGCGATTGGTCCTGCTTCATTTAATGAAAATACGGTAATCGCTTGCTTTTGTAAAAGATGTAAAACTGCCACACGTGCGTTTCCCCGTCCTAAACGGGTTTCATCTTGTACAAATAGCGCAGAAATTTTATGTGTTTTCATATAATCAAGCATATCTAATAAACCTTCACGATCTACGTCGAAACCGCTTTGCTGATCTTGAAAGACCTCTACAATTGCGTAATTCATTTTCTTAGCATAAGTTGTCAATTCTTCTTTTTGACGTGCTAATGATGTTTGTTGAGTCGATTTTTCCGTACTAACTCTGGCATAAACGACCGCTTGTTCATTACTCATTAATTTTCACTCGCTACTTTAACAGAATTGCTTTCTTCTGTTGTTATTTTTGCAATATAATTGGAACTTTTCTCAACAGGAATCTTTAACTGCTGCCCAATGATAATTGTTTCATTAGCTAATCGATTTTCCTCTTTAACAAAGATAATCCAGTCTTGCATCGACATTTTACCACGATATTCATTTGCTAACGACCATAAAGTATCACCATGTTCGACAAAAACTTGTTCGTATTGTTCAATTTTTTCATCTGTAATCGCTACAACTGAAATAACAAATAATGAAAATAAGAAAAGTACTGTAATATAGCTGTTTTGTTTTACCCAATTCATAATAAAATCCCCTTTTATCGAATACTTGTTCGGAATGTATGTTCTTAATTTATACCGAACATTTGTTTTTGTCAACCACTTTTCAGAACCTATGTTTGCTTTTGTGTTCGCATCCTGCTATACTGAAAATAATTAAAAATGTTCTTATATTCCAAAAAGAGGTGAGTTAATTGACAAAAGTATCAAAACGCCAAGAAGCCATTTTGGCTTTTATTAAAGAAGAGGTTCGTTCAAAAGGTTATCCACCATCAGTACGTGAAATAGGTGAAGCAGTTGGTCTTGCGTCAAGTTCGACTGTACATGGGCATCTTGCTCGTTTAGAAAGCAAAGGACTAATTCGACGTGACGCAACAAAGCCTCGCGCAATCGAGGTTTTAGACCAAGATGATAATATAGTTCAAAAACAAGATGTTATTCATGTACCACTTATAGGAAAAGTTACGGCAGGTTTACCGATTTCTGCAATTGAAAATATTGAAGAATACTTCCCTCTGCCAAATACATATGGCACAAGCGAAGACCAATTATTTATGCTAGAAATTATGGGAGAATCCATGATTGAAGCTGGCATTTTAGATGGAGATTATGTCATTGTTAAACAAAAATCAACGGCGGACAATGGGGATATTGTCGTTGCAATGACTGAAGATGATGAAGCGACTGTTAAACGTTTCTTCAAAGAAAAAACGCATTTCCGTTTACAACCTGAAAATTCCTCAATGGATCCTATTCTAGTAAATCAAGTAACGATTTTAGGAAAAGTAGTTGGTTTATATCGTAAAGTACTATAATGTGATTTGCTTTCAATGGGAGTTTATTAGGCAATAGAAAAGAAAGTGAAATTTAATAGCATTTTGCCTTAAACACTCCAATTCGGGGTGTTTTTAGGTTCATGTATTTGCCAACTTTTTTTGTGCATCTTCCTATTGCAAACTCTCTTTAATAGAAAAAAAAGCATTTGAACTTTCTCTGTTCAAATGCTCCTTCTCCTATTTACAAGCCTTGATAAATGCTTCGAATAATTTAATAGAGTGTGTGTCTCCTGCTGGCGCAAGCGCTTCAGGATGCCATTGCACACCAATACAAAATGGATGCTCAGGATGTTCAATTGCTTCATTAATCCCATCTGAAGCTAAACCTGCTGATATTAACCCCTCACCTAATTGATCAATCGCTTGATGATGGAAGGAATTTGTTCTAATGGAGCTGCTTCCAAAAATACTTAATAATTTTTCTCCTGTAATGTTGACAGAATGTGTTACTTCATGTCGAATTGAAGATTGAATATGAGCAATCGGCTGCTCCCACTGTGAATCAATATCTTGAATTAATGTACCACCAAATGCAACATTTAACACTTGGTGACCACGACATATTGCTAAAATGGGCATATTCTTTTTAAACGCAGCATGGAAGAGATCCAAATCGCTCGTATCTCGGTGAGTATGAAATGCCCCCAGTTTTCTATGCGGCTCCTGTCCAAATAAAATGGGATCAACGTCGTGTCCACCAATTAAAATAAGTCCGTCTATACGATTTAAAATCGGTTCTATATCATTACCAGCTATATGAGGGATACAAAGCGGAATTCCCCCTGCAAGCTCAACTGAATTTATATAAGTATTATTAATTTCTAGTTTGTTATCCCCTGTATGCATTGTTAATCCAATAATCGGCTTCATAAAACGCCCTCCAATTTCATCTTTATTCTATAAATATACCATTATTCCCCTTATTAGATACAGATAATTCTGTTAATTATAACGATAAAAGAATTTACATTTTGAGTTTTGATACATATCGAAGAATGGCAAACTAAGTCTAGCTGAGAATACACACACTCAAACAGCAAGAATACGAATTGTCAGCTATTATATGCACTCAACTGCTATGTATTTACTAACAAATCTCCTAAAAGCAAAGAAAAAACGTATTGCTACGTTAATACAATACGTTTTTAAAATAGCTTCATATACCAATCTATCATTTTATCTCCATAAAAATAGACAATGATTGTGGCAATCGCGATCGAAGGTCCAAATGGTATAGGAGCCTTCCTACCTTGACCACGCAGCTTTAATACAATAACCCCGGTAATCATTCCAATTACTGATGCAATAAATAATGTTAGTAAGGTGTTGAATGTTCCAAGTACAAGGCCGATGACTAAAAATAATTTAATGTCACCACCACCCATACCACCTTTTGAAATAATCGCGATTAATAATAATATACCAAAACCAATAATTGCCCCTACGATACTATCCCACCACGGATCCAGCGGTACTATAATACGTCCTATAATTAATAAAATGCCGAAAAATAGTAGAATTTTATCGGGAATTAACATATATGCTATATCTGATACTGTAATTATTACTAATAATGAAATAAATATTAAAGCAACTGCAAGCTCTAATTGAAAACCGATTGTCCAAAAGGCATATGCAAATAACAGTCCTGTTATTAGCTCTGTAATCATATAAATCGGAGAAATTTTTGCCTTACAAGTGCGACATTTCCCGCGCAATAATACATACGAAAAAACAGGAACTAGATCTAGAGCGCCTAGTTGCCTGTTACAATTCGTGCAATGAGATGGAGGTGAAACAATCGACTCCTTTTTTGGTACACGTAAACCGACGACATTGAAAAATGAACCGAATACAAGCCCGAAAATAAATGCAAATATGGTATAAGCTATATCCATGTTAAATGCCCCTAACTATTTCCTGTTCTATCTTATTGATTGCCTTCATAATAGAAAGTCGTTACTTGAATCGTAGCAGCAACTCCTTCAGAACGTTCTTCTGCAAATGCATTTTCCTCGCCCGGTAAAGCAAAATCAACCATATCTACGTGCATCACACGCTCCAGGGTTTCTAACTCCTTTAAAAATTGCTCTAGCTTTGCCGCATTTGGACCTTCTACATCAATACTGAACGTCAACATTTTTAGCTCTGCCGGCAAAGATTCTTTTGCGATTGATGAAACAGGTAATGCCCCTGACGTTGTTTGTTGATCATTTGTTTGTGCGCTAACTGCGACAGTATCTGTATTTTCCGTAGTAGACTGACTAGCATCCTCAGTCGACTCTTCTTGATTAGGATCCTGTAATTGCGATTCAGCAACTAGAGAATCATAGTTATTAAACTTAATAGCGAGAACGCGTGAATCTGAAACGAATTCGATTTCTTCTAGATTTAGTAATAGCTCCACCAAATTACGATCTTGAGGAACTTTTTTACGTAGTGCAAATTGATTTGGTGTACCTTTCTCTTGTTCACTACTTACAGCTGTGATTTGGTTTTGTAAGCCCGATACATCTGATTGTAAGTTAGAAACAGAGCTTTGCATAGCTGATACTTCATTTTGTTTAGGCATTACAACATAATAATAAACCGCAAATAATAAAGCTATAATGAGAGCACTTAATAATAGTGTAGTTGAATTTTTACTACTAGAGATTTTATTCATTATCTCACACCTCCAGTAGCTAAATATACTTCATCCATAAATAATGTAATGTCTACTGAGTAGCGTGGTATCTCATTAAAAGTTTCATCCTTAGCTTTTCCATCAGATGTCTCGTTCGGATTAACATCAAAATTAGAAACAGTGCCTATTTGCACATCTGAAAAATATGCACTTTGTTCGAGGCGATTTACATAACTAGATATTTCATTTAATGTTTCAAAATCTACTGAAATCGTTGTAGACTTTTCAGCAAATGAATAATTTCTTAAATAAGCGTGTTTTGGTAATAAATTTTGTGTTTCATCCATTAATGGTGACACTGGATAAGAGACACGCTCAACGAAGGCAACTGACTCTTCAAGTGAGCCTTTACTTGCGTTAACGAGTACGTCATATTCACTTTGTAACTGCTCTTTTTGTTGTTGTAGTGCTTGCTGCTCGGTAGTAAGCGTAGCTAATTCGTTTTTTGCTTCGAAATATTGCCAAACGAAAAGTGATAGGACCATTACTGTGGCAATACCGATCAAACTATAAAGTAATTTAGAGCCAGTCTCTCTTTTATCTAGCTTAGGGAGTAAGTTTATATCTGGAATCATACGCTAACCTCCTTCAGCGCAAGCCCGATTAACGATGCATGTTTCGCTTTAAACTGCGGGTAGAAACTTGCAATTGCCGCATCATCAATAACCGTTATCGGTGTAGGTAAATTTACACTTAAAAATGTACTAATATGATCTAATAGCGGATTGTCTCCCATAATAATGAGTTCATCTACCGACTTCTCTCCTTTATGAAGAGAGAACTTAAAGAAATTCATCATACGGTCAAGCTCAAGCACTTGGTCCGCCAAAAGCGCATTGTATTGTTGAATATCATCGTTATATGTGAATTCAGTTTCTCCATTACTAGCTGTTGTTGCATGCCATTTTGATAAATCTGTATCAATCGTTTGATAACGTAAAAACTCAACTTGCCCTTTAGAATATATACAAATTGATAGCTCATTAATGGACCAATCTGCAATCATATACGTTTTGTGAGTCGTTACTTTTTTCAACTGCTCCAGTAAACGTAAATTACAGAGCGCTCGGATATCTGCTACTTCTGGGTGCATATGTATATCGAGCAATATACCCATCAGTTTTTGCACCTCATCTGGAGGTGTCGCAAACAAAGTTGCGTAACCATCTCCTGCAACATGGTCATAAACATCCACTAGCGGCTCCTGGAATGGTAAGTGAATAGATCTACCAAGCTCCATTTGCACATATTCCTTCAGTTTTTTCCCTTCTATATCAACTGGGTGATCAAAGTTTTTTAATAACACAGATGTGTCAGGTACAAATAGACGGACATTCTGATTTTTACCACCAAACTTCGAGGCGTTTTCTTTTAAAATATTGAACAGTGCCATCTCATCGACAATTACGGCATCTTGTACAATTCCTTTTTGCAAAGGAATTTCATGAACTGCCCACTGCGCTGCGTTCGGCCCTTTTTTCACAAGTGCACGCAATATATAATCATTCAATTGGATGGACATATTCGTTTTCTTTTTGAAGCTAATCATCATTGGGCCTCCTTCTATTAGTATGTCTACTTGTTTGAGAATCATATTTTGATTGTTAGTATGAAAGCATGTTTGTTACTTACTAGTGTGACACATGTTCGGATCTAATTAGTCACTCAATGGAACACCCAACCGTGGTTAGGTGTTCTTTGAGGGGTAATTATTTACCCATAACTTCATTTAATTTTGATTCCTTAATTGTAAGAACATCACCAACAGCATAAGCTTTACCTAGAGCTTTTGCCATCTTTCCACCTGCTTTAATCTCTTCGCCAGACGCTAATGTATATTTGATTTCCGGATCTGTTACAGTTGTTAAATCTACTTGATCTCCAGTCGCTTTAAATCCTTTAACGCTAATGTAATCAGCTAAATCATCTTTACCACAAACATTACCAGTTCCACAAGAACCGTCTGTATTTGCAATTTTTGCAGCTGAAATAACACCAGAAACATCGGCTAGTACCGCTTTATCACGTTGATTGTTAATAATGTTCCCAATCGCTGGAATTGCGATTGCTGCTACGATTGCTAAGATTACGATTACTGCTAAAAGCTCTACTAGCGTTAAGCCTTTCTCATTTTTAATACGTTTTTTCATTTCCTTGAACATATTCGTTCCTCCTAAGTTAATGTGTGTATTTTTTTGCTTTTGCTCGGACGTTTGCTGCATGTGTTGCTCACCTCCTTGCAAAACGTCCCAATATATTTTGATTACATTTGCTCATATAAGCTAAACATCGGTAGCATAATCGCTGCGACGATTAATCCAATGACTACTGCTAAAACTAAAATCATTAATGGCTCGATTAAAGACTTTAATGTATCAACGGAACGATCTACTTCGTCTTCATAAAAGTCTGCAATTTTTTCTAGCATATAATCGAGTGAGCCAGTTGATTCGCCGATTTGCGTCATACTCGTTACGAGTGGTGGGAATATCCAGCTTTTTTCAAGTGGCTCTGATAAAGTGCTTCCTTTTTCCAAACTAGATCGCGCTTCTAAAACAACTTTTCCTATGACTGGATTGCCACTTACTTTTTCAGAAATCGTTAATGCTTGTAAAATCGGTACTGCTGAGCTAAATAACGATGATAATGTTCGCATTAAGCGGGCAATTGCAGATTTTTGAAATAATGACCCGAAAATCGGCATTTTTAGTAATGCTAAATTTATTGCAAAATGAAATTGCTTATTTTTTTTATATAACGAATTAAAAGTTACAACAGCGATAATTACTGTCCCAATGACAATCCACCAAAACTTTTGCAGCCATTCGCTGAGCGCCACTGTCAATACCGTAATTAATGGTAAATCCGCACCAATTTCATCAAATGTTGACACAAACGTTGGTACAATAAAGATGAGTAAAAAGAAAACTATAACCACTGTAATGACCATCAACACCGCTGGATAAGTAAGCGTTGATTGTACCTTTTTCTTCAAGTTATATTGCTTTTCAAACATATTAGCGAGACGCTCTAATGTTTCATCAATATCCCCAGTCGCTTCACCTGAGCGCATCATATTTGTAAATAATTCCGGAAACACTTTTGGGTGCTTCCCAACCGCTTGCGAGAAAGAAATGCCAGAGCGCACATCTTCTTCCACTTGTTCTAGCGCTTTTTTTAATTGTTTACTAGTCGATTGACGCGCTAAAATATTTGTTGCTTCCACAATCGAAACGCCCGCTCGAATTAATGTCGCAAACTGTCGACAATAAATAACGAATTCTTGGTTTTTGATTTTTCCGCCAATGTTTAAATCCATGTGCAAAATGCTTGTTGATTCTACAATCTCACGTGGATTAATGCCTTGATCTCGCAGTTTTAAAATCGCTGCATTTTTATTCGTCGCATCTATTATTCCTTTTTTTGTAACACCTGTTTTTGTACGGCCTGTATATTTATATACGGTCAAATGTACTCACCTACATTCATATATGGACGTGCTTCCTCAAGAGTTATTTTGCCTGACGAAACTAGTGCTTGAATCGAATTTTCTAGCGTATGCATACCAAGCGCTCGGCTCGTCTGCATCACACTTGGGATTTGGTGAATCTTTTCATTGCGAATTAAGTTCGTGACAGCTGGTACGGCAACTAAAATTTCCGTCGCTGCGACACGACCCTTTTCACTTTTTTTCACGAATAAACGCTGTGAAATAATACCTTGCAACACATTGGCTAGCTGTATCCGAATCTGCCCTTGTTGATGTGGTGGGAACACGTCGATAATTCGGTCAATAGTAGTTGGTGCGCTCGATGTATGCAATGTGGCTAACACTAAATGACCAGTTTCAGCGGCCGTGATCGCTGTTGAAATTGTTTCTAAATCACGCATCTCTCCGACTAAAATAATGTCAGGGTCTTGACGTAAAGATGCACGTAAACCATTGGCAAAACTATCTGTATCTATGCCGATTTCACGTTGATTGACGACCGATTTTTTATGCGTATGTAAATACTCAATCGGGTCTTCTAGTGTGATAATATGCTTTGCTTTTGTTTCGTTAATATAGTCAATCATTGCTGCTAATGTTGTCGACTTACCTGAACCTGTTGGACCTGTTACTAAAATTAACCCTTGAGGCTTGTCCGCTAAATCAAATAACACTTTCGGCATTTTTAGTGAATCAATTGTTGGTATTTGACTTGAGATTAATCGTGCTGCAATTGCCCCTGTATTCCTCTGGTGATAGGCATTAACACGGAAGCGACACAAGCCATTAAGGGAATAGTTAAAGTCCGTTTCACCTTTATCATCGAACTCAGCCACTTTATAGTCAGGCAAAATATCACGTACCATCTCATTTACTAGTTCCGGTGTAACGGCTATTTCTCCATATTGAGAAAGTCGCCCATCAATACGGTATACTGGTGGAATGCCGACTGTTACATGTAAATCTGACGCTTTTTGCTCATAAGCATAGGTTAATAAATCTTGTATTGTTAATGTTGCATTAGTCACTTTGTCACTTCCTATTCTGCTGTTGCTACACGCAGAACTTCTTCTGTCGTCGTAACTCCGTCTAATACTTTTAATAATCCATCTTCAAGTAAAGTGTTGTAGCCCTGCTCGCCCATATAGTCACGAATAACACTCACACTCGAACGATTCAAAATATAATCCTTTAACTGACGATCAATCGGTAAAATTTCATGAATCGCTAAACGACCTCTATAGCCTGTTTTGTTGCAAGCAGGACAACCTTTTCCTTTGCGCACTGTTTCAATCGAAAAACCATTTGCTGCGAAGATTTCTTTTTCACGATCTGTCGCTTGTATCGTTCGGGCGCAGTCACGGCAGACACGCCTTACTAAACGTTGCGCCATCACCCCTACTAACGAAGAGGACAGCAGGAAAGGCTCAATACCCATGTCTTGTAAACGAGAAAGCGATTCGACTGCACTATTCGTATGAAGTGTACTTAAAACTAAGTGTCCAGTTAAAGATGCACGTACAGCAATTTGAGCTGTTTCTAAATCACGAATTTCCCCAATCATGACGATATCTGGGTCTTGACGTAAAATCGAACGAAGCCCTGCTGCAAACGTAAGTCCTACTTCTTCCTTTACTTGAATTTGGTTAACGCCATCAAGTTGGTACTCAACGGGATCTTCAACAGTAATAATATTCACTTCTTCATCATTCAAATTAGAAAGCGCAGCATAAAGCGTACTAGATTTACCGGAACCAGTAGGACCTGTTATTAGAACAATGCCGTTCGGTCGTGCAATCATTTTTCTAAACAATGCTTCATTTTGTTTCGTAAAGCCTAATTTATCAATGTCGTTAGCCGCATTGCTTAAATCAAGAATACGCATAACGATTTTTTCTCCATAAACAGTCGGTAATGTGGATAAACGAATATCTACTGGTTTAAAATTGACGTTCGTTTTAATACGCCCATCTTGCGGCGTACGATTTTCGGTAATGTTTAAGTTCCCCATAATTTTCACACGTGCAGTTATAACACTTTGCATATGCTTCGGCAACGAACGCTCTGTACGAAGCACCCCGTCCACACGGTAACGAACTTTAAATTCCGTCTCCTGAGGATCAAAGTGAATATCAGATGCGCGCTGTGCGACACCATTTGCAATAATTTGGTTTACTAAGCGAACAATTGGAGAATCTTCATCGGTAATTTCCTGCTGCGTTTCATTACCGCGCATATTTGTACCTAAATCAGTAAGTGCAGCATCCATTGATTCCTGCAAATCGTAATATTTCGTAATCGTACGATATAAATCATCTTTAGCCGCAATACTTGTCTCAATTTGACAGCCTGTCGCCATACGCACTTCTTCAATCGCGAAGTAATCCATCGGGTCTGCCATCGCAATGAATAATTTGTTTTTATCACGGCGAATCGGCATGATGCTCGCACGTTTCGCAAGCTCAGCAGGAATTACTTGAATTAATTCCGGTTCAATTGCGTATTGATTTAAATGAATATGAGGGATGCCTAATTGAAACTCTAGCACTTCGATTAACTGCTGCTCAGTCAAGAAATTTTCCTTTATTAGAAAATCCCCTAATTTTTCGTCACGACTTTTTGTAGTTAGGGCATATTCCAGTTGTTGCTCTGTAATAACGCCTGCTTCAACTAATAAGTCACCGAGTCGTTTACGCGCTGCTACTTTCATAACAATTTCGCCCCTTTCTTAAGGTGTAATTAAATTACCGCCTTTATCGTAATAGCTACCCGCTGGTAACTGTTCGTCTTCTAGCGGGGGTTCTACTAGTCCACCTATGCTTGTCCCCTCCTCATAATCCGGTAATCCGTCTCCATCTAAATCAATAGAAGGTGACGCATTTCCGGAAGAGGTTGTCCCCCCCGCATTGCTTGTCGCTGTCACTGGTTGACTAGAAGATTTCAAAATAATACGATTTTTTGGTGCGTAGTAATCTTTACTAATTAATTCTTCGACACCTGTTGCTGAAGAGTATCGATATACAGAAACACGTAAACCTGGTGCACCCTCTTCAACCAATTGCTGCTGTCCAATTGCTAAATCATTTGTATAACGCGTAATAATTCGTGGCTCTACATCGCGATCTCGCACAACACGTACTTCAATGTCTTGCTCTTTATTCGTTGTATATGCTTCTACTTTTAAATTGTCGCCTTCAATAGATAGCTTTAATTTCATCGCATTTGAAGTTGTATTAAGAAAACGTAAATCTTGTGAGCCATCTCGCTCGACTGCAGCTTCAATTCCAGCAGTTAAATAAGAAGGAACTACATTTTGTGATGAACGTTCCATTATTTCACTATTCGTATTTAAAGCTACGCTATAAAGCATCGAAGCAACAAAATTCAACGCTTCCCGATTTGCCAAATCCGCTTGTGCACTAAGTTTTTCTAATAATGAAAAGGGTTCATTTGGATTAATAATTTGTTCATTTAGGGCATTAACTAATTCACTTACCCCCATCGCTTCTTCAGGGATTTGTTCAATATCCAATGCAATGCGATCATTTTCAAGTAATGTCAAATTCGCCACATCTGCCTCTACCTCGTGTGACCCTAAGTAAGCCGCTTGCGCAAAAACTTTGTCATAAGTAGAGTCTGTATGCCACATTGCTATACTTTCAATTTCCTTTTTAATAGAATCACTTGGTGCTAGCTCTAACGGTAAGTGCACAACACGTTTTGACTCCCAAAATGCAAACCAATCTTTTTTTGTCATAGATTCATACGTCGCAATCGTTGCTTCAACATCAAATTGAAGCGCCGTCGGATTTATTTTTAACGAAGAGCCCCCACCTGAAACGATAATTGGCTCACTTGTCCAATTGATAATTGCATCGTTTAAAATCACTTTCAATTCTTCCAGTGACAGTTTGTCTACCGAAATCCCCCCAATAGTTGATCTATTAGAAGCATCATCTGCGTAGGCTTTATTCATCAACGAATTCCCAGGATATGCTACAGATATCAGGATCAACATTAGAACTAGTAACAGCGCAAGCTTTTTCCTTATTTTCAATTCCAACACCTCAATCAATATAATTTTATATACGAAACTTTATATTGCCGTTATTTAACAATTCCGGATTTCAAATAGACCATTAATATAGAATGTGGCACTATCAAATAGACTATGAATATACAATACAATACAATTAATAGATTTGTACATAACTATAGACCTATTAAATTGTCACTTTTTAAAAATGACAACAAATAGACATGACTTTAATAGCTCTTCTTTTTTCCTCAATGTATAATAAAAGGGAAATTTCAAATTTTATTAGATAAAAGTAAGTCAATATAAATGATTTTCTACTATTTAATAGAAATCACTAGATTCTAAAGTATCGGTATGGGGAGGGTCAAATATAATGAAACAGAAAATTAGAATGCTATTAACTAGCCAAAGGGGGTTTTCTTTAATAGAGGTTGTTGCTTCAATTGTCATAATAACGATTGTGTTGATTAGTTTTTCACAACTTTTTGTACAATCAAACAAAACGGCAGCTCATAATAACGAGAAACTAGTAACTGTAAACTTAGCAGATGCCGCTCTTGTAAAATTAAGATCAGAAACTTTCACTAAAAACTCTTCTATTACAAATGTTAATGATTATTTTGTAGACAATGTTGAAACAGATGCCACAAAGAAAAAACCGCCCCGAGAAATAAAGATGAATGGAAAAACTTATTCAGTGTCATATGTAGCTTCTCAAAGTGCAACCAATGTTCCTAACTCTAATAATTCAGAAAAAGATTTAAACTTAATTAAAGTTGTCGTGACAGTCACTGCACCTGATGGAAAAATTAAAGGATCGTCGGAAGGATATGTTTCACTTGAATAAACTATTAAAAAATCAAAGAGGCTTAACGTTACTAGAACTTTTGGCAAGTATTGTTTTAATATCTATGATTTCAATTTTTATTTTTTCGATTACAACGAAAGCTATCGAAAACAATCGTGTTATTCAACAAGAAACAATGTTGCGAGATGAAGCAGATATTATTGTTAGTAAATTTATTAAAACCCTCTATTCAACTAAGCAAGGATATATTATTAGAAACACAACAAATTCAGCAGGAAATAGTTATATAGAAGTAACGAATGATTTAGAGAAGTGCCAAAAAAACGAGGATGGAAATTTAATTAACGTTACTGCATGTAACGCTACTTTAAAACCAATTGGCTTTAAAACAGTATCTGGTATAACTAAAATTTATATATTAGATGAGGTATATTCCATTTCTCACCCTAATATTCAAATACTCCAAAATTCGAAGGTAAACGGAGATCCACAAAAAACATCCATATATGAAATCGACTTAAAGTTAAAAATAACTCATAAAAGAGGAAATAAAGAAACTTCAAAAGAAATGGCTTTTACTAATCAAATACAGCCTGTATTAACTTCAAAATAATAAATAAGGAAGGAGATATTATTAAGATGAAAAAATATTTACGAAACGACAAAGGTTATTCTCTATTACTATCTATTTGTGTCATTCTAATCTTTTCAATTCTTGGATTAAGTTTAATGACTCTAACATCAAGTGGTGTTGCAAAAAATGCAAACCGTGAAGAAATAATTCAAGCGCAGGACCTATCAGATAAAGGAATAGAATTTGCAGTCGGTGATATTCAAAAGACTTTAGAAGAAAAAATAAAAGCTACACCTATGGGAAAAACAGAGTTCGGAACTTACTTAGATAAAACTCTAAATAATTCTAACTTGAAATGCCCCGATGAAGGACAACCAATCCCAGATAATATCGGCTATAAAATACCTGGAGAAAATAGCAGCTTTACTAAAGTATGTATCGAGAAAGTTGATATGATTATAAGCGCTTCTGGTATCACCGAAGAAAAAGATAAATACAAGCGAATTGTTACATTTAGAAGTGTCGGCGTTGTTAACAGTAAAGAACATGTTTCTAAATCCGAGGTAATTATAGGGACAGACGCTATACCGGATCAGTTGAGATATGCGATTTCTTCAAATAACAACGGAAGTATATACCTATATGGTGGTGTAGATGTAACCGGTGATATAAAATCTGCTAAAGATCTTATTATTCATAACCAAGGCTATTCATTATCAGGCACAACACCAAACTGGAGCGATACTGTCTACACTCGACTAAAAGCAGATTCAAAAAGTGTAACACCAAAAATAATATTACCCGATACAGGTAGTTTATATATTAATAAAAATACATCACATTTAAAATCTGAAAGTAACATACTTAATTTAGATGTAACTAATCACCTGAGAAATTATACTGGATTTACAGCTACCAATCCAGCTTTAGTTACTAACTTACGTTCAACATTATTTGATTCTACTAATGTAACAGCCGTAACAAAATCTATAGACTCTGACGAAGTAAAGATACAAGAGAAGGTTTTAAACCTATACGAAACAGGAAACTATTCTAAATTTTATAATAACTCATTAACTATTAACAATAGCAATAAAAACAGTGTTAATTTAAGTAAAGATGACATCGTTTTAATCAGGGCTGACAAGACTTGTATACGTTACAATTGGTGGGGTAGCGGCTGTGCTGAATGGAGAGAGGGGGGAGAATTTAATATTGGGGCTAATTCAGTAAATCTAAGAGGACAATATTACGTTTACGGAAACCTAAACATCCAAAATTCATCTATAAATAGCGATGCAATTATTTACGTCGATGGAGATGTAAATATTACTGATAGTACACTTAACGGATTAGGGTCAAACGGTACTCTAATCATATTCGCTACTGGGAAAATCAAAATAATTAATATTTCTAAATATAGTGATGAATCAAGTAAGATTAAAGGGTTCTTCTATTCACAAGATACATTAAATATGTTTGGGGTATTTTCAAATATTCAAATTCAAGGTGGGATATCTGCTAATAATGTTATTTTATCCGCCGTTCGAGGCAAGTTTACTTCAAGAGGCTCTACTGACAGTGTCCCTGATCAAGGTAAATTAATTGATCACGATAGAGATCCAAGCACCCCTCTTGTACCATCCAAAACATCTAGACTCACTATAATTTACGATCAAGATTTAATCGATTCATACACTTCCTTCAAACGCGACGACGAAGAAGAATTCATTACACAATTAAACGATCCCGAAACAATAAATCGCCAATAAATAAAAAGGTAGTTTGGTTAGTCATTTTTCAACGACTTTCCAAACTACCTTTTATATTACTTAACCCTAACCCCTAAAAAATACTCCCCTATCTCTTTCCAGTTGTGTACTTTTACGAAGCCTTCTACATGTTCATTATAAGGCATTGAATAGAGGATTCCCTGTCCTTTGAAAGCTCGGAGCTGGTTTGGGCTGTCGTCGATTAAATAATCGGTATTGATAACTGCCTTGTTGCCGCAAAATACAAAGTTTTGTGTGTTTAAGAATGGGAAATGCTCGCGTAACCAGTCGTATTTAGCATTAAACGAACCGGGAACTTCCATTGCAGCGGTCGCGATATACACGTCAAAGTTATCATTTAGCTGTCGAACAACTTCAATTGAATCAGCATCGAGCAATTCTAAATCACGGAAAAATGTCGGACCATTTAATATTTCAAAAAATTGTTTTCCTTTTTCAGGGTCTAGATCATTGCGATCAGCAAGCATAAATTGCTGCTCTGTTAAATTTTCGTTAAACGTTTCATTATACATAACGACCATTTTCCGATAAAAATTCGCTAACACTTGATCCATATCTATTGCAATACTTTTTCTCATTTCTATACCTCCAATGCATTCACTACTACTAGTCTAGGTAACTATTCGTGTAACTACAAGTGTTAGGACCTATTTTCACAAAAAATTAACCGTGGCAAAATATTTTTACCACGGTTACATTCATTTCTTCAACAATCGGCTAGATAGCACCATCCCCGCCCCACCGACTGTAATAAACAGTACTGCGCGTATGAGTAAATCGAGTGACGATAAATCAAAGAAGATGAGTTTTAAAATTGCAAAAATAAGTAATCCAAATCCCGTATATTTCGTGTAGCGCCATTGTTTCTTCATACCGAGCATTAATGCAATGCTCGCTGCAATAAATATCGAGAATGTGTTGCCTGTCACAGCAATTCCCCAAGCAATCATATCAACATGATTGAAATACGTAATCAAGCTCATCACTTGGAACATTGCTAAAATAATTCCGCTGCTTAAAATTTCGTCGACATATTTTTCAATTAGGGAATGCCATTTTTTATAAATAAGTCCTTCTTGATATAAATCAGCTAGTAGCGCTAGTAAGACAACTAGTGATATGATACGCGCTAAAATATTTAAGCTATCATAATAACTATTGTTTAGAGCACTGACGATAAGAATAAATACGGACATGAAGTAGAATGCTGTTAGTACAACTGGTACGGCTTCCCCAAACCAATTTCTGTCCACTAAATACGAGCTAATTGCTGCGATGGCAATAACCATCATGAAGACATACGGTAAATTATCTCCAATTGAGAAATACGCAAAATCAAGTTTCACAATATACAGCATGAAAAATAAAACGATACCTACTGCAATACCATCCATTACAAAATACTTTTCCATTAATTCTTCAAAGCGAGTTCGGTCATTTTTCGGACGCTTTGCAAAGATGTATGCTACTGTCATAAAGATAAGTAACAGGACAAGCGTTAAATGACCCAATTGCCAAAAAGGTACTACATGTTCTACAGTAAAAATAATGAGCGCTATTAACCCTAAAAGTAACGAATAAATCACTTTCATCACTGGTGCACGCAAACGTATACCGAGCATCATTCCAGCAAAGGCACTTGAAGCAAAAATTAGCACATCATAGCCATCTGGTAAGTTTAAAACTAGGAAAATATTAAACACAATTAGTAGCGCAATTGTTGCAGTAATGTCAAACACTCGATGCTGTTTTTCTTTATACATAATAAATACCGCACCCACAAATAAAGCTAGTGCAATCATTAAATAACCTTCTGCAAATGTTACGTCAAGCAATAATATGTTTAAACAAAGCATCGTAAATCCACTGAAACCAAATAACAAACCTTCTTGCACAGTTTTATAGTTCTCGCTTTTGTCGTATAACCTCCACCAGCTCGCTAAAAATATTGCAAGTACAGCAATAGTTCCGATTACAAAGAAAACATTATTATCCAATTGCAACGTCCAAACGATAAATGTAGCTATTACAGAGAAAAAAGTTGCAATATAAAATGCGATTTTTTGTTGATGCTTTAAAATAACAAACTGCATCGCCGCAAATAATAGAATAACAAACGCCATAATGAATAATGAATTAAAATCCATGTACTCTAGTAAATAAGGTAATAGAAGTGATGTAAAGACCACGAAAATTGTCAATATTTCATTACCCTTCACATAGCTAATGGCAATACCATATGCAATATAGCAAAGTGCAATTACAAGCGCGATCGTTAAAGATAATACATCATATAAAATCGCACCTGCAGCTGTCGTTAATATTCCGACGATAAACGCCCCGCCGTAAAGTGATATTGTGACAGGAGGTGAGCCAAAGTCTTTCTTTTCCATCATATACGCAGCTGTTCCAAGCCCGATTGACAATACAAATGCCAGTAAAATTTTCACCGAGTCTGATAAATAGCCATAGTCACTAATAAGCTTGAGCCCCCATAAAACTCCGAGCACTAAAATAACCATAAAGACTTTTGGTAGCGCTTTTGTCACTGTTTCCTCAAGCGTGCGTTTAGGTTTAGCCGGTTGTGTTACGTTTGATTTCGCAATGATTGGTTCTGTTTGTTCCGCTTCATTTACTTCTTCCGTTACTTTCGGTGTAACTTTTTCATACGCCTCTACAGTAAAAACCTTTTGGTGTATTTGACTTTTTGTTGCTTGTTCGGGTGTTTGCCTAAGTTCCGCTAACTCCGCACGTAATGCCCGTACTTCTGCCTCCAGCACTTCAACCCGGCTTTCTAATTCTCGCTCCACTCATCTCCCCCACCTTCATTAATATTTCTTTCATATTAGCACACGAAATAAAAAGTGTAAATTTACACTCCCTTTTATTCACAAACTTCTTAAAGTAGATTGGCAATTTCTAAAACGATTTTATTTATATATCATATGAAGGAACTTTCGTGTAATTACCTCAACAATACTGACCTACTTTGATACCAAGTAGAGTAGTTCAACAACTACGATGAATCATGTTCTAAAGTCCACTTCAGGCATCTGATTTTCAAATAATACTCATTAATACTTTAATTTGGTAATTTAATGTGTATAATGTTTATTAACGGGGAGAAGGAGGCGTTTGTTTGTGAAACAAAAACTAGTAGTAGGTATCTCTTCTTTGGTAGTTATTTTAGGTATTATTTTTGTAATATTAGGCGATCAACAAGAACTAGATTATGGATCTTTAAACATTTCGGAATTGACTACTTTATCTAATGATGGGGATAGTAAAGCTCAGGGTGTCTTAGCATATTATTATCAAGAAGGAATCAAAGTTAATAAAGATTACGAAAAAAGTTTGGAATGGTACTTGATAAGTGCCGAAAATGGTAATACAACTTCGATGGTTAATATAGCATATTTATATTCAAATGGAATTGGAGTAAAACAAGACCACGAAAAGGCATTCAAATGGAATTTAAAAGCTGCTGAAAATGGAGATTCAAGTGGGATGTTTAATGTTTCAAAAAAATATGAATTTGGATTAGGTGTAGAAAAAAACCTTAAAAAAGCTTCCTATTGGTTAGAAAAATCTGGAGTAGAAATTTAACTTATTAGTTACAACTAATAAAAGGTTAAAATGAAATACTTAATTTATTCAATAATCATTATCCAACGAAGGTAAATAAGGTTAGCATTATAGCCATCAAGTTAAGAAAAGTTTCATATTTTATCATAGCGCTACCTAATTAGTTATAACTAATAAAGGTGGCGTTTTTCTGGTTCTAATTCAAATGTTGGGGTGTAGTGAATAATTTCACCGCACTCTTTCTTGCGAAAGAGGTTGATTTCCGCTCAGGGCAGCACGCTTTTCGCGGGCACGGCTCCAAATAAATTGTTTCGGATGGAACCGAAACAATTTGATTTTCCGCCCGTGCGACTGTCGCTCTGCTTTCGCCGCAGAAAACATTGCTGTTCCCGCAGATGTCGGCCGCCCTGCGCTCCAATCAACGTAATCCTTATTGATGTAGCGATTTAAATACCAACGTTCTTTCAGTGTTAAAGCTTCAGATGATTTGTGTAATACGTAGCGCATTCTTTTCGCTTTTTTACGATCATATGCATGCCATTCTTTCTGCACTTTCCGACGGACTTACTGCCGAAACGATCGGCGACAATAACTGGACGATTCAAAGCCTTTTTTACAGCTGCCTTAAAGCTTGGGTTCATGTCCATTACTACAATTTCTACATTGGCTCCGTTCTCTTGTAAATACTGCTTAATTGTTTCTTTACGGCGGTTCGGTAAAATATCAATTGGGGCATGAGTCTTTAGCATCCGTAATAATCAACTGATACTTACCTGCATCCGTATCCGCTTTGTATTTTGTATTCATCAATCGCAATACCGCGTGGTAACTGGACGCCACTTGGAAGGGTTGTCAACAAACCGCTTAAAACGACGAATCACTGTTGTTGAAGAATTACCGAGTACCTCAGCTGCTTCTTTAAGCGTTTTCGCTTTTATTGAACGAATTCATACAACTTGATTCCATTACTTAGAAAATCGTTGGTAGCGGTCTATAAAAGTTGTATTCTCGGAAAAATGTTTACCACATTTGCAGGCATAACGACGGCGCTTATAAAATAAAATCGTAAGCGTTCAAACCATTTTAAGTGCTTAATTTTTCGTATCCGATATTCATGTATTTTCCTTATTTCCCTTGTTTTTGGCTACATGCTGGACAAGTGCGTTCGTTTTTGTATAAAAATGGTTAAACAGTAAAAATAAGGGGTGTAGATTTATTGAAAAATGTGAGTGTTGATTGGAGTGGAGGTTGGGCGAGTGTAGCTGTCGGTAAACCTTTCGCTACAGAGCAAAGCTTCCTGGGGGATTAGCGCGAAAAAGGAACGAAGGCAAAAAACGTCACATCGTGTGACAACTCCTTCGTGACCAACATCCTATTGGCCCGAGACCCTGGACTGAGCTTATAAAGGAACGAAGGCTAAGACCGTCACGTCCTGTGACAACGCCTTCGTGACCAACGTCGTGTTGGCCTGAAGCGGCTCATCGGACGCCCCCCCGGAAAGCGCTCAACTGCTCCTGTCGCAAGGCTTTCGTCGCAAATAAATTTGGAACGGAAATCAACCCCAAGTTAAAGTGATGAACCAGAAAATGTACAGAACGATACGCTCCTTTGCGTTCTTTTATCTGATCAATGATGACATTTTTTAATCCTGGGATATTCATGTTAATATTCATATAGTACAACTCACCTTTTTATCTCTCGTTTCTAGTCAATTCAAGTATATAAAAAAGAGTGAGCTTGTGCCTTTTTTGTAAGAAATTGTTTGTATACCCCAACAAATATTATAGAACCGTTTTTCTATGGCTACGCCCACGAATCAAGAAACGCATTGTTAGTTTAATACAAATAACAATGCGTTGAAATTTCCAAAAAATAAAAATGCACAAACTAAAATCGAATTTAGTAATGTACATTTTCATAATGTGCAAAATTATAAACTAATTGTGATGAAATATATCACCATTAGTAATTATTTATCTTCAATGTAACACAATCGAGATTGCTTCTTTATTTATTAATTTCACATGCCCAACCATCTTTATCGCGGTCGTGCTTGCCTGCATAAGCTGGATGTCCCTTTTTTACCCCTGACGGATAATACACTCGAAGTTCAGTACAGTTTTGAAAATATTTCGGCGCATTTGGATCTACGTACGTACCTGAATTAACATTGCCTGTATTCGCAGTATTTCCTTTATTAGTCGAACCATTTTTATTTGCATTGTTATTGGTTACTGCACTTTCTTTTGCAACATAATCTTTTAAAATCCATCCAGTATGGTTTTTATAAGAAACTTTATACCAATCTCCACTTCTAGCTTTTGCAAAAATATGCGTATTTTTTGGAATAACAACTAGTGTTTTGCCAGTTTTATCCGCTACATCACGCATAGCTACACCTGTTGTTGTTACAAAATTGGCTTTAATTTCTCTTACTTCAGTTGATTTTTCCGCATTTACAACAGGTAATGCAAATGATATTACTAGCATTAAAATAAATATGCTACTTATAAATTTTTTCAATTAACTCTTCCCCTTCCAAAGATATAGTATAGGCGAAAAGTAGGATATTAACAATAATACAAAATATTACACCAACTAAATACTACTCAACATCACTTAATTTTTGTATTATATTAGGCAACATATTCTTACTTGCAGTTATCGAATCGGTAAATAAATTTCTACTTCTTCGCCATTATCCATTGGATGATAAATTTCGATAATATAAGATTCTATATTTCTCTTATACTGCTGTTTAATAGACCATTGCAATAAATTATGATAGAGAGTCCCAATTTCAGTTATTGGCCCTCTAGCTGAAACATAACTTTGAGACAATTCAATGTATTCCATCCCCTCTGGAACTGCACTAAATGATTTATCTACAATCACTCCTACATAATAGTTACCTTCTAGGTGATCTTCATCAATTTTAGGTTCAAAAAGAGCTATTTCATTACCATTGCTACTATCGATTTCGTTAATTCGACTTAAAAATTGCCTGGCAAGTTCCGGAACCTCGATGCTATAATTTTCGAAAGACCCTTTCCCCTTGATTCCTACAACTTTAAATGTTTTTTCAACCTTTTTAAAGTCCAATATGACCCCTCCGGAAACAGAATTTTCAAATTATTTGATTTTTAGTTAATTTTACCACAAATTCAAAGTGCTCTAAAATAATTTCTCTCCTCTGTATAGTAAATCAAGTTTTTTGTATCACCAATATCCTCTGAAGATCGCAACAGATTGGAATACACTTTCCTAGGATAACTGAAAGTGCCATTAGAACAAAACGTATCTGTCAAACAACAAATCATATTCCCATTTCCAACATTTTAACAATAACTTTTTCGACCCTGTCATCTATATTCGTTCCGTCAAACTTAGAAAGCTTCAGTTCGCTTACAATTTTTCCGTCGCGCATAAATATAATGCGCTCCGTCCGCGCAGCAACCTTGGCGTCATGAGTTACAAGCATCACCGCGGTACCATCCGCGTTGATTTCAGTAAATAAGTCCATATCGGGGGAACTCCGTTAATTATGACCTTTTGTATTTTTTGATGCATAAGCGCGTTCTGCGGTTTGTGAATGTGCTCCATAATTTCATTACTGCTTTCACCACTTATATTCAGTGCCATTACAACGCCTATTAGACGTTCGTTCAAGGAGATACTCTTATTTGCAGCAATTTCTTTAGCCGCATCTAAAAGACGGACACTATACCGCTCAATTAGCGCGTCCATTATGTCCTCCTTGGACTTGTAGTGATAATACAGCGTTCCCCGAGCAATTCCGACCTTTTCCAAAATATCGTTTGTACTTGTACCGTCAAAGCCCTTCTGCCCAAAAAGTTCATCCGCCGCTTCAAGTATTTCATTTCTGCGTACATCCGCTTCTTTTCTCATTTCTACTCTCCTTTACCAACCGACTGCCTGTCGATAAAAGTATAGAACTCTGTATTTATTTGTAAAACAAATTTCTAAAATTGCTAAAAACATTTATTTCTGATGCTAATTTTGTTTCAAAACGCCTTTGATAAAATATCTTTCAATAATTTATTCATGTAGACAAAGAAAAGCGTTGGAGCCATATAGCCCCAACGCTTCATTCTTAATACATCTTCATATATTGATCGCGTTCCCATTGGTGTACTGTTGAACGGTACATTTCGAACTCGATTTCTTTTGCTTCTTTGAAGTTTGCGTAAATATGTTCACCTAGTGCTTTTTGTACTACTTCGTCTTTTGCAAGTAGACCAAGCGCATCATCTAAAGCAGCTGGTAAATTGTCGATTCCGTTTGCTTTACGCTCTGCTTCGCTCATTACATAAATGTTGCGGTTAATCGCTGGTGGTGGTGTCATTTTTTTACGGATACCTTCAAGACCAGCTTCTAAAATTACCGCCATTGCTAAATAAGGGTTAGCAGATGGGTCTACAGAACGTACTTCTACACGTGTTGAAACGCCACGTGATGATGGGATACGAATTAATGGTGAACGGTTTTGCGCTGACCAAGCTACGTAACAAGGTGCTTCGTAACCAGGAACTAAACGTTTATAAGAGTTTACAGTCGGATTTGTAATCGCTGTAAAACCTTGAACGTGTGCAAGTACACCTGCCATAAATTGCATCGCTGTCTCAGATAAACCAAGCTCAGTTTGCTCATCATAAAATGCATTTACTTTTCCTTTAAACAAAGAAACGTTGAAGTGCATACCAGAACCCGCTTCACCAAATAGTGGTTTCGGCATGAATGTTGCGTGTAAACCATGTTTGCGCGCTATTGTTTTTACTACTAATTTAAATGTTTGGATGTTATCACAAGCTGTGATGGCATCTGCATATTTAAAATCAATTTCGTGTTGACCTGGTGCTACTTCGTGGTGAGATGCTTCGATTTCAAAGCCCATTTCTTCCAGCTCAAGTACAATATCACGACGGCAGTTTTCACCAAGATCAGTCGGCGCTAAGTCGAAATAGCCCCCGTTATCGTTTACTTCTAATGTAGGTTCACCTTTTGCATCAAGCTTGAATAAGAAAAATTCTGGCTCTGGCCCTAAGTTGAAATTAGTGAAGCCCATTTCTTCCATTTCTTTTAACACACGTTTTAAGTTTGAGCGTGGGTCTCCAGCAAAAGGAGTGCCGTCTGGACGTGCGATATCACAAATAAAACGTGCTACCTTACCTTTTTCTGCAGTCCACGGGAATACCATGAATGAATCGTAATCTGGGAATAAGTACATATCAGATTCTTCAATACGAACGAAACCTTCAATAGAAGAGCCATCGAACATCATTTTATTATCTAAAGCTTTCTCTAACTGACTAACTGGAATTTCAACATTTTTGATTGTTCCTAAAATGTCAGTGAATTGTAAACGAATAAATTTAACTTCTTGTTCATGTACTAGACGTACAATATCGTCTTTTGAATATTTAGCCAAAATATGCACTCTCCTAAAATGTTCGCTATCTTATGAAAATATATAATTCACACGGTTTATCGAAGCGAGCGTCTCCCCACTTCTATTGATAAAAACGCGATAAATCCCCTTGACGGATAGATGATTTTTGCATGCGCTGTGCTTGTTGCATTTCCTCCCGAAGAATTCGACGCAACTCACTATCTGTAATGTCTTTACTTTGTACTTGTGGAACCTTTTTCATTTCAAACAATTTCTTTATGCCGACCATATTAACACCTTGCTCAAGCATATCTTTAATTTCTAGTAATGTATCGACGTCGTTTAAAGAAAACATACGCCGATTTCCTTCTGTACGGTGCGGCTGAATTAAATCGTGTTCTTCATAATATCGAATTTGACGCGCTGTTAAATCTGTTAATTGCATGACAGTACTGATTGGTAACAACGGCATCGTTCGACGAATTTCACTACTCATTTAATCTTCCTCCCTTTTAATAATAATAAACGCTGTAATATCGCGTGTCAATTCCATGTAAGAAAAACTAACATGAGTTTTATAAGTGAAGAGAAATTAAACCACAACGAGCAATTTTTTATAAAAAAATTGGCGATTCTGTAAACTAAAACATACAGAATCACCCCTTATATTATTTTATTTAATTTTTCTTGACTACACTCGCTTTATCTATAATTGACTTTTCATTTTTCAAGCGGTTGTTCCAAATAGACAATATTATTTTCTCTTACTATCCTATAAATTAGGTTTCGAACTTCATTAATGAACTGACCTGTTTCCTCTATTTTAAATTTTTCTCCAGTTTTCAATGTAAATTCATATTGTCCTAGCCCGCCGTACGAAGAGTCGTAAAAATAAATGATTTGTTCAAAATCATTCCAATCATAGTGCTGTTCTTTACCGTAATGAACTAAAATAACTCCTGTGTCATGAATGGATGTATAATTTTTTGTTGATTGAATCGCGCAAATCACACTGGCAACAATTAAAAATCCAGTCAGAATATACATGATCTTATTTCTTTTCCAAGCTAATAAAAATAAGTTAATAATAATTAACACTAATGCTAAGGCGAGCAAGATAAAATTGGACCAAGGTGTCATTAGTACAATATGATCCTTATCAAAATACATCGTTTCCACCATTATTGGCGGTCCGAGTAGCATAATAAGCGGTGCTACCATAACACCAACCATTGCTGCTGCAAAAAATTTCAATGAAGGTCTTTTATCGTTATTCATATAATCACCTCTTTAGATAATGTTCGATTGAATAATACTGTTGTAAATTATGATCAATAAAATTGTTCGTATGGATAACTAGGCATGATTTCAACTGTTTCAAATTGAAATATGAAAATTTCACCCTTTTAAACACTTTTTGAAGCAACACCTTCGAATCCGAAACGGTATGGTGTTCACAATGAAATAGTACTGCATCTATTTACCTCATTTGAATTTATGTAGTCTACTAATATACGGTTTCCACGCATAGTTAGTTTCTAAATAATTTAATTTTCTGATTTTTATGCATATATATACTTTTCGTTACCTTGAAAACAACAAAAAGATGAGTGGCATAAATATTCATGCACACTCATCTATTAATGACTTATTAAACTAGTAGTATTTCGTTTATGTATCCGTTAAAAAGGATTACTTTTTTCCCTCTGTACTCCTTAAACTTATTCACTTTTAAATGTATCTATACAATTTTGGCAAATACATTGCTTCCCTTTACTTTCTTTCGGTACTGCTTGTAAAATGTTTTCTGGTATCGTTTTTGTCATACACCAACATGTTGCTTGTTCAATAGTTCTAGCTTTACAACCGTTGTCTGCTCCACAAATAGGGCATTGAAATTCGTCTAATAACGGCATTTCCCCCACGCTCCTATCTACTTTTGTATATAATTATTTAGCTATTCCTTAAAAACAGAAGTACGGAAATTAACGCACCCCTGTTCATTTTTTGTAATTTTAGTACTAATGATTATGTTTCTGATTTTCTTTTTGCACTTCTTCAACGTTGGTATCACTATAAATTGCTGTGCCGTGACCACCTCTTTTTGCAAGCAGCTCTTTTACCTCATTATAAGATAAGCCAGATGCTGCATTTTTACTTTTAACTTCATTAATGTTTGTACCTACTGATGTAAATTGTTTTTCAGTATGATCGTTCATTTATACATCCCCTTTATTATAACTCATCTGGTTGCATTTCGATTAGTTCATCACCTTCTCTTTTTACTTTTTTATTAAGCTCCTCAATTGGTATAGCATCCACAGTTTGCATATCCTCATGCAAATCGAAAATACTTATATTATCCGAATCGACCATATCTGGTTTGTCCTTACTGGATAGATTCATAAACATTTTTTTATCATGTGGAATGTTCTCCTTATCCATAACATCACACTCCTTTACTTTTAATTTGCGTAAAGGCAATTTTATTATGTACTGAAGCTTATAATATTTTCTCCTTTTTCGAGATTTATTATTTCAAATATTTATGTAAACTGCTTTATCTTTCTACACCTTATGCATAAAATACAGTAACAACTTTTGGTTTTGGAGCTGATGATATTGATTTATACGGTGAAAGCTGGAGATACATTGTCGCAAATAGCTAGAGATTTTAGAACACCTTTATCAGCAATCATAAATGCCAATCAAGGTATCAATCCAGACGTTCTTTATATTGGACAGCAAATAATAATACCCGGTTTTCCAAATACAACTCCTTTTCAAATTGAGATTTCTGTAAATAATCGATGGTTACGTTTACTCAAAAATGGTGTGATCCAAAAGCAATATCCTATTGCAGTAGGAAAGATGTTGTATGATACTCCATTAGGAAATTATATTATTGTCAACAAACAGCCAAATCCTGGAGGTCCATTCGGTACAATGTGGATGAGTTTATCGAAAGAACACTACGGTATTCATGGAACAAATAATCCAAGCTCCATCGGTCACGCCGTATCACACGGCTGTATTCGTATGCATAATAATGACGTTGAGGAATTAGCTAGTATCGTTCCTATAGGGACTCAAGTTATAATCCATCCATAAATATTGAGGTAATTATTTTTTTGGCCACGGAAAGCTTCAGAAAAATACTGTGATACCACATAAAAAAACGAGGAATTCGACAAACAATAGCCGAATTCCTCGCAACTTGTGATACGATTTGTACTTTATCAGTATCTTCGTTTTAAATAAGCATGCGCTTTTTTGTGTTGATATATTTTTTAGTTAACGTTGAAACGTCTCACTATTTCATCTAATTCGTTAACGATATTATTCATTTGAGTTGTGGAATCCGCTACTTGTTCAAGTTCTGTTTGCTGAGAAACGGAAGAAGCGCTCACTTGTTGCGCTGACGCAGCTGTTTCTTCTGAAACAGCAGAGACGTTTTGAATCGCCAATAACGCATAATCTTTTTGTACAATCATCTCTTTCAAATTGGTAGTGAGTTCTTTAATAGATAGATTCATCTGTTCAGTCAATTCCCAATTAGATTTAAATGATTGCTCCGTGCTAGTAACAGAGTTGCTCTGGTTTTCCATAGACTTTACATTTCGCTCAATTACCGCAACTGTAGATTTTGTTTCATCCAGAATTTCTTGCACTGTTTTTTTGATTACTTCAGTTTCTTTACTTGATTGTTCCGCCAGCTTTCGGACTTCATCTGCAACGACTGAGAATCCTTTTCCGTGCTCACCCGCGCGCGCAGCTTCTATGCTGGCGTTGAGCGCTAATAAGTTAGTTTGAGCAGTAATTTCTTGGATGGAGACGATCACTTGGTTGATACCGGATATTTTCCCAGTCAGTGCATCCATTTGTTTTTGAACTTGTTCGTTCATAGCATTAGCGTTCAAATTATGCTTATGTAACATTTTGACTTCATGTATGCCCTGTTCTGTAGATTCAACCGTTTGACGAGACAGATTAGCCATATTTCCCGAAAGTGTTGCAAGCGTGTTAATCTGGTCAGCTAGGTTTTCCATACGCTCGCTTGTTTCTTCGGCATCTTTGGATTGAGTAGAAGCGCCTTGGGCAATTTCTTCAGTTGCCACTGAAACTTCCTGACTTGATGCAACGACTTCTTCAAAAGCATTATGTACACGGTCGGATGAATCTTTTAACCGTAACGACGCTTCTTTGACAGAGGAAATCGCCCGACTCGTCTCTTTCAACATATGGTTATAAGATGCAGTTACTTTTCCAATTTCATCTTCTTTTATGTACTTCTGCTCAACAAACTCTGTCAGATCTCCATTTGCAGCTTTCTCCATCGATTTTTGCAAACGTGCAAGTGGTTTGATTTGTCTAAAGATAAACCATGCAGTAACTGTTGACATGATTACAGCCATTGCAATTGCTGAAAGGATAGTTAATAAGAAGATTTGTGAATAAGGCTCCAAAATTTTAGAACGCGGCAGAACAGTCTGAACACTCCACACATCCGGTACTCCTTCTATCTTCAATGGAGCAAACGTATTGTAAGCTTTTTCTTCATAGGTTTTAGAGTCTACATATAACGAAGTCACTTTATTCTTATTCAGTGCAGCTTTCACTGGTTCCCAATCGATTGCGTCTCTCATGTTGGTACCATTCATTTCATCTTTTAAACTATTTGCGATTAGCATACCATCTTCCGTGATGATTGAAGCATATCCACCATCTGGTTTAATTTTTTCTACTAACTCACCTAGGAAATTCATAGATAAACCAGTAGACAGAACACCTAGGAATTCACCCGATTTTGAAACGAGCGGAACAGCCAATGTTGTCACCAATATTTTTTTCCCGTTAATGTCTATTTCCATAGGTTCCTGTAAGATAGGTTTCATTTCGTTTTTCGGTACTAAATACCAATCACCTACACCATTCGTATCTAACCCCTGGGCCTTGACAGTCAAGATTCCACTATCAGTGCGCATTAAATAAGGGGTGAATCGTCCACTACCATCTACCAATTGTGCGTTCTTGACATCATTGGTTGGCAACACTCCTTTTTCAAGAATAACTGCCATTCCCATTGTCTGAGGATTATCTTGTATGTTTCTTTCAATGACCTTCAATACTTCATTAGATGTTAATAATCCTTCAGCTTGAAGTGTCTCAAACATCGCTTTTGTTGTACGTAATATATTATTTGCTTTATTAAACTGTTCATTTAATTGTGCTGCGACCTTTTCTGTGTTACTAGCAGAAAAATTCTCAGCGTCTTTAACAGTTTGTGTATGTATGTAGTTATTAGTCACCAAACTATATGAGATGAATAATAGAAGAAAGACACCAATAATCAGACTTGATAGCTTCCATGCAATACTTTTTTTCATTTTCATTAACAAACTCAACTCCCTCAATATTGACAATAACAATATATCAGTATAACAAACTATTAACAGTAATGGTTTGTTATATTCACTAATTAAAATTGAAAAATAATTAATAATAGTTTGAATTCAACTTCCTTTAAAGGAGCAGAAAAATATAACTTGATATAGTAAAATAGAGGGGAAATTCGTTATTGTAATATATTTGAAACTAACTAGTAGATGTAGTTTTAAGAAATTCAAGCGGGGGAGTTTACAATTTTTAACTAAAAAAACTATTTTCATTGATGCAATAACCTATTTAACAGACAAACGCTCCTTTGGTTGATTGGGACAGAGCTTGCATTTTAACCAAAGGGCGTTGTCTTTTATTTTACTTGACGGTAATTACTTAAAAGAAATTACCTATTTGAGAGTTACAATATAAGGTGAATGTGACAGGCATAGAAAAAGTAAATTATACTTCACACGTAATACTAAATTACTTTAATTTTTGTACCGCGCTGCAAGTTGCATATTTAACATGCTCGTATGTTAAACCACCTTGTATAAACGCTGTATATGGGGGACGGATGGGACCATCTGCTGTTAATTCAATACTTGAGCCTTGTACAAATGTACCCGCCGCCATAATAACATCGTCCTCATACCCCGGCATATACGCTGGCTCAGGAGCAAAATGTGCATTAATTGGTGATGCGGCTTGAATCTCACGACAAAATGCTATCATTTGCTCGGCTGTTTGGAATGATACCGATTGAATTAAATCAGTACGAGGCTCTGCAAAATGAGGTGATGTGATCATTCCAATCTCTTCAAGCATGGCCGATGTAAAAATAGCACCTTTTAACGCTTGTGCTACAGTATGCGGTGCAAGGAAGAATCCTTGATAAAAGTCTGCGAGTGTATTTAATGTCGCGCCCGCTTCAGCGCCGATACCTGGAGAAGTCATGCGGTATGCACATTTTTCAACTAAATCCGCACGTCCAGCAATATAGCCGCCAATTTTCGCAAGACCACCACCCGGGTTTTTTATTAGTGAGCCTGCCATCAAATCTGCTCCAACTTCAGTAGGTTCCATGCTTTCTACAAATTCACCGTAGCAGTTATCGACAAAAATGATAGCTTCCGGTGCTATGTCTCGGATATGCTTGCACATCTCAGCAATCGCTTCAATTGTAAATGAAGGACGTGTCGCATACCCCTTTGAACGTTGAATTGCCACCACTTTTGTGTTTGCATTCACTCCTGCTTTGACACGATCCCAATCAATCTCTTTATTATTAATTAAATCAACATGGCTATATTTTATACCAAAGTCTTTTAGTGACCCAGTATCTTTATCTCCTCCATCAACAATGGATTGCAACGTGTCATACGGTTTACCCGTAATGTATAAGAGTTCATCGCCTGGACGTAATACTCCAAATAAACTTAATGTAATGGCATGTGTACCAGAAATAATTTGTGGGCGAACAATCGCTGCCTCAGCACCAAAAACTTCGGCATAAACTCTCTCTAAATTGTCACGACCTTCGTCATCATAACCATAACCACTAGAAGGATGCAGATGATAGTCACTTACTTGATTATTTTTAAATGCAGTGAGCACTTTTTGTTGATTAAAAAAAGCCATATTATCTGCTTTTTTATGAAATTCTGCTACTTTTTCTTCAACACGAGTAGCAAGCGTTAATGTTTCTTCTGTTAAATGTGATGTAAACATAATAATCTCCATTCCTACGACGATTTGTATCTATATCATCTTAACAATTGTGAGGAGTGCGTCAACCGTTTCGCATATAAATATTATGCTTTACGAAAACATACTTCCTTGATATGCTCGAAATTGTGGATTATTTGTAAAGGGGTTAGGAAATGGCTTGGGAGTTTTTTAGTATTATTGGGACGATTGCATTTGCATTGTCTGGTGCCATTGTGGCAATGGAGGAAGAGTATGATTTATTCGGTGTCTATTTACTAGGAATCGTTACTGCATTTGGGGGCGGAGCAATTCGTAATCTATTAATAGGATTACCAGTTTCCACTTTATGGAGTCAGGAAATGATGTTCCAAATCGCCCTTGCAGCGATTACTATTTTCTTTTTAGTACCACATCATTTAATTAAGCATTGGCATAAATGGGGAAATTTTTCTGATGCAATCGGTCTAGCCGCATTTGCCGTACAAGGGGCTATGTACGCTGTTAAATTACAGCTGCCATTAAGCGCAGTCATTGTCGCAGCTTTACTAACAGGTTCTGGGGGAGGCATAGTACGTGATATGCTCGCCGGAAGAAAACCCACTATATTGCAAGATGAAATTTATGCAATGTGGGCAGCTGGTGCAGGATTAATTGTAGGTTTACAAATATTCACAGGTGATATCTTCTTATATACAATGTTTGTAATCGTAACATTTTTACGTGTAATGTCGTATTTACACGGTTGGAGTTTACCTCGTAAAAAATTAAAAATTGCACAAGAAAAAGCACACAAATAGTAGAGAAATCTACTTGTGTGCTTTACACTTTTATTTAAACTCTAATTCTCCATCATATGCTAACATACCACCCTCAAGGTTTGTAACATCAAAGCCTTGAGACTCTAAGTATTCACAAGCATTAGCACTACGAACGCCGCCTTTACAGACAACAATATATGCTTTAGCTGGATCTAGCTCAGCAGTACGTTCCGGAATTGAACCTAGCGGGATATGAATGGCACCAGGAATCATGCCGTCCTCCACTTCAAAATCTTCGCGTACATCAATTACGTTGAACTCTTCATTTGCATCGAATAAATTTAATAACTCATCAGTTGTCATTGATTTCACAATTACTAGCCTCCAATTTTCTACATTCACTTGTCCATTATAAGTGAAACAAAAAAATGTTTCTAGTGTGATGAATTTACATTATTCTTCTGCCTCGTTAGAATTTATCCCTATTGCTTTAGCCGGAACAAATGTAGAAATCGCATGTTTATAAATAAGATTCTGCTTCCCTTCAGATTCTAACAATACCGTAAAATTATCATAAGACTTTACTAAGCCTTTTAATTGGAATCCGTTTAATAAAAACACGGTAACGAAAACATTATTTTTCCGAAGTTGATTTAAAAACGTATCTTGTAAATTGATTGATTTCATGAAAGCGCCCCCTTCTCTATTCTATTTACTACACTCATATTCGGCATTAATAGAAATTCTCCTGCAAAAAATTAGAAAATATTAGAAAAGGGATTTTATTTTATCCCAATCATTACCGATCCATTGTACATCCATCTTATTGCGGAAATACGTTAGCTGGCGCTTCGCATAACGTCTTGAGTTTTGCTTAATTTGTTCAACTGCTTCTTCCAATGTTAAAAAACCATCAAAATATGCGTATAATTCTTTATAGCCAATAGCTTTAATTGATTGCACATCACGAATACCTGCATCGTACAAAGCTTTCACTTCCTCAATTAACCCTTTTTCAATCATCAAATCCACACGTAAATTAATGCGTTCATATAATAATTCACGATCCATATCCATGCCGATAATGAGATGATTATAAAGTGCGATATCCCCTCGATTATGCTCTTCTGCAGCTTTTGATGTGCCACTTAGTTCTACCATTTCAAGTGCACGGATGACCCTTCTCGTATTGTTCGGGTGAATGTCCTTCGCAGTGTCAGGATCGAGCGCAACAAGCTTTGCATGCATTTCCTCTGGTCCAATTTTTGCAAGCTCTTCATAATATGCCGCGCGCGCCTCTTCATCTACCTCTTCCTTTGTAAATTGGAAATCATATAGCACAGACTGTACATAAAGCCCTGTACCTCCTACGATAATTGGCATTTTCCCGCGGGATTGGATTTCGGCAATTTTCTCACGCACAAGCTGCTGGTATTCGGCAACAGAAAAGCTATCAGTTGGCTCTTTAATATTAAGTAAATGGTGCACTACGCCTTCCATTTCCTGTTCCGTTATTTTTGCCGTCCCGATATCGAGCTGCTTATACACTTGCATCGAATCACCATTAATCACTTCTCCATCTAGAAATTTCGCAAGGCGGATACTTAATGCCGTTTTCCCTGATGCAGTAGGTCCAATTATAGCAACGACATCATATTTTTTGTTTATCATGTTTTAACCACCGTATTATTACATCATATACATGTTGTTTATTTTTTTCGTTTAAAATTTCGTGACGCATCCCTTCAAATAAATATACGCCCACATTTTCCATACCGACTTCTGTCATTTTACTCGCTACTTTGAAAACACCTTGCCCAGCGTTGCCAACAGGATCTTCACTACCGCTAATAAATAATATTGGCAAATCTGTACGCATACGCGATATTTCTTCTTTTCGATTAATAAGTAGCAGTCCTTCAGTTAAATCAGCAAAAAATTGATTCGTTGCAATAAAACCGCACATTGGGTCATCAATATATTTTTGGACTTCTTTTTCGTCGCTACATAGCCAGTCAAATGCAGTTTTCGGAAGCTTAAATGCTTTATTAAAACTACCAAAGCTTAAATCATTCATAAGCTTGCTTTCCATTCGCGGTCCTTGTGTTTTAACAAGAGCAAGCGCCAATTTATTGCCCGCGATATGTAAAGCCGTAGTTGTGCCTGTACCACAAAGAATGCACCGGTCTACTTGATTACTATATAACTGAATAAATCGTCTTGCGATAAAGGAACCCATACTATGTCCGAATAGTGTAAGAGGGACATCTACGCGCATGCGCACATACTTTAGCACTTCAAGTACATCTGTTACAACTTTATGGAAGCCCAGTTCATCTGCGAAGTAACCGTAGTCTCCTTTAGCTGTATGACCGTGACCACGGTGATCGTGCATCGATACGAAAAAACCGTGATCACAAAGCATTTCAGCAAAACTTTCATAACGTCCTGAATGCTCGCCCATTCCATGTAAAATATGAAAATGGCCTATTGTATGCTCAGGTTCAAATATTCGCACAAAAATTTCTTGTCCGTCTCGCATCGTAACAAATTGTTCAAGCTTTTTCATACCATCACCCTTTCTACATTACACGTTTAAACATTTTTTCAACCTCATAAGTTGAGAAATGAATAAGCACCGGTCTTCCATGAGGGCATGTAAACGGATTATCAGCGGCGCGTAAATCATCAAGCAGCTGCACCATTTGCTCCTTTGTTAAATAATAATTCGCTTTAATTGATTTTTTGCAACTCATCATAATAGCAGCTTCTTCACGCAATTTTTTAATATCGGTTTTGCGCGTTTTTAACACTTGTTCTATTAATTCTTCAATAATTTCTTGTTCAAAGCCTTTTGGGAACCATGTAGGATATTCCCTAACAACAAATGATGATTGCCCAAACTCTTCTAAATAAACACCTACTTCTTGTAAGGCTGCCGTATATTCTTTTAATATTAATGCCTCATCAGCAGCATAATGGAAGGTTAGTGGTAAAAGCAGGGATTGTCGTTCATTTGGATTGACATCCCCTACTTTTTCACGAAAATATTCATATTTTATACGTTCCTGTGCCGCATGCTGATCAATTAAATAAAAGCCGTCTTCCATTTGGGCAATGATATAAGTACCGTGAATTTGGCCAACAATTTCTAGCTGGGGGAAAGGCTCTTTCTTTTCAGTTTCAGTTAACGGCTCTTCGAACATTTTATTTTCTATTTGCTGCCCTGGTTCTTTCACTTGTTCCGAAATGTTTGGATACCAATCTGTTTCAACTTTAGTTGGTACTACCGGTTCTCCAACAAATGGCTCTTTCACAACTTGGTTAGCAGTCAATTTGTCCACAACCGCGTTCATTTTTTCTTCATTAAAAGTAGGGGCTGGCTTCCAAATATTCATTTGCTCACTCGGTACTCTAACCGGCTTTTCTTGCTTTGCGGCTAATGGAACACGCACGCTAGCACGAACAGCTTCGCGAATTGTTTGCTCAATTAATTGCAACAGTTCTGGCTCTTTACTTAAGCGTACTTGATGCTTTGCTGGATGTACATTGACGTCTGTCAGCTGCGGGTCCCCCTCAATATACAACACAACAATTGGATAACGCTCAATCGGCAAAAACGTATGGTAGGCGTCGACTATAGCCTTTTGCACTAAATAATGCTTGACCCAGCGCCCATTCACAAAAATGGACATATAATTTTTCGATGCACGTGTAATTTCAGGCAATGTCGCAAAACCATGTACTTTATAGTCACTTGTTTCACCGTTAAAAGCGATCATTTTTTTCGCATTTTGCGCCCCGTAAATTGAAGCTAATACTTGCTGCACATTACTGCGTCCGTTCGTTTGCAATAAAGGTTGCCCATTATGCACGAGTTTAAAAGCGATTTGCGGATTCCCAAGTGCAAGACGATTTAGTAAATCTATCGAATGGCCGAGCTCGGTTTGAATTGTTTTTAAATATTTTAAGCGTGCTGGCGTATTGAAAAATAGCTGTGCAACGGTTAAATCTGTACCTTTTCTAAGTGCAGTAGGCTTTTGCTCTTTTACATGCCCGCCTTCAAGCGACAACTCGATACCACTTATGCCATTAGATGTTTTTAGAGTGACTTTTGATACTGAAGCAATCGACGCTAATGCCTCACCGCGGAAACCAAGTGTGCGTATGCGAAATAAATCTTGTTCTTTTTCAATTTTAGATGTGGCATGGCGTGAAAAAGATTTCATGGCATCCTCTTCATCCATCCCACTTCCATTATCAACTACTTGAATCGATGTAAGTCCGGCTTCCTCAAGGAAAACTTCAATTGTTGTACTACCTGCATCAATTGCGTTTTCGACTAGCTCTTTCACGACTGATGCAGGGCGCTCAACTACTTCTCCGGCAGCAATTTTATTCGACAACCATTCATCCATTATTTGAATTTTCCCCATGTGGTTCACCTCTTACTTATTTAAAAGTTTTTGCTGTAATTCATATAGAGTCGTCATCGCTTGCATTGGTGTCGTACTCATTATATTTAATTTAGACAGCACATCTAATACATCCTTCTCCGCGTCAGACACTGCTGGAACTTCTGTAAATAACGAGAGCTGCTCACCTTCTTGAATAGTAGCTGCTTGTTGAGCAGTCGTTGGCTCGTTTACAACCAACTCGTCGTGAAGAGTTGGTCGTAATAGGTGCTCGTCCTTTGCTTCAAACTGAGCTAATAATATACGTGCGCGCTCAATTATTTCATTTGGCATATTAGCTAATTCAGCTACATGGACTCCGTAGCTTTTATCTGCTGCACCTTGCTTTACTTTATGCAAGAACACAACTTTACCGTCTTGCTCTGTTGCGCTCACATGCACATTTTGCAGACGTTCTAGCTCCTGATCTAGCTCTGTTAATTCATGATAATGAGTAGAGAATAAAGTATTTGCACCGATATTATTATGAATATATTCCATCATTGATTGCGCTAAGCTCATTCCATCGTATGTGGAAGTACCGCGCCCAATTTCATCAAATAATAGTAAGCTACTCGCTGTTGCATGTGTAATCGCATGCTGTGATTCTAACATTTCGACCATAAAGGTTGATTGTCCTGCTGCTAGATCATCTGCTGCACCAATACGTGTAAATATTTGATCTGTTATTGGTAAATGCGCTGATTCAGCAGGTACGTAACAGCCCATTTGCGCAAGCACAACAATTAATGCTACTTGGCGCATATACGTACTTTTACCCGACATATTTGGACCTGTAATGAGCATCATATTTTGCTCATTCGGTAAGACACAATCGTTTGGTACATACATTTGCTTATTTAGCATTTTCTCAACGACAGGGTGACGGCCTTCTTTAATAGACAGTGCCCGTCCCTCATGGAATGTAGGTTTAACGAAGCGATATTTTTCAGTTACTACTGCAAAACTCATAAAAACATCAAGCTCACTAATTTGTGCAGCTAGCGCTTGTACACGCGGAATAAACACCTTTAATTGCTCGCGAAGTGCTACAAATAAATCATATTCTAATGCTAAGCTTTGTTCCTCCGCATTTAAAATTAGTGCTTCCTTTTCTTTTAATTCATCAGTAATATAACGCTCTGCATTCGCTAAAGTTTGCTTCCGTTCATAACGTGTTAAATCGACATTCGCAATATTTGATTTTGTAATTTCGATATAATAACCAAATATGCGGTTATAGCCAATTTTCAAGTTTTTAATACCTGTAAGCTCACGTTCTCTTTGTTCTAATTGGGCAATCCAATCTTTGCCGTTTCTTGATGCATAACGTAGTTCATCTAAGCGCTCATTATATCCATCGCGAATGACATCGCCCTCTTTTATTGAAATTGGCGGGTGATCAGTAATCGCTGTACTTAATAAGCTTTCAATATCCTCACATAGATCAAGAGCCAACCCAAGCTGTTGGAATATTTCTTTATCACTTGCTGTAAGCTGCTCACGGATAGCTGGCACTTGACGTAGTGATTCACGTAGCTGTGCTAAATCACGACCACCAACCGTACCGAAAGCTACTCGCCCTGCTAAGCGCTCTAAATCATAAACTTGTTTTAAGCGTTCACGTAAGTCTTCACGTATGAAAAAATCTTCTAATAAATGCTCGACAATTGAATGGCGTGCTTCGATTTGTGCACGGTTTGCGAGTGGTTGATGAAGCCACTGTTTTAATTTCCGCCCCCCCATCGCTGTTACTGTCTCGTCTAGTAGCCATAAAAGTGTACCTTTTTGATCGCTGCCACGAATTGATTGAATGAGCTCTAAATTACGTTTTGAATTTGCATCAATACGTAAATAATTTGTTGTTTCTATATAACTGAATGCTTGAATATGTGATAATGAACGCATTTGTGTACGTTCAATATAGCGTAGCAATTTTTTTGCAACAGGCTGGATAATTTCTGGCAACCCTTTAACAAACTGCTGTGCAGCTGACATTTCTTCGTTTTCTATAGATAACACGACACCTATATTTGCCGCAATATCTTTCATTTCAACTTGTAATGTATCACTAACAATTAGCTCTCGAATCGTATACGCTTGTAAATGTTGCAGTACTTCTTTTGTTCCACCTTCAATAATAGATCCCGTCGCTTCACCCGTTGAAACATCTAAAGTAACAAACGCTACTTCCATGCTCGATATACGCTCTGCAGCTGCGATAAAATGATTTGTTTTGCCGTCTATTGTCTTACCTTCCATAATCGTACCTGGTGTTATGAGCTGAACGACCTCTCGCTTAACCACACCTTTTGCAGTCTTTGGATCTTCGGTTTGTTCACAAATAGCAACTTTATAACCTTTTGCAACTAATGTTTCTATATAATTTTTCGCTGAGTGATGAGGTACACCGCACATCGGAATACGATCCTTACTCCCTGCATCTCGGCTCGTTAATGTAATTTCAAGTAATTGCGATGCATTTATTGCATCTTCAAAAAATAATTCATAAAAGTCGCCTAAACGAAAAAAAACAAAGGCATCCTTATAATCTTCTTTTATTAATAAATACTGTTGCATCATTGGCGTATAAGTAGTCATGATATTACCTCTCTTGCTTTGTTTGTACTTCTCATTATATAGAAAAATTAAAAAGAGCGCTCGCATATCTACTTTTTGCAGACATTTGAGCGCATTCAATTAACGAAATGATGACGATTCTATTTCATTTTTGTTACTAGATGAACTCGATGAAGATGATGAGCTTGATGACGATGATGAAGAGCTTGATGAAGACTCTGCAAAATCCCACTCATCCTCGAATTCAAGTGGATGTACATGAATACATATCGTCGTTTCACCAATTACTTCAACTAAAAATTCACGTTCGATAACAACTTGGAACTTTTCTCCGCATGGTGTAATGATCGCCTCAATACAGTTCGGTTGTTGTAAAACTGTTGTATGCACCTCATTCGAATCTTTCACATTTTCATCACGATATTTCAATTTGATCCGATCGCGATAAGTTACTGTTTCTGTGTAAACCGCCGTTTTCGAGTGTTGACTATATGCATACCATACATTGACATCAAATTTACCAGACACCTCTACAAATTTCCCTACTTTTTTCGCCTGGTATTGATGGTTAATTACCCAACAACCTAATATACTCGTCGGTGTATTTGGTGGACATAGCGTTTCAGTACATTCCGTGCGCTGTTTCCCCTTAGCTACGACCGCCTTTGTCACAATTTGACGTAATCGTTTCAACGAAAATTCCCCCTTCCTATGTGGCTCGCCTTAGTCTATGCGGCACTCGCCTAAATGGTGATAGGAGGGGGGAAACGTTTGTTATTTATGTTTTAGAATACTTGATCCAGCGATACCAGGATGGGTCATCTCATAAGGATCTAAAATTAAATCAAGCTGTTCTGCAGTTAATACGCCTTCAGCAATACATAATTCACGAATTGAACGCCCTGTTATAATAGCCTCTCTAGCAAGGCGTGCTGCTACTTCATAACCAATATGCGGATTGACCGCCGTTAATACGCCGACACTTTTCTCTACATATTCCTTCATACGTGCTTCATTTGCTTCGATATCTTTCAAGCAATGTTCTGTAAACGCATGAAATACGTTGTTCATAATGCTTAACGATTGAATTAAGTTAAAGACAAGTACTGGTTCCATAACGTTTAGTTCTAACTGACCCGCTTCTGATGCCATCGAAATTGTATGGTCATTACCGATTACTTGGAAGGCTACTTGGTTTAATACTTCCGGCATAACCGGATTGACTTTACCAGGCATAATAGAAGATCCTGGTTGGCGAGCTGGCAAAGTAATTTCACCCAAACCTGCACGAGGACCTGACGCCATTAAACGTAAGTCATTGGAAATTTTAGACATGTTAATCATACAAATTTTCAAGGCACTGGAAACTTCAGTATATGCATCTGTATTTTGTGTTGCATCAACTAAATGCGTCGCTCCTGTTAATGGGAAGCCTGAAATTTCTGCCAGATGATTCGCTACTGCTTGAATATAAGAAGGTACAGCGTTCAACCCTGTTCCGACTGCTGTCGCTCCCATGTTTACTTCATATAAATGCTCACGTGTTTGCGCGATTCGCTTAATATCACGACCGATTACACGACTATATGCTTCAAACTCTTGTCCAAGACGAATTGGTACTGCATCTTGTAAATGTGTTCTTCCCATTTTAATAACATGCGCAAATTGTTTTGCTTTGTCTTCAAAGACATTTTGCATATGCTGCATTGTCTCTAACAAATCTTCAACTAATGTTAAGACTGCAATATGAATAGCCGTTGGGAAAGCATCGTTTGTCGATTGTGACATATTGACATGGTTATTAGGGCTAATCGTTTTGTAATCGCCTTTTTCTTTACCTAAAATTTCAAGTGCTCGGTTTGCGATTACTTCATTTGTATTCATATTTATTGACGTACCTGCACCGCCTTGAATTGGGTCTACGATAAATTGTGCGTCCCATTTTCCTTCAATTACTTCATCTGAAGCAATGACGATTGGAACACCAATTTCTTTTGGCAAAAGTTCAACTTCCATATTACCAAGTGCCGCTGCTTTTTTTACTATCCCCATTGCTTTGATAAGTGAAGCGTGGAGTGATAAACCAGTAATTGGAAAGTTTTCGGTTGCGCGCAATGTTTGAATGCCATAATACACATCTTTCGGTAATTCACGCTCCCCTAAAAAATCTTTTTCTAAACGTGAATTTTGTAAATCTGACATAAATTAATCTCCTTTGACTAACGTTTATATGTAAGTAGTAAAAACAGCTTTTGTTCAGCTCTACTACATGATAGTAGACGACTTTCACTAGAATGTAAACAATGATTCAAGTTAATATTTAATTACCATAAATTTTCTCGGAGCAAAGGTATTTTCAATCATTATTCTTTCTCTTTTTCTTCAAGTAATACATCAATTTCATGTATTTGCATTAGTTTATAAAAATAATAGCCTTGTCCAACAATACAACCAATTTTTGGAGTTGCTTAAACTGTTCTTCCGTATCAATCCATCCTGCAATGGATTTCATTGCCAAGCTCGGCGATAACTAGATACGCCAATAGATGTAATAGCATTCGAGGTACGACCCCACTCAAGTAAATAAGGTACATTCCATTAGAAATTTATTGTGAGATTTAAACATTCTCCATTTTCTAATTTGATAAGTATAAAAAATTTATTAAAGCAAACAATTAATAATAAATATTTTAAATTGAGGTGTAGTTATGGAATACTTTCCGGTAATACATACAAATTTTTGGGATGCAATAATAGCCATTCCTGTTATTATGATAATTACTCAACTCTTAAAAATATTTTTTCGTATTAAACCTTATTGGGTTCCCCCAATAGCTTTAATCATAGGCTTAATTATTTCGATTTTTATTAGCCATAGACATAATTTACTCGCCGGAATATTTATGGGATGGTTTTATGGATACGCAGCAATAGGAAGTTATGCATCCTTAAAAACTGCTTTTAAAGCTTACAGACAAAAAACATAAAATCATAGTCTCAAAACAGTCCACTATACTAGAGTTTTTTAGGAAAAGAAGCGTAGAATTATTATTCCTTATTCCGTATGGAGGATTCATTATTACTAACTAAATGGGTACTTAAATTAATAATTTATTTCATTGCACAAATAAAAAACCCCTAAAACTTTGTGCTATAGGGGCTAAGGTGTATTTAATTTTTAAAAAGTATATATTAAGAGCAACTTCCTGGGACGCTATAATGTAGGCGCTATACACTTCTATGCATTGATATCCTACTAATAAAACTAAGGTTTTTTATGTCTTTTTGAATTTACGTTTCATATTAATTTGTTGAGTTTATATAATTCGATTTACTTTTGGGCACCTTTTGGGCACCTTTGGACACTTCGATAATATAAGAATTTATATACCAATTATATCGATGCAAACAATTATTTATAATAGAAGATAGTCACTCAAGCGAGTGGCTTTTTTTCATACAAAAACTCATCCAGTCAATCGCTGAATGAGCATATTTTCAACCTCATTTTTCAATTGTAAGTTATTGTACATTAGAGCATCTTCAATTCCTTGATATATATAATAGTAATTACTATGTGTATCATCTACTCGTTGCCATCTGCCGACTTGTATTTTATTCAAATTGAGCAAACGTTTTATGTTGTGGTACTCCTGGTGTATTGATTCCGCCAATTCATTGATTATCTTCATATATATTTTAGTCATCTTCAGGCGATCGGTGTATTTTTCATATAGCTCAATATCGCTTTTTATCGAACGTTGGGCCATATCAATTACAACAAATTGATGTATAAGCTGTCGTTGCTCGTTTGTAATCATATAACATCACGTTCTTTATAAGTCACTGGCGAAACAGCAAGAACATTATCAATAATAAAAGTACGTTTAGCGTGTTTAACGAAACAGTACGCTTGCAACTTTTCGCCAATCATTTTAACAATTTGGATTCGGCGTTTACTGATAACGCCATCTTTAGCAAAATACATAATGTCCACCAATTGATTACGCTGCATTGCTTTTATTAGCTGTTCTTTCATGATGCCAACTCCTTATACAAACATTTATTTTCATATTTACTTATTATAGAACATTAGTTCTTATTTTAACAATAAAAGCTAACTGGAAATAATTATAAGAATATGTTATAATAAGAACAAATGTTCTATACAAAAAAACGTAAATAGAAGGCTTTGAGATTCAATCTCATTTATTTTAGCCCAAATGTTTACATTATGGTTGTGTTGGTGTAATTTAGTAATATTACATAGTCATATATATATCTATATATATGACCTTATCTTCCATTTGAGAGGAGGAGTTTTTATGGTAGGTATGAGATCTTTAGCTGACCACGTTATTGCTATTGGGGCTAATAAAAATTTACCTGTAACTAATTTACAAGTTCAAAAAGTTATGTTTTTTACCTTAGGTTTTCATTTACAAGATAATGGTATTGATGCACTTGCCGAAAAAATTTATGATATGCCGTTCGAAAAGTGGAGATACGGTCCAGTTGTTGAAACCGTTTACTATGAATTATGTCAATTTAAAGATAAACCGATCACAGAACAAGGACGTTATACAGCTGAATTATCAAGTTTAGATTCAAATATAGAGCAATTATTAAAAATTAACGTTTTTGATTTGGTTGAACTTTCACATCAGTTGTCATCATGGGCGGATTATAAAGCAGAAATTCTAAATCGTAGATATGTTGAAAGCTATACTTTAAAAGAAATATGGGAAGATTTTGTTTCATGAGAGAAATAAGCGAAGAGCAGTTTTTAGACCGTTTTAGAGATCTATTACTCAATTTCCCTAACTTACTCAAAACAGAATCAAGTTCTGGTATTAGAATAGATGGTTTAGCTAATTTACGACAAAGTTTGGATTCTCTATCTCAAAATTCCCAAAGTGGAACAGTAGGTAATGGATCTCTTTTGCAAACTAGAATTGAAGAATTCATTATTACCATTTCAAAGACTAGATTCGACAATGAATTAATTCCGTATGACAAAATTACTGAATTTGTTTTTATAGAAACTCCAGAAGAGTTATATTTTGATTTTACAACCAGACTAAAAACATATGGTAGACAATATTTTCTTAAACAAGCTACAATATCTCAGATGTCTGCTACAGACCTTCTAGAAAGAGAATCTGATACTACTTCTGAAGTACCTAATATCGATTTATCTAATTGCGAAAAGGATTTTTATAGAATAGTACGACATATCGATCTAGCATTAATACAAATCACCAAATTTGCCAGTACAAAAATAGAGCATTTACAATCTGAGTATGATAATTTAAACGATCAATTTTCTCAATTGAATAATCAAATTACACAGTTAAAAAGCGCAGCAGAACTTCAATACAAAAATATGTTGACCCAATTCATTTCAATATTAGGTATTTTTGCAGCAATATTAATGGGGGCTTTTGGGGCAATCCAAGGATTTACAAGTCTATTTGCCAATGCGATAGGCTTATCTATTGGAAAAATATTTATTTTAAGTTCAATAGGTGCTTCCTCAGTTGTTTTAATACTATTTTTCTTACTAAATGCAATAGCTAAGTTAACTGATAGAAGTCTATCTAGTACAAGTAAAAAGGATGGAACTTTGTTTGAAAAACATCCCTCACTTGTTTTGATTCACGGTATCTTAGTTTTTATTATCCTAATTGGGGCGTCACTTGAATTAAGTAATGTTAATTTAAAGTTTGCTTGGCAAGGTTTATGGTGGCTAGTACCTCTTTTTTGGTTCATTTATTTTATTACAGCAGTTTATCAAAGAGATCCATTTTTTATATTTAATTATTTCAAAGAATCGATTAAAAACCACAAAAATGATGGTACAGGACAAGCTAATTTACCTGAAACTAAAACTAAATCAGATCAATCTGATGTTCATAATTCCAAAAAAGAAAACCAGCAAGGTTAATTTTTACCTTGCTGGTTTTTTGTTAATACCGCTTTATATAGTTCTGTTTTCTCTTCAAACTATACCGCTATCTTACTATTGCTTTTTATTTATTCCCACAACAACTTTGGCAGATAAACCTAGCAAATCAGCATCTGTAATCGTGCCATCATCTAACTTTTTTTGCCAAACAGATTTATTGGCACCAGCATCTATAGCTGCATCTACAATGATTTGACGACAAATTTTACTAGCAAGCGTAGTTTCGGTTTCGGCTTTCAATGTTGGACTAGAGAATTTCATTTCATTAGTAACTACATTTTGCTCCTTAATTGATTTCCCTACAGCAGTAGCTAATTCATTAGCAATCGCTTGGCATAGCTTTTCAAAATCTCGTTTATAAATAGCTACGTCAACTGTACTGTTAACAAAGCAAACTTCTAATAAAATAGCCGCCTTATTTGTATTAGCTAAGAAAGCTAACTTTTTACGTTGTTTAGCTCCACGATCAATTAAACCTGTTGCACTAGACATCGCTTTACTTACTTTAGCAGCTAATGTTTGTTGGTCGTAATAAAGCACTTCGGTTCCTATACCTCTATTTTGACGACCAGCTGAAGCATTAAAATGAATGCTTACGTCAAATTGGCGAGTTGATTTATTATGTTGCGATACAAGGTAAGTTAGATTTTGAGCTTGTGATTTAGATACGTTGTCCTCGATGTAATTTACAGCTATACCAGTTGCACGTAATATTTCAGTGACGCGTTTAGCAACTTTACGAGCTTCGGTTACTTCGTCGATAATATCCTTGGCACCTGTACCTGGTAACCAATGTCCTGGTGAAATGCTAATCATCGTTTACCCTCCTTCTTATCATCGTTATCCATCTGCAACTGCGAAAATGCATTAGCTAAAAACTTAGGAACACGAATGCCGAGCTTACCTAAGTTTTCAATCATACTGATACCTTCCAAACCAATAAGGAACAGTATCATAGCATTACGCATGAAGCTTCCACTCTCTGTTGCTAAGTCTAACTGAACTGCTGCAATGACCATTAATATCATAGCTGCCTTTTTTAATAAACCTTTAAACGCCTTTTTACTCTCAATATTTTTATGAGTAAAACCGACCATTAACCCTAGTGCGTAATCGATAGCCATAAAAATAATTAATGCTTTAATCAAATGGTCAATTCCTCCAACAAAATAAGCGACCCCTGCCATGGAGCCGCCTACAAGTGATGTATATAGTGTATCTGTTTTCATATTACACCTTCCTTTTACATAATAAAAAGGATCCGCAGTTGCGCATCCTTTTTAAATTCCCAAAATTAGGATTTTACATTTTTTGAATAATAATCAAATAATCTATTAATAGTACTCTAGTATTTGTTTGAGTTTATTAATCTCCCTATTTCAAATATCACTGCTTCTTCAAAATACTTGACTTTAGAAATTTTCCCCTTGTTTTTTTTACTGTAATAATAAATACCATCTGTTTCAATTAAATCAAATAAACTGCTCAAATCTATTACTTGAGCTGGCATATTTCCTTGTCTATTCAAAATCCCGATAGAGCTTGAATGAATTCCATTCATAATTACTCCAATTTTAAAAGGCTCTAGAAATTCCGCTCTGTGATTCATAGAATCATATAACCAATCTCCCCTCTTTAAATTAAATAAAGCACTTCGAAATCTTTTAGACGACCAAGGTAATGATAAAACCATATCCCTACTAAAGTCTATATCCACTTTACGAGATGTATCTACACCATCATATATTTTCAATTTAATATTATGTTTTTTCAATAAATCATAGTCCGGATAAAATAAACTTGTTGGCTTTGGAATATCATATTCATGTGTTGTTATTACATTACGCAGTAAATCTGATTGAATCGCCATAGCAAAAATATTAATCACTTTATAAATAGGGTGATCAATAGATTCTAACGAGATGTTTTTATTATCTTCAATAATTTTTTTAGCCATTTCAAGACTATGAATAAATTTTTTCTTTATACTACTATTAGATTTAAATTTTAACATTAAAACACTCCTTTTAATCTACTAATTTCGACAAAAGGAAAGGATTACCTTCTAATAATCGACAATTTAAAAGTATAGGAAATAAGGATACTCATTATTGTCCAATATATAAATACTCCACAATGATAATGTGGAAGGCATAAAAATTTATAGTATTTTTCATTACCACGCTTTATTTCGGTTGCATAGTAGTAAAACAAACTATTTTTGAATTAAGAAATTAATCTTTTGCTATTTTCAATTGATTAAAATCCACATTTATCCAGAAACCTATTTGTAAAATAAAAAAAGATGTCAAAATAGGATGACTGTATATTGTTTCCATAATCACAACCTCCTATACTTATTTTGAAAGGGGGTGAAAATAATGAGCTTAGAAATAAATCTCGTACCAAAATTCATAGATAAAGCCATGTCACCAGTAGCTGAAAGCGTTGGTAATTCAATTGCTAACCTTTGGGATCTTACGTTTAGTAATTACATTAAACTTTGGAAACAGAAGCAAGAATTTAAACATGAATTGAATTACCGGGATTACGTTGAAAAAGTTAATACAAAAATTGCTGAAATCCAACCTGATAGATTAGCAGAGCCTTCCCTTCACATTATCGGTCCTGCAATAGAAGCTTCAAAATACTATATAGATTCTGAAGAATTACGAGAAATGTTTGCCAATTTAATTGCCGCTAGTATGAATAGTGATAAAACTGACAGTGTTCATCCTTCTTATGTGGAAATCATTAAACAACTCACCTCAGATGAGGCTAAAATTTTAAGATATTCAAAAGGGCGTCATATCCCTACTATAAATGTAGTTGCAAGTCATGGTACGACTCACTCTCCAATAATGCTGAACTTCTCCGATATCGCATTTAAAGCAGAATGTGAATATCCTAATAAAGTACATGCATATCTAGAAAATTTAAATCGGTTAGGCTTAATTAATCTAAATGCAAATGGGTCTATAGCTGATGATAAACAGTATACAGATATCGAAAATCATCCAATGACTCTTTATGCGATAGAGTTAGCAAATTTAATGGGTAAATCGAAAATCAATAGATCCTATGCGGATACTACTTCATTTGGAAGACTTTTTTATGAAATTTGTATCAAGAATTAAATTATTCGTGCAAACAGATTTATTTCTGTTTGCTTTTTATTTGGTCGTATTATTCCTCATCATCTAACCTCACCACTAATCTGACTAAGTTCCTGCTTAATCTTCTGAATTAGAGTGGGTCTACTATTACTAAAAGTAGCTTCAATACTAAAGCCTGATTCTTCATGAATTTCTTTAATTTCAATTAGTGAGTAGTGTGCCTCTCAAATATGATGCAAAAATAAAAGCCCTCCACTGTTATGTGGAAGGCAAAAAATGAGTCAATGACTCGCCGAAAATACTAATTTTCAAATTCTAGTTTCTTCTCTTTTATAAGCGGTAAAATATATTTATTCGCAACCAAAATCAACTGATGATTCAAATCATATTCATTATATTTTATAAATCCTTCAAAATCATCTAACCACTTTTTACAATTCTTATTATATTTTTTATTAGAAATTATATCTTTAATTGGTATAATTCCTTCGGCAGAATGCCAATAACCTCTAGGTGCAATAAGAGTGGAAAGTTTATAATCAAATATTTTATTAAAATACGAGACAGTATCAATTGTTTCTCTACCTAATTGAATATATGCTTCAATATATCTATATTTTAATTCTCCTAATTCGATTAAGTCTTTTAATTCATCAATTTCTTCTTTTGCCATTTGTTGTTGCCATTCTATTTCATTTTGTAGTTCTTTTAATTCCTCATCAGGAAGAGTATAAATCAAATCTTCTTGTTCGTTATAAATATAATTGTTTAATTCTGAATATCGAACTTCTCTTTTCTCAGATTTTTTGTAATTTTTTTTAGCCATAATAATACTTTCTCCTTTCCCTTACTCTCTTTTCGACAAAAGGAAAGGATTCCCTTCTTAAAATAACAATAAAAAAACGCTGCATAAGCAACGTTTCAAGGTTTATAAATCAATCGTTTATAGTTTAACTCTCTAATAATACTTTTCACTTCGCGTACTAACTTATCTTGATTATCACTTGACTGTTCATACGTGGATAAGATGATAAGTAATTTTTCTCGTAATTCATCCTCGTGAAGTCCTGATACTACTAAGATTATTTCGTCGAAATCCACAAGAATCCCTCCTTTATGACAATGTTCGCCATTGGTGAGGGAAATCCTTTTTGAAAATTTCACAAGTAAATATAGAGGCGTTTAGAAATATGAAAAGCATCCTTGTGCGAGGATGCTTTAACTGTTTTACTCTTTATAATGAATTAGTGCTGAATATTCAACACTTGGGTAAACGCCATATTCGGTATGTGTAGTAATTGCAGTTGATGTCGTTGCATATTGAATACTAATAAGTTGTTCACCCGTAATACTTTCTAAAAAATCGTTTACTTCTTGTTGGAAATCTTCATTACGCTCGTTCGTTATTAATTTTACTTTACTCAAATTTTATTACCTCCCTTTCATCTACTTAATTCGACAAAAGGGAATGATTTCCTCTAATGATATTTGACAATAAAAATAACGCTAGCCTAAGCTGTATTTAAAACTCTTGCTTTGTAATTTCTTTGTACTCATCAGCAGTGATTTCACCATAAGGATTGCTCTCTGTAACAACAGCTAAACGCAATTGTTCAGCTGTTACCCATTTCAAGTTATAAGCCATCTTCCAGAATGCCATTACGCCCCACCACCTTTCATCGCCATTATTTCTATTTTCATTTGTGCCACTTGAGAGCCTAATCCATTAATAATGACATCCTTTTGTATATTGGATAGCTTTTCTTGAGTGAGTTGCATGCCAAGTTCTGCAACTTGTTCTTCTGTTGTGGGTATTGAACCTACTTTTTCGAGTTCGCCCAATTCACCGGTTGGCAACCTCTTTCTTCTTTGCATTACTCAAGCACCCCACTTATTAAATTAATTTTATTGCTTTCTGTTGTGCTGGATCGTGACATCGAAATTTTTAGAATGATATTTTCTTTTGGCTCCAATGTTTCATGATAAAATTCATCTTCTACAATCCCCTGACTTACTGGCGCTGTGTTTGTTGCAACAAGTGGAACAAATAATTCTTGTTCACCTTTTAGAGTCATGGATAGCTCTGTTGATATTTGAAGCCCCTCGTCTCGCTGAATCCACAATAAAACGCCTTTTGCAGTTCCCTTCGGTGGCTCGATTTTATAACGAGCAACAGAATGCAAAATAGGCGTTTTGACTTCGTTCTTATTTAGTTTGATTATTTTTGAAACTTTAAAATTATAACTATCACTAAGCTCAATAACGATTGTATTTAGACCATCTAGTAGCTGGAAAAGAGAGATTTCAAAAGCCCATTTACCTTCAATGATTTCTAATGGAACGCTATTTCCACCGTTGATTTTATATGCAGCTGTTACAGAGTTGCCATCTGGATCACTAGCACCTCCGCTGATTGTAAACTTATCTTTGTTGATAATGCCACCTGGTTGTACTGTATCTACTGTTAAAATTGGTGGACGGTTCGGCACAACGTAAAATGTCCGCTCGGTAATAGTTGATTGGCCACCATCACCGTCCTGCGCCCAAATTTTTAAAGTATGTGGTACACCATCGGTTAGATTGTTGGTAATAGCTACATCGCCATCATATAACTGACCACCCTTAAACTTTAATTGCTTGTTAAACGGTATAGGTGCGTTGCTTAGACCGACTGCTAATACAATTCGTTGTTCCAAATTTACTTGAGCATAAACTGTGACTGATTGATTAGCGTTTACATCTGCTGCGGAGCCAGTCAGATTTAATAAGTCATTTTCATAGAGCGTTACATTATTAGTTGGTACCGAAACAGAAACAGTTGGCGCTGTATTTGTAACGTTTAATGTAAATGACTGTATAGCTGTTGTTTGAGTATCTGAAGCGTTAACTGTAATTGTTGTGCTTCCAATAGCCCTACCTGTAATCGTCAAAGTATTTCCTGAAACACTTGCAGTAGCAACAGATGGGCTACTTGATGAAGCTGTGAAAGATAGAGCGTCACCATCTATATCGCTAAAATAATTTGCGAGGTTTAAAGTAACTGCTGTATCCTTTTTTGTGCTTTGTGTAGGTATCGTTGAGCCTGTTGGACCGGTATTAGAAACGTTCACCGTAAATGTTGTACTAGACGTTGCTTTTCCGTCGTTTGCAGTTACTGTTATAGTCGCTGTACCCTTTGCGATACCTTTAATAGACAAAATACTACCTGACACTGTAACCGTAGCAACCCCTGTATTATTGGACGTTGCGCTGTACGTTAACGTATTACTATCTGCGTCGCTTGCATAGCTTGCTAGGTTAACTGTTTTGTTTACGTTTTTCGTAGTAGACTGTGTAGGTATTGCTTTCCATGTAGGTGCGGTGTTAACCGCTGTTTTACGCACATACCAATAACCGTCCGTGTGTCTGCCATCTACAGGGTACGTACCATCCTCTGCTTGAATATTACTAGAAACTAAAGAACCCCTAGCATAGCTATATATTGATGATTTCAGTTCCAAAGATTCACCGTTATACCAATAGTTTCCCGTTGAGTAAATTAGTCCACCGCTCGTATTAATAGCTTTAGTCGACGAAACCATACAGTATAGGTCAGGAGAAGGTTGACCTATAAGACCAGATATATTGGAAGTTTTAGTAACTGTAAATGCCATTGGGTTGTCTTTATAATTACCGTTTGTAAAACTAACAGTTCCCATGAGGTGGGGAGTAGATTCTTTAGGGCCAGTTACGGCAACGGTTCTATAAAGAGGGGTTGCATTGTATTTATCATAATAATATTTAACCAATTACAGCACCTCCACCAATTCAACATTATAAATCTGCCAATCTCCAACACCCATTTCAGCATTAACCAAATCAATCACAACATTACTACGAGCCACTTTACCGCCCTTTTTGTATGCATTTGTTAGAGCTTGTACAGTGATTGTATCTGCGCCAACTGCTGTAATCATTACATCCTCATTTGATACATCATCGTAAATTGTTACTTGTGTAAATGCTGTAAATCCTTCAACACTAGCAACTTTTAATAATGTAGCGCCAATTTCAATAGCTTCGGTAATGTCCGTTTGGGCTTTGTCTAAAATGATTTTGTTTGTACTGCCATCTAATGTGTCAGCAAATGTTCCGCTGTTACCTGGTACACGTCCGTCAAGTTCCATTTGTACACGCATACGTTCTAATTGACGATACATTTCGATTAAGAATTGATAAGCATTCCATATACCCCACTCAAAATTGTTTGCATACTCTGACATAAAAGGTGTACCGTCTTCGATTACTTCACCAGTTACAGGATCTGTTATGTCATCATGCCATTGCGTGCGGTCATATGGGTTTTGCCTTAAATTAAATGGTATTTCACCATTTATCAAATTACGCATTTACTTTCACTTCCTTCGCTTCGAGCTGCAGAGGAAATGCGATTACATACCCCTGCGCACCTTTTTGGTAGCTCATTGTTTTCACATAAAGTTCTCTGCCATAGCTATCTACTAACGATGCACGTGTAACCAAGCCCTGTTCTGTTGATAGCTTTACGTATTTTCTTAGACCCTGCTTCGTGCTAGTATGATAGATTTCTTTGTCATATACGACACCATCAATCGTCACCTTAGCTTTGGCAACAGTATTGCTTAAAAACTGTTGGACCAAATCAATCATTAAAGGCTGTATTTCATTCAATTTTTAGCACCTCCTGCTCTAAATCGACCACAAATGCGAGTATTGCAAATAAAGCCGTATGCTGCATCCTTAACACTTAATAATTCTTTACCTAGTGCCCCGTGTGTTTGAGCTGTTTTAAAGCGGCCGCAGATTTTATTGCTAAGTTGCCATGTGTAGGTACCGGCATGTAACTGCAAAAAATCATTTATTTCGTTTAAAAAAATGTAAATACCAACACCTGCTGTCTTCATTCGTTTAATGAGTACATCTGGAACTGTTTTCGCTGAAGCTCGAATGTTAAGTAACAATGTTGCTGGCTCAAACTCTTTCCACCCTTCCTCAAATCCAATAAAATCGTGGTCCATGTATGCATCCATAATTTGATTCATTGTGTCAATATCACCCTCGGAAAGATTAAGAATGCACTGTATTTTAATCATTTTGCGATATTCGTCATCATCCCAACCACCACGAGAAATACCTTCGTCTTTTCCTAATCGATCAAGCCCGTAGCCTTCTGCTTGGTCTATATCCCAATATTTTAAAATGGTTTGCTGTATGGCTAGATTTTGGACGCTGGTTTCTGCAATAATCTTAAGAAGCTTATAGTTATTGCTTTCTTCTGCTTGGGTAAATTGATGTGGCATTCGTTCTAATAATGTTTGTAATCGTTTACTAGACAAGGCTCATCACCTCTATCTTGGATTCATCCGTTTCTGCAACTTCCGGAAAAGCGATAATTACATTATTTGGCGTATATGAAACCCCATCTGTCGAAAATTCAACTCGGACATCATCAACACCCTCAATGGATAATACACGCGCCTCTGCTTTAGTGCAGATTACATTTGTACTCATGCCCACACCTTTGTATAGGGTGCCATTGTATGTGCCACCAATATATTTCACTATTTGTTCAACAACTAATTTATCTCCACTTAACGGATACTGGTTGTTCTTTTTAACATGCACCCTTACGTAAACAACAATCGACGTTGCTCTAGTAAAGCCGATTTCATGAGTAATACCACGGTTATCAGTGAAAGAATATACTGTAGATCCGTAAGCTCGAATACCGCCACCTTTTTTGCGGAAAATTGCCATCGCGACATCTTCATCTAAACCACCAAGAACAACCGTTTCTACACTGTTCGGTGGTCTACCATCAGCATCTACAATATTTGTATCATTTTCGATAGCGATAGCAGAACGAACTCCCTCGACTTCATCGAGTACATTTGCCTCGATAGATTCTACACGTCTAGCACCGACTTTTCCCAGGGAATAGTAATAACGGTCCTGTAATTCTGGATCTGTCTCTTCATCTTGCCCATTAAAAAAAGCATCTGAATTCGTTACCAAATTGATGCCACTTTGTGGATTAACAATTATAGAGATGTCACCAGGCTCTACATTACCAATTGCACCATAATCAAGTGCTTCAACTCCTACTCGATAGTTACCTTCTTCGACAGCGTCAATTGTATCTAACGCTTTAAAATAGACGTGGTATGGTGTACGAAATAAATCACCTTGATTTACCTTTGCACCTTTGCTCAAATTTACAATTACTTCACCTTTAGCTTTACGCCAACCTTTTTTAGTAATTACTCGTTTTACATTCGCTTCCAAAGCAGCACCTTCAGATGTATCGACAAATCGAGAATTATATACAGCCTCTAGCTCCTCGTTGTCTTCAGCTCGTTGCTGGGCTTGTAAATAAAGTAATTTCCCAAGAGGTGTACGGTCCGATAAATCTGCATCTTCACCAAATAGTTCACGCGCTTGTTCTTGTAAAATCGGCAAATAATCAGCCACCCTCTTTCGCTTAAAGCCTGCTGGTGTTAACATCGAATTCAACTCCTATCTCGCTACCCGTTAACGTTCGTGCTTTAAATTTTAGTTTCAAACAGCGTTTAATCTTTTCGTACTCGTAATCTACAGACAGGACCTCTGCTACACGTGGCTCCTGATAAGCGCAATCGTGAATGGCTTGCACAAAGGCCCGCCGTTCAATCTTCTTTTTCCAAACATCTTCATGTCGGAAGCCTTGTCGCTCATCAAATAACCATTCTGTTACACGCTGACGAAATAAATGCTTTAAATTTTGAATGAGCTGCTCATCGCCATACACCAACTCATTTAGTACCCAATCTCCATTATCGTTATATTTAAGTGTATGCATATCTCGACCTCCTACACTAAATCAGTGGTCAAATCCTCTCCATTAGCAGTAATAGTTGAGCCGATAAATTCGATGCTATCAGCCTCAACTTTAAATTTTGAGGATTTAATATTAATTTCTCCATCTTCCTTTAAGACAATTTTTGTTTGAAAATCTTTAGTAGCAATCGCTACATCATCTGGATGTTCATTTGTAATGGGAGTTGTAAAATAATTTATTCCACCAATAATCAGTGCATCATCTCTACTAAAAGAACGACTAGCAGCATCACCACCACCGAATAGAATTGGATCAATATCAGTTTGCGAACATACAACAAGCACTTTGTCGCCTTTTTTATAAGGGATTTGAATGACGAATTGCTCTGTTTGATGAAATGCTATCGGAACATCTAAAATAGGAGATGCTTCAGAATCATGTAATGGCAGTACGTCAGCTTTAAATAAATTCATATCCACTTCTAATATTTCGCATATTAAACAAGTGTCTACATTTGCGAATGCTTCGTCTATTTGAGCCGTTATATTCGCTTTTGGTGTACGTCTACTCATGCTGGCACCACCTCGCACTCTGTATAGTAAGTGTTACTCCCATTCCCATCTGACTTATGCTCTCCTTTTGTCACACGAAAAACACCGCTTACTTTACGAGATGTCAATTTAATAATGACATCTGTAGTAATACCGTGGTTTAGCAATACTTTTATTTTATAACCTTTTATTTTTTTCTTATCATTTTTTAATTTCGAGCCTTTTTCGTCTTTAACTTCTTCTTCAATTTCTTCTGGTTCATCAATAAGGCCAGTTTCCTTTGATATATCAAGCCCTAAATTTGTCCCTTTAGCTTGTTCACGCGCAAAAATTGCCCCTTTGTTGACATATAGTTTCGCTTTACAATCCTTAGCGATTTCAGCAACAAGTGCTTTAATTTTGCCGTTTAGTACCTTGCCGGAACGATAGACAAAATCGATAGGTAGATCTATGTCACCGATTTGCAAACCTGCAGCACTTGCTAAATCTTTTAAAATTACAGAAGCCTTAGTGTTACGTGCGTATGTTTTCTTTATTACAGTCTTAGTATAATCATCTGAGGAATCAATACATTTAAATGTCGTGATTTTGTCTAGCCCTTCCCAATTGGTTTCCTTTTTCTTTAACACACCTTCGAAAATCACACCATTTTCATCAATATAACCAGCGTTTAAGATAGCCTTTGTATTAGTGACGATACTGTTAATAGTCGAATCTTTCAGGTTGTATACTTTTATTTCTACAACATCTACTTCTGCATCGTCACCAAAGGGGACAGAGAAAACAATATTTAATGGATCTGTCATTATTGCTCCACCAGTTTTAAAGGTATTAGTACGCATATATAAATTACTCATCTTCATCACCTATATACAAAAAGACCGTTTCATTGAAGTTGTCGTATGTGATACGCGACACCTCTCCTGAACGGTCTTTTGGGATAATTTTAGTTTTGGGTAAATCAATATCAACACTATTACGAAATAACGCGCGATTTAAAATAATTTTCTCACCAATCACAAGCGCCAATCCATTTTTGAATAAATCAACTGTGAAAAAATCATGACTCTCGTTGTAATTAACTTCAAATTCGAATACATCGCCAGCTAACTCCATTTCAAATGAGTAGGGTATTTCATCTTTATATATTTCAATATATTCGTTCATTCTGTAAGCTCCCATCCATTACTTACTACTCTTCTCTGTGGCGATCTTGTATTTGTGTATTTTTTGCGCGTTTCATTACTATTCGACTTCTGCGTTTTCTTTGATTGCTGTCTTCCTTTACTTGTTACAGGCTTCGTCTGTTTTTTTAACTTTACCGGCACATATTTAGCAACTTTTGCTGTTTGTATTTGTTTTAAAGTTAAAGAAAAAGCGAAACCATTTTTAATATTAGCGGCATAATCACGACCGAAATTTGTAATAACAACATGTTTCAGTTCGGTCATATAATCATAATTAATGACTATCCCTTTTTCTCGATATTCACGTAGCTTCAAAACCTTTTCTTCAGTATTATCTAAAATGACACCATTTAAAGTAATGGTGATAGGGTCAGATTTCACATGATCTGTAACCTGTTCGCCATCCTCAAGCGCGTGGTCTGTCGTTGTTGAACTTTCGGACATATTAACATCTGTAATAACATCGATAAGAACATCCTTAATATATGGCATCCCTACCACCTCCTAAATAGTTTGCAAATCGTCATCTAAAATATCACTTAAAGCTTCTTTTACTGCTCGCTTAATATCTTGCGCTTTATCTGATGCAGCTTGAATTGTGATACTAATAGTGTAATGATTTGTTGTTGAAGTAGAGCTACTTTCAGGATTAGCAGTTTGAACAGCTACAGACGATTGGCTTTGAGGTAGATTTACTTCTGGCTTACCTCCATTGGATTGTCGAAGAATACCTGCTCTTCGTAAAGCATTAGACTGTCCTGCTGTTAATACTGCTTCATTCTTATGCAGTTCAGCCATGTAACCATCAAATGGTACATTTTCGAGCCCCGTAGCATGTGAACCATCGGCGTTGCTAATTCCAGTCGAACCTTGAGAAGGAGGTGCTTCAGCTTGACCCCAATCAACTTTCGCTACAATTGGAATATTAACGCCCGGTATTTTATTGATTACACCAATCATTTCGTTGATAAGACCAATAACACTGTTAATGGACTCTGCAGCAGAACGCTGAATAGCACTCCAAACATTTCCCCACACAGATTTCGTGTTATCCCAATTCTTCGATAAATCAACAGCTGCACCGATTAGAATGCCAATTGGACCAAATATAATTCGCATTGCACCTTCTAACCCGCCTATAGCGCCCCACAATTCATTGGTTTTAGCCGTAACAGTATCCCAGTTTTGATACAACATTACGCCACCAGCTACAAGTAAACCAATTGCGGTAACAACTATTCCAATGGGGTTTGCTCGTAATGCAGCATTAAAACCCTGTGTAGCAATAGTTGAAACTATAGCACTTCCTTTATACAAATCCATTGCAGTTCTAACAGTATTAATAACCTTTAATGTTACAAAGCTAGCAGCTAAACCTGTTACAACTGATATCATTAGAGATTTATTTTCGATTGCCCAATTTAATCCCTCTTTAAATCCACCCCAGGCTGTTTCTGCAATTCCTACACCTTTAACAAAAGTAGTTCGTAACATATCAGAAACATCAGCTATATTATCACTTGTTTCTTTGGATAAACCGAAGTTTTGCCAAATATCCGATACTTCACCAGTATCGTAAACGAGAGACATCACAGTATCTTTTACTGCACCAAAACCCTCTACGGTACGGTCAATTTTCCCAATTAACTTATCAGTATCAAGATTTTCTATCCATTGCGATGCAGATTGCATTGAGCCCACGAATGGTTGAAGTAAAGGACCACCTATTTTAGCTTTTAATTTAGTCCAGGACATCTTAATATTACCTAATTGGTTTTCGAAAGCATCTGATTCACGGGCTGCTTGACCTAATGCACCAGATAATTTATTTCCATCCTCAACCATCGCGAGTAAAGTCAACTGTTTTTCTGCTTCGCTTAATTTTTTAAATGATTTACCATACAGTTCATTTGCTTTCGTATTTCTAGTCGTTTCAGTCGCAGAAATACCTAATGCAGCATCATTTTCGAAGTTACCTTTTAAAAATGACTGTAAGTTATCAGCGACATTTTCGATAGAACGATCATAGAAAGCAGCGCTATCTGCAGCTGCTAAAGTAGCACGTTCAGTTAAAGAGAGTGCTGCCGCTGTATCTACACCTGTTGTTTTCGCGAATGCAGCTATTTGAGTAAAACTTCCCTTTAATCGTTCTGGTATTATACCCGTTTCCTTAGCAATTGCATTTAAATTTGTAGTAGCCGAATCATTTAAGTTGTCGAATACTTGGTCAAATTGGGCTTGCATCGCTTGAAACCCAGCTGCTTCTTCAATTGCACTTAAGCCGAAATCTTTAATTTTATGAGCAGCGAATACGCCACCGATAAAGCCAACCATTCTTTTCGCTTTACTTTTTAATCCGTCAAGGCTGTCACCGATTCGTTTAACTTCTTTTTGTAAATTTTCAGCACCATCATCTGCATTTTTCATGCCGATACCAATTTCTTTACCCGCTTTAATACCGGCATTACCCATCTTGCCGATGCTTTTTTGGGTAAGATCCACTTCATTCCCCATGCCAATAATGGCACGTTCGGCTTCGTCCATCTTTTTATCGATTTTATCGATAGCTTTCGAAGCTTCGTCTTGAAAGTAAATACCAACAAACATATCGCGCATACTACTCACTTAATCACCCCTATCTTTTTAAGGGCATACAAAGCTTTCATAATTGAATCGTTATCCCATGAACGTACAGTATCTGGATCTAAACTATAATGATGCGCGACAACATAAGGTGTTAGATCTTTATCTACCTCAGAACGAAGTGGAGCAGGAATGCTTTGCACCCCTGTCCTCATGTATTTTTTATACTCTTGTTCGAAGAAAGGTGAAGGCAGCGTTTGTTACTTCTTCAAGCTCGCCCCAATTATCAAAATCATCCATTGTTAAGCCTTGTGGATCTACTACTACATGTTCAAGCATTAATGGCATCATTTTAGCGTTTAACACTTTACCGTTAAAATCTGTGCCTTTATCAATAATCTCCGCTTGTATACTGTTTGCGACATTTTGGAATGTGTATTTGTTTCCTTCTTTTGATTCAAAAGGTTTTTGTTTAGGTGTAAATGCCATTGTTTAGTCCTCCTTATATTTAGCAACTAGAATTGGAATTTCAACGCCTGATTCTTCCTCGGCACGAGTAAATGCAGGCCATTTTTGAATACGACAGTTTTCACCTGTCACACGTACATTGTTTTCTGTGTCATGAATAAGCACATTAAAAGGCTCTCTACTTTTGTAAAGAGCCTTTAATACAGGAATAGAGCTAGATGACGGTTTTAACGTCAATGTAACTAACCCAGTATCGTTATTCGATTCGTTATATGTGACATCGCCACCTGCCCCGACAGTTTGAGTCCACTTGTCTTCATTCGATTCAGATTGGATTGCATCTCCATCTGCAAAGCCTGTCATAATTGCATTATTTACAATTACTTGCGTATTTTTAAAATTGTGTACTCCCATACTTTTTTCCCTCCTTAAACAGTTAATACACCTGATATTTCAACGTTTTCAACCGCACCCGCAATTACAGCACGGAATTTAATGCCTCGTAAAATTCGGTTTGCTCGGTCGTTTTTCGGAATGTCTTTTCGACGTGGGAATTCGATATAATAATCTGGCTCCTCGTTTTCGTCATCAGCAATGATCCCTTGACTATAAGCTGATTTAAATCTTGTATCAGCTACCGCTACTATTTGTGCAATACCAGGGTCTGTATATGGTGTTTTCTTTACAGTAGCTAGATGCTGGAATACATCTTCTCGCAATCTTGCACGCAAGAAATAGTCCGCTTGAATCACGTCAATGTAATCACCACCGCAACCTTTACCTGTTAAATTCACAATAAGCCCCATTTCATTAACTGCTGTTGTCGCATTTGCTTCTTTAACAGCGTTAATTTCAGCATTCGAAAGACGAGCAGCACCCACGCCGTTAATTTGTTTATGAGCAAAATCGTAGGACCCTATTTCTTGTGGTGCTCCGTAAGCAAGTAACCCTTCAGCGTGGAACGCCTCTAAATCATCATGTACAGAAAAATAAGTATTCTCATACATCCCCTTCAATTCTTGTACCAGAGCAACATTTGGTGTAGTAACCCCGTAAATTTTTTCTTGTGATGACATCCACTCAGCAAGTGCTTTAATCTCGATATCCCCGTTTTCTACACAAGTTAAATAGAACCAATCGTTATTAGTCACTACTGTATTGTTTAACGTTGATACAAGAGCAACTACATCATCTGTACCAGAAATATAAGAGATACCTACACAAGCAATTTCTGATACTTTCGGTGACTGTCCAAATAGTCGATTTGCCAATTTGTATTCACGAGTTGTTGCTGGGAAGTCCTTTGCTACATCTGTGAGCTCCCTATAAACTGTATAAGGTAGCTCTTTATTTGTAGCGAGCATTAAAATTGTGCCGAAACCCTTTTGACTGACAGGTTTTGTCTCGCGCGTAATGTCCACTTCTACAAAACGTGACATTCCATCACTCCTTTTCTATTTCTACATTAATTTCCACTTTATCGAAGTAGTCAATTTCATATTGATCACTATCGTTATAGCGAATAATCACATCAAAACCCCATTTTTCATCGTAAGAATCAATTAAAAAAGTTGTACGATTTTTCACTTCTGAAACAGGTATGATAGCAACATTTAATTCATCTAAAAACAAAGAACCTCGCCATTCAAACCACTTACGAAGCTGTTTAGCTTGCTCACAAGCGTTATCATGCGAAGTCCCATATACATTAAATGAAATTGTGGCATTACGTTCTTGTGAGCGTTGTTCAATCAGAGCATCCGTTTGGTCGATATGCTCAACATTTTCACGACCAGCGCCTTTTTTGTCACTAATAACCTTATACGTAGCATAAGGTAAATCTGGTAACTCCCCTGTTTGATCAGCGCGAATGACCGTTAACCTTTCATCAGTTGCAATTTTAGTTCGTATAGCTTTAATAAGGTTCATTTTCCTCTGTACCTCGCTAAATAAATATTAACGTCAGTGTAATCGGATAAATCTTTAAAGTCCTGTATCGTGTAAGAGAAATCTTTGTACGTGATTATGGTACCGGTGGGTAATGACTCAGTAGTTAACAATTTTTTATCTTTCAATGAGTACACGCCATTTTCTGCATACGTCAAGGATTCCCCGACACTTTTAGAACCGACTGCAAGTGGTAAAATAACACCAATGCACCCTTTATCACCTTTTGTACCTTCCAACCATTCACCATCAACATAAGCTCCTTCTTTGCTCAAATGAGCTATAAATGGTACACCTTGTTCGTCGATAACAGGTTTAAATATCATCAATTCAGGCATTACACAGACACCACCTTGTAAGTGATTCGTTTACGTAGTCCGCCAGTGTCAATTAATGGGCTACTAGAGCCTTTTTGCGCAATTGTTGACGGTGCATTTGGTGGGTCGTCTAGGTCTTTGATTTTCTTTTGGATATCACTGACCATTTTTGTCCCTAACAGCTCTAATAATTGACGAGCATCCATTTGGCCATCTACTAAACTCGGGATGCGTTTACGAACGAATTCTAACCATACACTTTGCTTTTCATCGAATGTAGAACGTAAAAACGAGCGCTCTGGTATCACGATACTACCCTTTTCTTTTCGGATAGTTATACCGTACTCATGCACACCTGCAATCATTGCGTAAAAAGCGTCGTCACTACCGAATACGCCAACTTCTACAGCAAGATGGCTTAAAGCTTTAACATTAGATCTTATTTGCTTCATACGACTAACATTTCTAATTTTCACACCCATATCACATCACCAACAAATTAATGGATTTTTTTGATGCAAATTTCTCTTCTAATTCATCTAGTATTCGTTGATATTCTTGACCGTATTTTGTTGCCAGTAAACCAATCTTATTATTTGGATCACTGTACTCACGTTCAATAACATCTAATTTTTCTCGAATAACTGTCTGGTCCTTAGTAATGCTTAAAGTGGCTAAATGAGCAGCTAAATAGCGCGTTAATCTTTCGTGATAGGTTTCTGGTACAGACAAAGAGGACACTTCAAGCGAAGCATCCTCAATGTACATTGTTAATCGTTCATCCGAAATAGGTGTAAATTCATCGCTAAGCATTCTAATACGCTCAATTGACGTTAATAACATGTGAATCCCTCCTATTTTGCGGGATTAGCCAACTCTTCAATGCGTTTATCGATTGCTTCAAGTACTGATTTACGCTCTTCGCCTTCTTTCAGCTTTTCAAGCATATCAATATCAAAAGCATCGTTGATCATAGCTATTAAATCTTTAGCGTTCAGTGGTTTTTCTTCTTTTTCATACTCAAATTCACCTTGCTTATCAAGGTGCGCCATTAATGGATGGGCTAGAAATTTTTCAAATTCTGCACCATCCACATCATTTGTACCTGGATTTAGAGTTAATTCATTAGCTGTATATGAGTGATTACCTTTGTTTTGTACTAGCATCGATTAGCCCCTCCCTTAAATGCCATCCACACGGCAAATAGCCATTGGATAACGAATTATTAAACCAGTTGTACGCTCTTCAAAAGGTACTTTCGTGTTTGGGAAAGCGTACTCTTGTGGATGTCGTGTCACATCCATTGGAATACCAAGTTCTACTACAGATGGCGAAGAATCAAGGACAACGAAGCATTCTGAATTCGCCAAACCTTTTTTAGCAAGGTCGTTCACTGTTTCAATACGTTTAAACCAGTTTTGAGATTTAATGTACTCCAATACTGATTGCTGCGTGAACTCGTTAAATGTTTTTTCAAGCTCCTCAAACGAGTCAGGCGTTAATAATAACGTATCAGCTTCATGGCCATTCAATTTATTGATCATATTTTTTGCTTTACGAATGTCAGCAACAATTTCTTTACCTGTTTTGTCTTTCCACTTTGTTGATGAACCAGCCTCGTTATTCGGCGTAGCATACACTTGAATACCAACTGCATCAGTTAAACCTTTTATTACATGTGTTTTATCACCAGAAAAGGCAATCTGATTTTCTTTTTCTGCAATGGCTCTACGCACTGTATCAGCTTTCGTCACATCGATAGGACGTCCTGCCATTTGTGCCTCACGTACTTCTTGCACGGTAATATTGAAAGCAGCCGCGATAGAGTAAATCTTCACTGTTTCTTCAGTTAAATCAGCATCTACTAAAGGAACATCCGTTGCACCAGGTGCTAAGATTTTAGCAACACCAGAACGAGTTAATACATCGTAACTGTAAGTTTTTGCACCTACAGGAATATCAGTTTTTAATGAGAAAATTGAACGTGCTTTTAATTCTGAAGCATGTGGTTCGTAAACTCGTTTGTCGATTGCGTTTAAGTCTTGCGGACGGATTAAAGCGTCCCCTCGGTATTGTGTTGGCATATAAGTTTCCTCCCTTTATTAAGGTAAATTGATTTCAATTTCAACTAATTGATTAGCTGTAGAATTCGCTTTAAAGACAGCATTACCTACGTCTACAGCGCCTGCACCGGTTGCAACAAACTTTTGCGTTGTTGGGTCCACTTTAACAGGTTGGCCGTTAATCACATCGCCACCCGCAACAACAAAAATACGCCCACGTTTTACAATTGCAGCAGGTTCACCCACTGGATAGTTTTGGTCGTCTTTCTTTTCCACCCAATCATGAATGTTTTGTGCTAAAGCGATTCCTATAACCGTACCACTTGTAGCAATAGGTTTAATTGCAGTACCAGTCGCATTTAATTGAACAGCAGCTCCAAATGGTACCGTTGCTTCTACAGCGTATGTGTCAGCTACATAGTCTTGATAATTTGCTAATTGACCTGCCTTTCCTGCAGGGCTCATGTAATCTGGATAATTTGTAATAGGCATTTGTTTGCCCTCCTTATGAACGCATATTTAAGCGTTTATTTTTCATTTCATCTAAATCTTTGTCCGCACCAACATCACCTGTGTATGCACTATTGGCACCAGTACTAGAAAAACCTGTTGATTGCACTTGCTCAACAGTTGCATCAAAAAAGGCGTTGATATAATCGTCTGATTTACCATCGCCTTTAAAGTCCTGTTTAGTTGTAGAAATTACTGCCTCTTTGATTTCACGTTCCGATTTACCTGCGAAATCATATGAATCACCTAATAGTGGTTTAGTTGTAGCAATTAGCTGTACACGAGCTTCTACTTGTTTACCTAATTCATCGGCCGATACTTGCTTTGCCTTTTCGTCTGCAAGGTCTTTCTCGGTCTTTTCAAGTTTTGCCTCAAGTGCATCATAACGACCTTGTAATGCATCAACTTGTGCTGTTTTTACAGCTGCAGCATCTACTTGCGCTTGTAATTTCTCGATGTGCGCTTTGACCACCGAATCTACCTCAAAATCTTTTCCGTCAATTTTATATACTGGCATTGTATGCCCTCCTTTATTTTCAATTTGCCATGCATCCGAATCAGAACGAATAGCAACTTCTGGACCTGCACGCCCTTGATCAACAATAGCAATGTGGTTAATTTCGATGTTACGTTGTACGTATTCATACTGTTGACCGTTGTATGTGCCACTTTCTGCTAATACATCAGACATAAAGCCAATACTAATTTCACGTTTACCATCGTAAATTTTTTCAATAAGCCCCTTGTCCGTTATAGTAAGTGATACATACAGCTTTAAATCTTCTACTCGCGCATCATTATGACTCAATCCCTTTGAATAAGTATTGTAATTATCAATTGTTACCGGCTCATTAGGGTGTTCGTCAGTTACAGGTTTAGCACATGCCGAGCGAATAGTACGGTCGCTAAAGATTTCATCAGGTAGTTTCGCCTCCATCTGAACAGTTCCATCTTGCCTTTGATATGGAAAAACACCAGGACGAGTAATCGGCACATTGACCGTTAAATACCCTTCTGATGTTTCTCTGTAATCCTTGATATAAGATGTGTCGTAGCGTTGTAGTTTCAAGTAATCACCTCCTTTCTAAATAAAAAAGACCGAGAATTCGGTCTTAACAATCAACTGCTTACCACCTATATGTTTCACGTGGATTTTCTCTGAAACTATTCGCAGAAGAAAATCCATCTAAATCAGGAAAAAGCGTTTCTTTTCTTAAATCAAATGTATCAATTAAAACTTGCCTAGATACTTTTTTCAATTCTGGAGAAATAGCAATAAAAATATTTTGACCTTCAAGTGGTATTTTCAAACTTCCCATATCACTTTGAGAAATATCGCTATACAAAAATACACCATGTTGAGCAGCTATCCTTTTTGATACTACAGGTGGTTCAATAAGCATAGGATGACTATATGAATAATTTTTTATCGCCGATGAATAATCTTTGAGATTATCATCTAATACATCTTCCATACCACCTATATAATTAGTATCTATACCAACTAGTAATCCATAATCTTCAGTCACATTGTTTACACAAAACCATAAGGCAACCAAGCTATTTTTCGAGAAATCTACCAGTCTAGTTGCAGCCCCATGATGTTGTAATCTAGCAAGGAGTTCCATATCACTAAGTAAAATGCCATTATCTATTCCGTATCCTTTGTGACGGGCTCTTCTAAGTAATGACTTCTCATAATGAACTATATCCCTTTCCCTAATACTTAATTTCGTAAATAAAAATCTTCGATAAGCACCACTGTCAATTCTCCAACTAATATCCGATTGACCTCTCCATAATTTAACAGAAAAATCTTTATTATTACTTTTTCCAATAATCAACTCAAATAGTTCAAAAATATTCTCTGGTTCGTTTATTGTTCCATATAAACTACTTTCATACAATTTCATATATACCCTCCTCTATTCCAAGGGATATTTTAACATATAATAAATGTATGTTTAATTACTTATTTACTCATCCTCAAACATAGGCAACGCTACACACCTGCAACGGTAATCTTCCCCAGGCAATACAACACGACCATTTATAGTCGGTAGACCATCATACGAAAATACTTTTCCATCCAGTTCCCTATGCGAATCACGTACTCGCTCATCGCCGGATGTGTCCCAAGTAAATTTTTCAATTCCAAGTCGCTGATGTCTCTCTGCGGTCATCTGCCCGAGAATCGAACCAGCTTGATCTACAGCAAGAAATTGCGCACGACCTTCTGAAATATCCGTCTGCTCCATGATTGCTTTACGAATAGCCTTTGTTGATGCGCCATTTTTAACGCCATCACGCACCGCTTGATCAATGCGCTCGTACATCTCAATTTCAATATTTTTGATGTAGCCGACATTGTTCTTAATATGCTGTTGCATAAAATCCTTTAACCATGGTTCCGTAGCTACAAGGTTAATGCCCTTCACCTTCATTTGTTGCTCTAGATTGTGACGATTCACTCGATTAACATTCTTTACAAACTGGTCAGCTGCACGTTCTTTTTTAGAAGAAGAAAAAGTATCGTTAGCTTTCTTCTTTAACGATTGAAACATCTTCTTTAATCCATCAAAAATGCTGTCATTAGTAAAAGTAACCGCATCACCATGCATTATTTCATTTGCTACGTGTTTATCGAATAATTTCAACGCCTCTTTACCTACAAGAGCAACCATTTTCACCAATTCACGTTCGTAACTAACCGTGGCCGCTGTCGGAAACTTTGTTTTAGGCACTTGCTTAGCCATTTGAACGCCAACCTTTGTACAAGTTATCCGCTAATTGTTTCAAATCTGCATCGTCACCACTAAATTTTAACGTTTCTTCAAGACCAAACTGTCCAAAACGACTTTCCCGAATCTCATCAGCAGTTAAAACATTGTTATTCATATAAATTTGGTCCGTCTCTGCTACAAGCTTGCGAATTTCGGCATCTGTCTTAGCGTCCACGTTCCATAACGGATTAAACTGTATTTCCCATTCCAAGGATTCTGGATCGATACGACCACCGAGCTCTTTTTCAGCCATTAATAGCATACGGATGAGCTTTTCTAAATGCGGCTTCATCTCGTTTTCTTGGTCCGCCACAATGCGAGAATAATAGTTCATCACATCATACTGCGCTCCAGCAATAGTGCCTGATTCTTGCCCTTTTATAACAGTTTTCGGCATACGTGCTGAACCAGCTAACAAATCCCACACAAAATCAAGTAAGTAATTTATACCACCAACAGATGTGGTTTCTTTTTTCAGTTCCTCACCATCAGCAATCATCGCTAACGCTTCAGTACGGAACATAAAATCCATAATCATGGATAGCTGTTGCTTATCCTGACTATTTAAATTTTCAATATCCTTTGATTTATAGACCTTGAAGGTAAAATCATGAAGGATTTGACCAACCGACCATACAGACGTATCAAAAACTGTCAGAATGTCGTACAACGGCTCTAATAGGGAGCGACCTTGTGCTTCACCCTCGAATCGCCTTGTTTGGCTGTGGAGCAAGCGAGATACATGTACAGATGATTCAATTGTTTGTATCTGTACTCCATGACTGGATGCACGATTGATACGTAATTGCTCTAATTGACCGTATTTAATATCAAAAACATCCTCGTTAATCAGGAATTCATTAACTTTTTGCGAACTGAATGCGTGTAAATAATCAACTGAATACAATTTATCCATCTGTAACTCATCGCTTAATTCAAATTTTGAGCCCTGTGTTACGCCTAAACTAATAAAACCATCTCCACGGAGACGGTCATAAAGGAACATTTCTTTAAATGCTTTCTTTGCGTTTAAATCTGCTAATTTACTCATAATGTCGCGAGCTAGTTTCTCATCTTCCATTCGCAAGGTGAACCAATTTCGAGTCATATCCTCAGCTGGTATATCAATGATGTTTTGAACAATTCGACTGTCACCATACAAATTCGTTATTTCATCGTGCGACAGCTTACGTCCAACACCAGCAACCTGTCTGGTTAGCTTATCTTTATGATTCGCCTTGCCGTTCCCTTGCATGAAGTCCTCGCGCATTTCTTTTGCTCGGTCTAATGATTTCATATTCTCACCTACTTTCCTAATAAGTTTTTGTAGCGATCCAATGGATTGGACTTGCTTGTGTATAGTTGATTTAGAGCTTGTGTTGTCATATCAACTAAATCATCATGTGCTGCATTCGGGAATGAAACAAGCTCCTCGATAACATCCTCTGACCAACTGCATATATTCGGATGGGGTAAAAATACATTGCCTGCCTCAAATAAAGGAGACACCGCATTTGCGCGTGCCTCCTTACCACCATTTGGATTAACGGGAATGATACCGCTGATTTCATCTTTCAGCATCTCGATGATAGCTGTACCGTTCGCTTTATCCTCAATATATTTACTGCGTGCATTGGGCCACTTGTCGGACATAGCTCGTATTGCTTTCATTGTGTCAGCAAAACCCATACGTCTGTGGTCAATGTCCAACAAGAAATACTGCGCTTGCTTACGTGCCCATACACCACCAGCAACAAAATCACTTGCTGACGAATCTTTAAACGTACAGTCCCACGATTGTGCTACCTTATCTAAATGAGTAGGCAATACGACTACATCATCACTTAAGCCCCATTCACGCTTTTGTTCAGCTGTACGCACATAATAACGCACCCATTCGCGCTTGAATATGTTACCGCCTGCTGGGGATGGACGTTGTTGATATAACGAAGCCCATGTACGGGAACCGACCTCGAATTTTTTAGCTTCTGCCCATTGCTCGTTAAAACCAAGTTCAGGACATAGCGCTTCACCAAATGAACGGCCTAATAAATCATCATCGTCCTCTGCGATGGCTGGTAAGCGTAATCGAATCCAATTACGAGGGCTACGAGTAAGCAGGCGACCAATTAAATCATCTTCATTCCAACGTGTCATGATCACTATTAGGCTTGCACCATCATGTAAACGCGTAGAAAGCGTAGCCTCCCATTCATCCCAAATATTATCTCGGATAGTTTGAGAACTTGCTTCCTTCATATTTTTAATAGGGTCATCGATAATCATTAAGTCAGCACCTTGACCAGTAATACTACCTCCGATACCAGTAGCAATCATGCCCCCACGTCTATCTTGTACGCCCCAGTCCTTCATAGCCCCATTCGATTCGGATAACCTTAAGTCAAACAGATTAGAAAACTCATTGAATTTATTGCGATTCAATCGACCGAATTTTGTCGCAAGTCCATCCGAATATGCAGCAGCTATAACACGTTTATCTGGATTTTTAGCCAAATAAAAAGACGGGAACGATTCTGTCACCGTCATGGATTTACCGTGCCTTGGTGGCATTTCAATCAAAACAGATAACTGTTCTCCATCTGCTATACGTTGTAAAACGTCACATATTAATTCTGTATGACGGTAATGTTCGTAATGCCCATGATGTACAAATTCTACATATTCACGGTAATTACGCTTAGCAAGCTCTCTCTGGGCTTCATTCGCTAATGTTTCAAGTTCCTTTTTTGATAGAGTTGGCAATAGCTCTCAACTCCTCATCTGTTAACTTACTCAAATCCATTTTAGTTTCAATTTCTCCGCTATGCTCAATTTCTTGTTTGTCAGTCCATAGAGTAAAACGCTTACCAATGAGTTCTGCAGCTTTAATACGCTCGCCCATTGTGGGAGGCATCTTTTTATCAATCACTTGCTCACCCATACCAATACCTTTTAATGTAGCCGCAGTTGCTTCGCCACGTAGAATCGCTGTAAGTGTTTCGAGTATTTCTTGTTGATCAGCTACCCTTTCAGATTTCAACTCTTCCATGCGTTCATCTATATAAAATTTTACGCTAACATTTGTTAACATTCGACTTCCTGCAGCTCTCGCTGTAGCTCCCTTCTTCACATTCGGATACGCCTTCAAATATGCATCCGTAGCATTTCCTAGTTCGATATAGAAATCAACAAAAGCCTGCTGTTTCACTGTTAATTTACGTTCAATCAATGGCATCACCCCATTATGCTAATTGCTAAATTTATATAAAAGAAAAAGCACCCTTAGGTACTTTATTCGCTAGTATGAAGATTTTTTATAAGTTTTTTAAATGTCTTGTTTATTTTAATTTGCCCACCAGAATAGTTCAAAAATCCTCCAGTAATTTCGGAAATCAATCCTGTATTTTCTAGCCTTTTTACAATAAAATCAATATCATCTTCTTGAATCAAACACTTTTCAATTAATAATTCTCTCCACTTTATTTTCACTGAAAACTGAAGTTCATTTTCATGTTCGGATTTTTCGTACGTATTAAATGCATGATATATTACCGCAAGGGCCTTTATTTCAATTGGTGATAAATCTTTTAGTGAATATAAAAACTCTTCTACCAACCCCAAATCTTCAACATCTCCACGCAAGGCTGACATCAATAATTTTGCATTCATTAACGATTTTTCTCGACTTCTGTTTTGGACTGAAGATTCAATAGCAATATTAAATATGTCATAATTTTCTTCGGATTCTAACCAATTTACCAGAGTTACATCCTTCATTGCATTTATTTCCGAATATAAATCCTGTATAAAAAACTCGATTCTAGCCTGAATAAATTTATTTTCTCTACTTGAAATTTTCTCGCTAATATACGGACCTAACCACGGTATTATTTGAATAACCCCTTTAAATTCTGCAGAGTTCATAAATCGATCTATACGTTTTTCAGGTAATATATTCAATTCCCTTTCCATTTCATTCACTCCTCCATTTTATAATATTTCAAGATAGGAAGTAAAAATCTTCAAAAAAATTACAGTATGATCGATAATCATTTTTCAGAGTAAAACTATAACATCTCTTTTCTAAATCTTTATTTTCCTTTTCATTAACCTAACTCATTTACAATATCTTTTTCGTATTCTTTAAGCATTTCAATAAATTCTTTCAATTTTTTTCTTACTTCAAACTTCTTGATATCGCTTATTAAATTATATGACTTAGCTAATTGCCCCCCCATTAATTCAGATTGTTTTAATTCTGATAAAGCTTGAACAATATCTTTATATTTGTAATACAAATGAATATCTACTTTCATACATTTATCGTAAACATCTATATAATCCTCTAGTAATCTATCAATCTCTTTTGGATAGTCTGGGATAATTGGATGGAACAAAACATTGTTGATTAAATTATGTTTTGTTCTAAGTTCATTTATTAACCTTATTTTTTCCGGTAGAGCTTTGAGCCCTTCAGTATTCTTATCATGCTTAATTGTTAATTTCACTCCTAAAAAGGTAATTCCTCCAGAAATCAAACCACCTAATATCGCTCCAATAAAACCTATTAATACACCTCCATCTATAGCTAATCCCTTAATTAAAAAGATATCTATAAATGCTGTGGCTGCCATAAAGCACAATAATCCTAATATAAAAAAAATTAAAACGTCTTTCCATCTTTCGTTCATTATTCAACCTCCTACTCCATATTAGAGCAAAAGTCATACAAATACACTAATGTTTTACTATTTTACTATATTTAAAACCACCTCCACCATCATTTGTTTATTTTGTAATCACCCCGTTATGCTAGTTGCTTATAAAATTGAAATGCCACTTATTCACATAAGCGGCGTTGGATTTAACCTAAAATATTCTTCAGGTTTTCAGTATGTGCTTCAAGGAATTGACTTTGTTCAGTTTTGTTTCTTATTACAAACTCATGTCTTCCTAAACCTGAAGAATCTTTTTTATCTTGGAAGTGACCTACAATTACAGTTCCGTTACCCTCTTCTAGAACTGTATGTTCCATTAGATAATTTCCAGAATTCAAGTTTTCGATAATTGTTTTTATATCCATTTTTCTCACCTCCCACTCCATCATAAAACAAACTGGAAGGTAATTCTTTAACATGATTTTGCTATCACCCCATTATGCTAATTGCTTTACGAAATAAATAAGCACCTTTAGTAGGTGCTTTACTTTGAATTTAATATCCAATTTGATGGAATTACTTCCTTATCACTAATTAACTCTTCTTGACCTTCAATTATTAAATATATTTTTTGATATAAATCTCTATGAGAATATACATACTTAAATTTTTCTTTACTTGTTGTCGAGTATTTCAACTCAATATTATCAAATTCCACTTTTAGAATTCCCTCAATATCATTAATATAGAATGGCAAAGGGATAAATATCTCTACATTTCTTCTCATATGATCTAAATAAAAATCATAACAATTTTCTTCGTAAACATTTGAGTCCATCGTTAATTTTATTTGACAATCCATAATATATTCTGGATCCCCTATGAACTTAAACATAAAAAAATTCATAAAACCTTCAGTATGTATAGTAGCAATGTCGATATTTTTTTCATAATACTCAGAAAAGAGAATCTTAGATTCTGGGTGTCTATTTATTTCTTGTAATTTATAACTTCCTCTGATCTCTTCACATATAATATAAGGTCTAGCCTTCTTTACCCCCTCTTTTTCAATGGTTTTTAATTGATGACTCATTTGCATCGTTGCTATCCAATACGCACCCATAACACCTATTAAACCACCAAATAAACTCAATATACCACTTGTTAATGTTGCATCTTCTGGTGTCATATAATCCCTTCCACCCCCATCTTAAATAAAAAAAGAAGGTAATTCCTAATCACCTTTTTGCTAGTAAAATCTGAAGGATATTATTATAAAATTTGATAATATTCTTCCTCTAATTCCTTTATTAAATTTCCACATTCTGCGTAATAAGTTAAACATGTGTCCAATAGTTATTGTGTATTTGTGATTGTAGGTTCAAAATTCTTAACTTTTACACCTTCCAAATGAATATACAAATCAGAAGTTTGCTTAATAATCTTTTTATATAAATTATACATATCTTTTCCCATTACTAATAATTCATTGTTACTCATCCTATCGTTTAATTCTGAGTTAATATTAAATAAAAAAGTTTTCAAAGAAGTTTTATCCTCATTATCTTTTTTCATGAGTTCGATTTGAAAATCTAAAATATATTGATGTTCTTTATTTAATAGTTTGATTAATTGCGGAATTTGACTTAAACTTTCTTTTCTTCTAGCTTCAATTATGGTTTTGTTAACTCCAATTAACGTAATAGAACCACCAATAACCGCTCCAAAAAAGGCTATTATTCCAGCAACTAACGTATAATCCTTCACATCAAAGAAGTATGTATAAACTCCAAAAAATATCAGCAGCATATTCAATATCAAAAGTGAAATAAATATTATGTACATAGAATTTTTTATATTATTCAATTTTATCACCTCCCACTCCATAATAGAGCAAAAGGCATACAAATACACTAATATTTTACTATCCTCAAAACCACACCAAACTCCGCCCCTAGCCTTATGCTACTCATTGGCTGTTTGATGCAGTTTTCAAAATAGAAAAACCACCTACCGAAGTAGATGGTTTGAATTGTGTTAGGCTCTAGTAACTGAAGCCCCTCATATATTTTTGTAGGACGAAGTCTTACAACCTCGGGGATAAAGAGCAGCTCCGTGCCTATCTCATATGGTACATGGGATTTTTTAAAACAAAAAACATTTTACATTTGTTCCTTTTGTTACATCCGTTACATTTGTTCCGAGCTTCTATAAAAGTAACAAGGATACAGATACTTTATTTACCAAAAATTTCATTGTAATGATACTTAATAAAGTTAGGATTTAAATCTGTTCTAGAATATGCTAAATCTTTTCCATGAAACAAATTATCAGTATTAATATGTATGATTTTCCCTGTTGTAGGTTCAATCGCTATTATTCCGTAATCAAATTCAACGTGATGATTGGGACATAAAATTATAATATTACTCTTAATATCAGGACCTTGATGAATTCCACCTAATTTCTTCAAATGATGCCCTTCTGAATATTTTTTTTCTGAAGGTAATATTATTTGCTCTCCGCAAATTTGACATTTCCCATCATATTCTTTTTTTAGTTCTCTTACAATCTTAGTATCTCTTACGATTCTATTAATAACAGATGATACACGTGTTGTCTGCCCATCTTCATCTCTAGTAGTACTTTCCTCTTCATCTCCAACTCTAATTGAAGTTTTAGATTCTACATCCATTGAATCTAAATCTATATTTAAAAATTCCTTTAATTTATTAAATAGTTCATCACTTACAAGTGCTAAGTATTTTTGAGCAGTTTTAAATATATTATTTTCTTCTGTGTAAAAAGATCTTTGTTTTGTTATTTCTATAAGAAATTCTCGATATTCACTTAAAAAATCCTCAACCCGTTTTTTTTCTTCAAATTCATGGTACCCAATTAAAGGTATACGATAGTAAGTTTCATAACCACCCCATTTACCAGGAATAGGTGGAGCTACATGAACAATAGTATAAGCACTACTTACAAATGAAATTCCCCAAAATCTATGATTTTTGCCTTCTTTTGAACCTTTAACAGAATGAATTACCAAGTCACCTTCTTTTGGCAATTTCATTATATTCCAACTACTTGCACATGGACTCCATAATACTTCACCTAACTCCCAACCTTCACCACCATGAACTGGGTTTGTTAATTCAACAAAAATATTCATCATCTTCCCCCTCTATACTTCATTTACTAAATTAGTATCACAAATAATTATAAACTATTCTGACAAATAATAATTTAACATTAGCATTCTCCTAGCTTTATTGGTATCAAAGCTGGTATCACTAAACAAAAAAGCTTGGAATAACCCCCATAAATAAGGCTATCCAAACTTTTTCTAGTTGTTTTTTAATTATACCCGCTCTATTACAACACTAGCATTTGTTTTAACACGTTGTTTCTGACCCTGAATATTGTTGTACTTGATAGCTTCATGTGCTTACCAATTGACCTCATACTATCACCATTCAGCAAACGATGCAGAATCTCCATTTCTCTATCGCCTACTACTAACTGAATGCGCTTTTGTACCTCTGACACTTTCCGACGGTACTGTTGAATACGGAAGCCACCATATTGAGTACGACGATGAACCTCGTAAAATACAGGATCACTTGTCCCACCACTTGCTTTTGGTAATGTTGAATCAATTCCATAACTAGCAACCTTTGCCCCTTTAATAACAGCTACATCCATTTCAGCCTCTTTGATTGTTTCAATCATCCAGTGATAATCTTCAATCCACTGCAATAAGTTGCCCTCTGATACAAATATTTGCCCTTTACTCATAAGCTGCCCCCTATGCTATAATAATAGTGTCATCCTTACATAAGAGGAACCTATCATCACCGCAGCGCCTTGTACTCGCTGCGGCTTTTTATACTAAAAATTCCCTTCATAAATATTATCTATTTATTTAAAATTTACGATATAATGTACTAACATATATCTTAAGGGGCTAGTATGCCTGGGACCAGGATTAGCAACTTTATTTATTCTGCTAGTAACATTACAGTTACTCTTGAAAGCAAAAAAGAATCAGGTGGTGGTTAATATGGATAATAATTTCTTGTTTGAAACTTTATCAGATATTGTTGGTCATTTAGCCGCTATTTGCGGCTCGGCTTTAGTAACAGTTGCTCTGGCGCCTTAAGATATATCCTTTCGTTCCTTTCAAAGTTTTCAGTATTTAAATTCCCTATAAATGTAGTTCAAATAATTTCCAAAAGAAATGAATTGTGATATAATTACATTGTCGAAACACTTTAGTGTCTAATGGAAGTGGCTTACCATTACTGATGATGACAGGCATTTTGATACCTACATTTTTAGTTTTTTGTATATTAACCGAACTTAAAGGAGTGGATATTATTTCTAAAATCCTTTATCACTTAAATCTGTTAAGTTCTATCATCACTATTTTTACCTTTCTTAAAGCCACTTCCTCTTCTTCTAGGTTTAACCTACTGATGAGCTTGTGAAATTCAAGCGAAAAGAAGGAATGTTTTTCGTTTTTTCCCTATCAATCGTTAATTCTGCTCTTGGCTGCATATCATAAAACTTCCTAATAACCACCTCTTACTACTCAACAAAATATTTCAATTGCTCTCCACCGAGTAAGACCACTCAACCAAATACGGTAAATTACCCTGCAAATGAATCTTAAGGTTATGCTGCTCTTGCTCACATCGGTAAAGATGCACTACCTTGTCCATAACACGCTTTGAGCCTTCGAAGGTATAAGTGTTACCCTCGAATGTAATTTCCTTGCTAGGAGCCGAGTAGTGCTCATATATTGCTTCTAAATCACGATATACATGTTCAACTGTTGCTGTTGGCATTAGTATTCCTCCTTGTTAGCACTCCCTGATTTGTTTTAAACTTTTTCAACGAAAGTATTCCATTCTTTTAGTAATGCTTCAATATTCGACTTAACAATTAACTCTCCTAATCTGCATTTCAGCTTCGTTTTATCGGATATTAGTTTAATTTCCTGCAGTGTATTCATAATTATGAAGCTGTTCGTATTGAAATAAATTTTGAAAGGTTTAGTGTTAACGAAAATCTTTTGGCCATCATTAGGTGTTTTGATGGCTATCTCTACTGATTCCTTTTCGAATTTAAGGATTCTAACATTTTCGAACGTCGTACATTCATCTGCATAAGGTGTAAAAACCATTAATATCACTCCTGTTTTAATTTTGACTTTATAGCTGCAACCGTCGTTTTTAAGAAACCAACTTCGCCTCACCGCTATCTAAAACAGCAATCATATAATCAACAGCCTCATCAGCATCTTTAAGGCCTTTTTGCACTCGTAACTGCTCCAAGCGTCTGTAAGCCATTTGCTCATCGTATTTGTTGCCGAATCGATCGTATGTCCCGTAGTACAAAACTATTTGATCAATCAGGAATTTTTCAGTAATGTTGTTTATCTCCCTCATATTGCCCTCCAATCATGGGGCGTGGTGCCCCTCTTAATATCCTTCTAAAGGTCGTTTATCTTTAACGCGATCATCGAATAACACTGCTTTTCGATTTTTTGATAACCGAGAAAGCATCTTGCCATCATACATTTTGTTTAGTTGCTCCCCACCTAAATTGGTTGTAACAACTGTCACCTTCTGCTGACGGCTATTTACAACAGCTCTTAAAATTCGACCAGTGAAATCGGATGCTCTTTTTTCAGTCTGCTCGTTACCTGTTTCAGCCCCTAAATCATCAAGGACTAAAACATCAACTTCGCTCATTAAGCGTGTAAAATAAAGCTCTGTGTACTTACTCTCGGGATTATTGAACGAATCTCTTAATCTACGAAGCATCTCATCAATATCGATGAACAAGCAGCTCATTTGGTTATTCGAACGAACATTGATGTCGTAAAGTAATGAATAGCTAAGATGGCTTTTTCCGACACCTGGAGGACCATAAAGCAGGATGTTGAATTTTTCACCGTTTAAAATACCCGTAGCATGTTGCTTCATCATTAGTAAATTTTGATAGGCAAGTGGTTCATCTTCTGTGCGGTAATTATCAAAACGAGCATATAAAATCGTCTCATCCTGCAAAACGCTTTGATTGTATAAGACAAGTGTTTTGTCATTTTTTTTTAAGTGATCAGCATACGACTGAAATTCTGCTGTCGTTTCGGCAGTATATTGCTCACACTTGCAACGTGGGCAAACTACTTGTCCATCAATTATTATTTTTTGCACTTTGTATTTGTCACATAGCTTTTGCATTTCAACTTGGTATTCCGTCACTGCATCCCAATCATCATCGTTAGGCATTCTCGGTTTAATATGCGCTGGCACATGAGTCGCATTGGTGCAATACTCAGAAGCCCAAGTCAGCTTTGTAGCCATTGTTTGGTTTATTGCTTCCCCTATTGCTTGCATTTCTCTGACCACCCTTCTTTTTATTAAACGCGTCATCATCCCGTAAAACTTCTGCTAAAGTGGCGATTCGTTTCTTCTGCCAGTCTATTAAAATATTTTCGGTATATCGTAGAGCTGTTATATTGGCTAATGCAGTTCGCTTCATTGCTTCAATAATTAGCTCGTAAGGATATTCGTTTTCCCAATGCAAGATGGTTTCGATTTCAAAAGTCGATAAATTGAATCGAATATTTTCTTGAAAGAAGCGAATCGCATTTTTATCATTTGCAGTAGTAGGATTATTATCAGTATTTGGTTTATTCAATACTTGGTTAATATCAGTACTTAGTAGTGGCGGGTTTTCTACTTCTTGAAAACCTACTTCTTGGTTTTCTATTTCTTGCTTTTCTATTTCTAGAAAATCGGGTTCTAGAGAATTCATTGGAACTTCATGTACAATCGTTTCCCATTCTTTAATTCGTTGCCCTTCACGTATTGGCTTACGTTCCACATAACCAGAATCTTTTAATTCTTTAAAACCACTTTGAAATGAAGCTTTTCCATCAGTAGCGTGCGTTTGTAGCTCTTCCATGTAAAACACCCAATCATCCGGCATCGAAAGGAGATATGCCATAATTCCTTTGGCCTTCCAAGATAGCCGTTTATCATTTAGTGCCGTACGATTCATGACTACGTAGTTGCTGTTCTTAGCTACTCTTACAATGCCCATTTGCCCTAGTCCTCCTTGCTAAATATCATCAATATTCCATCTGCCGAACTAGCCAAATCTTTACCTGTATAACCCTTTGCAACCTCAAGAATGGCAAAAACTTCTTGTTCACCTTCATTTGTCACAATTGGTACTGCGCCATCTTTAAACTTTGTCGAAATCTCATACCATTGCTCTGATGTTGCAAAAAGGGGTTTCACATCACCATTAACTGTGATTATAAATTTACCTTTTAGCTGTTCAGCCATGCCCTTGCCCTCCTAAAGATGAACGGGGATTGCTCCCCATTCGTTATACTGTTTCTACTTCTGCAAACTCCTCATTTTCGCACCAGCTGCCATATGAATCCGTACCGACATAATTTCCGCAATCTTTGCACGTGTAACTTGTTTCTACAATGTACCCTTCTTCGGAATACTGCGTCTTTTTCATCTCTCTGCTTTCGCATTTTTGGCATTCGATAACCATGTATAACCTTCCTAAATCGGAAGGGGAGCGCCCCCCTACCTGTTATTCTGTTACTTCATCAAATGTTGGTGCATCAATGAAAAATTCTGTATCTGGTGTGATATCCTTCATTTCACGTTTCGGAGCTGTCCCCTCGTCATAAGCTACCTGCTGTTGCATTTCGACGCTAATCGGCAAGTACTTCCACATGTGACGTACAACCGTCTTTTTCGCCATTTCCTCGTAGTCTGTTGCCCAAGGTGAATATGAAGAATTAGCAGCCTTAGAACGTCCCTTCCGCTTTTCGATTTCACTCTTTGGCATAAATTCAAATTGATAACCGCCATCTTTAAAACGCGCTACTGCATAAGCACCAATGAATTGTCCTCGATCTGATTCCATCGATGGCTTGTGTACTAATTTTTGCTCAAGCCCAAGTTCAAACTCGAAGTGATCCTTTTCGTAAACTGCATGAGAATAGATGGATTCAATATGGCCAGAACGACGAGCTAGGTCAATCATGCCTTTATAGCCGATGATGAACTGGACTTCGGTAATACCTTTTTTATTGTTTTTGAATGGTAGCAAGTAACAGTGACCCATTAGCCCAGGCTCTAAACCTAATTGCGCAGCTTGCATTACAGCACCTAGAAGAGAAGAGACATCCGCTTCTCGTAATGCTGGAGTAGTACGAATTGTTGTCATTGCTAAACGCATTACTCTGTCGATATCCATATGTTTTGGTAATGCCTGCGCCATTGCCGGAGCCATTTGTTTAAGATAATCCTCGATTGTTTTTGGTTTTTTTTGTTCAGCTGGTGCCTGTTGCATTTGTTGTTTTAATTCGTCTGTAGTTGCCATAATTAGTTAGCCTCCTTAATCGATAACCGACGTGATAATGATTCATTGCAATATTTTTCATAAAGGTCTGGTTGCTCAGCCTTTAAACGTTTACTATCAATACGGTTAGACGTGATTGTTTTATAAGTAACTTTAAAACGATTTGAATGCCCTTCAGCAGCATCTTCCAATATTATTTTCAGTTGATTTTCATAACCTTTACGTTGAGACTCTAGTTGCTTTTCTTCGGCTTTTATCGACTCAATCGCTTCAATCACTGTGTTCATTTGCTCGTCCAACATAATGGCCGAACCGTCATCTTGTGGGTACATCTTCGCTAAGAAGTCACTAGCCGATGAACTGCCATCGATTGCAGGAGGTACGTTCGCAAGTACGTGATTTTCCCAGAAGTCTTTCTCGCGATCAATCATGAGCTCAATAAACTCGTCATCACGTTCAACTTCTTTCCAAACAAAATTATTTCCGCCAATTAATACTGCAATATACGCTTTTTCGTAACCTGTAACCGCGAGATAATGTTGCAACTGGCAAATGTACGCTGCCGGTACATCGTCACCTTCCCAAGCTTGATTGTTATAAGTGGATGTAGTTTTACATTCGAGAATTGCTTTTTCACCTACAATTCGACGGTCAAGGTTAGCTGTCATAAACGGATAATCTGGATGACGTAGCATACGATTTACACGCTGAACTTTTTTACCTGTACGTTTTGCAAATTCTTGTGCCACAACATCTTCAAGCACATTGCCCCAATAAATAAATTCGTTGTCGAGTTCTTCAACAAAATCCGAAGTTTTTTCTATATATAACTGGAAAGCTGATTTCCAACGGTTAAAACCTAAGATTGCTGATGCGTCAGAACCACCAATACCGCTTTTACGTAAATGTAGCCATTCAATACGACTCATTTCTTTTGTACTTACTGCTTCCATATCAATGCCCCCTATGTTAAAATTTCCGTAAATACATTTATTAAATTTCCGATGAAGGACGCTTTCGCAGAGCGTCCTTTTTTATGCGATTTTCTTAGCGTAGTCATTTTCAAGCAACCAACGGACCAAGCAATCCGTACTACAAAATGTTAAACCTTCGAACTCAACAACTTGATCATCTTCACCACAGTGCTCACAGGCGACTACATCTGGAATACGACCGTCTGCATAACCTGTGCGCATCGTATTTTCAATAACTGGATGCATATTACTCACCTACTTTCTGATGGACCATCCCATCAAGCAGCCTACAAAGTTTTAGGGTGTACCAAGCCCTTTGAGGAGGTTTATAGACTGCTTGACGAGAGCGAAATTGCTTTCGCTACGTCGTAAATGTGTTATAATGGAACTTGTATATATGGTCATGCTGTTTAATCGTTGGAGCGATTAAGCAGTTTTTTTATTTGTGTGAAAGTGAATCATCACTAACCTTTGTTTAAGTGTCATGTGCTTCCACGCTCTAGGCTTGATACGCAAGTTTCTTCACCGCCTCTACTGAAATACCTCGATTTTTTAAATCACTGATTAACCCATAAAATTTGATTTGATCTTGCAAGTGAACTGAACGCATGTGTAACTGGTTTGCAAGATATATAATTCGTTTACCGCATTCAGCAGCTTGTACATAATCGTTGCGCTTGTTGTGAACCGCTACTTCTGTCAATGCATCATCCAAGCGTGTTTTTAAGTTGGCTATTTCAGCTTGTAATTGTTTTACATCCATATAAAGAACCCTCCATTAATGCTTGCATTCTTGACTTCCACTTTCCTCACATGATGAACAACAACCGACCGACACCGATAGAAAATGCAGGCGCTAATGTTGCTAATTGTGCTGCTTGTGCGCATATCTCTGCGCCAAACATCACTAATGCTGCGTGCACTTCACAGTTCGTAATTTGTATCCATCTCGCTAATGTTTCATGGTCCAGTATTTTTCTCCCAGACTCATACTTTGACACGTGAGATTGAGTAATATTAAGTTCTTCTGCCATATCTTCTTGGGTTAAGTTTGCTGATTTACGGAAATTCCGTAATACACTTGGGTTTAATAAATTCATAGATCATTCCCCCCTTCTGAATCAGAATTAGTCGAAAATGGAATATAGTCCGATATGGATTACTCATGAGTAACAAAATTAGATATTATTAGTTCATAAGCAAGTTAACTTGCTTGTTGAGCAAATGCCCTTGCTCATTTAAAGCTGATTGCCCTCAGCTGCTAGTCCGCATTAAACGGAGGCTTTCCTGGTGAGTAACGTATATGCCTAGTCGTTCATTCCAGTACATTTCGTTCTCCTCTTTCCATTGCAATACCTTATCTCTTGGATAACGAGCTGTTACTGCACGACACTTAGGAAAGCCATTCATACGAATTATTTTTTCTACGGTAGGTAACTCAACATTAAATATTTTCGCTACATCTTCTTTTTTCAGATTGGTAGATAGAGAATTTTCAAATTTCACTAGTTCTCTACCATCCTCTACACCTTGCTTGTAAGCTTGATTAAACATTTCTGCTAATTCTGCGTTTATCAACGCTTCACGCAGTTCGTCGATAGTTAGATTCATACATTATCCTCCGTTCTAAGGCGCATGCCCTGTGCCTTCTTTATATTGCTTTTTTGTGGACAAACTTGTTGATAAAATAGGCTTGTCCTTTGCCAGTTATTTTGCTTGTACGATTAATTGAAATCTCTCCACTGTTGTGATGGATAGGTGTTTCTTTTATCTCAAACAATCCAAGCTCCATACTCTTCTGCGTCGGACTGTTATAATCACTACCTTTACGCTTTATTAAATAGCCATTTTCTCGAAGCCATTCGAATAAACGTTTCTGACCCATATCAACACTGTTTTGTTTTAGGATTTTTGCAAACTCACCTATTAAGATTGATGTACTACTAGCTTGAATTGCTTCTGCGAATAACACTTTTGGTTTTTGTTCTTCAACCAGAGCAGTTAGCATCAACCGTTGTTTCTCTTCTTCAATCCATTTTTCTGCCCGAGCAACTGGATCTGATAATTCGTAAGAAGGTCGGCTCATATCGAGTAACTGCTGCTCCATTTGGTTAAATGCTTGAATGTACTGCAATTTGAATTGAATTGCCTTTTTTCCTGTGAAGCCCATTGCTAATAAAGTGAAGCCGTCACGGTTCATGTAATACATGCGATACTGCTGTTTGTTTTGCGGATGTTCGTATGTGCCTTCGTGAAACATAGGACTATTTGAGTATGCGGGATTTTCCGCCACCCCTTCTATTAGTCCGTTAATGCTTTCTAATACGTCCTTGTGCTGTTTTCCAAACAATTCTGCAACTTGTAATGAAGTTGTAACTGCTTGGCGACGTTGAATAATTACTAAATTCATGTTAAAACCTCCTGAATTTTATTAAAGGCTTACTTCCTTTTATGTCGAACATTGACAATATAAGGAGGTGAATAAAAATGACGATGGTTCCTGTAAGTTCGAGTAATTTAGCATCAGTCGGATATGATATTAATACTCAAACGCTACGTGTAAGTTTTATTGGTGGAGGATTGTATGATTACCACCAAGTGCCAACGCATCACCATCAAGGATTAATGAGTGCAATCTCCAAGGGTGAATACTTAGATACTTACATCAAAAAAGGCGGATATCGATTCACTAAGCTTCGTTAGTCTATATTGATCAAAACACGTGCGGGACCAGTAAACTCATAAATGCGCTGGTCTTGCACAATCTGAAATGTTTCATAAGGATCAATTACTATTTCTGTCACTCCCTCACGTGCAGCTAATGCTTCGTGAAGTTTTACTGTTGTTTTGTTTTCCATGTTTATTCCTCCGCGTTAATATAAAATCGATTGAATTGTTGTAAACGGAACAACAAATTCAAAGACACATTTTGTGTCCTAAATGGCCAAAAAAAACTACATCTACTGTCGTATCATAATAATCAGCTATTTTTTTTGCTAATTGTAAAGATGGGGTTCTATCTCCTCTTTCTATAGCCCCAAGCATTTGTGGTGTGATTTTTAAATCAAAAGCTACCTCTGATCTAGATTTATCACCACGAAGATTAATCAACATGTTCCTCTCTTTAATCGTGGTTTTCATAGTATCGCTCCTTCCTTTTAAAGAAACACTTCGTTTCCTTAATTACATAATAATAGAAACACTTCGTTTCTGTCAACCGTTTCTAGAAACTTTTTGTTTCTCTTTTAAACCATCAATAGAAACAAATAGTTTCTACCTATATAATTGGATACAAGAGGTGAAAACAATGTTTGGGAAAATTTTAGCTAAATTACGTAAAGAAAGAAAAATGAGTCAATATGATTTAGCGGAAAAAATGGGTTTCTCGAGAGGTCAGCTAGCTAACTACGAACAAGGCACACGACAACCAGACTTTGACACACTGCAAAAGTTAGCTGATTATTTCGATGTATCCGTTGATTATTTGTTAGGAAGAGAGATAATAAATACCGCCAAAAATAATGAAATTTCTAAGGAAGAACGAGACATTGCAAAACGTTTAAAACAATTTGAAGAAGAAATTGAAAATAGTGGAGACTTAGCTTTTAACGGTGAACCAATGTCACAAGAAGCTAAAGAATCTCTTTTAGAATCAATGGCATTATTATTTAGACAAACTCAACGTATCAATAGGAAATATACACCTAAGAAGTATCGAGAGGATGAATAATCTTTAGGGGGATATAAAGTGAAAGGTAGTAGAAACGAGGGCCTGAAAAATGGTTTTAATATGTTCTTTTCTCCATATTTAGAAGGTTACAGAAACCGTGTGAATGAATTATATGCAGATGAGTATAGAGAAAATAGAGAGTCGTTCTTTTTTATGAACCCTGTAAAATTACATGTACTACTAAATGATATGAATACTCATTTGGTATTATCAGAAAATGACGTGGATCAAATAGGTTTTATCGATTGTAAAGATATGCAGCATGAAGAATTTTCTGTATTACGTAAAGGTCCAGAAAAATTAAAGATTGAGTTTATTAAGTCTGAATTTAGTATTACAGAATATATAACAGACTTTCATTATTATGATTTAGGTGAATATGCAGGTCTAATGTTTAATGAAGTGAATCACGGTGGGTTAATTGAACGGAGCAAAGTATGGGGAATTGAAAATGCTGATTCACACGAGATGAACTATCGTTTTAATAAAGCTTTACAATCAGCTTTTGAACCTTCGACATTATTATCAGATCTTAATACTGATTTAATCATTGAGAAAGTTAACACCCCCTCATTCGCATATGAATTCGGGGAATCCGTTAAGGCTTATAATGCAGGTATTTATTTAGCTGCTTCTACTACTGGTGGGATTGCATTAGAAAATATTTTACGTATTTTAATTAAAAACAAAACCAGTGAACATCTACCGAAAGACACATATATTAAAGATTCATTAGCTGTTTTAAAACGAAATCATGTACTATCAAATCGACTAGCTGCGTCAGTAAGTAATTTAAGAGACATTAGGAATAGTAATTCGCATACTAATGAAGATCCAGTTCGTAAAACTACTGTAGATCATCTATATGCAACAATTGAAGATTTAGCGATGCTCCTGTAACAATTCAAATTGAGCGTGTAATTTACGTGTAATAGCTTCGGCTTCATTACCGCAATCTTCGCTACACCAAATAGCACGTTGTAAATCTTCAATGATTGCAAATATCTCTTCTTTACTTAATGTAATGTTAATAAAATCTGTACCATTTACAATTATCACATTCACTCCTTAAATTGTTTATATATTTATTTTAATAGAATGTTTGTGATAAAGCACCCAAAACAGAAACGAAGTGATTGCATGTGGATTAGAGAGAGAGTAAAGCAACTTACATCTAAATACAATACGAGTTGTCCATATCAATTAGCTAAAAGTTTAAAAATACACGTTTTACAACATGATTTACATCCAGAGATTCGAGGTTACTACAAATATGAACGCCGAAATAGGTTTATCGTAATAAATAGTAATCTTGATGAAAATTATCAGCGATTTGTTTGCGCACACGAACTCGGACATGCTGTGATGCATAAAAAAGTGAATACACCGTTTATGCGCCAAAATACATTTTTATCTGTTGATCGAATTGAACGAGAAGCAAACAAATTCGCTGCTGAACTATTAATCTCCGACGCATGTTTAAAAGATTGTATTTTCGAACAAATGACAACCTATGACATAGCTTCATTACATAATGTACCACTAGAGCTGGTAGAACTGAAATGTAAGGGGCTATTTTAATACATAAAAAAGAACATATATTCTTATTTATTGAAAGGAGACTTTATTGATTATGGGATATTTCGTTAAATTAGAAAAAAATAAATACAAACTTATTGCTGATTTAGGGTACAGAGGAAATAAGCGTATTCGCAAAACACGTAGGGTTGAAGCTAAAAATGATCGTGAAGCCCAGCGACTTCTAGTATTATTTGAAGAAGAAGTTTTACAGGATAAAGATGTTCATTTTACAAACATAGATAACACTACGTTAGCTAATTTTTATCCAAAGTGGCGCGATAATCATGCTAAACAGTTTTACTCACCAAAAACATTTCAAAATTACTGTTCGTATATTGAAAATCGAATTTTACCTATGTTTGGCGAATTTAAAATTAAAGATATTAAAAAGGTTGATGTTGTATTTTTTGTTGCGGATCTGTCGAAAAACGGTAGACGTACAGATAACAAACGTTCTGATGGTCCAGATGGTAAACTAAGTGCTTCATCCATCAGGAATATTCATAAAGCCTTCTCAAACATGATGAATACCGCTTTTGAATGGAATATGATTACTGAAAATCCTTGTATTGGTGTTAGGTTACCAAAAGTTATTACTCCGGAAGGACAAGCTTATTCTGAGTCAGAGGTTACTCAGTTGCTCGAAAGGTTGCAGCAAAGAGCAAAACCAATAAAAAGACTAATTGTTCAATTCGCTATTGTTAGTGGTGCACGTTTAGGTGAAATAGCAGCTCTAGAGTTAAAACATTTGGATGCAGAAAATAATTCTGTGCTTATTGAACAAACGATATCGACCATAGTTAGTGATAACAAAGAAGAACGGCAATTTTTAAAAGAAACCAAAGGTAAAAAGAAACGTAGAGTTACTATTCCTCATTATGTTATGGAAGATTTATTATTACTAGCTAAAGTAAAAAAGTCTCAACTTGATGAAATTGGGGATGAACGAGAATGGAAAGGACATGTATTTTTATTCTCTAGTGATTTAGGTAAGCCTTATAACGTTTCCTCTCTTAGTGCATGGTGGCGAAAATTCATAAGAAAAAACCCTGATTTATCACAGATACGATTCCATGAATTACGTCACACATCAGCATCACTTTTAATACATGCTGGCGAGCACCCGAGAGTTATTCAAGGACGACTTGGCCACGCAGATATAAAAATGACAATGAACACATACGGTCATTTATTACCTGAATCAGATCAACGCGCTAGTTCGTATTTCGATAAATTTTTTGAAAAAGAAGAGTGACTTGGGCACCTTTTGGGCACCTTATTCAAATAATCATGTAGGCGTATAAATATAAAACCCCTACAAACCTAAGTGGCTGTAGGGGTTAAGGGATAGCTATTTCGTCATAAGTATACTAAGAACAACTTCCTGGGACACTATTTCTAATTTTCGAGCCTGTTTCACCCATCAACACATCTCCGCCAGTGGATTCAATAATTTCGCTCGTTACTGAATTCGCAATCGCATTTGATACAAGCTGCAGCAAATCATTTACATCCATTTGTGATTGTTTGAATTGTTGAACAACTGGTACTGCATCGATTTCATCTTCAATATTGGCAATTTTACCTTCGATCATTTTAAGCGCTTTTTCTTTACCTAAATGTTGGAAGTTAACTGCTTGCTTTTGTAAAGTTTTTAATGAAGCAATTTTTTCACGTATATTTTGGTTATCATTAATTTGCTCTTCAGCCTTTTTGAAAAACTCAACTTCTTCTGTATTTGCAATCATATGCGCGATCTCTTTTGCTTTTTCAATAATTTCGTCTTTAGTATATAATTTCGTCATTAAACTTGCACCCCTTATCGTTTTACTATTTCTAAAAACTCTCCTCTTAATGAGTAGCTTTTCGCTTCTAATACTTTCACTTTCACTATTTCCCCTACTAATTCAACGGGACCTTCAAAGTTTACTAATTTATTTTTACGAGTATAGCCAGCTAGCACATCATCACGTTTTTTACTGCTACCTTCTACAAGAACTTCCACTACTTCACCTTCGAGCTTTTTCAACGCAGCCTTTGAATACTCTCCTACAACTGCATTTAATCGGTGTAAACGTTCTTTTTTTACATCTTCCGGTACATTATCAACCATTTTTGCAGCTGGTGTTCCTTCGCGCGGTGAGTAAATATATGTGAATGCCATTTCAAAGCCTACTTTACGATATAAATCAAGCGTTTCCTGGAACTGCTCTTCTGTTTCGTTCGGATAACCAACGATAATATCTGTCGTTAAAGCTACATCTGGTATAGCAGCTTTAATTCGCGCCACTAAATCAAGGAAATGCTCGCGTGTATATTTTCGTGCCATAATTTTTAGAACTTCATTTGAACCTGATTGTACAGGTAAGTGTATATGTTCTAATAAGTTACCGCCTTTTGCGAGTACTTTGATTAAATGATCATCAAAATCGCGAGGGTGGCTCGTTGTGAAACGTATGCGTGGAATATCGATTTTACTCAACTCGTCCATTAAATCACCAAGGCGATATTCTATATCAGTGAAATCTTTTCCGTATGCGTTTACATTTTGACCTAACAGCATAATTTCTTGATAACCTTGAGCTGCTAATTCACGTACCTCTGCGATAATTTCTTCTGGGCGACGAGAGCGCTCCTTACCACGTGTATATGGTACGATACAGTACGTGCAAAACTTGTCACAGCCATACATAATATTAACCCAAGCTTTAATGGAACCAAGTCGCTGCTTCGGAAGGTTTTCAATTACATCCCCTTCTTTTGACCATACTTCGATTACCATTTCTTTTGACATATATGCTTCTTTTAAAATATTTGGTAGACGGTGAATATTATGAGTACCAAAAATCATATCTACATGTGGATATTTTTTCAAAATCTTATTAACTACCGACTCTTCTTGGGACATGCAGCCACAAACGCCAATTATCATTTCAGGATTTTTTCGTTTATATTTCACGAGGAAGCCTAGTTCACCAAATACTTTGTTTTCCGCATTTTCACGAATGGCACATGTATTTAGGAGCACAACATCAGCTTTTTCAATTTCTTCAGTCGGTTCATAGCCAAGCTGCATGAAAATTCCAGCCATTACTTCCGTATCGTGCTCATTCATTTGACAACCATACGTTCGAATATAAAACTTGCGACCTTCACCCATTTTTAAAAACTGTTCATCAACTGCGAAATCTTTATGGTACTTCACTTCTTCTTTCCCACGTTTTTTCGCATCTTTTAATGAAGGAGCAGTAAATACTTTTTCGAAATATTTACTGTAATCTTTTTCAGTTTTATTATTAGAAGGTTTTGGTTGATTAACTTGCGCGCTCGCCAGTCGTTGTTCCTCATTCATTAAATCTATGAACTCCTTTCAAATGGTTTCGTACATTCGAATACCCATTTTACTATTATAGCTAATGCACGTATGGTAGGACAAGTTCAGCCTATGAAATGTTCATAGCTTTCGGGGTCATTGTGCTTCAAAATTGTAAGAAATGTGACACTTAATTTGACTACCTGAGTCCAGTTCATGCAATATTGTGCTTCAAATTGAAATTTAGGCAAGTTGATTACGTCTTTAAATAGTTGCTGTGCATTGATTTGTTGCTGTTCTAAGTAAGTGAGAAATGCGAGGAAAAGTTGATGATCATGGACAGCTAATTCTTTTTGCTGAATCAACAGATCTAACTTTTCACTATGCGAATTCGCCTTTTGAAATAATTTTTCGATTCGTTGCTCATCGTGTTCATGCTTTTTCTGAAGAAAATTAATAATATTCGTCATTTACAATCCCTCAATTTTTCGGTTAATAGGATATCCGCCGTTATTTGTGATTTATCCGCCACTTTTCGATGGATATCCGCCAAAAATCACGATATATCCGTCACTTTTCATGTTTTTTCCGCCAAACAGTTTCGGGTATTAAATATCGCCTACCTTTATTAGAACCTTCATAATAAAAGCCCGCTCTTGTTAAAAGTTTATTTGCTACGTCTGCACTGTCAATCAAGAAAAATTCTCTCAATTCCTTATTCGTTATCCATTCATTTATTAATAGTCGATAATCATGTAAACCTTGAAGTAAAGCTTCTCGAGAAATCTGTCCGCAAGCACAAACAAATCTGCCGCGTGAATAGTACATCACGCTTCCACATTTACATAATGCACCACTCCTGATCGGAATTTTCCCAAAAGGATGCTTCCATTTACGTATTTTATATTTCTTTAATAATTCATCCTTTATTAAAAATACCATATTGTTTGAAACACGCACTGGATAAGACTTTAGCCAATCATGTAGTTTTAGCCTTAGTCCGGATAATTTAAAAACTTGAAAATGCGGTGGCATCATTTCAATAATTGATGAGGAGCTAGTTATAATAACGGCTGTCAAAATCGGTAACTCCACACCGACATCCCATAATACACGTTCCACTAGGGATTCATGCCGCGATACTTGTGCAAAAGGATCGGTTAAAGCAAGTCGTTCTCCGTGTAAAATACGCACAAATTGGTTCGTTCGTTCATCATAAGATATGACACCACCTATATTTTTCAGCTCGACAATTAACAAAAAGCGATTCGTAATGAGAATGGTATCTATTTGATGAGAAAAATTGTACTTATTTTCTGTTTCGTATCCATGCAGCAACACATGTGGCACATCTAATTGTAGATCATGCCAATATCGATCTGCACGTTGTTCGCCTTCAAAACCACGTTCACATTGCCATAACATCACTTCCAACTGCCGTCGCTGCTCGTTATTAAGCTCCCCTCGCCTAAGTAGCGAATCACTGACAGTAATTTTGGATGACAACTTTCTATCCAAAAAAATCAACAAACATCGCCTCCTTTACGCACATTGTAATAGGAAGCGATGCAAAAGACGATACTATGACTGAAAATAAAAATTTGGGGTATTTTGTTTATCAAGGTAATCGCGCTAGCGCACGAGAATTAAAGTTGCGTAGTACATCATATACGACTTGTTTTTGCGCTTCATGCAAGGCGCTATTGATTAATTATTTCCTTTCTAAACCTATTGATATAGAGCCTCTAACAAAATAGGAATCGTATTTTCGGTAGTGTATGAGCCTACAAAATGCACGCGCTTTCTCATTCTCCACCTTCATACCACACGTAAAGCCCAACGAAACGTACCGCCTCCCGTCGAATAATAACCAACAACATAATAGAAATTTTCTAAGAAAAATGCCGACTATTTAGTTTTTCAGTGACCATTAATATACGGAGTTCTATTTTTACAACATAAAACCCGCTGCACATATGACAGCGGGTTTTTGTAATTACATAAACTCTTTTAGAAGTTGATCAAATTGTGTTTCAGTTAAACTAATATCGATATCTGTTAAAGGTAGCTCTGAGTAACCTTTAATTTTATCTTGGTAAGAAGTCGTTTCCTGATCATGATAAATAATGCCCGTCACAAGACCTTCTTTTTCCATTACTGTTTGCATTGCCATCGAACGATTCGTATGGTCATAGCCTTCGATATCTGCTAGTTTTGTTAAATTTTCTTTGAACCAATCATACGTATTTACTTTATTATACGTTACACATGGTGAGAATACGTTAATGAATGAGAAGCCTTTATGGTTTAAGCCAGCTTCGATTAACGCTGTTAACTCTTTAATATCTGTTGAAAAGCCTTGTGCAACGAATGTAGCACCACTTGTTAAAGCTACTTCTAACGGTTTTAATGATGGCTCAATTGCCCCACCTGGAGTTGATTTTGTTACAAAACCAGCTGCTGAGCGAGGAGATGTTTGGCCTTTCGTTAAACCGTAAATTTGGTTATCCATAACAACGTATGTGATGTCAATATTACGGCGGATAGCATGAATCGTATGCCCCATACCAATTGCAAAGCCGTCACCGTCACCACCTGATGCGATTACTTTTAAATCTTTATTCGCCATTTTCAAGCCTTGTGCAAGTGGTAATGCACGACCGTGAATGCCGTGGAAGCCGTAAGAGTTAATATAACCTGAAATACGTCCTGAACAGCCGATACCTGAAATAACCGCTAATTCATGTGGCTCGTAGCCAACGTTTGCAGCTGCACGTTGAATCGCAGCTTGTACAGAGAAGTCACCACAACCAGGACACCAGTTAGGTTTGACAGTATTACGAAAATCCTTAAATGTTGCCATGATTAAATCTCCTCCTTCACTAAATTTGTTAATTCACGCGGTAAAAACGGTGTTCCATCATATTTTAAAATATTAGCTGTCTTCGTATGACCACCAATATTCATTTTCATAATATTTGCAAGCTGTGCTGTCGCATTATTTTCCACAACAATTACTTTTTTCGCACTATCCACTAGCTTCGACATTTCCTCAGCTGGGAATGGGAATAGTAAACGAACGTGCGCGTGGTTTGTTTTAATGCCTTCTGCGTTTAACGTTTCTTGCACTTCTTCCAATGCACCGCGAGTTGAGTTAAAGCCTACAAGTAATACGTCTGCTTCTTCGTGAGGCGCGTTTACGTAAACCGGTGTATCAAATTGCAAGTGCTGTAATTTGCGGAAACGTTTATCCATCTGAATACGACGATTGCCCGTTGCTTCAGATGGTTTTCCAGTTTCATCATGCTCTACACCAGTTACATGGTGAATACCACCTTTTGTACCTGGTAAAACACGTGGAGAAATACCGTCTTCTGTGTTTTCATAGCGTTTGAAATAATCTTTGGATTCTGTTTCTTCCACTGCTTCTACAATATTACCACGGCGGATCTCGATTTTACTGTAATCAAATGGATCTACTGTTTGCTTCCCAAGTGATAATTGTAAATCTGTCATTAAAATAACTGGTAATTGTAATTGTTCAGCAATGTTGAAAGCCTGGATTGTATCAAAGAACGCTTCCTCCATCGTTGAAGGCGCGATTACTACTTTCGGTATTTCACCGTGTGTACCGTAAATCATTGCCATTAAGTCTGACTGCTCCTGCTTTGTTGGCAAACCTGTTGACGGACCGCCGCGCTGTGTATCAATAATTACTAGCGGCTGTTCTGTCATGCCAGATAAACCGATTGACTCCATCATTAATGACAAACCAGGACCCGCTGATGCTGTGAACGCACGAACACCACCGAAGTTTGCACCAATTGCCATAGTTGCCGCGGCAATTTCATCTTCTGTTTGAATAACCGCACCACCAACTAATGGTAGCTTTTTAATCATGTATTCCATAATTTCCGAAGCCGGTGTAATTGGATATGCTGCCATAAAACGAGAGCCAGCTGCAAGTGCTCCCAGAGCCACTGCATCATTTCCAATCATGAACATACGACGTTTACCATCTGCCGGCACTAACGCCCACTCACCAACACGTTCACCAATTAATGCCGCTACTGCTTCACGGCCTTTTTGAATCGCTTCAATGTTTTTTGCAACTACTTCTTCACCTTTACGGCCAAAGATTTCATTGACTACACTTTGGAAAACAGCTTCTTCTAAATTTAATAATGCTGCCGTGGCACCAATTGCTACCATGTTTTTCATTAAAGATGTTCCAAGCTCTGTTGCGATTTCTGTAAACGGAACCGCAAATAATGGTGCTTTAGAGTCTTCTGGCTTTACCGGTTCAAATTTCGCATCAGCTAAAATAATACTTGTAGCTGTTAATTCTTTATAGTTAACGTCGATTGTTTCTTGGTCGAACGCCACTAATATATCTAAATCGTCCGCGATAGAACGTACTTCTGTCGGACGTACTGTAATTTTATTATTCGTATGGCCACCTTTAATGCGAGAAGAGAAATGACGGTAACCGTATAAGTGATACCCTAAACGGTTCATCGCTGTTGCGAAAATTTCACCCGTACTTTCAATCCCTTCACCTTGTTGCCCACCGACTTTCCACGAAAGCTGATGTAACATATAAACATCTCCTTAAATTTCGTTTTATATATAAGAATTTCCTACATAAGTTTATCACGAACATGTTGCGTGTACTATTGCAAATGTCATATTCTATAAAAAAATCAGCCCTTTGACGGAAGCGCCTGTTCAAGCATATGTAACAGTTATTGATTGATTGAATAGCCAACTAAAAAGATATAGCTACATCATATGTTGGGGTTAGGCAAAGAGGTAGCCTACAAATGTAATCACAACCTTCCGCCATTATAATTTGTTCGTATTTTTTATCAAAATAACTTTTAATGAATTTAACTCATTATGGATGCCCCAACAAATTAAAAAAGCCATCCATTTAGTATTAACTAAATAGACGGCTTTGATTATTAACGGTTTCTTTTTTCCACTACCAATTTTAACGCTGTTCGGTCTTCCCCTGCAATCGTAATATCTGCAAATGCTGGTGCGCAAATTAAATCAGTGCCACTTGGTGCAACAAATCCTCTGGCAATCGCGACTGCTTTGACGGCTTGGTTTAATGCACCAGCTCCTACTGCCTGCATCTCTGCATAGCCTTGCTCACGAATGACAGCTACAAGAGCACCTGCAACAGAATTTGGATTAGAGCGAGATGATACTTTTAATGAATCCACAACTATTCCTCCCCATTTTTGCATGATCAAGACAACTTATATTTATTGTCTGTAGGTCATTGTATGCGAGAAAGTTTGGAAACATGACAAACGTGTAAAATGTAATGCGTATCATTGAATTAACTTTAAGCTTGGAATGGATAATCCTCATTAATATATATACGCTCTTGGCGCACAGCTCTACCTGTTTTATCATCAATCTCAACGAAGAATCCGCTCAGAACATCACGGCCGTTTTTCGGTACTTCAAAGCGAGATGGCATATTCGTTTGGAATTTATAGAGGACACTTTCCTTTGTCATCCCTAAAATTTCATCATATGGACCTGTCATTCCAACATCCGTTATATAGGCTGTGCCATTAGGATAAATACGCGAATCAGCTGTTTGCACATGTGTATGTGTGCCAACAACTACAGATGCTTTACCATCTAAATGCCAGCCCAGTGCGATTTTCTCACTCGTTGCTTCCGCATGGAAATCTACAAATACAAGAGGCGATGTTTTTCGCGCTTCTTCCACTAGTTCCTCAGCCATTGCAAATGGATCCTCATGCGGTGGTAAAAATACACGACCGTGTAGATTAATGACTGATAATGTCACGCCGTTTTTCGAAATCTGCACCATACCTTTACCTGGTGCATCCTTAGAAAAATTGGCTGGCCGAATTAAATAATCGGCATCATCGATAAAATCAAAAATATCTTTATTATCCCACGTATGGTTACCCATCGTTATTACATCAACACCCATTTGTAATAAATCATTATAAATATTACGTGTAATACCACGACCTGCAGCGGCATTTTCACCGTTTGCAATGACGACATCCACTGCATATTTTTTCTTTAAGCGCGGTAAATATTTCTCAACCGCGTCGCGACCAATCGATCCAACGATGTCACCTATAAATAAAACTTTCATTTAAACGACCACACTTTCTTTCAATTCACGCTTCATTCTACCATTGTCGAGTTTTATTACGCAAATTAAGCTTTTCATTTTAAAGAAAGATTATCTCAAAAAAATTTTCTAATTATTTTAGCTTTTGCCTAAAAAGAAGACACAAATAAACGGACATTTTATTTTTGTCCGTCATCATTTAGCTATTAAATTGTCACAGTATTTTTCGCAAAATTCCACGCGTCTCTGCACATATCTTCAATTGACCGCTTTGCATTCCAATTCAGCTCTCGTTCGGCTTTTCTTGCATCTGCGTAAATAGTTGCTAAATCGCCAGAGCGAGGATTTACAATTTTGTAAGGGATCTTTACACCATTTACTTTTTCAAAAGTGTCGATAAGTTGTAATACACTCGTCCCGTTACCTGTACCTAGATTATAAATATTGACACCTGGTTTCAAATTTACGAGTGCCGCAACATGTCCATCAGCAAGATCCATAATGTGTATATAATCTCGTACACCTGTACCATCTATAGTTGGATAGCCATTGCCAAAAACATGTAAAGTTTCTAATTCCCCTTTTGCTACTTTTGTTATATAAGGCATTAAATTGTTTGGAATGCCATTAGGAGCTTCTCCTATTAAACCACTTTCATGTGCACCAATTGGATTAAAGTAACGCAATATAGATACACAAAATTCTGGATTTGTATTCGCTACATCTATTAAAATTCTTTCACATATTGCCTTTGTTTCACCATATGGATTACTAGTTGGCAATAATGAATGCGATTCTATGAATGGGCTTTCTCCATTACCATATACCGTAGCAGACGAACTAAACACAAATTTTCCCACATCATATATAAGACAATACTTCACTAAATTTAGCGTACTAATTAAGTTATTTCTATAATATTTTAATGGCTTTTCAACAGACTCACCAACAGCTTTCAGTCCAGCAAAATGAATAACAGCATTGAAAGAATAGTTTATAAAAAGGGTTGCAACCTCTTCTTCATTGCAAATATTAATGTTATAAAATTCAATCCCCTCTTTAACTAACTTTTTTAAATTAGTGAATGTCTCGAGTGTACTATTAGTTAAATTATCCGCAATTACTAACCGTGCATGTGGATAATGTTCACGTAAAGAAATTATAGTGTGAGAACCAATAAAACCGTTCCCTCCAGTAATAAGAATATTCATATTCTCGCCTCTTTAAACGATTAATAGTATTTTTTTATAATACTAACTTAAGTTTAATTTTCGTTACTGTAATGCGTCTTTTCATGGAGCTTTTGAAAAGACATTTCCTCTACAAGCTTCTATAGAATCCTCTAGTCATTTTCTCTCTATGATTTAAACGCTTGTTTTAAAGTACTCATAGTAATATTTGCTTTTTTTAGGCATTTTATAGTTGTTTAATACAACACCTAAGATCTTTGCTTTAGACGATGTTAGGATGGCTTTAGCCTTAAGAACATCTTCTTTTTCAGCAACACCACTATGAACTATTAACAATGTACCATCGCTTTTATGTGCTAACAATTGTGCATCCGACACAGATAATAGGGGTGGAGCATCAAAAATAATAATGTCAAAATGATTCTGCATTTCTCTTAGAAGGACATCGAATGTTTTTGAAGCAAGTAATTCAGCTGGATTTGGTGGAATCGGACCACTTGTTAAAACATATAACCCTACAATCGGCGTCTCTTGAAATGCTTGTTGAAATTCACTCTGTCTAGAAAGCAACGTAGATAAACCAACCGTATTAAAGAGTGCGAACGTATAGTGCAACGTCGGTTTACGCATATCTGCATCTACTATCAATACCCTTTTACCTTCATGAGCAAAAACGACCCCTAAATTTGCCGCATTTGTTGATTTACCTTCTCCCGGTGTCGATGATGTTATTAAAATGGTTTTTAAATCTCGATCAGGCAAAGAAAAAGATATATTCGTACGAATCGTTCGGAACTGTTCAGATATTATAGATTTAGAATCCGAAACCGTCACAAGCCTACGTGCCATTGTTGATAAACGGTACTTTTTGTTGTTGGCTCTTTTTTTAAATCTAAACACTTTATTTCCCCCTTTGTCTTCGGAATTTGAAGGAAGATTTTTTTTCTTTATCTAATGAAATTGAACCGACTAATCCCATGATTGGAAGCTCTAAAATTTCTTCAATATCTCTTTCACTTTTTATTGTTGTATCTAACACCTCTATTAATAATGCTAATCCAGCTCCAACCATCAAACCAATTATCGCTGCAGTTGCTATATTTATTAATTTCCTTGGTTTAATAGGCGTCGGATTTTCGCTTAATTTTGCTTCCGATAAAATATTGATATTATCAACACTAAGTAAAGGTGGGATTTCCACTTTAAATATCACAGCAATTGTATTTGCGATGCTAACTGCTTGTTCAGGGTTTGGATACTCTACTTTGATATTTACCACTTTCGAATCATTTTCATTAGACACTGAAATTTTTTTCATTAACTGATCTGATGTCATATCTAACTCAAGTTCTTCAATTACTTTATTTAAAATGGCCGAACTTGTTATAATAACATTGTACGTATTAATTAATTGTAAATCCGTCTCCATTTGGTTCCATGAGTAGCCTTCTTGACTACTAGGCTTTTGATTAACAAGTATTTGTGTTTGCGCCTCATAAATAGGGGTTAATACATAAAAATTCAGATAACTTGCAATGCCTATTGAAATAATGATAAGTGTGAGAATAAGTAACAATCTTTTTTTTATAATAGTTAAAATTTCTCGTAAGCTAATCGTTTCCTCCAAATTATTCTCCCCCTTGTCCCGTCTCTTCTACAATAACTAAAGTTTCGGATTTTAACACTATTGTTAATTTATAGCAATTATTATACTGTTATTTTGGATATCTATTTATTACTATATGAATTAAATAGGAAATATATTAGTAATAGATAAATTATTCACAAAAATCAAAAAGATCAATAATTCCAAATTCGATGTTATTAAGACTCCTTTTGAAGTAATTCGTTCATTTTATTTTCATATGCTTCAGCTTATGGAAGATCGAAGGGGTTTATTTGTGAATAAATAGAAACTGATTGCAAATAACTTCATAAGCAGCTTACATTTAAACTTCTTTGATAACTCAATTTCAGCTAAAATAAATAAATGAGCTTCTTCCAATGTAATTTTATCAAAATTTTACCAATAACAGATTCTGTTTCAAGACCATGATATGTTTCTACTTCTATGAAACCAAAGTCTTCTTTAAACTTGTTAATTTCATTGACTTCTGTTATTCCGCCATAATCATAAGTTTTAAATCCTCTGTTTTTAAAATGCATTATATTTTCCCAAAGTAAAAACCGATTTGCATATCTTATTTGTTGTTTTAAATCTGGTCTATTCTTAATCCACACAGCTGTACAACCATATAAACTAAGAACTAAATCTTGATCTATTAAACGAATTTGATAGCACAGAGCCTCACCGTTAGTATTTTGTAGTTTTGTAAAAATCAGAACTCCCTTGTTACGCAGAAGTTTCAATCTTCTCATTTGAATAAAATTTATTTTATTTGTTTTTTTTATCTTTACAAATTTATTATAAAACTGTTGAAATTCTTTTAAATCTTCATCAGTCGGATTATCTTTTATAATTACAACATATGGTTCTTTTTTCGCTCGGCGTAGTTTATTGCGATTTCCTTTATTCATACCGTCCATAAGTTCACTTTCATCTTTTTCTAAATTTATCTGATAAGTAATTTCTTTAAATAAATTACCACCCGAAACTTTTGCGTAATGATAAACTACTATATTCTTTTTTGTAAGTTTAGGATTATACTCTTCTGCTAAAAATACATCTATTAATTCCATAAAGAATAATTTTCTCTCTACGCTAATCAAAAAAATCCCCCACGTTCTGTTATTAAAAATATATTTTCTCTATTAATCGCCTAACTTAAATAATCATAAAAAATCCTTTTATATCTAAGTCTTTATTCCTTTAAATAAAAATGATTCGATAATCAACTTAAATAAAGGTCTTGTTTTTTTAAAAATTAAAACTGCAAAAAAGGTAGATATTACTTCTGCAAATAGTGTAGCTATCGCGGCACCTATTGCACCAAACATAGGTATCAGCATTAAATTAAGACCAACATTTAAAAACGCACCTATTCCTACAAAAACGACCTGGAATTTACCTAAATTTTCTACAGTTAACCAAATAGCTCTGGTCGATCCTATTAAAGAAAAAATTCTAGACCAAATTAAAATTACTAGAACATTTATTGATTCACTAAATTGATTACCGTATATCAACACAACTATCAAATGAGAAAATAGTGAAATTACAATAGAAGCCCCAATACTGATCCAAATTATTGAGCAGAATAATTGTTTATATTTCTTAATATATAAAGTTTCACTATGACTTTTTGAAGCCATAATAATCGGTCTTGCAGATTCGATTAGTGCATAGGGAACAAAAACCCATAAACTAGAAATAGTCATTGCTGCTGCATAGATTCCAACAGTTGCTACATCAGTCATTTTCCCAAGCATTATTTTATCAATTTGGGTATAAATCATGATTAGTAGTCCAGCAATAAAAAAATGATATGATTTTGCTAACAATTTTTTAGCTGTTTGCAATGAAAAGTGCAGTCTTGGCCCTTTAAATTTAATGTAAAATGCTACCATACACACACTTATGACAAATGCTTCTATAGCAGTTGCCACCGCAAAGTAATAAATAGATTTTTCAGAAAAAATTAACATTAAACGCCAAATAGATACAATAGTAAAAGCAGTTGATTTCGCCATCACTACATATTTAGACTGCAAATTTGACTGAAACCAATATTCTATTGAATTAAACACAACAAATAATAATGAAATAGATTGGATTAAGGTAATGAACTGAATAGTTAATTGGTCAACATTCATATATTTGACTATTAAAAATATTAAAAAAACAGAGATTACGGAAGAGGCTAAACGTAGATAAATGGTAGTACCAATCACTTTACCCGTTTCTTCTCTATTTTTAATAATTTCATTAACAATAATATTATCAATACCTAGGTTGCTCACTGTTGTAAAAATCATGATGTACGCTAAGCTATAATTGATTAAGCCAAAATTTTCAGTACCGAGATATCTAGCCATTAATGATGTGACGACTAATGATAGTCCCATTCTAAAAATTTGCTCAAATAATAACCAACCAGTATTTCTCATAAATTTTGTAGACACTTTTTCTTTTATGAATGTTAGCTGTACAATAGTAAACAACCCTTTTTTATTTTTTTATCTTAACTTCAAAATTGCATAAACCGAATTCCCCGGTCAAAAATAATTATTTTATCTTAACAGGCCTGGCTGACATTGACATTTTAGATAGACTCTCCTTCTTTAAAATTTTCAAATCCAATAATTGACCCATCTGATAATCAGCATCATTAATAAAATCATTTTCTAAGCAAGCACCTGGTGTAAAGGTAAGTTCTCCAAAATAGATTTCATTATCGCTAAAATATAAATCTACTCTTACATAGGTAAACTCTTTACTTAATGCTCTAGAGATTTCTAACATTTCTTCTATTCTTTTAGGTCTTTTAATTTCTTCACTTTTCTCTATACTATTCTTATAAAAATCTAGTACATCCCAAGAACAGTTAAATGTAATATACTTTTTATTATTTCCATAATTTTCCCCAACCTCTATTACTTGAGGAACTCCATGGAAGCAATGTATCATATAGTCTGAAGGAACTTTACCATTCACTGTATCTCCTAAGAACCTTTCTACTATAATTCGAGGTTTAATTTTCGAATAATGTAATTCAGCCATTTTGTTACCATAATCGGTTTTCATCCATTCTTTTAATTTCTGTATAGTATCTTCTTTATCCAGTTTATCTTTATCTAAACAAATAATATTAAACCCACACCCATGGGTACATTTCATCACGAAACTACTAGGAAGCTCCTCGAAATCAATCTCTTCGACAGTATCATAAACTTTATATAATTTAACTAATAAATCTGAATATCCTAATTGATTAATATAATCTCTTACTAAATATTTATCAGCACATTTCGCTTTTATAGAATCGTCTTCATTTAATTTTAACCACATTAATTTTTCATTAAATGTTGAAGGATTTTTTAAATTTAGTTTCCTTTTAAAAGTTTTATAGAAAAAATATTTACTTAAAAAAACAGGATGCTTTTTATATAATAATTTTTTCAAAGTTCTTTTCATTTATAATATTCTACTCCTTATATTCATCAAGTATTTTATTCCACTGGATTTTTTCCAAATAAAAAAGATAACCCGTTTAGATAATTTAAAGAAAAATATTAGGAAAGAGGCAGCTAAAGGCGATATACTAATAACTTTTCCAATAAAAGCCTTTAATTGTACATACTTTATTATGTGATTGTATTTTGAAATTTCATTTTGTTTTAAAAGAGCTGACTTCCCCCAATTAGACATATTAGCCTCTAAAAAATGATATACTTTTCTCAAATTCAGATAGATTTTTAATATATTTATATTCGAATGATAAGCTTCGTCGAAAATAAATTTCTTAATATAGAGTGCTTCTATTTCTTCTTTTTTCAAATTTTGTTTTTTATAATGTTTATTCAAATACAAAAATGCTGCATAAATGTCTTTATTTTTTTTACTATTCTTCGATATATTATTTGGGTGACTCATATCGTATATATAAAGTGGTTTTGATATAGCACCTAATGTTCTTGCTTTAGAAATTATTACTGGTATAGTTGCTTGATCTTGAAATCTAATATTTTCATTAGGAAAGTATATATTTTGAAAGAGCTTTTTACTTATAACCTTATTCCAAGGGTAATGCTCTGTCATAAAAAGTCCTATTTTTTCTTGGGGATCATATTGAATTTCTTTATTTTCTATTTCTGAACTATTAATTTTAATTGAATAACCAATAAAAAGAAGATCATAATGATTTGATTCTAAAACTTCATTAATTCTATCTCTTGCATCTGCTACTAAAAAATCATCTGCATCTACAAACCAAATATAATCAGTATCACATCTCTCTAACCCTAAATTTCTCGCACTCCCTGAACCTTTATTAGGTTGATTCAAAATAATGTAGTTTCTTTTTTTAGTAAAATTCTCGTTTAAATATTCTTTTGTTCCATCATTACTTCCATCGTTAATGATAATAATTTTGTCTTCACTTTTAAGCTGAGGTTCAATTGAATATATACATCGTTTTAATAGTTCAAGATTATTGAATGTAGGGATTATATATGAAATACTAACCACAAATTCCACCTCGTTTTTTATCAGAAAACATTTAATTTTACATGAATATTTTTTCACTTCACATAACAATGCTCCTCAACTTCATCCCATGTCATGAAAACTCGAACAATATCTTCCTCAATTAATTGTGAACCCGTTTGAACTTCAATCATCTCTAAATCAGTTACAGCTTTCAAACCATGTTTATGACCAACTGGGATTTCTAATACATCTCCTTGACGAACTACGCGTAGCTTATCATTTTGGACAAAAACTCCTTCTCCTCTAATGATAGTCCACACTTCGCTACGATGTTTATGATATTGATAGCTCAAATTTTTACCTGCTATCACTCCAATACGTTTTGTTAATACTTCATAGTTTTCATCTGTTTTTAAATGATCTAGTACCTTATACCATCCCCAACGACGTTCTTCATACATTGGACGATTATCATACTGTCCTAAAATTTCTTTTATCCTCGGACTTTGTTCTTTATCTGCAACTAAAATACCATCTGGACTTGCAGCAACAATAACATTTGAAACCCCTAATACCGTAATTGGAATATCCAACTCATTTATTAAATGTGTATCTTTACAATCTTCTGTAATAATACCTCTGCCTATTTGAGATGTATTCATTTCTTCGGTTAGTGTTCTCCATGTACCAAGGTCTTTCCAATAGCCATCATAAGGAAGCACAACAATATTATCTGTTTTTTCTACGACTTCATAGTCAAAACTATTTTTCGGAAGGTTATCATATTGTTCCAATAATTCATCATACTGGAGGGGCAATCCGAGTTCTTCAAGTTTTGAAATTATAAAATTTAATTTAAAAGCAAAAACTCCGCAGTTCCAAAGTGCATTTTGTGCAATTAAAGTTTCTGCTTCTGATTCAGTAGGTTTTTCTATAAAGCTATGGACTCTAAGATAATCAATAGAAGAATTAGTAGTAGGTATAGTAGTAGGTATAGTAGTAGGTATAATGTAGCCATATTTTGAGGATGGATAAGTAGGTTGAACACCAATAAGTGCGACCTCTGATTCAGATTGATTTAATATTTTTTCTAGTTGTTTCACTTGTTCAAAGAAGGATTCATTTACATATGGATCCACCGGTAAAATGGCAACAGTTTCATCTAAGGGAACATTTTTTTCTGAATAAAGGTAAGATGCCGCTAATGCAATAGCCGGGAATGTATCTCTCCTGCTCGGTTCAATGACTAATTCAACTTTTTGACCAAGCTGATTTTGAATAATATCAACTTGGGTTTTACTCGTAGCCACGACAGTCGATTCAGATAAGTTAACACGATTTAATTGTGTCCAAACACGCTGTACCATTGACTTTAAGTTATTACTATCATCTTCTAATACCTTCAGGAATTGCTTTGAACGTGCGTCATTTGATAAAGGCCATAAACGTTTTCCAGAACCACCCGATAATAAGACTAACTTCAATTTATCAGCTCCTTAATCTTATTTTTGGCATTTGATTTAATTGCATCCAAAAATTGATAAATAGTATAAAAAGTTCCTTATAGATAATTGCAACTTAAATAAACCTGATATCATGGAATATACCTTTGAACAACAATAACACTATGTTTCAGCATCATTCTAAAACCCCAAATCCAAATTTCAAGTCTAATTCCCTCTCATTAATCGTTTAATATTAATTAGAAAGCAACATTAGAAATTTGCTTTCTTAAAAAAAATTAATAATGCTGTAAAGAAAACTCAATCAAATCATTAATTATTTTGTATATTAGAATACCCCTTAATATTTATATTAGAAATCTCCTTTTTGGGTAAATCTCCAATTAACAACATAAATACAAGCACTACAAAAGTATCTAGTGAGAGGTATGCACCAGTTGAAACATATATCCCCATAAGTGCTGTAAATATTAAAACATAATCCATATTTTGCTTTATTTTTTTGAAGAAGAATAATAAAAAATATACAATAAAAACAATTGCACTTAAGCCTAAATTCACAAAAATACCGAATAGTGAATTGTGTACTCCTTCGTACAGTCCAATTACTCCAACAGCGTCTATATTTCCTTCTTGACCTAGTCCTCGGCCAAATAAAGGGTAGTTTTCAAATGTGGCTATCATATATTGCATCGGAGTGTTTAATCTTTCATAACCTGATGTTTCACTTGTATTAATTTCATTTCCTACCCGTTCTAATGAGTTAAATACATTTGTAAATTCCCCTAATATATAAAAGATTGCACAGCTTATTATTATTAATATAAAAAACTTAACAGGTTTTTTTATTTCTAATAATATTGAGATCCCATATATTAATAGGATAATAACTAGAGAGGATGCACTTACAGAAACTCCAATTGCTAAAATATTAAAGAATTGAAACAAATAATATTTCGAATTTTTTAGATAATATTTTCTTTTCAAGTAAACACAGATTGCAAAAGAAGTTGTAGAAACCCAACCAAAAAAAGAGGGTTCGTGAAATATTGAATATGCTCTATACAAACCAAATTGCATTCCATAAATGCTTCTATGGAATTGGAAATCTCCCCAAATTCCATCTAGAAAAAAATAACCAAAGTAATTCATACAAACAAATTGTATAATCCCCAATAATTGGACTAGTAATATAATGCATAAAAACATATTTATATAACTCATATAGGCTGCTTTAAATTTTTTCGAGAAATCTGAATAAGAAAAAGTCAGGAAAGAAATCATAAGAATATATATCACATAAGTTTTCATAAATTCCGTTATGTCAAATATTCTATATAACGGAATTAAAGGTATAATAATTAAAAATAAATAGATTGAAAGATATTTCAAATTAAATTGTTGTTTTATTATTACTAAAAATAATGAATTTATTATTGCTATAATAAAAACTATATGGGTTACCTTAATTGGTGCACCTATTACATTTATTAATTTAAAATTCTCTAGTGCAATTGCTATGATCATTAAAATAAGTAAAATTGAATTTTTTTTTTCGTTATTAACTGCATCCTTTACCAACTCCTCTTCAACTAGAAAATATGCAAAAAATGCGGTTTCAAATCTTATTCTTCCTCTTTAGGTAAACAAACTCCTCTAACTATTAATTACTCTTTATTATTGAAAATCTTGATGAAAATTAATCAACCCTGAATTATCTCATCATATATCTTTAATAGTGTTTTTAGGTTATTCTCCCTACAATGTGTAACCAATGCATGTTTTTTTGCCTCTAAACCAAAACTTCTTGCTAAATCAGGATTCCCAAAATATTTCTTCACAAAATATGCAAGCATATAAGGGGCATCTCCCTGATAAATAAATCCCTCTTTATTATGTTCAAGCATATCCTTTACCCCACCTACATCCGATGAGATACATGGTACACCAAGTAACATAGCCTCCCCAAGCGAATTAGGGGAATTTTCAATTGTTGAAGGCGAAATAAATACATTACTTTTTAAAAATCTCTCTTTCATCTTTATTTCATTTAAAGAGCCAGTGAAAGTAACTTTATTCTCTATGTCGAATTCCTTAAGTAGTGCTTTAATATATATAGCAAATGATGAAATTTTTAATTTTGCATATAATGAATCAGTTCTAATTAAGTCATTTCCAGCAATATAAAGATGTGTATCTGGATACACTCTTATTATCTCAGGTAATGCTCTAATCATAAAATGTAATCCTTTAATAGGAGTTGCAGCTTGGCTCATAAATATAGAATACCTTTCACATTTTTCAGCATTCCATTCCTCATCATAAAAAGGGTCTCTAAGAGATTCATTGCAAAAATGATATTTAATATCAGGATTTATTTGAGTTGTACATGCTTCATCCCAATCTGTTCTTCCTATTACATGTCCTACTATTTTAAGAGTTTCGATTTCAAATTCACCACGTTGTTTTAGTTTCTTTTCTTGTTTTAAAAGATTACCTCTTGCAAAATTGCTAATAGAAAACTTTTTTTTTACCTTATCTGGAATTCCGGAATTAAAATGCATCCAATAATACGAAGTTAATCCTTGAATATGAACTACAGTTCTATTCGGCTTATTAAATGCTTTAGCTGCTACTAAGGCATGAGGATACTCTGTACCAAAAATATGCAAAACATCTGGTTTAACGAGTGTAACTATTTCATCAAGATGTTTTTCCATTAACACAGATGTATTAAGTGGATCCTCTACTGGTATGAATCCAAATAACTTTGGTTGAGAGAAGGCGTAATATCTCAAACTACCAACTTTCCCTTGCTTCATCTCTTTTAATCCAATTAATGGGAAGCATATATGCAATTCAACATCATTCGCTTTTTCTAAAGCATTTGCAAAACCTGTTAACCATCCAGAAATGTTTGGTACTTTTATTTTCATATTATTAGCGATTTTTGGGATCGGTACATTACACACCCACAAAATTCTCTTCATAATTCTCACCCTAAACCTTCTTAACAAATTTCCAAATACGCTTGCATTGATGTTCTTTTGTCTTTTTAGATAAAATAAACTCTCTAGCCTTTTGACCAGTAAAATTTCTAGATTCATCATTCAAATTAAAAACACTTGTAATAGCACTAATCAAACTTTCCTGTGTCTCATTATCAACAATTATTAGATGTTTATAATATTCTAATGGAATACCCCCGAGTTTAAACGAAAGCACCGGAATATTACTAGCCATATATTCAAAAAGCTTTGATGGAAAACAATATGCAGATGCACGTTCTGAAGGAAGTCTCATATTAACTAAAAGAGAGGCATCCATCTGTTTTTTTAGGACATCTCCCCTTAATGGAAGAAACCCATAGAATTTTATTCTCGAATCTTTAATGACACAGTCTTTGATCCATTCTTCTGCATTTCCACCACCTGTAATCCATAATTCTAAATCTGGCATTGGTATTTTCATAAATGCGCTCACTAGCATACCGATACCATATTCTATGTCCAGTTTTCCGGAGTACATTATAACCTTACTTTTTTTATACGAATTTATCTTTAATGGTAAAGTGTCTTTAACATCATACGATCCTTCCATTAGCAACCATTTTTCATTTGGAATTTTTAAAAATTCAGCCATCTTTTGGGCATATAAAATAAAACCATCAAACTCCTTTTGCATTCTCTTTATATGTAGCCAATCAAACTTTTTAAGCAACGCTTTCAACTTACTTTGGCCTAAGTCCATATATTGAGGGAGATCTGTTACAATAAGAATTATTTTTGCATCGGGAATTAATTTTTTTATTTCACATGCTGCCGCCATAACTGGTGATCTCATAGAATATGCAAAAACAACTAGTTTTTCACCCTTATACATATCTCTAACCCATATTTTAACAGCATTTATCATTGAATATTTACATGTGATTCTATTCAATCCCTTAATATTCTTATATCCTACACTTATGTTGAAAGTATTTTCTTTATGAGACCATATTACTTCTTCAATAATTTTATCTGAATATCGAGGATATGGAGGCAGAACACTGCCATTTATTGAATCAAATCTTAATCCTGATACCTCTTCTATCCCATTTATAATATTTAATTGTGATACTTGCGCTGAGGCTAAATTATAACCTTTTTTTGATTTTATTTTGAATTCTTCTTCACTTTCTAGACAACCAATCCATAATAATCTCATCATAGACATAGCTTTTTCCTCTTAACTAGATTTAATCTCTTAATATATTCAATAAATTAATTTATTGCATTCCTCTACTTATTAACTATTAACAGCAATAGGTTTTGGAAATTGTCTTTTTATCACCTTTGCTGGGTTTCCTGCAATAATACAATTATCTTCAAATTTTCCACTGACAACTGATCCTGCGCCAACGATACAACCATCTCCTAAAACCGTCCCTTTCAAAATTAAAGAATTGCATCCAATAAAACAATTCTTACCTATTATTACCGGCCGTGTACCAATCTTCTCCTTAATATCTGCATTTCTTGCTTCAATTTCAAGTGGATGAAAATCATTATCAAAAATTTTCGCATTACCACCAACATGTGTATTTTCTCCAATTTTTATTGATGTCCTCGCATATATAGTTGCACCTGAAATACCTACATTATCACCAATTACAATTTCCGCTTCACGTGTACGAGTCACAATAATTGTTCGTTGATATAGACCAACTAAATTTGATAAAAATGAAGAATTAATAGTAACATTATGACCAATATCTAATGTTGCTCCTGTACTATTAAAAATTATTGGTACCCCTTTTAATAGAAGGTTTTTACCATAATTTACTTTAGTTATTTTCATTGCTACCTTAAACCAATTACTGTTCATATTGGATTTCCCCTTTTAATTTTCCAATTTGCTCTAGCGAATTGATTTCACTTATATATTTGTTTATGGATACATCTTTTGTTAGATTTTTCACTAAATAGTCTCGGCCATTTTTACTTTTTAGAATTAATGTTTCTTTCTCATCAATAATCTTTCTAATACATTGTTCTATTTGATCGTAATTACCAGGCTCATTAACATAGCCGCATTTCGCTTCTTCAATGATTAATCTAGCTTCTGATCCTACTTCTAGAACACCTAAGACCGGTCGACCTGCCGCCATTACACCGTAAAGCTTACTTGGAACAGAAACCCCTCGAATACCTTTTGCATTTACTACCCAATGAACATCTCCAGCGTTAAGACTGTATATTAAATCCGCTTTTTTCTGATATGGTATAAAACAGACGTTATCTAATTGGTGATTTTCCTTGTACGTTTCTAAATGAGCTTTTACTGTTCCCTCTCCTACAAATGCAAAAACTATCTCTTTTTCTTCTTTAAACTTTTCAATTACTTTTATTAAATTCTCCAAATCATAATACAAACCGATATTGCCTGAATACATAAAGATAAACTTATCTTCTAAACCATACTTTTTTTTGAATGAAACAACTTTTTGATGATTTGAACCTAACGGATAGATTTCTTTTTCATTCGTCCAATTATTGATGTAACAATTGTCTGGGAGCTTCTTACTTATTAAATTCCCACCTAACTTAAAACGATTTTTCAATGTCACTAACATATCTCTTCCTACGACAATTACTTTATCCGCTCGTTTACAGCTAAATTTATCCAGTAACATCATAATTTTTAAGATAAATTGATTTTCACTATAATTAACTGCCATTGTTTGTTCGGGATTAAAATCTTGTATGTTATAAATATATTTAGCATTTTTTATCCATTTACCCAAAACCCCAAGAATCCCTCCTAATATCGGAGGTTGTGATATCGAGTAAATAAAGTCCTGTTTTCCAACTTTAAAAGTAGCAATTATAGCTCGAAAAAAATACGTTACTATATTTTTCACACGACTAACCTTATTTGTTTTACTAAATTCAGGAACCTTTACTCTGACAATTTTTATGCCATTAATCTCTTCAAAATAATATTTTTTCCCCTCATATGCCTGTGAGACAACACCTGTATATGAAGGGACTACACAAATAACTGTAATATCAAAATGTTCTTTCATGCCTTCTGCAAGTTCAGTAAGAATTTGTCCAGTAGAAGCTACATCTGGATGATAATAATGTGCATACATCAGTAATTTTTTTTTCATAGACTAACTCCATTTCTATTGTCATAGAATAAAGAATCACAGGAAAATTAATTTTTCTTTTATACTATTATCAATCAAACATTTCCACTAATCTCATTTCATTTGAGACTTTCTCTATATCATGAAGAACCATTTTCTCTACCAATTGTTCAAATGAAGTTTTCGTTGGATTCCATCCTAATAAAGTTTTTGCCTTTGTAGGATCTCCTAATAATTGATCGACTTCTGTTGGTCGGAAGTATTTAGGATCGACTTGTACAATGACTTCACCTGTTGATTTATTTATCCCTATTTCCTCAATACCTTCACCTGACCACTCAATTTCAATTCCAACATATTTAAATGCTAGTTCAACAAACTTCCTTACACTATGCATTTCTCCTGTAGCAATAATAAAATCTTCAGGTTGATCATGTTGTAAAATTAGCCACATACACTCTACATAATCTTTTGCATATCCCCAATCACGTAAGGAGTTTAAATTTCCAAGTTGCAATGTTTTTTGTTTTCCTTGTGCAATGCGAGCAGCTGCAAGGGTAATCTTTCTCGTAACAAACGTCTCTCCACGACGTTCTGATTCGTGATTGAATAATATGCCGTTTACTGCGAACATGTTGTAACTTTCCCGGTAATTCTTCGTTATCCAGTATCCATAAATTTTAGCAACCCCATATGGTGAACGAGGATAAAATGGCGTTGTTTCTTTTTGCGGGACTTCTTGGACTTTTCCAAACAATTCAGATGTAGATGCTTGATACACTTTTGTTTTATCAGTTAATCCTAAAATCCGAACTGCCTCTAAAATATTTAATGTACCTTTTGCATCAACATCTAACGTATAACTGGGCATATCAAATGAAACACGAACATGCGATTGAGCTGCTAAATTATAAATTTCATCAGGTTGGATTTCGCTAACTAATCGAGTAATATTCAGTGCATCTGTTACATCACCATAATGTAGTGTGAAGTTATTATGGTTTAATAATGCATTTTCCTCTTCTTCTAATAGGAGGTCTTCTAACCTTTCTTGATTATAAGAAGAACTTCTGCGAATAATACCGTGTACTTCATAGCCTTTTTCCAACAAAAACTCTGCTAAATAAGAACCGTCTTGACCAGTTACTCCTGTAACAATTGCTTTTTTCATAGCTACCTCCATTACTCGGCAACAACAGTTGCATCTGTATTATTTAAAAACCATTCATATGCTTTTTTTATTCCTTCATCTAGGGAAATAGTTGCTTGCCAACCTAACTCATTTAATCTTGTTACATCTACTAATTTTCTTGGAGTGCCATCTGGTTTTGATGTATTAAAAATAATATCACCGTTAAATCCAACAATCTCTTTTATTTTTTTAGCTAATTCTTTTATCGAAATATCTTTGCCTACACCAATATTGATAAATTGAGTCCCCTCATAATTATTCATCAAATATATGACCGCTTCAGCTAAGTCAGCTGAATATAAAAATTCCCTTTTTGGAGAACCCGTTCCCCATACTTCAACCGTCGCCGCATTTTCTATTTTTGCTTCGTGAAATTTTCGAATTAATGCTGGTAATACATGTGAAGTTTCTAAATCAAAGTTATCGTTTGGACCATATAAATTTGTGGGCATGACTGAAATAAAATTTGTACCATATTGACGATTGAAAGCTTCACACATCTTTATTCCAGCAATTTTTGCAATAGCATATGGTTCATTTGTAGATTCTAACACCCCAGATAATAAGGTATCCTCACTCATTGGTTGAGGAGCAAATTTCGGATAAATGCAAGTACTTCCAAGGAAAAGTAACTTTTTTATATTATTGCGGTAGGATGCATCAATTACATTCGTTTGAATCATTAGATTATCCCGAATGAAGTCTGCAGGGTAATCATTGTTAGCAACAATTCCACCTACTTTTGCGGCTGCAAGAAAAACAAACTCTGGTTGTTCATCTTCAAAGAATTCATCCACTTGTACTTTGTCTCTTAAATCTAGATCTCCACTAGATCGATAAACAATATTTGAATACCCCTTTTCTTCTAGTTTTCTTATAATCGCTGACCCTACTAATCCTCGATGTCCAGCTACATATATTTTTGCATTTAATTCCATTACAAACCTCCACCTTATTAATAAGCGTCTTTTGAACCAAATATAACGAAGACCGTTTTTAATATTAATTTTATATCCAAAAAGAAGCTGCGTTCCTGAATATATTTCAAATCTAATTCCATCCATCGTTCAAAACTAATATTACTTCTACCACTTACTTGCCAATAACAAGTGAGTCCAGGTGTCACTCTAAGTCGCTGTCTCTCGTAGCTAGTATATTTCTCTACTTCATTCGGTAGTGGTGGTCTTGGACCGACTAAACTCATTTCACCTTTTAATACATTCAAAAGTTGTGGCAACTCATCTAAACTTGTTTTTCTTATAAACTTCCCTACTTTTGTTACTCTTGGATCATACTTTATTTTAAAAACAGGTCCGGCTATTTCATTGTGTTCGAGCAGGGCTACTTTTAACTCTTCGGCGTTTGTCACCATAGAACGAAATTTATAAATATTAAATTGTTTACCACTTTTTCCAATTCTAATTTGCTTGAAAATTACTGGTCCTTTTCTATCCTCTAACTTAATAAAAATAGCTAGTAATAAAAATAAAGGAATTAATAAAATTATTCCGATAGTGGAACATACTAAATCCACAATCCTTTTACTAATTAAGTAATACTTATTATCATTCACTTGAATTTGTTGAAGTGGAAATTCATTTTCCCTATTAACTTTAGAGCTCCCATTAGAAGATTGGTAGATCATTTCATTTCACCAACTTTCAAACATAGGTTGAAGAATTGGCTTTAGCGTTTTTCTTCCAATAGAGTAATATTCATAATTTAGTGCTTCCATTTCATTTACAGAAAAACAATTTCTCCCATCTATAACAAGTGGATATTTCATTGTATTAAAAATAGTTAAATCCATATTTTTAATTTCTTGCCACTCAGTAAGGATTAACACTGCCTCTGCAACTTTAATTGCACTTTCAATGCTTTCAACATATACCACAGAAGGATCTAAGTGATTCTTTGCATTTTCTACTGCAATTGGATCGTACGCAAAAACGCTGGCACCTAACTTAACTAGTTCGTTGACGATATATACAGATGGTGCTTCGCGCATATCATCTGTATTCGGCTTAAATGCTAACCCAAGCACGGCTATTTTTTTACCTTTCACACTGTCAATTCGTTCATATACTTTATCTAATAACTTTTTTTGCTGTTTTTTATTAACATTAACTACACCTTTTAATAATTCAAAGTCATATTGCACATTTCCCGCAATTTGAATTAGAGCCTTCGTATCTTTAGGGAAACATGAACCACCGTATCCTATACCTGCTTTTAAAAACTCCGGACCGATTCGCTTATCTAGCCCCATACCTAATGCAACTTGTTCAATATCAGCACCCACTCTTTCGCAAATATTGGCAATTTCATTAATGAAGCTAATCTTCGTTGCTAAAAATGCATTGGATGCATATTTGATCATTTCTGCACTACGTAAATCTGTTTTGTATATAGGAATTCCAAATGGTCTATTAATTTCTTCGATTACATTTGCTGCTTTCTCACAATTCGCACCAATCACAATACGGTCGCCGTGAAAAGAATCATAAATGGCAGAACCTTCTTTTAAAAATTCTGGATTTGAAACTACTTCAATTTTTATATGATATAATTTATTTAAATCGATTATTTTTTGTAATCGATTATTTGTGCCAACTGGTACAGTACTTTTGGTTACGACAATCGTATCTTTCTTGGCGGTTTGACCGATTGTTGTAGCCACTTCTTCGACATAAATTAAGTTAGCAGAACCATCTTCATTTTCGGGTGTACCTACTGCAATATAAACTATATCCGCATCATTTAACCCTTCAACATAATCCGTTGTAAAAGTTAGTCGACCTAAGTCCATGTTTTTTTTCATGAGGTCTGATAATCCGGGTTCATAAATTGGCGCTATCCCTTCTTTCATTGTTTCTACTTTCGCTTGATCTTTATCAATGCAAATTACTTGATGTCCTATTTCTGCTAAAGAAGTACTAGTTACTAATCCTACATAACCCGCACCAAACACAGCTAGATTCAACTTAACCCCTCCGTTATTAGGGTTTTTGAAGCGTTAATATGAATATTTTCAAGCATTTTTCGAACATCTGCACCGAACTCATCATTATTCATTGCAAACTCAATTGTTGTCCGAATAAAACCTAATTGTTCGCCAACATCATAGCGCTTACCTTCAAAGTTATACGCGTAGACAGATTGTATAGTATTTAATTTTTGAATCGCATCTGTCAGTTGAATTTCGCCTCCAGCACCAACTTCTTGCTCTTCCAGTATTTCGAAAATCTCCGGTGTTAACACATAGCGCCCCATAATGGCTAAATTTGAAGGGGCTGTACCTAGTTCTGGCTTTTCGATAAATTTTCGAACTTGATAAATTCTCCCATCATTTTTATTCGGGTCAATAATGCCGTAGCGATTTGTTTCTTCATATAAAACTTGTTGAACTCCAACAACGGAGCTGTGTATTATTTCAAATTGGTCTATTAATTGTTTTGTACATGGTATATCCGCCTGCACAATGTCATCACCTAATAAAACGGCAAATGGTTCATTTCCAATAAATTTTCTTGCACACCATACTGCATGCCCTAATCCTTTTGGTTCTTTTTGGCGAATATAATGAATGTTTACGTTTGAGGATTTATTCACTTTTTCCAACAAATCAAACTTCCCTTTTTCTTTTAGGATTTGTTCAAGTTCAAAGTTCCGATCAAAGTGATCTTCTATTGCTCTTTTTCCTTTCCCAGTCACAATAATGATGTCTTCAATACCAGAGAGAATAGCTTCTTCCACGATATACTCAATCGTTGGACGACCTACAATCGGCAACATTTCTTTTGGCATTGCTTTTGTTGCTGGTAAAAAACGTGTCCCCATCCCTGCAGCTGGAATAATTGCTTTTTTTACTTTATTCATAAAGACATCCTTTCGAAGTTTAATAGCAGTTTTGTTACGCTTCTATAACCATTTTGTTCCTCTATTATTTTGATTTGTTGTTTTTTTATCCATATACCGTTTCTTTAATCAACATCTCTAAAGTTTTCTTTTTATATGCTTCTACACCAGGCTGGTTAAATGGATTGACATTTAATAAATAAGCACTCATTGCACAGGCTTTCATAAAAAAATAAACAAGATATCCTAAATGATAGGCATCTAATTTTTCAAACTGTAGCTGTATGATTGGTACACCTGCCTCTGTATGCGCTGCTATAACCCCTTCTTTTGATACGGCATTTACTTCGTTAATACTTTTACTCGATAAATAGTTGAGTTGATCATCATCTTGCTCATCAAATGGAATCGAACAATCTTCATTTATTTCATTAAAATATAGAATCGTTTCAAATAAAATGGGATTCCCTTCTTGAATAAATTGCCCAATAGAATGCAAGTCTGTCGAAAAGCTTACTGAACTAGGAAATAAACCCTTCTTATCCTTCCCTTCACTTTCAGCAAATAATTGCTTCCACCATTCATGCAATTTAGCTAATGAAGGTTCAAAGGAAGCTAGTAATTCTACTTGGTAACCTCTTTTAAATAATTCATTTCGAATAACAGCATATCGGTAAGCCTCATTCTGTTCTACTCGTTCTTCTTGTAAAAGAATAGCAGCTTCATATGCCCCTTCTAGTAACTGATAAATATTTACTCCTGCTACTGCAATCGGTAAAAGACCGACTGGTGTTAAAACTGAGTACCGTCCGCCTATATTAGAGGGAATATAAAATTGCCGATAGTAACTTTTGTCGGCTATTTGTTTTAATAATCCTTTTTCTGCATCAGTTGTAACAATAATTCGATTGTAGTATTCTTGACCGTATCTTTTTTTCATATAATTACGAAAAACTCGGAATGCTATTGCAGGTTCCATCGTTGTACCAGATTTTGAAACAACGTTTACATAAATTTCTTTATCTTCGAGACTATTTAATAATTGCTGAATATAAGCTCCACTCATATTTTGACCGACATAAATAACAGAAATTCCATTTTTATTTAGTCCAAAGTATGGAGTCAATGCATCTTGTATAGCTTTTGCTCCTAAAAATGAACCCCCTACACCGATTACAATTAATACATTTGCATTCATTTTTATTTCAGAGGCAATACAGTCTATAGAAGTTAATAATTCTTTGTTTCGTTCTAAAGGAGACTTTATCCAGCCTGTTAATTCATCTGATACTTCCTCTAAATAATCGTGAACCATTGAAACAGGTGTATAATACTCTGACCAGTCAATATTTATGCCTATTAATGAATCATCTAAAATAGCTCTTGATAGTAATTTATTCGGCAATTTATCACTCATTTCACAGGTAATTATTCTTACTAAATCAAACAAATTTCCATAAAAATCTATGGTGCTAACTGTTTTATTACAGATATTTTCAAGGAAAATAAAATATTTTCGTAGCAGAAATGGTGGTATAATTATCGTGGTTACTTAAAGGTTATTATTAATAAATATATTAGTTTGTATAAGAGGATTATTTTTGTGTATAGAGTTTGGTATTTTTATTGATCGTTCTTTCATACATTAAACTGAATATTACTAATCTAAATAACTATAAAGTTTGTTTTCTACGTTACAAACAGTTTGCAATTACCATTGAATTGGTTATTCGAAACTTTGAACAAACTTCATTAATTAATTCCGGTTTAATAAATATGTTAAAAAATTTGGATTTTGTATTTCTAGTCCCTTATAATCATTCCGATTTCTCTTAAGAAGCATCATATGAATATTCATGTTTCAAATCAGTTTGTTGCATTAATAATCTGTCTATAAATGCTAAATAATCGATAATCATTAGATTTTTTCCACAATTCACACATCTCCTGGTTGTATAACTCACTTTTATTTTCTTAATGCATCTAAACAAAGGTAATGTCCCGTCGTTCACTTACCTAAATGGTTTATGCCACAAGACTCCTCTTTATTACTTAAAAATGACAACCGTTGTAATCGGCTAGTTTGCGGCCCTGTAATGACAACACTTATACACATGTACCTGTCTTTTGCATATGAAAGGCTCTGGCTGGATGAAATACTTTCCCCCAAACCTTCATTCTTACTTAGCCCTCCGACACTCGACGAACCTAATAAATATTCAGAAGATTCGTACGAGGTGCAAATTCCGCACCATACCATACATATGCAAAATTTAAGATGTAAAGACATTTCCTAAATGATTTATGATCTCAATTAACATATTTTTAGTTTCTCATTTAGTTTTGCTACTGTAAGCTTTTTCTACTTATACACTTGCATTCTATATTGAACATTTTCTTTCTTCATGATTAATTAATTTTACGCAAGAAAAGCTAATATATTTGTATTATCATACTAACTATTAAAATAGACCAAATTACTCTATCTAAACTCTATTATACGGAGAAGTCCTATACTATATTCCTGATTTTGTGTAATATTCAATGTCATATTTTTTTCGTGTCCTTTTACCTACATACCCAAATGACTTTTCAATATTGTTTGAAGGGTTTCTAGTTCCTGTTCATCCGGAATATAGTAATATATACCGTTCATCTTCGTTCCTGTGCCATTATTCATATAATGCTGCTCTATTGTATTAAAGCTGCTAGAGTAGTTTTTACGAATGCTGAGTATATCATCAAAGACGACATTGATTTCTACATTCTCTTCTAATGTTTTAAAAATAGATTTATAGTTAAACAATGTGTTTAATGTTAAACTCTTTTTTATAACGCCTTGAATAACTTGTTTTTGGCGATTTTGGCGACCAAAGTCTCCCGTAGGATCTTCATAACGCATTCGCACATACTTCAGGGCACTCTCACCATCTAGTGTCAATTCACCTATCGGGAAGTGCTCTCCTTCATAATCAAATTCGAATGTGTTTTCTACTGTAATGCCATCGACAATTTCAATAATATCTTTGAAACTTTCCATATTGATTTGTGCAACATAGTCTATTGGGATATTAAGCAAGCTTTCAACGGTTTTCACCGACATTTCAATTCCACCAAAAGAGTACGCATGATTGATTTTATCTTTGAAGTTCTTTCCAATAATTTCGGTATACGTATCCCGCGGTATACTTACTATTTTTGTTGTCTCGAGTGTTGGGTTGACTGTTAGGACAATCATTGTATCAGACCGTCCACTATCACCTTCTCGCTCATCGACTCCTAATATTAATGCAGAAAATGGTTCCTTTGCAGTAACATTGACTGCTTCAACTCTTCTAGGTGATACTTCATCTTGAATTGGTGTATACATTTCCTGTGCTGTATTTTTTATTTCAGCATATAATTTATACGTCATTGCAAAACCTAATACAAATACGATAAACCCAATTATTGCTACCCATTTTAATACTTTTTTCATCGCTGTCCCCCTCGGGCATTTGTAAATATATAGTATATTTTTACCTTTACTAAATAAATTTATTCAAAATTGGGATACGATTGCACTTTCAATAAATTTTCCACCATTTTTCAGCTTCGATTTCACTTGGTTCTTGTTGAATAAACGGTTTATTTTCAATGATCCTATAATTATTTTCGAGCAAAATATCGACTGCATCTAATTCCTTCTTCTTTTCTAAATAACTGAGACCTTTATCAAAAAGATACGGCCGCGATGTTAAATTATGAACGTCTGATCCATACGTATGAATTAAGTTCGCCTTTACTAAATTAAGAGAGAGCTTTTGTAGTGTGCGACCAAAATAACCAGCTAAGCTTCCTGCAGTTATTTGCGCTTTTGCCCCTTCATAAATTAATCGTTCTAAAAGTATTGGTCTTTCAGCAATGGCTTTATTACGTTCTGGATGTGCAATAATAGGCGTAATTCCTTCTGATAGTAACTCACGGATAATACTTATTGTGTAATTCGGTATATTGTATGAAGGTAATTCTAATAACATATAATTAGAATTTGCTAATGTATGGATTTGTTTTTCTTTGTAAAGGAGCATGATTTTTCCGGATAATCGTACTTCATGTCCCGTATAAATTGTTAGAGGTATATTATTTTCTAGTAGTTCATATTGTAATCTTTCTGTTAGATTTCTCACTGAATTATAATCAACATTATATTGAGGGTGATGACTATGTGGAGTAGCAATAATTACTGAAATCCCTTCCTTAACTGCTTGTTCCATCATTCGCATAGTAAGATCTAACGTTTTTGGTCCATCATCTACATTCCACAATATATGGCTATGCATATCAATCATTAGCATCCCCCTGTTCTATAAGCATTAAAAAAAGCTCTAATGTTTTTATTATGCTAAATTAAGGGGATTTATGAATAATATTTAGATGAGTTCATGATCATTAAATAGAAATAGGCAGCTTTCTGTTCGAAATCGAACAAAAAGCTGCCTATTTTTTCGTGAAATGTACTTTAAAATATGAATATTAAAGTTTTTCAGTACTTTCCTTAAGAAAGTAGGTTATTACTTATTATTTTGCATATTCAACTACTCGTGTTTCACGAATAACAGTTACCTTAATGTGACCTGGGTAGTCTAGTTCTTCCTCTATACGCTTTCGAATATCGCGTGCAAGACGGTGTGAGGCAAGATCGTCAATTTTGTCAGGTTGTACAATTATTCGTATTTCACGACCGGCTTGAATTGCAAATGATTTTTCAACGCCATCATAGCTTTCTGAAATTTCTTCTAGCTTTTCTAGGCGACGAATGTAATTTTCTAGTGTTTCGCTACGAGCACCTGGTCGGGCAGCTGACAAAGCATCCGCTGCTGCAACAAGTACTGCGATAACTGATGTCGCTTCAGTATCTCCATGGTGAGATGCGATACTATTAATAACAACTGGATGTTCTTTATATTTCGTTGCAAGCTCGACACCAATCTCAACGTGGCTTCCTTCCACTTCATGATCAATTGCTTTTCCGATATCGTGTAGAAGACCTGCGCGTTTGGCAAGTGTTACGTCTTCTCCAAGCTCTGCTGCAAGTAATCCTGCAAGATGTGCCACCTCGATTGAATGTTTAAGCACATTTTGACCATAACTTGTACGATATTTCATGCGACCTAAAATTTTCATTAAGTCAGGATGTAGATTGTGAATACCTACTTCGAAAATCGTTTGCTCACCTGTTTCGCGAATTTGTTCATCTACTTCACGGCGAGACTTTTCAACCATTTCCTCGATACGTGCTGGATGGATACGGCCATCTTGTACTAATTTTTCAAGTGCAAGACGTGCTGTTTCACGACGGATCGGATCAAAACCTGATAAAATTACTGCTTCTGGCGTATCATCGATAATTAAGTCAATACCTGTTAGCGTTTCAAGGGTACGGATATTACGGCCTTCACGTCCGATAATACGCCCTTTCATTTCGTCATTAGGTAAGTTTACGACTGATACAGTCGTTTCTGCAACGTGGTCTGCTGCGAAGCGTTGTAGTGCAAGGGATAAAATTTCACGCGCTTTTTTATCAGATTCTTCTTTCGCACGTGTTTCAGATTCCTTCGTCATAACAGCAATATCAGTAGCTAATTCTTTTTCTACTTCACTTAAGATGATCATTTTTGCTTCATCTCTTGTTAAAGCGGAAATACGTTCTAACTCCGTTTTTTGTGCTGCTACGAGCTCGTCCACTTTGCTTTCCATCTGTTCAATATGCTGTTGTCTGTCAGATAGAGCTTCTTCCTTACGCTCTAAGCCGGCTTCTCTCTTATTTAGAGCATCATCCTTGCGGTCAAGATTTTCTTCTCTTTGCAATAAACGGTTCTCTTGTTTTTGAAGTTCAAAACGACGGTCACGAATGTCATTTTCAGCTTCAGTTCGAAATTTGTGAGTTTCATCTTTTGCTTCCAGTAGTGCTTCTTTTTTCAATGCATCCGCTTCACGTTTCGCTTCTTCAACGATTGCTTGTGCAGTATGCGTAGCACCAGTGATTTTTGAGTCATTCACTTTTTTCATGTAGATATAGCTAACAGCGGCACCAACGATGAGTGCAAACAAAGCGGAGATGATAATTCCTTCCATATAAACACCTCCAATTGCTATAATCGTGTCATTTTTAATGGGTCAAATGAAGCTATTTAGTTGACCTATTTCATTTCAAAATTTAGAAATTATACATGTTTAATTGTATAGTTCTGTTATTGCTCTGTCAAGGATAGCCACTATGTGCAACATACTACCAATCATTCATTTAGAGCCTTCTATTTCAGTATAGGGAAATGTATGTATTTCTAACCCTTTTTTCCATTTTAGTTCAAAAAAGAGTGCAGACAAAGTTATTTTTGACTTTGTCTACACTCTGACAGGCAACTCAATTTTTATTTTTCATCTAATAATAAAGCTAATTCTTCATCCATTTCATCTTCGTCATCATGACCACCGATCGTGTAATTCGCTGCTGCAATGCCATATGATTGACGAATTTTACCAGCGATTTCTTCACGTACTGTTGGATTTTCTTTAAGGAATTGCTTTGCGTTTTCTCTACCTTGACCTAAACGCTCATCGCCGTATGCATACCAAGAGCCGCTTTTTTGCACGATATCTAGTTCTACACCTAAGTCGACGATTTCTCCTTCTTTCGAAATACCTTCCCCGTACATAATATCTACTTCAGCTGTACGGAATGGAGGAGCAACTTTATTTTTTACAATTTTAATTTTTGTTTTGTTACCTAAAATGTCGTTACCTTGCTTAAGTGCTTCTGCACGACGAACTTCTAATCGGACTGAAGAATAGAATTTAAGTGCACGACCACCTGGTGTCGTTTCTGGGTTACCGAACATAACACCAATTTTTTCACGAATTTGGTTAATGAAAATCGCTAATGTTTTTGATTTATTAATTGCTCCAGATAATTTACGCAATGCTTGAGACATTAAACGCGCTTGTAAACCTACGTGCGAGTCACCCATCTCACCTTCGATTTCGGCTTTTGGTACTAATGCCGCTACAGAGTCAATGACTAAAATATCGATTGCGCCACTACGTACTAATGCTTCAGCAATTTCAAGAGCTTGTTCCCCTGTATCTGGCTGAGAAAGTAGTAATTCGTCAATATTTACACCTAATTTTTTTGCGTATACTGGATCAAGTGCATGCTCTGCGTCAATGAATGCAGCTTGACCTCCGTTTGCTTGTACTTCTGCAATGGCATGAAGTGCTACTGTTGTTTTACCTGAAGACTCTGGCCCGTATATTTCGATAATACGACCACGAGGATATCCACCTATCCCTAGTGCTGCATCAAGTGCTAATGAACCACTTGATGATGTTGAAATTTGGTGATCTGTTGTTTCACCAAGCTTCATAATAGAACCTTTACCGAATTGCTTTTCAATTTGTTTTAACGCCATATCTAAGGCTGCTTTACGATCACTCACTTAATTTCCTCCTCTAGAAAACGTCTGTTTTATTTATAACACTACTATACTTGTTCTTTGAGAAAAATACAAGAAAAAAGCGAACGTATTTTCGATTTTAGGCCAAAATAAAAATTTGAGCCTTTTTATTAGCTCAAATTTTCATTTTCAATATTTTTCTTTTAATAAACGAATTAAATAACTACAAGTGAATTTTACTGCCCGTAAACGATTCGTATTGCGCATGCCCGATAGCTGAAGCTTGTAAGTTTCAATATCGCGCCCTTCAATGCTAATTCCGATCCAAATTGTACCTGCTGGCTGATCGCCATGTGCATCGGGTCCAGCTGCACCAGTTAAGCCGATACCAATGTTAGTCCCGAATTTCACACGGACATGCTCCGCCATTGCAGCCGCGCATTCACTACTTACAACACCGTACTGCTCAATCAACATTGGCTCAATACCGAGTTGTTTAATTTTTGCATCTACAGTATATGTCACAACGCCGCCCACTAAAGCGCCACTAACACCAGGTATTTCTGCAAGTTCTGATAGAAACAATCCTGCAGTTAAGCTTTCCGCTGCCGCAATCGTACAATTTTTTTCAAGTAATGTTTCAACAGTTTTTGAAGCGAGCGAATCATCATTCACTCCGTACTGGAAGTCACCAACAATCGCTTGAATCTCTGCAGTTTTTGCCTCAATTAAAGTCCGAGCTTCTGCTTCACTAGCTGCTTTGGCAGTAACTCGAAGCGTCACTTCACCATCTGATGCAAGTGGCGCAACAGTTGGATTCGTTTGCGAGTCTAATATATCTTGTATTGCAACCTCTAACTCAGCCTCACCTATACCGTAAAAGCGAAGCACATGCGATAAAATAATTGCACCATCATTTAATCTAGCTGCTAGCTTTGGTTTCGCTTCAAATTGAAACATTGGTTCAAGCTCTTTCGGCGGTCCAGGTAATAATATATACGTTTTGCCGTCTTTCTCAAACATCATCCCTGGTGCCATACCGTGATGATTCGCTAGCACATCACACCCTGCTAAAACGAGCGCTTGCTTCTTATTATTTTCAGTCATGACACGACCACGCTTAGCAAAAAATGCCTCAATATATGTTAGAGCTGTTTCATCAAATGTAAGGTCGACACCTAGATGACGGGCAATCGTTTCTTTCGTTAAATCATCTTTTGTAGGACCTAGCCCACCTGAAAAAATAATTAAATCCGCACGCGATTCAGCAGTTTTAATAACATCCTCAAGACGCCCTGCATTATCACCAACAACGGTATGATAAAATACATTAATACCTAGCTCTGACAATTGATTGGAAATAAACTTGGCATTTGTATTAACAATTTGTCCAAGTAATAACTCAGAGCCAACTGCAATTATTTCAGCATTCATGAAAAGACCCCTCTTTTACTTTGAATCAAGCAATACACGACGGTTTAAATAGAAATAATCCCATCCAGACCAAACCGTAAAGAATAAAGCAACATATAAAGTAATCATATCAAACGGAATACCGATAAGTTCGAAAATAGTATTGTGTAAAAGCAAGGCTGAAATGGCAATAATTTGTGCCCATGTTTTAATTTTACCTAATTGATTTGCTGCAACTACTTCACCTTCACCCGCTAAAATAAGGCGTAAACCCGTTACCGCAAACTCACGACTAATAATAAGAATAACGATCCAAGCAGGTGCTAATTTTAGCTCCACTAACAATATAAGTGCTGCTGATACGAGTAATTTGTCTGCAAGTGGATCTAAAAACTTACCGAAATTTGTAACTAAATTATATTTGCGTGCATAATACCCGTCTACCCAGTCCGTTACGGAAGCAATAATAAAAATTAGCGCTCCAACAAAGTGATTAACCGGCATTTCCGCACCGAAAAGCTCCATTGTTCCCCAACCAAAATCAAACATAATTACAATCACAAAAAATGGAATTAAACAAATACGAGAGACTGTAATCTTATTTGGAATATTCATTTGTAAACACCTTTCATAAAAGAATTGCATTTTCATGCACTCTTCACCTTACTATCTAAACGCAGCGACGATAAGGTATTAAAGCTGCCGGATACACTATTTGCAAAAATATCCGACACGAATGCCTTAACAATTCTTTATTTTAAAAATAATTATTTTCTAAAGAAAGTAGCCATCAATTGATGACTACTCTTCCTTTGCTAATTTCAATACAATATTTTGTACAACAACGTTTTGTGCGTATTGAAGCTCTTCACCATTGACGAACACTTTTGCTACTTGTGAATTACCAAGGCGAATGCGAGCATAACCGTTTGCTGTTGAGTCATGCTCGACAACATCTCCAGCACTATACGCTTTTGCCTCTACTTGCTCATCGCCTTTTTCATTACGAATACCTACCCAAGTAGGGCCTGCTACTTCAACGCGAATGTTTAAAGTATCTGTACCTGTCACATCAAAAATCGTCGTTTCACCATCTGGTTGTATTTGACCTGCGCTAATTTCTTGTTTCGCTTCTACGACAGGTTCTTCTTTTTCAGGCTCTTCTTCATCATCTACCGTTACGTCGTTGTTATTTCCTTCATTTAATGGCTCTTTTTGTGTTTTATCGTATTGAATTACTGATGTAGTGTCATCCACTTCATCTGGTGAATTTTTAGCCTTTTGTAAATATAAGGTCCAAATTACGATAATAATAACAATGATAAATAATGCAACGATTATTTTAGGCATCATTTCCATCATTCTGTTGGATGAGCTAGACGCCAATTTACGTCGGCTCGGGCTTTGCGTATACGATTGTGCTACCTCATCTGTTTGTGTACCCGGAACATCTTGCTTATAATTCGCTAAAATTTCATCTGCATCTAGTCCTACTGCTTCTGCATACTGTTTAATAAACGCACGCACGTAGAATGAGCCAGGCATAATTGAATAATTTCCTTCTTCAATTCCAACTAAATAACGCTTTTGAATTTTCGTTATTTCTTGTAAATCATCAAGGCTAAATCCTTTAGCCAATCTCGCTTCTTTAAGGCGAGCTCCTAGTTCTGTCAACAATAACACCTACTTTTATTAAAAATTAAATCCGCCAAAACTACCTAGGTTTGAGCTTGACATCATATTATTATTCTCAATGATTTCATATGTGATTTCTTCATCGGGATGATTGCGAAGTTCAATGATGTAATCAAAATCTTCAATCTTGTATTCTGAGTGCTGCACAAAAATATCTGGGTGCTCAATAACTTTAATTGTTGGCATACGCATCATCTCCCGCACAAGCTGTTGATGCCTTTCATCCGTCGCTCTGCGTGTAACGACTCCATCTAATATAAATATATTATTGCCGTTAAATTCATCGCCAATTAAAGTATTTCGAATCGTTTGCTTGATCATAGTCGAGGAAATAAAAATCCATTTCTTGTTTGCACAAACGCTTGAAGCTACGATTGATTCGGTTTTGCCAACTCGTGGCATTCCCCTTATCCCAATTAGTTTATGACCATCCTTTTTAAATAATTCCGCCATAAAATCCACTAAAATACCTAGCTCATCTCGTACAAAACGGAATGTATTTTTTTCATCTGCATCACGCGGAATGTAATGTCCGTGTCGCACAGCTAAGCGGTCACGTAATTTTGGTTCACGGAATCTCGTAACGTTAATATTATCCATTGTAGACACAACCGAAATAAAGCGTTGAATCGACTCTTCATTTTCTGCATGTAATAGCATTCCTCGCCGTTCTTCAGAAACTCCGTTAATTGATACAATATTCACACGCAGCATTCCAAGAAGTGAAGCAATATCTCCTAACAAACCCGGACGATTTACTTGAATCTCGTACTCAAAATACCATTCACTCATCGAATCTCGTCCCCTTCACTATAGAAACGTAAAAATAACTTTATAAGTTCCATCATAGCCGATTTTATAACGTATGAAAAGTTCGAAACCGTGCTTTTCTACTATATTTATTTATTTTGCATAATTTTATTTAAAAGGATATTTTTTTTTCATAAATTATTCGGCTTTCACATAATCAGGATTGGTTTTACTTCCTTTTTTTCAATAATCCCCCTCGAACTTCTGGTGGTGGGATGCTTTTTTCGTCTTGTATTTATATTCATTCTAAAAGAAAAAAGAAAAAAGACTGTAGGCAAACTCTCAAAATTCTTTGAGTTTGTCTACAGTCTAAGCCGCTCTAAATTTGGGCGACTTTCTAATTACTGTACATGCTTGTTTTCCACTAGTTTAATAATACAGCTCGCTAGTGCTTTTTTTTCATCTGATGAAGCAACTGTCCATAAATCAGACAGTACACGCTCTTGTTCATTTTTCGGATCAACATTTTCTGATAAGTAGTTGCCAATTTGGACAGCTGCTTTTTCAATCATTTTATTTGGTATACCGCTTTCTTTTGCACCTTCTACTTGCTCCCCTAAAAATGATGTCCACTGTTTCCAGTTTTCCATGATTCCCATAGCAATCGCCTCCTTTGTAAAAATAGCATGTGCAAAAAGGCAAAATTATATGTACCATCCACCGTTTAAATGAATGATTTGTCCTGTTACATAATCTGCTTTGCCACTCAAATAAAAGGCACACATATTTGCAACATCTTCTACTTTACCGAGTCTTTGCAACGGGATATCTTCGATAATTCGTTGCCGATCCTCATATTCAATATGATCGTTCATTACTGTATCAATGAAACCTGGAGCAATCGCATTAACACGAATCCCATTATAAGCGACCTCTTGCGCATACGCTTTAATAAAGCTATGCTGAGCTCCTTTAACAGCTGAATAAACAACTTCACCTGCAGCTCCGGCCGAACCCCAAATAGAGCCTATAAATAGGACATAGCTCACTTCATTAGCGCGAAGTTTTGATGCAATTTGTTGCAAAATAGTCATAGGCGTTTGCATATGAACTTGCCATAGCGTATTAATTTGCTTATATGAAGTATCTTCCAGAAGACCATAATATGCTTGCCCATTAGCAAATACAATTGCTTGTAATGAAAAGAGCTGCGACGCGAGATGCGTCGCAGCTTCCATCTCTGTAAAATCAGCGTGCACAGGGATAAATTCCTGCTCAGGATAGTCATTAGCTAACTTGGATGCTAACTCATTAATCGGTGTTTTACAATAATGCATATACAGAGACCAACCTTGCAATGCTAGCTCGCTACAAATGGCTGACCCAATTGCTCCTGAGGCACCGCAAATCAATGCAAATTTTTTCATTACACGCGCTCACTCACTGGCAACACTGTAAAAACTGTTTGCTGTTCTTCACCTTGAAGTGTTTTAAATGCCTCCGCAATGTCTGCCACTGTTAATGTTTCAAGTATAGGTACTGCATCAAATAAATTCATATCGTTAAATTTATAACGGGTAAACTGATTAGCAATAAATTCGATCGAGTTCAATGCACGTAAGAAGAAACCAATTTTTTTACGTTTAATACGCTCCACATCTTCGGTTGTAAATAAGACATTTTGTTCTGCTTTCGCTAATTGCTCTTTAATGGCTGCAATTAGCGCCTGTGGATTTGTAGTGTCAGAGCCTATTAAGGAAAACCCATAGCCTTTTTCAAGCGAAAAATCATAGCTATAAGATTCATCAATTAAGCCTTCCTCGTAAATATGTGTATAAAAATCTGATGCACGGCCAAATAAGCATTCTAAACCAATTTGTACGGCTAATTCGTGTTTTAACATTGCCTCACCAGATAAATCAGTTTCCTTCGCTTTTAGGCCAATATACACTTTTGGTTTTTGAACATCCATATGCAGCACACTTTCTTTAGTAGCTACGCCAGTTGGCTCTTTATCAAATAAGCGTGTTAACGGTGTAGGCTCAGGGAAAGATTTGTTATTTTGATTGTTTTCAATAAATGTCATCATTTCTTTTGGATCTACTGCACCAATAACAAATAGTAGCATATTGGATGGGTGGTAAAATGTATTGTAACAAGTATACAAGTGCTCCGCAGTAATGCCATCAATCGATTCAATCGTACCTGCGATATCAATTTTCACAGGATGATTATGGTACATATTTTCAATTGCCCCAAAATACAGACGCCAATCAGGCAAGTCATCATACATCGTAATTTCTTGTCCGATAATACCCTTTTCTTTATTTACTGTTTCTTCAGTGAAATAAGGCTCTTGTACAAAGTTTAATAATGTTTCGGTGCTTTTATAAATATGGTCTGTCGCAGAAAATAAATAGGATGTTCTATTAAATGATGTAAACGCATTTGCTTGTGCACCAACCTCACTGAACTTTTGGAACACATCGCCATCTTCTTTTTCAAACATTTTATGCTCTAAAAAATGGGCAATGCCATCTGGAACTATAATCGCCTCTGTTTCTCCAATCGGTACGAATGAACGATCAATTGACCCATACTTTGTTGTAAATGTTACAAATGTTTTGGAAAACCCTTTTTTCGGTAAAATATAAACGTCTAAACCATTTTTAAGCTGTTTATAATAAAGTGTTTCATCTAGTTGTTTAAATTCAATTGTTTTCATTTTTTAGTCCTCCTTGCCGCACAAGAAATAAATCGCTTCTCGTTTAATTTGCGAAGCCATTTTCTGTACATCCTCTTTCGTCACATTTTGCCAACGTGCTGTCCAAGTAGCAATAGAGAATTCTTCGTCTAAATCTTTGTATTGGTCGTATATTTCTATTTGACCACGTGGCGAATCAAGTGCTTCTTTTAATTGGTTTATTAACATCGCTTTTGTTTGTGTTAATTCTAAATCTGAAATTTCACCGTTTTGTATCGACACAAGCTGCTCGTCAATTACATCTATCGCTTTTTTCTCGTTTACAGGTTCAATACCCGAAATGACAAAAACAAGTCCGTAATGTGAAGCATATGAGCTTGATGCATAATAGGCTAAGCTTTCTCGCTCACGAACATTCATAAATAATTTGGAGTGAGCATAGCCGCCAAATACACCATTAAAAATTTGCATTTTCGAAAAATCTGCGTCACCAAAATAAACAGGTGTGCTATAACCAATATGCAATTTGCCTTGCTTCATTTCTTGTTGTTCTTTCGTATATTCCTGTACTGGCTCTTCGGAAATTATTTTTTCTTGTTTAGCAAAACCTTGTCGATCTCCAAATGGCAATGCAGCGCGTAATTTTTCAATTATCTCTTTCTCATCTATATCCCCAACGACATAAATATCAATTACGTCGTTTGCTAACATACTTTGATAGGCTTCCATCAATGATGTAGGGGTAACCGCTGCAACTGTATCAAGGGTACCGTTTGCTGATATTGATGCAGGATGATTTGGGCGCATAATTTGAGTTAATCGTTGTTGCGCTAAACGTGATTTATCATCAAAAATTGAATGAATACGTTGTAACACCATTTCTTTTTCTCGCTCAACAATTGCCGGAACGAAAACACCATTTTCTACATTCGGTTTGAAAATAGCCGTATGTAAAAGCGCCAACACTTCATTTAGTACATTACCATGCGCTAAATATTGGTCATTTACGGTTTCAACATTCATTAATACAGTATGCTCATTGCCACGCTTTGACGTATCAAAATATAAAACCGTACCAAATAAATCATCTAAGTAGCTACGGTATACAGCCGATGTTTTATATTTTTCGTTACTATGTTGTAAAACATTTGACAATACTGTTCGCTCTGCTGCATCTTGTGCTGTTAATGGCTTTCTCCATTTGATTGAGAAATTTACCGTTTTGAATTGGGTCGTTTGCCGAATGTGGAGCGAAACATTTTTCGCTAATTGTGTCGTTGAAAACAAAAAAATACCTCCCTAGATTGCCTAAATAATACATCTCTTCTCTACTATACATGCGAAGGTTATAGTTATGCAAAGTTAGTATGGTGTTTTTTGCAACAAAACATCCCTTTGAATAATTTTTTTCGTTTTTTAATATGAAAAAAGCTGTAACAAACGGTATGTTCGTCTGTTACAGCTAGAAAAATTATCGTTTACCTTTAATATACGGTTGACCAGACGCTTTTGGTGCGTTTGCTTTACCGATAAACCCTGCTAGCGCAAAGATTGTTATTACGTAAGGTAAAATTGTTAAAAATACTGGCGGTATGTCCTGAATGTACTTAATTGAACCACCCGCGATTGATAGTGCTTGCGCTAAACCGAAGAATAATGCTGCTCCCATCGCACCAATTGGATGCCACTTACCAAATATCATAGCAGCAATTGCCATGAAACCTTGACCGTTAATTGTCGCGTGACCGAAGTCGCCAGTAATTGTTTGTGCATAGACGGCACCACCAATACCTGCTAAACCTCCAGAAATCATCACTGCGATATAACGCATTTTTGTAACGTTAATACCCATAGTATCAGCGGCCATTGGATGTTCCCCAACTGCACGCAAACGTAAACCGAATGGTGTTTTATAAATAACGAACCATGCTAATATAGCAACAGCAATAGCTAAAATCGAAGTGCCATAAATATCTTGGAAGAACAATGGCCCAATAAATGGAATGTCAGAAAGGAAGGGTACATCAAAACGTGGGAAACGTTCTGAAATAAAATCTGTTTGACCTTTCCCGTCAAATAACATTTTTACAGAAAATAGTGCCACAGCGATACCAAGTAAGTTTAGTGCAACCCCTGTTACTGTTTGGTCAGCACGGAATGAAATTGCTGCAACTGCCAGTAATAGTGAGAAAATCGCACCTATTACCATTGCCGCAATAAGTGCTGCCCACGGTGTAAAGTTACCAAGTACATCGAATGTAAATAAGTTAAAAACAATCCCTACGAAAGCACCAATAACCATGATGCCTTCTATTCCTATGTTTACAACACCTGAACGCTCAGAGAATACGCCACCAATTGCAGCAAAAATAAGCGGTGCTGCGTAGAATATAGCAGAAGGGACGATGAAATATAATACTTCTAAAAAGCTCATATTATTTGCCCTCCTTAGTCTTTTTAAATTTTTCTAATGCAATACGAATTACGTAACCAGAAGCTACGAAGAAAATAATTAATGCGATAATAATCGATACGATTTCTGTTGGGATATCTGCTGCGTTTGGCATATTTAAAGCACCAAATTTTAAAGAACCGAATAATGATGCACCAAATAGAACCCCTAAAGGCGTGTTTGCACCAAGTAACGCTACCGCAATCCCGTCAAATCCAATACCAGTAAAACCACCTTTAATAGATACATAGCCGAATGTACCTAGCGCTTCCATCGCACCACCAAGACCTGCAAATATACCGGAAATTGTCATCGCTAAAATGATGTTTTTATTTACGTTCATTCCTGCGTATTCAGCAGCATTTTTATTAAAACCAACTGCTTTTAGCTCGAAGCCGCGCGTTGTACGTTCTAATAAAAACCACATAACGAATACCATCATAAGTGCTACAATGATCCCCCAGTGGAGACGCGAATAATCTGTTAAACTTTCTAACCACGGAGAGCGCAGTGAAGCACTTTCTAAAATTTTCTCGGTACGATCCGTTCCAGACCAAAACTTAATTAAAGCGTTCGAAATATGAAGCGCTATATAGTTTAGCATAATCGTTGAGATTACTTCATGCACGCTAAATCTCGCTTTTAGGAAACCAGCGATAAATGCCCAAAATGCCCCTGCAGCAGCTGCAGCAAGTAAAGCAAATGGCAAGTGAATAATTTTTGGTAAGCCTTCAAATGCATAACCAACGTATGCAGCAGCTGTCCACCCCATAATTAACTGACCTTCAACCCCGATGTTGAATAATCCAGTACGGAATGCGAATGCAACCGCAAGACCTGCTAATATATATGGTGTAATTTGGCGAATTGTTTCACCAATTGTATAGACATCTCCAAATATACCATTCCACAATGCGATATATCCATTAACTGGGTCATAACCAGATACGACCATTACTATCGCACCTACGATTAACCCTAAAATAACTGATATTATAGGAACGAGAATATTAATTGCGCGATTACTCATATTTTTCGTCCCCTTCCACTGTCTTAACTTTTTTCGATTGACCAGCCATTAATAAACCGAGTTCTTGCTCAGTCGTTTCTTTTGCATCTAATGTATCAACGATTTGCCCGTCATATATAACAGCAATACGGTCTGACACGTTCATTACTTCATCTAACTCGAACGAAATTAATAACACCGCTTTACCTTTATCACGTTGTTCGATTAAACGGCGGTGAATGAATTCAATCGCACCTACGTCAAGACCACGTGTTGGTAGCGCTGCAATTAATAACTCTGGATTACGATCTACTTCACGACCAATTATTGCTTTTTGTTGGTTACCCCCAGAAAGTGCACGCGCCATTGTTGACTCACCGTGACCTGTACGTACGTCAAACTCTTCAATAATTTGGTTTGCTTTGTTCGAGATTTTTTTATAATCAATAATACCAAATTTAGAAATTGGTTCTTTGTAATACGTTTGTAGTGCAATATTATGTCCAATTGTAAAGTCTAATACTAAGCCGTGTTTATGACGATCTTGCGGAATATGACCAAGACCTGTTTCTGTTATTTGACGTGGCTTTTTATTTGTTACATCTTGTCCATTCATTATTACTTTACCGCTCTTTATTTTGCGTAAACCAGTAATCGCTTCTATTAACTCTGATTGTCCATTACCATCAATTCCTGCGATACCAACAATTTCACCTTTACGTACTGACAAGTTTAAATGCTTAATTTTTTCAATACCACGGTAATCCAGTACTACTAAATCTTGGACATTTAATACTTCATCTTTCGGGTTAGCAGAGCCTTTTTCAGTTTTGAACTCTACTTGGCGACCAACCATTAATTCTGCTAGTTGATCTGGGTTTGTTTCAGCTGTCACAACTGTACCAATGCCTTCCCCTTTTCGAATAATCGTTACTCGGTCAGATACATCCATAATTTCTTTTAATTTATGAGTAATTAAAACTATTGATTTACCTTCTGCAATTAAGCGTCTCATAATTTGAATAAGCTCGTTAATTTCTTGAGGTGTTAATGAAGCTGTCGGTTCGTCAAAAATCAAAATTTCAGCACCACGATAAAGTGTTTTTAAAATTTCAACACGTTGCTGCATCCCTACTGAAATATCTTCAATTTTCGCATGAGGGTCTACATCTAAACCATACTTTTCTGAGAGTGCTTGAATATCTTTTGCTGCATCTTTAATATTCACGATACCAGCTTTTGTCGGTTCGCTCCCTAAAATAATGTTTTCTGTAACAGTAAAGTTATCAACAAGCATAAAGTGTTGGTGAACCATCCCGATTCCTAAATCGTTAGCAACGTTTGGATCTGTTATTTTCACTGCTTTTCCTCGCACTTTTATCTCCCCAGCTTCTGGCTGGTAAAGACCGAATAGTACGTTCATTAAAGTTGATTTACCTGCACCATTTTCACCAAGCAGTGCATGTATTTCACCTTTTTTAAGTTGGAGGGTGATGTTGTTATTTGCTACGAAGCCTCCGAATTCTTTACGGATGCCAAGCATTTCAATCACGAATTCCAATATATTCACTCCCTTAGGTACAATTTAGGTTAGAAAAAAATTAACACATGAAAGATTTTAATGAAAATCTTTCATCTATCAATTTTCATAAATCTTCTAATATTATTAATTTCAATAAATATAAGACAATATCCTGCACAATAATTTAATAAAGCAGTTTGTTAGTATTATAGAATAATAACTACACAAAAAATAAAAAGAACGCTTTCATTTTTCTATTAAATGATGAAATAATATTAATTATCAAACAATATGCTGTCATGACAAAATCATCATAGGAATACTTTGATCCCTATGATGATTTTAATTTTATTTAATTCGAAAAATTTATTATTTCGCTGGTTTTTCTGGTACTACAATTTCACCAGCAGCGATTTTTGCTTTGTATTCTTCAACTGATTTTAATACATCTGCAGGGATAGCACCGCGAGAATCAGCTAATCCTACACCGTTTTCAGCTAACCCATAAACAAGTGTTTCACCACCAGGGAATTTACCTTCTTTAGTACGGTTTGCAATATCGATAACCGCTGTTGATACACCTTTTAGCATAGAAGTAAGGGTTACGTTTTTGTCACCAACTTGACCTTCTGCATATTGGTCAGCGTCTACACCGATTACCCACACGTTTGCATTAGGATCTTTTTCTTTACGCTCTTTCGCTTCTGTAAATACACCGTTACCAGTACCACCAGCTGCATGGAAAATAATATCTACACCAGAAGAGTACATACGGTTAGCAGCTGTTTTACCTAATTCAGCTTTGTCGAATGCTTCTGCATAGTATCTATCGATTACGATATTAGGGTTAGCTGCTTTAGCACCTTCTATAAAACCAGCTTCAAAGCGCTCAATAACTGGGATTTTTTGACCGCCAATAAAGCCGATTTTCCCTGTTTTAGACATTTCAGCAGCTACAACACCAGCTAAGAATGAACCTTCTTGCTCTTTGAACAATACAGATGCTACGTTTGGTGCATCTACAGCAGAGTCGATAATTGCAAGTTTTGCATCTGGTTTTTGGTTTGCAATTTCATGAATCGCATCGTTCATTAAGAAACCTACACCGAATACTAAGTCGAAGTCACGACGTATTAAGCTATTTAAGTTCGTGTTGTAGTCAGCATCTGATTTTGATTGTAGGTAGTCAAAACCGTTGTCACCTTTTTTCAAACCGTTATCAGTACCCCACTTTTGAATACCTTCCCAAGCAGATTGGTTGAAAGATTTGTCATCTACACCACCAACGTCTGTTACCATTGCGATAGTTAAGTTTTCTTCAGTTCCTGTACCTTTATTACCTGTAGTGCCTTTATCAGTTTCTTTAGTACCTTCATCGCTAGTACCACATGCACCTAAAATTGCTCCAGTTGCAACAACAGATGAAATTAATAAACCAAATTTACGTTTTGTCATTAGTGAGTCCCCCTCAAAGGTTTTAGTAATTAGCAGGAAAAATAAAATGTTCTACACCCGTTTTCGTACTACATGGAAGCTGAATTTATCAGCTCTAAAATAGTTCTTTGAATAAAGAACTACTCGGTCATTATCATCGTAATGAAGTTGCTTCAAGACGAGCAATGCTGTTTCAGGACCACAGTTAAGGATCGGTGAAACATGTTCATGGTAGCCTACAGGGTCAATAAATGTGACCGCATACGCTACATGAATAGCACCCGTTTGCTCGAGTGCTGAGAAAATGGATACATCTTGATTACTAACGAATTGTTGCGGTAGATAGCCTGCTGGTACTTTATCAATACAATAAACAACCGGCTCACCATCCGCAGTTCTAACGCGTTCAATTGTGATCACATTGTCATCAATGTCGGTTTGGAAGCGAGTTACATCGTCCTCTGTCGATTTTTCTTCCGTTGCCTTCATAAAAATCGCGCCAGGCTCCATCCCCGCTTGCTCAATCATAGAGGATATACTCGATAATTGCTCTATACCCGAAGTAAATAACGGTTTTGGGTTGACGAACGTACCGACCCCATGGCGGCGGACGATTACATTTTCCTCTTCCAACAGTCGTAAAGCCTCACGTAAAGTGGCACGACTTACTCCAAGTGATTTTGATAATTCAAATTCTGAAGGTAGTTTTTCATTTTCTTGATAAATACCATTATCAATATCTGATTTTAATCGATCAATCACTTGTAAGTATAAATGACGATGATCTGTCCTAATTGTCATTTATATTCACCACCAACATTAAGAGATCAGACATCTGATGTACAACATTTCTACTAATTCGTTTTCAATATAACATGTTTACTAATCGTTGCAAATAGATTTCTTCAAATCTGTACTGTAATAGATTCTTTTTAGTACTTTTTTGTGAATTTCAATTAAAAAACAGAGATATTGAATAGTCAGACTTTTCCGTTAGTTAATAATACTCGACTTCGTTATTAAAACTTGTCGTGGTCTACTGCCATCAGGAGGTCCGACAACTCCCCGCAGTTCCATTTGGTCTACAATACGAGCAGCTCTTGCATATCCTATACGGAAACGTCTTTGTAGCAAAGAAACCGATGCGCTTTGTTGCTCTACAACGAGCATCACCGCCTCATCGTACAACTCATCAGTTTGTTCCGTAATTTCCTTTACGGGTTCGTCTGTCGGAATCATCGCCTCCTCATATTGAGCTTTCTGCTGTTGTATAACAAAATCAACAACTGCTTCAACTTCTTTGTCTGAAACAAATGCACCTTGCACCCGAACTGGTTTTGAAGCACCCGCTGGTAAGAATAACATATCCCCCCTACCAAGTAACCTTTCCGCTCCGCCCATATCTAATATCGTTCTAGAGTCAATAGACGAAGATACTGCAAACGCAATGCGAGAAGGAATATTTGCTTTAATAATACCCGTTATTACATCAACCGACGGACGCTGAGTGGCAATAATTAAATGAATACCAGCTGCACGTGCCATTTGTGCTAGACGTGTAATCGCATCTTCTACTTCACTTGAAGCAACCATCATTAAATCGGCTAGCTCGTCTACAATGACAACAATATATGGTAGCTTTTGTTGTTGTTCAGTATGCTCTGCATTATGCATGTCAATATGGTCATTATACCCTTCGATATTTCTCGTTCCTGTATGGGAAAATAAATCATATCTACGTTCCATTTCTGAGACGATTTTTTGCAATGCTTGTGCTGCCTTACGTGGATCTGTCACGACAGGTGCTAATAAATGTGGAATGCCGTTATATACTGTCAGCTCAACCATTTTAGGATCAATCATCATCATTCTTACTTCATGCGGTGCAGCACGCATTAAAATCGAAATTATAATGCCATTAATACATACACTTTTTCCGCTCCCTGTAGAACCAGCTACGAGTAAATGTGGCATTTTATTTAGCTCTGCTAACATTGCTTGTCCTGTTACGTCACGTCCAAAGCTAATTAGAAGCTTGCTTGACGGCTTATTTTCCTTCACCTCAAGCACTTCTCGTAAAGTTACAATTGCAATTTCCCCATTTGGTACTTCAATACCGATTGCAGATTTACCTGGGATAGGGGCTTCTAAACGAATGTCCTTTGCTGCAAGTGCAAGTGCGAGATCATCTTGTAAGCTAACAATTTTACTTACTTTAACACCGATATCTGGTAATACTTCATACTTTGTCACTGCTGGCCCTAAATGTACTTGTGTTATCTTTGCCTTTACTCCAAAGCTAAGTAGTGTTTGCTCTAGCTTTTTTGCATTCGCTTGAATAACCGCATATTCACTACTTTGATCATGCATCGGCGGTGAATTAAGTAATTGCACAGCCGGCAATGTATACGGTCCACTTGGCGCTTGCTGTTCTTTTATTATCGTTTCATCTTCCTCCACCTCTTCAAATACTTTATCCTCCCCAATTGGTACTTGAGTAAAGGCTGAGATAATAGGTTCTTGCTCCAATACCGGTAATTCCTCAGTCGCTAGCTCTTCATTATTTACACGCGGCTTTTTAGCACGTGTTTTTTTACTACTTTTCGGTTTAGTTGTGAGCTTTTTTTTCACATCAGGCGTTTTCTCGATAATAAAAGGTACGAGCGCTTTTCCCGTCACTAGTATAATGCCTATAAACAACAAAACCCATGCGGCAATTTTGGTACCTGTTGAATCAAATAAAACATGTAGGGTACTAAATAGCATTGCACCAAGTATTCCGCCTCCAAGTGCTTGACCGCGGTTCGCCACACCTTCCATATCAATTAAAATTCGCCAAGTTTCTCGTAATACCGAATTCGATAATAATGTATTTGCTCCGTGTAATTGCTCGAATAGTAAACTATGGCTAAAAATCGCAAGACTACTAACAATGAGCAAAACACCTATAACAACGCGATTTTTTATCGTTACACCACGTCTTCTCACCATTAGCATCCCAGCGACTAAAACGAGTAAAAACGGGACTACAAAGTGTAAATTCCCAAATAAAAACAATGCAGTTGTTTTAGTTAACCTACCAACAATTCCGTATTCAAAAAATATTATTATAGCGTATGCAATAAATAATATACCGATAATTTCATAGGCGAGTGGATTTAATTCTTTCTTTCCAGTACTTTTTGCTTTCAAAACTTTTCTTTTCCCTTTTACAACCATTTGTACACCTACTTTCCTTTTACACATAGCCTTTCTTATGTGCTAAAAAAAGGATTTCCTTATGCCATAAGGAAATCCTTTTACTGTGCTTAATATTCCATAATAATTGGTATAATCATCGGGCGGCGTTTCGTCTTTTGAAATAAATATTGATTAAGCGTATCACGGATTTCTTGTTTAATATTTGTCCATTCAAACGTATCTTTATTCACATATTTTTCTATAACACCACGAGCTATTTCAGATGCTTCTACCATGAGTTCTTCTGATTCGCGTACATATACAAAGCCACGAGATAATATTTCTGGACCGGATGCAATTTTCTTTTGCGCACGATTTAGTGTCACTACAACGATGAAAATACCATCTTGAGATAATAATTTACGATCGCGTAATACGATATTCCCTACATCGCCAACACCGATTCCATCGATTAAAACATTGCCGGCATGGACACGACCGCTCATACGCATTTTCCCATTTTTGTATTCTACAATATCACCTTTGTCCGCAATGAAAATTTGCGACTTTTGCATGCCTAAAGATTGCGCTATTTTCGAGTGCGCAATAAGCATACGATATTCTCCTTGAATTGGAACAAAGTATTTAGGTTGCATTAAGTTGAGCATTAATTTTAAATCTTCTTGGCTACCATGACCAGAAACATGTACTTTTTTATCCGCTGATAATACGTTGGCACCTGCTTTTGCAATTTGGTTCATCGTATTATACATTTGCACTTCCATCCCAGGAGACGGAGTAAACGTAATTAGTACCGTATCTGTCGGTTTAATTTTAATATCGCGATGATGTTTACGTACAATTTTATCAAGAGCTTCTAGTGGCTCCCCTTGGTTACCAGTTGCAATTATTATTATTTCATCATCTTGATATTTATGAATATCACTTACTGGAATAAGCGTTTCTTCATCAATATCCAAATAGCCTAAATTCATGCCTAGGTCAACTACTTTTTCTAGTGACTTGCCGACAATAGCTACTTTACGAAAAGCCGCTTGAGCTTGTGTAAATACTTGTTGTACACGTATAAAGTTAGATGCATAAACGGCCACTAAAATACGTCCTTGTGCGGAGTGGAATGTTTTCGCTAACTGCTCTTCTACTACTGCTTCACTTGTCGTATAGCCTGGACGTTCTGCTTCTGTTGATTCAGAAAGTAAAATAAACACACCTTCCTCACCTAGTTGTGCCATCTTCGCTAAATCCGGTTTAAATTTCCCTTGTGCTGATTGGTCGAACTTGAATTCTCCTGTATGCACAATCGCCCCTTCAGATGTATGGAAAACAACACCTAATGAATCTGGAATACTATGCGTTGTATGGAAAAACGTTACGTATGTTGTGTTAAAATTCATACGACTTTTATTTGTTACTTCAAAAAATTTGACTTGATGAGGTGCAGGCATATCTTTTAATTGCTCTTTTGCAAGCGCGATTGTTAATTTAGAGCCATACACAGGTGCCTTAATTTTCTTTAATAAATAGGCAATAGATCCGATTGCATCTTCGTGACCGTGCGTTAAGAAAATCCCTTTCACTCGGTCTTTATTTTCTTCTAAATAAGTAATGTCTGGAATAACGATATCGATCCCTAGCATCTCGTCTTCTGGGAACATTAACCCACTGTCTACGACGAACAGCTCTTCATCGATTTCTATTACGTACATTGATTTACCGATTTCACCTACTCCACCAAGAGGGATGATACGGATTAGTTCATTTTTTGTTTTTGTCACTTTTTTTCCTCCTAAATAAATTCGCCCAAGCAAACAACGTCTAGATTTTAATCGTGCATAGGTGTGCAATATGTAAATCATTTTATTTGTTCCACGAATGCAACAAACCTAGTTTAAATTCCTTTTTTAAAATCTATGACATTTGACAAAGGCTCAACTTTACTCAGCAAATGTTTGCAATTTTAGCAGCTAATTTTTAATTGCAATTTATTCATCCTTTAGCAAATGTTAACCTCTGCTCAATAAAGTTTAATACCCCGAACAGCAACCACTTATCAAACATTATACGTGCATAAAGCATTTAGCACAAATTAAAAATTCAACTCACACTAAATTTTTCCATGTTGTAAATAATAAGAAAAACCAGTGTGAAATTCACACTGGTTGATTTTCTCGAATAGCTTCCATTTTCGTTTGGTACGTATCCCAAATCGCATCGAAAGCCGCTTTTTCTTCATTTGTCATTTCCATCATTGGTAAACGGACATCTAGCGTATCAAAACCTAGCTTTGTCATTGCATATTTGACCGGAGATGGATTTGGTTGAGCAAACAATGCACGTACAAGCGGTAATAATGCGCGATGAATTTTCGCGGCTAGCTTATGCTCGCCTTGTTCAAACGCGCGCATCATTAGCTGCATATCATTACCAACTACATGTGAAGCTACAGAAATAACTCCTGCCCCCCCAATTGCCAGTAAAGGTAATGTTAAGCCGTCATCACCGCTATATACTAAGAAATCATCTTCTTGTGCTACATTTTCAATAATGTCACCCATTTGATCCAAATTACCGCTCGCTTCTTTAATCCAAGCGATATTTGAAATTTTACTTAATGCAACAGACGTTTCAAACGCTACATTTATACCTGTGCGTCCCGGTACATTATATAGCATGACCGGCAATTTTGTTTCTTTTGCAATTGTCTCAAAGTGGGCATATATTCCACGTTGGTTAGGTTTATTATAATACGGTGCAACTAACATAATACCGTCCGCACCATTTTCTTCTGCTTTATGTGTCATGTCAATTGAGTATGCTGTTTCATTATCTCCAGTACCAGCGATAACTGGTACACGCCCTGCTACTTTTTCTACAGTAAAACGTACAACTTCAATTTTTTCTTCTGTTGACATCGTTGGGTTTTCAGATGTTGTACCACATGCCACAATGCAATCTGTCCCATTATTAATTAAATGGTTAATAATTCGTTCTAACTCTGGGTAATTAATCGTGCCGTCTTTTTTGAACGGTGTAATCATTGCCGTTCCGATTCGACCTAAATTCATGCTAACACACCTCTTATAGTAAGTTATCCTCTAACATCGCTTCCGCAATTTGAATTGAGTTTAAAGCTGCACCTTTTAGTAAGTTATCCGCCACGATCCACATATGGAATCCTTTTTTATTATCTAAATCTTGACGAATACGACCTACGAATGTTGGTTCTTCTCCTTCTGCGTATATTGGCATAGGATATACTTGGTTTGAAATATCATCTTGTAAAACGATGCCTGGTGCGTTTTTCAATACGTTGAAAATTTCTTGTACTGTTGCTTCTTGTTCAAGCTCGATATAAACCGATTCTGAGTGACCTGATACGACTGGTACTCGCACACAAGTTGCCGCAACATGTAATGCAGGCATCTCCATAATTTTTTTCGTTTCATTAATCATTTTCATTTCTTCGTATGTGTATCCGTTTTCTGTAAATTTATCGATTTGCGGAATAACATTACGTGCAATTGGATAGTGCTTTTTATCTGCTTTAGTTGGTAGAATAGTAGCTTCTACATTTTTGCCCGCTTCCCATTGAGCACTTTGAGCTTTTAATTCATCAATCGCTGCGATACCGGAGCCTGATACTGCTTGATATGTAGATACGATTACTTTGGTTAAGCCGAATTTTTCGCGAATCGGTTGTAGTGCTGCAACCATTTGTATTGTTGAACAGTTTGGATTAGCGATGATGCCCTTCGGAATGTCTTTCAATGCATGGCGGTTTACTTCTGGTACAACTAAAGGTACTTCTGGATCCATGCGGAAATGACTTGTGTTATCGATAACTACTGCACCGCGTTTTGCTGCTTCTGGTGCCAACGCTTCAGATACAGAACCACCTGCTGAGAATAATGCTAAATCTACACCTTCAAAAGCTTCAGGAGTTGCTTCTTCTATTGTATATGTTTGACCGCTGAAGTCGATTTGTTTACCAGCTGAACGTGCTGATGCTAGAAACTTTATATGTTTAATTGGAAATTTACGTTTTACTAAATTTTCCAGCATTTTCGAACCTACTGCTCCTGTCGCCCCAACAACAGCGACTGTCAATTGCTTTGTCATTATTTCATCTCTCCTTGGTAACTAGTTACATAATGTTGGATATTGTAACACAAAAATTTTGAATTGTGTACGATTATTCGATTATTTAAAAAACTGTATAAATATTGGTTGTAATTGTTTTTTATAAGTGAGCGCATAGTGAACAGTTTCGAGCATTTTTGTGAAATCTGCAATAAGCGAAGTAGGCTTATTGAATGGGTCGTCTTGACCAAATGGTATAAAATATACATTTTTAGCATTTAATAGTTTCATTACATTTTGTCCATTTAAGCCTAAGCCATCATTAGTTGAAATTCCAATTACTACTGGGGAGCCATTACGTAGCGTTGCTTTGGCAGCCATTAATACTGCACTATCCGTTGCTGCATTTGCAAATTTACTAATGGAGTTTCCTGTCATTGGCGCAATGACCATACAATCAAGTGGATTACTAGGTCCAAATGGTTCAGCCTCTTGAATAGATGAAATGACTTTTTCACCTGCAATAGCTTCTATTTTTTCTATCCATTCTGCTCCTGTACCAAAGCGAGTTGCTGCATGGAGAACGGATGGCGTAATTATCGGAACTACTTGTGCACCTGCATTTTTTAAATCTTCTATTTTTGGAACTACATCTGCGTAGGTACAGTGGGATGCTGTAATGCCGAGTCCGATGCGTTTTCCTTCGAGCATTCTTCTGACCTCCATTCTAGTATCGCTGTTTTTAATAAATTAGCAGCATCTACTCCAAAATATTTCCCTGGCAAACCAGCAAGTAGTACATAGTTATAAGTATCTCCAGTCATACAACCTGGTGCTGTTGCTAAATCGTAAATTGGCATTTTAAACTGTTCCCTCAATTTTGGAGTTACCCATTTTGCTGGAATCGTATTTATTAAAGCTACTCCCTCAAATAAATTTTTCTCATCTAGTAAATAGGATTCATATCCAAATGCTAATGCTTCACAATGCTGAGATGCAGAGCGGACTAAGATTACGACGTCTCCTTGCATGTTTTTTAACATACGGGCCATCATTTTCGCGACACGTCCAAAGCCTGAAATAATGAACCGTTTACCTCGTACAGCTCGCCTGTTTTCATAAAAGTATGCTAAAAAGGCTTCTGCAGTTAGCGCAGCATTTTGCCAAATAAATGACTCTTGCTCTAAATAACGGTGGATTGAATTTTTCTTTAAAATTGCTTCCCATTCTTGCGATAACTTTCCTGCATGTATCATCGCATTTTGCAAACCAAATACAACCGGTACTTCAATTGGCATCGGCTGTATAGGTAGAACGACTACATCCGGGTGGAAGTCGAGCGCAGTAGCATTTAATTCTGCATCCCAAGCCGCTTTATTTTTGTAAAAAATCGTGCGTTCACTACTATCTAAACTTTTCGCCAAAATCTTCATCCGTTCGTCTGTTCCAACAATTAACCAGCGCTCTGTCATGTGTCATTGCTTTTAAAAGTAGTAGAAGTTTTATTAAATAATACACGGTCCTCACCAATTAAAACGATTTCCTCCCACGGAATAAACGTAGCTGCCGCTTTACGCTTTTGGAATGTTAATCTAGTTTGAGGCGTTAATTCGAACCCAAATATTTTGCCTGTTGTTGGCTCAAATAAGCATTCTGTATCTGCTAAATAGCCGTAACGGACACCGTTTTGCATTTCAATTAATTCTTTTTCAGCAAGCTCTGATAAAAGCATATTCTCCCTCCTCTTCAGTGCTTCACAATACTATATGCATGTCGTATTTTGAACGTTCGCCTACTGCAGCGAAAATTTAGAATAGACAAATACAGCACACTCTGTGTATAGTGTATATATACAGTTTTATCGAAAGGCGGTGCACTTTTTTGCTCATCAAATTAAGTAACGCAAGTGAAAAACCTATTTATGAACAAATTACCCAACAGCTAAAGACAGCGATTTTAGCTGGAAAACTATTACCTGGTGACCCACTTCCTTCTATACGTAGTTTAGCAAAAGACTTGAAAATAAGTGTTATGACAACAAAGCGTGCATATGCCGATTTAGAACGTGACGGCTTTATCGAAACAGTTGCAGGCAAAGGTAGCTTTGTAGCAGAGCGTAATCAAGATTTCCTGCGGGAAGAACTGTTGCGTCAAGCGGAGGAGCATTTATTAAAGGCTGTACAAATTGCCAAAACTGCTAATATGTCAAAACAAGAACTAACCGATTTACTAACACTATTAATGGAGGAGGAAATGGAATGAATGCTATTGAAATCATCCAATTAACAAAACGCTTTGATACGTTTGCGCTAAAAGATGTATCATTTACACTCGAGCAAGGTACTGTGATGGGCTTTGTAGGAGAAAATGGTGCTGGCAAATCAACAACTATTAAATGCATTTTAAACTTATTGAAAAAAGATGCAGGCAACATTTTTATTTTCGGAAAAAACCATAGAAAAGATGAAACTGCTTGGAAAGAAGAAATTGGTGTTGTTTTTGATGATATTTATTTCCCCACAATGATGACTGCAAAGCAAATTGATCGCTTTTTAGCAAAAGTTTATAAGAACTGGGATACGACGTATTTCTTCCATTTGCTTGAACGATTTAAAGTACCAGACAATAAAAAAATTGAAAAGCTATCACGCGGAATGAAGATGAAGCTATCGATAGCAGCAGCTTTAGCTCACCATCCGAAACTTCTTATTCTAGATGAGCCAACGAGCGGCCTAGATCCAATTGTTCGTGATGAAATTTTAGATTTGTTTTTAGATTTTATGCAACAAGACGATCATAGTATACTGTTCTCTTCACATATTACGAGTGATTTAGAGAAAATCGCTGACACAATTACGTTTATTCATGAAGGACAAATCCTATTTAGTGATAATAAAGATACGCTGTTATTTGATTACGGAATTTGGCAAGGAACGGAGGTTGAGGCATTAGAGTTACCTGAGCAAGCCATTGTAGCACGTCGCCCACATGCTTTTGGTCTAGAGGTTCTTGTAAAGCGTGCAGATGTGAACATCGCTTTCGAGCTAAATAAACCATCTATTGAAGACTTAATGTTGTTCTTCGTGAAAGGAGAAAAATATGCAAGCACTACTAATTAAAGATTTTTATATGCTGAGAAAACAATTAAAATCGTTTGTTTTGTTAATTTTATTTTTCACTTTTTTATCATTTTTATTAGACCAAGGTTTATTTTTAATTTCAATGGCTCTCATTGTTGGAACATTACAAGTAACCACTGCCTTTACATTTGAGGAGATGTGCCATTGGGACCGCTATGCAGGGGCTTTACCGATTACAAAAAAAATGATTATTGGCAGTAAATATGCGTTATCACTTGCACTTACTGGTGGTAGCATAATCTTTATTTCACCAGTACTTTTTTTAGTAAATCTCGGTCATAATACGCTAACTTTACAAGAAATATTTGCAATCGTAGCAGTAGCAATGACGGTTGGACTTGTTATTACATCAGTTATTATCCCTGTCTATATTAAGTATGGCTCGACGAAAGGACGTTCTATTTTATTTGCAATAACGTTTTTCCCAGCATTCGGAATCGGCATGTTTACAAATTCATCACAAATGCCAAGTGCTGAGACATTGAATAAAATTATGACAGTAACTTATTTTGCACCGCTGATTGCGCTCTTTTTGTTGGCAATTTCTTATTTGATTTCAGTGAAGCTTTATAGTCGTAAACAGTTTTAGTACTGTTCCAGATGTGATTCTTTAGAGATATCATGAAATATTAGAGTTTTATAGTAAAACAGAGTGGGTAGCATAGCAAGGGTACTGAAAAAGTCCATATAGTTTCAGGTTTAGAGTTATTCAGGGGGTAATCGCTGAATATCTCTTTATTTCTTATCAATGTAGTTCTCCAGTTGTTTTCCGAAGCTTACCGCTCGCTTTCCGCGGGCGTAGGATTTAGCCTCCTCAGGGCAACAGGATGTTGGTCACGAAGCCGTTGCCACAAAGACGTGGCGTACTTAGGCTGCGTTCCTCTACAGCTCCTGCGGGGTCTAAATTTCTCCGCTATCCCGCAGGAGTCGAGCGGACGCTTCTCCAAAAAACAAAGTGTCGAAAGACATCTATCCTCTCCGTTATAAAAAAAGAACTAATATGTAGGTGGTGCTCCAGATGATTTCAAACCAAGAAACCCTCAACTTGAGTCTATTTATGGCGATTTACGATATTGTTACATGTTAATTATAGGAAATTCATGTTGTATCAGACGTTAACTTAGTAGAACGCTCAAAATACGATATGTCGTTTAAATATCTTTTTAGATATGGCGCAAGGGGATCCTGTCATAGATCTAATCTTGCTCACAAAATTTCATAAGCTTCGTCTCCAAGACGTAAGCTTATTAGACATGTTTATTGGGAAAACAGTTGAAATCACACTCGAGAAGAAAATCATCAACAGTAAAACAATCGCTATAAAATAGAAGCAAAGAATAGTGAATTAAGAAACGGACACAGGTACGATACGACATAGCCTGCGGGTCTATTTGGCATGCAAATTCAAGGTGCCACAACGATATTAGCAGTCAATCTGAAACGAATATTGAACTACTAGATGAAAAAGAACAAGGAACAGAGAAAGAAATAAGGCACTTCCTGTTCATTTTTGTACAAGAAGTGCCTTATTTTTATCTGAATAAGATTCGCCATTATGAAAACGTAAGTTTTTCAGTGCCCTCTAGCATAGCCCTACTCCGTTTTATTTTTCCGGTCCAATAATCGCAATGGCCGGCTCTTTTAATAGTAAATCGGTAATTAAATCATTAATTGATTCCATTGAAATGGCGTCTATCAAAGCGAGGACTTCATCTACTGAACGGTGATGTTGATGAACTAGTTCATTAATACCGTTGCGGTTCATATGCTCCTCTGTGCCTTCTAAGCCTAGCACAAAACTACCTTTTAACTGTTCTTTAGCATTTTCAAGTTCAATTTCTGTAACACCACCTGCAACGACATCTAGCAATGTTGCATCAATCGTATGTTGCATTTGGTCCAGTTGCTGTTTACTTGTACTGCCGTAAATAGTAAATGCTCCAACATCTGAGTAACAAGATTGGTAAGAGTATATGGAATATGCTAAGCCGCGCTCCTCACGTACTTCTTGAAATAAACGTGAACTCATATTCCCTCCAATAATATTATTTAGTGCGATAAAGCTATACATATATGAATCTTTCACATTTATTGCTGGGAATGAAATCGCTAAATGGGCCTGTTCTGTATCGCGGATTTTTACGACTTCCCCTGCATTAAACGCTGGATATGTTAGTACTGGCTCCACTGCCTCTGGTGAAGCAGTAAATTGACCGAATAATTCTTCAATCGTTTCTAGTAAGCTATCTGTTATATTCCCTGCAACTGAAATGACTACATTTTTGGGGCTATAGTGCTTGGCCATATAATGACGAAGCATTGCCGAGTCAAAAGTTGCAAGTGTTTCAGCAGTACCTAAAATCGGGCGGCCTAGTGCGTCATTTGGATACATCACAGCCCATAATTTTTCATGGACGTCATCGTCTGGTGCATCCTCACTCATATATATTTCCTCAAGTACAACTTGACGCTCACGCTCGATATCTTCTTGTTTAAATGTTGAATTGAAAAACATATCAGCTAAAATTGTCACTGCTAGCTCCGCATGGTGATCAAGTACTTTAGCAAAATAACATGTATTTTCTTTTGATGTAAAGGCATTTATTTCACCGCCAATTCGGTCAAACTCCTCTGCAATTTCCTTTGCTGAGCGCGTCTTAGTACCTTTAAAAAGCATATGCTCAATAAAATGTGTAATACCGTTTTCTTCAGGTAATTCGTAACGCGAACCAGCATTTACCCAAATGCCTACAGATAGGGAACGTACATGTTGCATTTGTTCCGACACGATACGAACACCGTTACTGCAAGTTGTGACTGTTACCATTTTCAATTCCCCCTCACCTAAAAAGAGGCTGTACATAGTGTACAGCCTCTCATTTATAAAAAAGCCTTTAGTTTGACTTTCTGAGCAGATTACTGTTGTTCAGCGCGCTCTTTTTCTTCTTTGATAACAATTTTACGTGATAAGTTGACACGACCTTGGTTATCGATTTCGATACATTTCATTAGTAATTGATCGCCAAGTTTTAATACGTCTTCTACTGCTTTCGTACGTTCTTCTTGAATTTCCGAAATGTGTAGTAAGCCGTCTTTGCCTGGGAAGATCTCACAGAAAGCACCGAATTTTTCAATACGTTTTACCGTTGCCATGTAGTACTCGCCAACTTTAGCTTCACGAACGATTGATTCGATTATTTCACGAGCACGTGTAATCATTTCTTCATCAGATGATGAGATGTAAATTGTACCGTCTTGCTCTGTATCAATTTTAACACCTGTTTCATCAATGATTTTATTAATTTGTTTACCACCTGGTCCGATAACATCACGGATTTTATCAGGGTTAATTTTAATTACCGAAATCTTCGGCGCATATTTAGATAATGATTTACGTGGTTCTGCAAGTGTTGCTAGCATTGACTCTAAAATATGCATACGACCGATTTTTGCTTGAGTAAGAGCTTCTTCTAAAATATTGCGTGATAAGCCGTCGATTTTAATGTCCATTTGCAGTGCAGTAACACCTTTAGCAGTACCTGCAACTTTAAAGTCCATATCGCCAAGGTGATCTTCCATACCTTGAATATCCGTTAAGATTGAATAGTGCTCGCCTTTTTTAATTAGCCCCATCGCAATACCAGCTACTGGTGCTTTCAGAGGTACACCTGCATCCATCATTGATAATGTTGATGCACATATTGATGCTTGTGAAGTAGAACCATTCGATTCAAGTACTTCTGATACACAACGAATCGTGTATGGGAAATCTGCTTCATCTGGAATAACCGCTAATAATGCGCGTTCCCCAAGTGCACCGTGACCAATTTCACGACGACCTGGACCACGAATTGGACCCGTTTCCCCAACAGAGAATTGTGGGAAGTTATAGTGGTGCATAAAGCGTTTTGATTCTTCAATACCGATACCATCGATAATTTGAACATCACCTAAAGCACCTAAAGTTGTAATCGATAATGCTTGCGTTTGTCCACGTGTAAACAATGCAGATCCGTGTGTACGGTCTAATAAGCCAGCTTCCGAAGAAAGTGGACGAATTTCATCTAATTTACGACCATCTGGACGAATTTTATCTTCAGTAATAAGACGACGAACTTCATCTTTTACCATTTTATCTAAAATGCCTTTTACTTGTTTAATTGTTTCAGCATCCGCTTCTTGCTCTTCATAAGGCGCTAAAATACGCTCTTTTACAGCAGCAATCGCTTCTTCACGTGCATGCTTTTCTACTGTTTGGATCGCTGCATTCATATCTGCTTCACATGCTGCTTTAATAGTAGCTGTTAATTCTGCATCAAGCTCATATAAAGTAACAGATAATTTTTCCTTCCCAACTTCAGCAACAATTTGCTCTTGGAAGGCAATTAATTTTTTGATTTCTTCATGACCAAACATAATTGCTTCAAGCATAACTTCCTCAGGTACTTCTAATGCACCTGCTTCAACCATGTTGATTGCATCTTTATTACCAGCTACTGTTAAATGAACTGTACTCGCCGCTGATTGCTCAACTGTTGGGTTAATAACGAACTCACCGTTAATATAACCAACATGAACACCTGCGATTGGCCCATCAAACGGAATATCTGAAATTGCTAAAGCTAATGAAGATCCGAACATCGCTGCTACATCAGACGGATTATCTTGGTCATTTGACATAACCATAGAGATAACTTGTACTTCGTTACGGAAGCCATCTGGGAACATTGGACGGATTGGTCGGTCAATTAGACGAGATGCTAAAATTGCATTTTCTGACGGACGACCTTCACGTTTTATGAAGCCTCCTGGAATTTTACCTGCTGCGTATAGACGTTCTTCATAGTTCACTGTTAATGGGAAGAAATCTAATGGCTTTGGAGATTTTGACATTGTTGCAGTTGCTAGTACTGCTGTTTCGCCATAACGCACTAATGCTGCGCCATTTGCTTGTTTTGCTAACTGTCCTACTTCAACTACTAGTGGACGGCCAGCCCATTCATACGAATAGACTTTTTTGTCGTTCATCTAATGAACCCCTTTCTACTGTTACACCCTACGTCATCTTTTTTTATGTACTATAGTAAGTGTATCAAAAATGCGTTTTCTATGCTAAATATTTTCATTAATAATATTGGAAATTTGAATAGTTTAGATTTAGGAGTTGTTTATATATAGCAGCACACGAACAAATACAACGAACCGCTTCCTCAAAACATAAATAAAAAGCGGGAAATCTCCCGCTTTTTAATTCAGATTAGCGACGTAATCCTAAACGTGTAATTAATTCACGGTAACGTTGTACGTCATTTTCACGAAGATATTTTAATAAGTGACGACGACGACCTACCATTTTAAGAAGACCACGCTCAGAGTGGAAGTCTTTTTTGTGAGTACGTAAGTGAGTGTTTAAAGCATTGATTTCTGCAGTTAATACAGCGATTTGTACTTCTGGAGAACCAGTGTCGCTTTCGTGAGTGCGGTACTCAGCGATAATTTCATTTTTACGTTCTTTTGTAATTGCCATGTGAATGAACCTCCTAAATAATTATAATATCCCCTATAGCACAGCAATCGTTGGAGAAACGGAAAGCCGAGCTAAGGTTAGCACATTTGTGCACTTATGAATATTACCATATAACGTACACGCAATCAACTATTATGATAATGCCTTTAAATAATCGATTGCTTCTAGTTTATCTTTTTCGATTTGTGCTATGAGTGCATCGATGCCATCGAACTTTTGTTCACTACGAATACGTTTATACCAACCTACTACTACTTCTTCCCCGTAAATATTTTTATCGAAATTAAAAATATGTACTTCAATCGATAATTGCTTATCTTCCGGATTTTTAAATGTTGGTTTATATCCGACGTTACAAACACCATTATACCATTCATTTTGTACTAGGATTTTTACTGCATACACGCCAGTTGCAGGAATAAAGCAGCCTTCCATTGATTGTACATTCGCTGTTGGAAAGCCCATTGTACGCCCGCGCTTGTCACCATGCACAACAATACCAGGTACTTCAAACGCTCGTCCTAGTAATGTACGCACATCTTCCATATTACCAGCTCTCAATAAGTTACGAATACGTGTTGAGCTAATTTTGTCTTCAGAGTCAGTTTGCTTGTCAACTACTGTAACACCAAAATCTCCGTGCGACAGTTCTTCCATCAAACGCATATCCCCTTTTCCAAATGAACCAAACGAAAAATCGAAACCAGCCGTTACATGTTTAACGTTTAAATCACGTATGAAATATTGAACGAAATCTTCTGGTAACAACTTTGCAAAATCCGATGTAAAGTTCACAACAAAAACTGTATCAACACCTAGCGCTTGTAGTGTATCAATCTTTTGCTGTAAAGGTGTAATGTAAAATACCTTTTCATTACGCGCACCGAGTACGACGGAAGGATGCGGATCAAATGTCATGACCGCACTTTTCACATTAAGCTCACGCGCTATTTTTATTGCGCGTTCAATTACTGCTTTATGTCCTAAATGCACACCATCAAAAAAGCCAACAGCAAGTGAGTATGCTGCTTGTGGTGATTTTAATTGATGTGGATATTTTAAATGTATTACTTCCATAAAGACGCCTCCTACTCAACTTCAGGGAACATTTTATCGGGCTTCATTTGGCCTGCCTTCGTTGGATGGGCAATATAAACCGCAAATGCTCGACCGTTCACACTATAGACAATTTTATCATGTTCTTTTAATAATGCATGTTGTGGAAGCACTTGTCCATTTAAAATTTGTTTTTCATTAGTAGAGTCGATTTCAATAAACGGATAATTAGACAATGCATATTCAACAGGCAATAAAAACTCGCTTGCCTTTCCTTCTTCCATAAGTGCTTGAACTTCTGCTAAAGTAAAGCAATTCTCTGTTGAAAATGTACCTGAAGCTGTACGAACAAGTTCATGCATATGTGCTGGGAACCCAAGCGCTTCACCAATTTGTACTGCTAGTGTACGAATATAAGTACCTTTACTGCATTTAATGCGAATTCTGAATTGCACTTCTTCTCCTTCAAAACTTTCAGCATCATCTAAAAGTTCTAGCTCGTAAATCGTAATTTTACGTGTTGGACGCTCTACTGTTTGGCCAGCTCTTGCGTATTCATATAACTTTTTACCATTCACTTTAACCGCTGAAAACATCGGTGGCGTTTGTTCGATTTCACCTGTTAAACTTTTTAAAGCAGTTAAAACTTCAGAACGGCTAAATTGTTTATACGAAATATTTTGCTCAACTGTTTCTCCTTCAGCATCTTCAGTCGTTGTAGTACGGCCAATGGACACAACTGCTTCATAAGTTTTACCGGCATTAGTTAAATACTCGGCAATGCGCGTTGCTTGACCTATACAAATAGGTAATACGCCTTCTACTCCAGGGTCTAATGTTCCTGTATGTCCGACCTTTTTTGTTTTTAATATTTTGCGTAGCTTAAATACGCAGTCGTGGCTCGTCATGCCTCGCTCTTTCCATAATGGTAAAATGCCGTTCATAAATGCGCTCCTTTACATAAAAAACGCCTGCCTGCATAAAAAGTATGCAGATGCAGGCGTTTGTTGTTATTTCTCTTCGTGTAATGAACGTAATAGTTCATCGATTTTATTTCCGTATTCGATTGAAGCATCGAACTCGAAAAATATCTCTGGTGTGCGACGTAATCGAATACGTGATCCGATTTCTGAACGGATGAAACCAGAAGCTTTATCTAAAGCTTTCAATGTTTCTGCACGCTCACGTTCGTTTCCTAAAGATGTAATATAGACAGTTGCTTGTTGTAAGTCACCTGTTACAGCTACATCTGTTACGGTAACAAATCCAACACGAGGGTCTTTAATTTTTCGACCGATAATTTCACCAAGTTCTTTTTTCATTTGCTCAGCTACTCTGTTTGATCTTAGAGACATTTCAAGTCACCACCTTAATTACCTTCAAAATCTTATAAATATTCACGCCAAGCATCTAGTCTCTCCCATTCAGGATTGGAGTCTAAATAATGGAGTGCGCGTGTCATTTCTCGATCAGCTGCTTCTTTTGAGGAAGCGACCGTAACGATAGCAAGACGCGTGCGCTGCCAAACATCTTGATGATCAATTTCCGCAACCGATACATTGAACTTTTGCTTCGTTCTCGTCATCATGCGTTGCAGCACCGCACGTTTTTCTTTCAACGAATGGGCAGTTTGAATAATGAATTCAACTTCTGCGTACACAATCATTATTTACGAACAATTTCTTCCATTACGAAGGCTTCGATAATGTCGCCTTCTTTAATGTCGTTGAAGTTTTTAATAGTAATACCACATTCGTATCCTTTTGCTACTTCTTTTGCATCGTCTTTGAAACGTTTTAATGAGTCCAGCTCACCTTCAAAAATTACGATGCCTTCGCGGATAATACGTACGCCTGCATCTCGTAGCATTTTACCTTCAGTAACGTATGAACCTGCGATTGTACCGATTTTTGATACTTTAATTGTTTGACGAACTTCTGCTTGACCAACGATTTTTTCTTCGTATTCTGGATCAAGCATCCCTTTCATCGCTTGTTCAATTTCTTCAATTACTTTATAAATTATACGGTGTGAACGAATATCTACACCTTCTTCTTCTGCTGCGCGTTTCGCATTCACGTCTGGACGAACGTTGAAGCCAATTACGATTGCATTAGAAGCTGCTGCAAGTGAAATATCTGATTCTGTAATCGCACCTGCACCTGTGTGAATAATTTTTACGTTAACGCCTTCTACATCGATTTTCATTAGTGAGGCAGCCATCGCTTCAACTGTACCTTGTACGTCAGCCTTCACGATTAAGTTTAATTCCTTCATTTCGCCTTGGCTCATTTGCTCGAATAAGTTATCAAGCGTTACACGTTGTTTTTCAGAACGTTGCGCTTGAATTGCTGTCATCGCGCGAGATTCACCAACTTGACGAGCTGTTTTCTCATCTTCGAATACTACGAAACGGTCACCCGCTTGTGGTACATCGTTCAAACCAGTAATTTCGACTGGTGTAGATGGACCAGCCTCTTTTACTCGACGACCTAGGTCATTTACCATTGCACGAACGCGACCGTATGCATGACCTACTACGATTGGGTCTCCAACACGTAGTGTACCGTCTTGTACTAAAAGTGTAGCGACTGAACCGCGACCTTTATCAAGTTGCGCTTCAATTACAGTTCCGAGTGCCGCACGTTTAGGATTTGCTTTTAATTCGCCCACTTCAGAAACAAGTAAAATCATTTCTAATAATTGGTCAATCCCTTCACCTTTTAGTGCTGAAATTGGAACGAAAATTGTATCGCCGCCCCAATCTTCTGGCACTAAACCGTGCTCTGTTAATTCTTGCATAACGCGATCAGGGTTTGCTGAAGGTTTATCCATTTTATTTACTGCAACGATAATTGGCACTTCAGCAGCTTTTGCGTGATTAATCGCTTCTACAGTTTGAGGCATTACACCATCATCTGCAGCTACTACGATAATCGCAAGATCCGTTACTTTCGCACCGCGCGCACGCATTGTTGTAAACGCAGCGTGTCCTGGTGTATCAAGGAACGTAATTTTTTTGTCGCCTTCAGTTACTTGGTAAGCGCCAATATGCTGCGTAATACCACCAGCTTCAACAGCTGTTACTTTTGTATTACGAATTGAGTCAAGTAATGTTGTTTTACCGTGGTCAACGTGTCCCATAATCGTTACTACAGGTGGGCGTTCACTTAACTCGTCTTCATTTACTTCTTGCTCGAAATGCGTTTCAAGGTCTGTAATATCGACTCTTATTTCTTCTTCAACTTCTACCCCGTAGTCTGTACAAATTAACTCGATGGCATCCTTATCTAACTCTTGGTTAATTGTTGCCATTACGCCAAGCATGAATAATTTTTTAATTAGTTCAGATGGCTCGCGATGTAATTTTTTCGCAAGCTCAGCAACTGATAATGATTCATAAAACGTAATTTTTTCTGGTAATTCTTTTTGTACTACTTGAATTGGTTGTTGTGGTCTATGTGTACGACGTTTTCCACCATTGATACCTGGTTTCTTACGTTGATTGAAGCCACCTTTATTATTATTGTTATTCTTATTACCGCCGCTATTTCCACGACTATTATTATTGTTATTTTGTGTCATATTTCTGTTTTGGTTACCTTTTACATTCTTAGATTTGTCACTCTGTGACGTATTGTTTTGCTCCGCTTGGGGAGTATTGCTCGTTTTCTTAAACTGTTGTTGATTAGTCTGCGGACGTGTTGCCGCTTTTGCTTGTTGACCTTTAGAAGGTTTTTCTTCTTTAGCTTGCGCTATTGAAGAAGTTGCTTTTTTCGGTTCTGCTACTTGCTGAAAGACAGAATCAAGTTTTGAAACAGTGCCCGTTTCAAGCATTGACATATGGTTTATTACGTTTACATCAAGCTTAGTGAGCTGTTCAATTACTTCTTTACTCGTTTTATTTACCTTTTTCGCATATTCATGAACTCTAATTTTGCTCATCTGCTCACCCCCGATTATTTTTCGTTGAGTAGACTAGACATTTTTTTTGCAAACCCAATATCGGTAATAGCTAAAGCTACACGTGCTTCCTTTCCTGTAGCATGTCCTAGATCATAACGATCTCCAAATACATGAAACTCAACGTTGTAGTACGTACATTTATCTTGAATCTTTTTGGCCGTATTTGCTGAAGCGTCAGAAGCGAGCAAGACAAGCTTAGCACCGCCTCCGCGCACTTCTTTTACGACTAATTCTTCTCCAGATATTACTTTTCGAGCTCTAGCCGCTAATCCTAACATTTGCAGGACAGCTACGTTGTTCATAAAATCGACTCCCTGCGAATTAGTGTTAGCAATTCCTCATACACTTCATCCGGGATTTTCGCTTCTAGTTGGCGCTCTAAAATATTTTTTTTACGCGCTATTTCGACTGCCTGCTCCGATTTAGAAACGTAAGCGCCACGTCCAGATTTTTTACCTGTTACATCAACAGATACTTCACCTTCTTTGGAACGTACAACACGAAACATTTCTTTTTTCGGATACATTTCACCCGTTGCTACACATTTACGTAATGGTATTTTTTTATTAATCGACATCAGCATTCACCTTCCCTACAAAAGCATTCGTACGAAAAAGTCACATGATGATTACTCTTCGTCGTCTTGGTATAAATCGTATGCGACATCATTATACAATTCATCATCATTTTGAGGAACGAATGTGCTTGTTTCAGAAGGATAAATTCCTAATTCACGCGCATCTGTTTCGCTCTTAATATCAATTTTCCAACCTGTTAATTTCGCTGCAAGGCGCGCGTTTTGACCGCGCTTACCGATTGCTAATGATAATTGATAGTCAGGTACAACTACTGTTGTTGATTTTTCTTCCTCATTCACTTGTACATCTAATACTTTTGATGGACTAAGTGCATTTGCAACGAATACGATTGGATCTTCAGACCATTCTACGATATCAATTTTTTCACCGTTTAATTCATTGACAATTGTTTGTACACGTGCACCTTTTGCCCCTACACATGAGCCAACTGGATCTACTTCTTCATTATGTGCATATACCGATATTTTTGAACGGTCTCCTGCTTCACGTGCAATTGATTTAATTTCAACAGTACCATCGAAAATTTCAGGAACTTCCATTTCAAATAAGCGGCGTAATAAACCAGGGTGAGTACGAGAAACGATCACTTGAGGTCCACGAGTTGTACGTTCTACTTTTGTAATATATACGCGAATACGTGATTGTGGTTTGTACACTTCGCCTTGAATTTGCTCATTTAAAGGTAATGCCGCTTCTACTTTCCCAAGTGAAACATAGATTTGACGCGGATCTTGACGCTCAATTGTACCAACAACAATATCATCTTCACGGTCAACATACTCTTCATAAATAAGACCGCGCTCTGCTTCACGAACACGTTGCGTTACTACTTGCTTAGCTGTTTGAGCAGCAATACGGCCAAAGTTGCGTGGTGTTACTTCTTGCTCTAAAACATCACCGATTTCATAAGCAGGGTTAATCATTTTTGCATCTTCAACAGAGATTTGTAAACGATCGTCTTCAACTTCTTCTACAACATCTTTACGAGAGTATACAACCATAGTACCTTTGTCTAAATTTAAATCCACACGAACGTTTTGTGCTTGGTTAAAGTTACGTTTATACGCTGTTACTAAAGCAGCCTCAATCGCTTCAATTAATACGTCTCTTGAAATGCCTTTCTGCTCTTGGAGAGCAGTTAAAGCATCTAGTAAATCACTACTCATTTATTTTCACTCCTAAATTTGCTTATCTGAAAAGTCTATTGCAAGACGTGCCTGCGCAACTTTTTCTTTTTCGATTTGTATGTTGATTTTACGGGTTTTAATACGTATTTCCATTTCTAGACCTTGTTCAGTATATGCAATTAAATAGCCATGCAATTCCTTCATATCTTTAACTGGCTCATACGTTTTCACATAAATGTATTTTCCAATTGCTTTTTGAAAGTCTTCTTCTTTTTTCAACGGACGTTCTGCCCCTGGAGAAGAAACTTCTAAATAATAGTTTTGCTCAATTGGATCTTCTTGATCCAAAATTAAGCTAAGGCGTTCACTAACTTGCACGCACTGTTCGATGTCAATGCCACCTTCTGGAGTATCAACATATACGCGAAGAAAGTGATTGCGGCCTTCTTTCACAAACTCAATATCTACTAGCTCAAGTTTTAACTCGTCTATAATAGGTATTAGTAGTTGTTCGATTACTGACGTAACTTTGCTCATCGTATCCTCCTTACGTCACTGTTTTTCTCATAATAAAACACAAATTCCACCACGGATGGTGAAATTTGATGTTTCAACAGCTGTTGTTTTTTCAGTGGAAATTTGCCTTCTTGTTCTAAACAACAGAAAAGAGCGGGAGAAACCCACTCTTTTGCTGCGATACTATCAACAAATTATTACAATTAGAATAGCACATTACTTTTGCGAATGCAAATTTACTCATTTCACAAACAATATTAGAATAGTGATAATTGGTTGGCGTCTGGCAACCCTTCTAAGCAACCTAGCTGATCCATGTATTCAATAAGTGTTTTTGATACACGACCGCGACGTTGTAGGTCTTCCTTCGATAAAAACTCGCCTTCCTCACGGGCAAGTACAATTTGTTTTGCAACGTTTGTTCCAAGACCGGGAATCGCATCAAACGGTGGAATGAGCGAATTACCGTCAATGACAAACTCACTAGCTGTTGAACGGTATAAATCAACTGTTTTAAATTGCATGCCACGCTCACACATTTCGAGTGCAATTTCTAATACTGTCATTAAGTTTTTCTCTTTCGTCGATGCCTCCAAGCCTTTTGCGTTTATTTCATCGATTTTCGTTCGAATAACAGCCGAACCTTGTATCATTGCAATTAAATCAAAGTCATCTGCTCGCACTGTAAAGTACGCCGCGTAATACAAGATTGGATAATGTACTTTAAACCAAGCAATTCGAACCGCCATTAATACATAGGCTGCCGCGTGCGCTTTAGGGAACATGTATTTTATCTTCTTGCATGAATCAATATACCATTCCGGCACTTTATTTTTGCGCATTTCTGCTTCCATTTCATCCGTTAAGCCTTTCCCTTTACGCACTGACTCCATAATTTTGAAAGCAAACGCTGGTTCAAGACCTTGGTAAATTAAATACACCATAATATCATCTCGACAACCAATTACTTCTGATAACACACATGTTCCGTTTTTTATTAGTTCCTGTGCGTTACTTAACCAAACGTCGGTACCATGTGAAAGACCAGATATTTGCACGAGTTCACTAAACGTTGACGGCTTTGTTTCCTCTAACATTTGACGAACAAATCGTGTACCGAATTCCGGAATACCAAGTGTGCCTGTTTTCGTACCAATTTGCTCAGTTGTGACACCGAGTGATTCTGTTGAACTGAAAATTTTCATTACTTCAAGATCATCAGTCGGAATCGTTTTCGGATCAATGCCTGATAAATCTTGCAACATTCTAATTACGGTCGGATCATCGTGACCAAGAATATCGAGCTTTAATATATTGTCGTGTATCGAATGGAAGTCAAAATGTGTCGTCTTCCATTCTGAATCTTGTGCATCGGCTGGGAACTGTACTGGCGAAAAATCGTAAATATCCATATAATCAGGCACTACGATAATACCACCAGGATGTTGCCCTGTAGTCCGTTTAACGCCTGTACAACCTTGTACAAGTCGGTCTACTTCTGCACCACGGAAAGTCAAATTATGATCATTTGCATAGCCACGTACATAACCATACGCCGTTTTTTCCGCGACCGTACCTATTGTTCCAGCACGGAATACATAATCCTCACCGAACAACACTTTCGTATAATTATGCGCTTGTGGTTGATATTCCCCAGAAAAGTTTAAATCAATATCAGGTACTTTATCTCCTTTAAAGCCAAGGAACGTTTCAAATGGAATATCTTGGCCGTCTTTTTTATAAGGTGTACCACATTCCGTACAGTCTTTATTTGGTAAATCGTAACCTGATGATACGGAACCATCATCGAAGAATTCAGAGTGTTTACAATTTGGGCAAATATAATGCGGTGGTAATGGGTTTACTTCCGTAATCTCCATAAAGGTCGCAACAAGTGACGAACCGACCGAACCACGTGAACCAACTAAATACCCATCGGCAAGAGATTTTTTCACGAGCTTCGCGGAAATTAAATAAATTACCCCGAAACCGTGCCCTAATATCGATTTTAATTCTTTATCAATACGTGCTTGCACTATTTCCGGTAAATGTTCACCGTATATTTGATGCGCCATTTCATACGTTAAATTTGTTACTTCATCATCCGAGCCTTCGATTTTCGGAGTATACAAATCATCTTTAATTGGTTTTACATCACCAATCATATCGGCAATGAGCTGCGTATTTGTGACAACAACTTCTTTCGCCAAATCAGGTCCTAAAAAGTCAAACTCCGCAAGCATCTCATTTGTCGTACGGAAATGCACTTCTGGTAAAGGGTAACGATTTAGCGGGTTTGCTCCGCCCATTGAACCAACTAATATTTGACGGAACTTGCCATCTGTTTCATCTAAATAATGGACGTTACCAGTTGCCGCTACTGGAATATTTAATTTTTTACCAAGTTTCACGAGACGACGAATAATGTCCTCTAAGTTCCATTCATCGTGTATCGTCCCGCGCGCAATAAGCTGTGAATAAACTGGCTTTGGCTGTACTTCGATATAATCATAAAACTTCGCTACACGCTCTGCTTCTTCTGGTGTTTTATTCATAATCGTTTCAAATAATTCACCGTTCGAACAACCCGACCCAATAATTAAGCCTTCACGATACTTTTGTAAATCACTTTTCTTTATACGTGGGACACGATAAAACGTTTCTGTATGGGCAATTGAAACGAGCTTAAATAAATTTTTCAAACCAGTATTATCGGCCGCTAATATTGTACAATGCGTTGGACGCGCTTGCTTGTAGCTATCATCCCCACCGATATACTTATTAAAATCATCGTGGAATTTTACGCCTTTTTCATTTGCTTCTTTTAATAAATGAAGCATTAAATCTCCTGTTGCCTCCGTATCATAAATCGCACGGTGATGTTGTGTTAGTTCCACGCCATAACGTTTACAAAGCGTATTTAAACGGTGGTTTTTTAATGTTGGATTTAACATACGTGAAAGCTCAAGCGTGTCAATTACTGGATGCTTCCTATCTGTAATATTGTATTTTTTATATGCTACATATAAGAAACCAATATCGAACGATGCGTTATGTGCGACAACAATACTGTCACCAATAAAATTATAAAACTCTCGTATTACATCTTCTACTTCTGGTGCATCTTTCAACATATCATCTGTAATATGTGTTAAATCAATAATATTTGCTGTCAAAGGTTTATGTGGGTTCGCAAAGCGCTCGAACTTATCGATGACTTGTCCGTTTTTAATTTTCACAGCAGCCAGCTCAATAATTGTGTCATATACTGTTGATAAGCCTGTTGTTTCGACGTCAAATACGACAAATGTAGCGTCCTCTAACTCGATATGCTGTTCCTCATACGCAATAAGCGCAGAAGAATCAACTAAATTTGCTTCAAGACCGTAAATGATTTTAATGCCATTTTTCTTCCCAGCTGAGTAAGCATCAGGAAAAGCTTGTACGACAGCATGGTCAGTTACAGCAATAGCTGGATGTCCCCATTTCGCTGCTTGTGCGATCATTTTATCTACCGATGTTACGGCATCCATTTGACTCATCGGTGTATGCAAGTGTAGTTCCACTCGCTTTTCTCCTTCAGGTGCTGTATCTTTACGTGATTCCTTTTTAATTTCTAAAATATCACGCGCCATCACAACTAAATCTCGCGCAAACGTATCCATCTGAACTGAGCCGCGCACTTTTACCCACATGCCTTTAGAAAGATGGGTCATCATCTCGGCATCACTATCATCACGAGAGAACATTTTTACTAAAATCGAATCCGTATAGTCTGTCATTTTAAATTCTAATAATGAACGACCACTCTTTAACACTTTTATTTCTGTAGCAAAAACAAAACCTTCTAATACAATTGAACGTTCTTCCTCAAGCACCGTACAAATTTCTGCTGTTTCACTATCTTTAATTTGCGCTCCAAGCTGGAATGGTCGATCACCAAGCACAGATTCAGGAGATTGCGCTTTCTCTTTTTCACGCTTTGCAAAATCTTCTAGCGCTTGACTTGCTAATATTGCCTCTTCCTCTTGACGTTTCGCAATAAATGCTTCATGCGCCTGCTTCATTTCTTCAGACTGCTCAACTAGCTGAAATTCAAGTGGAATATGTGAGAAACCGAATAATTTATAACTATCAGCTATTTTATCGGTATATTTCGCCTTTAACGATAAATGCTCGACCTCATGCATACTTGTAACAATTAACTTATGTCCTGTCCAATGTGGCTGCTGCTCCATTAACTGATTTTTTAAAAGTGGAGACATATCTTCAAGCTGACGAATAGCCGGCAACCAGTATTCTAATATACGTTCTTCAGTCACAACAGGAGCTGTCGTATTTATCTCAAGTGATACATTCGCAATCGGGGCAAATGTTTCAGTCATTCGTGCAATAAACAATTGATACAATTGATACGGTAATATATTGTGCAGTTGAATAACAAAGCGCCAAATACGATTTTTCTTATGCACGGAAAGGCGTGTTAATTCACCTTTCTCAAAAAAAGACATATAAACATCATCCGTTAGCTGCAGCTGCTGCAAAAGCGTCCGAAAACGTTCTCTTGCCTCTTGCTCATTTGACACATCTTTCACCTTCCTTGATTCGAAAAGAAAGGAAAGTACATATAAGTACTTCCCCTCTCTAAAAATATATTAGTTTGTACGGAAAAACTCGTTTAAACGATCCACTAATTCCTCTTTTGCCCATTCAAATGTTTCACCTGTACTGCGGAGTTTCACTTCAACGATGCCTTCAGATGCTTTTTTCCCAACAGTTACACGGACTGGTAAGCCGATTAAATCTGCATCAGCAAACTTAACACCTGGGCGCTCTGCACGATCATCGAATAGTACGTCATAGCGATATGATTTTAAAATACTATATAACTCACCCGACAACTGTGCTTGTGCTTCATCTTTTAAGTTTACTGGCACTAAATGCACATCATATGGCGCTAATTGTTTTGGCCATACGAAACCATCTTCATCTTGGAATTGCTCTGCTACGGCAGCAAGTAAGCGAGAAACACCGATACCATAGCACCCCATAATAAATGGTTGTGCTTTTCCTTGCTCATCTAAAAACGTCGCGTTCATTTTTGTTGAATAAGTTGTACCAAGTTTGAAAATATGACCAACTTCAATTCCTTCAGCAAATTTAATGATGCCTTTGCCGTCTGGAGATGGGTCTCCTTCTTGGATGAAGCGAATATCTTCGTACGCATTAATTGCAAAATCGCGTTCAGGATTTACATTCACAAAGTGGAAACCATCTTCATTTGCACCTGCAACCCCATTACGAATAGATTTAATCGCATTATCTGCAATTACTTTAACATTGATAGGAAGTTTCACAGGACCAATTGAACCTGGCAGACAGCCTAGTAGCTCTTTAATTGCGTTCTCTTCAGCAAGCTCAACTGAAGTTGCACCTAATGCATTTTTTAATTTAATATCATTAATTTCGTGATCGCCGCGTGCTAATACAACGATTAATTCACCATCAATATTAAATACTAATGATTTTATGCAATTTGCTGCATCTACTGATAAGAAATTGCTTACTTCTTCAATTGTTTTAACATTTGGTGTTTCTACTTTTTCTAGCTCTTTCAAAGCAACATCGCTAGCTTTATAGTCTACCACAACTTCTGCCATTTCAATGTTTGCTGCGTAATCAGAACTATCTGAGTAAGCAATCGTATCTTCACCAATTTCAGAAAGCACCATAAATTCATGAGTTCCCTTTCCGCCTATTGATCCTGCATCCGCAATTACAGCACGGAAGTTTAAACCGAGGCGAGAGAAAATATTTGAGTATGCTTTATACATATCATCATACGTCTCATCTAAGCTTTCGCGAGTCGCATGGAATGAATACGCATCTTTCATAATGAATTCACGACCACGTAATAAACCGAAGCGAGGGCGTTTTTCATCACGGAATTTTGATTGGATTTGGTACAGTGATAACGGTAATTTTTTATATGATTTAATTTCGTCACGTACTAAAGTTGTAATAACTTCTTCATGTGTTGCGCCTAATGCAAAATCACGGTCATGGCGATCTTTAAGACGCATTAGTTCTGGACCATATGCTTCCCAGCGGCCAGATTGTTGCCAAAGCTCTGCAGATTGTAACGCTGGCATTAATAATTCAACAGAGTTGATTGCTTCCATTTCTTCACGTACAACTTGTTCAATTTTTGATAGCACTTTTCGAGCTAATGGTAAATAAGAATATACCCCACTTGCATTTTGTCGGATAAATCCGGCACGCAATAAAGCTTTATGTGATTTGACATCTGCATCAGCAGGTACTTCACGTAAAGTTGGAATGAAAGTTAAACTTTGTTTCATAAAGTGTTCCACCTTTTAATTCATAATATATAGTTAGCATAAACAAATTTAGCTTTGGGCGCTAGTGTTATTCACACAAAAAGCCCAAAGCCTGTCTTTTAAAAGAAAAATCTTTGAATATCATTCCATGTAACAACAACCATTAAAATCATCAATAAGACGATTCCAACCAAATGCACAAGGCCTTCTTTTTGACGATCAATTGGTTTGCCACGCACTGCTTCATATCCAAAGAATAATAAACGACCACCATCTAATGCCGGAAGTGGTAGTAAGTTCATAATCCCCAGATTAATACTTAATAAGCCAGCCCAGTGCATTAAATAGAAAATACCATCTGCCGCAACAGCTTCTGTCGTTTTATAAATACCAACAGGACCTGATAGATTATCAATAGATAATTGCCCTGTAACTAATTTACCCAATAATTGGAATATCATAATCGTTGTATCATATGTTTTTTCTGCTGCTAATTGAACAGATTGTACAATTGATGCTTTTTCATATGGCGTTTGATACATAACGCCAATTTGACCATACTTTTTGCCTTTTTCGTCTTCAAGCGTTTTAGGTGTCATTACAAGTGCGACCTCTTTACCATCACGCTCTACAACCATATCAATTTTCTTACCGTAACTCTCGTTAACCGTTTTCGATAGTTCTTGCCATGTCGTAATAGGCTGGCCATTCAACTCTTTAACATAGTCACCTGCTTGCATACCAGCCATTTGTGCTATTCCATCATCAACAACTTCAGTAATAATAGGTTCATATGTTGGGATCCCTTGTAGTAAAGCTGCTACTATGAAAATAAAGAATGCTAAAATAAAGTTAAATAGCGGTCCAGCAAAAATTGTCATTGCACGTTGACCAACTGTTTTAGCGTTAAATTGACGGTCATACGGTGCAATCATTGTTTCTTTACCGTTTTCCACTACTACTGTTGTACGTGATACATTGTAACGCACTAATTTTTCGTCTTCATCATAGCCTTCAATCCATAAATCATGTTCTAAATCAGCACGCTCTACTTCCATAAATAAAATATTTGGATGCTGGCTATTTTGATTTAAAATAATTTTTTCAACGACATTATCTTCATTCATTATTAAGCCAACACGATAACCTGGTTGTAATTCAACCGTATCTAAATCATCGCCAGCCATGCGGACATAGCCACCAATCGGTAAAAGGCGTAGCGTGTATAATGTATCTCCTTTTGTCATCCCGAAAATTTTTGGCCCCATCCCAATGGCGAATTCACGAACCATAATTCCTGCACGTTTTGCGAACAGGAAGTGACCTAGCTCATGAAAGAATACGAGCGAGCCAAAAATCACGATAAATGCAATTACTGTTTGCATAATATCCCACCTTCACAAGCATTTTCCTTGTCTATTTTACCATGTCTACAACTGTTTTTCTCGTTTCGCTATCTACGTGTAAAATTGTTTCTAAATCTGGAAGTAAAATATTATGATGCGCATGCATTACACGTTCGATGAGCTCTTCAATTTGTAAAAAAGTAATTTGTTCTTGTAAAAACAGTGCAACTGCTGCTTCATTTGCTGCGTTCATCGCTGTTAACATCGTACCGCCAGCTCGTCCTGCGTCGTAAGCAAGCTTTAATGCACGGAAACGGTCAAAATCGACTTCTTTAAAATGCAGCTGCCCTATTTGCGCTAAGTTTAAGCGTTGGCCCCCTACTAAAGGCAAGCGGTCCGGATAGCTTAATGCATATTGAATCGGCACACGCATGTCCGGCGTTCCAAGCTGCGCGATCACACTTGTATCATGATACTCAACTAATGAGTGAATAATACTTTCTCGGTGCAATAAAACGTCTACTTTATCATACGGCATATTAAATAATACATGAGCCTCAATAACTTCAAGCCCTTTATTCATCATCGTTGCAGAGTCTATTGTAATTTTTGCCCCCATCGACCAGTTCGGATGATTCAGTGCATCCTTAACAGTGACGTGACGTAATTCATCGCGCGTTTTATCACGGAATGAGCCACCTGATGCAGTTAAAATTAATCGTTCGATATTTTTGGGATTTTCGCCGTTCATAGACTGGAATAATGCTGAATGCTCACTATCCACTGGCAAAATTGGTGCATTGTATTTTCTCGCTTCTGCCATAACAAGATGTCCTGCTGTAACGAGCGTTTCTTTATTGGCAATAGCAATTGTTTTCCCCATGCGAATAGCTGCTAGAGTGGACTCTAAACCAACGCTGCCTAATACCGCATTCACAAGTACCGTCGAATCTGGATGGGTCGCAACTTCTACAAGCCCCTTTTCCCCAAATGTAAATGCAATATGCGGATAGTCCTTGCTAAGTGCTAATGCATCAGTTTCCAATTGAACTGATACTAATTCTGGTTGCAATTCGTCAATAATTAGGCGAGTTGTTTCAATGTTTTTTCCCGACGATACAGCAACAAGCTGAAATACTTCTTTATGCGCCTTTAAAATATCAATTGTTTGCAAGCCAATCGAGCCTGTAGCCCCTAATAAACTAATTTTCTTCAACGTGTGTACTTCCCTTCATTAACTAACGAAATGCAGTAAATTTAATAATGGTAATACGAATAATAAACTATCGAAGCGATCTAAAATACCGCCATGACCAGGTAAAATATTGCCCGAATCTTTTACGTTATAATGACGCTTAATTGCAGATTCGACTAAATCACCCATTTGCCCGAATATCGATAACACTATTGTTCCGAAAATAAGCATTGCATAAGATGGTGCAAACGGCGTAATGAGTTGCATAATAATTGCACAAATTACAGCGATCACAATACCTCCAACAAAACCTTCAATCGTTTTATTGGGCGAAATTTCTGGCCAAAGTTTGTTTTTCCCGAAACTGCGCCCAACAAAATAAGCACCTGAATCGGTTGTCCACACTACTAATAGAGCGTAAACAACAAAGACTAAACCTGTATCACGCGTTGTAATGAAATAATAAAACCCTATACCAATATACAATGCGCCAAGAACAACAAAAGCGACATCATCAAATGTAAAGCGGTTTTTTATTAAAACTGAATATACGAGTAATAAAATAACCGCGATAAAAACGATCTCAAATTTATCGTAGTGTATCACTTCATACACTTTTTCTTCCCAAGTAACGGGCATCAATATCGCAAATAATCCGATTGTACCTATAACTCCAGGGACCGAGAAAATGGCGATATTTTTCATACGTAAAATCTCATACATGGCGATTGCAGCTAGCGCATATATGACAATTGTAAATGGATACCCACCATACATCACAAACGGGATAAATAATGCAGCCGCAACTATACCCGTTATAATACGTTGTTTCACTTTTCGTCTTCTCCTTCCAGCCCACCGTACCGCCTATTTCGTTTTTGATACTCCTGCACAGCTTCAAGTAAGCATTGCTCATCGAAATCTGGCCACAATGTATCCGTAAACAAAAATTCCGTGTACGCAAGCTGCCACAGCATAAAGTTACTTAACCGTACTTCACCACTCGTTCGAATGAGTAAATCTGGTTCTGGTAAGTGTGAAGTCATTAAGTAACGATCTACATGTGTTTCGTTAATTTCATCGATTGTTAAATGACCTTTTTCAACTTCACGCATAATTTCTTGCATAGCCATGACCATTTCTGCACGACTACCATAGTTCATTGCGAAGTTTAAAATCAGACCTGTATTATTCTTTGTCGTATCAATTGCTTTAATTAATGCATTGCGTGTGTGCTTAGGTAAATTTTGCTCCTCACCTATCATTTGTACACGAATATTACGCTCCATCAATTCAGGTAAAAACGAGTTCAAAAACTGTTCTGGTAAGCCCATTAAAAATTCCACCTCTGATTTAGGCCGCTTCCAGTTTTCTGTTGAAAAAGCATATAACGTTAAAACATCAATCCCTAAATCACAAGCATATCGTGTTATTTTTCTTACCGTTTTCATTCCTTCATGGTGTCCTGCAATTCGTGGCATCGCACGTTTTTTTGCCCAACGACCATTGCCGTCCATAATAATCGCAATATGGGAAGGAACTTTTTCATCAACTAGCTCTGCACTCCGTTGCAGTATAGCCTCACTTTTATTTGATTTTTTTCCTAACAGCTTTTTAAACATAGCCTATTCCCCCAAATGCCAACATATCGGACATATACTTTTTATCATATCAAAAAGAGCTTAATGTGTCCTTTTATTTCTACTAAAACATTCGCTTCCTTATGTACTTCTAGTTTATGATGCAACTTTGCATCTTACAACAACATGAAAGAAAAAGACGCCCTTTCTAGCAGGACGTCTTAATCCAAATAAAGTTCTTATAAGAAAATTGTATTCCCGCAAACTTTTCTCCGACCAATGTTGGAGAACTTTCATCGGGAAAGCGCAAATGCTTAAACAATACTCTTACAAAAGAATTCTAAACTTTTGTCTGAAAATTATACAGATAAAATTTCTTGCTCTTTTTGTTTTGCTACATCGTCAATTTTTGCGATGAATTCATCTGTTAATTTTTGAATGTCATCACCATAACCACGTAAATCGTCTTCTGTAATTTCGCCATTCTTTTCTGCTTTTTTCAGATCATCATTTGCATCACGACGTACATTACGAATTGCTACTTTCGCTTCTTCCGCTTCTTTTTTCACTACTTTTACTAAATCTTTACGACGCTCTTCTGTTAAAGCAGGAATCATTAATCGGATTATTGTTCCGTCATTTGATGGTGTAATACCAATATCTGATTTCATAATCGCTTTTTCGATTTCACCTAAAATTGTTTTGTCATAAGGTGAAATCACTAGTAAACGAGCTTCTGGCACAGAAACACCTGCAAGTTGGTTAATTGGTGTAGGTGCACCGTAATAATCTACAGTAATGCGATCAAGTAAAGATGCGTTAGCACGTCCAGCACGGATTGATGCTAATTCACGAGAATAGGCATTAAGTGATTTTGTCATTTTTTCTTTTGCTTGTTCTAATACTTGTTTTGTCATTATGAATTCCTCCTAACAACTGTACCGATTTTTTCTCCAAGTACGGCACGTTTAATATTTCCTTCTTCCATTAATGAGAATACAATTAATGGGATATCATTGTCCATACATAAGGTAGACGCAGTTGAATCCATTACTTGTAATCCTTGTTGAATAACATCTAAGTATGATAATTCATCATATTTCACCGCGTTTGGATCTACTTTTGGATCAGCAGAATATACACCATCCACATTATTTTTACCCATTAAAATCGCTTCTGCATCAATTTCAGCTGCACGTAATGCCGCTGTTGTATCTGTTGAGAAGAATGGATTTCCAGTTCCTGCCGCAAAGATAACAACACGCTTTTTCTCAAGGTGACGTACAGCTTTACGACGAATGTATGGTTCTGCTACTTGTGTCATTACGATTGATGACTGTACACGCGTTTCAATACCTAGTTTTTCTAATGCATCTTGAAGTGCTAGTGAGTTCATCACCGTTGCTAGCATACCCATATAATCAGCAGCAGCACGGTCCATACCCATTTCGCTACCTACTTTACCGCGCCAAATGTTACCGCCGCCTACTACTACTGCAACTTCTACTCCAAGATCCACTACTTGCTTCACTTCTGCAGCAACATCTTTAATAATTTTTGGCGATAGACCGAAGCCTACTTCCCCTGCTAATGCTTCGCCGCTTAGTTTTATTACTACTCGTTTGTATTGTGGCACACTCATAGTAAACCTCCGTCACTTAATATGTTACATTCAAGCTATTAATTAGCATGTTTCCACTTCAAATACAAGCTACTGCATGAATGTTTTATTCTATTTTAAATAAAATAGCTATTTTTAGCTTTATGTAGCCATTTTAGATTTTTCAACTTAAATATGGTCTTTTATGAAAAGACGTTTCTGCTACAAAAATAAGATTAAAGAATTTCAGTTTTCTAAAGCAAAATCCAATTTCGGCATTAAGCCTTCAATTCCCTTGAAAAATAGGGAACACGTAAAATGTGTTCCCTAACAAAATTGAGTTATAAGATTAGTTACCTTTAACTTGGCTCATTACTTCTTCAGCGAAGTTATCTTCACGTTTTTCAATTCCTTCACCAACAGCGTAACGAGTGAAACCAGTTACGTTACCACCAGTTGATTTTACGAAATCACGAACTTTTTGATCTGAGTTTTTAACGAAAGTTTGGTCTAATAAGCAAACGTCTTCGAAGTATTTACCAAGACGACCTTCAACCATTTTCGCTACGATATTTTCTGGCTTGCCTTCGTTTAAAGCTTGCTCAGTTAACACTTTACGCTCGCGCTCTACTTCATCAGCAGATACTTCGTCACGAGAAACGTATGTTGGGTTAATAGCAGCGATGTGCATAGCGATATCTTTAGCAGCACTTGCATCAGTAGAACCTTCTAAAGTTAGTAATACGCCGATACGTCCACCCATGTGTAGGTAAGCACCGAAAGCGTCTGCATCAGTTTTAGTTTTCACTTCATAACGACGAAGAGAGATTTTTTCTCCGATTGTAGCGATTGCTGTAGAAATATAGTCAACAACTTTAACATCACCAATTGTAGTTTCTAAAGCAGCTTCTACTGATTCTGGTTTAGTTGCAAGTAAGTGTGCAGCTAATTCAGATACTAAAACTTGGAATTTTTCGTTTTTCGCAACGAAGTCAGTTTCAGCGTTTACTTCTAAAAGGATCGCTTCATTACCTTGTTCTAAAATGTAAGTAGTACCTTCTGCAGCGATACGGTCTGATTTTTTAGCAGCTGAAGAAAGTCCTTTTTCACGTAAGAAGTCGATAGCAGCTTCTAAGTTACCGTCAGTTTCTACTAATGCTTTTTTGCAGTCCATCATACCTGCGCCAGTTTTTTCACGTAGTTCTTTTACTAATTGTGCAGTAATTGCCATTTGAGTTTCCTCCTTGGGGATAATAATAATTAAACAAACTAGTTTATCTGTTGCTTATTGTAACTTGGTTTATAAAAAATGGGACTTTGTAAAAGCGATTGTCATACTAGTCGATTTTGTTACGTGACAAATATGCGAACGCTTCTCTCAAGTCTATTTCTTAAAAAAAGGTGATAAGAGGTATCAGCCACTTATCACCTTTTTGTAACAGGGAATTATTCTGCAGCTGTTTCTTCAGCTGTAGCTTCTGATTCACCTTGTTTAGACTCGATTAGAGCATCAGCCATTTTAGCAGTTAATAATTTAACAGCGCGAATAGCATCATCATTAGCAGGGATTACGTAGTCGATTTCATCTGGATCACAGTTTGTATCAACAATACCTACTAGAGGGATGTTTAATTTACGAGCTTCAGCAACAGCGATACGCTCTTTACGAGGGTCAACTACGAACATTACGTCCGGAATAGCTTTCATATCACGGATACCGCCTAAGAATTTAACTAGACGCTCGTGCTCTTTTTTAAGTTGGATAACTTCTTTTTTAGGAAGAACTTCGAAAGTACCGTTTTCTTCCATTTTTTCGATTTCTTTCATACGTGCAACACGTTTTTGAATAGTACCGAAGTTTGTTAAAGTACCACCTAACCAACGTTGGTTGATGTAGTAGTTACCTGAACGTTCAGCTTCGTCTTTAATAGCTTCTTGAGCTTGTTTTTTTGTACCTACGAAAAGAACTTTACCACCATCTTGGCCAACTTGACGCATGAAGTCGTAAGCTTCTTCTAATTTTTTAACTGTTTTTTGTAAATCGATAATGTAAATACCGTTACGCTCAACGAAGATATATTTCTTCATTTTTGGGTTCCAACGGCGAGTTTGGTGACCGAAATGTACACCAGCTTCAAGTAATTGTTTCATTGAAATTACTGACATGAGTGTTTCCTCCTAAATGTTTGGTTTTTTTCCTCCGCATTTTTCATCTGTAACAAGCAACCCGCGCGCACACGAGCACCACTTACTACATCAAAATGCGTGTGTATTGTTAACACCGTTTTAAAATATAACATAATAAATGATGTCATGCAACCATTTCACGCACGGAACTTAAGTAATAATTCTATTTCCGTTTTACCTTTTTGCGTTTGTTTCGCAATTTCCTCAATTGATTGTCCCGCTTTGTATAAGTCTACAATTTGTTGTTCGAATGATATATTTTTTTGTTCCACTTCGTCTAACTTTTTTGGTGCCAACTCCTGCACTTGTGCCTTTTGACGATTATATGCGCTTGCCGCCATATTTTTCGGTATAAAGGATTTCTTTTCAGCCATTTGTTCCATTTCTTGTGGTGTTTGTTCACCCTGCCCATTTACCGTTGGCGGCACATATGCTTGCTGCACTTTTTCTATATGGGCTTGTTCTGACACATTAGTTCGAATAGATTGCTCTATCTTCACCGTATTCAATTGCTCGATAAGGCGGTCATTTTCTTCACGCATTTCGATTAAATAAACGCCTATCGCATTGTCCATTTCTTGCATTAACTGATCTTGACGGACTTCTAAATCTTTAAATTTCGCCACTTTATTATTTAACAAAATAATTAAATAAAAAATAACTAGTTGTGAAATTACAAGTCCTATCAATAGTATAAATACGACTGAATTCATTTTTTCTCCTACCCACTATAATCGATAAAATTCCCTTTAAACGGATGATTAATTTTTTCTTGTTCTTTTTGTGCTTGTTCATGTTTCTTTTGGGCTAATTGCTGTTCAGAGCTATTTTGTCCTTCTTCATCTTCTGAAATATTATCCATCCCATCTGTATCATTCACCGTAAATTGTTTACGTTCTATTTCCTTTTTTAGTGCTTCATTAGCATGCATTTGTTGATGTATTGTATTTTGCTGTTGTTGATCAGCTAATTTACCCGCATCAAATGTTTTCGGAATTGCAATTTGCAGCTCGATCCCTTTTAAACTCACTGTAAGCCCTCCTTACATGCCAATTACTTCAGATGATAGCAATTTGCGCAATTTGAATAAAGCCTTCGAATGAATTTGTGAAATGCGCGATGTTGATAATTCAAGCATTTCCCCAATTTCGGTTAATGTCATTTCTTCCGAATAAAATAAACTTAACACTAGCTGTTCTTTTTCATTTAATTTCTCTATGTTTTTCGCAAGATCTCCCAGTAGCTCAGTATGTAAAGTTTCTTGTTCCGGCGTACGAGTATCATCATCACGAATTACAAATGCTATCCCGTCTAGCTCTTCTTGATCTTGCTGTTCATTTATAGAAAGGACATTCGAAAAGAAATGCTCATGCACCATCTGGTATATTTCTTCGATTGGTAAACCCATCTGTTCCGCTAACTCTTCTGGTGTAGCATGGCGCATTAGCTTCTGCTCTAATTGTTCAATTTGCGCTTCCATTCGCTTTGCTTTTTCTCGTGCTGAACGGGGTAGCCAATCTTCTTTTCGCAATCCGTCAATAATCGCACCTCTTACACGAAAAGAAGCGTATGTATCAAACTTTAAATCTCTGTTTATATCAAACTTATTTAACGCATCAAAAAGGCCCATCATACCTAAACTAAACAAATCGTCACGGGACACATTTTTAGGAAGTCCTGCTCCGATACGTTGCACATGGTAAGAAACTAGTGGCTTATATTTTTTCATTAGTATATCCCCAGCTTGTGGATCTCGCTCGTGTTTCCAGCTATGCCAAAGTTTTTGTTCATCTTCTAGAATCGGTTGTGTCACCCGTATCCACCTCTTTTCGAAACAAAGCATTATTACTATTATTATAGCAAATTAATATGTCATTTACACACGCCCCATTCGAACTATATGTGACATAGTAAGGAATGATTTTTTTATTTTCATAAGAAAAAAGAGCCGATTTCTCGACTCTTTTTATGTTTGCATTAATTTTTATTAGCGACTGAGCATAATGTCGTCATCTTTGCTCATCATTGTGCGTACGACTTGCGCTATATCTTCTGTACTTTCATCTGCAAATTCAACCGTTGAAGTGCTTTTTTGTTCTGTCAATGGTTGCCCGATTGTTGTAGTTTCATCAGTGTGCGAAGCTGTTTCTTCATTAAACGCTACTTCTTTTGGCGTATAAAAAACATAACCCATTAAATAACGTACAGGAAACATAAGAAGAAACCCTACAATTGCAACAATAGAAGCAATGATTAATGTACTTATTGGCATTGCAAACGGATTTATGATTGCAATTAAAAAATAAATTGTAAAACTTATTAGCGCAGCCCAGCAATTGTAAAAAACAGAGCCAAACATCATATTTCACTCACTCCTTGATTTACTGTGCGAATATTAAGTTTACTCGTAGCAGGATTAAATTCAATTGTGCGTCCGCTACTACCACCAGTATCTTCCGCCACAATTGGAATCCCGTTTTTTCGAAGTTCATTTTTAACTGCTTCCACATTACGTGGACCAATTCTCATTGAATTCTTATCCGATGTAAACTGGAACATTTGCGCGCCACCTGCAATTTTTGCTTTTAGTTTAAAGCTTTGTACACCTTCTAATTTTAATAAATCGATTAACGCTTTAATGCCTGTATCAGCAAACTTAGCTACATTCATAGTATCGGCCCTACCTAAGCTTGAATCGGGTAACATTACATGGATTAAACCTGCAATTTGTTTAAATTCATCATATAATACAACCCCTACACACGAGCCCAAACCAGAAGTTCGAATCGTTTTTGGCAACTTTACTACATCCATTTGTGCTATACCAACTTTAACAACATCATTCGATAATAACATTTACGAAACACCTAATGCCTTAAATATCGATTCGAATGAATCAGGGTCTGGTAATAAGAAGAAATGTCCACGAACTTCTTCTTCATCAGCTACATCTTCTTCAAAAATGGATGTGTTGATTACGATAACATTATCGCTAACATGTGATAATTCAATTAACCCGATACTGATAATAGCGCCAAACATGTCTACGCTTAAGCCAGGTACTGTAGGATAAATTTTAAGACCTGTAAAATCGGAAAGAGCCGATAAATAAGAGCCAGATAAAATATTCCCCATTTCTTGCATAGCTGACAAGCCTAGTTCCGATACCGGCGGATTATTAAAGTCAAATGACTCATCGTGAATTAAGCGCTGTATAAAGCGATTCGCCTGCTCTATCGGTAATATGAAGAACATACTCCCTTCTGCATCTCCTTCAATACGCAAAAATATTCCGACAACAACAGTTTCTGAACCGCCCGCTAATTCCATCATATCGTTGAATGTAACCATTTCTACTTTCGGTACACGCATATCGATCTTTTTATCAAGCAAATCAGATAGAGCTGTAGCAGCATGGGCAGCACCAATATTACCAATCTCTTTTAATACATCTAAATGTAGCGAAGTAATTTTTTGATTAATACTCATTTCATATCCCTACTTTAGTAGATTCTAGATACTTAGTTGTAGCTAGAAAATTAATCGTTTAGCTTAATGGATTAAGCACTTTATCTAAGTGAAGCAAAATTAATAATCGCTTATCTAATTTCGCTACGCCCGAAATAAAATCTTCCTCATATGACCCTACTACTTCTGGTTGTTGTTCAATTGAACTTGCCGCAATGTCTAAAACATCATTCGCAGAGTCTACGACAAAGCCAACCTCCATATCATCTAGAGTAATAATAATAATACGAGCCGCCTCTTCACTTCCAGTAATAGGTAAAGAAAAACGTTCACGAAGATCAATAATCGGCGTTACTACTCCTCTTAAATTAATAACACCTTTCACATAATTCGGCGTTTTCGGAACACGTGTAATATGCATTAATTTTTCAATTCCTTGTACATGCGAAACAGGAATTGCATATTCTTTATCTGCTAATTGAAAAACAATTACTTTAATATACTCTTGCCCAACTTCATTCGTCATAGTTCACACCTCATTTTCATCCTTCTTACTTCATTAAAGCATTGCAATCGACAATTAATGCTACTTTCCCATTACCAAGAATTGTTGCACCCGAAATCGCAAATATATTTGATAAGTAGTTACCTAAAGATTTTAGTACAATTTCTTGTTGCCCAATAAATGAGTCTACTACTAACCCAGCAAGTTTTTCACCTTTGCGAACGATAACTACCGAATGGAACTCATCGTCTTTTCCTTCATTGCGTGGTACATCGAAAATTTCCTCTAAAAATACAAGCGGTACAACTTTACCACGGAAATCAATCACTTTTTGATTGTGAGCATTTAAAATATCCGAATTGCGGATAATCGATGTTTCAATAATTGATGATAGAGGAATTGCATAAATCTCTTTTTCAATTTCAACGAGCATAACAGATATGATTGACAATGTTAGTGGTAATTGAATCGAGAATACTGAGCCCACACCTTGTGTAGATTCAATTGAAATATTACCACCTAATGATTCAATAGTAGTTTTCACAACGTCTAAACCTACACCACGGCCTGAGACATCTGAAATAACATCTGCTGTCGAAAATCCTGATGCTAAAATTAGTTCATTAATTTGTTTATCTGTAAGCGTATTAGCAACTTCTTGTGTTACGACGCCTTTTGAAATCGCCTTCGCTAACACTTTGTCACGATTGATTCCAGCGCCATCATCTTCAATTTCGATGAATACGTAGTTACCACTATGGAATGCACGTAATTGCACAGTACCTTCTTCAGGTTTGCCTTTTGCACGACGTATTTCCGGACTTTCTACTCCATGATCGAGCGAGTTACGTATTAAATGCACGAGCGGATCGCCAATTTCATCAATTACTGTACGGTCAAGCTCTGTTTCAGCACCAATTATTTCAAGATTGATTTTTTTATTTAAGTCACGAGACAGCTGTCGTACCATTTTCGGGAAACGGTTAAATACAGTTTCAACTTGTACCATGCGCATCGTTAAAACAATGTTTTGTAAGTCGCCCATTACACGACTCATACGTTCTACTGTTTCGTTTAATTCAAGATGATTTACTTCTGTAGAAATTGATTGCAAGCGACCACGATCAATAACAAGCTCTTCGAACAGATTCATTAAAATATCTAGACGTTCAATATTTACACGAATTGTTTTACTAGATGTATGGCCATTACTTTTAGCATTTGTTGTTTGTACTTGTGATTTTTGTGCGCCTACTTCCTGTTTAGCTGCAGGTAGTGTGCTCACATTTTGAGACGTATCTTCTTGTTGTGGCACAGTTTCTGCTATGTAATTCATGTCAGTAATCGCTGTTACAATCACTTGCTCTACTTCAGATACTTTCATTAATTTCTTTTGTAAATCTTCTGCTGACTCTTTTGTAATATAGGCAACACGGAATATTTGATCGAATTGTTCTTCTTCAAGAATGTCTACTGTCGGCGAAGATTTAATAACATCACCATTCTTTTCTAATATTTCAAATACCATAAATACGCGTGCTGCTTTTAATAAACAATCTTCACGTAAAGTAACTGCGACTTCATAAGCAACAAAACCTTGCTCTATTGATTGTGAAATTACGGCTCTTTCAAAATCATCATATGTTAATTGTAAATCAGCAGAAATAGTTGTTGCAGCTTGCTGTGCGATAGCGGACGACAGAGCAGTGATTGGTGCAAGAGCAGTCTCACCTGACTCAATTCGCTTTAATTTCTCCACAGTCGATTGAACGTCACGTTTCCCGTCCCCTCCATCGGCAATATCCATTACCATTTCTTCTAAGTGGTCAACAGATTCAAACACAACATCAAAAATTTCTGGTGTTACTTTAATTTTTTCGTTACGAATAGCATCTAAAACATTTTCCATTTTATGCGTTAAATCTGCTAAATCCTCGAAGCCCATCGTTGCAGACATACCCTTTAATGTATGTGCAGAGCGGAATATTTCACCGACAATTGCCAAGTCTTCCGGATTCTTCTCTAATTCTAATAAATGTTCACTACAAGCTTGTAAATGCTCTTTGCTTTCATCAATGAACATTTCTAAATATTGATTAACTTCCATAAGAGGACACCCCTTTTAATGCATATATTTCATTATTGTTAGTGTAATATCGTCAACATCTGCCACATCATCTACAAGCTGCGTTTCCACGGCAGCTTTCGGCATTCCATAAACTATACAAGTTTCTGCTGACTCTGCAATAGCTATGACATTTCCTTTTTGCTTTAATGATTTTAATCCTCTAGAGCCATCGTGGCCCATCCCCGTCATAATAACTGCAATTTTGTCCATTTCAGTGAACTTGCTCACACTTTCGAACATTACATCAACAGAAGGACGGTGACCAGAACAAGGCGGTTCATTATCATCGAGCATAATTCCAAACGCTGTGCCAATTTTCCGTAATTTTAGATGGTAGCCACCTGGAGCGATATAAGCAACTCCATTTTGCAAAATATCACCTTGTTCGGCTTCTTTGACACGAATATCACTTAACTGATCTAAACGATTTGCTAGCGATTTCGTAAATCCAGCTGGCATATGCTGCACAATTAAAATGGGTGCATTTACATTCGCCGGAATTTTAGTAATAACTTCCTGTAATGCCCGTGGTCCGCCCGTAGAAGTACCTATCAAAATAATTTTCTTTGATGATTTACTCCAGTTACGTTTTGATGCATTTACAGGCTGTATACTTATTTGTTCTGTTTGTTTAGAAATACTTGCAGTGACGTTTTTTACTGGTTGCGTAACACCTACTTTTATTTTCGGCATTTTTCTTGGCTTTCTTAACTTCGCAACAGAAACTTGCGACGTCTCTTCCACTTTATGAATCAATTCGTCTTTAATTTTATGTAAATCAAGGGAAATGGCACCACTCGTTTTTGCTACAAAATCAACAGCGCCATTTTCCATAGCTGTTAACGTGTTTTCCGCTCCTCGATGCGTCGTACTCGATAACATAATGACAGGTACAGGACAAATGGACATAATTTCTTTTAGCGCATCTAAACCATTCATTTCCGGCATTTCGACATCCATTGTGACAACATCCGGCTTTAATTGTTGAATTTTAGCAATGGCATCTTTTCCATTTCGAGCTGTACCAACTACTTCTACATTTGCATTTCCGACAAAAAAGTCACTAATTAGTTTCCTCATAAAAGCCGAATCATCTACGATTAACAACTTACTTTTATTCGAGAGTCCCAATTAATCACGTCCTTTCGAAAAAATACTTTTTAGTTTAGATAAAAATTTATTTGACTCCTCATGTACATGTACTTCATTTGTTTGTTCGTTAATAAAACGTTGCACAATTCGCTGCATCGTTTTTGAGATAGGCGCATCTGGGTAGAGAATTGAAAACGGCACTTGTTCCCTCACCGCTTTGCGTACAACAGGGTCTTCTGGCAATGAGCCTAGTATAACGACATCTTTTGACATAAACTTTTGCATCGCTCCTGCCAAGCGATGTAGTGTATCTTGACCTTCTTCTCTTGAAAAGGCACGATTACATAATAGATAAAATGTTTTTTCTTTATCTTTTAAATGAATATACTTCATCATTGAATAGGCATCCATAATGGCGGTTGGCTCCGCTGTTGAAATAACTATAATTTCATCAATTGATACGAGCAACTCAAGTGCCCAATTTGTTGCCCCTGCCCCCATATCAAATAAAATATAATCAAATTTCTTTTGAAGCTGATGAAATGCATCAATTAAAGCCTCAAACATATGATCTGACCATTCCATTAATGTGGACATACTAGAGCCACCCGAAATGTAATGGAAATTATTAGGACCTTCAAATATGACATCTTCAATTGCTAAATTGCCTTCTAAATAATCTAGCAAACTATTATTAGCAGATTTCCCAATTAAAATATGAATATTGCCCATTCCTATATCCATATCTAATATAACTACTTTTTTTCCTTCTTTTGCAAGTAATGATGCAAAATTTGTTGTAAAATTACTTTTCCCTACGCCACCTTTTCCGCTCACTACGGCAATCGACTTACCAAGAGCTCCTTGACTTTGTAGCATTTTCATTCGTAACATTTCAGCTTGATCTCTCATTTAATTTCTCCTTGAAAGAGCAATTCTAATAAATCTTCTAGGCATGGTTCTGCTATATCTTCTGGTACTTCTTGTCCATTAGTATAGTAAGCAAGTCCCTTCTTATATTTAATCATTAAATTAAACATAGTGCCAATAGAATTTGTTTCATCAAGCTTCGTAAATACGAACTTTTCGATCAGAATTTTGTCAAATTGTTCAATAATTGTTTCTAAATCACGTTCTTTTGACGTTAATGATAGGACGAGTAACGACTCAGCCTCCGCACTAAAATCAATTAACTTTTGTAAATCATCTACATATTTTGCTTCTTTATAATTCCGACCTGCAGTGTCAATAAACACCAAATCTAAATGAGCTAGCTTTTCAATTGCCACTTTATAATCTTCAGCATTATAAACTATTTCAATTGGAGCTTGAAGTAAACCTGCATATGTTTTTAATTGCTCAATCGCAGCAATACGGTATGTGTCTGTAGTAATAAAACCGATTTTTTTCTTTTTTTCTAATACAGCGCGAGCAGCCATTTTTGCAATGGTTGTTGTTTTACCAACACCAGTAGGACCTAACACATTAATAAATTTTTTATTATATGATAAACCACTAATTATTTGTTCATTTAATTTCTCACATAGAAATCGCTCAGTAATTAAGCGCATCGTCGTTAAGTTAATAGGCTCGCCCTTTTTTATATGCGTAAAAAGCTCATCACTAATTTGTGTGATAAGCTCTTCATTTAGCTCTTGACTCTTTAAGAAATCGATAAAAGGCAAGAGCTCATCAGGATATTGTGACTGAATAGATTGTCTTTGCATTGATTGCATAATAGATTTTAAATCAGCAATCTCTTTTTTCAATTCCGCAGTCATCATTGTGTCAACTTTAGAATCTTCTCTATTTGCAGACATCGATGTTGTTGCCTCTTTTGCAACTTGTGGCGGTGAGACAATTGAATGCAGTTCAGGTAGCGGTGGAAAAGCAAGTTTCTTTTCCACCTTATCTAGCCCTGCAACAACTTCAAAACTTTTATTTTTAATTAAGCCAAAAAACTTTTTATTTACGACAACTTTTGAATTAATAATAACTGCATCATCACCAAGGTCTGCACGAATGAGCTTCATCGCCTCCGCTATTGATGGCGCATTATATTTTTTCATTTTCATTCAACATTCACCACCCCAACGCTTTGGATTTCAACGGCTGCGTCCAATTCATTGTAACTTAATATAGGTATTTGCGGGAAATAACGCTCGGTTAATTGACGCAAGTACATACGTACCCCAGGCGAACATAAAATAAGTGGCGATTGTTCCATATAAGATACTCGCTCAACTTCATTTGCGATCGCTTCTAACACAAATTGTGACTCTTGTGGGTCCATTGCTAAATAATTCCCATGATCTGTTTGCTGAATGCTGTCGGCAACAAGTTTTTCGATCTTCGCGGATACGGTAATAACTTTCAATGCTGGCTGTCCATTCACGTATTGTGTTGTAATTTGTCTAGCTAATGCTTGCCGCACATATTCCGTTAATATATCTGTATCACTAGTTAATTTCGAATAATCTGCTAGCGTTTCAAAAATTATAGGTAAGTTACGTACAGAAACATTTTCGCGTAATAATTTTCCTAGCACTTTTTGAATTTCACCAATCGATAATGGCGTTGGCGTTAATTCTTCTACTAAAATTGAATGCGTTTCGCGTAAATGGTCGATAAGTTGCTTCGTTTCTTGGCGTCCAAGTAATTCGTGGGCATTTGCACGAATCATTTCTGTTAAGTGAGTTGATACAACACTAGGTGGATCTACAACTGTATATCCAAACATTTCTGCTTCCTCTTTCACTTGCTCTGTAATCCACTTCGCTGGCAATCCAAATGACGGTTCGATTGTATCAATACCATCAATTGAGTCATCATCACCAGGACTCATCGCTAAATAGTGATCCAGTAATAGTTCCCCTCGCGCCATTTCATTGCCTTTTATTTTTATACGATATTCATTCGGCTGTAACTGAATATTATCTCGAATACGTACAACCGGAATAACGATCCCTAGCTCAAGTGCTAATTGACGACGAATCATGATGACACGGTCCAATAAATCTCCACCTTGTGCAGCGTCTACTAGTGGAATTAAGCCGTAGCCAAATTCAAACTCAATAGGGTCAACACTTAATAAGTTCACTACATTTTCAGGACTCTTCATCGTATCAGCCGCCACTTCTTCCTCCATTTCAAGTAGTTCTTCAGGATCTTCTACTTTTTTACGATCCATTAACCAAGCACCAATAATTAACGCGCCTGAAATCGGAATCGTAATCCAGAAAGGAATCGGCGTAAATAAACCTAGCAAGAAAATTGTCGCCCCTGCAACATACAATAACTTTGATTGGGCAAATAATTGTTTTGTAATATCTTCACCTAAGTTACCATCTGATGCTGCACGAGTTACAACGATACCAGTTGCTGTTGAAATGAGTAATGCTGGTATTTGCGATACTAATCCATCCCCGACTGTTAAAATCGAAAATTTTGAAGCCGCTTCTCCAAAACTCAAATCAAGCTGCATCATTCCTATGATCATACCAAATAATAAATTGATAAATACCATAATAATCGAGGCGATGGCATCCCCTTTTACGAATTTCGTCGCACCATCCATCGCACCGTAGAAATCCGCTTCCCCAGAAACTTTTTCCCGACGTTCTCGTGCCTCTTTTTCGGAAATAATACCCGCATTTAAGTCGGCATCAATACTCATTTGTTTACCAGGCATCGCATCTAGTGTGAAACGAGCAGCTACTTCTGCAACACGCTCCGCTCCTTTTGTAATAACGATGAACTGGATAATAACTAATAGCAAGAAAATTACGAGACCGACTAATATATTTCCGCCTGTCACGAAATTCCCGAACGTTTCAACAACTTCTCCTGCGTCACCGTAAGCTAAAATTGCTCGCGTTGTCGAAACACTTAATGCTAAACGGTACAATGTTAGTAATAAAATTACAGACGGGAAAATCGAGAAGTCTAATGCCTCTTTCATATTCATTGCCGTTAGTAAAACAAGTAATGCCAACGTTATATTAATAATGATTAAAAAGCTTAATAACCACGTTGGTAGAGGGATAACGAGCATCGCTACAATTAATATAACCGCAGCTAATACCCCTATATCGCGAATTTTCATAAGTGTCCCTCCTGCTTTCGTGCTCTAAATTTTACGTTTTATACGGTATACGTACGCTAAGATTTCCGCTACTGTTTTAAAGAATTCTTCTGGTACAGTTTCGCCTATTTCAACTTGATCGTACATGGCGCGAGCGAGTGGTCTATTTTCAACCATAATAACGTCATTCTCTTTTGCGACCATTTTAATTTTCTGTGCAACAAAATCTGTCCCCTTCGCAACAACGCGAGGTGCATCCATACTATCTTCATCGTATTTAAGTGCAATCGCGTAGTGGGTAGGGTTCGTAATAACAACATCTGCGTTTGGAATTTCTTGCATCATACGACGCATAGCCATCTCCCGTTGACGCTGTTTGATTTTAGATTTAATTAATGGATCCCCTTCACTATTTTTATACTCGTCTTTAATATCTTGTTTCGACATTTTTAATTGCTTTTCGTACTCAAATTTTTCATATAAAAAATCAAGAAGTGCAATAAAAATGAGCATAAGCGAAGCAGCAATCCCCATTATTCCAGTTAAGTAAGCAACAGTCGATAGTGTTTCCCACGGGTTATGAAATGTTAGCGAGAGTACTTTATCCAAATTCGTCCAAATGACAGCTGTTGTCACTGTACCAATAAATATTACTTTTAATAAAGACTTAATTAAATTAATAATAGCTCGGACAGAAATAATTTTTTTAATACCTTTTATCGGATCTATCTTTTTTAAATCTAACTTTAATGTTTCAGTAGTAAATAATAATCCGAATTGCAAATAATTAGCTCCAATACCTGCAACAACCGCAACGAGCATAATAGGTAATATGAGCTTCGCCATTTCCTTTAATGAATCAAAATACATTTTCATTACTACATCAGCTGATAATGTTTCAACTAACATATTGCGCTGAAATGCTTGCAAAAGGAATGATAGCAATCCATCTAGCATAAAAGGAGCAAAGAAAAATAAAAACATAAACGTAATAAGTAATAAAGCTGCCGCTGTTACGTCTTGACTTTTTAACACTTGTCCCTTTTTACGCGCATCTTGACGTTTTTTCGGTGTTGCCTTTTCGGTTTTCTCACCTGCAAAAAACTGAATATCGAGTGTTAAGTATAGTTTCACTTTAAGCACCACCTAAAATAACCATCAAATTGCGTAATTGGACAATCATCATCTCTATTAAGCTTTGCATCACTTCGACCATGACAGCCATTGTAACAATTAATACTAGAAAACCGACCGCAATCTTTATTGGGAAACCGATAACGAAAATATTCATCTGCGGTACAGTTTTACCTGTAATCCCGAGTGCGATTGTCACTAAAAATAGAGTTGCAACTATTGGAGCTGACATTTGAAACGCTACTGCAAAAACAGCAACGAACATTTTCATAATAAAATCAACTGTTTCCTCACTACCGAAATTCGGAAAAAATTGCTCCATCGGCATAAATTGATAGCTATAAAAAATTCCATCTAGTAATAAATGGTGGCCATTAATAGCTAGTAGTGTAAGTAATGCTAGGAAGTTAAAAAACTGCCCCATTAATGGACTTTGAGCCCCCGTTTGAGGATCGACAATATTTGCTAATGCAAATCCCATTTGGAAATCAATAAATCCACCTGCTATTTGAACAGCAGAGATAATAATATAAGCAGTCAAACCGAGCATCAGTCCTATGATTGCTTCTTTTAACACGAGTAATATGTAATTCCCATCAAATGGAATTGGTTCGATAGAAAATGTGTAATACATCATCCATGAAAGAACGAATGCGAAGGCAATTCTCATTTGAGGCGGTATTGTACGATATGAAAATAATGGGACTGATACAAAAAATGCAGAAACTCGGACAAAGATTAATAATAAAATTGAAATTTTAGGTATTAATTCCGTCATATGTTCACCCTATGTAACGAATTAAATTATTTAAAATATCGTGAAAATAATTCGTCATTTGGGAAATCATAAACGGTCCAAAAAATACGATTGCTAAAAGCACCGCAACAATTTTCGGTACGAAAGCAAGAGTTTGTTCTTGGATTGATGTCGTCGCTTGGAATATACTCACCAATAAACCCGTTATTAGCGCTATTAGTAATAGTGGTCCTGATGTAATAAGGACAATATAAACCGCTCGTTCTGCAATTGCAATGACCATTTCCTGTGTCATGTTGTATCATCCCCTAAAAGCTTTGAAGTAAAGACTTCATTACTAAATACCAGCCGTCAACTAAGACGAATAGCAAAATTTTAAATGGTAAAGAAATCATAACAGGCGGTAACATCATCATCCCCATCGACATTAATGTACTTGCAACAACCATGTCGATAACTAAGAACGGAATGAAAATCATAAAGCCCATTTGAAATGCTGTTTTTATTTCACTTAAGGCAAAGGCAGGCACTAACATTGTTAATGGAATGTCTTCCACAGATTCTGGACGCTCTGCTTGGCTATATTCCATAAAGAGCTCTAAATCTTTTTGCCTCGTGTGCTTGGACATAAATTCTTTAAATGGAAGAGACGCCTTCTCATATGCTTCCTCAAGACCGATTTCCTCTTCAAATAAAGGTTGTAAAGCTTGTTTATTCACCTCTTGAAAAGTCGGAGCCATTATAAAGAACGTTAAAAATAGCGCTAGACCAACAATAACTTGGTTAGGTGGCATTTGCTGTGTTGCTAACGCTGTACGTGTAAACGACAATACAATAACAATACGTGCAAATGAAGTCATTAATATTAATATACTCGGTGCTAAAGACAAAACCGTCAATAATACTAATAGTTTTATAGATGTAGCAACATTAGTTGGATCAGATTCAGAAAAGATCGAGATAAAATCATTCATTATTTATCATTCTCCTTTTCTTTCCAACGTTCCAGCTCATCACTACGCTCTTTTTTTATTTCGGATAAACGTTGATCTAGCATATTTCCAAAATTTAAAGTTTGTTTTTCAACTTTTTTCGTAGACTTCTTCTTAAACAATTCTGTTATATATGGTGCAGTTCCTACACTTGTATGCTTGTCGTTGTAATATGCTAAAATTTGTTCAATTTCTGCAGGGTTCGTAATTTCTTTTATTAATTGCACGTCTTCCCCTACACCGATTACGTATAAATGATTACCAATATGTAAAAGTTGAACAGATTTTTGAGCACCAACAGATAGACCGCCAATATTTCGGACAATACTATTTTGTTGGTAGTTTAAATTGCGTTTGTTTAAAAACTTTAATACGCCTATTAATAATGCTAGTACGAAAATAAGTGCTAGCAAAATTTTTATGTATTCCCAAGGGCCCATACTGACAGATGCCGATTCAGTATTATCTGCTTCGGCATCTGTTGGGGCGCTGTTTCCGCATAAAGTTGTATCTTTAATACATTCATTAACGTAACCATTTTGGCTGGCATATGCTTCAGTCGGTACTACAACAGCAATCAATACAAGTAAGGTGAAAACTACCCATATTTGCAATGATCTTTTTACTTTCATTTTATCATCCTAAAGCTTTTTGAATTGCTTCGATTACGCGGTCTGCTTGGAATGGTTTTACGATAAAGTCTTTCGCACCTGCTTGGATGGCATCGATAACCATAGCTTGTTGTCCCATTGCAGAACACATAATAACTACGGCATTTGGATGTGTTCCTTTTATCGCTTTTAATGCTGCAATTCCATCCATTTCAGGCATCGTAATATCCATTGTTACTAAGTCCGGACGTAGCTCATTGTATTTTTCTACTGCTTGTACACCGTCAGCTGCTTCTCCTACAACTTCGAAGCCATTTTTCGTTAAAATATCTTTAATCATCATGCGCATGAAAGCAGCATCGTCAACGATTAAAATCTTTTTTGACATAGTCGATTCCTCCAATTTAAAACTATCGTAAATTATTTAAGCGATCTGCTTGGCTTAAAATATCAGTAATACGCACACCGAAGTTTTCATCAATAACGACTACTTCACCTTTAGCTATTAAACGACTATTGACTAAAATATCAACAGGCTCACCTGCTAACTTATCTAACTCAATAATAGAACCACTAGATAATTCTAAAATTTCTTTTACTGAGCGTTTTGTACGACCAAGCTCAACCGTCACTTGCAGCGGAATATCTAAAAGCATATTTAAATTACGTGCTTCTTGTTGCGTTATATTTGCTTGTTCAAAGCTTGCAAATTGTGCTTGTTGTACATTAACAGGTTGTTGCGGCATTTGATACATCGGTTGCTGGTACATTGGCTGTTGATATACAGGCTCCTGATACATCGGTTGCTGCGCCTCTTGCTGTAGTGGTTGTTGAACTGGCTGCTGTACTGACTGTTGTGTCGTCGCAGGTTGCGCTGCTGGTTGTGATTGAATAGTCGCTGGCTGTGGTGTAGATTCTACCGGTGTCGATTCATCAACTTCCCCCATTAATGACTTTACTATTTTTTTACTAAAGTTTAAAGGTAATAATTGCATTAAATTCGAATCAATCAGCTCGCCAATACGTAATCTGAACGAAACACGTACTAATAAGTCATCATCTGGTATATTATCGCGACCTTCATTTTGAGAAATATTCATTAAATCAATTGATGGTGGTGAAATATCTACCTTCTTATTAAATACAGTTGACATAGACGTTGCAGCTGAACCCATCATTTGATTCATCGCTTCTTGTACTGCACTTAGCTGAATTTCGCCTAATTCTGGTTTTGGATTTAATCCATCCCCACCTAGCATTAAGTCTGCAATTATTGCAGCATCTGATTGTTTAATAACTAACAAATTCATGCCAGATAAACCAATTGTATATTCAACTTGGACTGCAACATATGGATGCGGGAATTCCTCTTCTAAACGATTTCGATTAATCATTGAAATACTTGGCGTTGTAATATCAACTTTTTGTCCAAGTAAAGCAGAAAGTGCTGTAGCTGAGCTACCGAACGAAATATTCCCTACTTCTCCTAATGCATCTTGTTCAAGCAGACTTAGATAGTCTTCTACAATAATCTCATCTTCAATAACTGTTGCGGATTGTTCTAATACGTTGTTTCTATCCTCCAACGTCTCGCCCCTTAATAGAGCCTCAATTTCTTCTTGGGAGAGCATTTCATCACTCATCTTCGTCTCCTCCTTTCAAAGGGTCGATAATCTGGACTGCCATTTTTTTATTAAGTTTACCTGGTTGTACAGTGAACTTCGGTAAGGAACCGACTTTTAATGTTAAAGGATTGGCAAACTTTTGATCTAGTTGGATAACATCCCCTAAATGCATTGTTAAGAAATCTTCCACTGATATTTGTGTCGTACCTAGCTCAGCAATAACAGGTAACTCGGATTGTTTCACTCGTGTTTCAAGCATTTTCGATTGATCTGGAGAAAGCTCTTTCGTATTTGCCTGCATCCAGTATCGTACCGATAAGTTAGGAACGATTGGCTCAAGAACGACGTGTGGTAAACAAATATTAATCATACCTGTCGTTTCTCCGATAATTGTATTTAACGAAATAACAACAACCGTTTCATTTGGGGAAATCATTTGTAAAAATTGTGGGTTAACTTCAAGTTCAATTAACATTGGATCAATTTCGACAATGTTCTCCCACGCCTCACGTAAATTATCAAATGATCGCTCGAATAAATTCGTCATAATTTTCGTTTCAATTTCAGTTAAATTATCAACGTTACTATGACTTGCTCCGGTACCACCCATTAAACGGTCTAACATTGAATAAGCAATATTCGGGTTAATTTCCATTAAAATATTACCATCTAACGGCGGTACTTCAAATACATTTATTAATGTCATGTTCGGAATTGATCGAACAAACTCTTCAAACGGTATTTGGTCAACCGATGCCACTGTAATTTGTACATATGTTCTTAGTTGTGCTGAGAAGAATGTTGTAAGTAGTCTTGCAAAATTCTCATGTATTCGGGTCAAACTTCGGATTTGGTCTTTCGAAAAGCGAAGAGCACGTTTGAAATCATATACTTTTACTTTTCTAGTTTCCTCTTCTTTTTTCATGTCATCTGCTGACATTTCTCCAGTTGATATCGCGGATAATAGCGCATCAATCTCGGATTGGGACATTACATCTCCTGCCATTTGCCCACCTCCATTTCAAAGATGTTTCTTTTACTGAATGATGTAGGAGGTTATGTAAACTTGTTTAACCTCACCCACTTGCATTAAGTCATTAATATGAACTTTTAATGTTTTTTCAAACAATACTTTTCCTTCCTTACCTTTTAAATCTTCTTGTGTCATTTCTGATAATTCTTGAATAATTAAATTATTCACTTGGAAATCACGTTTTGCTAACTCTTCAGCCGACTTTTTGCCATTTGTTTGTATTTTTAACTGCATTTTCACAAACCGTTTGTCCGCTAAATTTGTTGTAATTTCTGGTACATCAACTGACGCTTCTAAAATCTCATCAATTGTTGGCTCTAATGTTTTCGACTCTTTCAATTGCGTAAACATTACAAAGAACACAACGCCTATTAGTGTAATAGACACTAAAATGATGAGCATGACCGTTAACATTTTATTGTTCTTCATCTTCTTCACCTCGTAGATGCGGGTTTGATAGTACTTGTATATGTTGATAAAAGGCATTAACCTTTTGTCGCACCTGTTCTTCAGTTTCTAAAACTATGAATTTACGACCAGTCGTAAGCGTAATAGTAGTGTCTGGAAAAGCTTCGACTGTTTCTATGTATAAAGCGTTTAATGAAAACACTTTGCCATTTAGGCGAGTTAGTTCAATCATTGAAATGGGGCCGGGTCTTATGAGAGCCGGCCCGACCCTCCCTTGCAATGAATTTATTTTACGAAATTAGTACTATCGTTTTAAGTTAACTAATTCTTGTAGAATTTCATCTGATGTTGTAATAATACGTGTATTTGCTTGGAAACCACGCTGCGCAACAATCATCTCGGTAAACTCTTCAGATAAGTCGACGTTAGACATTTCAAGCGCACCTGACACTGCTTTACCAATACCATTTAAGCTACCTGCTGAAAAGCCTGGTGCACCTGAGTTAGCAGATGGTTGATAATAGTTATTGCCGTCTTTTGTTAAACCTTCAGCATTTGGGAATTTTGCCATTACTAATTGCCCAGCAAATTGCAACGCCCCCTCTTTATCAACATATGTTACACGCCCATCTAGCCCAATGGACATTGATTGTGCATCCGCAGGAATATAAATACGACCACCTTGATCTACTGTAGGTGCTAATGGGTCTTCCGGATTGTAAACACTATCGTCATCTGGTACTAGTGGATCTCCATTTTCATCTTTACCTATTGGCTGATGACCAATAATATCATCCCCTTCTGGTGCACCTTCAGGAACGTCTCCTGCATCGCCATTTAGTCCAATCAAATAGTACCCGTCCGCATTCACTAAGAAGCCTTCGTTATCCATATAAAAGTTCCCAGCACGTGTATATTTAATATTATCGAAGCCACCGATAACTGGTTCCTCTTGATCATCCCCAGCACGGCCACCTACTACGAAGAAGCCATCACCTTCAATAGCGATATCTAATGTACGTCCTGTATTTTGACGTGAGCCCGAGCCATGAATTGTATCAATCGCGGCTAACGTCGAACCAAGGCCAACTTGTTTCGCATTTACACCACCAGTTGCTCCAGTTGAACCTGAAGCAGATCCAGCTGTTTGAGACATTAAATCTTTAAAAATGACGCGCCCTTTTTTGAAGCCATGTGTATTAACATTTGCGATGTTATTACCAATTACATCTAATTTAGTTTGGAAATTTTTAAGACCTGAAATACCTGAATACATAGAACGTAACATATAGTTTTGTTCTCCCTTCGTCTTGTCAAATTCGTTTACGAGTACGCAAACGTTGGTTCACACTACATCGATCAGTCTGTAGTGTTGTAGGCTTCCTATAAGGTCCAGCCTAGAGCACAATTGTTCCATCAATATTTGTAAAAAGCTGCATTTTCGCTTCTGCGCGGTCCATTGCAGTAATAACTGTCGCATTTTTCGCGCTAACAATAAGTGCTGCTTGCTCCATTAATACTAATGGTTGAGTTACACCTTTATCTCGAGCTTCAAATACTTTATTCGTTACAACTTGCCACTCAGCATCTGAAATATTAATATTGCGCTCCTGTATTCGCTCAGTTGCATGCTTACTAATTTTCAGTTCGTCTGCTTCAGTCGCCTGTTGCATATGCTCTTTAAAAGAAGTACCTTGCGATTGTTTGGTCGTATTTGTCGGTTTTAAAGGTGGATGAAACGGGATGCTCTGAATATTTATTCGGTTCATCATCACACCACCTTACTCTGTTTCTGTTTTATCATTTGGTTCTTCAGGAGTCGGTTCAGTTGGTTCTACAATTTCAAATTGATCCTTTGTTAACCGAGTACCATTATTCAACAAATATTCGATAACTCCATTTTTTGTTGTGATCGCTTCAATGATCGCTTGTACATTTTCTCCATCAATGCTGTACTGAATCTTTTGACCGATTAGTTTACTCGCCTCTGCAAACGGATTTTCAGTAGTTGCGCCACCTGAGCTCGAAGCATTACCTAAAATTGATGAAATGTTACCAGGGGTAATTTCTTTTCCATCAGCTAAAATAAAGACTACGTCACCATCAACAAATTTTAACTCACTAATTGTTCCTGTACCTTCTTTAATAACCGGATTACCTTTTTCATCTAATTCTTCTGTTAACTCATGCCATTTTACTTCTTTTCCGATGAAAGATGTATAGGACATTAATTGTGTTTGATGTTGTGATTCTAGTAGGTCCTCCATTGCTTTTGTCATGTTTTGCATTTGTTCTAGCGAAGAGAACTGGGCCATTTGAGCGATGAATTCACGATCGTCCATTGGATTAGTTGGATCTTGATTTTGTAGCTGTGTAATTAGTAGCTTTAAAAAGGCATCTTTACCAAGCTCGCTATTACCCGTTTGTTTCGTAGGCGGTGTGTAGCTTGAAAAGTAATAATCATTCGTTATTTTATTTGTCATTTAATTACACCTCCTCATTTAAAAAATCACTAAATGACTTTTCATCGTCATCCTTTTCGTCATCGTCTGTTTCCTGCTCTTCATTTGATTGTTGTTTAAAGAAATTATTGAAGAAGCTTTGATCACGCATATTTCGCTCGGCATCTTGTAATGATTGCGCAACATCAATACGCTCCATTTGAATGTTTTGTGCAACGAATGCCGTTTTCAATTGGTGCAAGTTGGAATCTAATAATTCTTTACCTGCAGTTGTTGTCGCTAATAAACGAGCTGTTAAAACGCCATCTCTCTGCATAATTTCAATACGAATTGAGCCTAAATTTTCAGGATATAACTTCAGCATTAACTTCATCGTGCCTTGCGTATTGGACATTTGGCTACGATTTATTAAGTTTTGAATTTCCTTTAAAAGCGCTTCAGATTGTGCAGGACGCTCTGCTGGCAACGTTAATGTAACCGTTTTGGTCGGTGTTGTTAACTGTTGGTGCTGGGTTGCGTTTATTTGCGTTGTATCCACTTCTTGTTTTACAGTTTGTTGAACAATTTGTTGTACAACTTGCTGGATCACTGGTGTTTTCGGCGCTTCTTGTTGTAGCAATTGTTGAACTTGAGTCATTATTTGTTGAAACGACTCTTTAAGCTGTGGCAATTGCATTTCTTGGTTATACATACTATCCGTTTTTGAGCCGACTAATTGTGCTAGCTTTAAAAATTCCACTATTTTTTCTGCATCTTGTGGTGGTACTTGATGTTCACCTTGGAGGGCTGCCATCACCTGCGCTAAAAGATTTGGTGCTTGCTCGATCATTGCCCACACATCATCTGTTTGAAGTTCTTCACCTAGTAGCTCTTCTACAATAGCCATTAGATCTTCTACGTCCATGCCTAGTGCTGCTGCTAAATCCTCTGTGTTCATCATTTCATCCACTGCTACTGCATTTCCATTAATTTCTACGAAAAATACTGCTTCATCATGTGGGATTTGTAGTACATCTAGTAATTCTTCTAATGAATCTGCTGACAACACTGCTTCAACTGATTCCGCATTAGACGTTTGCGTATCTTGTTGCTGTACCGGCTTATTTTTAGATGCTATTACTTCGCTGAATACTGCACCAAATTTCTCATTTTTCGCATTCGATGTTTGAGTCGTTTGCGTATTTTGAGTAGCTGTTTGTTTTTGTACACCCACTTTTGGAGCTAGTTGTTGCATCATAGCGATATTCATTGTTTCACCTCCTTTTATATTAATTTTTAGCTAATAATTCTGTATATCTAGCAGCATCTGTTGGACTCATTTTCGTAAAAATAGCTGATAATGTATCTGGTTTCATACTAGACAAAATACGCAAAGCTTCATCATCACTCATTTTAACTAAGATCGGTGCAGCTGTTTTAGCTGGCATTTTTTCAAATGTAGATAAGATATCTTTAAAGTCTTTTGTTGTTTGTTCTTGATCACGCTTCAATTTTTCTATTTCAAAAAGCAGTCGTTCTTGCTCCGCTAACAGCGCTTCTACTTCTTCATTTGAAGAACTAATTTTCGTTTGTAATTGAGAAATTTCCGCTTCTTTTTCTTGTATTTGAGCTTGTAAGGTAACGACCTTTTGCTCATTCAAAGAACTATCTTCAATAATCTCTGTATCATTAGATTGTAAAAATGGCACTTTATCTTTAATACCATCTGCAAATTGGAATACATTTGTATTTGTAAACTGAGCTATTATTAAGAAAATAGTAAGCGTAAACAACAGAGGAATTAGTACCCAAAAAAATAATTTTTGAAAAATACCAGGCCCCTTTTCTGAAGTCTCTTCAATATTTATATTTTCTACCTTATTTTTTACCATGAAATCACCTGATTTCTCTCTTGTTGTACGCAATTGTTGAGAGTTCATCTAAACGTATTGCTTCGATGCGATTTTGTTCATTTTTAAACATATCAAAATCTTTTTCTCGCATTTTTTCGAATTTACGTACTTCCAAGTTTTTTTCTAATAGTTTTTGTTCGTGCCAGTTCATTTTCGACCGGGCTTGTACAACTTTATTTTGCACATCCGCTATTGTCTTTTCCATACTATCTATGAAACTAGCATAATGGCTAATTTCATCAATAGAAGAGCCTACTTTAAGGCGCTCTTGCTGGAATTCAATTATTTCCTCTTTTTTCTTTAGCAATTCATAAAGTTTCGTTGCTATTTCTTCAAAAGCGCGCACAGATTCTTTATATGCTATTTCCGATTCCGACTTTTCTTGTTCACGCACTGTCAATATTTTTTCGAATCGATATGTGTACTGTGTCACGACCCTGCACCACCATTTGCTAATGTGATGAGTTCATTTGCAGTTTGCTCTAATGATACATTGTCTTTATAACTTTGCTTTAAAAACGCAGTAATAAGTGGCTCATACTGAATAGCTTCATCAATTTCGCGTGATGTTCCACGCTTGTATGCACCTATATTAATCAAGTCCTCTGATTTCGCATATGTATAATAAAGCTCCCTTAATCGTTCAGCAGCTTTTACATGCTCTGGCTCTGCGATATGGTTCATTAATCGACTAACACTTTTTAATACGTTAATTGCAGGATATTGTCCTTTATTAGCAAGTGTACGATCTAAAACAATATGTCCATCTAAAATACCTCGTACTGTGTCGGCAATTGGCTCATTCATATCATCACCGTCTACAAGCACGGTGTAAAAGGCAGTAATTGTACCATTTAAGTTCGTACCTGTTCGCTCTAATAGAGTAGGTAAAATAGCGAATACTGAAGGTGTATATCCTCTTGTTGCTGGTGGTTCTCCGACAGCTAAACCCACTTCTCGTTGCGCCATCGCAACACGCGTTACTGAGTCCATCATCAACATGACATTCATTCCACGATCGCGAAAATATTCTGCAATCGCAGTTGCCGTAAACGCTGCTTTAATTCGCATAAGTGCGGGCTGATCACTCGTTGCTGCAATAACAATAGAACGACTTAACCCTTCTGGCCCTAAATCACGCTCGATAAACTCTCGAACTTCACGACCACGCTCTCCAACTAGTGCAATAACATTTAAGTCTGCTTCGGTATTGCGTGCAATCATACCAAGTAAAGTACTTTTACCAACTCCCGAACCGGCAAAAATCCCAACACGTTGCCCCATACCGACCGTTAGCATGCCATCAATTGCTTTCACGCCTACTTCTATTTTTTCATTAATTGGAGGACGAGTCATCGGGTTCGGTGGATCTTGCTCAGTTTGTACCGATACTAGCCCTTTCGGTAAAGAGTAGCCATCATAAGGATTCCCCATTGAATCGAGTACTTTTCCTATTAACTCCGGTCCTACTTTCACTTCCAAAGGCTTACCAGTTCCTTCAACTAAACAGCCTATTGAAATTTCACGTAAAGACGAAAAAGGCATTAATACAACAATCTCATCTTTAAAGCCTACTACTTCAGCTAAAATCGTTTGTTGGCCATTTTGTACTGTATTGACATGAATTTTACAAACATCACCGATTGAACTTTCCGGACCTTGCGACTCAATCATTAAGCCTACTACTCTCGTTACGCGTCCAAATTTTTTAAACGTATTTAGAGTTGGAATTTTCCCGATTAATTGAGCCGTTTTCATCCGTATCATTCCCTGCTTTCTAAAATTTCATTAAGTTTTAAACGAAGCTCATTTAATTGCTCATCTATCGTTAATACTATTCGCCCATGATTCGTTTCAATGTAACTTTCTGTCTGATGCAAATCTTCATTTACAAAAAATAGTAAAGGTACATTCGGAGGGAACATTTCTGCTAACTCATCACGATTTTTCGTTACATTCTCATAGTATTGAGGAGAAACATATACTTTTACTTCTTTCATTTCACGCGCTTCTTTTAAACCACGTTTCACAATTCCAGTAAACATTTCATCATCTCGATCTAGCGTTACATCAAGTATGCGCTCTGCAGCTGTTAAAGCTAACTCTAAAATAACAAACTCTTGGTCTTCGATATATTTGCGTGCATTTTCTGCGGAATGGACTACTGTTTCATTCGCCACTTTTAGAGCCTCTGCCATCGCAGCATTTGCTTTTTGTATCCCTTCCTCATAACCACTAGCAAAACCTTCGTCATATGCTTGTTGCTGTAGGAAGAGTTTCTCTTCTTCCCAAGTTAATTTTAGTTGCTCTATTGCATCAAGCTGCTCATTACGAAATTGCTCGAATTGCTCACGCTCTTGCGCAATTTGTTGTTGCGCTTCTGCTAAATATTTATCTCGCTCAGCAACAATTTCTTCAATAGTCAATTGCGGTTGTTCTGAAACTTGCTCACTCAGCTCTTGACCAAAAATTGGTTGGAACATATCTTTTATTTCGATTTTCACCACTTTTTCTTCATCAAGTGGCGCTGCTTGCATAGAGCGGATGATTCTAGACAATTACGTCATCTCCTCCACCACGAGCAATAATGATCTCACCCGCATCTTCTAATCGGCGGATAACTGCAACAATTCGTGATTGCGCCTCTTCAACATCGCGTAAACGAACTGGTCCCATGATTTCCATTTCTTCCTTAAATGTATCTGCCATCCGTTGTGACATATTACGGAAAATAATATCTTTTACTTCATCTGATGATACTTTCATCGACAATAATAAATCTTCATTTTCACAGTCGCGAATAACTCGCTGAATGGAACGATTATCCAACGTAACGATATCTTCGAATACGAACATGCGCTTTTTGATTTCTTCAGCAAGCTCTGGATCTTGAATTTCAAGCGCATCGAGAATCGTCTTTTCTGTTTGACGGTCAACTCCGTTAAGTACTTCAACTACTGCATCTACGCCACCTGTTTCAGTGTAATCTTGCGTAACTGTAGAAGAAAGCTTACGTTCTAAAACTGATTCAATTTCACTAATAACTTCTGGTGATGTTGAATCCATTACTGCAATACGTTTAGCTATATCTGCTTGAACTTCTTGCGGTAATGAAGAAAGTATAACCCCCGCTTGACCCGGTTCTAAATAAGAGAGAATTAGGGCAATTGTTTGCGGATGTTCATTTTGAATAAAGTTAAAAATTTGCGCTGGGTCAGCCTTTCGCGCAAAGTCGAATGGACGGACTTGCAGTGAAGATGTTAAGCGATTTAAAATAGCTTGCGCCTGATCTGCACCTAATGCTTTTTCTAGTACAGTCTTCGCATAACCGATTCCGCCTTGTGTAATATAATCTTGCGCTAATGCAATATTATGGAATTCCTCGATAATATCTTCTTTCACATTAGCCTCTACTTTTTTAACACCTGAAATTTCTAAAGTTAATCTTTCAATTTCTTCTTCATTTAAATGTTTATATACAGAAGCCGAAACTTCTGGTCCTAGAGATATTAATAGTAGGGCAGCTTTTTGCTTTCCTGTTAGTTCTTTATCTTTCTTGGACACAGCCGAACCTCCTATTAGTCTTCAGCAATCCAGCTACGTAGCAATTTCGCAAAATCATCTGGCTTATCTTTCGCCATTTTTTCTAGTTGCTTACGGCGTATTGTTGCTTCTGTTTCTTTTTCTTCAGCAATATCTTCTACGATTAATTCTTGTTGTTGTTCAATAATGCTTAATTCTTCCTCTTGTTGTTGACGCTTACGTGAACGTAAAATAAAGAATACTAATAAAGCAATGGCCACTACTAAAATGCCACCGATTACCCAAACCCACCAAGGAATAGCAGTAGGTTTAGCTGAATCAGCAACTTCTTTTCCGTAGAATGGTTGTACAGATACAACCACTTTTTCATTAATTTCTTCTTCTGTTAAATTCCCTGCTGCTTCTTTATCAATAGAAGTTCGTACAATTGTTGCTAATATTTGCTCGATATCTGCACGAACACTTTCCGGAAGAGATTCGGCATTAGCAGGCTCTGGTGGTTCAACCATTACTTGAATACCGATATCTCGAATTTTGTAAGGACTTTCTTGAATATCACGACGAATACGGTTGACATCATTATTAATTGTTTCTTCAACTCGCTCATATTCTCCGTCACCAGTTGTACCTTCTTTGTAATCTGTATAATTATCTGTTACCTCTCCTGCTTCAGGTGTTCCTGAAGCGGCGGCAGCACCTGAACCTGCATATGATTCAGTAATACGTTGGACACTAATTGCAAGTCCTTCTATATTTTCCTCATCTACAGGCTTCACTAAGTTTTCTTCGCGGTTTTCTTGCTTAAAGTCGATATCTGTTGTTACAGAGACAACAACTTTATCATCGCCCATTAATGTACCAAGCATAGTTTGCACTTGGCGTTGTAGATCGCGTTCAATCGTTTTCTTTACATTCATTTGACCATCGATAGTACCAACTGAGTTACCGTTATTTGTCGCAGAATCTAAATCAAAATCGTCTGCATATTGGTTAGATATTTTGATATTTTCCATACTTAAATTCGGTACACTTTTTGCTACTAAGTTGTAAAGCGTTTTAATTTGTTGATCAGTAAATTGGTGTCCTGGCTCTGTATTTAAGATGATCGCTACAGATGATTCACCTTTAGCATCCTTCAAAAATACGCCTTCTTCAGGCAAGTTAATCATAACTTTTGCATCCTGCACACCTTGGATCGTCTTAATCAGATTTGCTAATTCTGTTTGTGTTGCAGCAAGTTTAATTACATTAAATTCATTATCAGTCATTCCGAAACCAGCGTTTTGCGTAAAGAACGAGTTATTAATCGCACCTGATTCGGGATAGCCTTGCGCAGCTAATGAAACAGTTAATGCATCCACTTGGTCTTCCGGTACTAAAATATTATTACCACCTGGCGCAATTTCGTATGTAGTGCCTTGTGCTTTTAGGACATCAGCAATTTTCCCTACTTCAGTAGGTGTGATTTCCGTAAATAGCGGCACCATCGTTGTGCGGGTAGAAAAGTATGTAAGAACACCTGCTAAAGCTAATACAGCTACAAGTGTACCAATTATTGCGCCTTTTTGATTTTTTGTACGACTCGACCAAAAATTAGTCGAATCGGTTTTTACTTTCGTCAGTCGTTCATTCATTATGTATCCTCCGGTATTAGTGAATGCTTCAACAATATCCGATCCGCTTTAACCGATTAATTATACACTCATTCGCATAATTTCTTGGTAGGCTTCCACTGCCTTATTACGAATTTCCATCGTTGCATTTAACGTAATACTTGCTTTTTGTGCTGTAATCATTACGTCATGTAGATCAACATCTCCGCCATTGATTAATTTTTCTGTTTTAATATCTGATTGGATTTGTTGTGCATTAACTTCTGAAATTGCATTTTTTAATGATTGAGCAAAGCTTTGTTGTGCCTCATATGGTGTTGCAGAATGTTTGTTCGTTTCATTCACTGTTGTTGGTGGAGTCATCATCGAAACTGAATTTATTACCAAAGTCCTTCATCCTTTCTATATGTATTATTTACCAATTTCTAATGCTTTTGTTAACATCGATTTATTCGCATTAAAAACCGTTACATTCGCTTCATATGACCGCGTAGCAGAAATTAAATCTACCATTTCTTTCAATGGGTCAACATTTGCCATACGAACATATCCATCTTCATTAGCATCTACATGTGTTGGATCATAAACAAGTTTAAACGGTGTTTCCGTATCTTCATTAATTTTTGATACTTTCACACCGTTTCCTACTCCATGTTTTGATGTTTTCCCCATTGCTACATTTAAAAAATTTGAAAATTGTCCTTCTTGAGCAGTTAAAGTTACCGATTTTCGTCGATATGGCTCCCATTCTCCATTTACTTGTTTTGCACGAGTAGTATCAACATTCGCCATGTTTGAAGAAATAACATCCATTCGCAAACGTTGCGCCGTTAAAGCTGATGCAGTCGTATTCATACTATGGAATATCGTCAACGTTATTTCCCTCCTTTAATTACTGTATTCAATGAATTTAACTTCCCATTAACTCGATCAATTAATGCATTGTAATAGATTGTATTTTCAGCTAAACTCGCTTGCTCTGCATCCATATTGACACCATTGCCATTATGACGCGCGCGGAAATTTTCGTAGCTATATACACCCGGCTTCGATTGTTTAATAGAAAAATCAAAATGTCTTACATCATTACGATTCGCCGTAATCGATGACTGTTGTGCATCATTTAACATTTGTTTAAAGCTTACATCCTTAGCTTTGTAGTTTGGTGTGTCAACATTCGCAATATTATTTGCAATTGTTTTATTTTTTAATGTTGCATAGGAAAGTCCATTTTCCAGGCTACTAATAGTTCCACCAAATAAGTCCAAACCATTCACCTCTTTTATGTAAAATACTGTTACTTCCAGAATTATTTCAATAGTTTAATTGTAATTAATATAATCCAGAGTGTCTATTGTCTTTTGTCGTATTTTAATAGTATATAGGTACTATTTTTCTTGTTAAAATTACGATATTATTCAAATTCCCCGTTCCTCAACTATTAATCGACATTATTCGACAATTATTCTGGAATAGTTTTCCGGTATTTTAGAATCATTATTAGGAAAGTATCATTAAAATGTAATCTTTTTCCGCCAACTACTAATAACCGAATAAATTTTCTTAATAAAAAGGTTATAATTCAAATGTTGGGGTGTAGTGAATAATCTCACTGCACTCTTTCTTGCGAAAGAGGTTGATTTCCGCTCAGGGCAGCACGCTTTTCGCGGGCACGGCTCCAACTAAATTGTTTCGGATGGAACCGAAACAATTTGATTTTCCGCCCGTGCGACTGTCGCTGTGCTTTCGCCGCAGAAAACATTGTGACTTCCGCTATGCTTTCATCACAGATAGTAATTTGCTGTTCCCGCAGAAGTCGGCTGCCCTTCGCTCCAATCAACGTAATCTGTCTAACCAAGATACACTCCTACATTTTTATATACATAATTCAATAATATCTTTGCTTTAAAATGCTCATACTTTCGAAAACCATAAGCGTTTCTTTTTATGACTTTAGAAGTATTATTAATCCCTTCTAAAAAAACCATTCGAAACCGAACGCATAGCTATTCAGAATTTCAACTTGCCAATTATTAAACGTTTTGATTGCTTTTAAAAATGCCGGATTTTAGTTTCTCTACCTTACGGTAAAAAGCTTCTAAACCAGCTTTCACTACAGAAATGTTCTGTTCTTCTTTCGCACTCTCTTGCATTTCTTATACAGTTCTTTTAATTCATACGCTTCTTTTAATTCTGGTGACATGTTGATGTATCGGTTTAAATACCAGCGTTCTTTCGGTGTTAAAGCCTCAGATGATTTGTGTAATATGTAACGCATTCTTTTCGCTTTTTTGCGATCATATGCATGCCATTCTTTCTGCACTTTACGACGTACTTCATCCACTGCCCAGTGAATGTAGCGACAGTAATGAAAGCGATCAGCGACAATAACTGGTCGATTCAATGCCTTTTTCACAGCTTCCTTAAAGGCTTGGGTTCATGTCCATTACGACAATTTCTACATTGGCTCCATTCTCTTGTAAATGCTGCTTAATGGTTTCTTTACGACGGTTCCGCAAAATATCAATTGGCGCATGAGTTCCGGCATCGGCAATGATCAACTGCAATAGCGCGTGGTAACTGAACGCCGCTTGGATGTATTGTCGCCAACTGTTTAAAGCGACGAATCACTGTTGTAGAAGAAGTGTCCAGTACTTCACCGGCTTCTTTAAATGTTTTCGCTTTTACTGAACGAATTCGAACAACCTGATTCCATTCCTTAGAAAAAAGCTTATAGCGGTCTATAAAAGTAGTGTTCTCAGAAAAACGTTTGCCACTAGTACAGGCATACGACGACGCTTATAAAATAAAATCGTAAGGCGTTCAAACTATTTTAGGAGCTTAATTTTCTGTATCCGATATTCATGTATTTTACTTGTTTTTTTGGCAACATGCCGGATAAGTGCATTCCTTTTTTGTAAAAACGGTTCCCCACAAAATTAGGGGTGACAGTTTATAATGTGAGTATTGATTGGAGTGGAGGTTGGGCGAGTGTAGCTGTCGGCTATGCCTTTCGCTACAGAGCAAAGCTTCCTGGGGGATTAGCGTGAAATAGGAACGAAGGCTAAAATCGTCACATCGTGTGACAACGCCTTCGTGACCAACGTCATGTTGGCCTGAAGCGGCTCATCAGACGCCCCCCGGAAAGCGCTCAACTGCTCCTGTCGCAAATAAATTTGGAACGGAAATCAACCCCAAGTTAAAGTGATGAACGAGAAATGTACAGAACGATGCGTTCCTTCTATTCCTCTATCTGATCAATGATGACATCTTTTAATCCTGGGATATTCATGTTAATATCCATATAGCACAACTCACCTTTTTATCTCTTGTTTCTCGACAATTCAAGTATATAAAAAAGAGTGAGCTTGTGCTTTTTTTTGTGAAATCGTGCGAATACCCCCAACAAATATTATAGAACCATAAAAAAATAGGTCTCATCTTTCAAAGACGAAACCTAAATCTTTATTTATTATTTCATTTTAATTTCTGCTAAAGCTGCTAAAAATTTATCATTAAGAACCTTAATATAAGTACCCTTCATACCTAAAGAACGTGATTCAATTACACCAGCAGATTCAAGTTTACGTAAAGCATTTACAATAACTGAGCGTGTGATTCCTACGCGATCAGCAATTTTAGATGCAACTAATAACCCTTCGTTACCATCTAATTCTTCAAAGATGTGCTCAATCGCTTCTAATTCAGAGTAAGATAATGAATTAATCGCCATTTGTACAACAGCTTTTGAACGTGCTTCTTCTTCAATTTCCTCTGATTTTTCACGTAGTATTTCCATACCTACTACTGTAGCTCCATATTCAGCTAAAATTAAATCGTCATCTTTGAATTCATCGTTAATACGGGCAAGGATTAATGTACCTAGTCGCTCACCACCACCAATAATCGGTACAATTGTAGTTAAGCCTGAAGCAAATAAATCTTTGTTCTCTACTGGGAACGCTGTATATTCACTATGAACATCGATATTCTGAGACGTTTCCGTTACATTGAATAATTTATTTGTATACTCTTCAGGGAATTGGCGCTCTTCGAACATTTTTTTCATACGGTCATTTTCAATTTGTTGATGAATCGAAAATCCTAAAAGTTTACCTTTACGACTTACGATAAAAACGTTGGAATCAATAATATCCCCTAAAGTATCGGCCATTTCTTTAAAGTTTACTGGTTTACCTGCCGATGCTTGAAGCATGGCGTTAATTTTACGTGTTTTTGCTAATAAATTCATTTATATGATCCTCCTACAGGCTGTTTCGATATTTACTTAATATTCTAAAGGTTTTTATAATTTATATACACTAATTCGGCTCCGATTATAAGATAAATTGTGACAAATCTTTATTCTTAACAATGGACCCTAGTTTTTGTTCGACATACGCAGGGGTAATGTCGATATGCGCCGGAGCAATTTCCGGTGCCTCAAATGAAAGCTCCTCAAGTAAACGTTCTAGTATCGTATGCAGACGTCTCGCACCAATATTGTCCGTTTCTTGATTTACCTCAGTCGCAATTTCTGCTATTCGATCAATCGCTTCATGAGTAAAGTTGATTGTGATCCCTTCTGTTTCGAGAAGAGCTTTATATTGCAAAATAAGTGATTGATCCGGCTCTTGTAAAATACGTACGAAATCAGCTTTCGTTAATTTTTCAAGTTCGACACGAATCGGGAAACGACCTTGCAATTCAGGAATTAAATCACTCGGCTTCGAAATATGAAAAGCACCCGCGGCGATAAATAGCATATAATCAGTTTTTACTGGTCCATACTTCGTTGTCACAGTAGAGCCTTCAACGATCGGTAAAATATCACGTTGAACCCCTTCGCGAGATACACCAGCTGAAGAGTCGTTATTCTTACTTGCAATCTTATCGATTTCATCAATAAAAATAATACCGGATTGCTCTGCTCGTGTTATTGCCTCTGCAGCCAACTGCTCCGTATCAATTAATTTATTCGCTTCTTCGATTATCAAAATACGACGCGCATCTTTTACTTGAACTTTACGTTTTTTCGTTTTCTTTGGCATTAAGTTCGAGAACATCTCTTGCATACCACTTGCTTGCATATCCATACCTGGCATGTCAAGCATCGGCGTATTTTGCTCTGTTACTTCTACAGTTACCCATTGCTCTTCAAGCTTCCCTGCTTTTAAATCTGCAGCAATTTGCGCACGTCTGGAACGGATTTCTGCTTCCTCTGCTGTATTTTCTTGCTGCGGTTGCTCCTGTTTTTGCCCAAAAAGCATTTCGAAAGGGTTTTGTTGCATTTTCGCTTTTAGCTTCGATGGGGCAAGTAACTTTACAATCGCTTCATTTGCAAGCTTTTCGGCTTCAGGTTGCACAGTCGCCATCATCTCTTCTTTCACAAGTCGACGTGATGCTTCTACTAAATCACGTACCATCGACTCGACGTCACGCCCTACATACCCTACTTCTGTAAACTTCGTTGCTTCTACTTTAATGAACGGTGCATGTGTTAATTTTGCAATCCGACGAGCAATTTCGGTTTTACCAACACCAGTTGGCCCAATCATTAAAATGTTTTTCGGTATTACTTCATTTTTCATTTCATCACTTAATAGCGAACGACGATAACGGTTGCGCAGCGCTACTGCTACCGCTCGTTTGGCATCATTTTGCCCAACAATAAAGCGATTTAAGTGTTCTGAAATTTGTCTTGGCGTTAAATTATGTGTCATTATAGCGCCTCCACGATAATATTATGGTTTGTAAATACACAAATATCCGCTGCTGTAGTTAATGCAGCTTCTGCAATTTCTGTCGCGGTTAAATGCTCACCTGCATGTCTTTTTAATGCACGGCCTGCTGAAAGTGCATAATTACCACCTGAGCCGATTGCTAAAATGCCATCGTCTGGTTCGATTACTTCTCCAGTACCTGAAACGAGTAGTAATGTTGTTTTATCCATCACAAGAAGCATCGCCTCTAATTGGCGCAGCATTTTGTCACCGCGCCACTGTTTAGCAACTTCAACAGCAGCCCGTTGTAAATTCCCATTGTACTCATTTAACTTTGATTCAAACATTTCAAATAATGTAAACGCATCAGCTACTGATCCCGCAAATCCTGCTAATACTTTGCCATTAAACAGACGTCTGACCTTCCTTGCCGTATGTTTCATAACAACCGCATTGCCAAGTGTTACTTGACCATCGCCAGCCATTGCGCAGCCTCCGTTATGGTGAATAGCAAAAATCGTCGTTGCATGTATTTGCCCCATACGTTTTCCTCCTTAAGCTCTTGGATGAGCATTCATATACGTATTCCGAAGATGTTCCTTTGTCACATGCGTATACACTTGTGTTGAAGAAAGATGCGCATGCCCTAGTAATTCCTGAACTGTACGCATATCCGCCCCGTTATTCAACAAATGTGTCGCAAAAGTATGACGTAACATATGCGGATAAATTTTCATATGCAAACTTGCTGCTTCAATCATCTCACTTAATATATGACGTACTCCTCTTGGCGTAAGTTCGCCACCGCGCATATTCACAAAAACAAATTGATGTTCTGTTTTCTTCATTAAACGCGGACGTGCTTCATCTATATATTTCGTTAAAGCTTGGTGGGCAAACTCACCGAAAGGAATTATCCGCTCTTTCCGACCTTTCCCCATGACACGCAGTATTGAATAATGAAAATCAATATGAGATAGCTCTAGCGACGTACATTCACTAACACGCATACCTGTTGCATATAACAATTCGAGGAGAGCCATATTTCGTAGTGCTTTAATATCATTCCCTGCATTCGCTTCAAAAAGACGCGCAAGCTCTTCTTCATAAAAAAAACTTGGAAGTCGCTCCTCTTTTTTAGGATGATACAAAGACCTAAATGGCGCGTCGTCAAACTCAAATTCCCTATTTAAAAATCGAAAAAAAGATCGTATCGATGAAATTTTTCTTGATATCGATGTTCTTGCTTTTTTTTCATCATAAAGTTTCGTTACGTACAATCGGGCATGAATATATTCGACATCACGTAAATCCTCAATACCTTCTATTTTCAAGAACATTAAAAATTGACGAATATCCGATTCATATTCACGCACTGTATGTAATGAGAAATTTTTCTCAAGTTGCACATAACGAATAAACTGTTCTAACGTATCGTAAGGTTGATTTATCAATATGACGCTACCTCCCTCAACAGGCAATGAAAAGAAATCGCTTTTGTATTAGTCATATATAGCAATTATTAAAACACAGGCTATATAGTAAAAAAACAGTTTGCACAAAAGTTATATACTGCACAATAAAACATACATACTGACACTATACCTATACAAGAAATTTATCAAGTAAAATATGTGTTAATATTAAAAAAGTTGTTTTTCTTCAATGAACATGTGGTATAATATCCTTTTTTTGAACAAAGAGATAAAAAAATCCTGTTAAAACGAAATAGAAAAGCCTCTAAAATTATAACAACTTTTAGAGGCTTTTGGCAATTAAATTGTTTGCGAATTCACAAAATTTCGAATTGTTTCTAAAGCGCGGTTTGCGTGACGCTCTGCGCGTTCTACTTTTGACTTAATACGTTCTTCTAAATCAGGGAACAATCCGAAGTTAACATTCATTGGCTGGAAGTTTTTCGACTCCGCTTCTGTAATATAACGTGCCATAGAACCTAGGGCAGTTTCTACAGGGAAGTAAAGTAATTCTTGCCCCTTTGCTAAGCGGGCTGCGTTAATTCCTGCGATTAATCCACTACCAGCTGATTCTACATACCCTTCAACGCCTGTCATTTGGCCAGCAAAGAAAATAGTTGGATTTGAACGTAACTGGTACGTTTTATTTAAAACTTTCGGAGAGTTAATAAATGTATTACGATGCATGACACCGTAGCGTACGATTTCTACATTTTCTAATCCCGGAATTAATTGTAGTACTTCTTTTTGTGGTCCCCATTTTAAATGCGTTTGGAATCCAACGATATTGTATAAGGTGCCGGCTGCGTCGTCTTGACGAAGTTGTACGACTGCATACGGACGCTTTCCAGTTTTCGGATCTTCCAGTCCAACTGGCTTCATAGGTCCAAATAGCATTGTTTTTTCGCCACGTGCTGCCATCACTTCAATTGGCATACAGCCTTCAAAATAGATTTCTTTTTCGAATTCTTTTAATGGCACAACTTCTGCATCAATTAATGCTTGACGGAAACGGTCGAATTCCTCTTTATTCATCGGGCAATTTAAGTATGCTGCTTCCCCTTTATCATAACGAGATTTCAAATATACTTTGTCCATATTAATTGAATCTTTTTCGACAATTGGTGCTGCTGCATCGTAGAAGTATAAATAATCTTCTCCTGTTAGCCCTTGAACTTTTTCTGCAAGTGCTTTTGACGTTAATGGACCAGTCGCAATAATTGTAATACCTTCTGGAATTTCAGTAACTTCCTCGTGAATAACTTCTACTAGCGGATGATTTTTCACTGCTTCTGTAACGTAGCCTGCAAACTCGTGACGATCCACTGCAAGTGCTCCGCCAGCAGGTACAGAGCAATTATCAGCCGCCTTCATAATAATCGAATCAAGCAAGCGCATTTCTTCTTTAATTACTCCTACCGCATTCGTTAATGTGTTTGCACGTAATGAGTTAGAACATACTAGCTCAGCGAATTTATCTGTATGATGAGCAGGCGTTTGCTTTACCGGGCGCATTTCATATAGTCGAACTTTCACGCCGCGCTTAGCAATTTGCCATGCTGCTTCACTACCAGCAAGACCTGCTCCAATAACGTTTACTACTAATTCTGACATTTTTATTACCAACCTTCTATTGTGACGGTGTTTCTTCGTAATCACAGTCTGAATTTGTACACTGGATTTGAACACCTTTTTTCAATTTCTTCTCTACTAATAATGAACTACATTTCGGGCAAGGTCTACTAATCGGTTTATCCCATGATACGAACTCGCATTCTGGGTAGCGATTGCAGCCATAAAATAAACGCTTCGTTTTACTTTTACGTTCGACAATTTCGCCTTCTTTACAGCTCGGACATTTTACATCAATTAACTTCATAATTGCCTTTGTATTACGACAATCTGGGAAATTAGAGCATGCCATAAATTTACCGTAGCGGCCTAGTTTATAAACCATTGGAGCTCCACAGTTGTCACAATCCTCACCAGCCGGCTCGTCTTTTATCACGATTTTTTCCATTACCTCATCTGCATGTTTAACACGAGGTTCAAAATCTCGGTAAAATTCATCGATAACTTGGACCCAACCTTTGATTCCCTCTTCGATTTTATCTAAATCATGTTCCATCTGTGCCGTAAACTCAATGTTAATGATTTCAGGGAAAAATTCCATCGTTGCTTGGTGCACAATTTCACCTAATTCAGTCGGCACAAATCGTTTTGCATCCAGCTGCACGTAGCCTCTTTTTTGAATCGTATCCAAAGTAGGCGCATACGTAGATGGACGTCCTATTCCTAGCTCTTCCAATGTTTTCACTAAACGAGCTTCCGAATAACGCGGTGGTGGCTGTGTAAAATGCTGCTTTGGTTCAATTTCCAATGATTTTACTTTATCACCGATATCCATTACAGGTAAAAGTTTAGTTGTCTCTTCTGTTTGATCATCTGAGCCTTCGATATAGAGCTTCATGAATCCTGGGAATTTCACTTGTGAGCCATTTGCTCGGAATTGTACGCCCTCATTTTCCAAATCTACTGTAACAGTGTCTAAAATCGCTGGTGCCATTTGGCTAGCAACAAAGCGGTCCCATATTAGACGGTACAAGCGCAGTTGATCGCGACTAAGTATTGTTTTTAATTCTTCAGGCGTACGTAAAGTACTTGTTGGACGAATCGCTTCATGCGCATCTTGTGCATTTGTTTGCTTTTTCACTTGCTTAACTTCGGTCACAACATAGTCTTTCCCATATTTTTTCTCAATATAGTCAACAACTTCTGCTTTAGCCGTATCAGAAATACGAGTTGAATCTGTACGCATATACGTAATTAAACCGACCGCGCCTTCCTTTTTACTCAGCTCAATTCCTTCATACAGTTGCTGTGCTAGCATCATCGTTTTTTTAGCACGGAAATTTAACTTACGTGCTGCCTCTTGTTGTAATGAAGACGTTGTAAAAGCAGGGGCTGCATTTCGTTTACGTTCTTTTTTTACGACGTTAGTTACTGTGAAATCATTACCTTTTAATTTTGCTAACACTTCTTTCACTTGCTGTTCATTGGTTAGCTTTATTTTTTCTTTGTTTGACCCATAAAATAATGCATCAAAAGGCTTAGCTCCTTTTTCAAAGCTCCCTTCAATCGACCAGTACTCTTCAGGTTCAAAATTTTTAATTTCATGTTCACGATCAATAATTAATCGGAGTGATACGGATTGAACACGTCCAGCTGACAAACCTTTTTTTACCTTTTTCCACAGTATCGGGCTAATATTATACCCTACTAAACGGTCTAAAATACGGCGTGCCTGCTGTGCATCTACTAAATCCATATTAATCGGACGCGGTTGTTTAAAACTTTCTAATATTGCATCTTTTGTAATTTCATTGAAGACAACGCGGCAGTCCGACTCGATATCAATGTTTAGCGCTGTCGCTAAATGCCATGCAATTGCCTCTCCTTCGCGGTCTGGATCGGCTGCGAGATAGATTTTTTTCACTTTTTTTGCTGCCGATTTTAATTCTTGTAGTACAGGACCTTTCCCACGAATTGTAATATACTTAGGCTCATAATTATTTTCCGTATCAATTCCCATTTGGCTACGTGGTAAGTCACGTACATGTCCAATAGAGGCTTTCACTTTATATTTTTTTCCTAAGTAACGTTCAATTGTTTTTGCCTTTGCAGGTGATTCTACTATTACTAAATAATCTGCCATCTATTCTTTCCCCCTTATAGAGGTTACTTATTGGATTTCAAAGCAATACCTGTTGCAAAATGTATAACAGATTTAAACAGATTGCAACTTTTTTTCAATTTTTAATTTGAAACATTTGTAATTCCTCTAATATTTGATACCCGTCCCAAATCAGAATTGCTCCTTCTTTTAATAATTTATTTGTACCTTTTGATTGCTCAGAATGAATCGGCCCCGGTACGACAAAGACATCTTTCCCATGATCGAGTGCATGCTCTGTAGTAATGAGTGTCCCACTTTTCAAAGCTGCCTCTGTGACAACGAGTGCATTACTCAAGCCGCTAATAATCCGATTACGCATCGGGAAATGCCACTTCTTTGGGCCTACATACGGTGGATACTCCGAAAGTAATAGATGATACTTCGCTATATGTGTAGCAATCTCTTTATTTTCTTTAGGATATAAATGAAAGAAGCCGTGTCCTAAAACAGCAATTGTTTTACCTCCGTAATGGATGGTAGCTCGGTGTGCAAGGGTATCTGCACCCTTTGCTAAACCACTAACAATAACATATTCTTGTTGTATTAACGGTGGCAAAATCGTTTGCAGTGCTGTTATAGTATAATTTGTTGCGTTGCGAGAGCCAATGCAAGCAATTTTCTTATTTGCCGTTAGAAGTCGAACATCACCTTTTGCATATAGTACAGTTGGAGGATCAATAAGCTGTAGTAAACTTTTCGGATACAATTCACTTGTATAAGGAATGGCAGAAATTTGATGTTCTTCATAACTATCCGCAATCGGTGTACTTATTATACGCAAATAGCTTGTTTGCAAAGCTTGTGCTTTATTTTCTGTCATTCCTAGTATTTTGGCAAGCAATTCAATCGGAACAAATTGTAAATTCTGTAATGAATGTATTTCTTTTAGTAGGCGCTGGAGCTTATTTAGCGGTAGAGGATATACGTAGTGCAATGCTAATAATTGTTGTAGATTAAATTGTTTTGTCATTTTATCACTCCTTATATTATATAGAAGAAAAAAATGACCGCATAGAAGTGTAAACAAACATTGGCGCGAATGAGCTGGCATTGTTATTTGCTGTTCATTTAATTTGTTTACGAAAAAGGTGTAGCGTATAATACGCTACACCTTCTATTTTAATGTGTCTTACATTTCTCGTATAGACCTTTTTCTTTTATAACGCGAATTAATGTTTCACCAATAACAGATGGTGTTTCTGCTACTTCAATTCCAGCCGCATTCATCGCTTTAATTTTTTCTGCAGCAGTGCCCTTACCGCCAGAAATAATTGCACCAGCATGTCCCATTCGTTTACCAGGAGGTGCTGTTTGACCACCAATAAAGCCTACAACCGGTTTTGTCATATTAGCTTTAATCCATTCAGCTGCTTCTTCTTCCGCAGTACCACCAATTTCCCCAATCATAACGACTGCATACGTTTCAGGGTCATCATTAAACGCAGATAATACGTCGATGAAGTTTGTACCGTTTACCGGGTCTCCACCGATACCAACAGCTGTCGTTTGACCAATGCCAGCTTGCGATAATTGGTGCACAGCTTCATAAGTTAAAGTACCGGAACGTGACACTACTCCAACATGCCCTTTTGTATGAATATAACCTGGCATAATACCAATTTTACATTCATCCGCTGTAATAACACCTGGGCAGTTCGGTCCTACTAGTCTAGTTTTCTTACCTTCCATATAACGTTTCACTTTCACCATATCTAGTACAGGAATATGCTCTGTAATACAAATCGTTAAATCTAGTCCAGCATCAACGCCTTCCAAAATTGCATCAGCAGCAAATGGTGCTGGTACATAAATAACTGATACGTTTGCCCCCGTAGCATCTACCGCTTCTTGTACTGTGTTGAAAACAGGTACGCCTTCGATTTCAAGACCACCTTTACCTGGTGTAACACCAGCTACAATTTTTGTACCATATTCAAGCATTTGTTTTGTATGAAAAAGTGCTGTTTCACCCGTAATTCCTTGCACGATGACTTTTGTATCTTTATTAATATAAACACCCATTTTTCTCCCCGCCTTCCTTAGCCTACTAATTCCACAATTTTTTGTGCGCCATCTGCCATTGAATCAGCAGCGACAATATTTAAACGAGATTCATTTAATAATTGTTTACCTAGCTCTACATTTGTCCCTTCTAAACGAACGACTAATGGTACCGCTAAGCCTACTTCTTTTGCAGCTGTAATAACACCTTCTGCAATAATGTCACATTTCATTATTCCACCGAAAATATTTACAAAAATACCTTTTACATTTACATCAGATAGAATAATTTTAAATGCCTCTGTAACTTTTTCAGCTGTCGCACCGCCCCCAACGTCTAAGAAGTTCGCCGGTTTGCCGCCGTAATAACTTATTGTATCCATCGTTGCCATCGCAAGCCCCGCACCATTAACCATACAACCTATATTTCCTTCTAAAGATATATAGCTTAAGTCATATTTTGAAGCTTCAATTTCTTTCGGATCTTCTTCATCAAAATCACGTAATTCAACAATATCTTTATGTCGATATAATGCATTTCCATCAAAATTGAATTTTGCATCAAGTGCCATTACTTCATCACTACCCGTTACAACTAATGGGTTAATTTCTACGATTGATGCATCTTTATCGATAAATGCTTGGTATAGACCTAGCATTAAATTCACAGCTTTATTCACTAGCTTTGCAGGAATATTCATATTAAACGCCATACGACGCGCTTGGAATGGTTGTAAGCCCGTCACTGGATCAATTATTTCTTTAAAAATCTTTTCCGGTGTTTCCTCTGCCACTTCTTCAATATCCATACCGCCCTCTTCAGAGCCCATCATAGTGACGCGAGAAGTTGCACGATCTAATACTAAACTTAAGTAATATTCTTTACGAATATCTGAACCCTCTTCAATGTATAGACGTTTTACTTCCTTACCTTCAGGACCTGTTTGGTGTGTAACTAATATTTTACCTATCAATTCTTTAGCATATGAACGGACTTCATCAAGGTTTTTAGCAATTTTTACTCCACCCGCTTTTCCGCGGCCCCCAGCGTGGATTTGTGCTTTAACAACAGTTACGTTAGCACCTATTTCTTTTGCGACCTTTACTGCTTCATCTGGAGAAAAGGCTACTTTCCCTTTCGGAACAGCTACACCGTACTTTCTTAAGATTTCTTTCCCTTGATATTCATGGATATTCATAATACATCCTCCCATCAGACATTGGAAATTATTTTACTAACATAATCTATTCTATACAAACATTCTGACAATGTCTATATTTGTCTTTAATGCGAAATTTTCAATTAATTATGCAGTTATATTCTACAGCAGATGATGCAAATGTAAAAAAAGCATAAGTCGGACTTCGACCTATGCTTTATATTTGTCTTTGTAACTCATTATGTTTACGGTCTAGATGATAAATAAATGCGAATACTTCGGCAACTGCTTGGTATAATTCTTCTGGTATCGATTCGTTTAAATCTAACTGTCCTAATAATTCAACCAAATTCGGATCTTCATGAATAGGAACTTCATGAAGTTCCGCCTGCTCTAATATATTTTCCGCAATTTTCCCTTTTCCTTTTGCAATAACTTTCGGTCCAGCATGATCAGACGGATTATAAGATAGAGCAATCGCTTCTTTTCTAATATATCTTCTTTCGCTCATACCCGAATATCCACCCCACCGCTCTCCTCTTGATCATCTTTTGAATTTTGCGGAGCTTGTTCTGTCATAGTATTTTCAAACTGCTTTATAAAGATTCCCGAGAGCTGATATTCTTTATTTGCTAACCCTTGTTTTAACGATAGCTTTAGCGGTTCAGCTAGCTGTGCCAAGCCCGCATTATCATTGAATACATTTACTGTGATGATACGATTTTGCACTTGCATATCGATAACCGTCTCGTTTAATGACTCCATGTGCAAATAAAAAAGCACGCGTGCATAGTTGGCGTCAATTTTACCATCCTCTTTCATACGCCCATTCCACTGCAAAGTAGCATCCATACGCTTGCCGAAAAATTCAAGTGGTACTTGCATAACTAGCTGATGCTGATGGCCATTTTCACCTGATAATAATTGCATTCCATTTATACGTGCCATTAACATATCGGCTGATTCACGTAATAATGGCGTTGTATTTGTATCTTGAATTAACGCTAGCAACTGTGGTTTTAATTGCTGTGCCAAATCTTGTATATCTGTTGCCTTATTGTTTAATGCAGCTTCATAACTTATGCCAAGACCTTTTAACACGGTTTTCATCGCTTGCTCCATAGCTTTACTATCAATAGAGGACTGCACCTGAGCATCAGCTTGTGTTAATATCGTTTGGATTGTCGGTTGTGTGAAATTTGTTGCTTCCTTCACTATAGTACGAAGGAGCGCATCATTATTTTGTGTTCTTACTTCTGGTCTTAAAAGCGATACTAGTTGATCCTTTATCGATACCCCGCGCTCATTTTGGGTAAACAGGTGACTTGCTGAGCTATCTGAATAAGCTTTAACTAATTGTATTTGCAGCTCCTTTGCAAATATTTCAAGTGTTTGCTTCGTTTGCGGTAGCTGCGTAAATCGATCTACTAATTGCTGTAATTGCGCTTTTTGAGCAGTTGACAATAGACTATCGTTAACAATGAACGCTTTTACTTGTTCTATTAATTGCCCTCTCTGCTCAGGTTTAGCTTGTGCTACTTGAGCAATTAGCTGTCCTGCGTTTGTAGGTGGAGACTGTATTTGCTCCGTTTGGCTATGAGGCTGACTTGCCCAGTTTTGCACAGTTGCATGTTGTGGTACAACACCCGCTTGCTTCAATAATTGCAATGCTTGCGCTTTATCCGTTACACTCACATTCGGATCAGCAAGTAGCTGCACAGCACGCGCGAGTACTAGCCCCCCTATTTCAGCATCAAAAGGTTTGGCAAGCGATTGTACTTGTTGCATAATACTTGTTTTCAACTGATCATTGACAGATGTCGCACTACCGAGCTGTTGCAGAAAATTATGTAACGTCTGTGTCATACCATCCGTCTTTGCTCCTTGTACTAATGCTTGAAACACATCATTTGTAAATGGCATTTTCAGCTCTACCATACGCTGGATTGCAACAAGTGCATCCTGCTTCGATATGCCATCTGGTAAGCTCTTCATCCACAGTTCCGCTTGCACGAGCTGCTCTTTCGAAATCGGAATTTGTTGTTTCATAAAATGCGCCATCACTTGCTGCATTTCAGTTGATTTCGGTAAATTCATAGATTCTAGTAATTGTGTCAACTGCTGTGCTGGCGTCATCGCCTGTGACATCGGACCTGATACAACCTTTAACTCTGTCTGTGCACCAGATGTATTAATCACCTGAAAAAAATGTGCATCCCCTACTTTTAGTGGCGTTTCTAACTTTGCAATTAGCCTATTCCCCCCAACTTGCACTTCCGCCATTTGGTCTGGGTAAAGCTGCTTAATTGTCCCATGGAATACTTGTCCTTGCTTCAGTGCAAGTGGTTGATTCGCTTGCACTGATTGCGTCTGGTTAGATACTAGGTTTAATGATGTTGATGTCATAAAATTCATCCTTTCATCATAGATTTAACGGGCTCAAAAGTCTTCCGATGATAAATTGTTGGTCCGTACCGCTCAAGCGCTTCTAAATGTTGCTTCGTTCCGTAACCCGCATGCTGCTCAAAGCCATACTGCGGAAATTCCAGCGCTAAGTTCTCCATATATTGATCACGAGCCGTTTTGGCTAAAATGGACGCCGCAGCAATAGCTAAGCTTTTCGCATCCCCTTTAATAATCGATGCTTGCGGAATTGTTATTGGCAAAGTCATCGCATCAACAACCACAAAATCAGGCTTTATATGAAGCATGTTCACACTTTCCGTCATTGATTGCTTCGTTGCCTCATAAATATTAAGTTTGTCAATTACCTCGGCACTTTGAAAATGGATGTAATAGCTGAGTGCATGTTCTTTTACTTGCAAACAAAAGCGTTCACGTGCTTCTTTCGATAATTGCTTTGAGTCATTCAAGCCAAGTAACTCTTGACAGTTTTCTGGTAAAATAACTGCCGCGGTTACAACTGGACCTGCCAAAGGACCACGCCCCGCCTCGTCAACACCGGCAACGAGCTTGCCGTACTGTGCATCAAAGCTAATTTTTTCATTATGTGCTTGTTGCAATTGCTTCTGCTTTTCTAACCGCTTTAAAAATTGAGACCAAGCTTTTTGTACACCTGCACGCTCATCAGATGCTATATCCTTCATCCATAATTCTATCTTTGTCGCTGCCTTTAATGCAGCTGTAATCTCTTTAATTGTTTGCATTGTCAAACTCCTTGTTTCTATATAAGTAATATATCGGCTTGTTTTTCCTTATTTAAAAGAATCCTTCTTTTCTGATGCTTTAAGAAAGAGTACAAGCTATAAAATTGTCTTTTTTACAAACTATTTATGCATGAAATAAACGAAAAAAGAATCCATTTCTGCTAAGGTTAAATCACTACAAATTAACCAGTAGAAGGATTCTAATAATGGCTACTTTACCGCAAATTACACTCGATTTCAATCGTCAAATAAAGCTAATAACCGCTGGCGTTATTGTCACACTAAGCAAGAAAAAGCTGCCCCAAGATGAGTGTATACCTCACTTTAGGACAGCCCTTTCGAGTTATTATTAACTATTAGCAAGCATTCTTTATTGTTCAGTTAACGCTTCTTTTTCCAGTTGTTCATCTACAAAATCAAAAGTAAGCTTACCTAAATGCTGGCTGCGAATATCACGTACAACAAGCTCCGCTACTTGATCATAATCAATTTCTCCACCTTGTCCAAATACGCGACGCAACTTCCCAATATGATCAAATGTTTCCACTAAATCTTCATGTACAAATGATAAACCATAACGTTCTTCCATTCGTGTTGGATATTTTTTTGATAAGAAACGGAGACCATATACTGCTAAGTCTTCCATATTCGTAATCGTATCTTTTATCGCCCCCGTTAAGGCAAGCTTATAGCCAACTTCCTGGTCCTCGAATTTCGGCCATAAAATTCCCGGTGTATCTAACAGCTCGAGCTCTTTACCAACTTTAATCCATTGTTGTGCTTTTGTGACACCTGGCGTATTGCCTGTTTTGGCTATATTTTTCTTCGCTAAACGGTTGATTAACGTTGATTTCCCAACGTTCGGGATACCAACAATCATTGCACGAATGGCACGGGGTTTCATCCCTTTCGCCTTCATACGTGCCCATTTATCTTCTAAAATCTCTTGCGCCGCTTTCGTTACCGTTTGCAAACCTTTCCCCTCAAGAGAGTTAATCGCAACTGCTTTATGACCACGCTCTTCGAAATACCGTAGCCATCTACGCGTTTCAGACTCATCTGCCATATCTTGTTTATTTAAAATAAGTAAACGCGGCTTTTGATTAATCACTTGGTCGATCATCGGGTTGCGAGATGATAACGGCAAACGCGCATCGACTAATTCAAATATAATATCAACTAATTTTAATTTCTCAGACACTTCTCGGCGCGCTTTTGCCATATGTCCCGGAAACCATTGAATTGTCATTTGTAATCCTCCTATACATTGAACCTCATACCACTTCTCCCTATGTCATTTGAAGTTGGTATCTGCTGTTGGGAAAAGATAAAAAAGAGGAGATATGTGTAATCTCCTCTAGTCCATTACTTTACCATTTTTATTTCGTTTAAAGGCCAGAAAATGATGCTTGTATTACCGATAATTTCTTTTTGATTGACGATACCGATATGGCGGCTATCTTTACTAAAACGGCGGTTATCGCCCATGACAAATACATAGCCTTCTGGAATTACATCTAAAGATGGGTCAATATCTTGCAATTTGAAGTTTCCTGTTAAGTTTCCTTCTGTTATTTCCGCTTTATATTGATCTAAATACGGTTCAGGAATTGGCTCACCGTTAATATATAACTGATCGTCTTTATATTCAATATGGTCACCAGGAAGACCAATTACACGTTTAATGTAATCTTTTTGTTCCGGTGCATGGAATACGACAATATCAAAACGATTTGGACTTCCAATTTTATAATTGATTTTGTTAACAATCATACGATCACCATCTTCAAGGGTCGGCATCATTGAGTCACCATCAACTACAATTGGCGTAAATAAAAAATAGCGAATGAAAGCTGCAATTGCAAACGCAATTAGAAGCGCTTTTGTCCATTCCCAAAGTTCATTTTTTTCTTTCTGAGTTTTTTCCACGCAGATGTCCCCCTTGTCTATCACCTATTATTGTAAACGAAAGTGTCAGAACAAGCAAAAAAAAATACCATTCACATCGCATTTTCCTCACTCAAAACAAAATCACTTACAATAGAACTAATTATTTCCACACTATATTGATAGCAAATATACTTAGCAATATAAAGCAGAAAAATCATAAGCTCTTATTGTGAAATATTTTTTACTTCCGGACTTAATTTCCCTTTCAAGCAAAAGAAAAAGAGCTTGTAAAAGTACAAGCCCTCTTCTTAAAAAAGTTATTAGCGGATTTCTTTAATACGAGCAGCTTTACCACGTAGGTTACGTAAGTAGTAAAGTTTTGCACGACGCACTTTACCGCGACGAGTAACTTCTAAATTAGCAATTTTTGGAGTGTGTACTGGGAAAGTACGCTCAACACCAACGCCGTAAGAAATTTTACGAACAGTGAAAGTTTCGCTAATTCCGCCACCACGACGTTTAATAACTACACCTTCGAATAATTGGATACGCTCACGAGTACCCTCAACAACTTTCACGTGTACCTTTACTGTGTCACCAGGACGGAATGAAGGTAGATCTGAACGAAGTTGTTCTTTAGTAATTTCTGTAATAATGTTTGACATTGTTTTCTCTCCTTAGACAGATGCTCATGCACGCGATTTTTCGCCACAGCGGAACACCGTAATTCAGTACCTCACATAGAAGCACAAAATGAATGTTACCATAAATATTAGGCACGTGCAAGCAGTTTTACTTTACATTTCATTTTTCAGTTTTTCGATTATTTTTACCTGTTTTGGTGTAAGCTCCAGCGCATCTAATAAATCAGGTCGACGTAACAATGTACGCTTAAATGATTGCTCCTCGCGCCATTCTTCGATTTTTGCATGGTTACCTGAAATAAGTACATCAGGTACTTTCATGCCTCTAAAATCAGCAGGACGCGTGTAGTGAGGATGTTCTAATAGCCCAGTTGAAAATGAGTCCTGGATATGTGAATCCGCTTGTCCTAATACACCCGGTAATAAGCGTACAACAGCATCTATCACCGTCATCGCAGGTAATTCGCCACCTGTAAGTACGAAGTCTCCAATTGAAATTTCGTCTGTTACGAGATGTTCCCGAATACGCTCGTCATACCCTTCATAGTGGCCACATAAAAATACAAGCTCATCTTCTTGTGCCAACTCTTCCGCCTTTTTTTGGGTAAAGCGTTCACCTTGTGGACACATTAAAATAACGCGCGGAGAACGGCCTTTCGTAATTGACTCAACTGCATTAAACATTGGCTCTGGCTTTAATACCATACCTGCACCACCGCCATATGGATAATCATCTACTTGCTTATGCTTGTTGTCACTAAACTCACGAATATCAGATACAGCTAGCTCCACTGCACCTTTCTCTTGAGCCTTTTTTAATATGGATGAACCGAATACTCCTTCAAACATATGTGGAAACAAACTTAATACATGAATATTCATTACAATAAGCCTTCCATGACGTGAATAATTATTTTTTTCTCATCGACATCAATTTCTTTTACTACATCAGCAATGTACGGAATATAATGCTTTTTACCTTTAGCTGTAATTTCCCATACATCATTAGCGCCTGTTTCCAAAATATCGGAAACGACACCGATTAGTTCGCCCTCTTCGGAATACACTTCACAATCTTTAATTTCAAAGTGATAATATTCATTTTCATCAAGTTCATCATCCGCTAATTGGTCCTTCGACACTTTCAATAAACCTTCTTTAAAAGGTTCTACTAAGTTGATGTTATTTAGCCCTTCAAACGTTAGTAAAATAAAGTTTTTATGACGGCGTGCACTTTCAATCGTTACCCAAATTGGACGCTTGTCATCCTTTTTAAATACCGCTAGCTTGTTGCCAATTGCAAAGCGTGTTTCTTCAAAGTCTGTCGTAGAAATAACACGTACTTCACCGCGGATGCCGTGTGTGTTTACGATTCGACCTACGTTAAACCATTCCATAATAGTCACCTCTTATATGAAAAGTGCTAAAGCGACTTCGACCTGAAGATGCTTTAGCCTAAACATTTTCTAATTTTCGTAATCCTTATTATATAATAAAAAGAAGGAAGGAACTAGCAAGCTCCCTCCTCCTCTTATTGTCTAGATTTTCAATCCAATATATCGACGTAAGTCTTTTTCTTCTGATGACTACTCGCAGCTGAATAAACAATTGTACGAATCGCCTTTGCGACGCGTCCTTGCTTGCCTATGACTTTCCCTCGATCCTCTGGATGAACAAAAAGCTTATAAACAATTCGATTTGCATTTTCGTCCGTCTCGATACGGACATCTTCTGGATAATCGACTAACGGTTTAACGATTGTTTCAATCAGTTGCTGCATAGCACGTCACCTCAGACTATTTGCTGAATTTTTGGTTGTGGAATTTCTCCATAATACCTTGCTCTGAGAACAAGTTACGTACAGTATCAGATGGTTTAGCGCCATCAGCTAACCATTTAAGAGCTTTCTCTTCATCGATGTTTACTGTAGCTGGAGTAGTAAGTGGGTTGTAAGTACCTACTGTTTCGATTTGACGACCGTCACGTGGTGAACGAGCATCTGCAACTACGATACGATAGAAAGGAGATTTGTTAGCTCCCATACGTTTTAAGCGAATTTTAACTGCCATTTTTCTAGCACCTCCGAATAAGTTTCACACAAGATAGTATATTATCAATGATTGTGTTGTTTGTAAAGTGTTTTTTCTTAACACCTAAAAAAATGATGAGAATTTTATTTAAACAATGAATCGAGACCAGGTATTTTCATCTTTTTCTTGCCTTTGCCGGATGTCATCCCTGTCATTTGCTTCATCATTTTTTTCATATCTTCAAATTGCTTCAATAGGCGATTGACCTCTTGAATAGACGTACCAGACCCTTGTGCAACACGTTTTTTACGACTTGCATTCATAATATCTGGGTTTGTTTTTTCTGCTGGTGTCATCGAATAAATAATTGCCTCGATGCGCCCCATTTGCTTTTCATCTACTTTAACATTATCCATGCCCTTCATCTTGTTCATACCTGGAATCATTTTTAGAAGATCTTCTAATGGTCCCATTTTTTTCAGTGCTTGTATTTGCTCGATAAAGTCATCCAATGTAAAGCTTTGCGTCATGAACTTTTCTTCAAGTTCTTTCGCTTTTTCCATATCGACGTTAGCTTGGGCTTTTTCAATCAGTGATAATACATCACCCATACCTAAAATACGACTCGCCATACGCTCTGGGTGGAACGGCTCAAGCGCGTCCATTTTTTCACCCATACCGACAAATTTAATAGGCTTTTCTGTAACAGCACGAATAGATAACGCAGCACCACCACGTGTATCACCGTCAAGTTTCGTTAATACAACACCTGTAATACCGACTGCTTCATTAAAGCTTTGCGCAACGTTAACTGCGTCTTGCCCCGTCATCGCGTCAACGACTAAAAATACTTCATCTGGCTCTTTTAACGCACGAATATCTTTTAATTCTTGCATTAATGTTTCGTCTATATGTAGACGTCCTGCTGTATCAATTATGACTACATCCAAATGTTCTTCTTTCGCATGTTCTATCGCTTGACGCGCAATTTCAACAGGGGAAACATCCGTCCCTAAAGAAAAGACCGGTAACGATAACTGCTTCCCTAATGTTTGCAGCTGCTGTACTGCGGCTGGACGGTATATGTCAGCTGCTACTAGTAACGGCTTACGATTGTATTTTTTACGTAGTACGTTTGCAAGCTTCCCTGTCGTCGTCGTTTTACCTGCCCCTTGTAAACCGACCATCATAATAACAGTCGGTGGCTTCGTATTAAATTTAATTGGGCTTTGCTCGCCACCCATTAGCTCTGTAAGTTCATCTTGGACGATTTTAATTACTTGTTGACCTGGTGTTAAGCTTTTCATTACATCTATGCCAACTGCTCGTTCACTTACTTTTTTCACGAATTCTTTTACGACTTTTAAGTTAACGTCAGCTTCGATTAAAGCAAAACGGACTTCACGCATCATTTCTTTTACGTCTTGTTCCGTCACTTTCCCTTTGCCTTTAATCTTTTGAATTGTCCCTTGGAGTCGTTCCGCCAATCCTTCAAATGCCATACGTTTTCGCCTCCTAATCCGATTCCTTCAGTTGTTCAATTAACGCGAGGCGCACTTCTAAAGACGTGTCCTCTTTTAATGCGCTAGTCAGCTGTTCAAGCACTTGCTGACGTTGCTGAAATTTTCCAAATAATTGTAGCTTATCTTCATATTCCTCAAGCATTGCCTCTGTACGGCGAATATTATCATAAACGGCCTGACGCGATACAGTATACGATTCAGCAATCTCCCCTAGTGAATGATCGTCTAAATAATATAGCTCCATGTAACTGCGTTGTTTATCCGTTAATAGCGCTTGATAAAAGTCGAAGAGAAAGTTCATGCGCGTTGTTTTTTCAAGTAGCACTTTAATCTCTCCAATCATAATTTGTCTACTATATCTTATGATTTTCCTTATAGACTGTCAAGGAAATTCCCTTTATAAAAAAAGGTGGCACAGTTGAAAGTTATTTAAAAACCGACCCTTTACAACAAAGATGGTTATATTTCCATCTGACCGCCACAGAAGTAAATATTAATAAGAGAAATTTATTACAAAAATATAAGCTGCCCCGCAAGTTTTTTACTTACGGGACAGCCCTTATAGTTAGTCTTCCATTTGCTCTAATTCTTTTTCTAAACCTTCCGCAAATAGACCGTAGACGTAACGCTCTGCATCGAATGGTTGTAGGTCATCCATTTTCTCACCTAGACCAATAAATTTAACTGGGATGTGTAGTTTGTTGCGGATAGCAAGAACAATACCACCTTTTGCAGTTCCGTCTAGCTTCGTTAACACAATTCCTGTTACATTTGTTGCTTCTTTGAACATTTGCGCTTGCACAAGTGCGTTTTGGCCAGTCGTTGCATCTAGCGCTAACAACACTTCATGTGGAGCATTTGGAATTTCACGTGAAATGACACGATGCACTTTTTCCAACTCATTCATTAAGTTTACTTTATTTTGTAAACGTCCTGCTGTGTCACAAATAAGCACATCTGCACCGCGATTTTTCGCCGCGCGAATCGCATCGTACATAACAGCTGCTGGATCTGAACCTTCCGATTGCTTTATTACTTCACAGCCAACACGGTCGCCCCACACTTGCAATTGGTCAATCGCACCTGCTCGGAATGTATCACCAGCAGCTAGAAGAACAGATTTCCCTTCTGCTTTTAAGCGGTGTGCTAGTTTACCGATTGTCGTCGTTTTACCAACACCGTTTACCCCAACGAATAAAATAACCGTTAATTCACCTTTTGGCTGAATATTTAAAACCGTTAAATTTTCTTCGCCTGATTCATAAATTTCTACAAGTTTTTCAGAAATAAGCGTTTGAATACCATTTGTGTCTTTAATGTTTTTGCGTTGCACTTCAAAACGCAATTTTTCCATTAATTCCATTACTGTTTCAAAACCAACGTCCGCTTGCAATAGTACATCTTCTAATTCTTCAAAGAAATCCTCATCTACTTTACGATAACGTGCTACTAAATCATTTACTTTTGATGTGAATGAATTACGTGTTTTTTCAAGTCCAGCTTTAAATTTTTGTGTAATCGACCAAGCAGAAGGTTTCTTTTCTGCAACAACTTCCTGCTCTTCTTCGATTTCTTCAACTATAGCTGGAAATTCCTGCTGTGCCGATTGTTCAGTCATATCAGTAGTCTGTTCTGTAGCAACTGGCTCTGTAGTGTTCTCGACAACTACTTCTTCTAATTTTTCAACAGCTGGCTCTGACATACTAACTTCACTTTGCTCATTGCTCGTTTCTTCTAGTTCAGTCGTAATTTCATCTTGATTTTCTGCCTTTTCAGCTAGTAACTCGTCCTGCTGTAATTTTTCGTCTTCGGTATTACCAATCAATTTTTCTTTTAATCGTTTAAAAAAGCTCATATTTTTACGCTCCTTTGTCAAACTAGTACAGCATCTTCTTCCAGTTTTACAGATACAAGCTTCGAAACACCCGATTCTTGCATCGTAATACCATATAATACGTCGGCCCCTTCCATCGTCCCTTTTCTATGTGTAATGACGATGAACTGCGTCTCTTCGCTAAATTTCTTTAAGTATTGACTATAGCGTACAACGTTGGATTCATCTAAAGCCGCCTCGACTTCATCAAGAATACAGAATGGGATAGGGCGCGTATTTAAAATAGCAAATAATAGAGCAATTGCTGTTAATGCTCGCTCTCCACCTGATAAGAGACTTAAATTTTGCAGTTTTTTCCCTGGTGGTTGTGCCACAATTTCAATGCCTGTATCTAGTATATTTTCCGGGTCAACAAGCACTAAATCTGCTTGACCCCCGCCAAATAGTTCTCTGAAAACAACTTTAAACTGCGCACGCACCATCGCAAACGTCTCCGAAAAACGTGCAGTCATTTCTTCATCCATTTCTTTTATTGCTTCTTGTAGTGTCTCCTGCGCAGTTAATAAATCACTCCGCTGTTCTGTTAAGAATACGTGACGCTCTTGTACTCGATCATATTCTTCAATCGCTGTTAAATTGACTGGTCCAAGCTCTTCAATCGATTGTTTCAGTAAGCGAACTTTACGACGGACTTGCTCTACATCTTCAATAGAGATGGCGCTAGCCTTTGCTTCTCCATATTCCAATTCATATTGTTCTTCTAGTTGTGTTTCAAGAGATTCTAACTCAAATTGTGTACGGTTTCGTTTCAGCTCTAGTGTACGTAATGCATCAACATAACCTTTATGTACACGAGAAAGTTCTTGCAAGCTTTCTTCTAACGTCGTCATTTGCTGTTGCTGTGCAGAACGCGACTCACGCTGTTGTTGAATCGTCTCTGATAAAGCTGTTTTTTTCAATGTCCAGTTTTCCACAGCTAGATTGATTTCCTCCAAAGACGGTCCTGTACCTTCATCAGATAGTAACCAATTTATTTCTTGGGAAATATTTTGAATAGTTAGTTGTAATTTCGAACGCTTTAACGCTATTTCAGCAGTTGTAATTTGAACTTGTGTTAATTGCTCCACCGCTACAGCAAGTGCCGAACGTTTTTGCGCAGACTGCTCACGCAATACATCTTTTTGAGTTTCCCCGTAAACTTTCGCTTCTGTTAGCTGTTCAACTTGGGCATTAATTGCTGCGAGCTCTGTTGCAAGCTCTTGTAAACGTGTAATAGCTTCGTTTTTTTGTACAGCTAATATTTCTTCCCGTGATGTCACAGAAGATTGCTCGGATGTCGCAATCGTTGCGGTTTGTTGCAAGCTTTTCTCTGTCATTTCAATCTCTAGCATTTTGGCACGATGAATTTGCTGTTGTGTTCGCAAATCATCACCAATTAGCTTCAGTTTTTCTAAATCATTGCGAAGTGTCGCAATTTGTTCTTTTTGGGTTGCCACAGTTTTTTCAGCTGCAGAAATAGATGTTTCCATTTCGACAATTTTGGCAGTTAGTGTATCTAGTTCAGCTTTACGCGTAAAAAGTGATGACTGTTGCTTTAAGGCACCACCAGTTAATGATCCACCTGCATTGATTATATCTCCTTCAAGTGTAACAACACGGAATTTAAAACCGCATAAACGCGCAATTTGACTAGCACCTTCTAAATTTTTCGCTACTAAAACATTGCCTAGTAAATTTTCCACGATCGTACGGTTAGATTCATCAAATTGTACAAGTTCATATGCAAGTGCGACAAATGCAGGATGCTCCGAAGCTTGTGCAAGCTGAGCAGGGAATAATTTACGCGATTTCATAACTGATTTCGGTAAGAAAGTAGCTCGTCCCGCACGTTTTTGCTTTAACCAGCCAATTGCCTGCTGTGCTTGTCTCTCGTTTTCAGTCACAATATGCTGTGAAGCGGCACCTAAAGCTGTCTCAATTGCTTGCGAGTACTCGCCATTAACTTGAATAAGCTCCGCAACTGCACCTTCAATACCTGTTAATTCACCTTTATCTCGCGCAAGTAACACTTCTTTTACGCCTTGGAAGAAGCCTGAGAAATCCGCTTCAAGCTCTGCTAATGTTTCTTTACGCGCCTTTAATTGCTGATGATGCTGATACGCTTTATATAATAGCTCTTGCTTTTCATCAAATTGTATAGTTTTTGTTTTTAGTTGCAGTTGCATTACATCATATTGAGATAATGTATCCGCAATGTCAGCCTCTACTTTTTCGAGTAAAGCGACAGTTGTTTGTTTTAACGACAACACTTGTTCCAGCTCTTTTGTTACTTCTTCCGAACGATCAGTCATCCGAGCAGCCGTTTCTTTTTGCTGGGTTAATTGCTGTTCAATATGTTTTAGCTCATTTTTAACTGTTGCTTCTTCATTTAATAAATCAATATATTTATTTTTCGATTGCTCAATGTCTGCTTCAATTTCTGAAGCAGAACGTGTCAATGACTGTTCTAACTGTTTAATCGCTAGCTTTAATTGTTGGACTTCTTTTTGCTTTTCTTCAAATTGTTGCTTTTTTTCGTTTTCAGCTTGTTCGAGTTCTTGCTCCTCGCCACGCGCCTCATCTAGTGAAGCTTGCAATTGTTGCAAATGCTTTTCAGCGTTTAAACGCTTTTCATTAACAAGCGCTTTTCTACCTTCCCAGCGCTCTACTTCTGTACTTGCTTCTACTAATTCTTCCCCAGATTGATCTAGCACATTGTCAATTTCGTTTAACCGCGTACGAATAGTACGTAATTGCTTTTCTACGCCGGCAATTTCTGCTGCCTTCTGTTGTTCAGTTTGCAACAATGTTTCATGCTCTGCATCTATTTTTTTTAACGTTTCATAGCAGCTAGTCAAATCATGTGCAATAAGTGCGATATCATAATCTTTTAACTCTGTCGTCATACGCACATAATCTTTTGCGCTAGAAGCTTGTATTTGCAGCGGCTCTAAGCGGCTATCTAATTCATGTAAAATATCTAACACGCGGTGCAAATTATCATCTGTTTCAACGAGTTTATACTCGGCTTTTTTCTTGCGCAATTTATATTTCAAGACGCCTGCCGCTTCCTCAAAAATGAGGCGGCGATCATCTGGACGGCTGTTTAAAATTTCGTCAACACGCCCTTGTGAAATTATAGAAAATGCTTCTTTGCCTAAGCCAGAATCCATAAACAAGTCCGTAATATCCTTCAGGCGACATTGCTGGTTATTCAGCAAATATTCGCTATCACCTGAACGATACACACGTCTCGTTACACTAATTTCCGTGTAAGGAACAGCTATTCGTTCATCTTCATTATCTAAAATTAACGTCACTTCTGCAAAGTTCAATGGCTTTCGAGAGTCACTGCCAGCAAAAATAACATCTTCCATTTTAGCCCCGCGTAACGACTTCGCAGACTGTTCACCTAATACCCACCGGATCGCATCGGTTACATTACTTTTGCCACTTCCGTTCGGGCCAACTACAGCCGTTACACCAGGAACAAAATCTATACCGATACGCTCTGCAAATGATTTGAAGCCAATCACTTCAAGTCGCTTTAGGAACATACTATTCCTCCTCCTGCACCTGCTTCTTCAACATAACCATGGCACTTTGCGCAGCTTGTTGTTCAGCCTCTTTCTTTGATTTCCCACGTCCTAAACCAAGCTCTAAATCGTTTAATAATACACGCGAAACGAAAGTACGATTATGCGCTGGGCCTTTTTCATCGACAATCTCATAATGCAATAAGCCGTTGTTAGACTGTTGAACCATTTCCTGCAGTTGGCTTTTGAAATCCATCACATGCGAAAAAGCACCGGTCTCTACTTTCGGGAATACGATACGCTCTAAAAATTCTACAACTTTTGCTAAACCTTGATCTAAATACAAAGCGCCGACAAATGATTCGAATACGTCCGCAAGTAAGGCTGGACGTTCACGACCACCTGTAAGCTCCTCACCTTTACCTAGTAATACGTACTGACCAAATTGAAGTTCATTTGCAAAAATTACAAGTGATGGTTCACAAACAATCGACGCACGGAGCTTCGTTAGTTCTCCTTCACTCATTTGCGAAAATTTCTCGAATAAATATTTGGAGACGGATAATTCCAATACAGCATCTCCTAAAAATTCTAAGCGTTCGTTGTCCGTAAATAGTTTGCGACGATGTTCATTCACATAAGATGAATGCGTAAATGCTTGATATAATAAAGTAGTGTTGTCGAATTGAATATTCAATTCATTTTGTAAAGTTTGAAATTGGCTTCGTACCTTTTCTGGTAATATGCCTACTTTCTGGTTATTTCCTTTTTTTCTTATCGTCATGGACAATCTGCCTTCCTAGTAGTTTCTATCGTTAAGTGTACAATGTAATACTCGTTTTTTCAAAGGTGTTATATTAAATATTTTATCGCGATAGCTTTTATGACCTTTTTACAAGAATCGAAAAGAGGCAACGTTTCTAGCGCTCAAAGTCGTCGCATGAAACGTGCCTCCTATTAATTAGCTAATTTTGCTCTCAATATAACTGATCGCATCGCCAACTGTTGCAATTTTTTCAGCATCTTCATCAGAAATTTCCATATCGAACTCGTCTTCTAATTCCATTACTAGCTCAACTACGTCTAATGAGTCCGCACCTAAGTCATCACGGAAAGAAGCTTCTGCTTTCACTTCGCTTTCGTCAACGCCTAAACGATCAACGATTACTTTTGATACACGCTCTATAACTGTAGACAAATCGGTCACCTCCCCTCAAATAACTATACAAATTATCATGTGTAGCTGCGAGCAACAAGTTTTACATAACCATACCACCATCAATATGCAATGTTTGACCTGTAATATAACTCGATGCGTCGGATGCAAAAAAGGCTACAGCCTGTGCAATATCTTCTGGCTGACCAAGCTTTGCTAACGGAATTTGAGATAACATTCCTTGCTTTAGATCGGCAGGTAATTCATCCGTCATTTCCGTCGTAATAAAGCCTGGCGCAATTGCGTTTACTAAAATATTTCGACTCGCTAGCTCTTTTGCAGTCGTTTTTGTCAATCCAATAACGCCTGCTTTTGCCGCCACATAATTTGCTTGACCAGCATTACCAGCAACACCTACGATTGACGAAATATTAATAATACGCCCTGAACGCTGCTTCATCATTTGACGAGTGACTGCTTTCGTACATAAAAATACGCCTTTTAAATTCGTATTTAACACATCGTCCCACTCGTCTTCCTTCATACGCATAAGCAAATTATCACGCGTAATGCCTGCATTATTTACTAAAATATCAATAGAACCGAAAGTTTCAAGTGCCGTATTCATTAGCTTTGTGACAGAATCAACATCTGCGACATTTGCCTGTACTGCGATTGCTTCGCCACCAGCAGCTTTAATTTCTCCAACTACAAGTAATGCACGTTCCTCACTACCGCTATAATTGACAACGATTTTCGCACCTTGCTTTGCTAGTTCTAGTGCAATTGCTCGCCCAATACCTCGTGATGCTCCTGTCACAACAGCTGTTTTGTTTATTAAACTCATTGTGTCCACCCCTTTGACGCTTCAAGTAATGCTTGCAGCGAAGCCTCGTCATATACGCAATGTACTTCTACAGTGCGATCAATTTTTTTCACTAAACCTGATAATACTTTCCCCGGTCCGCATTCAATAAATACCGTTACACCTAAATCAAGCAACGTCCGAACATTTTGCTCCCATAATACAGGGCTGACAACTTGATCGACCATTTCTTTTTTTATTACCTCTACATCTTGTAACTCAGCGGAAGTTACATTACTAATAACCGGAATATCTGGTGTTTGAATAGCTATTTGTTCAATTGCATCTGCTAATTTCCCGGCAGCCTGCTGCATTAATGTCGAATGGAATGGCCCACTTACTACTAGCGGAATTGCACGTTTTGCACCAGCTTCTTTCGCTGCCACACACGCTTTTTCTACGCCTTCTTTTGTACCTGAAATAACGATTTGTCCTGGACAATTTAAGTTTGCAAGTTGTACCGTGTCCCCTTGTGCCGTTACGTCTTCACAAACAGCTTGCAAATTTTGTGATTCCATCCCTAAAATCGCAGCCATTGCTCCTTGTCCTGCTGGTACTGCTTCGTCCATATATAAACCACGTTTGTGAACAGTTGCTACAGCGTCATCAAATGTCATCACCCCTGATACGACAAATGCGCTGTACTCCCCTAATGAATGACCTGCTGTGTAGTGAGGTTGAATGCCAGCTTGCATTAATTTACTAGCCACCATCACACCTGTTGTTAGCAGTGCCGGCTGTGCATGATACGTTAGTGTTAGCTCCTCTTGCGGACCATTTAACATTAAATCCGATAATGAAAAGCCAAGCACTTCGTCAGCTCGCTCATAAAACGCTTTACTTTCTTCAGTTGTAGCGACAAATTCCGCACCCATCCCTACTAGTTGCGAGCCTTGCCCTGGAAAAATAAAAGCTATTTTCGTCATAGTTAGTTCCCCTTTGTGAATCCCCTTAATATTACTGAGCAATTGTTTCTTTAATTGTTGCACAAACATCATGCTCAACCATTGTACGCGCCTGTTTAATCGCACTGTATATAGCTTTGGCATTAGATGAACCATGCGCTTTAATAACTGGTGCTTGCAAGCCAAATAAAGCTGCTCCACCGTATTCTGTATAGTCCATTTTCGTTTTTAATACTTTTAAATCACTTTTTACTAATACAGCTGCAACTTTTGATTTTGTCGAAGCCATAAACGCTTCTTTTAACATTGAAAACAGCGCGCCTGCTGTTCCTTCGATTGATTTTAAAACCATATTACCTGTGAAGCCATCTGTCACCACGACATCCGCTACCCCATTTAACAGTTCACGCGCTTCAACATTACCTTCAAAATTGAAATTAGACTCTTTAAATAAATCAAATGCCGCTTTCGTAAGCTCATTACCTTTTTTATCTTCGGTACCGATATTCAGAAGCCCTACACGTGGCGCTGAATAACCACGTACCTTTTTCACATAAATATCGCCCATGATTGCATACTGTTGAAGATTTTCAGGCTTCGCATCGGCATTCGCCCCTAAATCAAGCATTAAGAAGCCTTTACCATCGATTGTTGGCAATGTCGTCGCTAGTGCTGGTCGTGCAACTCCTTCAATACGGCCAACTTTAAATAAACCACCCGCCATTAAGGCACCTGTATTTCCTGCTGACAAACAAGCATCCGCTTTACCTTCCGCAACAGCTTCTAGCATGCGTGTCATCGAAGAATCCTTTTTACGACGAACCGCACGTGCCGGATCGTCTTCCCCTTCAACTACTTCTGTACAATGAATGACATCAAGTCGTGGATGTTGTTTTAAAAACGGCGCCATCTTTTCTTGCTGACCGTATAATTGGATGTTAATATCCGGAAATTCTTCAAGTGCAAGTAATACACCTTCCACGATTGCTTGTGGGGCATTATCTCCACCCATACCATCAACTGCTATCTTCACTTTGTTTCACCTACACCTTTCGTACGAAACATCTCAAATTCACCTTTAAAAACAACTTCATTATCTACCGTAGAATGAACATCGATATATGTACGATTTTTATCATTATTTTGTCCGCGTACAACCGCTTTTGTAACTACTCTATCCCCTGCTTTTACAGGCTTCACAAAGACTACATTGGATTTTACAGTTAGCGCTAAGTCATCATTAATGACTGCAACAGCAAGAGAATTTGCTTGTGCAAATAAATGATGTCCTCTCGCAATACCGTTACGCTGGAATACATGCTCTTCTTTCACATCAAATATCGATAAAGCTCGTTTATCTAGTTCAATATCAATAATTTCGCCAATTACTTCATCGAGCGGTAAAGCTTTCACTTCATTTTCATAATTTTTTGCAGCTACATCTTTTATACGTTCACGCAGTTCCGGAATTGCTAACTCCATCCTGTCTAAGCGAATCGTTTGCACACTGACACCAAACTCGGCTGCTAACTGATCATCTGTGACGAATGGGTTATCTGTAATTGTTTCAATCAGTAACCGCTGGCGTTCCTTTTTTGTACGTTTCATTTTCACTCGTCACCTCTCATTTAGTATTAGAACTTGGTACTAATACCAGTATACAGTTAGAAAAAAAAGAACGCAACAATTTTTCATAATTGTTGTGTTCCTTTTTAATTAATCTATACGTTCGCCTTCCAATACACCCGATTTCTCTAGCATATTACGTAAAGGCAAGTATTCATCATCATGCCAAAAAGCAGGATCTTCTACTAGGCGTACCGCATCTCTTCTCGCTACATCCAAGGCGCGGTAATCATGGACAAGATCCGCCATTTTGAATTCCGGTAAACCGCTTTGCTTTTTACCAAAGAAATCACCTGGACCTCGTAGCTCTAAGTCCTTTTCGGCTAGGCGGAAGCCATCATTCGTTTCAGTCATGGACATCATACGCTCTTTTCCTTCATCAGACTTTGGATCAGCAATTAATACACAATACGACTGATGCTCACCACGACCAACACGCCCACGCAACTGATGAAGCTGCGCCAAGCCAAAGCGTTCTGCATCATAAATCGTCATAAACGTTGCGTTCGGTACATTTACCCCAACTTCTACAACTGTCGTTGATACTAAAATATCAATCTCACCAACGCTAAATGCGCGCATTACAGCATCCTTCTCATCCGGATGCAGTCGACCGTGCATTAACCCTACGCGAAAGCGACCGTGGAAATATTGCACTAAATGCTCGTATGCTTCTACTGCATTTTGCACATCAAGCTTATCTGACTCTTCAATGAGTGGACAAATAACATAAGCTTGACGACCCGCTTTCAATTCGGATTCCATTTTACCGAGTACACTACCAAGCTGTTCCTTCTTCATCCAGTGAGTTTCGATTTCTTTCCGACCAGCTGGCAGCTCATCAATAATCGATACGTCCATTTCACCGAACGCCGTTATCGCTAGCGTACGTGGAATTGGCGTTGCTGTCATAAAAAGTACATCCGGATTTTCCCCTTTATCCCTAAGAATACGGCGCTGTTCTACTCCAAAACGATGTTGCTCATCAGTAATAACAAAGCCTAGCTTTTTAAATATGACATCCGGCTGAATAAGTGCATGTGTACCAATTAATATATCGATTTCTCCTGCAGCTAATTGCTCCAGTAATATCCGACGCGCTTTTGATTTTGTTGAACCCGAAAGCAAACCGACACGTACACCAATTGGTTCAAACCATGCTTGTAGCGACTGTGCATGCTGCTCTGCTAAAATTTCAGTTGGTGCCATTAGAGCCCCTTGATAGCCAGCTGTTACAGCAGAATATAATCCTATAGCTGCGACAACTGTTTTACCCGACCCTACATCCCCTTGCAATAAACGATTCATACGATGAGGTTGCTTTAAATCTTTACTAATTTCATTTACTACTCTTTTTTGAGCATTTGTTAGCTCATATGGTAGCGTCTCGATAAACGCACGAACTTTCGCTACATCATAAGCAATAGAAAGACCTTGCTCTGAATCTTTACGCGCCTTCCGTAACGCTTGTATACGTAGTTGAAATTCTAGTAGCTCCTCATAAACGAATCGTCGACGTGCCTGCTTGGCATGATTGGCATCTTTCGGGAAATGGACACCTTCTAACGCATCTTTCACTTCTAGCAACTTGTAATCCTCGCGCATTAAGAGCGGTAACGGATCAACAATATCGTCAACCGCATCAAGCGCTTGACGCATATATTTGCGGAAGCGCTTTTGTTGTATATTACCTCGCAAACTATACACTGGTTCAAAATCTACTTGCTCCGTTTTCGGACCAAATGTTACAGAAGAACCGATAATAACTTGACGACCTCGGTCCCATTTCCCTGTCACGGTAATAATAGCACCAGGTGTTAATTTTTGACGCAAATAATTCTGATTAAAAAAGACGACTTTTACTAAATGACGTCCCGCTCTCACTGTCACCGTTAATCGTTGCTTGTTTTTCCCTAAAAAAACAGCAGAAGGCATCGATTCTACTAGTGCCTCAATTGTGACTCGTTCATTATGTGGTGTTTCAGCTAAATCTTTCAAGCGGAAATCTTCGTGACGATACGGAAAGGTCCAAATTAAGTCTCCAATAGTTTCGATACCGAGCGCTTGTAGATGTTCAGCTGTTTCTTTTCCGATGCCTTTTAATGTAGTCACCGGCTCCGTGCAATTATTCACCTTGCAAGACAGCTCCTCCAAAAATTTTCGCAGCCAACGCTTTACCTGTAGGCGTTGCCGCAAGTCCTCCTCGTGCCGTTTCTTTCAAGTTCGGGCTCATAGCTTGGCCAATTCGATACATCGCACCGATTACTTCGTCACAAGGTATACGACTAGTAATTCCAGCCAACGCCATATCTGCTGCAACGAGTGCATTAGCAGCGCCCATAGCATTGCGTTTTACGCAAGGAACTTCTACTAATCCTGCAACAGGGTCACAAACAAGGCCAAGCATATTTTTTAAAGTTATCGCAAAACCTTCTGCACATTGCTGTGGTGTTCCACCTGCCATTTCAACAATGGCAGCCGCAGCCATCCCCGCAGCAGAACCCACTTCCGCTTGACAGCCACCTGCTGCACCAGAAATAGATGCATTATTTGCTACAACAAAGCCGAATGCTCCAGATGTAAATAAGAAACGAATCATTTGTTCACGTGTCGGCTTTAATTTGTTTTGCACAGCAAAAAGCGTACCTGGCACAACACCAGCAGAACCAGCTGTTGGCGTTGCACAAATCGTACCCATTGCCGCATTTACTTCGTTTGTTGCTACAGCTTTACTCACCGCATCTAATAATAGTTCACCAGATAAAGAATTACCCGTTGCAATATATTTTTGTAATAGCACTGCATCTCCACCTGTTAAACCTGTGACAGATTGTACTCCTCGAAGACCGCGTTCTACCGCCTCTTCCATTACCGTTAAATTGCGGTCCATTTGCGCCATAATTTCATCACGCGAACGACCGCTCATTGCGATTTCTTGCTCAATCATTAGTTCTGAAATAAGCTTTTGTTCAGATTCTGCACGCTCTACTAATTCACGTACATTTTGAAATAACACGTCCATATTGCCCGCCCCTTAGTTGTTTATTTTCGATACTTTCGTTATATGAGGAATATACGAAATTTGCTGTAAAATACGTTCATCTATATTTTGATCGACTTCAATTACCATAAGCGCTGTTAAGCCTCGCTCAATGCGAGACACTTCCATATGTCCGATATTCACATTATGCATCGCTAAGCAATTTGCAACATTAGCTATACATCCAGCCCGATCATCATGAACAACTAAAATGGCCGGCATCCCACCTGTTAAACGCAACTTAAAGCCGTTTACTTCACTAATTTCAATTTTGCCTCCACCGATTGAAATACCTTCGACACTCATTTCACCATCGTCATCCCCCATGACAATTCGCGCGGTATTCGGATGCTCCTTATTTGCCTGCTCCGGAATAAATTCATATATTAGTCCTGCTTTGTCTGCATCCTCAAAAGCTGTTTTAATGCGTTCATCAAACGTATCGTAATTAAGTAAACCACCAACAACCGCTACATCAGTGCCATGACCTCGATATGTTTCTGCGAACGAGCCATATAAATGGATTTTTGCCCATTTTGGCTGACGACCAAATAAATCCCTTGCAGCACGCCCAATTCGAGCAGCCCCTGCTGTATGGGAAGATGAAGGACCAATCATGACTGGACCTATTATGTCAAACACTGAAGTAAATTTCATACTGTCCCCTCCTATTATCGTAATCTCCTTTTAAGATGAGTGTATCAGAACAAACACTTCGACACAAAATATACAAACTTCTCTTCAATTTACGCTATAAAAGCATGAAAAGGAGCTACCTCGCACACGCGAGATAACTCCTAACAAAGTCAATGTTCCGACTTTACCTACATATATTATCAAATATAGATTAATTATATCTCAATATTTTTTGAAATCGCTTATCAATGGCCTAGTCTAATTACTCCACTGATAAAATGAACGGATATAACGCCTGTTTACCTTCTACGATTTCAACTTCAGCATCCGGATAATTTTCTTCAATAAAGCTTGCTAGAGCTTGTGCATCTTTAGATGTTGCATCTTCACCGTAAATAACCGTAATGATTTCTGCATCTTCATCAACAAGATTATTTATTACCGCTTGCGCTGCATCCATCATCGCTGGTGTAGATACGATAATTTTCCCTTCAGATAATCCCATAAACTCGTCTTTACGAATCTCAACACCATCAATTGACGTATCACGAACAGCAAATGTTACTTGACCCGTCTTCACATGAGCATAACCGTCTGTCATAGCTTCCTTGTTATCCGAGACACTTGCTTCTGGATTGAATGCTAGTATCGCTGCCATCCCTTGAGGAATTGTTTTCGTCGGTACAACAGCTGCTTCGATATCTAACAGTTCAACCGCTTGTTCTGCTGCCATAATGATATTTTTATTATTCGGTAAAATAAGCACACGCTCTGCACCAATTTCTTTTACAGCTTTCACGATATCTTCAGTTGAAGGGTTCATTGTTTGTCCACCTTCAATAACATAAGAAGCACCGATTGAACGTAAAAGATTGGCAACACCTTCGCCCATTGCGATTGTTACTACTGCATACGGATGTCTCTCAGCTTTTTTCACTTGGTTTGCTGGTGTTTCATTGACAATCGCAGAATGTTGTTCACGCATATTATCGACTTTTATTTTTATTAAACTTCCATATTTTTGACCTGCAGCAAGTACAGCACCTGGAGTTTCCGAGTGGATATGTACTTTTGCAATTTCGTCGTCAGAAATAACTAGTAATGAATCACCCATCGGATTTAATTCTTGGCGGAATTGTTCTTCATCGAATGGCTCTTTATCTGCTTCAAAGCGAACCATTATTTCTGTACAATAACCAAATTCGATATCTTCTGTATTCATGAAATCTTGAACACGGTGATGTTCTGCATTAATTAAATCATCTAATGAGGATTCATTTTTCTGCGGCAGTGGCTCACCTTTCATAGACGCAAGGAAACCTTCATAAACGAATAGTAAGCCTTGTCCACCACTATCTACTACACCTACTTCTTTTAACACAGGAAGTAAGTCTGGTGTACGATTTAATGACGCTTTCGCTTCTGCAACAAATGCTTCCATCACAGCAATCATATTGTCTTCAGTTTCCGCAACTTCAACACCTTTTGCCGCTGCTTCACGAGCAACCGTTAAAATTGTTCCTTCAACTGGCTTCATTACGGCTTTATATGCTGTATCTACACCGGCTTGGAAGGCATTTGCTAACCCTTTTGCGTCGATTGTTTCTTGTTTTTCAATCGCTTTTCCAAAACCTCGGAATAATTGCGATAAAATAACGCCCGAGTTACCACGCGCGCCCATTAGTAAACCTTTTGATAAGCTTTGCGCTGTTTTTCCGATATGTGCTTGCGCCTGCACTTCTGTTTCCTTTGCACCTGATGTCATGGACAAGTTCATATTTGTCCCTGTATCACCATCTGGCACTGGAAATACGTTTAATGAATCTACATAATTTGCATTTTGGTATAGATGATGCGCACCCATTTGGACCATTTCTGCAAATTTAATTCCGTCTAAAGACTTCATCGGATTCGTTTCCTCCTCTTACACATTCGTAACACGAACGCCTTGCACAAAAATATTAACCGACTTAACGCTCATACCTAATGTTTTATTTACTGTATATTTTACTTTTGATTGAACTTGGTAAGCTACTTCAGAAATTTTCGTACCATAGCTAACAATGATATACATATCAATATGTAGGTCTTCCTCTTCTTGTCGAATTAGAACGCCTTTTGCGAAGTTTTCTTTGCGTAAAATATCTGTTAAACCGTCACGAACTTGGTGTTTGCTCGCCATGCCGACAATACCGTAGCATTCGATCGCTGCTCCACCAGCAACTTGTGCAATCACATCGTTCGAAATATCAATTTGGCCGAATTCATTGTTCAATTCTACTGACATACATATGCCCCCTTGGCTCTTTTTGACTAATATCTATTGTACTACACAAACAATGATTATAAAAGAAAACGTTCGTATTCGTCTACAACGATCCAAAAAGAATAACACCCATTATGATAAAACAACTCAAATAAAGCGTTGGATAATCTCGTTATTTTTGTTTTTCCATCGTTTGCACGTGATTTCCGGCTGACTGTGCGGTTTCTTTCACGCTGCGTGCGCTTTTGGTCTTGTTGCGTGCGGCCTTGTCCGGTTTGCGTGCGCTTTCCGTTTAAATCGATTTCTATGCAGAAATTGGAAAATTCGTTACTAACTTAATTCCCTCAATAATTTTGTAATTAATAATCATTTTTAACCTTCTATCTACAAAGTATTCTTTACTATTTTTTAATTACTATTAGTTATTATACGAAAGAAGTGTGTAAAGGTTTTTTTCTTGAAAGGTTGTGCGAAATGTCTTGCACTCAAATAGAGACTATGTTAAATTATTATGGTATGTGAAATATCGAACTGAAATATATTGCTTTCAGATTCATCTGTAAGGAGGGAATTTACATGCCAAAACAATGTGTTATTACTGGCCGTAAAGCTCGTACAGGAAACAACCGTTCTCACGCAATGAACGCTAACAAACGTACTTGGGGGGCTAACCTTCAAAAGGTTCGTATCCTAGTTGACGGCAAGCCAAAGCGTGTATGGGTTTCTGCTCGTGCATTAAAATCAGGTAAAATTGAACGCGTTTAATCGCGAAATAAAAGGCATCGATTCCTCTATGAATCGATGTTTTTTTAATTTTTACTATATACATGAATGTGCACTACAGATTCCAAATGTTTAAGTAACGATATTCCCTTTTCACTGTTCAAAGACAAAAAAAACCACCAACAAACGCTGGCGGCTTCTACGCTTTTTTCTCTCTTCTAAATAATTTCATACATGCACGCGTCATACTACTTAGAAACTTTGGTAATTGAAAAGTATATACTTTCACATTTGCTCCCCCTTAATCCGCACTTCTTATCATTAAACATATGCCCGATTCAAAGGTGATATGCGCCTTCTCTATAATTTCATTACTTGTAAAACGAGACGTCCATAAATTAATTGTTTCATTTGTCGTTTCATACTTCACTCCGCGCAACGTAACCGCATGTACAGCCTCACCATAAGCAAAAAAAGATACATATGGATAGTTAATATCACGCTCTAAATGATGCGTCCCTGGATGTAAAAATTGCAGGCAGTTCCGATTATTCATTATCTCAAATTGTATTTCCGAATATGTTTGCTGGAATAAGCAAACTGTTCGCATAACAGCTTCATAATGATCTAATCGTCCACCTGTTACACCAGTTATTATGATTTTTTTAGGTTTGTAAGTTAGCGCCTTTAATAGTGCTAGATCCGTATCGGTTTCATCTTTTTCTGCTTTATAAGATTCAACATGTGTAACAGCAGCACTAATCTCCCGCCACTCCTCCTTACTTACAGAATCAAAATCACCAACAATTGCATCTGGGACAATTCCTCGTTCTAATAAATGATATGCTCCACGATCAGCGCCGATGAATACAATTTGCTCTTGATTTAAAAAACGTTCAAACGAACAAAGCTCATCGCTCGGTCCGCCTGAACAAATAATGGCAATCATTTCACGTAAGCCGCTTCACCAGCCGCTTTAATTTCTTGAAGCGCTGCTGCACGGTCTTCCTTATTGTAAATTGCAGAGCCAGCTACAAATATATTCGCACCGGCTTTTGCACATGGGATAATTGTTTCGGCAGTTATCCCACCATCGATTTCGATATCAATATTTAAATTACGTTCTTTAATAATATTTGATAAAGCGGCTACTTTTGGTACGACAGAATCAATGAATTTTTGCCCACCGAAACCTGGGTTAACCGTCATAAATAGTACCATATCGATATCTTCTAAAATATGCTGAATCGACTCAATCGGTGTATGCGGATTAAGAACAACACCCGGTTTTACACCGTATGAGCGAATTAATTGAATCGTACGGTGTAAGTGACGACAAGCTTCTACATGAACTGTAATATAATTCGCTCCCGCTTTCGCAAACTGCTCGATATATTGATCTGGGTTTTCAATCATTAAATGTACATCTAAAGGTAATGTAGTTAGTGGGCGAATTGCATCTAGCACTATCGCACCGAATGAAATATTCGGTACGAAATGCCCGTCCATTACATCAATGTGAATCAATTCTGCGCCTGCAGCCTCAACTTCTTTTACTTCTTCTCCTAGCTTTGCAAAGTTTGCAGCTAAAATAGATGGAGCAATTTTAATCATATTTAGTACCTCGGCTTTCGATCCATAATTTCTTGTAAAATTTGTTCGTAATGCTCATAGCGATACGGACGAATTTCTCCCGTTTCAAGCGCTTCTTTTACTGCACACTTCGGCTCCTTCGTATGAAGGCAGCCTCGGAACTTACAACCCTCACTTAGCCGTAAAAATTCTGGGAAACAAGCTGTTAATTCTTCCTTTTCAATCGTTTCAAATTCAAACGAACTAAATCCAGGTGTGTCAGCTAATAAGCCACCGCAAACTTCGATTAATTCTACGTGACGCGTTGTATGTTTCCCACGTCCTAAGCTTTGCGAAATAGCATCCGTTTTTAAATCTAATGCTGGAATTAACGTGTTTAGCAACGTCGATTTGCCAACACCAGACTGTCCTGCTAATACACTCACTTTATTTTCAAGTATCGGTGATAGTCTTTGAACTAATGATGCATCATCTTTATATGTCGTCAAAACGGTATAGCCGATTTTTTGATAATCATCAATATATGGCTTTAACTGCTCATTTTCTTCATCTGTTAATAAATCCATTTTCGTTAAGCATAAAATTGGTTGTACGGAAAAGGATTCTAACACGACTAAAAAGCGATCAAGTAAAATCGTATTAAATGCCGGCTCTTTCACTGAAAAAACCAAAATCGCTTGGTCTATATTCGCGATTGGCGGACGAACAAGCTCGTTTTTTCGCGGATAAATTTTCATTACATAGCCGTCTGACTCGCCTTCCTTTGTATAATCGACTATATCGCCAACAAGTGGTGATTCACCGCGGTTACGGAATACGCCGCGACCACGGCATTGAATGAGCCCACCATCTTGATATACATAATAATATCCACTTAATGCTTTGCGGATTTGGCCTTGCGCCATCAAATACCCCCTTTTGTTTAACTATAATTTTCAAGCAGCTGGTAACATAATCCCCTTACTGCTAGGCTTTTCTTTTTACAAATCGTCATAATTAATTGTTTTCTCATCAATAACAACTGCATCCCGCTCGATACGATATGCACCAATTTCACCTTCGGAAATAGTTAGTTCAATTCGATAAGATGTCGTTTCTGTAATTGCTATTTCCTCAACCGGTTCTGCCATCGTATGGTTTTTGTCTTGAATGAAAATACGTACAACTTGTTTTGCGCCTTCCTCAAGTGGCATGTAAGGAATCTCAACTAGCTTAGTATACAGTTTAACTGGTTTTGCTCGCGGACCACTTGAAACGGTAATCTCGAGTGTACCGCCTACTTCAAGTAAATCGCCTTTTTTCGGATTGTGTGATACTACACCTCCAACAGCAATTGTTTCAGAAGGGACTTTTTGTACTTCCTTCAATACGAAGCCTTTGTTGTTTGCATATTCTGAAATCTGGGATGGTGTATAGCCTATTAAATCATCTACTTTTTCATAATGCTTCCCTTTACTTACCGTAAAACGAATCGTTGTATTTTTAACGACAATTTCCTCTCCAGCTGCAGGTTCTTGCCTTATAATCGTTCCAGCTGGCAAATCATCATATACTTCTTCTTCAATAATGTCGGCAAATAGAGGGGCAAGCATCGGTCTTATTTGTGTAATAGAGCTACCAACGTAATCATCCATTACAGATGTTTCATTGCCAAGGCTAACAATCAAATTAATTTCTGTTCCTTTGACGCGCATCAAACCTGCTTTAGGATCCGTTTCAATAACTTTTCCTTCTTCAATCTCCTCATTATAGCGCTCGTCAATTTGGCCAACGACAAATCCCGCCTTTTTAAGGGCTATCTCCGCTTCTTCGATAGTATAATTCGTTACAGCTGGAACTTCGTTTTTGGAAGGCGTTAAAACGATTGCTACAATAACGATAACCGCTACAAGAGCTAACAAAATCCCTAAAACTAACGGCCATTTCTTTTTTTTCTTGTTATTTGCAGATTGCTGTACAGGTTGCTTAGGCTGTTTTTTAACAGTGTCTATCTTTTTCGTTTCTGCTAGGTCATGCACAGCTTTCTTATCTTTAATTATTGGCATAACTTTCGTAGCACCATCATCTAATTGTGGTGCAAATTTTGCTTCATTTACACGATTTGCAGATAGTGCAGAGGCTAAATCCATTTCCATCTCTTCGGCAGTTTGATAGCGATGATTAGGATCTTTTGCTGTCGCCTTTAAGACGACATTTTCCACACTCTGTGGAATCGAACCATCGAACGCACGAACGGATGGTGTTTCCGCCTGCAAATGCTTTAGCGCAATCGCAACAGCTGATTCACCTGAAAATGGCAATTCACCGGTTAATAGTTCATAAAAAACAATGCCTAATGAATAAACATCCGATTTATTCGTCGCTGTCCCACCGCGCGCTTGCTCTGGAGATAAATAATGTACAGTACCCATAACAGAATTTGTCTGTGTATAACTAGTTGCACTTAGCGTTGTAGCGATTCCAAAATCTGTAATTTTAACATTACCATCTAAGTCAACAAGAATATTTTGTGGCTTAATATCACGGTGGATAATACCGTTTTCATGGGCATGAGCTATTGCTGAAGTTAGCTGCTTCATAATATGCACACTACGCGCAGGCGATAAAGGCGAAAACTCTTGTATGTATTGCTTTAATGTTTTGCCTTCAATATATTCCATTACGATATAATGCATATTGCCGTCTTCACCGACATCATAAATACTTACGATATTTGGATGTGTAAGGCTTGTGGCAGAAAGTGCCTCACGCTGAAAACGGCGATGTAATTCTTCTTCATTCGTAAAATCGTAACGCAAAATTTTAATGGCAACATCTCGATTTAATATCATGTCATGCGCTAAATATACATTTGACATGCCCCCGCCACCAATAAGCGCGATAATCTTATAGCGATCACTAATTCTTTTGCCTATGATCATCCTTACACCTCCTCATCTTTCATCGTTAGTAATACGAGGGAAATATTGTCTTCACCGCCAAAATCATTAGCAAGCTGCACTAATTTTTTCCCTTTAGTTTCTAATGGCAATGGCAATGTAATCATTGCGGCCATTTCATGTAACGATATTTTATTACTTAGCCCATCAGAACAAATGAGTAAATATGAATCTTCTTGTAATGTTATTTTGTAAAAATCCGGCTCAATCGATGCTTCTGTACCGAGCGCTTTTAAAATATAGTTTTTCTTCGGATGGTGTTGTGCCTCTTCTTCACTAATTTCACCGCTATCAACTAAAATATTCACATATGAATGATCTCTTGTAACTAGCTCACCTATATCGTTAGTAAAGTGATACACTCGGCTATCGCCAACATGACTAATAATACAGCTCGCATTATCAATCAAAACGGCGATTAGCGTTGTGCCCATCCCTTGACAGCCTTCATGTGATAAAGAATAGCGATATATTTCATGGTTGATTTGTGTTACTACGTTATGTAGCCACTGCTGTTTCGTTTCTAGAGTCGAAAAAGCAGTTGCTTCTGCTTGTAAAAAATACTGCTGTAATGCAGTAATTGTCATTTCGCTTGCCACATCTCCAGCATTATGACCACCCATGCCATCCGCTAAAATCGCAAGCTTAAAGGAATCGGGCCGCTCACAAAAAGCTACCCGATCTTCATTTACTGTACGCTTCAATCCAACATCACTTTCGACTGTAAAGTTCAAATTTTCCACCTACTTAGTTTCTTGTGATCTCTCTTTTGCACGTAATTGACCGCATGCTGCATCAATATCAGCACCTTGTTCACGACGAATCGTTACGTTAATACCATTCTTTTTTAATGTTTTTTCAAAGGCGAAAATTTTGCTACGTGATGTACGAACATAATCACGTTCTGGTACATAGTTCACAGGAATTAAATTAACGTGACATTTAATCCCTTTAATTAATTGCGCTAATTCTTCTGCAATCTCAACAGAATCGTTTTCACCAGACATTAAACCATACTCAAAGCTTACACGACGCCCTGTTTTCTTAGTATAGTAACGAACAGCTTCTAATAATTCTTCAATTTTATAGGCACGCGCAATCGGCATTAACTTTTGGCGAGCCTCTTGATTTGGCGCATGTAATGACACCGCAAAGTTAATTTGTAATTGCTCATCTGCAAATTGATAAATTTTAGGGACAATACCAGAAGTCGATACAGTAATATGACGTGCCCCAATATTTAATCCTTTTTCATTGTTAATAATTTTTAAGAAGTTCATCATCGCATCATAGTTATCAAATGGTTCACCAATACCCATAATGACGATTGAGCTTACACGTTCCCCTACTTCATCAAGCGTTTGTTGTACTTTAACAACTTGCTCAACAATTTCACCGGCCATTAAATGACGCTTTAAACCACCTAAAGTAGAGGCACAGAACGTACATCCAATACGGCAGCCTACTTGTGTCGTTACACAAACGGAATTACCATATTCATGACGCATTAATACTGTTTCAATAGAATAGCCATCTTGTAATTGGAATAAAAACTTGATTGTACCATCTTTTGATTCTTGTTTAATAATTGTAGATAGCGTTGTTAAAGCAAAATTTTCCGCTAACTTTTCACGTAATGCTTTCGATAAGTTTGACATTTCTTCAAACGTTTTTACACGCTTTTCATATAACCACTCGTAAATTTGGCCAGCACGGAATGGCTTTTCACCATTCTCCTTTAGCCAATTTTCTAATTCATCTGGTCGTAATGAATAAATTGATTCTTTTAATTGTGGCTTTTCTTTTTTCACACGGCGGGCAGGTTTTTCTTCTGCTTCCTCGACTAAGTCTAAAATACGTTCATCGAATTGTTGTTGATCCATTAGTTATTTTATTTCTCCTTTTTTACGAAGGCAGCAACAAAAAATCCGTCACTACCAATGTCTTGTGGGAACACTTGAAGCATTCCATCATGTTGCTGTCCATCTAGTTGTTTTGGTAAATTTTCAAGCGCTACCGCTTCCATTATAGGATGCGCCGCTAAAAAGGCTTTTACAGTACCTTCGTTTTCATTTTTGTCAACTGTACACGTACTGTACACGAGACGACCACCTGGTTTTAACACTTGTACAGCATTATTTAATATGGCAAGTTGGATTGTTTGAAGGCTAGCTAAATCTTCCTCACGCTTCGTATATTTAATATCTGGCTTACGGCGCATAACACCTAAACCAGAGCACGGTGCATCGACTAATACTGCGTCAAAGCTTTCCTTTTGTAAAAAGTCAGCTGCTTTACGTCCATCAAGAGGTGCTGTTTGGACAATTTCAATGCCTAAACGCGCAGTATTTTCATCTATTAAATCTAATTTATGAGGATGCAAATCCATCGCTAAAATTTGACCTTCATTTTGCATTTTTTCTGCTAAATGTGTAGTTTTCCCTCCTGGTGCTGCACACATATCTAAGACGCGCATGCCAGGTTGTGGATTTAGCACATTTGCAGGAAGCATTGAGCTTTCATCTTGAATCGTAATAAGCCCGTGCCTAAATGCCGCAGTACGCGCTGCTTGACCGTTTGTTAAATATAAACATTCTGGCAGATATTCACTTTGCTGCGCTTTTACTCCTTCTCGTTCTAGCGTAGTAAGGACTTCGGCAGGAGTTGCTTTCGTTGTATTAACGCGCACAGTTTGTAGTGGAGGCACATTATTTTCTTGTAACATGTCACTCGTTTTTTCATAACCATACGATTCTACCCAACGCTCAACTAACCATTGTGGATGGCTTGTTGCTATTGATAGACGTTCTATATCATTCTCGATGTCGTCTGTAGAGCGAACACCTTCTCGTAAAATTGAACGCAGGATGCCATTGACCATCGATGCAATGCCTTGATGTCCACGACGCTTCGCAATTTCTACTGCTTCATTCACGGCAGCATGCGGCGGAATACGTGTTAAATAATGCATTTGATAGAGCGATAAACGTAGTAACCAACGTACCCAAATATCGACTTTCCCACGGATAAATGGCTCTAAGTAATAATCTAGCGTTAATTTATGTTGTAGTGTACCGTACGTAATTTCAGTTAAAAGTGCACGGTCCTTTGCTTCAATTTTATACTTTTCAATCGTTTGGTGTAATAAAAGATTGCTATACGCCTGGCTTTTATCTACCGTTAATAGGATAGTTAATGCCGCATCCCGCACATTTCCATCCCAAATTTGTTGCTTTTTTTTACTCATTCAAAACGGTCCCCAATCTGTAATTTTGACCCTGTACCACGTAAGTATTCATTAGCAGACATACGCTTTTTGCCTGCTGGTTGCAAGTCTAATACAGCGAGACTACCACCTTCACCTGTTGCTATTTCAAAATAGTCTTTCGCAATCGCCACAACTTCACCCGGTGTTGCATTATTTGCAGTTGTGCCAATTTGTGCCCACCAAATTTTAAAGATACCTTCATCAAAAGTCGTATAAGCCACTGGCCAAGGGTGTAAACCACGCACTTGATTATAAATTGTTCGAGCATCTTGTTGCCAGTTAATACGCTCCTGTTCACGACTAATATTGCGTGCATATGTTACTTTTGATTCGTCTTGTACAATGCGCTCATTTGTGCCCGCAATAATAGAAGGTAATGTATCCTTTAAGAGCTCTCGACCAACATCGCTTAATTTATCAAACATACTACCTGTATGATCCGTATCTTCAATTGCAATTTCTTGCTGTGATATAATATCCCCTGCGTCTAGTTTTTCAGCCATATACATAATAGTTACGCCTGTTGTTGCTTGCCCATCAATAATCGCTTGGTGAATTGGCGCACCACCACGATAAAGTGGTAATAATGAAGCATGTACGTTAATACAGCCTAGGCGAGGTGCCTCAAGCAATTCTTTCGGCAATATTTGACCGAATGCAGCTGTAATGACTAAATCTGGATTTAACGCTAATATCTCATCAAGCTCTGCAGATCCGCGTAGCTTTTCAGGCTGGATGACATGTAAGCCTAATCGAACCGCTTCCTCTTTTACAGGTGGGGGTGTTAATACTTTTTTGCGACCAACTGGACGGTCTGGCTGCGTTACTACAGCTAAAATATGATAGCCTTCTTCATGTAACATTCGTAAAATTGGTGCAGAAAAAGCAGGCGTTCCCATGAATACAATCGAAGTCATTTTATTCCTCCTCAGCGTCTGCGTACAGTTCTTCTAATTCTTCTTCAGTTAAAATACGCGTGATTTTTGAATCGAATAAAACACCATCTAAATGATCGATTTCATGTAAAATAGCACGTGCTTCAAAATCTTCTGCTTCCAATTCATAAATGCGTCCTTCACGGTCAGATGCTTCAATTTTCACGTATGTTGGGCGATTCACCATACCAAATAAATCAGGGAAGCTTAAGCAACCTTCTACATCTTCCTCTTCGCCCTTTGTTTCTAGAACGATTGGATTAATCATTTCTAAAATATCTTCACCTAGCTCAACAATTGCAACACGTAAGCCAACATTAATTTGTGGCGCTGCAATACCAACACCGTCATATTCAACCATTGTGTCATATAAATCATCTAGTAATGCGATGATTTCTTCATTGATGACTTCTACTTCCTTAGTTGGCGTTGTTAAAATTTTCGCAGGATTTTTCACAACTTCTTTAATTGCCATTTTAACTTCCTTCTTTCTAAACGTTTATATCATCGACGGATCAAGGTCAATTGTTAGCTGAATACCTTTTTTTATCCACTCGGAGCGGTATATTTTAATTAACTGTAGTAATACGCCAATTAAATTTGGCTCTACTTTATATTTTATCAAACATTGATAACGATATCTATTTTGGAGACGGGTAATACTTGCTGTAGTTGGCCCTATAATGTTCACCTGAAATGATAAATTTGCTCGTAAATATTCAGCTGCTTTGGCGGCATATTCTGCAGCCATTACAACATCTTCATGCGACACTTGCACGAGCGCTAAATAATAGTATGGTGGATAGCCTGCTTGTCTACGTGCATGCATTTCACGTACGTAAAATGGCTCGTACTGCTGTTCTTTAGCTAGTTCAATGGCATAATGCTCTGGCGTATACGTTTGAATAATGACCTCTCCAGGCAGTTCATGTCTACCAGCGCGCCCACTTACTTGCGTTAACAATTGGAATGTACGCTCGCCTGCTCTGTAATCCGGTATATGTAACGATGTATCAGCACTAAGCACACCAACTAGCGTTATATTAGGGAAATCGAGCCCTTTTGCAATCATTTGTGTACCAAGTAAAATATCTGCTTCCCCTCGACCAAATGCATCAAGTAGTTGCTCATGTGAACCTTTTTGCGAGGTTGTATCGACATCCATTCGTAAGATGCGCGCTTCCGGGAAAAGCTTGTAAATTTCTTCTTCTACTTTTTGCGTACCTGTACCGAAAAATCGAATGTGCTCACTTTGACACTCTGGACAGCTTTGCGGTACGTATTCATCATAGCCACAGTAATGACATTTTAACTTTTCGTTAGAACGATGATACGTTAGTGAGATATCACAGTTTGGGCATTGTACAACCGTTCCACAATCACGACAAAGTACGAAGCTCGAATAACCACGACGGTTTAAAAACAATACTATTTGCTGCTTGTTCTCTAATCGGGTGCCTATCGCTTCTATAAGTCTCTCTGAAAACATCGAACGATTGCCTAGTTTTAATTGTTCACGCATGTCGACGATTTCAACGGCTGGCAATGCTTGTTTTTTCGCACGTACTTTCAAGGATAAGAGCTTGTACACATTTTTTTTTGCACGGGCAAAAGATTCGAGCGCTGGTGTTGCACTTCCTAAAATAACCGGACAATGATGAAACTCGCTTCTCCAAATAGCAACATCACGGGCATGGTAACGTGGCGCATCTTCTTGCTTATACGTAGATTCATGCTCTTCGTCTAAAATAATAATTCCTACGTTATGAAACGGTGCAAAAATAGCCGACCGCGCACCAACAACGACTTTCACTTTACCTTGCTGGATTTTTCGCCACTCATCGTATTTCTCACCAACAGATAGGCCGCTATGCATAACTGCTACAAGCTCCCCAAATCTTGAACGGAAACGCTCTGTCATTTGCGGTGTCAGCGAAATTTCCGGGACGAGCACTATTGCTTCCTTGCCCTCCTGTAACGTATGCTGAATGGCCTGTAAATACACTTCTGTTTTGCCACTACCTGTAACGCCGTGTAGCAAAAACGTTTCCGCAAGATGATTGTCCATCGCGGAAGTAATTTGTGTTAGTGCCTCGTCCTGCTCATCTGTTAACGTTAAAAAGTTTGTTCTCGCAACTTCTTTTGTAAATGGATCCCGGTATACTTCCTCTTGTATAAACTGTGCCGCACCTTTTTCAATTACCGCTAATAATACTGCAGCTGTAACACCCACTTCCTCGTAAATTTCATCAGGCGAAAACACTTCCCCGACATGCGCCTGCATCCAATTTACGAGTTGCTTTTGCTTTGCTGCACGGTTCGAAATCGTTCGTTCGATTTCGGCTAAATCATCTAAATTTGTATGGATCTTTACTTTCCGTACTTCTTTTATATTCCCTTGCTGCTTGACGCTATTTTCAATCGATACTTGACCTGCATGAATTGCTTGCTTTAATTCACGTAGAAATCCTGCTTTTTCAAACAATTTAAAATTCGCTTTAAGGGATTTTCGAAATATAGAGGCAAGCTCTGGATGTATCTGCTCAGCAGGTACATGAAGATGAACAATCTTTTCATATTTCGCGCGTAATGCAGACGGTAGCATTACTTGCAGTGCGTCGATTTCATAACAAATCGTGTCATTTTTTAACCATTTAGCTAATGCTAGCATCTCATTTGTTAATACCGGTTCAATATCTAAAATTTGTGCAACTGGTTTTACTTTATCAAGTGGGATTTCTGTCTCGCTAGTAAGTTCCACTACAAAGCCAAGCACATTGCGCGGTCCAAATGGCACTTTTACACGGCAACCACATTCAATTAAATCATGCCATTCATCAGGAACTAAATAGTCAAACGGTCGATCAACCGGATAAGCAGCCACATCGACAATTACTTTTGCAATGCGTATCATTAGCGCTCTTCTCTTTCCATAATTGTTTCAAGTAGACGCTTCGCTAGTTCTGATTTCGTCAATTGTGGAAAGCTTTGTACGAATTCCCGACCATATAATGTGACGATATTTGTCTCTGTACCAAAACCGGCGCCTTGTGCTGTCACATCATTCGCGACAATATAATCGGCATTTTTCTTCTCTAGTTTACTTTGTGCATAAGCCTCTACATCATTTGTTTCAGCAGCAAAGCCGATTAGCAATTGATGTGTTTTTTTCTTCCCGAGAGATGCTAAAATATCGACTGTCCTCTCTAGTTCAATAGAGGAATTACCTTGTTGTTTTTTTATTTTATGTGTACAGATTTCTTTCGGTCGGTAATCTGCAACAGCTGCTGTTTTAATGACGATGTCGCTCGTATCGAATTGGGTTTCCATCGCAGCTAGCATTTCAGCTGCACTTTCTACATCAATAACTTTGATGCCAGCTGGTTTAGTTAGTGCAACAGGCCCCGAGATAAGAACAACTTCCGCACCTAAATCACGTGCGGCCTCCGCCATTGCATAACCCATCTTACCAGTCGAAAAGTTCGTTAAATAGCGTACAGGGTCGATACGTTCACGTGTTGGACCTGCTGATACAATGACTTTTTTTCCTGCAAGGGGTCGTGCTTTCGGTAAAAAATGTTTTACCACTATGTCCGTAATTTTCTCTGGCTCTTCTAATCTTCCTTTTCCTACATAGCCACAAGCTAAAAAACCTTCAGATGGTTCTATAAATTCATATCCGTCATTTGCAAGACGAGCAATATTGCGCTTCACAGCAGGATGCTCATACATATGGACATTCATTGCGGGCGCTAGCCAAACAGGTGCTGTAGTTGCGAGTAACGTTGTAGTAACCATATCATCCGCTATACCGTTAGCTAACTTTCCGAGCAAATTAGCCGTCGCAGGTGCAACAAGTACTAAATCCGCCCAGTCTGCTAAATCGATATGGGCAATAACATTGGAATTTTTTTCATCGAATGTATCGAAAAACACGTCATTTTTTGACATCACTTGAAAGCTTAATGGATTAACAAATTGTTTAGCAGATTCGGTCATTATGACTTTGACATTCATCCCTGCTTGCGACAGTTTACTAACAAGGGCAACTGCTTTATAGACGGCGATACCACCCGTTACACATAGTAAAATATTTTGCTTTTTCATGTAAATTCACCCTTTCAAATGATAAGCTCCCAAAGAAAAATTCCTCGGGAGCTACTTCGCAAGTTATATCGTTGTAATCAATGAACTACTTCCTCGGCGTTTGAACGTCAACTCGAAAATTAAACTTCGTCTTCGTAAATAGTTGAAGCATCTTGCTCTTCTTTACGTAATGCACCAGCTGCTACTTCTTCTAGTGCACGGCCTACTGGTTTGTAAGACACATACTTAGAAAGTTTTTCGCCACCCTCTTCTTGCATTTGACGAGCGCGCTTAGAAGCTAAGCTTACTAATGAATATTTAGAATCGATTTCTTTTTTTAAAGCATCTACTGATGGGTATAACATGGTTTATTCTCCTCTCAACATTGACAAATAAATTTTTTCAACGCGTTCACGACGGCAATGCTCTGCTTTAATGATTGCATTAATTTTATCACATGCATTGTGAACTTCGTCATTTTCTACAACATAATCGTACAGGCTCATCATTTCTAGCTCTTCGCGTGCGGTAGAAATACGTTTTGCAATAATATCTTCCGTCTCTGTGCCGCGTCCAACTAGACGATCCTGTAACTCTGATAAGCTTGGTGGTGCTAAAAAAATAAATAGTGCATTAGGTGCCTTTTCGCGAATTTGCGCTGCGCCTTGTACTTCAATTTCTAAAAATACGTCGCGCCCTGCATCTAATGTTTCGTTTACATAAGCAAGCGGGGTACCGTAGAAATTGCCTACGAACTCAGCATGCTCTAATAAACCACCTTGCTCTATTAACGCCTCAAATTCTTCACGTGTCTTAAAGAAATAGTCTACACCATCTACTTCTCCTGCGCGAGGATTACGCGTTGTCATTGAAATCGAATATTCATAGTTCGTGTTAGGTTGCGAGAATAGTTCTTTACGTACAGTCCCTTTCCCAACACCAGACGGACCTGATAATACGATTAATAAGCCTCGTTGTTTTCTCATTTATTGTTAAATCTCCCTTTAGCTATTCAATATTTTGAACTTGCTCACGCATTTTCTCTAAAATTGTTTTCGCTTGAACTACAGCAACTGAGCTTTGCGATGATTGATTTTTTGAACCAATCGTGTTAATTTCGCGGTGCATCTCTTGCATTAAAAAATCGAGCTTTCGACCAATCGCTACATTTTCTTCAAGCGTTTCTTCAAGCTGTCCAAAATGGCTATCAAGGCGATCTAGCTCCTCAGTTATGTCGACACGCTCTGCAAATAGTGCGACTTCCATTAGTAAACGTTCGTCCATAACTTGTCCGCTCGTAATTTCTTCTATACGAGTTTTTAAACGCTCGCGGTACTTCATCACAGCATCAGAGGACGTCTCACGAATATGCGCAATTTGCTGTTGCAATTGTTCTTTATATTGTAACATAACTGCTTTTAACTCTTGTCCTTCACGCTCACGCATTTGAATTAAATTAGCAATGGCTAACTCCATCGACTTCTTAACTGAAGAGAGTATTTCTTCCTGCACAACTTCTTGTTTTTCTACAACTAGTACTTGGTCCAGCATAGCAATTTCTTGCATCGTCCAATTTTCATCAATCGAAACAGTTTGCGATAATTCGCCTTTCGCTTGTATGTAAGCATGTAATAATGGCCAATTGATTTGTATTTTTTGTTCAGCTACATGGAGCTCTTTAATAAAAACAATCACATCTAATTTTCCGCGAGATACAGTTTGCGAAAGCATTTTTTTTGATAATACTTCTGCCTCCATCCACTCTTTTGGGAATTTAGTACTTATTTCTAAAAAACGATGATTCACAGCACGAACTTCAACCGTTAGTTGATAATTTTTCGTCGTTGTGACACCCCTGCCAAAGCCAGTCATACTACGCACCAAGGTTCGTCACATCCTTCTTTGCATACTGCACCAATTATAACATACGTTCCCCCAATTTTGCCGAATGTTTTATAGAAAAAACGAACAACTAGAGCAAAGTCGAGAAATAATGCTATGATAGAAAGATAATATTTTACGTCCATTTCGAATAAAATACAATTTTGATATGGCGTTTGAAAGAGGAATGAACATGGCATTTGATGGATTATTTACACGTTCCATGGCGAACGAATTATCACAACTTGTTTCAGGGCGCATTACAAAAATTCACCAACCGAATGCATTGGAAGTCATTTTACATATTCGAGCAAATGGCGCTAACTCTAAATTAATGATTTCCATTCACCCTTCTTATGCTCGCGTACATTTAACAGAGCAAGCAGTTGAAAACCCTGCTGAGCCTGCAATGTTTTGCATGTTGCTGCGTAAGCATTTGGAAGGGGGCTTTATTCATGCAATTGCCCACGATGGTACTGAACGTATTTTACAATTTGTCATCGAAAGCAAAAATGAGCTTGGCGACCCAATTATGCGCAAGCTTATTATTGAAGTGATGGGGCGTCATAGTAACTGTATTTTAGTAGATGTAGCTAATGATAAAATTATTGATAGCTTAAAGCACTTGCCACCATCACTGAATAGCTATCGTACAGTATTACCAGGACAATTGTATATTGCACCCCCTGCACAGCATAAAGTAAGTCCGTATTCTGTCACTGACGAAGAAATTGCTACGTTTTTTAGTGAGCAAAAAAATGCGCAAGAAATCGTCAACCATTTTGCTGCATTTTCACCACTGCACGCAAATGAATTGCTTGCTCGTATGCAAGGTGGTGATGCAGTATCGACATTCCATACGTTTTTAAAGGAAATAACGACTGCACACAAGCCGACCTATGTTGAAAAGGACGGAAAAGTAGCGTTCTCCCCTACTGAATTAACGCATTTAGAAGACGGGCAAGCATCAACATACGAATCACTCGGCGCGTTGCTAGACCGTGTGTTTTTCGCCCGCGCTGAACGTGACCGCGTCAAACAACAAGCAGGTGACTTAGAGCGTTGGTTATCAAATGAAATTGATAAATTAAAGCTTAAAATGAAAAAACTTCAAAAAGATTTCGACCGAGCTTCAGAACTTGACCAATTACAACTGTACGGTGAGTTGTTAATGGCGAATTTATATCAATTCGAAAAAGGGCCAGAAAAAATTACAGTTAAAAATTATTATAACGGTGAAACGGTAACCATTCCGTTAAGCCCTCGTAAAACACCTAGCGAAAACGCACAACATTATTTTACGCGCTACAATAAAGCGAAAAATGCTCTCATTATGATTGAAGAGCAGCTAGAAAAGACACGTGCAGATATCGATTATTTCGAGATGCTCGCACAGCAAGTACAACAGGCTGCACCAAGTGATATTGAGGAAATTCGAGAAGAGCTAGCAGAGCAAGGCTTGCTACGTCTACGTGCTTCAAAAAAGAAGAAAAAACCGACAAAGCCTACGCCAGAGCAATTTATTTCCTCTACTGGCACAAAAATTTCTGTCGGCAAAAACAATAAACAAAATGATCATTTAACATTTAAGTTAGCGAAGAAAAATGAAATTTGGCTTCATACGAAAGACATTCCAGGCTCTCATGTAGTTATACATCATAGTGAGCCTGATGAAACAACCCTACGTGAAGCAGCCATCTTAAGCGCCTATTTCAGTAAAGCGCGTGGATCATCTTCAGTTCCGGTCGATTATACAGAAATTCGCCATGTAAAAAAACCAAGTGGTTCAAAGCCTGGTTTTGTCATTTATTTCGAGCAAAAAACACTATTTGTTACACCAGACGACGAGTTGGTTTTACAATTAAAGCAAAATTAATACAAGTATCGCCATCAAAATAGGTGGCGATGCTTTTTTTTACAATACTCACCAGTATTAGAGTCTATATATTATAAGACTAATATATCTTTTTTTGACGGAGAGAGCATTTTGTCCGTTAGTTAAAAAATGAACAGTGGATTATTAGCAATTCTTCTACTAATAGCGATGTCACTTAGTTTCACGGTTATACAATTACATAAAATTGGCGATCAAGTCGAAGAATCCATGGATACACGCGTTGTGAAAATGCAGCTCGGCGACGAAATACAACGAGCTTTTGCTACTCAAGGTATGTTTATTCGCGCCTATTTTTTAGATCCAACCGACAATAATTTAGAGCGTTTAGAACATGGGAGTGTCAAGAAAGTAAAAACTTTCCGAACGCCCCATTTTTTTATCACTATTTTATTTACAGAATATTCCGAACTTAGTAAAATAACAGTAGGAGGTGATGACTATGACGTATAAATTGTATTTAGATCAAGTACAAAATAAATATCCATATACGTATGAATCAATTGCCGATAATGACGATGCCTATTTACACGAGGAACAATGTGACGAGACATTAGATCAATTTGATGACAATGACCTTTAAAGGAGTTCATTATGGATATGAATGGGAATGTATGGAGCTATTTACCGCACATTCCGTTTTTTATGCCGTTTTCTCACTTCACTTGGCAAAAAGAGGTAGTATTATACATGATTCGCTATAATATTTGAGTACTTAGCTTTATACTAGATCTTCTTTTTTCAAAGGAATCGCATGCTATTCGGCATCTTCCGACTGAAAGAAATAGCCATCATAGGTTTTTATAAATGATAATATGATTCCGATCAACATAAAATTGGACAATAATGAACTACCACCATAGCTTAAAAACGGTAGTGTTACACCGGTTACCGGTAAAATCCCCATCGTCATCCCGATATTTTGGAATATTTGAAACGTTAATAAACCGATAATTCCTGCTCCTGTTAAATAAGCAAAGGACGAGTTTGCTTTCATTATAATTAAAACGAGTCGATATATTAATAAAAAATACAAAAGAATAATAATCGATCCACCAACAAAACCGGTCTCCTCAGCAATCGTAGCAAATATAAAATCAGTATGTTTTTCGGGTACATATACATCGTTTTGCATATACCCTTTACCTATCATCTCACCAGAACCAATCGCGATTATCCCTTGTCTCGTTTGATAAGAAGAATCTCCATATTCAAAAGGACTTAGCCAGCCATTAATTCTAGATATTTGGTGTGGTGAAAGCTGTCCCAATATGTGCTCGGTATAAAAGTTATTAAATTGAAAATAAATAATTAGCAACGCTACTACTGCAGTGATTGGCACTATCGCAATCGTTACAAGTATTCTTTTATGTATAGTTGAAAAGTAAATCATAGGGATTAATAATGCTAGGTAGAGCATAATCATCCCAGTATCTGGTTGCCGATACACGATGAACATTGGCGGAATAGTTATAACTCCAATTTTTATTAGTAACAAGCAATCTGAAAAAATCGTTTGTTGATCTGTTTTTTCTTGATGACGTTCAATTACTTTTGCAACTACGAGCACAAAACCAAACTTTAAAAACTCAGATGGCTGAAATGTACCAATAAACGGGATTTGATACCATGATTTCGCTTCATTAACTGGGCGGGCAATACTTTCAGGTGCAAATATTAGACCAATTAATAATAATATGATGAGTCCATAAAAATACCATGATATTTTTTTTAATTGCTCAATGTCTAATATAGCAACACTCACCATTAAACCAAATCCTAGTATATAGAAAATTAATTGCTTTATTACAAATGAATCGGAATACTGTGAAGAAATTGAACTACTGGAATACACGAAACAACAACTTATAACAGCAAAAATACATAAGTACAACAAAATTTGTCTATCGAAATATTTACCAAACAATATCATTTACCCCTTTATTTACTATGTTCTTTAAGACGTCATAGGAAATGATATGTTGCGGATAATGGGTCTGTATTGGAAATAAAGGTACAAGTGAAAACCGATAATGTGTAAAATGTTGGGGTGAATCACTTTATCCTTTCTTACGAAGGCTGTTGATTTCCGCTCTGATCCACGCGCTTCCCCGGGGACGTCACAACTAATTTTTTCGAGGAACTCCCGAAAAATATGGATTTTCCGCTCGTTCCAATCCGGTTTAGGCAGCGGTCCTCTGCTACAATCAACGATGCTAACCCAGATGACTGCCTACTTTTTTAAAGGATTTATTAAAATTCCCGCTTTAAAACGTTCACACTTGCAATAAGCATAGGGTTTTGTATCACTTTAGAAGTATTTGGGTATATACATCAATAGAACCGATAAAAAAACAGATATATTTCATTAGGAAATATATCTGTTTATACATAATTTATTTAAAAAAATTTAAGCGTTCCCGCCTTAAAGAAAGGAAGCACGGCTAATTGCCGTGCCTCCATCCATCGTGCTTCTGCGGTTGACATTGCCCTGCAATCTTGCCTCAGCGATTACTCGAGGCAAACGGATTAATGTAGAAATTGATTGCTCAATTTCTTTTATTTGCCCGCTCAATCCTCGTCGCATAGAAAACTTAAAGCTCTCCTGCTTTAAGTAAGGAAGCACGGCTATATGCCGTGCTCCATCTGTCGTGCTTCTGCGGTTGTCATTGCCCTGCAATCTTGCCTCTGCGATTACTCGAGGCAAACGGATTAATGTAGAAATTGATTGCTCAATTTCTTTTATTTGCCCGCTCAATCCTCGTCGCATGCAAAACTTAAAGCGTTCCCGCCTTGAGTTTTGCATGCCAATCCTTTAAGAATGGGATTTGATCTTGTGAAATAGTGCCTGATTCATTGGCTGCTTCTACTAAATAGTCGAAGTTAGTTAGAGAAACATATTTTACGCCGATTTCTTCGAATGCTTGTTCAGCTTTTGGTAAGTTGTATGTATAAACACAAACAACTCCAACTACTTCACAGCCTGCTGCGCGTAATGCTTCTACTGCTGTAATTGATGAGCCGCCTGTTGATACGATATCTTCTACTACAACAACTTTTTGTCCAGCTGTGTATTTACCTTCAATTTGGTTACCGCGTCCGTGCTCTTTTGCTTTTGAACGTACGTAAACCATTGGTAATTCTAAAACATCAGAAACCCATGCAGCATGCGGTATACCAGCTGTTGCTGTACCTGCAACAAGTTCTGTTCCAGGGAAAAATTCTTTAATATTTTGCGCTAATCCGTTTGCGATTTGTTTACGAACAATAGGATCTGAAATCGTTAAACGTGTATCACAGTAAATTGGTGATTTAATTCCCGAAGCCCAAGTAAATAAATCTGTTGGGTTTAATTCTACTGCTCCTACTTTTAACATTGCGTGTGCGATTTCTTTTTGTAATGACATATTATTTTTCCTCCCATAATTCACAAACTTCTTTATATGCAGCCACTGGATCAGCTGCACCTGTAATTGCTCGACCTACTACAATTAACGATGAACCGTCTTGACGCGCGCCGTCTGGAGTTGCGATACGCTTTTGATCGTGTGTATCGCCACCAAGCATGCGTATGCCTGGAGTTACACGTAGGAAATCTTCCCCGCATATATCTGCAATTGCACGTGCTTCATGTACCGAACAAACGACACCATTTAACCCTGCTTGTTTTGTTAGCTGCGCATAGTGTAACACGGAATCCTGCAATGATAAATTGATTTTTTGCTCTGCTTGCATTTGTTCTTCAGTCGTTGATGTTAATTGTGTAACAGCGATTAATGCTGCTCTTTGATTACCAGCAGCTGTACCGGCCTCTAAGCCTTCTAGCGCGCCTTCCATCATTTGTTTGCCACCTGCTGCATGAACATTGACTAAATCGACTCCTAAACGTGCTAAACCTTTCATTGCAGATTTTACTGTATTCGGAATATCATGCAATTTTAAATCTAGGAAAATATCATGACCTTGCTCTTTCACTTTACGAACAATGTCTGGACCTTCCTGCATATATAATTCCATACCGATTTTCACGAACAATGGCTCGTTGAAATGCTGTAAAAATTGGAACACATCTTTGTCACTCGGAAAATCGAGTGCAATAATTGGTTTATTGTTCATTAACGGTGACTCCTTCCGATAATTTCTGAAATATGCTCTACCCCTAATTCATCCAATTTTGCTGGTAGTGCATCGATAATATTCGGACATACAAAATAATCAACAAAGTTTGCTGTCCCTACTGCGACCGCTGATGCACCTGCAGACATGAAGTCAATCACGTCTTGAGCATTCGACACGCCACCCATACCGATAATCGGAATATTAACTGCTTTATAAACATCATATACCATGCGAATTGCTACTGGTTTCACCGCTGGACCAGATAAACCGCCTGTCCCATTAGCAATGACGGGTTTACCTGTTTTTTCGTGTAGACGCATACCGATTAACGTATTAATCATCGTAATACCATCTGCTCCGCCAGCTTCTACTGCTTTAGCAATATCCACAATATTTGTTACGTTCGGCGAAAGTTTTACATATACAGGTACACTTGAAACAGCTTTTACAGCTTCTACAAGCTCTCTAGCTGTTGCTGGATCTGTACCAAACTGAATACCGCCACATTTTACGTTCGGACATGAAATATTTAATTCAAGCGCTTTGACATTTGGCGCTTTCGAAATACGTTCTGCCACTTCTACATAATCTGCCACTTCTGTCCCTGCAACGTTAGCTATAATCGGAACATCATAACCTTCTAAAAATGGAAGTTCCTCTCCCATCACTTTTTCAATACCTGGATTTTGTAAGCCAATTGCATTTAACATCCCTGCTGCTGTTTCTGCTACACGCGGTGTTGGATTACCGGAACGTGTTTCGACAGTAGTTGCTTTGATCATAATTGCACCTAGCTTTGATAAATCATAAAGCTTGGCGTATTCGCGACCAAAACCGAAGCAGCCTGAAGCTGGCATAATCGGATTTTTTAAATCTAATCCTGGTAATTCAATATTGATACGGCTCATAATTGCACAACTCCTTTCGGGAAAACTGGCCCGTCTGAGCACACTTTTACATAATCTTTTTCGATTTTGTCTGTTGTGTTACAAACACAAGCGAAGCACGCGCCAATACCACATGCCATACGCTCTTCAAATGATAAATATCCCTCTTTTTCAGGATACATATTTTCTAGCGCTTTTAACATCGGTAATGGACCACATGAATAAAAGACATCAAATTCTGGTTGCAACTCTTCTAATAAATTTGTTACAAACCCTTTTGTCCCTTTTGTACCGTCTGCTGTTACGAAATGAGTATCACCTAAATGGCTAAATCGCTCTTCGTAAAACGTTACATCTTCAGTTTGGAAACCTAATACATGAATCGTACGTACACCACGTGCATTCAATTGTTTTGATAGCTCATGCAGAGGTGGTACACCAATTCCACCACCAACTAACAGTGCAGTACCGCCCTTTGGTGTTGCCTCAACTGGAAAACCATTCCCTAATGGTCCGAGAACATCCACTTCATCACCAACATTTTTTAAGGATAAAATTTCTGTACCTCGACCTTCTGCACGGTAAATCATTGTAAATTCATTGTTGTCTTTATCAATATTTGCAATACTAATTGGTCGACGCAGCAATGGCTCGAATGCATCTGATACACGTACATGAACGAACTGTCCAGGGTTCATATCCTGGACAAGCTCGCCTTGTAGTACTATTTCGAAAATATTGTGAGCGATTTTTGCTTGGCGAACGACAGTCATACGTTCACTACGAATCATTAATGTACTACCTCCGCTTTCGGCATTTCTTCTGCTGTAAATGTCATTGATTCAATTACACGTAACATCGCTTCTGCTGTATCTAGAGAAGTTAAACAAGGTACACCATTTTCTACTGATTCACGACGGATACGGAAGCCGTCACGTGCTGGTTGCTTACCTTTTGTTAATGTGTTTACGACTAATTGCGCTTCACCATTTTGAATAACATCAATTAATGTTTTACCTTTTGCACCGATTTTCTCAACAACATCTGTGCGAACGCCCGCTTGTTCAAAGCTACGTGCTGTTCCTTCTGTTGCCATAATACGGTAGCCTACTGTTAAGAAGCGTTTTGCTAACGCGATTGCTTCTTCTTTATCTTTATCTGATACAGTAAAGAGTACAGTACCGTGTGTTTTAATTTCTGTGCCCGCTGCAACTAAGCCTTTGTAAAGTGCTTTTTCAAGTGTTGCATCTTTCCCCATTACTTCACCTGTCGATTTCATTTCAGGTCCTAAAGTAATGTCAACACGACGTAATTTTGCGAACGAGAAGACCGGTACTTTAACGAATACACCTTGTTGCTCTTTCGCTAGTCCTGTTTGATAGCCTTGTTCGATAATTGATTGACCAAGGATCGCTTTCGTAGCAATGTTAGCCATAGGAATATTCGTAATTTTTGATAAGAACGGTACTGTACGAGATGAACGTGGGTTTACTTCGATCACGTAAATTTCTCCTTGGCTAATAACATATTGAATGTTCATTAAGCCAATAATACCTAATCCTTTTGCTAAACGAGTTGTGTAATCCACTAGCGTTTCTTTTTGAGCTTCCGTTAATTTTTGTGGTGGGTATACAGAAATTGAGTCACCAGAGTGAACACCTGCACGCTCAATATGCTCCATAATACCTGGGATTAACACGTTTTCACCATCACAAATTGCATCAACTTCGATTTCTTGGCCCGTTAAATAACGGTCTACTAAAACTGGATGATCTGGAGATGCTTCTACTGCGTGCTCCATATAGTGTGCTAATTCTTCCATGTTATATACGATTTCCATTGCACGACCGCCAAGTACGTATGATGGACGTACAAGTACTGGGAAGCCTAATTTTTCAGCGATTACCATCGCACCTTCAGCTGAAGTAGCTGTATCACCAGGAGGTTGTGGAATGTTTAATCCTCTTAATGCTTGCTCAAATTTATTGCGGTTTTCAGCACGGTCAATATCTTCTAAAGATGTACCTAAAATTTTCACACCGTTTGCTTCTAATTTGTCCGCTAAGTTGATCGCTGTTTGACCACCGAATTGAACGACTACACCTTCTGGTTGCTCTAAATCGATAATGTGCATAACGTCTTCGATTGTTAATGGCTCGAAGTATAGTTTATCAGAAATCGAGAAGTCAGTTGAAACTGTTTCAGGGTTTGAGTTGATGATAATCGCTTCATAGCCCGCTTCTTGAATTGCCCATACTGAGTGAACTGTCGCATAGTCGAACTCAACACCTTGACCGATGCGGATTGGACCAGAACCAAGTACAACTACAGATGGTTTGTCAGATTTGATTGATTCATTTTCTTCTTCATACGTACCGTAGAAGTATGGTGTGTTCGATTCGAACTCTGCCGCACACGTATCAACCATTTTGTACACCGGGATAATACCGTTTTCTTTACGGAATGCGTATACTGCTGCTTCAGTTGTTTCCCATAGCTCTGCAATTTTACGGTCTGCAAAGCCTAAACGTTTCGCTGTACGTAATACATCTTTATTATTTTTGTTCTCAACAAGTGTAGTTTCCATATCAACAATTTTCTTTAATTTGTGCAAGAAGAATAAATCTATTGCAGACCATTCGTGAATTTGTTCGATTGTTACACCGCGGCGTATTGCTTCACCTATGAAGAATAAACGCTCATCCCCCGCTTTGCGAATACGTTTTTCAATCCAAGCATCTGTTAATTCTTCAGGATGCTTCATTTCGATATGGTAGTGACCAGTTTCTAATGATCGAACTGCTTTTAACATTGCTTCTTCGAAAGTACGGCCAAGTGCCATAACCTCACCAGTTGCCTTCATTTGTGTACCTAAGTTACGTTTTGCTGATTCGAATTTATCGAATGGCCAACGTGGGATTTTCGCTACAATGTAGTCAAGTGCTGGCTCGAAGCAAGCAAACGTAGAACCTGTAACTGGGTTTTTAATCTCATCTAAAGTTAAACCTACAGCGATTTTTGCAGCTAATTTAGCAATTGGGTAACCCGTTGCTTTTGAAGCTAAAGCTGAAGAACGTGATACACGTGGGTTTACTTCGATCACATAGTATTGGAAGCTGTATGGATCAAGTGCTAACTGTACGTTACAGCCACCTTCGATTTTTAATGCACGAATAATATTAAGTGAAATATTACGTAGCATTTGGTTTTCACGGTCAGATAATGTTTGTGTTGGTGCAACTACGATTGAGTCACCAGTGTGAATACCTACTGGGTCAAAGTTTTCCATATTACATACAACAATCGCGTTGTCTGCAGAGTCGCGCATTACTTCATACTCGATTTCTTTGAAGCCAGCAATTGATTTTTCAAGTAAACATTGTGTTACTGGAGAATATTTTAATCCTGAAGTAACGATTTCTTCTAAGTCTTGGTCGTTGTTACAAATACCACCGCCAGTACCACCTAAAGTGAAGGCTGGGCGTACGATTACTGGGTAACCGATTTTCTTAACGAAAGCACGCGCTTCATCTAAGTTGTGGATGATATCTGATTCAGGTACTGGAGCACCTAATTCGTACATTAAGTTTCGGAATAAATCACGGTCTTCCGCTTTATGAATCGCATCTAATTTTGTACCTAAAATTTCAATCCCTAATTCATCTAAAATTCCTGATTCATCTAGCTCGATAGCCATATTCAATCCTGTTTGACCACCTAGTGTTGGTAAGATTGCATCTGGGCGCTCTTTACGTAAAATGCGAGATACGAATTCTAATGTAATTGGTTCGATGTATACTTTGTCAGCGATTTCTGTATCTGTCATGATTGTCGCTGGGTTTGAGTTTATTAAAATTACACGGTAGCCTTCTTCTTTTAATGAAAGACACGCTTGAGTACCTGCATAGTCAAACTCTGCTGCTTGACCGATAACGATTGGACCTGATCCGATTACTAATATTGTGTTTATATCTGTACGTTTAGGCATGTTGTTTCTCCTTCGCTGCTTCTTTTTCCATCATTTCAATAAACTCGTCAAATAAGTGATTTGAATCTTCTGGACCCGGTGAAGCTTCTGGGTGATATTGCACTGTGAAGATCGGATATTTCTTATGACGAACCCCTTCACAAGTGCCATCGTTTAGCGCAACATGTGTAAGTTCTAAGTCTGTTCCTTCTAATGAATCGATATCAATTGCATAGCCGTGGTTTTGAGATGTTAAATCTGTACGTCCTGTACGTAAATCTTTTACAGGATGGTTTCCACCGCGGTGACCAAATGGTAATTTAAAGGATTTAGCACCACTTGCTAGTGAGAAAATTTGGTGACCTAGGCAAATACCGAACATTGGCACTTTTCCTATTAAATTTTTCACCGTTTCAATTCCTTCTGTTACATCTTCAGGGTTACCAGGACCGTTTGACAGCATAATGCCGTCTGGATGCCACTCTAAAATTTGTTCAGCTGTAGTATTGTAAGGTACAACAAGCACATCACAATCACGTTTATTTAGTTCACGTAAAATCCCATGCTTCATACCGAAGTCGATTAATACTACACGTTTACCGCGACCTGGTGATGGATATGGAGCTTGCGCTGATACATGTTGTACATGATGTGTAATAAGTGGAGTAGCTTGTAGTTGTGCTACAATTTCATCTACATTTACTTCAGCATCTGCTGCCGTTAAAATGGCACGAACTGCACCTTTCGATCGAATAATACGTGTTAATTTACGTGTATCAATGCCTTCAATACCAGGAATATCTTTTGCTGTTAAATAGTCATTTAAAGTCATATCTGAGCGCCAGTTTGATGGATGCTCTGCAAGCTCACGAATAACAAATCCTCGAATAGCTGGCGTAATAGACTCAAAATCATCACGGTTAATCCCGTAGTTACCGATTAATGGATAGGTTAAAGTAACGATTTGACCATAAAATGATGGATCAGAGATTGTTTCTTGGTAGCCTGTCATACCAGTCGTAAATACAACCTCTCCTTGAGATTGTTTGTCACTACCAAATGCGTTTCCGCTAAATACTGTACCATCTTCTAAAATTAATAAACGTTTTTTCATTACTCTGCCTCCTGATATGCAATATTACCTGCGAACATCGTTAATACTGGCCAGCCTTTTGCTACCCAGCCGTTAAATGGTGTGTTGCGACCTTTTGATACAAAGCCATTTGCATCCACTGTTTGCTCTTTGTTTAAATCGATTAATGTTAAATCTGCTGATGCTCCAACTTCTAGTGTACCGTATGGTAAATCGAAAATTTGTGCTGGCTTGACGCTCATCCAATCAATTAATTGCTTCAATGTCCATTTTCCCGTTTCTACAAAGTTTGTATATAGTAATGGGAAAGCTGTTTCGAAACCGACAATGCCGAACGGTGCACCAACCATTCCGCAACATTTTTCTTCTACCGTATGTGGTGCGTGATCTGTTGCGATACAGTCAATTGTACCGTCAAGTAATGCTGCATGTAGTGAGTCTTTATCATCTGCCGCACGTAATGGAGGGTTCATTTTCCAATTTGCATCATCTGATGGAATATCCATTTCTTCAAGTAATAAGTGGTGCGGGCAAACTTCTGCTGTTACTTTAATTCCCGCCGCTTTGGCATCACGTACTGCGCGCACAGATTCTTTCGTCGATACGTGACAAACGTGGTAACGAGCACCTGCCGCTTCTGCTAATAACACGTCGCGAGCAATTTGAACTGACTCACAGATTGAAGGGATACCTGGTAATCCAAGCTCGATATTTCGTTTTCCTTCATGCATAACCCCATCATAAATTAGAGAATTGTCTTCACAATGCGCTACTACGACTGCATCAAGGCGTGCTGCTTCTTTCATTTGCTCATACATTGTTGATGCTAGTTGAATACCCACCCCATCATCTGAGAATGCTACTGCACCATGCTCTTTTAACTCTTCCATATTCGTACGTACTTCACCGGAAATATCTTTAGTTAACGAACCGTATGGTAATACTCGAATAACTGCACTATCTTCTATTAATCCATTAATAAGATTCATATTTTCGATTGAATCAGGTACTGGCTTTGTGTTTGGCATCGCGCAAATTGTAGTAAACCCACCTTTTGCAGCTGATGCTGTTCCTGTTGCAATTGTTTCTTTATGTTCAAATCCTGGTTCACGTAAATGTGTATGTACATCTACAAAGCCCGGAGATACTAAATGACCTTGGCCTTCAATAACTTCAGCCCCTACCGGCAGCTCGCCACCAATTGCTGTAATTTTGCCGTCTTCAATTGTAATACTAGTTGTAATGAGCTCACTCGCTTCATTTACCATTTGTACATTTTGAATATATTTTGTCATATTAGTCTCTCCCTTTTAAAATAGTTTCTAAAATGGCCATACGTGCAAACACGCCATTACGTACTTGGGCAAAAATACGAGATCTCTCGCATTCTACTAATTCATCTGCTATTTCTACATCACGATTAACCGGTGCCGGGTGCATTATTATTGCTCCTTGCTTCATTTGCACTTCACGTTCAACCGTTAAACCATACTTCTCATGATAACTTTCCTTTGAAAAACTTTTGCTTACTGAATGGCGCTCATGCTGAATACGTAGCAGCATAATAACGTCACTATCTTTAATTAATTCATCCCACGAATGATGCGCTTCAAAACCGCCTGCCCATTCTGCTGGACATAGGAAGCGAACATTTGCCCCTAATCTCTTCAGTGCAGTGGCATTTGATTTTGCAACACGGCTATGCGAAATATCACCAACGATTGTAATATTTAAGTTATCAAATGTCCCAAATTCTTTTTTGATTGTATATAAGTCTAGTAAACTCTGAGATGGGTGCTGTCCTGCGCCGTCACCTGCATTAATAACCGCGCAATTAATGCCTTCAAGTAATTCATTGTAGTATTCATCTTCTTTTGCTCGAATTACAACTGCATCCATGCCGATCATTTCTAGTGTCTTTACTGTGTCATACATCGTCTCCCCTTTCATTGCGCTTGAAAAGCCTGCATCGAAAGGAATAACTGTACAGCCAACTCGTCGCTCTGCCATTTCAAAGCTAGTTTTCGTACGTGTACTTGGCTCAAAAAATAAATTTGCTACGTTGTAAGAGCGAGAAAGTTCAGGCTGTTCGCCGTTTTCGAAATCTTTAGCTCGGTCTAAGATGTGTAAAATTTCTTCATTTGATAAATGCTCCATGGAAAGTAAGTTCTTCATGCTGCGCCCCCAGTTTGGAAAGTATGTTTAAGTAAAGTTTTTCAAGGCTCTGTTAAAAGCCTTTCTTAAAAAAAGCCTCACTGACTTATCAGCGAGGCTTGAAGGGTGTGACAAGTTAAAGCAAGCGTAATTTCATACGTGCCACTTATCCATTCCCCTTCAATGCCTCTCTGGACAATTGTTAAAAGGTACTACTTATTTATTATCATAATCGACAACTTCTTTGTTGCGACCTGGTAACACAAGGTTTAATATTACTCCGACGATTGCTGCTAAAGCCATTCCTTCAATCGCAAATGACTCGTTAAATCTAATTGCCGCACCACCGATACCAATTACTAATATTACTGAAGCAATTACCATGTTTCGGTTATTACCAAAGTCTACTTTACTTTCAACAAGCATACGTAAACCGCTTGATGCAATTATACCGAATAATAGAATTGATATTCCGCCAAGAACAGCTGTCGGAATCGTTGCGATTAACGCCATTGCTTTCCCGAAGAATGACAAGATTATCGCAATAACTGCTGCACCCATTATAACGTATACAGAATATACTCGAGTGATTGCTAATACTCCAATATTTTCACCGTAAGTCGTTTTTGGTGGACCCCCGATAAGCGCACTTACGAATGTTCCTAGTCCGTCTCCTAAAAGTGAGCGGTGTAAGCCAGGATCTTTAATATAGTTCCGGTTAACAACCTTTCCTAATACTAACTGGTGACCAATATGTTCTGAAATCGTTACGATAACAATCGGTACCATCGCTAATAAAATTTTAGCTGTAATATTAAACTCGTAATCTACACCTGGGATTAAGAAATCTGGTAGAGCAAAGAACGCTGCTTCTTTAACTGGTGTGAAATCAACAATGCCTACAATTACTGAGTAAATATAACCTACAATTAACCCCATTAAGATTGGCATCGCGCTTAAAATATTTTTAAAATATACAGTGAAAATTATTGCTGCAAATAATGTAACTAGTGCAGCTGAGAAGTGTAATCCACTGTATTTAGATACTGTTTCCATTACCCCTGTTGCCTCATTAAGTTGTTCAACACTAATGTTCATTGCCATATCTACAGCAACACCTGATAGGCCTAAACCGATAACAATTATGACCGGCGCAACTACGATTGGTGGTAGTAAACGCATTAACCATTTATGTCCTGTTTTCCAAATTAAGAGTGATACAATACCGTATACTAAACCGACTGCCATCGCACCTATCATTGCGTTTCCTGGATTGATACTTCTTCCACTTCCATCCAATCCAGCTGCGATAAGGATTGGTGTAATAAAGGCGAAGGATGATCCTAAGTATGCCGGTACTTTAAATTGTGTAACAAACATGAAGATGATTGTTGCAATACCACTAGTTAAAAGCGCAATTGCTGGGCTTAGTCCTACTAATTGGGGAACTAATATTGTTGATCCGAACATGGCAAACATATGCTGGAAGCTCAATGTAATAAGCTGACCTGGACTTGGTTTTTCGTTAACATCTAAAACTGGTTTTGTGTTTGACATTGTTAGTCCCCCTACTTTCTACTTATTCTGCTTTATGAATTGTTACTAAATCTTGCCCGTCTACTTCAACTAAGTTGACAACGATTCTTTCTGCTCCAGATGTTGGAATGTTTTTCCCAACATAATCTGCACGAATTGGTAATTCACGATGGCCTCGGTCAATAAGAACTGCCAGCTGAATTTGTTTTGGCCTGCCTAAATCCACTATGGCATCGAGTGCTGCACGTACTGTACGTCCTGTGTATAAAACATCATCTACTAACACAACTTTTTGTTCCTTGACATTGTAGTCGATATCTACTTCCCTCACTAACGGCTCATCTTGCTTCTTGGACAAATCATCGCGATACAACGTAATATCTAGTTCTCCTGTACGAACAGGCTTCCCTTCAATTTTTTCGATGCGCTCAGCAAGTCGTTTTGCTAAATAAGCCCCTCGCGTTTTAATACCTACTAAAATACATTCGTCAATCCCTTTGTTACGCTCAATTATTTCATGGGCTATACGAGTTAAAGCTCTGTTCATTGAAGGTCCATCTAGTAATTCATTAATTTGAGACATAATGCTCCTCCTCTCATTCCTTATTGTTCATTGTTCACCTTTTTCGCAAATAAAAAACCTCCTAAGCGTTTGCCTAGGAGGTTGGAATATACATGTCGAAAGAGCGCGCAGAAATATTTTTGCGCACAAAAATTCCCTACACTTCACAAGTACCTTCTCAGCCTCTCTGGACTGCTATTAAAGGTGAATATTTATTTTTTCACTGTTGCCATTATACAGTTACAAACAGTGCTTGTCAACACTATTTACGAAGGTCAGACAATAATTGTTCGAAATCTGCTGGTAGCGGTGTTGAGAACTCCATATATTCGCCTGATACGGGATGTTTGAAGCCAAGAACACCTGCATGTAATACTTGTCCGCCAAAATCGATTGTTTTTCTCGGTCCGTATTTCGGATCTCCTACTAACGGGTAACCGATATAATTCATATGCACACGAATTTGGTGAGTACGTCCTGTTTCTAAAATACATTCTACAACTGTGTAATCTCCTAATCGTTCGATTACTTGGAAATGTGTCACAGCATGTTTACCACTATCTACAACCGCCTGCTTTTGGCGATCTTTCGTGTCACGTCCTATTGGCGCATCAATCGTTCCTTTATCGTGCGCAATATGACCGTGCACAAGTGCTGTATATTTACGCGTTACGGTTTTGTTCACTAACTGATCTACCAAAGATGTATGCGCATTGTCGTTTTTTGCCACCATTAATAAACCTGTTGTATCTTTATCAATACGGTGGACGATACCAGGGCGCATAACACCGTTAATACCAGATAAATCTTTACAATGATACATTAAGCCGTTTACGAGCGTGCCAGACGCATGGCCAGGAGCTGGATGTACAACCATTCCTTTTGGCTTGTTCACAACTAAGACGTCGGCATCTTCGTAAACGATGTCTAATTTTAAATCTTCTGCTACAATCTCTAGCTCTTCTACTTCAGGAATGTCAATTTCAATGACATCCCCTTCTCTTACTTTATATTTCGCTTTTACATCTGTGCCGTTTACTTTTACAACACCATCTGTAATCCAATTGCTGACTTGAGATCTAGACCATTCTGTTTGAATAGTTGATAACGCTTTATCGATTCTCTCTCCAGCATTTACAGCTTCAATTGTATATGTTACAACTGTCATTTTTTCACCTTTTTCTTTTCTTGTTGTTCATCTAGTAATATTGCAATAAGAAGCATTACAACACCAATTGTTAATGCTGCATCTGCAATATTAAATATCGGGAAATCGTAGTTGATGACTGGAATTATCACGTCTATAAAGTCCACAACTTCACCCATAAATAATCGGTCAATAAAGTTTCCAACTGCACCACCAAGTAAAACCATTAAACTTGCTTGGAATAGTGGCTTGCCTTTTGCTTCTGTATGGAAGAAATAAAAAATCGCAATAATAACACCGATTGTGACAATCGTAAAGAGCCACATTTGCCCTTGTAACATGCCCCATGCTGCACCACGATTTCGATGCGATAAAATGCCTAACCACGGATCCCAAATCGCGATCCGTTCACCTATTTCCATATTTTTAACAATCATCCATTTCGTTAATTGGTCAAGTAAAATAACAAAAATAGCTAATCCATAATACTTCTTCACAAATGACGCCTCCGTTTACACGATATCTTACCTATTCTAACATAACTATACGTATACTAATAATAATATTCTTTCAAGAAAAGCTTACTAATCTGCATGTCCCCTTGACACCACTGCATACAATAAACCACATTAATTTTTGAGGAGTTGAGTTTATGCCTAAAATAACGTCTATTAGTACATACAAGCCCCCATTTACGCTGCAGCAGCAATATGCAGAAGAGCTAACAAAGGCGCTTTTTCAACATAAAATACCTAGACTAGAGCGCTTATTAAAAGTTTTTAAAAATGGTGATATCGAAACTAGGCATTTTTGTGTCCCAGCACAGTGGCATCGTACAGACCATTCTCTAGAAGAAAGAAATAATCTATATATTGAATTAGCTACTCAATATAGTGTGAACGTCATACAAGCTTGCCTGCAAAACGAGTCCTTTTTAGCGTCACCTGTTGCTCCATCCGAAATCGATGCCATTATTTTTGTAAGTACAACAGGCATGTCGACACCAAGTATTGACGCTCGGGTTATGAATCATTTACCTTTTTCAGATCGAGTTAGACGTATGCCTCTTTGGGGTCTCGGCTGTGCAGGCGGTGCTGCTGGGATAAGCCGAGCATTTGATTTTTGTAAGGCGCATCCGACGAAAAAAGCTCTCGTCGTTTGTGTAGAGCTTTGTAGCTTAACATTCCAACCAAATGATTATACCAAAAGCAATTTAGTTGGCGCTTCTCTTTTTGCAGATGGTGCTGCTTGCGTTCTTGTGTGCGGTGACGAAGTGCATCTTCCTACAAAAAAGCATATCCCCTCGATTGTCAATTCCGCTTCAAAATGGATGCCAAACTCAGAACAGGTAATGGGCTGGGATATAAAGGATAATGGTTTACATGTAGTTTTTCAAAAAAGTATTCCGGTCTTAATAACAACTTGGCTTGGACCGTTTATTGAACAATTTTTAGAAGAAGAGCTACTCTCGAAAGGTGATGTCCAGCATTTCATCGCTCATCCTGGTGGAAAAAAAGTATTACAAGCATACGAGGATACATTACACCTAACAGAGCAACAGACGAGCATTTCTCGTGAAATTCTAAAGTATTACGGCAATATGTCCTCTCCTACTGTGCTTTATGTGCTAGAACAATTTATGTTAGAAGATGATAAAATCGGTGATTTCGGCTTACTTGTCGCACTAGGGCCAGGTTTTAGCGGGGAAGCTGTATTACTGAAATGGGAGGCGTAATATGCTATTCCTCCTTATCATTTCAGTTGTTATTATGCAGCGTCTAGTTGAAATTTTTATCGCAAGGAATAATGAAAAGCGGATGCGTTCACAAGGTGCATATGAAGTTGGTGCCTCGCATTATCCTTATATGATTGCTATGCATAGTAGTTTTTTTCTGATTTTAATTCTTGAAGTTAGCATTAATAAAATGGAACTTTCACAGCTTTTCCTAGTGTTACTATTGTTATTTGCCTTTGTGCAAGCTTTGCGTATTTGGTGTCTATCTTCTTTAGGTCGATTTTGGAACACAAAAATAATAATATTGCCGAATGCAAAAGTCGTAAAAAAAGGACCATATACTATTATGAGACATCCAAACTATACAATCGTTAGTTTAGAAATCATCCTATTGCCGGTAATGTTTCAAGCTTATTTTACTGCGATAATATTCACTCTTTTAAATATTGCTATGCTTTCCGTTAGAATACCAATTGAAGAAAGAGCATTAAGAGAAGCGACAAACTATAATAGTGTTTTTGATAAATGATTTTGCTTTACTGTAGAAATTTTGATTTACTCGCTCTTTTCCAGGATTTTCTATCACTTTCGATTTGAATACTCGATGGTTCACACGATTTACTAGCTCATGTTTATATTTTACTAGCAAAGCTCTTAGAACTGGTTCTAATTCAAATGTTGGGGTGTAGTGAATTTTCACTGCACTCTTTCTTGCGAAAGAGGTTGATTTCCGCTCAGGGCAGCACGCTTTTCGCGGGCACGGCTCCAACTAAATTGTTTCGGATGGAACCGAAACAATTTGATTTTCCGCCCGTGCTGTTCCCGCAGAAGTCGGCTGCCCAGATCTCCAATCAACGTAATCTTTCTAACCAAGATGCACTCCTACATTTTTATATACATAATTCAATAATATCTTTGCTTTAAAATGTTCATACTTTCGAAAACCATAGGCGTTTCTTTTGATGACTTTGGAAGCATTATTAATCCCTTCTAAAAAACCATTCGAATAGCCGAACACATAAACGTTTTGATCGCTTTTTTACGTTTATATGCATGCCATTTTTTCTGCACTTTCCGACATACTTCATCCACTGACCAGTGAATATAGAGACAGTAATGGCACTGATCGGCGACTATAAAATAATATTGTAAGGCGTTCAAACCATTTTAGGTGCTTAATTTTTTGTATCCGATATACATGTATTTTGCTTGTTTTTGGCAACATGCCGGACAAGCGCGTCCCTTTTTGTATAAAAATGGTTCATCAACAAAAATAAGGGGTTACAATTTAGTGGGAAATATGAGTATTGATTGGAGTGGAGGTTGGGCGACTCCTGGGGGATTAGCGTCCTAGATGAGACCCTGGACTGAGCTTGCGAGGGAAGCGGCTCATCAGACGCCCCCCGGAAAGCGCACAACTGGAACGGAAATCAACCCCAAGTTAAAGTGATGAACCAGAAAATACGATACGCTCCTTCGCGTTTTTCTATCCGATCAATGATGACATTTTTTAATCCTGGGATATGCATGTTAATATTCAAATAGCATAACTCACCTTTCCTTTACTTGTTTCTCGTCAATTCAAGTATATAAAAAAGAGTGAGCTTGTGCTTTTTTTGTACGAAATTGTGTGAATACCCCAACAATTATTATAAAATTTACAACTTGCGCGCACTACAAAAACAGGTGAAGAAAAACGTCTAGTTTTTCTTCACCTGTTTTATTTTAAAGATTTCCCTTGAGAGCTATATAAAATTATACATAGTACTTCTCTACAACGTCTGCACAACGCGCACAAAGCGTAGCATGTGCTTCGTTTGAGCCTACTGTTTCAGAAATTGTCCAGCAGCGTTCACATTTTTCACCGTCTGCTTTTTCAACAACGATTGCAGTTTTATCAAGTACTAAAGCAGTTGCTGGTGCAGCTTCTTTTGTTCCAGCTACTTCAAATGCTGAAACGATTGATAGTTGTGCAAAGTTAATGTTTGCATCATTTAACAATGCCGCTACTTCTGCATCTGCATAAACAGATAATTTCGCTTCTAATGATTTACCGATTACTTTTGCGTTACGCGCTTCTTCTAAAGCTTTTAATACTTCATCGCGTACTGCAATGATATTAGCCCATTTTGCACGTAATTCAGCAAAATTCGCTTGTTCGTTTACTTCTGGGAAGTCTGTTAATTGTACAGATACCTCATCTTGCTCTAAATACGACCACATTTCATCTGTTGTATGCGGTAAAATTGGCGTCAATACTTTTAATAATGTCATAAGTGTATCGTACATTACTGTTTGCATTGCACGGCGATCTTTATTATCAGTTCCTTCGATATACACAACATCTTTTGCGATATCTAAGTAGAATGATGATAATTCAACTGCTACGAAGTTATTCACAACTGTGTAGACAGTAGAGAATTCATAACGATCATACGCAGCACGCACTGTTTTTAAAACATCTTGTAAGCGCATATACATGTATTGATCCATTTCACGTAAGTCTTCATAAGCTACACGATCTGTTTCAGGATTAAAATCAGAAACGTTACCATGTAAGAAACGAAGCGTGTTACGGATTTTACGGTATGCTTCAGATACTTGTTTTAGCATATCCATTGAAATACGAACGTCACTTGTGTAGTCAACAGATGCAACCCATAAACGCAGAATATCGGCGCCATATTGGTCCATTACTTTTTGAGGAATAATAACATTCCCTAAAGATTTACTCATTTTACGTCCTTCACCATCAAGTACGAAGCCGTGAGTTAATAACCCTTTATACGGTGCATAACCGTTAATAGCTACAGATGTAATTAATGATGAGTTGAACCAGCCACGGTGTTGGTCAGAACCTTCTAAATAAAGATCAGCAGGATATTTCATGCCGCGCTCTACTAGCACACCTTGGTGAGATGAGCCCGAGTCAAACCAAACGTCCATAATATCGTTTTCTTTCGTAAATTCACCGTTTGGACTACCTGGATGCGTGAAGCCTTCAGGTAATAATTCTTTCGCTTCTTTTTGGAACCAAATATTTGAACCGTGCTCACGGAATAATTTCGAAATATGAGCGATTGTTTCTGGTGTAATAATATGCTCGCCGTTTTCAGCATAGAAAATTGGAATCGGTACACCCCATGCACGTTGACGAGAAATTACCCAGTCCCCACGGTCACGGATCATATTGTAAAGACGTGTTTCTCCCCACGCTGGAGTGAACTCTGTTGCACGAACTGCCTCAAGTAATTCATCACGGAACATTTCCACCGACGCAAACCATTGCGGAGTTGCACGATAAATTACTGGTTTTTTCGTACGCCAATCATGTGGATATGAGTGCGTGAAGAAGTTTAATTTTTCAAGTGCATCGACTTCTTTTAATTTTTCAGTAACAATTTTATTAGCATCATCATAGAAAATACCTTCAAAGCCAGGTGCTTCATCTGTATAGCAACCACGATTATCAACCGGAGAAAGTACTGGTAAGCCGTACGCTTTTCCAATGTTAAAGTCATCTTCCCCGTGACCAGGTGCTGTATGAACACATCCTGTACCCGCTTCAGCTGTTACGTGCTCCCCAACCATTACAAGTGAATCACGGTCATAGAATGGGTGTTGCGCCACGACACGGTCTAATGCTTCCCCTTTTACTTCTTGAATCACTTCATAGCTTTCCCACTCAAGTGCTGTTGCTACCGTTTCAAGCAGCTCTTTAGCGATGATAAATTTTTTCACGCCTACTGCTACTACTACATATGTGAATTCTGGATTTACTGAAATCCCTAAGTTTGCTGGTAAAGTCCAAGGCGTTGTTGTCCAAATGATGAATTTTGCATCAGCAGGTACAACACCTTTTGCATCTTTAATAGCGAAGCTTACATAAATGGAAGCAGATTTCACATCTTTATATTCAATTTCCGCTTCAGCAAGTGCTGATTCTGAAGATGGAGACCAATAAACTGGTTTTAAACCTTTATAAATATAGCCTTTTTCCGCCATTTTACCGAACACTTCAATTTGACGTGCTTCGAATTCAGGTTTTAACGTAATGTATGGATTTTCCCAATCGCCACGAACACCTAAACGACGGAATTGATTACGCTGATTGTCGATTTGCTCGTATGCGTATTCTTCACAAAGTTTACGGAACTGTGCAACAGACATTTCTTTACGTTTAACGCCTTTATTTGTTAGAGCTTGCTCGATTGGTAAACCGTGTGTATCCCAACCTGGAATATACGGTACATGGTAGCCAGTCATGGAACGGTGGCGATTAATCATATCTTTAATAACTTTGTTTAATGCGTGCCCAATATGGATATCTCCGTTTGCATATGGGGGGCCATCATGTAAAACAAAATGCGGACGGTCAGCTGTTCGCTCGTTTACTAATTTATTGATGTCCATAGCATTCCATTTTTCTTGCATTTTCGGTTCATTAGCCGGTAAATTTCCGCGCATTGGGAAATCAGTTTTCGGCATTAATAATGTATCTTTATACTCTACCATTTAAAATTGCCTCCTAAAATTTTGTTTAATGCAAAATAAAAAGCTTCTCATCCCAGGAAAGGGACGAGAAGCAATAACTCGTGGTACCACCCTAATTTGCACAAATGTGCCTCTTAGTACACTGTAACGTAGTGCAACACGAAATTACTTACTTTCAAATTCGTTCAGTAATTTAGCTCAGGAGTGATCTTCAGTATTAATTGATTAGTTCGAGCTCTCACTATCCTCGAATCGCTAAGCTACAATTAAAACTTACTGTCTCCGTCTTTGCTTCATATGCATATAAACTCTTGTGTATCAGTATATGAAAAGGATGAAAAACCGTCAAGTATTGTCAACTAGATAGTAGTCGATTTTTCTTCATCCATTTCTTGATTTGTATGATCTTGAATTTCTGTTAAACTCACATCATACTCCAAAAGGTGATCCCAGTCATCGGTATTTAATAAATCTAGCTGTGCTTCTACTAACATTTTAAAGCGATTTCGGAATACTTTTGATTGTTTTTTCAACTCATCAATTTCAATAGTGATTTTTCGTGCTTTCGTAAGCGCCTCGTTCACAATACGATCTGCATTTTTTTCAGCTTCTTTAACGATTAATTTCGCTTCTTTTTGCGAATTACGACGCACTTCATCCGCAGCTTCCTGTGCAACAACAATTGACTTTTGCAATGTTTCTTCTAAAGTATTGTAATGATTCATTTGCTGCGTCATTGTTTTGACCTTTTCTTCTAACTCTTTCTTTTCACGTAAAATGATTTCATAATCTTTAATAATTTGATCTAGAAATGCATTAACTTCATCCTCAGCATAGCCGCGGAAGCCACGCGTAAACTCTTTATTATGTATATCAAGAGGTGATAATGGCATTGCGTTACACTCCTTTATACTTTTATCTTAAAACTTATTATATAGCTTTGCTAAGTAATTAACATTATAAATCTTTAAAAAACATCAATATTTACGATTTTTGCTCTAATCGTCCTACTTGTAGACGAATTTTGTCCTTTTTCGTTCGTCCTTCCGTCATCATCACTTTCAATCTACCGAAACCACGCGCTGAAATAATATCACCTTCTTGTAACTCAAAGCTTACACCTTCTCTAATTGTCCAGTTAACTTTCACTCGCCCTGACGCAATTAAGTTTTGTGATTTTTGACGGGATATATTCAGTACGGTTGCTAGCACAACATCGAGACGCATTGAAGATACAGTATGTGATTGCTCTACCCATTCATCTTCTACTTCAATGAGTGCTGCAATATCACTAACTTCTTCAACATGTACTTTTATTTTGCCGATGCTCAATAAATTTGCACGAACATAATCAGCTACTTCACTCGCTACCGCAAATTGTACGACATTTTCTGCAACGCGTATGTCACCAAATTTACTACGCTCCATACCAAGTGATAACAATGCACCGAGTACATCTGGATGTTTTAATTGCACGAACTTTGAAGGGTAATTCACCTTTAATAGAGTAATTTGAAAATCATCTTTTAACGGTTCAAAATAGGCTGGTGAGATTATTATTCGTTCACGCTCTGCAAACTTAAACGCACCTTCTGCTACCATTTTCATATCGTTTGAATTACCGATAACAGCTGCAACGATAAAACGTTGACGTGGATCTAAAAAATCCGTTAATTTCGGAGCATAGCGGTCTTCCACTTCACGCTGCCACCCTACTACTTGCTCAATAAATGGTTGCTCATCTTTCCTAAAATGCTGGATTAAATGTTCCATAAAAGTCCCTCCTTCCATTTATATATTCCACAAATCCGCGTTTAATAAACAAAGAAACTATGTTATACGACTCTATTTTTGTTGTGTAGTGTACAATCACGCTAGCGCACGTGTTGTAAACCATTTTATGCGGTGGTTATTAATCTCAGTGGATAGCCACTCTTTAGCTGTCTCCTCTGGCCACTTATCATCTAGTGCTGAAATATCCACAACAAATAAAAGCCTCCTGTATAAGGAGGCTATCGACTATACAATATAGCTTACTACAATCATCAACCCTTGTTGAATAAAGCGAAGGGCGAAAATTGCAACAATCGGTGAAATATCAATCATGCCGATTGGCGGAATAAATTTACGGAAAAATCCTAAGTACGGTTCACATAATGTCGCTAAAAAACGGCCAATTGGCGAAGCTTGAGCTGCTGGAACCCACGACAGTAAAATGTAACCAATAATCAAAAATGTATATATTGTAAATACTTGATGAATAATATAAAAAATCATGTATACACCCTCACTAGTTCCTAAATATCTTCAATTAAGTAGTTTGAAATTTCTCCCGAAACTTCCACATTATCTGGTGTACATAAGAAAATGTCTGTACCAACACGTTGAATATCTCCACCTAATGCATAAACTGTACCACTTAAAAAATCAATAATACGCACGCCTTGATCTCGGTCGATACGTTGTAAATTCACAATTGTTGCGCGTTTATTTTTCAAATGCTCCGCAATATCTTGTGCTTCTGCGTACACTCTCGGCTCGATTAAAATAACTTTCGAACCTTTTTGAGATGTTGCCGCTTGAAGACTAACAACATTATTAGTATTCGGTACAGAGCCAATTTCATTTCTCATTTGTACGTTACGTTCTTTTTTCACACGATTGTTTACGACAGGTTTTAGTTGCTCTTGTTGTTTAGGTCGTTCATTTGATGCGGCTTGAGCAGGTGTTGATGCGACTGCCACTTCTTCCTCTTCCTCAAGATAGAAGAAATTTTTTATTTTGTTCTTCATACTCATCAATTATCCCTTCCTTTTAGCCAACAAGTGCTGTGCCAATCCTCACAAACGTAGCACCTTCCTCAACGGCTATTTCATAATCATTGGACATACCCATTGATAATTCCGTACAAGGTGCATATGGTAATTGCAATGCCACAACTTCCTGCTGCAAATTTTTTAAATTACGGAAAACATCTCGAATGACTTGCTCATTATCCGTATTAGGGGCCATCGTCATTAACCCGACTACTTCAATTTTCGTCATGTCTGCTAAACTTCTAATAAATGGAACAACTTCATCCTTAGCTAAACCGTGCTTTGATTCTTCACCAGATACATTTGCTTGTACGAAGCATTTAATTACACGATCTGCACGTTTTTCAATTTCTTCTGCTAGACTTAAACGATCTAATGAATGCAGAAAATCTAGTTGATGAATTACTTGTTTTACTTTTCGAGTTTGCAATGACCCAATAAAATGCCACTGCGCCTCGTGCTTTATCGCTTCACGCTTTGTCGTTATTCCTTCTGGACGGTTTTCTCCTAGATGTATTAACCCAGCTTCAATCGCTTCTTCTGTACGCTCTACATCTACTTCTTTAGTTACAGCAATTATTTGAACTGGCTTGCCTGCATGCGCTCGACTTTTTGCTCGTTCTATATTTGCTTGAATTTGTGCTAAATTTTCAGTAATCTTCGCCACTTTATTCCCAACTTTACAACATTAGTTTTTTTCATTGTATCAAGCTAAGCGTTATTTATCAATGAATAGCGAGACCTATTAATCGAAACTTCTATTCGAATTTAAGTTTTTTTGACCGACTAATAGTGAAGCACCTGCTTTTCAATACTCATTTTTATTATTAATTTGGTGGAAAATTATTATTGCCCATGAAATTGTGTTAATACAGAGCCTTTCACTAAAATGACATCTTTGCCTACTGTAAGTATATCTTCAATAGCTATTTTTCTAGTAGTTTCTTCCCCGTTTAATATATGATAAAATTTTTTCGGTTCTGAAACAACAAAACCTATAATCATCCCGCTTTTCTCACAAATTTCCGCATCTATAATATAACCTATAAAACGACCACTTCCTGCTTCAATTATTTCCTTTTGCTGCGCTACCGAAAATTTCATTTTAGTCCCCCTTTTTTAATAATCGGAATTTAAATAAAACTATCCCAAGAGTACGCCTTTGTACTTTTGGGATAGTCGCATTACATATAGTCTCGCTGCATTAATTCCATCGCACTTTTTTCAAGCCTCGAAATTTGCGCTTGTGAAATGCCGAGAGACTTCGCTATTTCTGTTTGTGTTTCGCCGTAATAAAAACGTTTTGCGACAATTAGTTGCTGGCGTTCATCTAATTTTTGCAAGCTGTCCTTCACCGATACATAGGCCACCCATTGATCTTCTGACACATCTCCTTTTAATTGGTCCATTAAATACATTGCATCGCCACCATCTGAATAAATAGGCTCTTGCAATGATACAGGATCTTGAATTGCATCAAGTGCGAACAGTACATCCTCAGGCTTCATTTCAATTAATTCTGCCAACTGTTCAATAGTTGGCTCATAAAGATGCGTTGCAATAAATTGTTCCTTCGCTTGCATCGCTTTATAAGCAATATCTCGCAATGACCGCGATACGCGCAGTGCATGATGATCGCGAAGATGTCTACGAATTTCACCAATTATCATTGGTACAGCATACGTTGAAAAACGTACATTATGCTTTAAATCAAAATGATCAACCGCTTTTAATAAACCTATACATCCTACTTGAAATAAATCATCTGCCTGCTCTCCTCTATATGAGAATCGCCCAACAATACTTAACACAAGACGTAAATTACTTATAACAAGTTCATCACGTACTTCTACTTCGCCTGCTTGTAACCTAATAAATAAAGCTTTCATTTCTTCATGTTTTAGTACAGGTAATTTCGATGTGTCTACTCCGCATAGTTCTACTTTTGTTCGCATCATTTCTTTTCCTCCGAACGTTTTATCTTTCGTTCAGTTTGTCCTCGAACAATGTAGGCTATGCGTGAAAAACTACGCCAAATTCATCCAACTTATGCAATCGGTTCATTTAAATATTCACGTAATTCTAAAATTATCTTCTTTTCTAAACGCGAAATATATGATTGTGAGATGCCTAAATGATCAGCTACTTCCTTTTGCGTCATTTCATCTTTGCCGTTTAAACCGAAGCGACATTCCATAATATATTTTTCACGCGGACTTAAACAATTAATTGCATTAAACATATGTTGACGCTCAATTTTCCGTTCAACATCATTTGTTATAATATGCTCCTCAGTTCCTAAAATATCGGACAATAATAATTCATTGCCATCTGCATCTGAATTTAATGGCTCATCAAACGATACTTCACCTTTCATACGGCTTGTTTTGCGCAAATGCATTAATATTTCATTTTCAATACAGCGCGAAGCATACGTCGCCAGTTTTATATTTTTTTCTTTATTAAATGTTTCAATTGCTTTTATTAATCCTATAGAACCGATACTAATTAAATCTTCAATCGGTGTACCCGTATTATCAAAACGCCTTGCGATGTATACTACTAGGCGTAAATTTCGTTCGATTAGTGTATCTCTTGCTGTTAAGTCTCCATTCATAAAGGCTTCAACGACAGTTAATTCTTCTTCTCGACTAAGTGGTACTGGCAATGAATCATGGCCTCCTATATAGTATGTTCCTTTGCGAAAGAACTTACTCCAAATGTTTTGTAAATATAATCTTAGCTTTTGAAACAATCATTGTCCCCCTTTATTATTTTGATTGGAAAGCGCTAAAACATGTAGCATCATATCGGCTTGTTGTGGAAAATGTGTATCATTTTTTGTTAGTACGACATAGTGCCCAGTAAGCTTCGTCTGATCGATTGCCCATTCAGTTAAACGAAATGCAGGCACAATTGCACGATGTTGGATTGTTGTAATCGGGATAAGGCGTATCATTGTTAACCATTCACGTGGAAACATGGAAAGATTATATGGCGACTTTGCATCCCAAGTAGTGAGTGCTTCGTCTATCGGGGCTGGTAATTTATCTTTAATAGCATTGTAAGAAATAAAATGAACAGGCTGCTGACTGATTGGCTCGGTGCACATATTGCCCGTATCGATAAAGCCGCGTAATTCAAGCTCGGTCTCTCCTAATCTGAGCTTGCATGTTACGACATAACGTGCCTGAATATTTTGTTGCCAAAAACTTCGCCATTTCATTTCTGCCCACTTCGAACAAAGAATGGCTAGCATGCTACAAAGTAAGATATAAAATAGTAAAGAGCGCCCTACTAATAAAGGTTGCACTGCCGTTAATAATCCACCTAAAAAGAATGTTGCTACAATTAATACGCCCGTTTGTTTAATTAGCATGTGAAAGCGAAATGAAAATGCTATACCGACTAGTAACAACGCACTTACTATACTTATAGCTATAGAGGCGTCAAAAACTGCACTTACTACACCACTACAAAACGCTGCACATAAAGCTCGCTTTTTTGTTACATGCACACCTGTTATTTCTTTTGTAAATAATACTAGTAAATAATTAAATAGTGTATTGACTATGATGAGCCATTCTCCAATCATGCTTCGCTTCCTCCTAGTAGTAGATTACCACTGCAAACATGTTAGAAAATGTCATTTCATTGTATTCATTTGAAAAATGTTTTAGACAAATACTTGCAGAAAAATAAAAAAATCGACGAAACTATTAATAGTTTCGTCGATTCCATTGTTGATTAGCCTCGGTTTTTACGATTACGTAAGAACGTTGGAATATCTAATGCATCATCTTGTTGATAATTTTGTGTTTGACGTGGCATCTCTTGTACGGATTCCTGACGCGTTGGTGCTTGCTGCTGTGTAGCTGCTGCTTGACGAGCACCTAAAGTCGGACGAGCTGCCGTTGGTGGACGTTGCGTTAATATATCATCCGAGAAGCCAGTTGCGATTACTGTTACGATAATTTCGTCATTTAAGTTTTCATTAATAACAGAACCGAAAATCATATTCACTTCTTCATCAGAAGCGGATGCAACGATATCTGCTGCTTCCTGTACTTCGAATAAACTTAAGTTTGTACCACCAGTAATATTCATAATAACACCTTTTGCACCATCAATTGAAGTTTCAAGTAATGGACTTGAGATTGCTTTTTTCGCTGCCTCTGTTGCACGGTTTTCACCTGCAGAGATCCCGATTCCCATAAGTGCAGAGCCTTTATCAGACATAATTGTTTTTACGTCCGCAAAGTCAAGGTTAATTAAACCTGGTGTTGCGATTAGATCTGAAATACCTTGTACACCTTGACGAAGTACATTATCCGCTTCACGGAATGCTTCTAACATCGGAGTTGATTTGTCTACGATTTGTAATAGCTTGTCATTTGGAATAACGATTAACGTATCAACCGCTTCTTTCATGCCGCTTATACCACCGATTGCTTGTGTTTGGCGTTTACGACCTTCAAATGTGAACGGACGTGTTACTACACCAACTGTTAATGCGCCTAAATCACGTGCGATTTGCGCTATTACAGGGGCAGCACCTGTACCAGTACCTCCGCCCATACCTGCCGTTACAAATACCATATCTGCACCGCGTAGAACTTCTTCAATTTGCTCACGGCTTTCCTCAGCAGCCTTTTTCCCTACTTCTGGGTTTGCACCTGCACCTAACCCACGTGTTAATTTACCACCAATTTGTAATTTATATTCAGCTTTTGATAGATTCAAAGCTTGTGAATCTGTATTTACTGCTATGAAATCTACACCTTGCACACCATGTTCAATCATGCGGTTTACAGCGTTATTACCGCCTCCACCTACACCAATTACTTTAATCACAGCAAGTTGATCGATACTTGTATCAAAATCTAACATTGTTTCTCCTCCTACTTCACTCGACTTTTATCGTAAGCTCTTATTCAAAGAATTTATTGAAAATATTTTTCGCTTTATCGATAACACTTACTTTATTGCTATTGTCTAAATGTTCTGCTTGATGCGATTGTTTTTTAGAAGGAGTTGGCTGAGCCGCTACAGCAACATAAGAGGATGCTTGTGTCCCTGGGCTCCTACCATAAAACTTATCATCTGAATGTGCATATCTAATTAATCCAACTGACGTTGTAAATGATGGATCACGTACACCAATATAATCTGGTGTATATATACGTACGCGAGTTTGCATTACTTGGCGAGCTAGTTGGGCAATTCCTTCTAATTGAGCCACACCACCTGTAATTACGACACCACCTGGTAGATCTCGTACACCTAAACGCGCTAATTCATCTAGAACAAGCTCAAACAATTCTTCTAAACGGACACCGATAATTTCAGAAATATAACGTTGGCTATATTGGTCTGTTGTATCTGTGCCAACAACAGGTACTTCAAACAACTCGTCATCCGAAGCATCATCATAGAAGGCATGTCCATACTGCTTTTTAATTTTTTCTGCTTGTTCTGTTGGTGTTTTTAAAACGATCGATAAATCTTTTGTAATATGATCTCCACCAACCGGAATCACGCCTGTATGCGTCAGTAAACCTTCTTCAAATACAGCGACTGTAGTCGAACCGCCACCGAGGTCAATAAATGCTGTTCCTTGGTTTTTTTCGTCTTCTGTTAAAGAAAAGTATCCTGCAGCTAAAGGTTGTAAATAAATTTCACGAATTTGTAACCCAGCACGCTCGACACAACGCAGAACATTATGTACTAATGTTTTGGATGTCGTAATCATTGTTGCATCCATTTCTAAACGAATACCAATCATGCCACGCGGGTCTTTGATTTCATCTAAATTATCGACAATAAATTGACGAGGTATTAAATTAACAAGTTCTCGTTCTGGTGGTATTGACATAACTTGCGCAGACTCAATTACGCGCTCTAAATCTTCATCACCAATTTCACGGTTCTCACTATTAACTGCAACGACACCTTTTACTGGTTGTAAAAATGTTTGATTTGCTGGTACACCGAGTACAACTTCTTCAATTTTTATTCCTGTCATTCTTTCAGCTTGATCTATTGCTTTTTTTATCGATTGTACAGTGGCATCAATATCTACAATGGCGCCTTTACGAATTCCGTTTGATTTAACGTGACCGACACCAATAACATGCAATTGTTGCTCGCTCATTTCGCCTATTAAAACTTTAACTGAGGATGAACCAATGTCTAAAGAAATATATATATCTTGATGACTCAACTCGCTGCACCTCCTTCAAATACTCTTAATGTTCATTCTATTGTAAATTCCCATTGTTGTCTAAGCAAAATCACATCTGTAATCAAATTTTAACGTGATTCTGCCGATTTTTCACTTGTTTTTATCCTTCTTTCTTCCAATTTAGTCAATAATATCCGACGAATGACCGCAATATTTTGGAACAAGCGTACTCCGAATGCAAAAATAGCAGCTAAATATAGGTCAACTCCTATATGTACACCGAGGAAGGCTAGTCCAGCTGCGAGTACAATATTAAAGAAAAAACCGGAAATAAACACTTTATCATCATATACTTGCTGCAATTGAGCTCGGATACCACCAAACATCGTATCAAGAGCAGCGAGTACAGCAATAGATAAATAATTTTCGTATATTGCTGGAATTTGAATATCGGTTAGAATACCTAGCCCTATACCTAATATTAATCCTAATAGTGGTAACCACATATTCTAATCCCCTTTATTTTTTTCGACCAAATACGTATTTGTTAAAGTAGTATTTGATTCTGCAATATTAATACGATTTTCAACCTCATTAATGTTTAGTTCTAAATTATCAAGATAAAACTCGTCCATAAATGATGAAGCAAGCAAATGGTTGTATAATTTTTTGGCTAATTCTATTGATGGCATTATTATTTTCACTTCAACATTCGAATTACTAATTGGTACGCTATTAATCGTTGTTCGCCCGTTAATATCGCGTATAGCAGTTGTATGTAGTAGTCGTTGTCCATCGATTTCTATATACTGCCCACTATGACGAAAAATATCATTAACTAAGCGAAACAGTAACTCTGGAGGAACAGCTTCTACTTGATAGCCGTAAAGCATAAGCTCCTGTGATGGTTTAATTGTCAAAGTTAATCCTGGTCCTTCGACAGGCAACAAACCTGCTTGACGTTGCAAATCATCGACTGTATCGCGTAATAATATTTCAGGATTATTAAATTCTGCATCTTCATATTTATTTACAACATCATTCAGTCCACGGATACTTGTTAATAGTTCCGAATGCCGTTTTTTCTCCTCCGAAAGTTCTTGGCGGATTTCCCATATATCACGTGTATCTCGCACATCAGCAGGATTTTTTACTGTATTGTATTGCACAGCAAGCATTAAACCGATGACAAATGATATAAGCGTAATATGCAAATATTTTCTTTTCGTCATATAAATCCCCCGACTAGCTTTCTTCAGTGATGGACGGCATTTGTATTTCATTGCTTTTTTCTAGAGTAACAAGAATCCGTTCATTAAGCAGTTGGTCAAATACCCCACCTGCAAGCTCTAACGAGGCGATTAATACATCTTGTTTACCGACCGCTTCTATGATAAACGGAGCAGGAAACTGCTTACCATCGACTGTAATAACCGGACCGTTACAACTTATGTACGAATTTGTCTTAAGTCGCTGTCCATTTATCGAAATCGCTTCTGCACCAGCAATTTTCAACTCTGTTAGCACTTTAAAAATATGGCTTTCGTGCACAATATAATCGTTTGGATTCGTTGAGCTAGGATCGTATTCCCCATCTGCTAAAGTTAGCTTTATTCCTTGACCTTGACCAGATATATATCCTAAGAGTAAACGCAAGCGCTCTGCCTCTTGAACTAACTCCTCATACTCGACTTCATTTGAAGTAAATTCCTTTTCATAATTACGAATTTTTTGCTGAAGGATATTAAGCTCGTCCGCTAATTCTTTATTACGTTCTTGCTGCTCAATTAGTTCCGCCCGATATACTTCTTGTTGCTGGTAATTCGTACCAGAAATGGGGTTAACTTGTTTTTTATCTTTAGAAAGATTGTATGAGTAACCTATAAAAAAGCCCGTGATGATACAAACGATTAACAGCACAAAATATTTACGCTGAAATATAGGAGTCTTTTTATTGTGCTGATCCTTCTTCATCTTGTCCCACTTCCTGTCCTTCTCCTGCTCCGTCAAATTTCATCGATGCATATTCATCTGAATAAGAGCGGTAATATGAACCGACCTCGATATCGATTATGCCTTTTTCATAGCCTTCCGTACTTTCAATTTGGGCTATAATTGACGGATAATAGTTTAACTTACTTGCAAGTGTTGTTATTTCTGCACGCACTTCGTAACCGTCATTCATAAATAACGTTATTGCAAAGGGATCTGTACTCGTAGGTGTTGCATTAATTTGCGAAATAAGAGCGAGTACCTCTTTATCGAGTTTTACTAATTCTTTCAACAAGCGCTTACGCAAATCCTCATCTTCAAATGACAAGAAAATCGGTGCATCTAGTGGTAGTAACTCACTTTGTTCTTCTAATATGACACCATTTTCTAGCATCGGGTAAAAATGATTATCCTTTGAGATATAAGCAACCTTTTGCCATTCTTCGATTTGAATAATTACTTTTGTTAGTAATTTCCGTTCGACTGTTGCTGATTTCACCCAATTATTTTCCATTAAAGCCGCTTCAACTTCATTTTTACGGAAGCCCCACATCGAATCGTCCTGCTTTAAACCAGACTGTTTTAAATAAAACAATTCACTTTCTATGACGCTTCCGTTCACTTCTATTTTTTTGATATTACTATACGGTGATTGGAAATATAGGAGTAAAAATAGGATGAACACGAACACAGTTGTTAAAACAATAAATTTAATATTCGTGCGCTTTCTACGCTTTTCCCTAAGAGTTGGTATACGATCTTCAATATCAATAATTTTTTCCATCTTTTTTACTCCCTCCTTCCACTATTGGCGACATTAATAATGAGCGCAACGGTTAACCATACGACTACAAGAGATGTACCACCATAACTAATGAACGGTAATGTAACACCTGTTACGGGCAGTAGTCCTATAACTACGCCAATGTTTAAGCAAGCTTGTATCGCAATCATAGACGTTAGCGCACAAATAATGTAAAACTGCTCTAAGCTATATGCCCTAACAGCTAGTGAATATCCGCTGTACAACAATACCGTAAATAGCAAAAGTACTCCTGCACCACCGATCAAGCCTATTTCCTCTAACAATATCGAAAAAATAAAATCATTTTGTGGCTCTGGTAAATATAAATACTTTTGACGACTTTGCAAAAAGCCGTGTCCGAACAATCCAGCTGGACCAATAGCAAGCAATGATTGTACTGCTTGGAACCCGCTCCCTAATGAATCCGCCCAGGGGTTTAAAAACGCTTCTATCCGTTTTAGTCGATATGGAGCGGATAAAATTAAATAGACTAAGCCACCCGCTCCTAATGCTAAGCATAATACATACAACTTAATCGGATATTTAGCAATAAATAATAGGACAAAACCTGTCACTATTAATATGAATACAGCACCAAAGTCAGGCTGTAACATAATGAGTGTAGCTGGTATAAATAAAATAATGAAATGCTCGAGCTTTACAACACGTTCATACGATTTCACTTTTGCTAAACGTATACTTAAGTACAATAGAGTCGTAATTTTTACGAGCTCTGCTGGCTGTAATGTTAGTGGACCGATACCTATCCAGCTTCTCGAGCCATTGCGCCAAATACCAATACCTGGTATTAATACTGCTACTAGCAGCACAAGTGAAATTACATATAGCCAAAACGCGTGTTTCTCTGTTATTGAAGGCCCTTTTACAACTACAAAAAATACAACACAGGCAAGTAAAAAATATACTAATTGTTTTATATAAAAAGGCGTTTGCCCTTCGTAATGCACCGAACTCCAATATGTACTGGCTGAATAGACAAAAACTATACCAACAACAGATAACATACAGGCGCAGAATACAAATAGCCTTTTATATTGATGCGTCAGCTAGGGCATCCTTTCTATTTTTAGTTGTTATACAAGCTTCAAAACACTGTCGATAAATAAGTCTCCTCGAATTTCGAAGCTATCATATTGGTCCCAGCTTGCACAGGCAGGTGATAATAACATGACGTCTCCTGCTACAGAAAGTTTTGCCGCATAAACGGTTGCATCTTCTACATTCGTTGCAGCAATTGTTTGCTCAATACCGCAAGATTTCGCAAAATCTATAAAGCGTAAACCTGTTTCACCGAATGCAACTACGGCCTTTACATTGCTCATAGAGTCGCGTAATTCTTCAAATGAATGGCCGCGATCTAAGCCCCCAGCAAGTAGCACTATCGGTTGTTTAAATGCTTCTAGTGCACTTTTTGTTGCTAAACAGTTTGTTGCTTTTGAATCGTTGTACACTTTAATACCTTTCCATTCACGGACAAACTGTGTTCTATGACGAACGCCAGTGAATGTAGCTAGTACTTCTTTAATCGCATCAAGTGGACAATTTATAAGTAAAGCAGCACCAACCGCACATAAAATATTTTCTAAATTATGTTTTCCAGGTAATGCAATATCAGCACGATTTAGAATGTACTCACCACGCCAATAGATTGCTGTATCATCTGCACTAATGCCTTGCTCCGTTTTGCCTTTTGTTGTGAATGGCACTTTTTGCGCATTCGATTTTGCTGCATAGCTACAAACGATTGGTTGATCTGCATTGTAAATGAAATAATCATTGTTATCTTGATTGCGCGTTACACTAAATTTCGCATCTGCGTAATTATCAAATGATCCGTGATAATCTAAATGTGCATCATATAAATTCGTTAAAATAGCGATGCGGGGTTTAAATGTACGTGTGCCCATTAATTGAAAACTAGATAGCTCTGTTACTATGACATTATCTACAGTTGCTTCCGCTGCGACACTACAAGCAACTGTTCCAATATTACCTGCGATTAAAGGTTGCTTCTTCCCTTTTTCAAGCATTTCATATACGAGAGTCGTTGTAGTTGTTTTACCGTTTGATCCTGTAATGCCTATAAAAGGTGCTTCACTAACTAAATATGCAAGTTCCATTTCTGTAATGACTGGTAATTCCCGCTTTAGAGCATCTGCAATAATTGGATTGCTATATGGAATACCAGGGTTTTTTACGACTAACTCAAATCCTTCGTCTAATAAATCTTCAGGATGACGACCGCAAATAACTGTAATTCCCTTTGATAGCAGGCTTTGTGCTTCAGAATTTGCATCAAATGGTTTAGCGTCATTTACCGTTACGAAAGCACCTAACTCGTGCAATAACTCTGCTGCTGCAACACCACTTTTCGCTAACCCTAATACTAAAACTTTTTTATGTTGTAACTCTTTATATTCGATCATACGAACGCCTCCAAAAATACTGCAATTAATGCGACAATTAAACCAGTAGACCAAAATACAAGCACTACTTTCCATTCTGACCAACCTGATAATTCGAAATGATGGTGAATTGGACTCATTTTAAAAATACGTTTTTTGCGTAATTTGAAGCTCCCTACTTGTAAAATAACAGACAATGTTTCAATAACGAATACTAAACCAACTAGTAATAATAATAATTCTGCCTTTACTAAAACCGAAATCATTGCCAATGCCCCACCAAGAGCAAGTGAGCCTGTATCTCCCATAAATACTTTTGCTGGATTGGCATTAAAAATTAAAAAGCCAAGTAATGCGCCAGTTACTGCAAAAGCAAATAATGCAATATCTGCTTGCTCATTAAAAAGCGCAATAACACCAAATGCAGCAAATGCGATTGAAGCAGTACCAGCTACTAATCCATCTAAACCATCCGTTAAGTTGACAGCGTTAGAGAATCCTACTAACCAGAAAATTAAAAATGCTACATAAAATAAACCGAAATCAAGATTTAAGTCCGTGAACGGAATTGTGATCGATGTATCGAATGTTCCTAAACGAAGCAGCATAAACGCTGCAATCGAAATAATAATTTGACCAATTAATTTTTGTAATGATGTTAAACCTAAGTTTCGTTTAAAAATTACTTTAATTCCATCATCTAAAAAGCCAATTACACCAAAACCTACTAAAACGAGTAATAAAACAACTGTTTGTGTTGTGAATAATTCGTAAATATTCCCAGCAATTACCGTCGTCGCAATTATTGATATTACAAAAAGAATACCTCCCATTGTCGGGGTACCAGCTTTTTTCATATGTGATTGCGGTCCTTCTTCACGAATACTTTGACCAAATTTCAGCCTTCGTAGCATAGGAATTCCAATAGGGGCTAAAATCACTGTTAGTACAAATGAAATTGCTAAAATGGTCATTGTTGTTGCAAGTGTCATGTTAAATCTCCTTTAATTCTTCTATCTAGATTGACATCCTTCATAATAATAGTTGTTTTATACTCATTTTAAAAGAATTTATAGAATTAGTTAGTTAAATATAAATGAATTATCCCGTCTTGCTCAATCTTGTTCCCAGCAAGTGGCATTTGATCCGATACAATCTTTCCTTCTCCATGCCATTCAAGCTTGTATGGATAATATTGCTGCACAACTTCGTCAATCGTTTTACCTACAAAATCTGGAACTTCAGCCATAATCGGATCCGTCCAAACTGTAGCTTTGTCAATTTGCTCGCTCGACTTTTCAATGCCAATAATAGGAGCGATATCTTCTATAATTTGCCCAACAATTGGAGCAGCTATAAGTCCGCCGAATTGTAAATGACTTTTCGGATTGTCAATGGCAACATAAACAATTATTTGTGGGTTATCTGCAGGGGCAAATCCGATAAACGAAACGATGTAATCGCCCTCTTTATAGCGCCCATTTTCTACCTTTTGTGCTGTCCCCGTTTTACCACCTATTCGCAGTCCTTCACGAAATGCTTGCTTTCCTGAACCCTTTGCTACTACAGACTCTAACGCATGTCGAACTTGAGCAGAGGTAGCTTCACTAATAACCTGCCGCTTGGCAACAGGTTTTTGCTCCGAGATAACTCCGTCTTCACCAATAATTTTAGACACTACATATGGTGTATAAAGAGTTCCGCCATTAATTGCTGCTGCGACTGCTTGCATTTGCTGGATAGGTGTAACAGAAATACCTTGGCCAAACGACGTTGTTGCGTGTTCGACGGGACCAAAACCTTCTTCCGAAAATAATATTCCACTCGCTTCTCCAGCTATATTAGAGCCTGTCTTTTGTCCAAAACCGAAGTCTTTAATATATTGTAATAGCTTTGTAGAACCAACACGTTGCCCAAGCTCAATAAAACCGGGGTTGCAGGAGTTTTCTACTACTTCTAAAAACGTTTCATTTTTATGTCCTTCGCGTTTCCAACAACGAAGCTTTGCCCCTTCTACCATAGTGTAGCCAGCATCATAAAAATGGTCACGTTCAAGATCTACTACGCCTTCTTCTAATGCTGCACTAAGTGTAATGATTTTAAATGTTGAGCCCGGCTCATACGTCATAAAGACAGGCAAATTTCGGTTGTATATAGTAGAATCTACTTTCGCAAAATCCGCGGGGTCATATGTTGGGAACGAAGACAAGGCTAGAATTTCACCTGTATTTGGATTCATCGCCATACCGATTGCTTGATCCGCGTTTAAACGAATCATCGCTTGAGACAGCTCGCGTTCTAAAACTTGTTGAGCAGTTAAATCAATTGTTAATTCAACAGTCGCCCCAGCTTCTCCCTCTTTCCATTCATCATCGACGTGTTCCATCTCCGTGTTCTTCGCATCCATAAATAAGCGTATCGCCGCGTTATTGCCGGTTAATATTTTATCGTATTCATACTCTATCCCGGCTAAACCTTGGTTATCATAACCAGTAAACCCTATGAAACGTGATAGCAACGAACCGTACGGATAATGTCGCATATAATCGACACCGCTATAAAGTCCTTTTATCCCGAGCGCCTGTACAGCTTCTGCCTGCTCTTGTGTAATATTTTTCCCTTCAGGAGCAAGTTTTATAAGATATGCTTTCTTTTGCATTTTTTTTAGTAAACTTGCCTCATCAGCTTGCAATATTTGTGCCAATTGTTTAGCTGCAAGTTCTACATTATCATTTTGCGCAGGTATAAAATAAAGTGTTGGAGCAAGTTTATTCGTAACAATCTCTTCTCCATTGCGATCGACAATTTTACCTCTCTCAGTTGCAAAAGGTATTTCACGATCCCAATTAGCCTTTGCTATTTCTGTCAATTCATCTTGCTGTATAATTTGAACATAGATCAACCGAATTATGACTGCAATACCGTAAAATAAAAAAGCGAACACAATCCATTGTAACCGCTTTTTCGAATGTACTGAAATCCACTTCACAAAGCCACACTCCGTTTTTAACAAAGTATGTTTTGAAATGGACTTCTATTCAGTACAACTTTAATCTTGAGGTAATTGATCCTCTTCTGCGTCTACTTCTTCGGGCTCTTGAGCATAAATTTGTGCTGGTGTTTTTAGCTTCACGACTATTGGTGAAGTATCTAAAATGACTGTATTTGCAGATACACTCTGACTTTCGACATAGCCTTCACCAACAATTTCAATTGGTAGCTGTGACATCGTTTTATAGATGAGCATATTGCGGAGTGACCAGTTCTCAAATGATGGTAACGTTATTGGACCATCTGTTTTTAAAAATACGAGACTACCATTCGTTACTTGTAAATCCGCTTTTGGATATTGTTCAATTACAGAACCACCTTCACCAATAATAACTGGCGTTAACCCTTTATTAATCAGTTCTACTTGCACTGTTTCTGAAGCTTGACCGATATAATCAGGGAGTTTAGTTGTTTGTACTTCAGCTACTTGCTCAGGGTTAATATTCAAATACTTCAAACTATTTTCCATGACAGATTTAAATATTTCAGCAGCGGGCTCCGAACCAGACTCTGTTTCAGCTAACTTTGGTTTTTCAATAGCAATATACATAATCAATTGCGGGTCGTCTACTGGTGCCATTCCTAAAAAAGAATAAAGAAATTGATTTTTCCCCCAGTAATAGCCCCCACCCTCTTTAGGAATCTGAGCTGTCCCTGTTTTTCCAGCTACATCATAACCATCTAATGCAAAACGTCTTGCTGTACCTACTTCACTCGTAACTGTAGAAGCTAATATTTCACGTACTTGCTTAGCAGTTTCAGCAGATATTGGATTATCCTTGATGATTGGTCCATCATCTAAAATAATTCCACCTGTATTCGGATCTACTATTTTATCAATAACGAAAGGTTGCATCATTTGACCATCATTAGCTATAGCTGTCAGCGCCTGAATTAATTGAATTGGCGTAACTGTAGAACCTTGTCCAAAAGCTGTAGTTACTTTATTAATTGGATACTTCGTTAAAATCGTACCACTCGCTTCACCTGGTAAGTCAATTCCTGTTTTTTCACCAAATCCAAATTTATCCAAATAATCAATAAATGTATCAGCACCCATAATTTCGAGCAAATGCGCCATCGCTGTATTCGAAGAACGTTGGAAACCTTCTAAATAACTAATCCTGCCCCAACCGTTTGGATCATGGTCATTAATAGTAGAACCTAATATTGTGTATCTACCTGATTGATATTTTTCATTTGGATACCAGTTTCCTGAATCAATTGCTGCTGCAAGTGTAAATATCTTCATTGTTGAACCTGGTTCAATCACTTCTTCAATCGCTTCATTTAACCAATTAGATTCTAGACCTATTCGGTTGTCTGGATCGAATGTTGGACGCTGTGACATCGCTAATATCTCACCCGTTTTGGGATTTGCAACAACTGCAGTCATCGATTCAGGATTATATTTTTCTTCTACACGCGTCATCGACTCTTCTAAAAAATTTTGAATTGTTTTATCTAGAGTCAAATAAATATCGGCGCCATCTTTTGCAGGCTGAATCACTTTCTCGCTACTCGGCAATAAGTACCCGAATCTATCACTATCATATGATAATGACCCTGGAACTCCTGTTAACTGCTTATTATACGTATATTCCAAACCCATTTTACCGACGGTTTTCATCGTACTATCTTCTTGCTTTTCTTCTTGAGCAAAACCGATTAAGTGGGAGGCAAAAGCACCATTCGGATAATATCGTTTCGTATCACTAACAAAAATTATCCCCGGTAACTTTTCCTCTTTTATTGCGTTCATGACCTCGTGACTAATATTACGCCCCGCCGAGCCAAACTCTACTTGATACGGATCTCCTTCTTTAGTAAGACGAGCATAAATATCTTTTTCTTCCATCGGGATATATTCTGCTAGTACTCTCGCAGTTTTAGCGGGATCTACTACATGCTTTGGTTTATCAGCATTAGTTGTAACAGACTTTCTCACTACTGCAATCATTTTATAACTAAGCGTATCTTCTGCAATTATATTTTCATTACGATCTAATATACGTCCACGATTAGCCGATAAATTGTATTCCTTCGCATATCTTGCTGCAGCTTCCGCCTCTAATGAATAGCCTTTTAATTCGCCAGTCGTTTGTATATGAACGATACGCCAAAATAATAGTAAAAAGAGCCCTCCGTATATTAAAAACATCAGGAAGGCTCCACGTTGGAAACGAAATGTACTCTTTTTCATTCTCCCGGCACTACCTTTACATTTTTCTCGTTAAGAGTCAAACCGAGTTCTTTTGCTTTTTCCCAAATACGTTCATACGTAGATAGTTCACTTACACGTACTTTTAAATCCACATTTTGCTTAGAAACTTCTGAGATTTCTGATTCAATTTTTTGAATTTCAATGCTCGTAGTTTGGATTTTTCCTTGTGTATGTAATATTGATACTGCGAATAATGCAACGACTACCATAAACACAACGTACAGCAATTTTTCTCGCTTCGAAATAATAGAGTACTTCTTTTTATTGGTGGTCCCTTTTGTTGGCTGATAAGCGGGCTGCTGAGGTTGTGGTAATGTTGCTGGCTGTTGTATATACGGTTGCTGTCTTACACGTACCGCCATCTTCACCCACGTCCTTTATCATTTAATTTTTCAGCAATGCGTAACTTTGCTGAGCGCGAACGATTGTTTGCTTCTAACTCCTCATCTGTTGGTAAAATAGGTTTACGTGTTATTAACTTTAACGTCGGTTTCATATTGTCTGGAATTACGGGTAAACCAGGCGGCAAATCAGGTAATGAGGACGCTTCCTTAAAAATCGTTTTGCATAAACGGTCTTCTAAAGAATGGAAAGTTATAACACTTATTCTGCCACCGATTGCTAGTATATCGATCGCGTCTACTAATGAGTCTTCTGCTGCGCCTAACTCGTCATTTACAGCAATACGAATTGCTTGGAAAATACGTTTCGCTGGATGTCCACCTTTACGACGTGCCGGAGCAGGAATACCATCTTTAATTAATTCTACTAACTGACCTGTCGTTTCGATAGGTGCAGTCTTTCTCGCTTCTTCAATTTTGCGAGCAACTTGCTTAGAAAATTTTTCTTCTCCGTAACGGAAAAAAATGCGTACTAAATTTTCATAAGACCACTCATTAACAACATGGAATGCTGTTAGTTCAGCTGTTTGATCCATACGCATATCAAGTGGTGCATCATGATGATAGCTAAAGCCGCGCTCTGGCGTATCAAGCTGTGGTGACGAAACCCCTAAATCATATAAAATCCCGTCTACTTTTTGAATATTTAAAGCGTATAGCTCGTCCTTCAAATATCTGAAATTTGAATGAACAAATGTAATACGATCTAAATAATCAGCTAAACGAATTTTTGCATTATCGATTGCTATAGTATCTTGGTCGAAACAAATAAGACGACCTTTAGAGGATAATTGTTTTACTAAATACTCGCTATGACCTGCGCCACCTAAAGTACAGTCTACATATACACCATCGGGATTGATGTTCAATCCATCAACAGTTTCTTTTAATAACACGGTTGTATGATCGAACATGCCGTTTTACTCCTTTAATTGCAATTTAAAAATCAAAGCCTATCATATTCTCTGCGATTTCATTAAAAGACTCTTCAGATTCGTCGTAATACTTGTCCCAAGATTCTTTCGCCCAAATTTCAATCCTGCTCGATACACCTAAAATGACACACTCTTTTTCTAAATGAGCGTATGTAACGAGTGTAGATGGTATATTCATTCGGCCTTGCTTGTCCAAGTCGACTTCTGTTGCCCCTGAAAAGAAAAAACGAGCGAATGCACGTGCGTCTTTTTTAGTCATGGGCAAATCTTTTAATTTTTCTTCGAGTTTTCGCCATTCATCCATAGGGTAGCCAAAGATACAGTTATCTAATCCGCGCGTAATTACGAACGTTTCGCCTAACAAATCCCGGAACTTCGAAGGAATGATTAAACGTCCCTTCACATCAACGGAATGCTGATATTCTCCCATGAACATGCTACTCACCCCACTTTACTAAATAATGTACCACAACGCCCCACTTTGCACCACCTATTTCAAATAATTGTTGACAAGAATTGTGAAATTGTGTAATTAGACCTTACTAAGCAGTACTTATTTAGTACAGAAATACAAAAAAAGCCATTTCCCTTAAGGAAATAGCTCTTTTTTGTTACAATAGAACGATGTTGTGATAGTTAGATGGAACTAATTCAAGTTCCAATAAATCATCTACTAAAGACGGACCGTACTGATTAATATATTGATAAGGATTATATACACGTTCTTGGAAGCCATTATTCGGATATAGCTCCGCAGACAATAGATTAAATTGACGAAGTGCCACCTCATGCTTAACTAGTACTTGTTGCGCGAGTTTCTTACGCAAATAATCGAATTGCAATACGTGATATTGTTGATTTTTTTCAATTACATTGTGTAATGCAAGTTGTGTTTGTTGTAAATGTTGCTCTAGTTTATCTAATTGGTCTATTAATATTTCTTGCATCACATCGATTTGTCGCTGAGCTTCTAGATCTTGCACGCTATCGACAAACAAATCTTTTAATTCTTCTACTTTTCCTGCCGTGACATCTTCAAATGACAAATCATATTGCTTCAATAACGGATCCATAGCTCTTGTTACTAACGAAATATTTAAACGAGGTGCAAAAATCGGCATTTGCAACTGTAAAACATCGAATGCACCTTTTAATGTCGCCCAATACGCTAGCTCACCTGGACCACCGACAAATGCGAGCACCGGAATTGTCATTTCTTGCATAAGCGGTCGCGTTACAACATTATTACTCAAACATTCAGGCGAATTCTCTGCAACTAAAAGCAGCTCTTCTTGCGTCATTTTTATATGACCTAAAACATTTGAATAGTAATCGCCTTTTCTTTCTAGTAAAAAACGTTCCCCATCCTGAACAAAAAAAAGATTTGCATTACTTACAGTTGCCTCAATCGGTGTACCATAGCCAGCTGAGTTCAACTGCCCTTCCTTTTCAACAACAACGCGGGCAATTTCTTCATTATTTTCAATAATAGCTTTGAAATATTCTTTTTCATATTGGCGGAATGGTGTATAAGCTGAATCAACCATTAATAGCCCATGCTTAGCAAACAGGTCATTCATCAATGCGGTGAAAAACGCTGTAAATGTTTTACTATTTCGCAAATGGCTGAGCACATTATTTAGTAGTTCCTTTGTATACGCAGTTTCACCAAAATCTGCAAACACAGTGTGTACTAGACGTTCCATCTCCGCTTGATTTAAAGGTGTAGTTGAAGCCATCGTTTTACGTTTCGACCGTTCTCCGTAGCCTCTTTTTTTCACCATTCCTTCAACAATCGTAAACGTATGATTAATCTCTTCTAAATCATGGTCCTCTCCCGCAATCCAAAATAGCGGAACAACAGGCTGCCCTAATTTTTCACGTTGCTCTTTTGCCAATACTATAACCGAAATCGCTTTATGCACAGAATACATCGGTCCAGTAAATACACCCGCTTGCTGACCACCTACAACAACATGAGCCCCCGCTGCAAGCTCCGCTAAATGTTCTTCTGCCGCATTCGATATTCCGAACGGTGCCATATACGAACGTATGACTGCACTTAATTGTTCCGTATTGTATGATTTACTATTTAAATAATTTGCACGCTCTGAAAATGCTGCATCATTATATCGGTAATCAAAAAAAGAATGAATCGCCGCTTCTTCAGACCAATAATGTGCTAACAATTCATTTTGTACTGGTAATGTTCGTTGCTCCAGCTTCATTAAACAAACTCCTCTACTTTCTATCACTCTACTTGTAGTACACATTGTATAATTATTTTTATTTACTATGCTAATATATCCTTCTGCATTTATTGTAATCGTTCAAAGCGATTTCGAAAACGAATTTGCTTAAACTGAAACAAATTCCATAATATTAAGCACCAGACCAGCTACCCAAAGGAAAAAATAAATTGCACTTAGCAAAATAAAATAAACACGCCATATTTTTTTTAGCAGCTGCATTACTTCAATTTCCTTTTTTGTGCGCCAATCCATATATGTAAAAGCAATTGCGATAAATACCGCAATCATTATAAGCGGTAAGACGATAGATATGTCCCAGATGCTATTCACGGCTAGCGGGACCGAAAAGAATAGTAAAAACGTTGCCACGTCCGCTGCGAAACCAACTGATTTCACATTGCTAATTTTCATTTTCTTGCAAATAAAATATGTAATGATAAGTGCTATAAGTGGAAAAATTATTATTATCGCTAAAATAAATCCCATTATATTCACATTTTCTCACCGCTCTCCTCTACAGCCAACAATAAGCTGTATAATACTTGTAAAGTCGGCACCTCTTGTCCTATTTTTTTCGCTTTATTAATGACTGCTCCAACTATTGTCTCCGTCTCCAATTTCCGATTTTTCTGCCTGTCAGCTAGCATAGATGACGTATTATTCGCTGTGCGTTCACATAAATCATACACCGATTGAAACGGAAATGTTTGTTCCACGCTCGGAAAAGCTGCCATTAGTTCTTTATACAATTTCTGAAGCAAGTAAAATGCATGCTCATTATGAATCAATTGTCCGTTTTTCACTTCTAACAACGCCGTTAACGGATTAATAAAACAATTTAATAATGCCTTTTCAAACAACATTTGTTCTGCATCATTTTCTAGTTGTACAGAAAATGACTCAAGCTTAATAAAGTCTAATAATTGAACAACACGCTTATCCCCACGAGCAATTGCTAGTTTTAATACTCCTAGCCCTCTATGATATACAGACGTCTCCTCACCTTTTTGTGCCCCAAATTGCACTGAACCAAATGTAATATTTTCATGCTGTAAAGCTAACACTTTCTCCATATGGGCTAAGCCGTTTTGCAAGAATAGTAGCGGGACATCTGGTCGTAATTTAGCGAGAGAAGGATAAATCGATTGTAATGCATCATATTTAGTTGTGACGATCACTATTGCTCCATCTGTTATTTCTAGTTTTGACGTTGCTTGCACTTCAAATGTTTTTTGATCGCCATTTATTTCATATCGCGTAATACCGAGCATATTAATTTTTTCTGCTTGTTTAGGTCTTCTTGTTACAACCGTTACAGCATGTCCTGACTCACTTAAAAAGCTTGCCATTAATAACCCAACAGCGCCTGCTCCAATAATATAAATGCGTGTCATACACTCACCTCTATCGCAATTTAACGTAAAACAGCCCCAAAAGCTCAAGCAACACTTTTGGGACAGCTCTTCAATTCATTTTATTATACTGGATAGACAGGATGTTTACGAGAAGGGAGCGAAATTTGTTTAGAGCTATAATAGTTAATTCGCTGAATTAATGTTTCTCGTAAAAGATTAGGCGAGACTATTTCGTCGACTACCATTTCGGAAGCTAGTTTATATAAATCTATTTCTCGCTTATATTCTTCAATTTTATCTTTTACATACGCCATACGCTCTTTCGGATCCTCAATCGCTTCGATCTTATTCGAGTACACAGCGTTCACAGCCGCCTCTGGTCCCATTACCGCAATTTGTGCAGTCGGCAGTGCGATACAAACGTCCGGTTCAAATGCAGGTCCACACATAGCGTATAACCCCGCTCCGTAAGCCTTACGCACAATAACAGATATTTTCGGGACAGTTGCAGAGCTCATTGCTGAAATGAATTTTGCACCGTGTCGGATAATACCCGCTCGTTCTACCTTCGTCCCAATCATAAAGCCCGGAACGTCAGCTAAAAACAATAACGGAATAGAAAACGCATCACATAAAGTAATAAATTTAGCCGCTTTATCAGCCGAATCGACAAATAATACGCCACCTTTTACTTTCGGCTGGTTCGCAATTATACCAATGACTTGTCCGTCAATTCGTGCTATACCTGTAATTATTTCTGCCGCAAACAGCTTTTTAATTTCAAAAAAGCTATTTTCATCAATAAGCTGATCTATCAGTTCATACATATCAAAAGGTGCATTTTGATTTTCTGGAATAATTTCTTCTAATGTGCGCCCTGCAATTGGAGGGCGCATTTCTTTAAGTGGAGGTAGCTGCACGAAATTCGCAGGGAAGTAGCTAATGTACTGCTTCGCAAGTGCAATTGCTTGTTCCTCAGAAGGAACTAATACATCACCACAACCACTCACCGTACAATGCATACGTGCTCCACCCATTTCTTCTAAGCTAACCTTTTCTCCGATCACCTTTTCAGCCATACGTGGTGAGCCTAAATACATCGACGCATTACCTTCTACCATAATAACAATATCGCAAAACGCCGGAATATAGGCTCCCCCTGCTGCTGAAGGACCAAATAAAATACAAACTTGCGGAATCATCCCGCTAAGACGTACTTGATTGTGGAAAATTCGCCCTGCACCTCGGCGCCCAGGAAACATCTCTAACTGATCGGTAATGCGTGCACCCGCTGAATCAACTAAATATAATAATGGTACTTGTAATTTTTCAGCCGTTTCTTGTATACGTATAATTTTTTCAACTGTACGAGAGCCCCATGAACCCGCTTTTATAGTAGAATCATTTGCCATCACACAAATAGTTTGCCCATCTACTTTACCGATTGCACAAACGACACCATCGGAAGGTAAATCGCCCGCTTCACAATTAGCAAAGCGGCCATCCTCCTCATATAGTCCATTATCAAAAAGTAAATTTAGCCGATCACGGACAAATAATTTATTTGTTTCCTGTAACTTATCGTGATACTTCTGCGCACCACCCGCATAAATTTCATCGATTTTATTTTGTAATTGCTCGTTATATAATTTTACCATCCTTTTCACCCCTATGTGGCGTTATGCTAGTTCTACTAAAATTGCTTCTTCATCAATAAAATCGCCTTCAGCAACTAAAATTTTTACAACCGTACCAGCAACTTCGGCTTCACAAGGAATTTCCATCTTCATAGACTCTAAAATAATGAGCGTTTGTCCCGCAGTTACTACGTCCCCTTCTTTTACACTTACTTCAAAAACTGTTCCTGCCATTGGTGCCTTTACTTGTGTCATACAAAATCCCCCTTTGCATAATTCGAACAACAAGGTTCCATTTCATTGTACGTTACACACGCGAGCGATTCCAATCATTTTTCACTTATTCTCTTATAAATTCAATAATTTTCTAGTTTAAGTGCAATTTAATGTTTTTGTGTTAAATGCATTCCTTGCTGTAGCCATTTTACTAGCTTGTCATGCTCCGTTTGTAATTCATGGTATTTCAATTCAAGTTCTTGATACGCTTCAGTTAGCTCATCAAAACTAGTTAACGCTAGTTTTAAATGACTACGCATTAACTGTTTCGGTCTTTTTTTCACACTCCCTAGCATTTGCCCGTATTGACCGCGCAACGTTTTATTCCAACGAAAACCGCATGCTTGCTTTGTGCGATTTAACACATTTGCAGCTTCCGCAAAAGCATCTAGTTGTGTTTTACCATTTTGCACAAACTGAATAACGATTTCCGCTAATTTTTCATCATCTTCAGGTGTCCATTGGTCTTTTCTTCTTTTCGCTTCCATCTCTATCACCTCTCATTTTTTACTACTATATGCGTAAAGTGACGAAATAGAATCGCTATTTTAAATGAAAAAGAGGTTCGTGAACAATTTATTCACACACCTCTTGTTAATTATTTCTTCGATTTTGTTAAGAAGCTATTGACCGCTTCATGATGTGCTTCACTTTCCCATAGTTTTGCACAAGTCCGCACTTCATCCATGACACGTTCGTACATATTGCGTTCACGCCATTTTCGCAGCTCAATCTCTTTATATGCTTGGTGGACAGACGGATGAATCTTGCGCATTTCTGCAATAAATTCGTCTAGCGCCACTTCTTTCGAGCCCTCAAACACTCGCATTGCCCATCCTATGTCATAGAGTAATTGTGCTTCATACGGCTTCGCATCTACTAACATTTTTAACGCACGGTCATGCCGCAGTCCACGTTCAAATAAATACGTACCACCACCCCAGCCACTCGTAATAGCTAATGTGCCTTGTATGAAGCCCGCTTTCGCATGGCTCGCCATTAAACGAAAATCACATGCTGTAGCAATTTCGCAGCCACCCCCTACAGCAGTGCCGTTAATTAGTGCAATTGTTGGTACAGGCAAAGTAGCTAGTTCATACAATATATTGCCCATCTTACTTAACATTCCAAATGCTTGGTCCTCAGTTTCTAATGCATGAAATACAGAAAGGTCGCCACCTGAACAAAACGATTTTTCTCCTACACCTGTCACCACTAAAAAACGAACATCATCATGTTCTTTTATATATGTAATTACTTCTTTTAAACCATCCATCACTTCATCATTTACAGCATTCCGTTTTTCTTCTCGATTAATAGTAAATGTTAATATCCCATCGTTTTTATCAATTAAATAAGCCATGTATTTATCCCCTTAAATATTATGTCAAAATAGTTCATCTTTCTTAAGCATAACGAACGATATTTCATTTGACAAGGAATGAACGCTATATTTTTCGAATGTTCAGGTTATTTTAATCGCAGTAAATTAACAGAAACAGAGTTTTAAGGTTTCACGTCAAATGTCGATGTGTACTACTTCTAGATGCATCAAAATATAGTGCATCCTTTTTGAATGGGGGCGTTGATTTCCATTTTGGGCCGGACGCTTTCCTGGGGGCACGGCTCCAACTAAATTTTTTCGGTCGGGGTCGAAAAAATTGGATTTTCCGCACGCGCTAATCCCCAAGGAGTCGCCGCCCCTTCATTCCAATCAACGCGTCCTTAACAAGAATGAGCGCTTACTTCATTGTATTCATGATTGTGTGAGTGTTCTACTAAGTCAACGTCCGATACATTATTAATTTTCTTTAATAATAAGTACTTAAACATGCGAATTGGGTGAATCGCGTTACGTCCGTTATCCAAACAATATTTTGTTTTTAACTCTACTAAAATAAATGAAAAATCAACAAGTTCATTAAATTTGCTGAGCATATTATCTTTTGGCACAACAATATCGTAAATTCCCATTAACGGTCTTAAGTTGAGTGTTTCTTGATTTGAAATTACCGGGAGCACCATCTGCATATTATTTTAACGGAGATGAGAGGGATTTTGCGACACTTTATCTTGTTTGGAGAAGCGTCCGCTCGACTCCTGCGGGATAGCGGAGAAATTTAGACCCCGCAGGAGCTATAGAGGAACGCAGCCTAAGTACGCCACATCCTTGTGGCAACGGCTTCGTGACCAACATCGTGTTGCACTGAGGAGGCTAAATCCTACGCCCGCGGAAAGCGAGCGGTAAGCTTCGGAAAACAACTGGAGAACAACATTTTTTAAAAGAGTTATTCGGAGATTAATCCTTGGATAGCTCTAAAGGTGAAACTATATGGACTTTTTCAGTACCCTCCCACAATTCACCTTTTCATTATTTACTTCTCGTTAATTCAAGTATATAAAAAAGAGTGAGCTTGTGCTTTTTTGTACGAAATTGAGTGAATCCCTCAACAAATATTATAAAACCATTATTTCAGCCCATAAAGAAAAGGCGATAAGAGAGCCATGGCCTCTCTTATCGCCTTTATATAGCGCAAATACTGAATTATTTGCTTACTACTTCTTTACCTTTGTATTGTCCGCAAGCTTTGCAAATACGGTGAGCTAATTTTGCTTCACCACAGTTTGGGCAAGCTACCATACCAGGTACAGATAATTTGAAATGCGTACGACGCTTTCTTTTTGCAGTTTTAGAAGTTCTTCTAAATGGTACAGCCATTGTGGCACCTCCTTACAGATTATCTATTCATCTGTTTGATCAAAATACTTAGCTAAAGCAGCCAGTCTTGGATCCAATTTTGGTTCGTCATTTTTACGACTAAGTTCAACATCTTCATCCGTTGTGTAAGACCAATTTTTTCCGCCATGCACTTGTCCTTCGGTATTCTCTTTGAATACTTGCATCGGCACTTCAAGAAGCACTAGCTCCTCTAAAACTGGCTTCATGTCGATTACTTCACCATCAATATAGTGAATGTCACCGCCAAGATCCCCTCGTTTTTCTTCGTCGACCCAGCTAAATACTTCAGCCGTTTCCACTTCGATAGGAAACTCAACGTCTTCCCATGTGCGGGCACAAGGAAGAGTTAATGTCGCACTTAATGTAAATTGACAAGTCATTTGCGATGCACCGAATGTACATAGCCCTTTTACATGAACGGGTGAGATAGCTCGAATATCCTGGTTGCGATCCATTACTTCATCCAATTGTACGTAAGTATCAATTGGCATCCCGTTTTGGCGATACTTTGATAATTGATGAATTGACCATTTCATTCGTTAATCACCTCTAGACAACACTGTTGATTATATAGATATATAAAATAGATGTCAAGATAATTTCTTGTCACTACTCGAAAACACACTTATAATCAATACAGATTGAGTATTATTTGCAAGAAATTATTTCTTCGTGTTTTAAAATAGTATTTTCAAACGCGTTTAATAAATCATTGCATAAAGATATATTTTACTGTGAGGTGATAAATTATGCAAGCAGTCGGTGTAGTTGTGGAATATAATCCTTTTCATAACGGGCATGCCTATCATGCAGAGCAAGCAAAAAAAATTACAGAAGCTGATGCTGTCATCGCAGTCATGAGCGGACAATTTTTACAACGGGGTGAACCCGCTCTTGTCGATAAATGGGCACGGACGAAAATGGCACTCGCTAGCGGTGTAGATATTGTAATTGAGCTACCTTACGTTTTTAGCACCGCCCAAGCGAATCAATTTGCTTACGGAGCTATCTTTCTACTAAGTGCGATGCAATGTAAAACATTCGCTTTTGGTAGCGAAGACGGGCGCATAACACCGTTTATTAATAGCTTTGAATTAATTAATAAAAACCGGACGCAATATAACGCACTCATAAAGCAGTATATGTCTTTGGGGATTAGCTATCCAAAAGCATTGCACGAAGCCTATGCACAGCTACAACAGCAGTTTTCTGGAAATTATATTGATTTAGCACAGCCTAACAATATTTTAGGCTTACATTATATCGAGGCGGCACAAACGCTAAAAAGCCCGATACGACCTGTAACGATTCCACGTATCGGTGCTGGTTATCATGATGACGCTGATAAAATGAGCTCAATTGCTAGTGCAACAGGTATTCGAAAAGCATTATTTGAAGCAAAGGATCTAACAAATGTTGAACAATTCATGCCAACGACATCTTTAGCTGAACTAACTAAATGGCAACAATCTTATAATATATTCGGTAGCTGGGAAGCGTTCTGGCCACTTTTAAAGTTTGCGATTTTACGACATACTCCCGAGCAATTAACCGCCTTTGCGGACGTTACAGAAGGCTTACAATACGCGCTTATAAAACATGCAAAAACGAGTAACTCTTTTATTGAATTTATGACGCTAATTAAATCCAAACGCTATACTTGGACAAGGCTTCAACGAATGCTGACACATATTTATACAGGTATTACAAAAGAGCAGCTCCATTCGTATAAGGAACCAAGTTATATCCGTTTACTCGGCATGACAGATGCGGGTCAGCGTTATTTATCGGAACATAAAAAACATTTTGATCTCCCATTAATTAGCCGTGTAGCTGCAGTTCAAGATAATTTACTGGAAATTGATTTACACGCAACAACAATGTATGGTATCGGTATAAACTTGCACACAAACAAAAAAATAGATGGCGATTTCAAAACGCCACCTATTCGACTTTAATGTTTCGGCTCTAATGCTTCTAAATAAGCTAATGCATCATCTAATGTTTTAACCGGTACGATTTTCATTGTCGTACCGATTTCTTCTGCCGTTTTTAAAGCTGCATCATAATTAGATACTAAATTAGGATTAAATTCTAACATTTTGTCGGTAATTTCATCATCTGGTGCAAAGAAAATTTCCATTCCATCTTTGTCTGCTGCTACAACTTTCCGTTCAATGCCTCCGATCCGCCCAACCGTACCATCTTCATACATTTCACCTGTCCCAGCTACAGTATAGCCTTTTGTTAAATCTTCGTCTAAAAGCTGATTTAAAATTTCAAGTGTAAACATTAAGCCGGCAGACGGGCCACCGATATCTTCAGTATCCATCTTTACTTTTGGATCCGTTTTAATTGATTTACTCTCTGTAAACGTTACACCAAGACCAATTCGCCCTTCTGTCCCAGGGATTTCCTTTAATCGAATCGTTTTATCAATCAATTCATTATTGCGATTAATTACGAGTGTAACGTCTTGATTTTTATTGACATTTTGAATTTTTTCTACTAATTCAGCCTGTCTCTCAATACGTTCTCCGTTTACTTCAACTATTTCATCGCCAGCCTTAATAATCCCCTCTGCCGCACCGCCCTTTAGTACATTGAGCACGTACACACCTTTATATGTGACACTATAATCTAATTTAGCCTTTGAAAATGCTACATATAGAGCATTAAACTGAGAATCGTTCATAAGCTTTAATTGTCTAACCCTGTATTCTTCATCGTCTTCTTCTTCTTGCCGCACCCTATTTATCGGTATAATTTCATGATGCTCTTTTACTTTCGCTATGGCATATAACAGCGGGGTTGCACGAATCATAGATACAGTCATTAAATTAAATGAACCTTCATCAAGTTCATCACCGTTTTGAACAGTTATGAAACGACTTACATCATACGCACTCCCTGGACTCATTACGTACGCATCGAGCTTATAGAAAGATAAAAAGCCCACTAAAACAGAGACAATCGTAAGCGCTATTAACTTTTTTTTCATTATGTACCCCACCTTCTTTTGTGTGCGACTAACGGCAAACTTTTTTGCATATAGTTAGTGTAGCACTTGCTTCTACAGTTGACAAAATATCGAAAAGAGCTGATCGTATCATTCATTTTTTCACCGTGTTCATTTGTATAACGTTACTTATTTTACTCCTGTTATTCCCAGGTGTCGCGCACGAAGGAACAGATTTAGGTGTTCATTTATTTATGGAGGCATTATTCCCTTATTTATTGCCTTATTTAATATTAACTGGTTGGCTACTTCGAATGACGGCCAAGCATACTGCTCATCCCTTTTTACTTTATTTAAAAACATATGCAATTAGTGCAATTGGAGGCTTTCCAACAGGAGCCGCCTCAATAGTTCAGCTCGTAAAATCCGAGGAACTGTCGAAAAAAGAAGCAGCGATTCTTCTCGGCATTTGCCATTGTCCAAGCCCGTTATTCGTTATTGGATATGTTGGTTTAGATTTACTCGGAGATGCATCAATAAGTTGGCAATATTTAATCTTATTACATAGCTTTTCATTGTTATTACTTTGTATCGTTTATTTTTACCTACCTCATAAAAAAAATACAAGAGCCTCATTCATTTCTACACGTAATGCTTTTTCAAATAGCGTAAAAGATAGTATGCCAACCGTTTTTATCGTATGTGCTACGATTATTTTTTTCACTACAATTTATACAGTCATCATGCATAGTATGAACCAGTTTTTCACATTACATGAGAATGTACAAATATTATTTGCAGCTATTCTTGAAATGACAAATGGTCTTCAACTTATGAATGAATATTTAGTAAATGATTTACTAATTATAGGATTAATTACAGGCTTAACTGCACAAAGTTTAAGCATCCATATGCAAGTACTTGTTATAGCGAAAACAGGCTCTGTTGCGTTTCGTCCGTATATTTTCATGCGCCTGCTGTACATTATTACAATCCCAGTGCTGTATTGGCTAATATTTATTTAAAAAAAGGGTGTACAGAAAGTAAAATATTTCTGTACACCCTTTTCGCTCTTTGATAATTATCAATCAAGAAATATTGCTCCTGTGTTGGTCGCATCAAAATGCCACCGCCTCGCGAGCAAAGGTTGCGTCTTAATTCATTTTAAATTTATCCTTCAGTGCCTGATCCACTACAGCTGGCACGAGTTCTCCGACATTCCCACCGTATTTCGCCACTTCCTTGACGATGCTCGAGCTTAGGAAGGAATATTGATTTTTTGTCATAATGAAAAATGTTTCGATATTTTCATCGAGAACGCGGTTCATCGAAGTAATTTGCATTTCATATTCGAAATCTGAAACAGCACGCAAGCCACGAACGATGGCCTTTGCATTTTTTTCCTTCGCATAGTCAATTAATAAACCTGACGAGCTTTCAATACGAATATTTGAAAAATCCTTCGTTACCTCTGCAATTAAAGCAATACGTTCATCTATCGAGAATAACGGATGTTTTGCTGAATTATTTAACACCGCAACGTAGACAATATCAAATACATCGGCTGCACGGCCTATAATATCTAAATGTCCCTTCGTTATCGGGTCAAAGCTACCAGGAACTACTGCAATTTTTTCAGACAATTGTTTCTCCTTCTTCCTAAATGCAACGATAAATCGATATAATCGTTCCACCATATGTTTCTCGTTTCGTTAACTGAAAAGGACCATAATTTTCTGGCAGTGTAACATCTGTTGAGTGCTCACATAAAATAATGCCTGTATGCGCTATTTTGTCGTTTTCTACAAGAGTATCGACTAAATCGTAATACTCTTTTTTATGATACGGTGGATCCAAGAAAACATAATTAAGCGTAATATCACGCTTTAATAAGCCCTTTACCGCCCGCATTGCATCTGTACGAAACAGCTCCGTATAGTCTTCATAGCGACATTTTTTTATATTCTCCTGCAATACTTGAAAAGCACGTCCATCTTTTTCAACAAAAATTGCTCGCTCTGCCCCACGACTTAACGCCTCAATACCAAGACCACCACTGCCAGCAAATAAATCCAGTGCAATACCGCCCTCAAAAAATGGACCAATAATGTTGAAAATAGATTCTTTCACTTTATCTGTAGTCGGTCTAGTCGTAGTACCATCAATCGCTTTTAAAGGCATACCTTTTCGTTCACCTGCTACTACACGCATATATTCACCAAACTTTCATTATTCCTATTGCGCTGTCACAGTCGTTAAATTAATTTTCTCATCCTTTTTCTGAATATCGACTAAGAATAAACGTTGTAACCATGACTCTTCCACATAATACTCTCCGGCTATTTGTACAATTGGCTCGGAGATTGTGTTGTAACGTCGTTGGTTAAATACGTAAAATCCAGGCTCTACTGGGAAACGGAAGGAACGGGTTTCACTCGTTACATAATAGCCATTTTTCCCTTCAGCTGCCTTATAGCCTAATGCATTTAATAATGGCTCAGCAGAATATAGGACAAGTCCGTCTTTAAAAATAACATTGACAGCATCTTGTTTATACGTATTTAAATATACATCACGTTTGTCATTAAATAAAAACGGATACACTTCGCTCGAGTTAACATTCATTGAAAGATACCCAGTATGAATTCCAAATACTGTTGATAAAGCTTCATCTAGTATTTCGGGCGACACTTGCTGGCCTTTGAGTGCTTCTAATTGCTTCGTCCACTCCGCTAATTGCTCATCGGTCATTTGATTTGTTAATGTTTCAACAATTTCAGCTACACGCTCACTTCCGAATGCATTACCTGTCAAGAAACTAGCAATAACTTCTTTTAACCATTGCGGGCTATTTACAAAGTCATACTCTGCTTCAATTTGGGCTAAAATGACATCTTGCTTAATTTGCGCTACTGTTACATTCGGTAAAAATAAAATACGGTCACTTTTCGCACCTGTTCGATTCTCTCCGTTTACAATAGCAATATGCTCATCATTTAAAAAGTTCACAGTAGCTAACTTTTCATTAAACGCTTTAGATGTTGGTTGTTTACCGTAAATCGAAATAACATCTGTCGCTTGTTGTAATGCTAAATCTCCTGCTTGCCAATAAAGATCCTTAACTTCCCCAGTCCCGCTAAACATTGAATAATTTACTAGCGGTAACGATTGCTGACCAATTAATGGCAACCCCGTTACCCATTGTCCATCTATAGAACTGTCTGTTGAAATATGAACAGTTGAAAATTTCACGTCGCCTTTATTAAGTGAGACAAATACATCTTGCATTAATTGTCTCGATTTAAGCCCTCCGTTAAGAGGTATTATGTATGAAACCGATTGTGTACGATTTTCCCCCGTCTCAAACGCCGATAAATCTTCACTTAAGCGTGAACAACTATATTCTGTTTCGATAAAGCAGCTTGGATTTTCCGCTTTCGTTGGCCACTTTATCGACACCTTTTGATTCGGTAAATTTTTAAAATGTTGACGAATATCTAGACTCTCTCCGCGGTAAACAATTTCAATTTCTTGCGAATACCCAAATGTTTCTTCGGTTGTTTTTAATTGGTCAGAATACACTTGAAATTGCGCAAAAAGAACCGCGCCAATAATACATACTAAAATCGAAAAAAAACTCATGGCAAATTTCATGTGCCTGTCCTCCTGCATCATGTTACTATTGTTTATGGAAAGGATGTGACTTAAATGATTCAACAATTTATAGAACTAGGTCAAGGATATGGCGATATTTTCGAGCTATGTGAACTAATGAAAACAAATGAAGGCCGCATTCATCATGCGTTTATCTTCATTTCCAATAAAGATGATAAATCGTACGCATCTCTAGCAGTAGCGTTTAAACCGGTTGGCGAAAGTAAATTTATGCCGATTTACGTTTGCCGTGAAGGAATTCCGTACGACTCTAACAAACGATCAAAACGCCTAGAAATTTTCGAAGAGGCAGTTTCGCAAATGGGGCGCCAAGCGAATCGTCTTGAAGTGAAGCACTCTTCTATTTTTTCGGAAGCAAATTTATTTTATCAATACTTAATCGGAATATTGAGACTGAATCACTATATTCCACCTATGCATTAATTAAAGTCCAACTTTATAATCATATTCCTTCGCTTTATCTGGTTTAGAATTTTCAAACTCAGTTTTCAAGAACGGCCGGTATGATTCGACAACGTCTTTCACAAATGGAAGGCGTTGTATTTTATTTTGTACCGCTTCAATTTCATCTCGGTTACAATAAATGACGACATATTTTAATTTTCGCGAAATATAATGCACATGGCCGTATTTCCGTAGGGATTTCGCATGTTTAAGCTGATGTACATATATGATTAGTCCTTGTCTTTCATTCATCTAATTCCCTCATTTCTTGTTAAAAGCATACCAAATGTACAATTTGTTAGCAACAGAGTTTAGACAGCAGGTGGGATTTTCCGTTATAATAAATATGAATAGAGTATTCTCCATAAAATATCATTGTAGCGCTCTATTAAGGTCTAACTACGGATTCATTTTTTGTTCAATTAAAAACGATTAATGTAAAAATCGGAGGAGGAACGAAGCATGGGTAAAAAAACAAAAGTAGCGCTTGCTATTGCCGCGGCTAGTGCAGCTGCATGGGCAGGTACAAAGGCAATATCGAAACCACAAAAACGAGAAGGTAAAGACGTGCTACAAGGGCGACCATTCGTACTAGCACATAGAGGTGGTGCACATTTAGCACCAGAACATTCAATGCTTGCATTTGATAAGTCAGCAGAATTAGGTGTAGACGGCTTCCAAGTTGATATTCGTCTAACAAAAGATGAGGAAATCATCATCTTTTCAGATGCAACTGTAGATCGTACATCTACTAGTACGGGTTATATTAAAGATTTTACACTTGCGGAATTAAAACAAATAAACTTTGGTGCAAACTTCGAATGCTTAGAAGGCAATAAACTATATGCAGAAGAACTAATAGAAGTTGTAACTTTACGTGAAGTATTAGAAAAATACCAAGATAAAATTTTTGTTATTAATATTAAAGACGGCCCGGATACTTACGAAGGTAGCTTAATGCCTTCAAAATTATGGCGTTTAATTGAAGAACTGAATGTTACAAATCAAGTAATCGTAACAAGCTCATATAGCGAGCAAATTGACCGTTTCAATTTATATGCACAAAACCGTGTAGCACTTGGCGCAGGTGATGCAGATATAACAAAAGCTTATACATCTTTCACAAGTCAATTCGGTCACCTATATAATCCAAAAGTAGATGTATTCATGGTTCCACTAAAATCAAATGTAATGAATTTCGATTCACCAAAATTCGTGCAGTTTTTAAAGGATTTAAATGTACCAGTTATGTTTAAAGGTATTAATGATTTAGTATCAATGAGCCGCCTAACTCGCACTGGGGCACAAGGTATTATTACAGACCGCCCAGATTTAGCACTACCATTATTACAAAAATATCAAGTTTAATGAAAGTCAAATAAGATCGGTTTTCCGTCAATGTTGGGGTGCAATATATTTTAAGGAATTAATATTTATTGCACCCTTTTTGAATGGGGGCGTTGATTTCCATTCTGTTTCGGATGTGACCAAAACAATTGGATTTTCCTCACGTGCGACTGTCGCTAAGCTTTCGACGCAATAAACATTGCTTATCCCCAAGGAGTCGCCGCCCCTCCAATCAACGCGTCTTCACGGAACAATTCATAGAGCACAAATCAACTTTCTCTTACTTGCTTCTCGACAATTCAAGTATATAAAAATGTGATCTTGTGCTTTTTTAACAAAATTATTATATATCCCAAAAATATTATAGAAAAAAAGCAATGGCTTAGACATTTATTCGTCTAAACCATTGCTTATGTTCATTTATTTATTACCGCTAGTAGGCTACGCCGAACAAGAACAGCCACCACCAGATCCGCATCCTCCACCTGTACTGCAGCTACTACCGCTAGTAAAGAATGGATTACTTACAGGTACTTTGACTGCCTCTGAAACCGAGCGACCGATTAGTAAGCTCACTTCATCTAATAAATCTTGGAAATCGTTTTCTGCAAGTTTCAATGTAGCTACTCGATCATTTAAATCAAGTGCGCGTTTTTGCATACGAATCTCCTTCATAACTTTATGATAATCTGGGTGATATTTGCCAAAACGTTGTACATCCTCGTACTGTTCCTTCAATCGCCCAAACTTATTTATTTGACTAACAAGCTCGTGGTCGTTATAAACCGCTGCATATGCATCACGCAGTTTTTGTGCTGGTTCAGAGGATATAATCATAGTGCTCAACTGGTCGGCCTCATCCAACACGAAAGCCCATTCAGAAGTCATCAACATTTTATGTTCCCCCATTCTGTATCTATCATAACAGAAAGTGTGTTACATTTAAAATGGAGACAATGCTTACATAAGAAAGAGGCGTCATGCAGATGGGGAAGTCAAAAAAACAAATTGAACAATTATTATCGTCTATACTAGAAACGAGCTCCATAGAAGACGAAGAAGTGCTATTGCATTTACTAGGTGGTATAAAAGATAAACAGCAAGGCATACATCGCCGGTATATTAATGCTGCTTTACATATGGTAGGAGAATTTCGGAAAGATAGCAGTGAAGTGCGTATTCCCATTACTCCCGTTATACATAATACAATTAAAGTGCCTCACGGAGGTATCATAGCAACAATTGTCGATGCTGCCATGGGCGGTCTTGCATCGCGTTCAGTAGCACCAGGCTTTAATGTTGTAACGACTAATTTAAACATTAACTATATCGCGACAACATATAATGAAGAATTAATTGCTCGCGGTTCTTTTATTCATAAAGGACGACGCACACTTGTTATGGAATGCGTTGTTGAAGATGAAACTGGCAAAAAACTAGCGACCGCTACAGGTTCATTTTTCGTCATTGAGCGCCGTACTTAACACATTCTTTACACAATCAATATCTGAAAATGGGGTTATAGTTGAACCAATTGTTTGTGTTCGCTCATGCCCCTTTCCAGCAATTAATATCGTATCTCCCTTGTCAGCTTGGCGAATAGCTGTTTCAATCGCAAGCGCACGGTCTTCAATTTCCTCATATAATTGCCCACTATAAAAACCTGCTTTAATTTGGGCATTAATCTTCGTTGGGTTTTCGCTTCTCGCATTATCTGTTGTTAAATACACTTTATGTGCATATGTTGAAGCAATCGTGCCCATTTTCCTTCTTTTTTCAACATCTCGTTCACCACCACAGCTAAATACAACTCGCACTTTTTGATGCTGTAATGATTGCAATACCGCTTTTAAGGCAATCGGTGTATGTGCATAATCAATGACGATACGAAGCCCTAAATCATTTTCAATTTCTTGCATACGCCCTTCTGGTAACGCTAATGTAGCTAGCTTAGATGTAAATTGTTCTATGTCAAAATCTAGGGCATACATAGTAGCTAACGCTGCCATTGCATTTTGGCGTTGGTAATCACCTATAAATGGCAATACAATAATTTCTTCTTTTCCTTTATACTGCACACAACAAGTACTAAACCCTTCCCCTTCTGTTAAGAGCTGCCACTGTATATCGACGCGCCCCTTCGTCCCAAATATTAGCATTTTTTTCTTCACAACGAGCCCAACTGAGCGACTAAATGCATCATCTCCATTTAACACAATCTGCCCAGCTAATGTTGCCAGTCGTTGTTTAGCTTTTTTATATTGCTCTAATGAACCGTGATCTTCTATATGCTCGGACGATAAATTCAAAAAAACACCGACATCAATAGCGCAATCATCGAGTCGGTAATTGGCTAGCCCCATTGAAGATGCTTCTAAAATAGCGTACTGTACACCTTTTCTAACAGCTAACTGAAAGATTTCGTGAATTTGTTTTGCTTGTAATGTCGTAAGAGATTCATAACTTAGTGGGAATTTTTCACCATTCAAAAAAACGCCATTCGTACCAATAACGATACAGCTTTTACCAATTGATTGCAGCAATTGACTAATAAAATGGCTAACTGTTGTTTTGCCATTTGTTCCTGTAATCGCAATAACGTTTAATGCCTCTGCAGGGAAATGATGCAGCTTTGCACTGGCAAAAGATAAAAATTGCATACTATTCGGAACCCAAATAATTGGGACTGCGAGTTTACTATCGAGTAACGATTCATCTTCTGTTACTAGCGCGCTAGCACCATTATTTAACGCCTGCTGTAAAAATTGCGTACCGTCAAATTGTTTTCCTTTTCGCATTACAAATATATAGCCTTGCTTGACATGTTGTGCAAAATCTTCAATACCTGTTACTTCCTCCCGCACGGAGCCTTTTACAATACACGGCCAGTCTTTTAATAACTCCGCAAGCTGCATCCAACTCACTCCTTTTCACTACTGTATGAAAAGGGCTCATAAATGCTACTGTGCAGCAAGTGAGGTGTTTATATTCGTTTCTATAAAGATTTGCGTGTAATAGTTTAAGAATACACCTGTACCAACATGTGAATATGTATCATTTAACAACATAGCTCTATGTTCTTTCGAATTCAACCAACCATGCATTACTTCAATTGCATCATAATACGCTGTCGCTATGTTTTGATCGACAGATTTATATTCAATTTCCGCTTCAATTAATTTGTCTTTTAAGGAAACATCGTCTTCAGATTGTTGAGTCTCCATATTTTTCAAAAACATATTTTCACTAGATTGCATCGCTAATTCATTTAGTTTTGCATCATTTACTAATGTTGGTACTCCGTATTTTTTGCGAATAACATTCGTTAAATCAAGCAATTGCGCTGCGCTCGCTTTATGAATTTCATGCTGCGCAAACGAAGATGGTGTAGATGAATCAATCAATTCTCCAATAAATTGCATTTCATAAGGCTTATGCTCGACAAGTGTTTCACCATTTAAAAAACGGATACCAGCTAATTGCTTTGTTACGGTATCAATATAAAGCTGTGCATATACATCTTTAAATTTCACTAAAATACGACTACTCATATCCGCATCATTCATTGAAAACAAATATATATTATCGCCCAATTGTACAGTTACTTCTGAATCTATTATTGTCATACGATAAATATCGTCTAATGATTGTCCTATCTCATACGGTGCAACATCGTATACATTTGTATTCGTATACACTTGCACAATTTTATCGTCCGAAACTCCAAACATAATAAAACCTTGTTCACCATTGTAGATCCACCAATCATATTGAAACGGTGTTTTATCGATACGTATAGGTAAGCCGTAAGTTACTAACAAAGTTTCACTAGGTTCACCAATATACGTCGATAAACCTTCTTCTGGACGCATTTGCACGTCTTCTATCACTTTTGAATAATCTGACTTTAATATTGGTTGTTGTACTATAGTAGGTCCCTCTAACGGTTCATGCTTTGTAGCATCTGGCCCAGCATAGTAATACACAATTGCTATAAATGTAACAATGATTAGGATTCGAAAAAGTGCTTCCATGTGTACCTCCTACTAGGATTATCCTACCTACAATTATAACCATTTTATACAGCTTGACACAATGTTGTCATTGCAACAAAGGTTAAATTGCTCTATTATAAAAATGGAGCATATACTATATGTACGATTTGCTAAAGGAGGATTATTCAATGTATTTTGAAAACACAAATCTTGAATCAGTAACTGCCGATCAACAAGTTCTTACTAATATTCTAGCAAAGCATGGTTTAGAATGCCACGGTGCTTGGGATTATGACCGTATGACTTTTGATCGTCGTTTCGATGTGCGTGAAGGTCGTTTCTATTTACGTATATTCTGCAACGCTATTTCAGGTGACGTTGGTGCACACGACGCAACTTTAAAATTAAACAAACCAGCTATCGGTAAATATTACTATCCGCATGGTGTAGAATATACTGACGAAGTATTCCCTGCTCACTTAGTAAAAGATTGCGAAAAGATATTAGCAAACGTTCGTAAAGACCTAGCTGAATTCGGTCTATAATAATATTTAAAGAGGTATCATAGAATAGATACTTCTGAGTGTAAACAATGTCAAAAATGACTTTGTTTACACTCTTTTTTTAATTTATTAACTAAATCCTGCTATTTGTATGGTTCTATAATGTTTGATGGGGCATGCACACAATTTTGTCCATAAAAAAAGCACAAGATCACACTCTTTTATATACTTGAATTGTTGAGAAATAAGTAAGAGAAAAGTGATTTATGATCTATGAATGTTAACATGCATATCCCAGAATTAAAAAGTGTATTGATACATAATATGGTCGAACAGGAGGAGCATAATGTTCTTAGCGTTTTGATGACTATGGATTAAAAAATATTATTAAGCGCAGGTTTTGCTCTTTCATAAATTTATAAAAGTAAGCGTTCATCTTGGTTAAGGACGCGTTGATTGGAATGGAGGCGCGGCGACTCCTTGGGAATAAGCAATGTTTATTGCGGCGAAAGCTTAGCGACAGTCGCACGTGCGGAAAATCCAATTTTTTTCGGTTCGTCCGAAAAAATTTAGTTGGAGTCGTGCCCCCAGGAAAGCGCTCACCCCAGGATGGAAATCAACACCCCCTATGCAAAAACTACCATAGCTTAAACAATACAAAAATAAAAAAAAACACGTTACGCTTCTCTCGCGTAACGTGTTTTATTAGAATCCTAAAATTGCTTTAATTACCGAAGTTGTTTCTCCACCCTCGTAAATTATATATAGCAGTAAATACACTGCTACACCTGTAATGGCAACAAAGAACCAAATAATACTAGTAATCGGACCAATTCTACGATGTAATTTTAAATTCGTTTTTAATCCTGAAATAATACTTACAATCCCAAATACTGCTCCTACTGTCGCTAACGTAATATGGAATATAAGGAAGAAAGTATAATATCCTTTTAACTCGTCCGGTCCACCAAATGCGGTATTCCCGATAAAGACAGTACGTGAAATATAAATAATAAAAAAGATTAATGCTGATACACCAGCCGCCAACATTACTTTTTTATGTGCTTCTACTTTACGTATAATAATTAAGTACCAGCCAATAGCAACTAACACAGCACTAATGACAATAAAAGATGTACTAATAGTAGGTAATATAGGTACTCCCATTTCTGTTCTCCACACTCTCTAAATTATTTATAAATAACTTGCTCCTGGAACTCTTTTAACGCTTTAGCCGTAACCTCTTCTGGATTTTTACGTTCACTATTCCACCACTTACGGAATACCCTCGCTAAAATAACTCCAAAAATAATTTCTTGGATAATTTTCATCATAACTCCACCAACCTGCTGATCGCTAAGTGAGCTCATTGAAGAAAATAATTCAGGTCCTGATAATGACAAACCTGATAATGTTGATGTTGGAACACAAAGCTCCATCGCCTTTAACCACATTTCTCCATCTGTATATGTACCATACATCGGCGACGGTGCAAAAATAATTAAAGCACATGCAGGAGTAATAAGTACAGCATTTCCGATAATATATGCAAGTTTGTATAATGGCTTTAACTGATGCTGACCTTCTACAGTATTAATTAATGGCCAATACATTAAAACAGCAGAAGAAAATAAAATAAATGTGTACATACCGTGCAACGTCTCATCTAATTTAATTGTATCAAAAACAGATGGGATATGGTAAAACGAAAATAAAGCAATAAACATAAAAATTGCTACTAGAGGCTGTGTAAAAACTTTAAAAATCGTCTTTATGACAGGCAATTCCACGACTACTTTCCAAACCCACCACGGAATCCCTTTAATAATGAGAATCGGTACAAGTAATAATAATAATGCCATTTGCACCATATGCATCGTAAACATAATATGACCTAATAAATCAATTGGAGAGCCTTTTATAATATATAAAGAAATCATACCTAATATAAAATATATAGCTTCACTCTTCTTTAAAGGTTCGCTCACTTTAAAATCTTTTCTCCAAGTTACCGTAACTAAAAAGTAAACGACCGTTAAAAATACAATTACCCCTATTAAATATGGACTCCATAATGCTTGAAATCCAAATATACTTAACGGCATACTCATCGCGCTCCTTTAAACTTCAATATGTTCATTATAGAACGCATACATAGTAACATCAATAGATGAACTATGACAATAAAAGCAATTTTGAGAGAAATGGTAAAAGCACCTGATTACACCTCTAATAGCAATTGCATAGTCTCTCTCTTTTTCTCCCAAGAAAAAACATAAAACGCGTCTGGAAAGTTCCAGACGCGTCTACTATTACCACCAAATAATTGTTAAGAAACAAAGGAAGAACGTAAAGGCAATAAATCCGCCACCCCACATAAAGAAAGAAACAACTCCGATATGGTGTCCGTTTTTATCATCCATGTGCATGAATGAGTATAGCTGTTGTACTACTTGAATACCAGCTAGTAATAATACAAACGGTTTAATGAAGTTTGGCGAGAAATCTGCCACTACAGAAGCAAACGCTATAAACGTTAACAGGATCATAATAGCAAACTGAGTAACTTGTTTGCGCATTTTAGCTGCATTTTCATTACGATAATACTCTTGTTGAACTTGAGAACGTGCTTCGAAATGCGTTTCGTGTGACATATTATCCTAACACTCCCATCAAGTAAACTACAGTAAAGATGAATACCCAAACAACGTCAATGAAGTGCCAGTATAATGATGCAATAAAGTACTTCGGCGCGTTGTATAAGTTTAGTCCACGTTTCATATTACGGAAAATTAGACTAGATATCCATACTAAACCGATAATAACGTGTAAACCGTGCGTTCCAACAAGCGTGAAGAATGCAGAAGAGAACGCAGATTGTCTATACCCAAAACCAATGTGTACGTAATGTTGGAACTCATAAATCTCAAGACCTAAGAATCCTAAACCTAAAATAACTGTAATCCCCATCCAAGTTTGTACACCTTTGAAGTTAAAGTTCTTCATATGGTACATAGCATACACTGAAGTTAGAGAAGAAGTTAAAAGTAACATTGTCATGACAAATGCTAAAGGTAACTCGTAAAGCCCTTTAGCTGAGAAAGTCATACCTGCTGGACCGTGGTCTTTAAGCGCTAAGTATGTAGCGAAAAGACTTGCGAAAAGTACAACTTCGCAGGCAAGGAAAATCCAGAAACCTACGAATTTATTTTTACCTTCCATCGTTGCTTGCTCAGGATGCTCAGGCCAATTTTGAGGAGTAAATTTAGTATTGATGTCCATTACTTGTTACCTCCTTTTTTACCTGTTGCACGATAATGTGCTAAATCCTTTTCGATTGCTTCGATTTCTTCTACGTGAACGTGGTAACCGAAATCATCTTTCACAGAACGTGTAATCATACATAATACTGTTAAACCTAATCCACCGATTAATAATGCTAATGATACTGCTGGAGAAACGCTTTCAGCTGTACCTGCGATCGCTTGGTCACCCCATGGACTATAAAGAGCACCAAATGCAGCAATGAACGTACCGATTGACATTAATAGAGGTAAAATCGAGTTATTTGGCATATGGATGTCACCTAGTGGCTCAGCATACACCATACCTTCTTTATTACCTTCTTGTTTTTCAATCCAATACGGATCATATCCACGAATAAGTGGCGTTTGTTTAAAGTTATAGAATGGTAGTGGCGTTTCAAGTGCCCACTCAAGAGAGCGTCCATCGCCCCAGTAATCACGACGGTTAACTGGTGCAGATTTGATCGATAATAATACGTTAATTACTAATAAGATTACCCCAACACCCATCATTAATGCACCAACAGATGAAATCATGTTGTATAAATCCCAACCTTGGCCATCCATGTACGTGAATACGCGACGTGGCATACCCATTAAACCTAAGAAATGTTGTAGGAAGAACGTTAAATGGAAACCAATGAAGAATACCCAGAAAGTAAGTACTCCAAGTTTTTCATTTAATGTACGGTTAAACATGATCGGCCAGTAGAAGTGTGCTGAACCGAATAACGCAGTTACGATACCACCAACGATTACGTAGTGGAAGTGAGCTACGATAAAGTAAGAATCGTGTAATTGGTAGTCAAGAGGTGCAGTTGCTTGCATTACCCCTGTAACACCACCCGCAACGAATGACGGGATGAAACCAAGTGCGTAAAGCATTGGTACAGTAACTTTAATTGATCCGCCCCAAATAGTTAAGATCCAGTTGAATACTTTCATACCTGTTGGTACAGCAATTGCCATTGTAGCTACTGCGAAGATAGCGTTAGCAGTTGCACCAAGTCCAGTTGTAAACATGTGGTGAGCCCATACCATGAACCCTAAGAAACCTATTAAAATAGTTGCGAATACCATTGAAGAGTATCCGAATAAACGTTTACGAGCGAATACTGGAATAATCTCAGAGAATAAACCAAACGCTGGTAATACTAAAATATATACTTCTGGGTGACCGAAAATCCAGAATAAATGCTCCCAAATAATCGTGTTACCACCCATTGTATGATCGAAGAAGTTAGCTCCAAACATACGATCCACTAACATTAAGAATAAACCAACAGTAAGTGGAGGGAATGCGAATAAAATTAATGTACTTGAAACTAAAGAAGTCCAAGTGAAAAGTGGCATACGCATAAACGTCATACCAGGTGCACGCATCGTAATAATTGTTACGATGAAGTTAATTCCAGAGATTAACGTACCAGCACCAGAAATTTGTAAACCAAGTACATAGAAATCAATACCATGACCTGGAGAGTATAAAGATAAAGATGCATAAGAAGTCCAACCCGCATCAGGTGCTCCACCCATAAAGAATGATAGGTGAAGGAAAATAGCTCCAAGGAAGAATAACCAGAATCCAAGTGAGTTTAAGAACGGGAATGCTACGTCACGTGCACCAATTTGCAGTGGAACGATAGCATTCATAAAAGCAAATAATAACGGTGTCGCTGCTAAGAATAGCATCGTAGTACCGTGCATCGTTAATAATTCGTTAAATAGGCCCGCAGAAATGAAATCGTTGTTTGGTATCATTAACTGAATACGCATTAATAACGCCTCAAAACCAGCGATAGCGAAGAACAGTGTACCGGCAGCTAAATACAGTATCGCAATCTTTTTATGATCGACTGTAGTTAAGAAGTCCCATACATGTGCCCCAAAGCCCTTTTTCTGTGCGACAGAGCTCACAACTTTAACCTCCTTCAAAGTTTCTACCAAGTATAATTATTTTTCTACAGATAATGTCATTAAGTAGTCAGCAATAGCTTTTGCTTCTTCCTTAGAAACATTATATTTACCAGTCATTAAGTTACCTGGTTTGTATTTTCCTGGATCATTAATCCAGTTAGCTGTTTCTTCAGCAGTATGGTCTAAGAAACCTGCAACACGGTTACGGTCACCGAATGTTGTTAAGTTTGGACCCACTGCGCCAGATCCACCTACACCAGAAATTGCGTGACAGCCTAAGCAACTGTTTGCAAATGTTGCTTCACCTAAGTCAGCAGAATTAGCATCAGCTACATTACCTTCTGTTGCTTTCATTGCTGCAACCCACGCGTCAAATGCAGTACGGTCTAAAGTTTTAACTTTGAAATCCATTAAAGCATGTGAAGGACCGCAAAGCTCAGCACATTTACCATAGAATACGCCATCTTTTAAGCTATTAGATTCTTCGTCGAATTGTAAGTAGAATTTGTTTAAGTTTTCTACGTTCGTATCCATTTTACCGCCAATTGCTGGTATCCAGAATGAGTGCTTTACATCGGCAGCTTTTAAGTTAAAGTACACTTTTTCGCCAGTAGGAACGACTAATTCTTGAGACGTTACAATCCCTTGCTCCGGATATTCAAATTCCCACCAATATAATTTTGCAGTTACATTAACAGTAAGTGCAGTTTTATTACCATTTTCATCTACTTCGTCCATTGCAGAAACATCCGCAAATTTATAAGTAGCAGTTAATGTTGGAACAGCAATGATTAATAATAAAATAATCGGAATAACTGTCCAAATTACTTCTAGAGTGTGACTACCTTCTACTTGTTTAGGCATAACGTTCTCGCCAACTTTAGAACGACGGAACTTCATGAAAGCCGTTAAGTAAAGTACAGATACAACTATAACTACTAACGTCATAACTACGACAGTTAAAAGTAAGATGTTCAGTTGTTCTTGTCCAACAGGACCAGCTGGTTTTAGTGCCGAAATATAATCTTCACCACAAGCTGAAAGGAACACTGTCATTACTGTTAAAAGTGAAAACAGACGCCATTTCTTAAGCCCTTTCATCATAGCTTAATTAAACCCCTCTTTCTTTGTTGTATTTTCATGTGTAACCAGGACTATGGTTTTTCTATGTGAATTCTTATAAAAGAAAGAATTCCTAACTTTTTAGCTCAGCACAGCGAAAATTATCATCGAGACGAACATAATTGTCATATGATTCAATGAATAAATGAACATTTTGTTTGCCCACTTCAAATCATCTTTCGTGTTAAAGCCGCTAATAGCTAGTGCTAACCAACCTACATTCAACATTGTAGCTAGCACTAAAAAGCCCGTACCAAGCTCCGGTAATAAAAACGGTAATGGGAGTAAAAGTACTACCCATCCTAACATGGAATATTTCGTTCTTTTAAAGCCTTTCACAACTGGAAGCATTGGAACATTGGCTGCACGATATTCTTCCGTACGTTTCATCGCAAGCGCATAAAAGTGAGGCGGTTGCCATGCAAACATAATTAAAAATAACGCAAGGGCACCGATCCCTAACGACGGTTCAACTGCCGCCCATCCAATAATTGGCGGAATTGCACCAGAAATACTTCCCACAACTGTGTTACTCACATGTTTTCTCTTCGACCACATCGAATAAAGAACTACATAAGCTAATATACCTGCTAGTCCCCACATTCCGGCTGAAATTGAAGCCGTAAATAACAAAATTTCACCTACAATTAACAATGAAAGAGCAATAATCAAAGTTTGACCCGGCTTAAATCTACCTGTAACAGTAGGTCTTTTTTTTGTACGTTTCATAATCGGATCAATATCTTGGTCGATGTAATTGTTCATCGCTCCAGAACCGCCAATAATGAACGCTGCACCGAGCATAGTGCAAACGACTATATCTAACTGTTCTAAAAAGTGGCCGTCCGTAAACTGAAATGCTAACCACATTCCTGTAAAGGTTGTCACTAAATTAGAATTAACGATCCCAATCTTTATGAGTGCGAAAAAATCTTTTACGAAAGATGTCGTTTCTGGTCCAGTTTTTCTAGTAGCCGTGAAAGCACGTCCATTTGACATTTTACTTCCCCTTTCATTTTTGTAAGCATATTCCGCTAACATAACTATAGCGAAATTTGCCCACAATTTCTAGACGTTTAGTGAAATTTCAATGAACATTGCAGAAATTACAAATATTAGTTATGTATATAGAAAACACCATATCTATAGTAAACGATTTCCCAATTTTAATTGTGAATGCTAGGGCACGAATTTATGAACAATTTGTGAAAAAAATGGAATTATATAATGTGAGTTTGCGAATGAAGTTGTCTTTTTTCCCAAATTTCGCTATTATCTAAAACTAGAGACGCTTTTTTATGAGCGATGTTGATAGACAAAGTAGGTGGCTCAAGGTGCAACATAGTAAATATTTAAAATGGTTTGCTGTAGCAGCAACTATTGGTATGTTGCTTATCCTTTTAGGGGGGGCACTCGTTACGAAAACAGACAGTGGGTTAGGCTGCGGTCGAAATTGGCCTGACTGTAACGGTTCACTTATTCCGAAAGAGATAACAACAGCAGTATTAATTGAATTTTCACACCGAGTAGTGACAGGTGCTGTATCCATTTTCATCGTTATTTTAGTAGCATGGACTTGGAAATCACTTGGACACGTCCGAGAAGTTAAGTTTTTAGGATTTCTAGCCGTTTTCTTCTTAGTCGCACAAGCATTAATTGGGGCTGCACAAGTGTTATGGGGGCAAGGTGACTTTATTTTAGCATTACACTTCGGGATATCACTTATATCCTTTGCTGCAGTTTTACTCCTTTCTTTAATTGTCTTTGAAGTCGATACTAAATTTAATGCAGACAAAGTTTTTATTGGCAAAAAATTAAAAATGCATACTATAGGTGTAACGTTATATTCATATATTGTTGTCTATACCGGTGCACTTGTACGTCATACAGATGCAAGTTTAGTGTGCCCAGATTGGCCATTTTGCAGAAATGACCAACCAGCCGCCCTACCAAACAATATGTACGAATGGATTCAAATGGGGCATCGTTTCGCAGTATTACTAATTTTTATTTGGATAGCATACATAACTTGGCACGTTATAAAACATTACAAAGATCAGCCTGTTATTTACAAGGGTTGGATATTAGCTTTCATTATTGTGACTTTACAAGTATTAGCAGGTATGCTTGTCGTTTTAACAAAATTAAATTTAATTATCGCACTACTACATTCATTATTAATTTCGTTACTATTTGGTCTATTTTGCTATATGGTTCTTCTCGTATCACGAAGTAATGCTAATCAAAAGAAATAAAAGTAAAAAACATCTACGCTTATCACGTAGATGTTTTTTTGTACTATTCTAATTCAATTAATAAATCTCCCGTTGAAATTGCGTCACCAGCTCCAGCGTAAACTTCTTTTACTATACCGTCTTTCGGTGCTTGTACTGTCGTTTCCATTTTCATCGCTTCTGTTATAAGCAAGTGATCACCACGTTTTACAGGGCTACCTTTTGATACGACAACTTTTAGCACTGTTCCAGGCATCGTTGCTCCAATTTGATTTGGATTTGCAGGATCTGCTTTTAAAGCAATATTGCCGTCTACATCAGCCGTTAAATCTTGTATTACAATCTCACGAGACTGTCCGTTTAGCTCGAAGTAAAGCACTCGTGTACCATCATGCTGTGGTTCACCAATCGATACTAGTTTGATAATTAAAGTTTTCCCTTTTTCGATTTCTACTTCTATTTCTTCACCAAGCTTTAGACCATATAAGAATGTAGGTGTATCAAGCACCGAAATATCTCCAAATGATGCGTGTGTTTTTGCATATTCTTCAAATACTTTCGGATACAGCGCATACGCTAACACATCTTTATTCGTCACAGGGCGGCCTACTTTTTCTGCTAGTTCTACTGTTAATTTTTCAAAATCAACAGGTGCTAGTAATTCACCAGGGCGTACAGAAATCGCTTCACGCTCTTTTAATACTACTTGTTGTAAATCTTTTGGGAATCCTCCATGTGGTTGACCTAAATAACCTTGGAAAAATTCTATTACGGAATCTGGGAAGTCGATGCTTTTCCCACGCTCTAATACATTTTCCTCAGTTAAATCATTTTGCACCATGAATAATGCCATATCCCCTACTACTTTTGAGGATGGTGTAACTTTTACGATATCACCAAACATTAAATTCACAATCGAATACATTTTCTTCACTTCATCCCAGCGGTCACCAAGCCCTACTGCTTTAGCTTGCTGTTGAAGATTGCTATATTGTCCACCCGGCATTTCATGGACATAAATTTCTGAATGCGGACTAATCATGCCACTTTCAAAATTTGAGTAATATTTACGTACATCTTCCCAATAGTATGATAGCTTCTCCAATGATTCGATATCGGCACGAACTTCACGTTTACTACCTTTCATTGCATAGTAAAGTGAGTTTGCGCTCGGCTGAGAAGTTAAGCCTGCCATCGCTCCTAATGATGTATCAATAATATCTACACCCGCATCAATTGCTTTGGCATATAAATAAATCCCGTTGCCACTCGTGTCATGCGTATGGAGATGGATTGGTAAACTTGTTGCATCCTTTAGCTCTGAAATTAATCGATATGCGGCCTCTGGTTTTAGTAAGCCAGCCATATCTTTTATCGCTAAAATATGCGCCCCTACCGCCTCTAGCTCGCGTGCCATGTCTTTATAATATTGCACCGTATATTTTGCACGTGATTCATCAAAAATATCACCTGTGTAGCAAATAGCTGCCTCAGCAATTTTACCTGTATTACGTGCTTCATCGATAGCTACTTCCATTCCTTTAATCCAGTTTAAGCTATCAAAAATTCGGAAAACATCAATGCCAGATGCAGCCGATTCTTTAATGAACTCCCGAATTAAATTATCTGGATAATTCGTGTAGCCAACTGCATTTGCACCGCGCAGTAGCATTTGGAATAAAACATTCGGTACTTGCTGGCGAAGTGCTTCTAATCGTGCCCATGGATCTTCTTTCAAGAAACGATAAGCAACATCAAAGGTTGCGCCTCCCCACATTTCAAGTGAGAAATAATTGTGCATCATACGGGCTGTTTCACCCGCTATTTGGAACATATCTTGAGAACGCACACGTGTTGCAAGAAGTGATTGGTGTGCATCACGGAATGTTGTATCAGTTAACAGGACATCTTGCTGCTCTTTAATCCACTTAACTAAGCCATCCGCGCCTCGCTCATCTAAAATTTGTTTTGTACCTGGTGTTGGTGATGTTAGCAAATCGATTTTCGGCTTATTTGGCTGGGCAAAAATTGGTTTTGAGCCTTTTTCTACACCAGGGAAACCGTTTAACGTTACATTTCCAATATAAGTTAACAGCTTTGTACCACGATCTTTTCTTTCTGGAAATTCGAATAATTCTGGTGTTGTATCAATAAAACTTGTATCAAATTGGCCATTTAAAAACTTTTCATGTATAACAACATTTCCTAAAAACGGGATATTTGTTTTTACACCCCGAATACGGAATTCTCGTAAGTTTCGATCCATTTTCGCTGCCGCTTCAGCAAACGTCATGCCCCATGTCGAAATTTTCACAAGCAGCGAATCGTAATATGGTGTCACAATTGCCCCTTGGAAACCATTCCCTGCATCTAGACGTACACCAAATCCTCCACTTGAACGGTATACCATTAGCTTGCCTGTATCTGGCATAAAATCATTTGTCGGATCTTCTGTTGTGACACGTGATTGAATCGCATAGCCGAATAGTGGAATTTGATCTTGAGAAGGGATTCCAATTCTTTCACCGTGCAATGTATGCCCTTCTGCTACTTTAATTTGCGCATGAACGATATCAATACCTGTTATCATTTCTGTAATCGTATGCTCAACTTGAATTCGTGGGTTGACCTCGATGAAATAAAAATCGTCCCCAGCAACTAAAAACTCTACAGTACCCGCGTTAATATAATTTACATTGCGCATTAATTTCACTGCTGCATCGCAAATTCGTTGACGCAAATTAGCTGAGATTGAATTAGATGGCGCAATTTCTACCACTTTTTGGTGACGGCGTTGAATCGAACAGTCACGTTCATATAAATGAACAATTTCGCCAGTTGTATCACCTAAAATTTGCACTTCAATATGCTTCGGTTTGACGATACATTTTTCCACATATACCTCATCAGAACCGAACGCTGCTTTTGCTTCAGATTTTGCGCGCTCATATGCTGATGCTAGTTCTTCCTTCGCCTGCACCATGCGCATGCCGCGTCCACCACCACCAAGTGCCGCTTTAATCATAATTGGATAGCCGTGTTTATCTCCAAAAGCTTCTACTTCAGTAATATTCGCTACTGGACCATCAGTACCGGGGATAACTGGAATATTAGCAAGTACAGCTTGTTCTCGTGCCTTTACTTTATCGCCGAACATATCTAAATGTTTTGATGTTGGCCCGATAAACACAATGCCTTCTTCTTCACAACGTCTAGCAAATTCCACATTTTCTGATAAAAATCCATAGCCTGGGTGAATTGCGTCCACATTTGCATCTTTGGCGATTGCTATAATATCTTCAATATCTAAATAAGCATCGATTGGCTTTTTTCCAACACCTACGATATATGCTTCATCTGCTTTATATCGATGATAAGCGCCGCTATCTTCACGTGAATATATAGCAACAGTTTGAATTTTCAACTCGTTACAAGCACGAAAAATTCTAATTGCGATTTCCCCTCGGTTCGCTACTAAAATCTTGTTAATAGTTTTCATTTCCCTCAAAACCTCCTAAGATTGCTTACGCTTATCAAATTTGTAATACATGGAAACGTTGATAAGTATTCCCATAGCTAAAGATAACAAAAGAATGGATGTACCGCCATAACTAATAAACGGTAGTGTCACACCTGTTAAAGGAGCAACCCCTGTAAGTCCCGCTATATTAAGGCAAGTTTGGAATCCAATCCACACACCAATACCACCTGCTAGCATACGTGCAAGGGGATCTTGTGTTGTCATGGCAATCCAAAAAGCACGTAGCACGATATAGCCTATTCCACCTAACACGATGATTACACCTAACACACCAAGTTCTTCAGCGACAATTGCCATAATAAAGTCAGTTTGCGGCTCTGGTAAATAGCCTAACTTTTGAATCGATTGACCTAGACCACGCCCTTCTAATCCACCACCACCAATTGCATAGTAGCCGTTAATAATTTGGTAGCCTGAGCCATCTGCATATTCGAATGGATTTTTCAAAACTTTGAAGCGGCCTAAACGACTTTCGTTGAAAATGGAGTCGAATTTTAGTAACAAGACAAAACCGACAACAATAGAACCAAAAAAACCAAGTACAGCTGAAAATTTTAATAATGTTTTCCCTCTAATACCACTTAATAAAAGAAGAGACATCGCTATTACACCAATAATAATTATTGCCCCTAAATCTGTTTCCAATCCTACACTAAATAGAATGAGTAACCATATTAATATTGGTGGCCATATGTCATTCGGGCGAACATCTTGGATTGAGTTCTCTTTTAAACTCTTTTTATATAACGATCCGGAAAAATAAATAATAACAAATAGTTTTGCAAATTCCGATGGTTGGAACATAGTAAGTCCAAAAATGCTTATCCAACTTTGTGAACCTGTTGTTTCACGACCAACACCAAAAAAAGTAACCCATATGAGCAGTATCGCCATAATGACCATTAAAATAAAGAGTATCCACTTATTGCTATAATGTTTATATGGGAAAAATGCACCTATTAAGAATGCAACGGAGGCTACAACTAAATTCATCAGTTGCTTATTGTAATAACTATCGGGTGGCTTACCTTCTTGAATAGCAACCATCATACTTGCGCTATATATCATGACAAGGCCGAACAAACACAACAAAACATATGTAATAAACAAGGGATAGTCAAAATTTCGGAAATAGGTTGATAGATATTTTTTCATTAGTTACATACCTCATTTAGAAAAAAAACTCAAATCGCGCATGGCGTTTGAGTTTTTTTATTTTTCTGTATACGAATCGTGCAGAAGAGATAATTCTTTTTCTAGCGAATCAAGAATTTCCTTCCCTTTCTCACGTTCAATTAAACCTAGCTTAACTGCAAAGTCAATTTCTCGTGATAGGCCAAACATTTGTGTATCTAATACTTCTTCGTATAATGGACATTGCGGCATTGTTAAATGATCCATTTGAACTTTAATTAAGCGAGCAATTTTCCCTGCGTCTGCGTGCAGTAACTCTATCGCTTTTTCCTGGAAGGAAGCTTGTGATTTCGTATCCATGAGGACGCCCCCATTATTTGATATTTCTTGGATTCTATCTTAATAAAGTTTATCTTTTAGTGAGTAAAAATGCAAGTGCATATATATGAATTCGAGTGTTTTCGATTATATTTCTTTATTAATGACAAGAAAAAGCGGTATACTATAAATGGTTACAAATTGAAGGAGGATTTCACGATTATGGAAAGTATTATTCCGATTAAAGGTGCTGTTTCATACACAATAACATTAGATCCAACTGTTTGGATTTTCGATGATCGTAAACTCGATTTAAATACGTATTTTACATCAAAGCTAGCTGATGAGGACGATGAAAAATATTTAAGAGATATGGGTGCTCACTGGTCACGTGAAATTATGGAAGGGGCTACTTTCCCCCCAACACTAAAAACAGAGCGCAAATTTGACCGTAAAGGGATGATGACCGGTACTTTCGGTATTGAAATTAAATCATTTTTAAATAACGCGCAAATAAAAAAAGAAGCGACAGAAGTAGTTTTCGAGTGCCAAAACGATGAGGAATATGCATTTCCAATAGAAGAAGCGAAAACACTTATTTTAAAATATAGCCAAGATGGTAAACCGTTAACAGAAGGTGGTCCTGTGCATATTTTGTTCGCAGATGGCTCTAATATTGAAAACCCGATTAAAAATGTTGTTGCAATTCGCGTTCAATAGGAGGTATTGGTATGCGTGTTAAATGTGTCATTTGTGATACGATTCAGCAACTTGAAGACGATTTGCCACTAGCAAAAAAGCTTCGTAATCGTCCTATTCATACGTATATGTGTGAGCCGTGTAATACACGCATAGCGGAGAATACTGAAAAAAGACTCTCAACAGGGAAATTCCATTTTTTCCGCACTTCTTCAAAAATTGACGAAGAATTTTAAAAGAGGCGTCCACAAGTCGTAAATTTGACTTGTTGGACAGCCTCTTATCTCGTTTTTACTAACTTTCTTTCTAGCAGCTCCACTAATTGGTACATAATCGTTGCAAATATCGCGATAATCATAAGCGACATTAATACGAGGTTGAAATTAAACACTTGGAATCCATATATTATTAAATAGCCAAGCCCTTTCGAGGAAACGAGAAATTCCCCTACAATGACCCCAACCCAAGATAAGCCTACATTCACTTTTAGCGTCGAAATAATAGTTGGAAAGGAAGCTGGTAAAATGGCCTCTTTAAACATTTGGAAGCGCGTCGCATTAAATGTTTGCAACACTTTCAAATAATTCGGGTCTACTTCTCTAAATGCAGTGTAAATGACAATAGTCGAGATGATGACAGAAATGATTGCCCCCATCGTAATAATTGACGTCATTCCTGGTCCCATAACTACGATTAATATCGGTCCAAGCGCCACTTTCGGCATCGCGTTTAATACAACAAGATATGGATCTACTACTTTCGAAAAGAATGGCGACCACCATAGAATCGCTGCCAATATCGTCCCGAGCATTGTGCCGATAATAAACCCTAACACGGTTTCAAAGAGCGTGGCATTAGCATGCATTATTAATGTTCCGTCCTGTATTTTTTCAATAAATAAACTCCATATTTTTTGCGGGGAACTAAAAATAAGTGGGTCAATCCATTTTGAACGAGAAGCTATTTCCCACAAACTAATAAATACAACTAAAATTAACAACTGAAAAAAACGAATCTTTCTTTTTTCATTAATGAGCGATTTTTTATAATTCTCATAAAGTATTTTCGTGCTCAAGACTTTCCAGCTCCTTCCAAATTAATTGGAATAGCGTAGAATAGCTCGCATGTGAACGTGTTTCAAATGGTGGTAACTCTATTAACTCTTGTGGTACTTCAAATGTTTTATATAGTTTACCAGGCTTAGCTGATAATAAGAAAATACGATCACTCATAGCAATTGCTTCGCCGATATCATGTGTGACGAGAACGGCTGTTTTACTGTAATCTTTCAACATTTTTGATACTAAATCTTCCAGCGTGAGCTTCGATTTATAGTCTAGTGCAGAAAAAGGCTCATCTAGCAAAAGAATTTTCGGATCAACTGCAAGTGTTCTAGCAAGTGCAACACGTTGTCGCATCCCGCCAGAAAGCTCTCTTGGAAATTTCTTCTCAACGTGTGGTAAACCAACATCTTGCAGTAATTGGATTGCTATCTCTCGTGATTGTTCATCTTTTTTTTGTAAAATCGTTAAACCGAGAGTAACATTTTCTTCAATTGTTTTCCACGGAAATAAATAATCTTGCTGCAGCATATAGCCAATTGATAACTGCTCATTGTCTATAACAGGTTGCCCATCAATTGTAACAGTGCCCATCGTAGGCGTAAGCAACCCTGCAATAATCGATAACAGTGTCGATTTTCCGCAGCCACTTGCCCCTAAAATTGAAACAAACTCTCCTTTTTCAACCGAGAAATGAATATCTTGTAGGGCATCTGTTGCGGCCTCACTTGAAAAATACGTATGATGAACATTGCTGACACTTAGAAAACCCATACTACTTCGATACTTTCTCAGCAAATGAAGTGTCAACTAGATCGAAGTAATCCATTCTTTTCGGAAGTTCTCCAGCTGCATCCATTACATCTTGTAAATTATTCCATTCTTCTTCGTCTAATATTGGATTTTTTGCATAAGACTCTTGTGAACGATAACGCTCAACAACTTTTGCAATTAGCTTCACATCTGTATTTTCAAAATATGGTGAAATCGACTTTGCAACATCATCAGCACTCTTCGCATACACCCAGTCTTGCGCTTTTTTAATTGCACTTGTGAACTTTTCTACTGTTTCTGGATCACTTTCAATAAAACTAGCTTTTGTCATAAATGATGTGTATGGTAAATGGCCAGATTCTGTTCCAAAGGATGCAACAATATGCCCAATTCCTTCTTGTTCAAATATACTTGCAGTTGGTTCGAATAATTGCACAAAATCACCTGTGCCTGACGCAAATGCTGTTGAAATATTAGCGAAATCAATATTTTGAATTAATTCAAGATCAGTTTGTGGATTAATATCATGTTTCTTTAATACGAACTCCCCTGCCATTTGAGGCATTCCACCTTTCCGTTGACCAAGGAAAGTAGAGCCCTTTAACATATCCCAAGAGAAATTCTCAATTTTTTCACGTGCCACTAGGAATGTACCATCTGTTTGTGTTAATTGTGCGAAGTTTTTAATCGGATCGTTTGCACCTTGTGCTGTTACATAAATTGATGTTTCTGAGCCTACAAGCGCTACATCAATACCATCCGATAACAACGCTGTCATTGTTTTATCCCCACCAGGTATCGTTTTTAAATCTACTTTTAATCCTTCGTCCTCAAAGAATCCTTCTTCAATTGCTACGTATAGTGGTGCATAGAAAATAGAGCGTGTCACTTCTCCAACACGTACTTCTGTTAAATCTTCTTTTCCACATGCTCCAAGAAGGAGGAGTACTAAACACGATAAAACAATAATGAAACTAGATTTTCCCATCCTTTTCATTCCCTTTCCTCCTTAAAAACTGGTATTACGCCTAGAGTAGGTTATGCACTTATGAAAAAAAGTGTGAGTCCTTCTTCAATTGCCTCCCTGGAGCGCCCAACTGCTCCTGTCGCTGCTCTTTCATCGCAAATAAATTCGAAAAGGTGATAAACTGATTATTTGTGTAACATGGTTTATTGATCCTTCATCTAAGAAAACAAGAAATAAACCACTATTCACTTCCCAAATAGTGGTTTCCTATTTTGCTGAGTTGTTGACCAAATTTTTGATTCTATTGACCATATTTCGAATTCTATTGACCTTATTTCGAATTCTATTGACCTTATTTTGAATTCTATTGACCTTATTTTGAATTCTATTGACCATATCCCAAAAATCCCTTTAAAAGCGGCACTAACGGCTGGCGATAATGCCTAGTCATCTTCTCTAAAAACTAAAAAAACTGCCGCATTACATCTTACAATGCAATGCGGCAGCTTTTTATTTACTTATCGCTTGTTCACGCTTTTCACGCCATAAACGTGTTTTGTACGTAATTAAAATTAAGGCCGCGACAATCAACCCTTCAATCATTGGTAAAAACAGCGCTAAAAACGTTAAAATCATACACCCGAAAAATAGGAATGCATAAATAACAATATTTTTAGCTAACGGTAATTTTTTTGCGAAGCCAAGTTTATAAACAATGGCTGATAAAACGAATACAAAGAAAAATGTGGCATACCCAGCCATTTCATAGCTCGGTAAATTTTCATATAAGAAGCGAGTTATACCTGACATACGCCCAAATACAAAATCATTTTCTCCTGCATTTACAGGTGCAGATGTTTGAATAAAATTCAGTGCGAACATTGGTATATTCAACACTTCTCATCCTCTCCCCAATACGCTTTTAGTTTTCTTGTTCAGCGTATTTTTTCTTTTTCGCCATACGTTCACGTTCGTTTTTATCTAAAATTTGCTTACGTAAACGGATTGACTCTGGAGTTACTTCTAAGTACTCGTCATCACTTAAATACTCTAATGCTTCTTCAAGTGTCATAATACGAGGTTTTTTAATCACGTTTGTTTGGTCTTTGTTAGCAGAACGAATATTTGTTTTTTGTTTCATTTTCGTGATATTAACTGTAATGTCATTCTCACGAGTATTTTCACCAACGATCATACCTTCGTATACTTCAGTACCTGGTTCTACGAATAGTGTACCACGGTCTTCAACACCCATCATACCATAAGTTGTTGATTTACCGTTTTCCATTGATACTAATACACCTTGGTGACGTCCACCAACGCGACCAGCTACAACTGGTTGATAAGAATCGAATGTATGGTTAATAATACCGAAACCTTTTGTTAATGACATGAATTCAGTTGAATAACCGATTAAGCCACGTGCTGGTACGTTGAAAATAATACGTACTTGTCCGTTTCCGTTATTAATCATATCAAGCATTTCACCTTTACGGCTACCCATAGATTCAATTATAGAACCTACACAATCTTCTGGTACGTCAACTTGTACACGCTCGATTGGCTCACATTTTACACCGTCGATTTCACGAATAATAACTTGTGGTTTAGACACTTGTAATTCAAAGCCTTCACGACGCATATTTTCGATTAAGATCGATAAGTGAAGCTCACCACGACCTGATACAGTCCACGCATCTGGTGAATCTGTATCTTCTACACGAAGCGATACGTCTGTTTGTAATTGTGCACGTAGGCGCTCTTCAATTTTAGAAGAAGTTACCCATTTCCCTTCACGACCAGCGAAAGGAGAGTTATTTACTAAAAATGTCATTTGTAGCGTTGGTTCGTCGATGCGTAATGGCGTTAAAGCCTCTTGATGCTCAATAGGACAAACCGTTTCCCCTACGTTAATAGCTTCCATACCTGAAACAGCGATTAAATCACCCGCTTTTGCAGTTTGGATTTCTTGACGTTTTAAACCGAAGAAACCGAAAATTTTCGTTACACGGAATTGTTTAACTGTGCCGTCTAGTTTCATTAATGCTACTTGCTGCCCTACAGAAATCGTTCCGCGGAATACACGACCGATACCGATACGTCCAACGAAATCATTATAATCAAGTAATGCTACTTGGAACTGTAATGGATCTTCTGAGTTATCTACTGGTGCTGGGATGCGCTCAATGATTTTCTCAAATAAGCATTTCATATCTTCTTCTTGGTTTGCTGGGTTTGGATCTAATGATGCTGTACCATTTACACCAGAAGCATATACTACTTGGAAATCTAATTGATCGTCATTAGCATCAAGCTCGATAAGAAGCTCTAACACTTCATCCACAACTTCTTCAGGACGAGCTGAATCTTTATCGACTTTGTTAACAACAACGATTGGTGTTAAGTTTTGTTCTAACGCTTTTTTTAGTACGAAGCGTGTTTGCGGCATACAACCTTCATATGCATCAACTACTAATACAACGCCGTCTACCATTTTTAAAATACGTTCAACTTCACCACCGAAGTCTGCGTGTCCTGGTGTATCTAAAATATTTATGCGTGTGCCGTTATAGTCAACAGCTGTATTTTTAGCAAGGATTGTAATCCCACGTTCACGTTCGATATCATTCGAGTCCATTGCGCGCTCTTCAACTTGCTCATTTGAACGGAATGTACCCGATTGTTTTAATAATTGGTCTACTAGTGTAGTTTTACCATGGTCAACGTGCGCGATAATTGCGATGTTACGTAAATCTTGACGTAAATTTGTCATTATTCCACTCCATATTCTTTTTTCATAAGTTTAACTGTGTTATTATAGCACAAGAAAGATTAATTGTCTTTTCTAAGAGATTCAAGTTCATAGTTTCATCACATATTTTACTATAATTTATAAGGAGCGAACTGCATTGAATAAAGCGAAAATTGTTATGTTTATCTATGCTCTAGCAGCTATTTTATCTATGGTGGGCATTGGTTTCTCTGTTGCATTAGTTGGTATAATAGGTACAGAGTACGATACGGTTGGCTATATTGGTATCATTGTTTCTATTATCGCTATGTGCTTCATCTTTATGACGGCATTTAAAACAAAACGTAAATTTAGAGAGCAAGGAATACTGTAAAAAGAATAGCAGAAATTTATTTTACTCATAAAAACCCTAAAAAAGTCAAATATCCGACTTTTCTAGGGTTTTTAAATAACTAATTTTGACTGAGTAAAAGCACTTAGAAACGCACAAGCTTAGCGTGAGTGAGTATGCAAGTGTTTCTCAGCAGACTAAATCACTACTCATTTTTCTCTTGAATATAATCTTCTAAAATCAACTGATGAATAGATGGATTAGCAATAATAAACGTATCCGTTGATAAAAAATCCAATGTCTTTCCTTGTAAATTCGTCGCAATTGCCCCTACTTCCTGCGCGATAATTGTACCGCCACCAATATCCCACGGTGCTAAACGCATTGAAATATACGCATCTAGTTTGCCACTTACAACAAATGCGATTTCCATTGCCGCAGAACCATAAGATCTCGTACCACGCACTGTATGAATTAACTCAATTAGTTTTTCATGATTGACTTTTTTATTTGGTGTTACCCATGTAGCATTAATACCAATAACCGCTTCCTCGATTTTCAACGGCTGCAATTTACGTAACGGGGAATCATTATACCATGCACCAACACCTGCAATTGCGTAAAACAAATCTTCTCGCATTACATCAAATATGTAACCTAGCTTGCCAATACCATCCACAAACAAACCAATTGTAATCATAAAATGGCGATGTTGTTTTACAAAATTCATCGTGCCATCGATTGGGTCGATAATCCATACAACGCCCTCTAGTGATTCAACATTTTCTCCCATTCCTTCCTCACCAAGAATTTTATGAGTTGGGTCGAATATTTTAATTTTTTCTATGAAAAAAAGTTCCGTTTCACGATCAATATTTGTTACTAAATCATTGGCATTCGACTTTGTTTCAATTTCTAAATCGTAAGAAAAAGAATCTCTAATGCGCTGCCCTGCTTCAAAAATCATTTTTTTAGCAAATTGATCTAATTGCTGTAAATCCATGTACTTACGCCACCTTCCACATGCTAGCTATGTATTAAAAGAACGGATTAAAATTCTGTATAGTAGTAGTATAACAAAAATCACCTGCTGTCCGAATATCCAGCAAGTGATTTTTTAATTAGGTTTGAATATTTTGTTATGCATATGCATGTAAGCTATCCAATTCTTCCTGAATCTCTTTTAAACGTTTTTTGGATTTTTCCATATCTGCTACATTGTCTTCCTTCATTGCCTCAAACAGCGAAGCTAACTCATAATCGAGCTCTAAACGTAAAATGTGTTCGTATTGCTTTTCAATATCTACCTTGCGTATAATCTTAATCATCTGTTTCATATTCATCACGTCCTTAGTGTTTTATAAAAAACTTTTGTCATCCTTGAAAGTTTCTGTTATCTGATTTTTTCCCAAAAAGTTAATAAAATAAACCTATAATTCGAAAGGAGTTATTAAAAATGCAAAATGTTCAATGGACTACGGAAGATTTCAATGTTTTCCAAATAAACGGTTTAGATGAACGGATGGCAGCATTAACTACTATTGTCCGCCCTAAATTCCATATAATAGGTGAAACGTTCTCTACATATTTCAGCGCAAAAACAGGGGATGAATTTTTCCCACATATCGCAAAACATGCACGCAGAACGGTAAATCCTCCAAAAGATTCTTGGGTTGCATTTGCACCATATAAACGTGGTTATAAATCACTCCCTCATTTCCAAATTGGGCTATGGGGGACGCATTTATTTATCGTTGCCGCAATTATTTACGAGGCCCCTCAAAAAGCACAGATGGCCGAACGCTTACTTGTAAATTTACAGCTGTTTGACACGTTATCAGATGAATTTGTCGTATCAGGTGATCACATGGCACCGGATGCCAGCAATTTAGGTGAGGCTCGTGAGGAAAAGCTTGAAAAATTAATTACACGCTTACGTGATGTCAAAAAAGGTGAATTTTTAGTTGGTCGTCATTTAAGCATTGAAGAAGCAACAGCAATGTCAGCTCAAGAATTCATGGCATTTGCTGAAGAAACATTCGAAGCTCTACTTCCGATTTATAACGTAATAATCGGAAAATAACGATACTGTATTATTAATATGCACAAATGGCTAACAAACATACCATATTTCGTCTTGTTTGTTAGTCTTTTTTTATATCTACATAGATAATTATTTACATTTTGGTATTTTTTATAATCATTATTACTAAATATGTTAAAAGGTGAATTTTTCATAATCGGAATTATTCATTTTTCCTACGGTTCACCATAATCAATTGATGATGTACCTATTTACTTCGACCACATTTTAAAAGGACGCCATGTACCACCAAAGTTATTCGAAATATTAGGGTATCTTTCAAAGACTAGGATGCCCGCGAATGATTTTACAACAATAGTAACATTGCCCATTAATCCTATTTTCCCGCAAACAGATGCTGTTGCATTCCATGATGAAGTTGCAACACTAATCGAAGGAAACGATATTGAAGTGATTCAGTGAAAAAGTGGAACACACATCCGGCGGTTGTACGTGTGTATGAGGAACGTGTACGTCGTGCGTTTGACTGGCTGCTAGCGCAAGCCCTGCAGGCAAGCTATGTATTATTTACAGTTCATAGCCAACCGGTAGATTTAGACCGTAATAAAGTTTACGTACAACAATATGAGGAGCTAGCTAATGTAACGTGTGCTTTCCTATCACTAAGTGCAGATGGTGAAACATTCTTTGAAATTGGTAATGATCTCGGCGTGGCATTTGCGATAAGTGAGTTTCCTAGCGATAGCTTTGATACAGTATATGCGCTAGCCGAAATTGTGGAACAGCACATTAAGGACATTGTAAAAACTTAATTAATGCAAAAGAGGCCGGGACATAAGCTTGGTTTTTATGAAAAGCACGAACTATCTATACTAAAAATTCAATGCTCTTTGATTGGAGTGAACGGGACGACTCCTTGGGGAACAGCAAATTATTACCTGTGACGAAAGCGTAGCAGCAGTCACAATTTTTTGTGTGACAAAAGTGGAACGACAGTCGCACGAGTAACATATAACAGGCTCGAGCAGTGTTTTAGGAAAATGTCCACGGAACGGAAATCAATTTTCAACATAAAAAAACATCATTTTTCTCATTGGAAAAATGATGCCTCTTTCATTTAACGCATACGAATAATTTGTCCATCCGCTAATTCCTTAGCTTGCTTCACTACTTTATAGCTTACATAGCCGCTTGCTCGTTCAAAATCTCGAAAAATTGTCTTTTCCTGGGCTTGTGAAGGTACAATTTCTTTAAATCGACGATATTTCGCCATTACATCTTCGCGTTTTATCCCCTTCTCATATGCTGCCTCAACAACTTCAAAGAATTTGACAACATCGACCATTTCTTGTGTTGTCCAATCTGTTGATAATGGATATGAATATTCCATGCTGTTCCCTACCTTTTTGTTATTCTCCCCATTTTAAACGGATTGCTGCTGCCTCTGCAACCATTCGCTCAATTAACTGAGCAACAGTTGGCTCGTCTGTTATTAAACCAGCAACTTGTCCCGCCCAGCCAAAGCCAGCCTGCGCATCCCCATCGTAAATAAAGCGCTTATTTGCTGTACCACTAATCATTGTTTTTAGTGCTTCATATGTTGGTGTCTCATTTTCGACTTGTAAAATTTGTTCCGTAAAATTATTACGCAATACTCTTGCAGGTGCGCCGATTGAACGTTTAATAACTGTTGTATCATATTCCGCGCTATTTAGTATTGCCTTCTTATAGGCAGCTGATGCATGCACACATTCCTTCGTCGCAATAAAACGTGTCCCCATCTCAATCCCTTCAGCACCTAATGCATGCGCCGCCATCCAGCCACGCCCATCCCCAATGCCACCTGATGCTATAACTGGTATCGATACATGATCGACAACTTGGGGTACGAGCACCATCGTTCCGACATCATCACGCCCTAAATGACCGCCACCTTCTTGCCCTACAACCATCACTGCATCTGCGCCAAGCGACTCTGCCTTTTGTGCTTGGCGGCGTGCAGCAACTAACACTAGCTTTTTACAATTCGTATCTTTTAAAATATCAAAAATCGGCGCCGGATTGCCCCCTGTAATCGTGACTACAGGCACATCCATTTCCGCAGCTACTTCTACCATTTCTTCATAACCTTTGCCATGTTGACCAATTGCATAATTTACCCCAAACGGTTTATCGGTTAATTCACGAACTCTAATAATTTCACGTCTTAAGTCTTCAGGTGTTGCAAGACTCATCGCAGTAATTTGCCCAAGTCCCCCTGCGTTCGATACAGCAGCAGCTAAATCTGAATACGCTAAATATGCTAGTCCTCCTTGGATAATCGGATAGTCAATATTTAATAGTTTTGTAACACGTGTCTCCCATTTCATAAAAATCCCCCTTATGCTTATTCCCCAGGAAATATTACATAAAAATCATTGCAAATATTGGGCAAATAAATGCACCTAATACAGCACTTAAACCCATAGATAGAGAACCCATTGATAAATCCTCTTCGCCAAATTCTTTTAATTTTGTAATCCCTACGCCATGCGAGGCACTTCCCATTGCCACGCCTCTACTAATTGCAGTATCAATTTTTGCTATTTTATATATTAGCGGACCTAATATCGCACCTGTAAATCCTGCCACCATTACTAATACAGCAGATAAGGGAGCAATGCCGCCTACTGAATCACTAACTTGCATTGCAACAGGCGTTGTTAATGATTTCGGTAATGCTGTTAAAATAAACGAATCCGATGCATCAAATAATTTCAACAACGAAAAGACGCTGATTAATCCCGAAAGCATTGATACTAGTAAACTCGAAACAATCGCATATTTATATTTAAAAATAAGTGCTCGCTGATTATAAAGTGGAAAAGCAAGCGCGACAATGGCAGGACCTAACATTGCTTGAATCCAGTCCCCACCTTGCATGTATGTACTATATGGAATATTAAAAACGAGTAGTACAATAACCAACACAATAGTAGTTGTTAAAATAGGCAATAACAACGGATTACTAAACTTTAAATACACCTTTTGTAAAACAACAAATAATAAAACTGTACTAATGATGGCGAGAGACGCTTGAAGAATTTGTAGCAACTAATTCTCCCTCCTTCACCGTATTTTCTTTCTTTTCGATCCATTGACTCCATTTCCCTGTCACAATTATCGTAAATAATGTACTAATAATTACTGCTATAATTAAAAATATTCCTGCACTAGACAACAACTCTGGATAATTTATCACTGCAACTGTAGAAGGAATAAAAAAAAGTGTTAAGTACGTTAATAAAAACGTTGCTCCTTCTTGAATATATTGTACATTAACCAGTTTGAAATAAAGTGATATCCACAATAATATAAGCCCAATAATACTTGCAGGGATAAAGATGCCTGTAAGCTCAACTATGAGTACTCCTATATAATAATAAATTATTAAAATACAAATTTGCGCAATCGTTCTTATAATTTGCATCAGTAATCCCCCTTTCTTTTTTCATTGTACGACTTCCAAAATTCTCTGTCTATTGCATCTTGCTATTCTAAATGTAGAATTCCACGCTTTTTCAAAAACATATGTAATTTATTACAAAAAAGCAAACCCATCGCTGAGTTTGCCTCACAGATTATATCGTGCCACCTGAACCACCATCAATATTAATCGACGTACCTGTTACATATGACGATGCAGAAGATGCTAAAAACGTAATAACATTTGCCGCTTCTTCTGTATTACCAATACGGCCAAGCGGGATTGACTCCCCAATATTTTTCGAATATTCGTCCCACGTTAATTCCGGCGCTTGATCTTTCCAGCGTTTTTCAATTTGATCGCTCCTAATCAATCCGATGCATACAGCGTTGACACGAATATTGTACTTACCTAAATCTTTACTCATCGCTTTCGTTAACGCCAGTCCTGCTGCACGGCTCACTGTTGTTGGCAATGAAGATGTAGGTGGTGTTTTTGCCAATACAGCTGTTACGTTTATAATAGAACCGCCACCTACCGCTTTTAAATGTGGTATCGCAGCTTTTGAACAATGGATTGCACCAAGTAGTTTTAAGTCTAAGTCACTTTGCCAAAGCTCGCTATTAACTTGTTCAAAAGAATGGGCAGCTGAAGTCCCGGCATTATTTACTAATATATCGATGCGTCCGAAATGCTCGATTGTTTTATTAATCAGCTCTTTACAATCCTTTTCTTTCGCCATATCAGCTGGTACGATTAACACATCTGCACCTGTTGCTTCTTTTATAGAGGCTGCAGCTACTTCTAATTGTTTTTCTCCACGCGCACATAATGCTACTGCTGCGCCTTCTTTTGCTAATTGTAGCGCTGTATAATATCCAATTCCTTTACTAGCACCTGATATAATCGCAACTTTTCCTTTTAACCCCAATTCCATTCCCATTGCCTCCTAGCTTACTATTTTCATGTTAATAGATTTATTATACGAAAATTCAGTCAATAATTCATTGCTTAAGCTCATAATTATTTATTAAGTACTCAAAATGAGATTGTTGTAACTTTTCTTTTATATCGCATTCACATGAATAGTATTTTGTCCTAAATCTTTACTCATGGCCTTAGAGCAGTCATACAGCTCAAAACACCATTTTTCAAATAAATTTTATTTAAGAATTTCAAGCATAAATACTCTAATCCGCAAGATGTAATCGATTACACAAAACATTTCTGTTTAATTTAATAATTTAAATATAACAAATTTTCTAAAAATAGTTTGTCAAAATAGTTTTTGCATTATATAATTCAATTTGTCGAAAAAATGAAATTATATTAGGAGAGTTTTTATGTTTACACTATTAGGTTCTGTCATTCTTTTATTTGGTGGTTATTTTGTTTATGGTAAGTTTGTAGAAAAGGTGTTTGTCATAAATGATGCAACAGCAACACCCGCTTTTACAAAAACAGATAACCTCGATTATATTCCGATGCCCGCTTGGAAGGGCTGGACAATTCAATTATTAAATATTGCAGGGCTTGGTCCAATTTATGGTGCCATTGCCGGTGCGTTATATGGTCCAGTGGCCATGGTTTGGATTGTATTAGGCTGTATTTTTGCAGGTGGAGTTCACGATTATTTTGCAGGTATGCTATCACTTCGTCATGGTGGTGCACAATTCCCTGCACTTGTTCAAAAGTATTTAGGTAAAATTATGCGCGTATTTACAGATATCGTATCTGTTATTTTAATGATTTTAGTAGCCGCTGCATTTACGGCTGGTCCTGCTGCTGTTATTTCAGCAAAAACAGGCATTACATTTATGGTGGCAATCGTCATTATTTTCTTCTACTTTTTATTAGCAGCGATTTTACCAATTAATAAAATTATCGGCCGTATTTATCCGTTATTCGGGGCTGTTTTATTAATTATGGCTAGTGCAATTTTTATATCTTTATTATTCTCAGATATTAATATCCCAGAATTAACATTTGCCAATTTACATCCGGGTGATTTACCAGTTTGGCCATTATTAATGATTACTATTTCTTGTGGTGCGATTTCTGGCTTCCACTCTACACAAAGTCCAATTATCTCTCGTACACTTAAAAAAGAATCAGAGGGACGTAAAGTATTTTATGGTGCAATGATTGGTGAAGGTATTATTGCTCTAATCTGGTGTACAGCTGGAATGAGCTTCTTTGGTGGCACAAGTGAACTTGGAACTGTCATTACAGCAGTAGGTGCTGGTGGTGTAGTAGACCAAATTGCGATTGGGCTACTAGGGACAGTTGGTGGCGTATTAGCAGTTTTAAGTGTAATCATCTTACCTATTACTACAGGTGATACATCGCTTCGTTCAGCCCGTATGATTGTGCTTGATTTCTTAGGATCACGCATCAAAGGGAATCAGAAAACAGTAGCAATTTTAGCAACAATAGCAGTTACCATTCCTGCATTCTACTTAACAACAATCGACTATCAATTCCTATGGCGTTATGTAGGGATGACTAACCAAATGGTTGCTACGGTTATGCTATGGGTTGCTACTTCTTACTTACTAAAAGAAGGCAAATTCCACTGGATTTCAGGTCTACCAGCAATGTTTATGACGGCTGTTGTATTCACATACTTAATGGTAGCTCCTGAAGGATTTGGTTTAGAATATGGTTTATCCATGATTATCGGCTTATCAGCTACTTTAATAATCGGTTTACTATATGCATACCAAATCGCTCGTCATAACGGACTAAAAAATCCTGTGTTCCTTAAACAATAATAAAAATGTGCATTCGCATATCACTAAAGTCTTGTGATAAGTGCGAATGCACATTTTTTTGTCTCCAATAGTTGAACTATTTCAAAGTGGGTTCGTTCATCTTGATTAAGGACGCGTCGATTGAAATGAAGGGCAACGACTCCCTAGGGATAAGCACTGTTTATTGCGGCGCAAGCTTAGCGACAGTCGCAAGTGCGAAAAACCCAATTGTTTCGGTCCCATACGAAACAATTTTGTTGGACCCGTGCCCCCAGGAAAGCATCCGAACCAGAGTGGAAATCAACACCCATATTCAAAAAGGGTGCAATAAATTTCAAAGTTAGTACACAACATTTGACGAAGAACCAAAAAGCTGGCACTCAAAATCGTTTTTCAACGCCATCGTTGCAATCGTCTGTTGCTTCATAAAATTCCACTATTTAATTTTTGCTATATATACCAATTAATCAATATATCAATTTCCAATAATAAAAAACTCCCTTACCGAAATAGGTAAGGGAGAAATTATTATTATTTCGTTACAATATGGATTGGGTTGCCAAGTAATACTTCGGCAGCTTCCATTGTAATTTCACCTAAAGTTGGGTGAGCGTGAATTGTTAATGCGATATCTTCTGCAGTCATACCCGCTTCGATTGCAAGACCCATTTCAGCGATCATATCAGATGCACCAGCACCAACGATTTGAGCACCTACTAACAGACCGTCTTCTTTACGTGCAACAAGTTTCACGAAACCATCTGTTGCGTTTAACGCTAATGCACGGCCGTTTGCAGCAAATGGGAACTTCGCAGCAGTTACTTCTAAACCTTCTGCTTTTGCTTGTTCCTCGTTGTAACCTACAGTAGCCATTTCTGGATCGGTGAAGCATACAGCTGGAATTGCAAGATAGTCTACGATTGATTTTTCACCAGCGATTGCTTCCGCTGCTACTTTACCTTCGTAAGATGCTTTATGAGCAAGTTGTGGACCTGAAACGATATCGCCGATAGCATAAATATTCGGCACTGAAGTACGGCATTGTTTGTCTACTGCAAGTAAACCGCGTTCAGCATATTGAATACCAATTTCTTCAAGACCCATTTCGTCTGTGTTTGGACGACGACCTACTGTTACTAAAACGTAGTTCGCTTCAACCGTTTTCTCTTCTCCGCCTACTTCATATGAAACTACTACGCCGTTTTCGTTTTCTTCAACACCTTTTGCAGATGCATTAACAACGATTTCGACGCCTTTCTTTTTCAGGCCTTTTTTAACGATTTGAGTCATTTGTTTTTCGAATCCAGCTAAAATATCCTTACCGCCTTCGATAATCGTTACTTGTGAACCTAAGTTAGCATATGCAGAACCTAATTCAGTTCCGATATACCCACCACCGATTACAACTAATTTTTCTGGCACTTCTGGTAAAGAAAGTGCACCAGTAGAATTAATTACACGGTTTGTAAATTTAAAAGTCGGAATTTCAACTGGTCGAGAGCCTGTTGCTAAAATCGCATTTTTGAACGTATATGTTTGAGCTGAATCTTCGTTAATTACACGAACAGTGTTAGCATCAACAAAATATGCCTCGCCTTTTAATACATCAATTTTATTACCTTTTAATAATCCTTCAACGCCGCCTACTAATTTTTTTACAACGCCGTTTTTAAATTCTTGTGCTTTTGCCCAATCAAGTTTCACATCAGATGCAACTACCCCCATGTCATCTGAATGTTTCGCTTGTTCGAAACGGTGTCCTACTGAAATTAAAGCTTTTGAAGGAATACAGCCAACGTTTAAGCAAACGCCACCTAATTGGCCTTTTTCTACAACTGTTACTTTTTGTCCTGTTTGTGCTGCGCGAATTGCTGCTACATAGCCACCAGGGCCCGCTCCTACTACTAGAGTATCAAGCTCGATTGGGAAATCTCCTACTACCATTATCTACGCCTCCATTAATAATAAGTCTGGCTCACTTAGCAATCGTTTTAAATGATTCAACGCATTTTGCGCAGTGGCCCCATCGATCATGCGATGGTCAAAGCTCAATGATAATGCTAACACAGGTGCAGCTACAATTTCACCATTTTTTATTACTGGTTTCTCTGAAATACGACCAATTCCTAATATCGCTACTTCTGGATGATTAATTACTGGTGTAAACCATTGTCCTCCAGCCGATCCGATATTCGTAATCGACATTGAGCCACCCTTCATTTCATTCTGTGCTAATTTGCCATCACGCGCTTTTGTTGCCAGCTCATTAATTTCAGCTGAAATAGTAAATACTGATTTTCGGTCTGCATGTTTAATTACTGGAACAAGAAGTCCTTTTTCAGTATCTGCTGCAATGCCGATATTATAGTAATGTTTTTGAATAATTTCTTGAGTTGCATCATCTAGTGAACGGTTGAATTCAGGGAATTCACGTAATGTTGATACTAACGCTTTAACTACATATGGTAAGTACGTTAATTTCACGCCTTTTTCTGCTGCGATATCTTTGAATTTTTTACGATGCGCGACTAATGCCGTAACATCTACTTCGTCCATTAGAGTAACATGTGGCGCAGTTTGCTTTGAATGTACCATCGCTTTGGCAATCGCCTTGCGCATTCCTGACATCTTCTCACGAGTTTCAGGGAATTCACCTTCTAAATTAATAACAGGTGCTGCATTAGGTACTTCTATTGCCTCGTTCATGTCAGCTACAACCGTTTCTCCAGTTGTTGCTTCCTCAACTTTTTGACCACCACTCAAGAAGTTTTCCACGTCTTCTCTTAAAATACGACCATTTTTACCTGAACCGATGACTTCACGAATATCAACATCATTGTCACGTGCAAATTTACGTACAGATGGCATTGCAATAACGCGTGCATTTATGTCAATATGATCAGCTAATTGCGGTTCTTTCGACGTTTTTTCCGTAGGTGCTTCTACAGGTGCTTTTTCAACTACTTGTCCTGCTTCTGCAGTCGCTTGTACTTGGGCCTCTGTTTTCGCTTCCGCGTGCTCGTCGCCTTTTAATTTTAAGTCTTCATAGCCCGGTGCATCCAACCGAATTAATACGTCACCAACAACAGCAACTGCCCCTTCTTGCACTAGTACTTCTTCAACAGTTCCTTCTACTGGAGATGGAATTTCAACGACTGCTTTATCATTTTGTACTTCACATAAAATATCATCTTCTTTAACAAGATCGCCTGCTTTGACGAACCATTTTACGATTTCACCTTCATGGATACCTTCTCCGATATCCGGTAGACGGAAATTAAATGCCATAGTAGTCACCCTCACTTCATTAGAATGTTAATACTTTTTTTGCCGTTTCCATAACATCTTTATACGTAGGTAACCAAACACCTTCTGCTTGAGGGAATGGATAGATCGTATCTGGAGCTGCTACACGCAATACCGGAGCCTCTAAACTTAAAATGGCGCGCTCTGTAATTTCCGCTACAACATTCGCTGCAATTCCGGCTTGTTTTTGCGCTTCTTGTACAACGATTGCACGTCCTGTTTTTTCAACAGAGGCAATAATTGTTTCGATATCTAATGGCTGAATTGTACGAAGATCGACTACTTCTACTGAATGTCCTTCTTTTTCTAATTCTTCAGCTGCTTTTAAACTTTCATGCACCATTAATCCGTAGGCGAAAATCGATAAATCTTTTCCTTCACGCTTTACATCTGCTTTACCAATTGGCACAGTGTACGATTCTTCTGGCACCTCTTCACGGAATGAACGATAAAGTTTTAAATGCTCTAAGAAAATAACCGGATCATTATCTCGGATGGAAGAAATAAGCAATCCTTTCGCATCATATGGTGTTGAAGGAATGACAACTTTTAAGCCCGGTTGCTGTGCCATTAACCCTTCTAAACTATCTGAGTGCATCTCTGGTGTATGTACGCCACCACCAAAAGGAGAACGAATCGTCACAGGTGCATTATACGTACCACCTGAACGATAGCGCATACGTGCAAGCTGACCGCTAATTGAGTCCATTACTTCATAAACAAAGCCGAAAAATTGAATTTCTGGAACAGGGCGGAATCCTTGTAGAGAAAGTCCGATTGCCAAGCCGCCGATTCCTGATTCAGCTAATGGTGTATCAAATACTCGATCTACGCCAAATTCTTTTTGTAAGCCTTCTGTTGCTCGGAATACCCCTCCGTTTACTCCAACGTCTTCACCAAATACAAGAACGTTCTCATCGTCACGTAATTCACAACGTAGTGCATCAGTAATTGCTTGAATCATCGTCATTTGTGCCATAGCTTATTTCGACTCCTTCTCTTTGTAAATTGCATACTGTTCTTGTAAGTTATACGGCATTTCGCTTGCATGCATATTTTCAATTAACTCTGTCACCTTTTGCTTCGGTGCTTGGTCAGCTAATTTAATGGCTTCTTTAATTTCTTCTTTTGCACGTTCAATAACAGCTTCTTCTTTTTCCTCTGACCATAAACCTTTTCCTTCTAAATACTTACGGAAACGTACGATTGGATCTTTTGCTGCCCAAGCATTATCAGTATCCGTTGTACGATAGCGTGTTGGATCGTCCCCTGCCATCGTATGTGGACCGTAACGGTAACACATTGTTTCAATTAACGTTGGTCCCTCTCCATTTACTGCGCGCTCACGGGCATCACGTGTAGCAACATAAACTGCTAATGGATCCATTCCATCAACTAAAATACTTGGCAAGCCGGCCGCAATTCCTTTTTGAGCAATTGTTTTGGCAGCTGTTTGCAATTCACGTGGTGTCGAAATCGCGAATTGGTTATTTTGTACGATGAAAATCGCTGGAGATTTGAATGCTCCTGCAAAGTTAATACCTTCGTAGAAATCACCTTGTGACGAACCGCCATCACCTGTATATGTTACTGCTACTGATTTTTTACCGCGCTTTTTAATACCTAGCGCTACACCAGCAGCCTGAATGTATTGTGCTCCAATTATTATTTGTGGTGCTAAAATATTTACGCCTTCTGGTACTTGGTTACCGATAAAGTGGCCGCGGCTGAATAAAAATGCTTTCCATAATGGTAAGCCGTGCCAAAAAATTTGAGGCACATCACGGTAGCCTGGTAAAATCCAGTCTTCTTTTTCAAGCGCGAAATGTGAAGCTAGTTGCGATGCTTCCTGACCTGCAGTTGGCGCATAGAAACCTAGACGACCTTGGCGATTTAATGAAATCGAGCGTTGGTCTAATATACGTGTGTATACCATACGCGTCATTAATTCAATTAAGTCTTCGTCAGAAAGATTCGGATTGGCCTCCTCATTGACGATTTCCCCTTCTTCATTTAAGATCTGGAACATTTGAAATTTATCTTCAATTTCATGCAATGTAGCCGTCGGATCAAATTTGTTTACGATGTTTTCTCCCATATGACACATCTCCCTTTTAACTGTATTAAAAAATAATTCATTATCATTAGTACAAGTGATTCTATAATTGAGTATAATGAATTAAATCTTATCGGTCAATCATAGATTACCTTTATTAAAGCAATATTTTGTCCATTTATTAAATTCCGAACATTTCTCTATCTGTTATATATTAGACTTATACCTGTATTATAATAGCACCGATACTGATTCCCATTCGCACTATAATAGCATGGTGTTTTCTATATAAACTAAACAGCATTATTAATTGGTTTCGTTTTATTTATCTACTTACATTTGCAAACTCATTTCATATAACTTCCTAAAAAAATTACTAAATAATTAATCAGAGGTATGGTTTTCCTTGTTATCTGATTCGTATGCTATTCGATAAACTGTGCCATTACGTTTTTTTCTATTACAATAATTACATCGACTACTTATTTCTGTACAAAATTACCAATACCTGTTTTATTTTTTATTCTTCAATTGAAGAATAAGTATTTATCATTGAACATGACATATCGTTATGTATACTTAAGTTATAGAGTTAAACACGAAAGGAAGTTTCACATGATTTTAATGGAACACATAATACGCGAAGGGCATCCTACATTACGCACACGTGCTGAAGAAGTGACATTCCCTTTGTCAGTTGAAGATCGTCAATTAGCAGAAGATATGCTGCAATATTTGAAAAATAGTCAAGATTCCGAAATAGCTGAAAAATATAATTTACGCGGTGGCATCGGTTTAGCAGCTAACCAAGTAAATTGTTTAAAGCGTATATTTGCACTACATTTAACAGACGATGCAGGGGAGCTAGTGAGCTTCGTTGCCATTAATCCCAAAATTGTTAGCCATTCTGTTGAGCAAACATATATCGAATCCGGTGAAGGCTGTTTATCAGTTGATCGCGCAATTCCCGGCTATGTGCCGCGCTATGCACGCATTACAGCAAAATTTATGACAATTGACGGCGAAGAAAAGAAAATTCGTTTAAAAGGCTTGCCAGCAATTGCCTTCCAGCACGAATTAGATCATTTAAACGGCATAATGTTTTATGACCATATTAATGAAAAAGAACCTTTTGCTCCGATTCCAAACTCAACACCTTTTGAAAGAGTATAAAAACAACGCCACCGATAAAAATCGTGTGGCGTTGTTTTTATAAAAAATTATATACTGTTTATTGGGTCCTTCTTTACTTTCAACCTTGGATCAAAATTAGTTCTCCAAGTCCAAAATGATCATGACACAAACAGGAAGGAAGACGAAATTTAACGTAGAACCTATATTAATTGTAGCGTTTCCATTATTTTATATAAACCATCGTCATCAACATGTGGCGCTTCAATATCCGCTACCCTTTTCGCCATAGTGTGACCATTCCCCATGACAACACCGATGCCCGCTGCTTGTAGCATTTCTACATCGTTTAAGCCATCACCAAACGCAATTGTATCTTCCATTTTTAAGCCGATGCATTCTATTAATTTTTCAATGCCACGTGCTTTTGATCCACCTTTCGGTAACATATCACAACACTTTTCATGCCAGCGTACAAACTCGATATTAGGAAATGCTTCTTTATAAAGCGACTCTTCCTGTTGCTCCATAAAAATAAGTGTTTGGTAAACAGCATGATCATGATAAAAATCAGCTGCAATTTCAGGGTATGGATAATGTAGCGTCGCTAAACTATCACGAATCGAAGCGTGCCCAGGTAAGGAAGCAATCATTTTTTCTTCGTTCAAAAAGACAACAGGATGCTCCCTTTGTGCTCCAAAATCAATAATTTCTTCTAGCTGCTGTGTAGAAATGCCGTCCGTAAAAACAACTTCACCTTTATAAACAACATATTGCCCGTTAAACGTCACAAATGTATCAATATCTAGCTCTTCTAATAGTGACTGAATCATAAATGGGGCACGTCCAGTAGCAATCGCAATCTCATGGCCATTTGCACGCGCACGCATTATCGCCTCTCTCGCTGAATCAGGCAATTTTTTTTCGCTATTATAAAGTGTTCCATCTACATCAAAAAATAAAATTTTCTTCATACTAATATCCTTCTCTCTATATAAATACTACTTTACAAAAATCTGAAAATTCTATATAATAAACATAAGGAGTGATGTGCCATGTTAAAACGGCTCAAAAAGAAATTACTGAAACGATTGAATGGCATCCTCGGAAAGAAATCAATTGCTTAAGCCCTTCTTTTGAAGGGCTTTTCTTTATTTTAAAGTAGCTGCGTGATAATATAAAGGAAATGCATTTATTTCTAATATTATACCTACACTTCTTCTCATGCTTTTCAGACATGTATAATTACATCATGAGTATAGTGTAAAAGTTGTACAACCTATGTAAATGCAATAATAATGTACGTATTAAAAGGAGAGTCAATATGATTTACAAAGTTTATTACCAAGAAAGTAACCAAGAGATTCCAGTTCGCGAAAACACAAAAACACTTTATTTAGAGGCTAATTCTGAACGAGAGGTTCGCCACTATTTAAAAGATCGAAATTACAATATTGAACTTGTTCAACTATTAGAAGGCAACTATTTAGAATACGAACAAGCTAGCCCGAACTATCGTCTGGAGAACGCTTAATCTTTATGAAGTTCGTTAAAAACGATCAAGCGGCTGTATTCGCACTCGGCGGACTGGGCGAAATCGGCAAAAACACATATGGGGTACAATTCCAAGACGAGATTATTTTAATCGATGCCGGAATTAAATTCCCAGAAGATGATTTACTAGGAATTGATTATGTCATTCCTGATTATACGTATTTAGTACGAAATGCAGATAAAATTAAAGGATTATTTATTACCCATGGTCACGAAGATCATATCGGTGGCATTCCTTACTTATTACGCCAAGTAAACGTTCCTGTTTACGGCGGTAAACTAGCGTTAGGTCTACTGCGTAATAAACTAGAAGAACATGGTTTATTGCGCTCAACAAAAATGATTGAGTTTAAAGAAGAAGATGTTATTAAATTCCGTAAAACATCAGTTAGCTTCTTCCGTACAACGCATAGTATTCCAGATGCATTCGGTATTGTTGTTAAAACACCACCGGGAAATATCGTGCATACAGGAGATTTTAAATTTGATTTTACCCCTGTTGGCGAGCCAGCTAACTTAACAAAAATGGCTGAAATCGGTCGTGACGGTGTATTATGCTTGTTATCTGATAGTACAAATGCTGAAGTGCCAAACTTTACGATGTCTGAACGTAAAGTCGGCGAAAGTATTGATGATATTTTCCGCAAAGTTGACGGTCGTGTTATTTTCGCAACTTTTGCATCAAATATTCATCGAGTACAGCAAGTAACTGATGCAGCAGTTGCGCACGGACGAAAAATCGCAGTATTCGGTCGTTCGATGGACAACGCAATTACAATTGGGCGTGAGCTAGGCTATATAACAGCTCCAAAAGAAACATTTGTTGATGCACAAAACATTAATCGTTTACCTGCAAATGAAGTACTTATTTTATGTACAGGCTCACAAGGTGAACCAATGGCAGCTCTTTCTCGAATTGCGAATGGTACCCACCGCCAAATTCAAATTCAGCCGGGTGACACAGTTGTGTTCTCTTCTTCACCAATTCCAGGGAACCAAACTAGCGTTAACAAAATTATTAACTTACTATTCCGTGCAGGAGCGGAAGTTATACACGGCTCACTAAACAATATTCATACATCTGGTCACGGCTCACAAGAAGAGCAAAAACTAATGCTTCGATTAATGAAGCCTAAATTTTTCATGCCTATTCACGGTGAGTATCGTATGTTAAAAATGCATACGTCACTTGCTGAAGATTGTGACGTACCAATTGATAACACATTCGTTATGGAAAATGGTGACGTGCTTGCACTAAGCGCAAAAGAAGCACATGTAGCAGGACGTATCCCATCAGGTGATGTTTATATTGACGGAAATGGTATTGGTGACATTGGTAATATCGTCTTGCGCGATCGTCGCATTTTATCTGAAGAAGGTCTTGTAATTGTAGTTGTGAGTGTGAATATGGAGAAACAAAAAATTGTTTCAGGTCCAGACATTATTTCTCGCGGCTTCGTCTACATGCGTGAATCAGGTATGATGATTAATGAAGCACAAAAAATGCTAAATCAACATTTGAACAGCACAATCCAAGAAAAATCTACTCAATGGACTGAGTTGAAAAATGAAATTACAGACGTTTTAGGACCGTATTTATTCGAAAAGACAAAACGTCGCCCTATGATTTTACCAATAATCATGGAAGTTTAATTTATTCAATTATAAAAACAAGGTCTGCGGTTAACCGCAGACCTTGTTTTTTTGGTTCTATAATATTTGTCGGGGTATATCTATACAATTACGCTATAAAAGAAGCAGGCACTTATCTTAGTTAGCATCGCTGATTGTAGGGGAGGAACGTCGAATCCACTAGGATAAGCAATGTTTATTGCGGCAAAAGCTTAGCCACAGCCGCACGTGCGGAAAATCCAATTGTTTCGGTTACATCCGAACCAATTTAGTTAGAGCCGTGCCCCAGGAAAGCGTCCGACCCAGAATGGAAATCAACGCCCCCATTCAAAAAGGATGCACTAAATTTTGATTCCTCAAAATTAGTACACCCCCAACATTTCACCAATAACCCTTTAATCTTGTAATGCTTTTTTCACGAAACGATTAATATCTACATCAGCACCAATTACGAGTAGTACATCACCTAGTAAAATCGGATCTTCTGGTGATGGGGATATCATGATCGCCTCACCGCGCTTAATACCGACAATATTAATACCATATTTCGCACGAATATCTAAGTCAATTAAACTATAGCCAGCTATGCGATCACTCGCTTTTATTTCCATAATGGAATGTTCGTCGGATAGCTCTAAATAATCGAGTACATTGCTAGACATCATATTATTCGCAATACGTATACCCATATCACGCTCAGGATGCACAATATAATCAGCACCAATTTTACGCAGTACTTTTTCATGATAATCATTTTGTGCTTTTACAGTTATTTGCGATACACCAAGTTCTTTTAAAATTAAAGTCGTCAAAATACTTGCTTGTATATTTTCACCAATAGCTACAATAACATGCCCAAAATTCCATAAACCAAGCGATTTAATTACTGATTCATCTGTTGTATCCGCAACAATCGCTTGTGTCGCTATTTGTGCATATTCATCGACGCGCTCACTCGTTGAGTCAATCGCCATGACATGTGCGCCTTGAGCTACAAGTTCTCTAACAATACTTCCACCAAATCGGCCGAGTCCGATGACAACAAATTCTTTTTTCATACATTCGCCTCCACAACCTGTTGCCACTAGTTTAACTCACTCGACCGTTGTTGTAAAAATATTATTTCAATTCTACTAGTTGGAATATGATTTCTCATTTTTATGACCAAATGCGTTTAATAAATGCTTAATTAAGCACCAATCTGCAACAGGTGTTGAAAAGATCGAATGAACAATAGAAAAAACAAAGCAATCCTGCACATCTGTTCAATTCGAACAAAAAGTGCCGGATTTTATATCGTAAAGCTATTTTACTTATTTACTTTAAACGAGCACTTTTCAATACAAATTTCACCATACAGAATCCAATGACAGGTGCTCAATGCCACTTGAAGTTCATTGTTGATTTGTTTTAGTGGTGTAATCTGTTGTTGTTGGATAGACAACTGCTATAATGCTCTCGTCGTATTTTTCAATCTGTCAATATGAGCGAATGTATTAGCTCATGGCTTCCCTTTAACTAAAAGACCAAAAATTATCTATTTAATTAGTTCATCACCAAAATTCTGTCGACAAATTATTTAATACAAATCAAGTTGATAGGAGTGGAAGTTGGGCGAGTGTAGCTGTCGGCTATGCCTTTCGCTACAGAGCAAAGCTTCCTGGGGGAATAGCGTCAAAAAAGGAACGAAGGCTAAAACGTCACGTCCTGTGACAACGCCTTCGTGACCAACGTCATGTTGGCCCGAGACCCTGGACGCGAGGGAAGCGGCTCATCGGACGCCCCCCGGAAAGCGCACAACTGGAACGGAAATCAAACCAAATTTATTTTAGCTCTCGAAATATTACAGAGCTTCTTTTAATAATCGTTGAATTTTTGATTCAAGAAATCGCATACTTCCCGCGATTTGCACGTGACGAAGCAAATGATGTTCATCGAATAAATAATAAGTAGGAACAAAACGCGTCTGATAAAGTTGAGTTAAGTTTAAATGATCATCAATAAACATCGCTTCCTTCATCCGTAACTTCCGCGCTACTTCTTTCACAAGTACAATATTTTTATCATTCTCACTACGTGGCATATGCACGGCAACCATATTTATATTGTACTTGTTTGCCAGTTCATATAATTTCGGTAAAAGTTCCTTACATAAAGAACAGCTAATTGACCAAAAGTGAATTAACGTTGGCCCTCGCAAATCGCCCTTCCCCACTTTACGATTTAACCAAGCTGTCGCTCCTTCGAATTCAGGCATTTCCGTACGCAATTTCATCTGCATTCCTCCTCCCCTTACAATATGCAATAACTAGGAAAAGGCACATTGCTAAAAAATTTTCAAATACCTATATAAATCGCTTGTATTTTCGGCATTATTATGTATAATTATCTTTGTTTTTGTAAACTTAAAGTTTGGTAAAAGTAAACTTTCATACTTAATGTTTAAAATTACTAAACTTATAAGGAGGGGGACAAAGAACATGCAAATCGGCATGAAAATTAAAGAGTTACGTTTACAAAAAGGCTTAACGCAAGAGGAGCTAGGTGAACGCACAGATTTAACAAAAGGATATATATCACAGTTAGAGCGAGATTTAAACTCCCCATCAATCGAAACACTTTTTTCAATTTTAGAAGTGCTAGGCTCTACTCCAAAACAATTTTTCGATGATGATAATTTACAAAATGAAAATGTTGTATACACAAAAGAAGATCGCTCAAGTTATATTGATAACGACAAAAAATATGAAATAGAATGGCTAATTCCGACCTCTAATGAAAAAGAGATGGAGCCCGTTTTTCTAACTTTAAAGCGCGGAGGCGAGTTTAAATTATTCGAACCGTCACTTGCTGAAACATTTATTTTTGTAGTGAAAGGTCGTATTCGGGTCGTTATTGGAAACGAGGAATATATAGCAACAGAAGGTCATTCTGTTTATTACGAAGCAACATCAAATCATCAAATTTTTAATGCACACAATGGAACTACTGAGCTTTTACTTGTTGCAACTGAATCTTATTTATAGTTTAGGAGGCTTTTTATGGATAACAACGCAATCATTCGTTTTGAAAACGTTTCAAAGTCATACGATGACGGTACAGTCGTATTAAAAAATATAAATTTCGAGCTTGAAAAAGGGAAGTTTTACACATTACTCGGGCCTTCTGGCTGTGGAAAAACAACGATTTTACGTATTATTGCTGGATTTTCGGAACCGACTAATGGAACTGTATATTTCCATGACAAAAAAATAAACAATGTGCCAGCTAATGAGCGTCAAGTGAATACTGTTTTCCAAGATTACGCCTTATTCCCGCATTTAAACGTCTTTGAAAACGTCGCATTTGGTTTACGTATTAAAAAAGTCAAGGATGCTGAAGTACAAGAACGCGTGCAGGAAGCATTAAAATTCGTTAACTTGGCAGGCTATGGTAACCGTGAAATTTCTGAAATGTCTGGTGGTCAACGCCAGCGTGTTGCGATTGCCCGAGCAATTGTTAATGATCCTGAAATAATTTTATTAGATGAGCCGCTATCTGCATTAGACTTAAAATTACGTACAGAAATGCAATACGAGCTTCGTGAGCTACAACAGCGTCTAGGTAAAACTTTCGTATTTGTAACACATGATCAAGAAGAAGCTCTTGCAATGAGCGATGAGATTTTCGTCCTATCAAACGGTGAGATTCAGCAATCAGGCACACCCGTTGATATTTACGATGAGCCAATTAACCGCTTCGTAGCAGACTTTATTGGGGAATCGAATATTGTAGATGGAATTATGATTGACGACTTCCGCGTACGTTTTGCTGGCAAGGAGTTCGAGTGCGTTGACCAAGGAATGCAAAAAAACGAAAAAATAGACATTGTTATTCGACCAGAGGATTTAGAAATTACAACTGTTGAACAAGGGAAATTAATAGTCAAAGTAGATACACAGCTATTCCGCGGGGTGCATTATGAGCTATCCACATATGATAAAGACGGCAATGAATGGCTCGTTCACTCACTGAAAAAGGCAGACGTAGGAGCAGAAATCGGTTTAGACTTTGAACCAGAAGCAATCCATGTCATGCGTTTAAATGAAACAGAAGAAGATTTCGATAAACGACTTGAATCGTACGGAGAAGATGAAGATGCAAACTAAAAATTCAAAAGGCGCTTTATTTCCCTACTTACTTTGGATTGGTTTATTCGTTATTGCTCCAATTGCCTTAATTGCTTATTACTCATTGCTAGATCTAGATGGCAATTTCACACTCGCAAATTATAAGGCATTTTTCTCGGCTTCTTATTTTAAAATGACGTTATCAAGCTTCTGGTATGCATTTTTAATTACGTTCTTTACGCTTATCGTTGCGTACCCTACTGCTTATCTTTTAACGAAGACGAAACACAAGCAGCTATGGTTAATACTAATCATCATTCCGTCATGGATTAACTTACTATTAAAAACCTATGCATTTATTGGGATTTTCGGTTTATACGGGCCGATTAATGCCTTTATTGAAATATTCGGCTTTAATCCACAGCAAATTTTATTTACGGATTTTAGTTTCGTATTCGTGTCAGTATATATTTTCATTCCATTTATGATTATTCCGATTTTCAACTCGCTTGATAAATTAAATCCAACGCTTGTTTATGCAGCACGTGACCTAGGTGCATCAAGCTTTACAACATTTCGTCGTGTCGTATTCCCGTTGACAATCGACGGTGTGAAATCAGGTATTCAAGTAACATTCATACCTGCTCTATCTTTATTTATGATTACGCGTTTAATTGCTGGAAACCAAGTAATTACATTAGGTACAGCAATCGAGCAACAATTCCTCGTATCTCAAAACTGGGGAATGGGTTCAACAATTGCCGTATTCTTAATCTTTATTATGGTACTTATCATGGTACTTACAGGTCAGAAATCTAAAGGAGGACGCGCTTAATGAAAAAATTATCGCCCACTTCAAAAATTTATTTGGCGTTAGTTTTCATCATTTTATATGCGCCAATCTTTTACCTTATTTTTTACTCATTCAACAGTGGCGGCAACATGAACCACTTCGAGTCATTCACACTTGAGCATTACGCAGCTGTTTTTGAGGATACGCGCTTAATTGTTATATTAATCAATACTGTAATCGTTGCCCTGCTTTCTGGTTTAATTGCAACAATTATCGGAACACTAGGTGCAATTGGTATTGTATCCATTAAAAACAAGAAAATGCGCAACACATTATTATCCTTAAATAACGTATTAATCGTTAGTCCAGACGTTGTAATCGGAGCAAGCTTCTTAATTTTATTTACAATGGTTGGTGTAAAACTCGGCTTTGCATCAGTGCTAGTATCACATGTAGCATTTAGTGTACCAATTGTTGTATTAATGGTTTTACCAAAATTACTAGAAATGAACACTTCATTAATTGACGCTGCACGGGATCTTGGAGCAACAAAACGCGATGTGTTAACACGTGTTATTTTGCCATATATTTCACCAGGTATTTTCGCTGGGTTCTTTATGGCGCTAACTTATTCGCTCGATGACTTTGCCGTAACATTTTTCGTAACAGGTAATGGCTTTAGTACATTATCTGTTGAAATTTACTCAATGGCGCGTGCTGGAATTACATTAACAATAAACGCAATCTCAGGATTAATTTTCGTTGTTACCATGTTAGTAGTAATTGGCTATTATTTTGTAAATAATCGCTCAAAACAAACGAGAGCGGGGGGGTACAAATGAGAGATTTAATGCAAGCAACTATTGCAATTGTAATTACTTGTGCCCTATTATTTGTAGCTGCTGATCAAATGCAATCAGCTAGTAATAAAGGGAGCAAAAATACAATTACAGTATATAACTGGGGCGAATACATCAACCCAGACGTAATAAAACAATTCGAGAAAGAAACTGGCATACATGTTATTTATGAAACATTTGACTCAAACGAAGCGATGATGACGAAAGTACAACAAGGTGGCTCAGCATATGATGTTGCTATCCCTTCAGAGTATACGGTCGAAATGATGAAGGAAAAAAACTTACTCATTCCTTTAGATCATGAGAAATTACCGAACTTAAAAAATATTGACCCGTACTTTTTAGATTTACCGTTTGATCCTGGAAATGAGTTTTCAGTTCCTTATTTTTGGGGGACTGTTGGGATTGTTTACAACCCATCAATTATTGGTGATGAAATTACATTCGATTCATGGGATGATTTATGGGACCCTTCATTAAAACGAAAAGTATTTTTAGTAGATGGGGCACGTGAAGTAATGGGCATGGGCTTAAACTCAATCGGTGCATCGTTAAATTCAAAGGACGACGCACTGCTACGTCAAGCGACAAATAAATTAATTGCCCTTTCACCAAATATTAAGGCTATTATCGGTGATGAAATTACACCGCTAATGATTAATAATGAGGCGGCTGTTGCTCTAACTTGGTCAGGTCAAGCAGCGGATATGATGTCTGAAAACGAAGAATTAACATACGCTGTGCCTGAAGAAGGTTCAAATCTTTGGTTCGATAACTTTGTCATTCCGAAAACATCTAAAAATATCGACGGTGCACATGCTTTTATTAACTTCATGCTTGATCCAGAGGTAAACGCACAAAATACAGATTATGTAGGATACTCAACACCGAATAAAGCTGCAATGGAATTAATGGACCCTGAAATAATCGAAGATGAGCGCTACTATCCAGATGAAGAGCTCCGTGAAAAGCTAGAAGTATACGAAAACCTTGGCTTACAATGGTTAGGCAAATATAACGAGTACTTTTTAGAATTTAAAATGAGCCTGAAATAAACTTGAATGGTGGCTGTCTCAAAAGTGAGGCAGCTATTTTCTTACGATTAGTCAAGTATCTATAATAACTTTCTTAACTCTACGATATTATTTTGATAAATTAGGCCATGTCGAATAAGCCTAGTGATTTTTCGATTTTTCATAAGGCTTGGCTTTAGTATGTTAAACTGATGCTACGACTGTACTAGGGAGCTAACCTGTAGTCGTAGTTTTGATTATGTGTGACAAGAAAGAA
>NZ_JBDQQN010000003.1:0-486382 GCF_039888725.1 Solibacillus sp. CAU 1738
TGAGATTTCCCATTACGCAAGTAAGTAAGATCCCTCAAAGACGATGAGGTAGATAGGTTCGAGGTGGAAGTGTGGTGACACATGGAGCTGACGAATACTAATCGATCGAGGACTTAACCAAATATAAAACTTATTTCAATGAAACGTTTATCCAGTTTTGAAAGAATAATTCTTTCACTGTTTAGTGATGATGGCAAAGAGGTCACACCCGTTCCCATACCGAACACGGAAGTTAAGCTCTTTAGCGCCGATGGTAGTTGGGGGCTTCCCCCTGTGAGAGTAGGACATCGCTAAGCAATGTAAACCCGCTGATTTTTCAGCGGGTTTTTTGTTTTTATAAAATAAAAATTATTAAAACTCTAATAAACTACGGAGATTGTTCAAATATGATTGGCTTACAGGAAGCTCAGTTCCATCTTGTAATACAACAATAAAATTAGATGTAAGGTCGCGTGAAATTTTCTCTATAAATTGAATGTTAATAATATACGAACGATGAATTCGCAAAAAAGAATCAGGTAACCTTGTTTGTAGCTCTTTTAAAGTAATAGAAGACATGTATTGTGTTCTATCTTTATAAAACCAGGTCTTTTTTTGTAAACTTTCGATATGTGAGATTTTATCAATCGGAATAGGGATCCAATCTTCATTTTGTCGCCCCGTTAAAAAACGATACGTATCAAGCTTTGGTTTAATAAAGTTTTGTGGTAACACAATTATGAGTGCAGCAGGTTGATTTTCAACATAAATTGGATAACCGATCACATAATAAGGTATTTCAAATAAGGAATTATCTATAACAGCTTCAGTTTTCATACGTGTTTGTAATACACGATAAGCAATACTATCTGCACGGACTTGTAATCCTACTTCTAGATGCATATTGGGAGTGCCAGAACAAAAGTAAATATATTGCTCTCCACGTGCAATAGCAATAGATGCACTTTTTGGAATCCAATCTTCTAATATAATTTTGAATTGATGTAATGCGTTATTAATAATAGTTAAATCCCCACTTTGCAAAATCCAAACCTCCCTTGTATTACCTTTAATTTTACATTCGTCCTCCAAATTTCTAGTTTCATCACCAAAAATATACGATTCGTCAGAAAATAATGAAATTCAAACTATTCTGTTATATATTAATTTACACCAAGTACACCTGTTATGGAACAGTTTAAAATTATTTTTTTAACAGAGTGTATTTTTACACAAATGGGAAGGTGGAAATGTAAAATGTCAACTCGTCAAGAAAAGATTCAAGCACTACAAAATGATTGGTCAAAAAACCCACGTTGGAATGGAATCGAGCGTGCATACTCAGCAGAAGAGGTTGTAAAATTACAAGGTTCAGTAGTAATTGAACAGACACTTGCAGCTCGAGGTGCGAAACGCCTTTGGAACTCTTTACATGAGGAGCCATTTATCAATGCTTTAGGTGCGCTAACTGGTAATCAAGCAGTGCAACAAGTAAAAGCAGGTTTAAAAGCAATCTACTTATCGGGGTGGCAAGTAGCAGCTGACGCAAACCTTTCTGGTCAAATGTATCCAGACCAATCATTATATCCAGCAAACTCTGTACCAGCAGTTGTTAAACGTATTAACCAAGCGTTACAACGTGCAGATCAAATCGATCATGCAGAAGGACGCGAAGATGGTTTCGACTGGTTCGCACCAATCGTAGCAGATGCTGAAGCGGGCTTTGGTGGTCCACTAAACGTATTTGAGCTAGTAAAAGGTATGATCGAAGCAGGAGCTGCAGGGGTTCACTTAGAAGATCAATTAGCTTCTGAGAAAAAATGTGGCCACTTAGGTGGTAAAGTATTACTACCAACTCAAAATGCAGTACGTAACTTAGTAGCTGCTCGTCTTGCAATGGACGTATTGGGCGTAGATACGATCTTAATCGCTCGTACTGACGCAGATGCAGCCGATATGGTTACTTCAGATATCGACCCACGTGATGCAGAGTTCATTACTGGGGAACGTACACCAGAAGGATTCTTCCGTACAAATGCGGGAATCAAACAAGCAATCGCTCGTGGTTTAGCATACGCGCCATACGCAGACTTAATCTGGTGTGAAACGTCTAAGCCATCACTAGAGGAAGCGCGTGAGTTTGCAGCAGCCATTCATGCACAATTCCCAGGGAAAATGCTTGCTTACAACTGTTCACCATCATTCAACTGGAAGGCTAACCTTTCAGAAGAAGAAATTGCAGAGTATCAACGTGAGCTAGGGAAATCGGGGTATAAATTCCAATTTGTTACATTAGCTGGTTTCCACTCATTAAACCACTCTATGTTCGAGCTTGCACAGGATTATAAAGATAATGGTATGGCTGCTTACTCTAAGCTACAACAAGCTGAGTTTGCGAGCGAAAGCAAAGGCTACACTGCAACACGTCACCAACGTGAAGTAGGAACAGGTTACTTTGACGAAGTATCACAAGTTGTATCAGGTGGTACATCTTCTACAACTGCGATGGCTGGTTCAACAGAAACAGAACAATTCGTATAAATTGAAAAAGGGTATTCGCACAATAAAACAGTGCGAATACTTCAATAAATAAATATTTTGTAAGGTGGGATCTTGAAAATGGAACAAGCAACAACAGGAAAACTGAAAATTGTTGGTGAACAAAACGCACAGACGCAAGAAATTTTAACGCCTGAAGCATTAGAGTTTATCCTTTCTCTGCACGAAAAGTTTGATGCTCGTCGTAAAGAGTTGCTCGAAAAACGTCAAGAACGCCAAAAAGGCTTAGATGCTGGTGAGAAACTCGACTTCTTACCGGAAACTAAGCATATTCGTGAAGGAGATTGGACAATAGCTCCACTTCCAGCGGATTTACAAGATCGCCGCGTGGAAATTACGGGTCCAGTTGACCGTAAAATGGTAATCAATGCATTAAACTCAGGTGCGAGAATGTTTATGGCTTGCTTTGAAGATGCGTCTAGTCCAACATGGGAAAACATGATTAGCGGACAAATTAATATGCGTGATGCCATACGCCGCACAATTGCATTTGAAAATGAAGCAGGTAAGGAATATAAGCTCAATGATGAAACAGCGGTACTGCTAGTTCGTCCACGCGGTCTACACTTACTTGAAAAGAATGTATTAGTAGACGGGGAGCAAATGTCAGGAAGCTTCTTTGACTTCGGACTGTATCTTTTCCATAATGCGAAAGAAGCGCTTGCTCGCGGAACAGGTCCTTACTTCTACTTACCTAAGCTTGAAAGTCACTTAGAAGCGCGACTTTGGAATGATGTATTTGTGTACGCACAAGACTACATCGGCATTCCACAAGGAACGATTAAAGCGACAGTGTTAATCGAAACAATATTAGCTGCATTTGAAATGGACGAAATTTTATATGAGCTTCGTGATCATTCAGCAGGTCTAAATTGTGGGCGTTGGGATTACATTTTCAGCTTCATTAAACGTCTGCGCAATCAGCCAGATGTCATTTTACCGGATCGTGGTCAAGTAACGATGACAGTACCTTTTATGAAAGCATACACATCGCTATGTATAAAAACGTGTCACAAACGTAACGCACCAGCAATGGGCGGTATGGCTGCACAAATTCCGGTTAAAGGTGACGATGAAGCAAATGCGGTTGCTTATGCAAAAGTTGCAGAGGATAAGCGCAGAGAAGCTACAGACGGTCATGATGGTACGTGGGTTGCTCACCCAGGTATGGTTGCGACAGCGCTGGAACAGTTCGATGCGATTATGACAACACCAAATCAGATTCACAAAAAACGTGATGATGTGCATGTGACAGCAGCTGATTTAGTTGCTGTTCCAGAAGGCACAATTACAGAAGAAGGCTTACGTGTAAATGCTAATGTCGGTGTCCAGTACATCGCATCGTGGCTACGCGGGCAAGGTGCTGCACCAATTAATAACTTAATGGAAGATGCTGCAACAGCGGAAATCTCTCGTACACAAGTATGGCAATGGATTCGTCATGACAAAGGTGTACTTGATAATGGCCGTAAAATAACACTCGAGCTAGTGCTTGAAGTGCTTGAAGAAGAGCTTGTAAATATTAAAAACGCTGTTGGGGAACAAGCGTATGACGGAGGTCGCTATGCCGAAGCGGCTGAGCTGTTCAAGAATTTAATTACACAAGATGACTTCGTTGAGTTCTTAACACTACCTGGATACGAGAAAATTAGTTAGTTTGATTTGATGCGAATGTACAATTTTACGGGTTGTACGCCAGCTTGAACATGGGTTGCCTCCCATAACATATAAAAATTCAGTTTTAAACAAGGGGTCTGCTATAAGGATTGTGTAAGAATCGCTTATAAAATAAGGTCTTTCTAGTCATGATGGGGGCTAGAAAGACTTTTTTCATGAAATAAAAGGATTATTGCCATTAATAGCGAATGAACTTAATATTATGAATAATTACATAGGGGGTAAAGTTAATGAGAAATAAAGAAATGCTATTAGTGCCTGGACCAACGCCAGTTGTGGATGAGATTTACGATGCATTAGCAAGTGAAACACGTGGGCATACGGATCCACGTTTTGTGGAAGTTTATAAACATGCGCTGCAACAAACACGCACTATGCTCCAAACAGATGGGGAAGTGTATGTTGTAGCTGGTTCCGGTACATTAGCGATGGAAATGGCAATTGTCAATACTGTAGGTGAAGGGGAGCGCTTACTCGTTATTAGCCATGGTTATTTTGGAGATCGTTTTACACCGCTTGCAAAGGCTTTTGGTATTGAAGTAGATATATTGCAATCGGAGTGGGGGAAACGCGTAGATCTTGAATTAGTAAAAGAAAAGCTAGCTACAGGCTATAAAGCTGTGACGGTAACGCACGCCGACACATCAACAGGTGTTGCATCCGATTTAGATGCACTTATTCCACTCATAAAAGAGTCTGGTGCCTTAGTAATTGTAGATGGAGTTGTTGCAACAGCAGCTATGGATGAAAATATGAGTAAGGAATACGGTCACCCGGATTATAAAATAGATGTTGTATTAACGGGCTCACAAAAAGCAATCGGCGTACCTCCAGGGCTTGCGATTGTTGCATTTAGCAAAGCGGCTTTAAAAGCAAGCGAGTCATTAACAGTACGTGCGTATTATTGTGATATTAACAACTGGAGACCGGTTATGGAAAACCCTTCTAACTACTTTGCAACACCACCTGTCAATTTAATTTATGCGTATGATGAGGCGATGAAAATTGTGCTTAATGAAGGGATGGTTAATCGTGAGGCGCGTCATATTGCTTATGGTAAAGCAATTCGCGCAGCATTAGCGACATACGGTATGGCAGCGTTAGCAAGTGAAGAAGTAGCGGCTCCAACATTAAGCTGTATATTATATCCTGCAGGTGTAGAGGATGCTGCTTTTAGAGCAGCATTAGCGGAGCGCGGAATGATTGTTGCAGGTGCACTTGCCCATTTAGCAGGTAAAGCATTCCGTATTGGACATATGGGGAATACGACACCAGAAATGCTAGAGCGCGCCGTTGAATTAATAGGTGAAGCATTGCAGCAGCAACATGTAACAGTCGATGTGCAGCGTGCAGTGGAGGTATTGAAAGCGCAATTGAATGTCATGGTATAGTGGAAGTGAGGAGCCGTCTTAAGATTTTTAAGGCGGCTCTTTTTATCGAATTCACTAGCTATTGGGCAACCCTTTCTCTTCAATTACTTAAATTTAGGTATAAATCCTGTATGATAGTGGGAAAGTAAGTGAGGATGATGACAGTTGAAAATATGAAGTATTTAATTGCTATTTTGTAAAAGACAGCAAGAAGAGTTTATTATAAAAAATGTACAAGTCGCGGCTGTCGAACAAAATATGAGGTGCCCACTATAAAGCAAATGAAACTTTTAGACGACTGGAACGTACATATTAACAAGTACTACATTGGGCTATCTAACCTTGCAGGGATTCTTTGTAGTACTCATTCTCTTACATGAGGAGGAATGATTATGGGTAAGTCTCAAATGGAAGAGATGATTGCTGGAAAAGACAAGCATTTCTCTAACAATAAATTTATTAGAAAAGTAAAGTCTACGGGATTAAAGCTCAGTATGTCGGGCTTACATGCTGCTTCAACTTTGTTTTTTGCACTAAAGAGCCCGGATATGTCGAAGTCTAATAAAATGATCATCCTCGGAGCGCTCGGATATTTTATTTTACCGATTGATATGGTGGCCGACCTATTACCATTAGTAGGCTTAACAGATGATATGTTTGTTATTACAGCGGCTCTTACGAAAGTATATACGTCTATTACAGATGAGATGAAGCAAGATGCGCACAAGTTTTTGAAAAATACACTTGGGGAGCGCTATGAATACGACGAGCTTAATGTGGATAAATAGATTGAATTTAGGTGATTTCGCTCTGTAAAAGGCGAAATCACTTTTGTTTTGCTATATAATAATACGAACAATAATTGCTTTCGAAGGGAGCATAAAAATAGATGGAATTTACAGATCCGATGAAAAATCGTGTAAAGCGTATGGAAGGTCAGCTGCGCGGTATATTGAAAATGATGGAAGAAGATAAGGATTGTAAAGATGTTATTACACAACTTTCTGCAGTACGTTCGGCAGTAGACCGTACGATTGGTGTTATTGTGAGCACGAATTTATTAGAATGCGTGCAAAAGGCAGAAGGTGACGGGGAGAAAATGGACGAGGTGATTAAACAGGCTGTCAATTTAGTTGTTAAAAGTAGATAAGTAATACTACTAGCCGTTATTACTTTTTATGTAAACAGGTAATATATTCTCTATTTCCTGGCTATCTTAAATAGGATAGCTTTTTATTCCTAATAGTAGGAGGGGAATTATGTTTAGAAAATTAGTAGTACTTGTTTTCCTTCTTGTATTTGCAAAACCAATTTACGAGACCGTGGTGCAGTATTATGAACAAAATATCGACATCATACCTGTTTCTATGCCGGCTAAACAACCAATCCAACAAACTGGGCCACCAACAACAGAAAATAAAACAAAGCTACAACCTTCAACTGTGTACGATGAGCAGACGTTGACAGAAGCGTTTTTCAATTATTTTAGTCATTATCAGCAGCAGTTTGTGTTGCATTATAAAGGCGATACAGCCGATTTAGCTAATCTTTTAGAGCGTGCAGCTATGTTAGCGACAAAGCAGGATAGTTATATTGGCGGCCATCTTGGCAATCGTTCGCTTGAATTTACGTATACAAAAAAGGAAGCAACGATTCACGTAACACAAGAATATTTAACGAACGAGGCGCAAGAAAAAGTAGTAGAGGAAAAAATAGCAGACATTTTAGCAGACGTTCCATTGAAAACAATGACCGATTTCGAAAAAGTGAAGTTTGCTAATGACTATATCGTTCGAAATACGGTGTATAGCGAACAGGCGGAAAATGTACATAGTGCTTATGCAGTTGCGCTAGAAGGCAAAGCCGTATGCCAAGGATATGCATTATTTATGACAAAGCTACTTCGTGAGATGGGTATGGAAGTGTTATATGTTGTTGGTGAAGTAAATACAGGCGGTCATGCGTGGAATTTAGTAAAAGTGGACGGGGAGTGGCTACATGTCGATACTACGTGGAATGACCCAGTACCAGATCGTGGTCAACATGTAAGCTATGAGTATTTTTTAGTAAATGATGCGCGGATGAAACAAGATCATACCTGGATTGCCGCGGATTATCCGGCTGCGAATAGTAAGCGCTTTGCTTATATGCAAACTATGCGTGATAGTTATCAGTATGGTGATATGATTTATTATAGTCATATAGACGACGGCGATCGTCTATATGCGACGGATTTGAAAACGGGGGAGAATAAGCAGCTTTCACGGAGTCGTGCTTTCTATATTACTGGAATAGATGAATGGTTGTATTTTAGTAATTATTCACAAGGTGGTTTTTTAACGAAAATAAAGCGTGATGGTACCGCTGAACAAATCATTTTCCGTGAACATGTTGAAAACTTATGGATTGAAGATAATTTTCTATACTTCACAACAGAATCTGGTTTAAAAAAAACCGAGATCTAATTCAGATCTCGGTTTTTTTTCATATGATAAAACGTAACAGCTTCTCTATTGTCTAATTGAAAAAGGGTGCTGCGCGTAAAAATTAAATATTCATACTCTAGTTATATAGAAGACTACAGGTCACTAAACTTTTTTGAAATAATAAGGGGGTTTGATTAATGAGCAGTAGGAGAAAAACATACCGACAAGGCCACTCAAATGTTTGGCTGTATTTAGTAATCCTTGCTTTGTTACTTGGCTCCACAAGTTTTTACTATTTTAATAAACAGAGTGAGCAATCAGAAAACGTTTCGAATACTGATGGTGAAACTGGAGAAAACGCCGAAGAAGAAGTGCCGCTACTAGAAGAGTCCGTTGCTATAGCATCTTTTAAACGTTATTTTATGCCAGATGGAACGACTGCGTATTTCAGAGGAACAGGCAATGAATTTGCAAGTTATAAAGAAAAAACGACTTGGCTTTTTGACCATTACATCCAAACAGTATTGAATAATGGTGGTGCCATTGTTGAAAAAATTTATCGCATTACAGCTACGGAAGTGCAGCTAGTCTTGCAGCAAGAAGTACCCGAAGAACCAACTACAGCTTATACAGAGCAGCAACTAAATGCACTTGCAACAATTGCTGTCATTTGGGAGGCGCCATTTGAGGAAAGGAAGAAGATGGGCAACCGCCAAATTGTCGGTATACCAGCAGAAATCACTACAGAATATGGTCATTTCACAGATGTAATTATTGTTGAGGAAGTAGCGGACAATAATATAAATCGTTTTTTCTATGCACCGGATTACGGATTAATCCGCTTAGAATTTTATAACAATAATGATTTAATAGTGACAAGTGAATTAGCGTCGATAGGAAAGCCGTATTGGGAAAATGAATAGTGAGATGAATGAAAGCAGTCGTACGAGGTTATTTCGTACGACTGCCTGTTATAATAACTGTGCACGTTTCATAATGGAATCAATCGGCTTTTCGCTACACAATGTTATCGTCATATTCGGAAATACAGAGACGACCGCGTGCCGTACTCGCTCCAATATTATGGGATTATGCTGCAAGATGCCACCGTTAAGAAATAGCACGTTGCTATTTTCTGATAGAGCAGTTATTGCAAGTAAAGCAAGTTCATCAGCGGCTTTCTTTGCAATGGACAGAGCGACAAAATCTTGTTGTTCAGCTGCCACATGCAATACATTTGCTAGAGATGCAGTATGTGCATTCCTGTAGTCGCTTGCGTACAACCAGTTCATTAGTTCCTCTGTATTTGCTATACCGATTTGCGCCAAAACGAGTTCCGAAAGCATCGTTTCTTTTCCCCGTCCGTCTGCTGCGCGAAAAATGGCATGTAAAATTTCTTTGCCAATCCAATAGCCACTACCTTCATCTCCGGCTCTGTGGCCCCAGCCTCCCGTGCGTGTAATGCTATTATTTTGAACACTAAAGGCAATTGCTCCAGTACCCGCAATAATGATCGTTGCATCGCGTCCTTGTGCAAGCCCAAGTAATGTTGCTTCAACATCATTTTCAATAGTTAGCTTGTCACAATGTAACATACATTGCGACAAACTATTTTCTATAATTTCTTGTACAGTATGAATGTCTGCCTCAGTATCAATACCAGCGATCGCAAAGCATGCTGCATCAATTGTTTGCGTGTAAGCTACAACTTCTGAAAGCAGGGCAATCAAAGTAGCGGTAACGTTCTCTTTGCCAATCGCTTGATAATTGGACCCTGTAGTTGTTTGTTCAAATAAAATATTTTTGCCACGGGCTAACCTCAACGTCGTTTTTGTCGCACCACCATCAATTGCAAGCACAACACGATCAGTCATTTTGCAACCATCCTTGTAAATACTTCTCTAGTTGCTCCTCTGCACGTAAAATGGCTTCTACTTTAGCACGTGACCAATCGGAGAGTGTAGTCGATGCTTTATCCGCTTTAGCTAACGATTCTCGCATTGTGTCTGGAGCAGGACCTCCAAGTAATGTACGCACATGTACAAAAAATTCAGGTTTTAAAGCATGATAAAAGTCTTCTTGTGAAATTTGAAGTGCTTTGCCTGTTACCTCTAAGGAATAACCATTCGCTAATTCCCAAGTTAATTTTCCCAAAGATTGCTCATGCTGCTCAGTTAAAGTCCGCACGCAACGACTAACGATACGATGCGACTGGCGGAATGAAATTTTCTCCGAACGTACGAGTGTATCCGCAAGCTCTGTTACATTAGCAAAGCTATTTTGCGCTCGTTTTAGCAAACTTTCTTTATTCACTTCCATTGTGACAATTAAGCTACCAAATAATTTATATATACCCATTAAACGGTCCATCGCACGCCATAAATAAGGCTGCATATCATCCTCTGTATCTACTATATCGCCAAAAGGTGTATTATGAATCATTTGTAATACAGTCCCTGCGTCGCCCACTACTGCAGATAGCAGCGAACGTGTATGCTCAATCGACACTGGATTACGTTTTTGCGGCATAATCGAGCTTATTTGAACGTAAGGACTCGCTAGCTCAAAGGCATTAAATTCCTGTGTCGCCCATAGTAAAAAGTCTTGCGATGTACGCCCTAAATTAAGCGCGGCTAGCTGTACAACACTTGCTGCTTCTGCAATATAGTCAGCACCGGCGACTGCATCCCATGCGTTTTCGATAATATCATCAAAAGCTAGTAACTCCTTCATACGCTCACGGCTAATATTAAAGCCAGTTGTCGTTAAGGCAGCAGCACCCATACTGCTACGATTAATCGTGATATACGCAGCTTGCATCCGCTGATAATCGCGTGTTAATTGATCAATAACAGCCTTTAAATAATGAGCAAATGTCGTCGGTTGCGCTTGTTGTGTATGTGTATAACCAATCATAATCGTGTCTACATGCTCTTCGGCAAAGGCGATAAGTGATGAGCGAAGTGTGAGTAACTCCTGCATAAGTGACAGTAATTTTTTACGTAAAGTCATCCGGTAAATCGCAATCCCCATATCATTTCGACTGCGTGCAATATGCAGATTACCCGCGATATCTCCACCAAGTTCAATCAATTTGTTCTCAATACGGAAAAACAAATCTTCAAACTGTGGATTGTAATCACGCGTTTTGTAATAAGCTAAATCCAGTTTTGAAATCGCCAACCCAATTGCTTTTGCTTCAGTAGTTGTCACAATTTGTTGCTCTTCTAACATTTTTAAGTGTGCAATATGAATTTGTAGCATAGACGTTAAAAAATGACGCTTTGCTTCATCATATGCAGGTTGTAACACCATTTGACGGTAACTATTTGATGGAAATTGAATACCTTCTACTTCATTAATGCGATTTCTGTAATCTTGAAAGAACATCCTCCATCTGCCTCCAATAATTGCTATAAATATGCATTAAATTGCTGAGCCGGCCGAACCTTTTGAGAGTTTTTCAGAAATGAGTAGGACGATTAAAATCAAAATAATTTGTAGGACGCCATATGCACACGCTGTTCCAAATTTAAATGCGTAGAGCTTCTGGAAAATGGCTACGGATAACGGAATTGTAGACGTACTGTAAAGTAAAATGGATGCTACAAACTCACCAATACTTTGTACGAATGCTAGTAATGTTCCAGCAAGTATCCCTGATAAAGTGAGTGGTATTACTATTTTTCGGAAAGTATGCCACCAGCCCGCTCCTAAGCTACGAGATGCCTCCTCAACAGATTGATCTAACTGCATGAGGGACGCAGATGTTGAACGGAAAACGAGTGGTAAATGACGGATGAAATAGGCTAAAGGTAAAATCCAGAACGTGCCAATAAGTACTTGATTAAACGTAAATACGCTCTCTGTACTAAATGCAGCAATTAAATTGACCGCAACAACTGTCCCTGGCAAAGCCCACGGGATAGTAATGAGCACATCTAAAAGTGTCTTCCCTTTAAAGTTTAAACGTACCATTGCATAGGCCGCGGCAACCCCGAAAATAATATTCCCAATTGTTGCAACAAAGCCCATTTTTAAAGAGTTCCAAATAGGGCGCCATGTTTTTTCATCGGTAAAAAGTGCCTTGTAATGATCGAGTGTATATTCGGTCGGCAAAATTTGAATTGTCCATGCTCCGTCCTTTGAAAAAGAAATGAGCACTAATACTAGTATCGGCAAAATTAGAATAAGTGTTCCTGAAAATGATAAAAAAACAGAAAAATATTTTAATGGTTTTGATGTCACCTCTGAACGATGTACGCTAACACCCTTACTTAAGTTTTGATAGTTCCGTCGATTTTGGTACCATCGCATAATTAGTAAAAATGTAATGGATACAACAGATAAAATAGTGGATTGTGTAGCAGCCATGTCGAGATTTCCGTTTGTACGAGCTAAATAAATTTGCATCGTCATCGTTCTTTCTACACCGAACATAAGTGGAGCTGTATAGGAAGCCATCGATACCATGAAAACGAGAAGTGATGACGCGATAATGGAGGGAGTAAGCATCGGTAAAATAATTTTTCTCCATACGCGGAAACGACTTGCACCTAAGCTTGTTGCAGCCTCCTCAAGTGAGGGGTCTAGCCCTTTAATGGCAGCGGATGCTGTTAAATAAAAGTAGGTATACATCGTAAAAGTATGGACGACAATGACACCCCAAACTCCTTTTAAAGAAAAGGGGACGGAATCTAACTGAAATAAATGTTGAAGCGCGCGCGGAAAAATACCACTCTCTCCATATAAAAATGTAAAGGATAAGACCCCGACTAAAGGTGGTAATGCCATTGGAATGAGCACAAGAACCGATAAAAGGCGGCGACCAGGGAAGTTATAGCGTTCGAGTAAAAATGCCATTGCCACTCCGACAATCGCGCATGTAATGACACTTATAACAGAAATATAAAGGCTATTCCAAAGAGCCTCTAAGTTTGCAGTGCTTTTTAGGCTAAAAAATTTTTGATAGTTTGCCAGCTTATTGTTACCAGCAAAGCTTTGTACGAATGTCGTATAAAATGGATATACAACATAGGCAAGTAAAACTAAAAATAGGGGCGAAACGAGAATATAAATAAAGTAGGGGGATTGTGTAAGCTTTGACCACCAAGACGGTTCATATTGTTCAGCTAACTGTTTTTTCATAAGCGCCTCCTATTCTCCGAGAAAATATAGATTACTCGGTGGAATATGTAGCTCAATTTCATCGCCAACTTGTTTAATTGTACTGCCGGCATTAATAATCATAGCTTTTAACATAGTTCCTTGTACATTGACTACATAATTTACACTTAAGCCTGTGAATTCGACAAATTGTATTGTCCCTCTAACTGAATTGTCTCCTAATTCACTACGAAATGATTCTGGTCGTATGGAGACATATACGTTATCGCCAATAGAAGCATGCAAATCTTTTGCATAGTTTTGCTTATATCCGTGTAACACAAAACCATTATCATTTTGAATTGTGACTGTATCGCCATCGATGGACGTAATACGCATTTGTAAGAGATTCGTTTCACCGATAAATGTTGCAACAAAGCGATTATTAGGCTTATGATAAATTTCCTGTGGTGTGCCGATTTGCTTTACAATGCCATTTTCCATTACCATAATTCGGTCTGACATCGTCATTGCTTCTGTTTGATCATGTGTTACGTATATCGTTGTTACACCAAGCTCCGACTGAATCCGTTTAATTTCAAATCTAGTTTCCTCACGTAACTTCGCATCTAAGTTCGATAAAGGTTCATCGAGTAGTAAAATATCAGGCTCAATGACGAGTGCCCGAGCGAGGGCGACACGCTGTTGTTGACCTCCGGATAATTCATTAATTTTCCGTTTTCCATATTGACCTAAGTGGACGAGACTTCGGATACGATCCACTTTTTCCTGAATTTGTGCTTTCGGTAATTTACGTACTTCGAGCCCAAATGCAATATTTTCATCTACGGTCATATGAGGAAATAAGGCGTAGTTTTGAAACACCATTCCGATATTTCTCTTATTCGGTTGGAGTGTCGTTACATCCCGCTGATCAAAATAAATTTTTCCATTCGATGGGTAATAAAAGCCAGCAATCATCCGTAAAGTTGTTGTTTTCCCACAGCCGCTAGGACCAAGAAAAGTAAAAAATTCACCAGGCCTAATATCCAAATTTAAGTCGCTAACACCGAGGACATCGCCAAATTTTTTAGACACGCTGTCAATTCGAACACCCTTCATAGAAGTCCTCCTCTCATGAATAGAGTAGTATTGTAGAAAGACCTCGAACTATTAAATTCGAGGTCTTATTTGATGAGTACAGCTACTCGATCAATCTATATCACTTTTATTTACCTTTCCCTTTAATATTAGTATCCCAATACTCCATCCACTCTGCTTCTTTTTCAGACATAACAGACCAATCGATATCGAATGTTTTAAAGTCTAGCTCTTTATACCAATCAGGCATTTGAGATAGGTCAATATCGGTACGTGTTGGAATTTGGAAGTAGTCATGTGCAAGCTCTGTCATTATTTCTTTTTCAAATAAAAACTCGACGAAAAGCTTAGCGTTCTCTTCGTTTTTCGCATTATTAATAACGCCGACTGCATCGACTAAAATAGGTGCGCCACTTGCTGGGTAAATATAGTCAAATGGATAGTCTGTCGTATATTTTTTTAGTAAAATATCTTGTAAGTTCCAAAGGGAAATCGTTCCTTCTTGACGTGTTAGTTTTAAATACAGTGCATTAGGATCTTGCGTATATTCTTTCGTATTGGCATCAAGCTTTAATAACCAGTCATAGCCTTTTTCAGGTTCACTCGGCCCTTGACGGTAGATCATGGAGGAGTAAATTGTACGCATTGTACCAGATGCGAGTACACCACGGATTAAAATATCGTCCTTCCATTTCGGATCGAGCAGTTCATCCCAATCTTGTGGACCTTCTTCTTTAGTAAGGACATCACTATTAATCATAATTACTTCTGGTAAAAGCATTTCACCAATCCACCGATTTTTAGCATCACGATGTAACGGATCAAGTGCTGTAGCAAAGGAGGGCTCCCACGATAGTAATAAGTCTTCATTCGTTGCTACCATCATGGCAGATTGTGTGCCGCCCCACCAAAAGTCACCTTGTGGATTGGCTTTTTCGCCTCGGACACGTTCTAAAATTTGTTGTGCCCCCATCGTCATATACTCGACTTGAATATCAGGGTAGCGCTCATTAAATTTAGCAATGACACCATCGACTAAGCCTTCATCTCTACCTGTATAAATGACGAGCTTACCAGAAGGTTTTGACTCAACCGCCTCTTCATTTGTACCTTCAGTTTCTGTAGATCCTTCGCTTTTGTTCGTTGAAGAATCATCTGTTGAATTGCCACATGCTGATAAAACGCCTAGAAGTAAAACAAGTAGTAAAGAAAATAAACCCCATTTCTTCATACATCATCCTCCTATATCCAGTTTTTATTGCAGGGCATACCGGGTAAAATCTAAAATTAGATTATTTAGAAAATTTTGTTACTTAACTTAGATTTTATAGGCTTTTAGGAAGTAAAGTCAAATGTTTCGAGAATAAGAGAGCTTAGAAGAGCATTACTTAGCTAATAAAAATAGGATACGCATTAACAATAACTAGTTTAATAGAAGAAAAATAGTTTTTTTATTATAGTAATTGGTAGTTCTTTTGTAGCTGCAAGTTATGAGGGGATTAGTATAAGGAAGTTGATTTTCCGCTCCGCTCCGCTCCGCACGCTTCCTCTAGGGTACGGCTTCGAAACAAATAGTATAGCGCCAAAAAAGGCAGTGTGATGTATTTTACGCATCGCACTGCCTCTACTTTATTGAACTTTTTGCCCTTGTCGCATGGATAGATAAGAAGGTAGCACCATGCCGATTAACACTAGTGCTATACCGACAAATTGTAAGGGTGATAATTCTTCCTTTAATACAATCATTGAAACTAAAATGGCAACGGGTAATTCCATCGCACTTAAAATCGAAGCGAGCCCGCCTCCAACTTTAGGAATGGCAATCGAGAATAATAATATCGGCAAAATAATGCCGAATGTCCCAAGTGCTAAACCAAATTTCCACAAGCCAGCCCCGAATAATTGTCCGTTCCAAATAATTTCGGGTGTTAGGGCAATACTAATAACGAGTAACGCAACGATTGATATGAAAAATGTGCGTCCAATCATTGAAACTCCTTCAACTTGGCGTGAGTTAATTTGAATAAATAACGCAAAACTAACTGCAGAGATCAATCCTAATACCCAGCCCTGCCAAGCAATAGCAGATAAATCAACATCCACAATACCTGCTGCTAAAATAGTACCCGCAAATAAAAAGACGAGTGAGATTGCTTCTGGTCGACTTGGTAATCGTTTTTTGAGCGCACAATCTATAAATAAACCAATCCATGTAAATTGAAATAGCAACACAACCGCAAGTGATGCCGGTAAATAATTTAATGATTGTCCGTACACAATTCCGGTTGTTGCTGTAAGGGCACCTGCTAAAGCCAATGTAATTGCGCCCGATTTATTCAACTTTGGTATAGTACGCTGTGTCGCAATAAATAACAGTAAGGCGAGTGCAAAGCCAAATACATACTGGCTTGTAATGGCCTCAGCTGATGTAAATCCATGTTGCATTGCCACTTTAACAATTGTAGATAAAATGCCGTAACTACTAGAGGCAATAACAATCATAAGTGGGAAAATAAAATTTTTCATGTAAAACCTTCCTTTAGATCCTTCCTTTAAAGAGTCTTCACCATATGATGAAATGGTTCGTCAATAATTGTCCATGGTTCTGTAATTACAAAACCAACGCGTTCATATAAAGCCCGAGCCTTCTCTTTTTCTAACTCTACATTTAAAGATAATTTTGTATAGCCTTTTTCTCTTGCTATTTGCTCCGCATAGGCAAGTAATTTAGTGCCGATACCAAGCCCCCGCGCGGTAGGAGCTACACAAATAGTATCAATATAATATTCGTCATCATGTGCCTCTACATCAATTGTAGCAGCTACCTTTTTCTCTTTTAGCCACGCCATTAAATTAGCATCAAGTGCTTTAACAGACAAACCATCATAAAGTACGACAATACCTAAAAGTTGATCTCCTTGCATTGCAACATGTGTATTCAAATATGAATGTCGATTATCTGTACGAGTAATAAGTTCAGTTAATGTGTTTAAAATCGCATCTTCTTCATGCTCACCTGTTAAACGATTGGCGATTTCTCCAATCGCATCAAAAATCAGAGGGGCAATTTTTATTGCTTCTACAGGTCGTGCTTGTCGAATAATAATTTCCATAGTATCTCTTCCTTTCACTAAAAGTATATCAAACTTTTGATGAAAGAGCGTTTTTCCCTATGTTTTGAATAGTATAAAACTTTATAGTAGTAATGGTTATATGTTAATCTATAATGACCATACTTCCGGAGGTTAAACAACTCATGAGTCAGTCAGAAAAAGATTTTATTTTAATTTATGGAGACGCTTTTGTCGATTATATAGCGAATGATGTAACGAATACAGCTTTTACAAAATATTTAGGTGGCGCAACGGTTAATGTCGCAGCCGGCATTAGTCGTATTGGTGCACCGTCTGCATTAATTACGATTACAGGTGATGACGAAACATCTGAATTTGTGCGCAATGAAATTATCAATGAAGGCGTCAATTTGGATTATGCCGTTTACGTACCGGAGAAACGTGTGAGCGGCGTGTATGTTCATTTGACAGAAGATTGCGAGCGAGTTTTCAAGGATTATATTGATGAAACACCAGATCTTCAAGTGACGAAGGAGCAATTGCAAGAAGAAGCATTTAAGCGCGCTTCCATTTTTAATGTTTGCTCAGGTACAATGTTCCATCCAACAGCACTTGAAACGACACGTGCTGCAGTGGATTTAGCAAAGGAAAAAGGTGCAATTATCGCGATTGATGCGAATATTCGTCCTTTGCGTTGGAGTACTGAGGAATATTGTCGAGAAACCGTGACGTCATTTTTCGACGATGCCGATATTTTAAAGCTAACAGACGAGGAACTATTTTTCTTAACAGAAACAGAGACAATTGAAGAAGGCTTAGCGGCGCTTGACTCATTACTTGTACCAATTGTGTTAATTACAGTAGGTGCTGATGGTGCGTACGTGGTATTAAATGGCGAGGTTATTCACGTACCAGTAGATAAGATTATTCCAGTTGATACGACAGGAGCAGGTGATGCATTTATGGCAGGCGTTCTTCGTTATGTCCATTATAATGGTCTCCCTACTACGACAGAAGAAATTATCGAATGTGTAGCATTCGGCAATAAATTAGGGGCAATGGCTGCAACAAAAGCGGGTGCACTAACAGCTTTACCACGTTATGAAGACATTAAAGACTTACTTTAACGGAGGTTTGTTATGAGCTACGATGAGTTAGTAAAAGGGCGTATTTATTTCGGAGGCGCGGCAGATGCAGAACAGGCTGTTGCTAATGAAGCTATTGATGTTGTAGTTGATGTGCGTGTCAATGGCCGAGATGAAGCTGTAGACTACGATTATATTCATGCACCGATTGCAGATGAGAGCGAGTCGACTGCCTCAAGCATTAAGTCAGGTGCTACGCAAGTAGTTGAGGCATACGAGGCAGGTAAAAATATTTATATTCATTGCGGTAGTGGCGGTGGACGAGCAGGTGTAATGGCTGTTGCGACATTATTAGAGCTAGGGTTAGCTGCTAGTTTAGATGAAGCTGAGGCAAAGGCAAAGGTTGCGCGTCCTGTTATAAATATCCGTCCGAATATGCAAAATGCGCTTGAGGAATTGTATAAATAATATGTAAGCGGCAAGGCAATAGTGCCTTGCCGTTTTTATATATACTTGGAAAGTGTATTTAAAAATCCGAAAATTAGCAATATAATGGTGATAGAGCAATATAGCAAAATACATAGAAAGAAGGCTGTTGTATGATACAGATGCAAAATTCAAATCGGTTTTTAACAGCTTTTAATCGTATTGACCATACTCTACGAGACATTGTCGAAGCAAAGGATTTTATGCCATTTTATCGTCTTGTCGATCAAGCTAGGAAGAAAAATCCGCTCGTCCGGAAATATGAAGATGATTTGCGTTCCTATGCCGATTTACGTAATGCTATTGTACATCATAGAACATCCACAGAATTTGTCATTGCAGAGCCTCACTTGAAAATTGTAGAAAAAATTGAACATATTGATGAAGTGCTTGCTAAGCCCAAACTTGTTGGCCAATTATTTCGTAAACGCGTTATGACTTTTCAAATAAATGATTCGCTTAACCATACGCTAAAGGTAATACGTAAACGCAAATATACACAATTCCCTGTGTACGAAGGCAATCTATTTAAAGGATTAATTACGACTGTAGGCATTACAAATTGGCTAGCCACCTCAATGTCAGGAAATCATTTGCCAAAGCAAGTGCCGACATTACAGGATATTTTACAACATGAAAAAAGCTCAGCGAATTATAAGTTTATTAGTCGATACATAACTATTTATGAGGCGGAAGAGATTTTTAAGCAGGGGGTGGAGCGCGGGCGTCGTTTTGAAGCATTACTTATAACGGAAAACGGAAAACCGCATCAAAAGCTCATTGGGATTGTAACTCCACTTGATATTATGAAAATAGATTAGTGTTAGGTATTGCAAAAATGCGGGAGAAAAAGCTAAAGATTTCCCGCACTTCCTTTTAAGCTTATATATAAAGAGCCATCTTCTAACACTTGTGCAAAAAAGACGTCTTGTACAGAGTCTACATTTTTACGTTTAAGCTTTTTTAATAGCCATTCTTCTGTTAAATTGAGTTCAATAAGGTTTTCAGCAATAATTTTACCATGAGAAATAACTTCAGTCGGGATATATTTAGGCAAAGTTAAATCGGCCTTTGCATCTTCTTTAGTCGCATTTGCAAAAGCAGGCTTCTTTAAAACACTTAGCTCACCGTTTGTTTCAAATACTGCATACATCACTTCGTCTAATGAAAAAATGCTTTGTTCCCGAAGTAACATGGTTAGCTCATCTGAATGAAGACGTGATTTTCGTAAGTTGGCATCACTGATTTTCCCATCATAAATTAAAATCATTGGTTTATCATCAACTAGCACCCGAATTTTCTTTGATTTTAAAGAGATAAAGCTAACAATTATCGTAAGTGCAGTCCACCAAACGAGTGAAAACATCCCATCCCAAAAGGGTGTTTCTTTTTGTGAGGAAATTTCTCCAGCAATAGATCCAAATGTTATACCTGTTGTATAATGGAAAAACGTAAGCTGACTTATTTGTTTTTTACCGATAATTCTTGCTAAAACGAGCAATACAAAAAAGGTTACAGTTGTTCTTGCCAACATTTCAAAAAAATTAATATCTCCCATTCTATTCACTCCTTGCTGGTTAGCTTGAACGAAAATGACACATGCTATACAGCAGTAAAAAAAACTACATAGAAAGTGTGAACAACGTTATGACGACAGCTACAGTAAATACGACAGTGAAACAAAATAATCCCGTTTACATAATGATGGTCGCTATTGGAGTATGTCATTTAATCAATGACACGATGCAATCTGTTATTCCAGCGATGTTCCCGCTTCTAGAGCGCGATCTAGGCTTAACTTTTACACAACTCGGACTCATTTCTTTCGTGTTAAATATGTTTGCCTCCGTATTACAGCCTGTCGTTGGTTTTGTAACGGATAAAAAGCCAATGCCTTTTGCACTTCCGATAGGTATGGTGAGTTCTTTTATTGGACTAACACTACTTATATTGTCTGGTAGCTACTACATGATTTTAGTGTCAGTTTTGTTTTTAGGATTTGGCTCTGCTGTTTTCCATCCAGAAGGCTCGCGTGTATCATTTATGGCTGCTGGCACAAAACGTGGTTTATCTCAGTCTATATATCAAGTAGGTGGCAACTCTGGACAAGCTTTAGCACCTCTAATTAGCGCATTTATTATTTTGCCATTTGGTATGAAAGGTGTTTCCATCATATTAGTATTGACTTCGATTGGAATTGTTATTTTAACAAAAATTGCAATTTGGTATAAAAAACAGCTTGAGGCAGAAAAACTGTCTAAGGTAAAAAAAGTACTAGTATCATCATTACCTCCTTTAACAAAAAAGCAGGTGGGCACTGCACTTACTTTATTATTTATTATTATTTTTGCGCGTTCATTTTACACGACAAACATTACAAGCTTTTATGTATTTTATTTAATCGAGCATTACGATTTAACGATTACAAAAGGGCAAGTATTGATTTTCTTATTTATGGCGTGTGGTGTTGTAGGTACGTTTTTTGGCGGGCCATTATCTGACCGCATTGGACGGAAAAATGTCATTTTATTATCAGTTGTTGCACCAATGCCATTTTGTTTAATACTACCGTATGTACCATTATTGCTTGTGCCGGTGTTATTGATTGTAATTGGTACGCTTATTATGATTAGCTTTTCCGTCACGGTTGTGTATGCACAGGAATTAGTGCCAAGTAAAATTGGGACGATGGCTGGCCTAATGACAGGATTCTCATTCGGGATGGGAGCAATTGGGGCAATTTTTACAGGTATGCTAATGGATATTTACGGTATTGAATTTACGATGATCGCTGTTTCTATTTTACCAATTTTACTGTTTGTTGCATTGTTCTTACCGAAAGATCATGCTGCGAAGGCTTAATTGGATAGTCAGATGAAATGAGGTCGAAAACTGGGTGGGGCCATCTATTGTGATTCCCGCTATGACACGGTTTTGTGTAGCACAATCGTATTATACTGCTAGGGGCCTCCGTGACTCGCTAAAAGTTTAAGTATTACCTTTGTTTCCAACGTGAGCACTATGTAATTTGAGCATCTGCACATATATTGTGTAGATGCTTTTTATATTATAAATAACTACTTGTTCTGGTAAAATAAGGGTTATTAAAACTAGAAGGAGTGATACTATGAACGAATTTTATGCTTATCACCTTGTTACTAGAAAAAACATGGCTCTGGGACAAATCATTAACTTTGACAAGGATCAAAAAAACACTTTATATCGCTTCTTTTTTGAAAAGGAACAATTGAATGCTAAAGGTGAAGACTTTATTCAAATTTTATATGGTCAATATACAGAGGAGGGGTTGAACCTTAATAAGGAAAATGCCGAAGTAGCTATTAAGTATGTAGGTCAAACAATTAGAGCTGTGAGAGAAGTAATACTAGAAATGGTTAGACTGCAAGAACATCCTGAGTATCCTTCTAGACTGTCTTGCTTATACGCTGCTAAAACTTATGAAGATGCTTTGAAATGGAAAGAAGTATTTGATACATATAACCGTCAAGTTTTACAAATTGTAAAACTGCGAGTTACAGGGAATAGTTTTGAAGGGGATGGAAACCTTTTGCCTAAAGAGGATGGCGTTTCTTTCTCTCGGAAAATTGATCAAGCGAAAGAGTATTGGCAAGGAAATGTGAATGGTGAGCTTACTGAACTATTGATAAACGGAAATATCGAAGTGATCGAAATTATTGATGATTTCTCATCTTAAGAAAAATTAGTTTTTCTTAATAAACATAAAATGCAAAGAGGATTAGTAAAAATGAGGGGCTTATCTTTTGAAATCCCAAATGCTTTCGGGAAATATTTGAATGATATATTAAGTGGAATCATTATTCAAAAGCAGTAACTGCAGGTTACAAAAATATAAAATACATTACAGATGAAAATGATACAGTTAAAACATTAATAGCCTTTTAATATTGATGACTTATGAGAAAAATAAAGAGGTGTATTGAAAATATATATTGTACATTTAGGATTCTTTATAATTTTCATTATTTCAATAGTTTGTGGCTTTCTATTTATTTTTAAATTAGGGAAGAAAAATAAAGTTAATATTGCTAGTGGAGCTATATTATTTGGGATTGGAGCCTTATCGTTAACGGTTTGCATTATTTCTTTATTCGAGTGGATTTGAAGTAATGCTGGGTGGAGATATATTTTTAAGAGTAATAGGGATAAAAACGATAAAAAAATAAAATAGTAATATATAGAGTGTTGATCTTGGAGTGTTGACGCTTTTTTGTTGAATTTATCGCACATTAACGGGCAGTAAGACCCCCATTTTAACAGTTCCTTTTCTAATTAAAGTGAGGTTAATGAAAAGTTGGGGGAAAATAATAAAACATTCTACTTTAAATAAAAAAGGGGACGTTCATTTTCAGACGCTCCCTTCTAACTATTATTTATTTATGCACTGTGCTGGTATTAATTGAGGATTTGCTATAATACCCTCTGTAATTGTCAGTTCATGCATTTTTTTGTTGTACGTAAATTTGAAAATGCCATTATCGAAGTCAGTACCAATTTCCTTGAAGAAAATGCCTTCGATCGTCGGTATTTTTGGACAAGTAAACGCGATTTTATAATGTTCCTCGTCTGGAATCAAGTAAGCACGCACACCTTTTTCGTAAATATCATATAACTCATCTTCAGTAGGACGTTTAACTGCGACAATATGAAAATCAACAAACGGTATTTCACGTAAAAGGACGTTTAAAAATGACCCTTTCGTAATTTCCTCCCAGCGACTTTGTGCACTTTGCCCAACTATTATTTGTGTAATGTTATAATTTCTCGCTACTTCAGTAATGACTTTTTGAATAGGGCGCTTTTCGTTATCTCGAATAATGAATTGTTCCACTTGTAAATCTTCTGTCAACTGCTGCCAATGCTCGATATAACCTGATTTTTCAGCATCAAATGCATCTAGTGGCTGTGCATCTACCGTTAAAACATATAAAGGGCAATCGAGTAATGTTGCCAGTTTATGTCCTCTACGGATAAGACGTTCACCATTGAGTCCGTAGTAAACACAAACTAAAATACTTTCGTCTATTCGACCTTTCACGTATTTCATTTTAGCTTGCACCTCTTTATATTAATATTACTCTATTAAAATGATTAAGAATTTGAGAAATTTAGCATAATCGAGTTAAAAAAGGGGGTGTTGCAGTGCATTGAGCACAGTTCTATTGTATAATTTTATTTGGTAATATATTTTATTTGATACTCTTTACATATTTTTTTGTTACTAAACATTTTTTCTAATAAAATAGTGAAGTTACTTTATATAGCAAAAATAATCTCATCTGTATGACACACTATTATGCCGCGAGTTATTTGGTTAGTCAAGTGTATTGGGGAAATTTGCTTTTTTTGCTAGAAAAATAAGTGTTTATACTTGAAATTGGGGGGTTTTAGCTTGTGATCGTTGAATTTTCCATACTACTACCGTTTATTATGGCTGCGTTCATTCCATTTATATATAGGCGATTTAAAAAATTTCATATCGGATGGCTCGTGTTAGCTGTGCCGGTCACTTTATTTAGTTTATTAGCTACATATATTCCACTTATAGCGAATGGACAAACATTTATAAAAACTTATGAGTGGATCCCCTCTTTTAATATTAACTTCACAACATATTTAGACGGTTTGAGTATGATATTTAGTTTACTCATTACCGGTGTGGGTAGTTTAGTTATTTTATACTCGATTTTTTATTTATCAACGAAGGAATCTCTTCAGCATTTTTATTGCTACTTATTACTTTTCATGGGCGCTATGCTTGGCGTCGTTTTTTCCGATCATTTAATGGTGCTGTATGCATTTTGGGAGTTAACGAGTGTATCGTCATTCCTACTCATCGCGTTTTGGCATCACCGCAAAGCTTCTCGTGCAGGGGCTCGCAAAGCAATGACCATTACCGTTATTGGCGGCGTTGCCATGCTTGCCGGATTTTTAATGCTATATGACATGACTGGTACATTTAGCATCCGTGAATTAATTTCAAATTTTAATATGATTCAAACGCATAATTTATTTATTCCAGCAATGGTACTCGTATTACTAGGGGCTTTCACAAAATCGGCTCAATTCCCATTCCATATATGGCTTCCAGATGCGATGGAAGCACCAACACCCGTTAGTGCATATCTCCATTCTGCAACGATGGTGAAGGCAGGTATATATTTAGTTGCGCGTATGACACCTATTTTCGGCGGTCATGAAGTATGGTTTTGGTCTGTGAGTGGTATAGGGATATTAACACTCTTTTGGGGCTCATTTAACGCAGTACGCCAATATGATTTGAAGGCATTACTCGCGTATTCTACTGTTAGTCAGCTAGGTCTCATTATGTCCTTATTAGGATTTGGCTCGGCGGCATTTGCTCTTGGTTATAGTTCTGACTCCATCATCTATACGCAAGCAACATTTGCGGCGTTATTCCATTTAATTAACCATTCTACATTTAAAGGTGCACTTTTTATGATGGTCGGTATTGTCGATCATGAAGTCGGGACACGAGATATTCGCCGTCTTGGTGGATTAATGACACTAATGCCATTTACATTTACGATTGCGATCATCGGCAGCTTTTCAATGGCAGGATTACCACCATTTAACGGGTTTTTAAGTAAAGAAATGTTTTTTGCCGCAACAGTAGAAATTTTAAGTTTAAATATTTTTTCACTCGAAAGTTTCGGTCTAATTTTCCCTGTTGTTGCTTGGATAGCGAGTGTATTTACATTTGTATACAGTGTGATTATTGTTGCCCAAACGTTTTGGGGACAAAGAAAACCTGAGCGTATAGAAAAGCCAGTACATGAAGCACCTTTAGGTATGTTAATTTCTCCGTTTATACTTGTCGCTCTAGTCGTTGGCATTTTCTTCTTTCCAAACATATTAAGACAATATATATTGCAGCCAGCAATGTTAAGTGTATATCCTAACTTTCCTTATCCTGTGCAGTTGACGAAGGAAATTTCATTTTGGCATGGATTTAAGCCAGAATTGTTTATGACGATTAGTGTTGTCATTGTTGGGATGATTTTATACCGAACGTTAAAAAAATGGCGTTCGGTGTATCAAATATTGCCGCAAAAATATTCGTTTAATGCACTTTACGAGCGTTTAATCAGTTTTAGTGAGTCAAAATCACATTCATTAACACGTTCCTACATGAATGGACAACTAATGTATTACTTTGTTTATATTTATGTATTTTTTGTTGCAGTAGTCGCCGGTTATTTCTTATTAAGTGATGCATTTTCTTGGAATCCTGCAAAAGACTCACCGGTGGAATATTATGAGCTCATTTTAGTACTAGTAATGGTATTTGCTGTGGTGTCACTTCTTTTTGCGAAAGGGCGCATTACTGCAGTGCTATTAAACGGTGTACTCGGGTATTCAGTCGCATTTTTCTTTGTTGTATTTCGTGCGCCAGATCTTGCGTTAACACAGCTTGTAGTGGAATCCGTAACAACAGCATTGTTTTTACTATGCTTTAAGTATTTGCCGGATTTGTCGAAGGAAAATGTTTCAAAGGCAATGAAATTTTCGAAGGCGACCATTTCAATTTTGGTCGGGGCTACGGTGACGTTAATCGGATTAGCAGTCCTCAATTACGACAAATTTGAGTCAATATCATCGTACTTTGAAGACTCGTACAATTTAGCTGGCGGAAAAAATATCGTCAATACCATTTTAGGCGATTTCCGTGCATTTGATACGATGCTTGAAGTTGTCGTATTATTTATTGCTGGCTTGGGCGTTTACACACTTATTAAGCTAAAAGCGAAAAAGGGGGACTCGGACGTTGAAAATTAATGATGTCATTTTACGCACAGTCGTAAGGGCAGTCGTATTTATCATATTAACGCTCGGTGTGTACCTCTTTTTTGCAGGGCATAACGCACCGGGTGGCGGTTTTATCGGCGGACTCGTACTCGGTTCGGCCATCGTACTGCTGTATTTAACGTATGATATTGAGACGGTGCATGAAGGCATGCCGTTTGATTTTAAAAAAGTTGCAGCAACTGGTGTTTTACTTGCTACGGGTACGGCGATTGGGTCAATCTTTTTTGATGTACCGTTTTTAACGCAAACAGATAGATATTTCGATTTGCCATTACTAGGTAAAACTCATTTATCGACTGTCACGATTTTTGAAGCGGGTGTTGCGTTAACAGTGATCGGTACACTTGTTACGATTATTTTAAGTATAAGTGAGGATGAATAGTATGGAATCAATCATTGTTATATTAGTTGGCATTTTGGTTACCGTTGCTACTTATTTAATTCTCTCACTTACAGTTATTCGCGTTATTTTAGGTACTGCGGTTTTATCGCATGCTGTACATTTACTTATTTTAACGGTTGGTGGATTAAAAAAAGGGGATGTACCACTGCTAAGTCAGTCGGATGGTCCGTACACAGATGCTTTGCCACAAGCGCTTATTTTAACAGCTATAGTTATTAGCTTTGCGGTGACGGCATTTGTATTAGTACTTGCTTATCGCATGTATAAGACGAATGGTACGGATGATCTGAGCAAGCTAGGGGGATCGCCAAATGAATAATATGATTGTATTGCCATTGATTGTACCGATTATTACGGCTATTTTACTCGTCTTTATGCGAGAGCATATTAAATTACAGCGTATCGTAAGTTTTGTGACGATGCTTTTCGTTAGTGTTATTTCAATTATCATGCTTGTCCAAGTTCAATCTGTAGGGATTATGAAAATCGATTTTAGTGGCTGGCTACCGCCGTTTGGTATTTTATTTGTAGCGGACTCATTTTCGGTTTTATTAGTACTAACTGCGAGCATCGTTACCGCCATTTGTCTACTATATGCTTTTTCTACAATTGGAGAACGACATGAAAGGATGTTCTTTTATCCATTTGTTTTATTCCTTATTGCTGGGGTCAATGGCTCGTTTTTAACAGGCGATATTTTCAATTTATTCGTATGCTTCGAAGTGATGTTGCTCGCCTCTTACGTACTAATTGCGCTTGGGGGAGAGAAGTTCCAACTACGCGAATCTTTAAAATATGTACTTATTAATATAGTTGCATCTTGGATGTTTTTAGTAGCTCTCGCCTATTTATACGGTACGTTAAAAACCTTGAATATGGCTCATATTGCCCAGCGAGTAGCAGAAGTTGGGCAAGATCCAATGCTAACGACAGTAGCGATTTTATTTTTAGTCGTCTTTAGCTTAAAAGCGGGATTACTTCTATTTTTCTGGTTACCAGGTTCATATAGTGTGCCACCAACTGCTGTACAAGCATTATTTGCGGCACTACTTACAAAGGTAGGCATTTATGCGCTATTCCGTACATTTACATTAATGTTTCCTTTAAATATTGAGGTAACACATACAATCATCGGTGTTATGGCCGGGTTGACGATTATCGCGGGATGTATGGGAGCATTATCAGGACGCGATGTTCGGACAATTGCTTCTTACAATGTCATTATTGGGGTTGGCTTTATTTTGATTGGTTTAGCGGTCGGCACGGAGAGCGCATTTGCAGGCGCTGTATATTACTTATTGCATGATATGTTAGCTAAGGCATTACTCTTTTTAATAGTTGGGACAATGGTCTATTTAACAGGTGAAATTGTTGTTAAAAATATGAACGGCCTAATTCGACATTATCCACTCTTCGGTTGGATTTATTTTATAGTGTTATGCGCACTTGCCGGTATTCCACCACTGAGTGGCTTTATCGGAAAAGTATTAATAGCACAAGGAGCTATTGCGACAGAATCTTACATATTACTTGCAATTGGTTTTGGTTCTAGTGTAATCGTACTCTATTCATTGCTTCGTATTTTCCTAGCATCATTTTTCGGGGAAACGTCAGTTAGTAAAGAGGATGCAAAATCGATACCAAAAGGGGCATATGCTGCATTTACATTGCTTGCAATATGTATTATTGCTCTAGGTTTCGGTGCGGAAAGTATGGCGGTTTATGTAAAGGATGCGGCTCGAACGTTAGCTAACCCGTCTATTTATATTGAAGCAATTCTTGGGGCTCAGTAAAGGAAGGTGAGTAGATGTTTGGCCAATTTATATTAAATTTATTTATTGCGGCACTGTGGTTTTTATTAAAAGATGATCCAAATGCAAACTTTTCTACATTTGTTGCCGGGTTTTTAGTAGGGGTTATGATTTTATATGTAATGCACCGTTTTTTTGGAACGCAATTTTATTTACGTCGTGTAGTGAAAATTTTCAAACTCATCTTGCTCTTTATCCAAGAGTTATTGCTGTCTAGTTTTGCGGTATTAAAGCAAGTGCTTATGCCACAATTAAACTTCACCCCAGGCATTTTCACATATAAAACAGAGCTACGTGGCGATTGGGAAATTACAGTTCTTGCACTACTACTTACATTAACACCAGGGTCGGTCGTAATGGAAGTATCGGAGGAAGGCGATACATTCTTTATTCACGCTATGGATATAGAAGAATCAAAGGAAGCAGTTATTCGGTCAATCGGTAAGTTCGAGCAAGCCATTTTGGAGGTGACACGTTAATGATTGAGAAAATTTTAGTAATTTCACTGACTTTATTTATGGTAGCAGTGGCACTCCTTCTGTACCGTGTCATTAAAGGACCTTCGATGCCAGATCGTGCAATCGGACTAGATACAATTGGTGTAAACATTATTTCTGCGATTGCAATTGTGTCGATTTTACTGAAAACGAAAGCTTTTTTAGAAGCTATATTAATTTTAGGTATTTTAGCATTTATCGGTACGATTGCGTTTTCTAAATATATCGAAAGGGGTGTTATCGTTGAGCGTAAATCAAATCGTTGAATGGCTAGCCGTCCTGCTCATTTTAGCAGGCTCAATTATTAGTGTTATTAGTGCATACGGTATGATTCGTTTACCCGATGTGTATACACGCTCACACGCTGCAACGAAAAGTGCCACTTTGTCCGTATTAGCTTGTTTGTTAGGGGCTTTCATTTATTTTTGGAGTCACGACGGCTTTTTTAGTATTCGTTTAATTTTAGGTATTGTTTTTGTGTTCATTACTGCACCGGTGGCAGGGCATCTTGTCTGTCGCGCGGCGTATCGTTCAAGCGTACCTTTAGCGGAAGGCTCTGGGGAAGATATGTTAAAACCAGTGCTATTTGGTGAGGAAGCGACGGTCCTTAGTGAATTAGAAGTAACAATCGATGAACACGAGGTAAAGTAAAGATTAATCATAGTTAAACGCGAAATAAAGTTATACACAATACCTGACGCTTACTTCTTAACGGAAGTAGGCGTTTTTCGCGTTTTTGGGGATAAGTTTTTTTAATTTCACCATTTTCGAGTGACCCTTCATGTGGGTAAGTCGCTTAGTTGAGGATAAAGCTGTGGAGAACATAGAAAATGTGGATAGAAAGGGGGATAAGTTTTATGTTAAAACGCTCGGCTGTGGATGAATTATTATTTGTACAATCATTCAATTATGTTCCAATATCGCCTATCATTCTGGATGACCTATTTTTTTGTTAATTAGGTTATTAATGTATCTTCACCGTAACTAGGGGGTGATTTCCGTTGCTCCAGCATGCTTTCCTGGGGGCGTCCGATGAGCCTCCTCACTGCGTTGCGGGGTCTCAGGCCAACAGGACGTTGGTCACGAAGGCGTTGTCACACGATGTGACGGTTTTAGCCTTCGTTCCTTAGTGACGCTAATCCCCAAGGAGTCACGCTGGCTCCACTCCAATCAACAAAACGCTTTATTAATAATTTCATCTTTCTAATTTTAATCAAGAGCCATTTTTCAAATTTCTACATATTACCGACTCTTCGCCATAATTTTTGATGAAATTTAGCAAAATGTATTATCTAGAATGATTTATCAGTAATTGTTAGCACACGGAACGGAGAGAGGTACGTTTGACGAGGAGACTGAGGCCATGCCTGCGGAAAGCGTAGCTCGGAGTGTAGTGTGAGGTGTCTACATATCAACCTCGATTTATGTTGATGAACCTTGTTTATACCTTGACTTCAACTGTAAAATTATATATAGTACATTACAACACTAATGCACTGATTAAAATTGGAAGGAGCGCTTGATTTGAATGTAAATGTAGAAAGCACAACGCCCATTTATGTGCAAATAGCGGACTGGATACGCAATGAAATACTGGCAGACCGCTTAACAGCAGATGGTAAAGTGTATTCTCAGTATCAGTTAGCAGAAATGTTTAATATAAATCCCGCAACGGCAGGCAAAGGGCTAACAATTTTACTTGATGAAAATATTCTGTACAAGAAAAGGGGGCTTGGCATGTTTGTGACAGTAGGGGCGAAAGACATGATTTTGCAAACGAGACGTAATGAAACATTGCAGCAACTTGCACGCGATATAGTGCTAGAAGCGCGCCGATTATCTGTAACAGATGACGAACTCATCAATCTTATTCAAAAAATGCAAAGGGGGGAATGCCAGTGATACAGTGCACAGAGCTGACAAAATCTTACCGTGGCAAGCAAGCATTGGCAGGTGTGACATGTGCTCTGGACGAGCAAAAAATTATAGGCTTAGTTGGACGTAACGGTGCAGGGAAATCGACAATGTTAAAAATTTTAGCGGGCCATTTAAAGCCGACAGATGGCGAAGTGTGCATTAATAACGACAAGCCATTCAATAATTTAACCGTTGCCACGAATACGATTTTAATTGAAGAAGCAATGACATTTCCTAATAATAGCGACGTAGCACATATTTTAAAAAGCGCAGAAAAATTCTACCCAAACTGGCAAGGAGATTTAGCAAAAAAGCTACTTAGCTATGCCGGGTTGTCACCAAAGAATTTCCATTACAACTTATCCAAAGGCCAACGCTCAACGTTCAATTTAATTTACGGATTAGCGAGTAGATGCGCTGTGACATTGCTAGATGAGCCAATGAACGGAATGGACGAAGCGATTCGTTCAGATATGTACCGTGCAATTTTAAAGGAATATATCGCACACCCGCGTACAATTATTATTTCAAGCCATCATTTAAAGGAAATTGAGCATTTAATTGAGGAAATCCTACTTATTGATAACGGAAAGGTAGCGCTCCATGAATCACTAGAACATATGCAGCAATATGCGGTGCGCTTAATTGGGCAACGGGATGCACTTGAACAATACCGCACGCAAGCAAACATTTTATTTGAAAAACAGGAAGCTCCGTTTGCAGAAATGGTTGTTCAAGCACAAACCCTTACACTAAACGAACAGCAACTTCGCGACGCAAATATTCAAGTATTACCGGTTTCAGCAAGTGATGTTTGTAAATACGTAACAGCAAAATCGAGAGGAGGTATCGATGATGTATTCGAATAATGTGTCACTGTTGAACAATATTACCGCACAAGTGAAATGGAAAATGGTGACGTATAGCAATATATTGACGACTTTTGTCTTTGTTCAGATAATCTTTTCGTTTCTATCCTCTCATAGCGGGATGAGTGGTAGCGGGATCAATAATATGGAGCTTAGAGAGTATTTTTATAGTTTAGATTCAGTCATGATGGTTTCAGCGTTTACTGCGGTAGGTATTGGGATAACACTGGCTGCAAGTCAATTAGTGAAAGAGAATTTCTCTATACCAACAACGAGACTGAGCGCAAATATTTCAACTATCCTATTTTTATGTATTGCAAATTTTTTCGCAACTGTAACAGCTATTTTGACGAATAATATTACGCTATTTATCAAAATGATGTTCTTTGATTACGACGTGGTGATAGGGACTATATTCCCAAGTATGACGACATTTTTTACACTGTATATGATTTTGCTATTTGCTTCAGCAGTCGGTTATTTCATCGGTAGCTTTATTAAAGTATCGAAAGTATTGACAGTTATTCTAGCTATAATTGTTTTTACGTTATTTATTCGCGTCATTCCGCTGGAGCGCAATTTTTTCTTATGGCTACTAGATCACAGCTACAGTGTCTTTATGTTTAAGGCATTCATCACGTCTTTCCTACTGTATAGTATAGCGTGCATTGTAACGAATAGACAGGAGGTGCGCAGATGATAAGCTTTTTACCGATTATTGTTATGCTTATTTTGATCTTCATTATCATTGCAGCAATACGTCGATTGTCTGCGCGCATAAAAATATGGACACCGAAGCGAATTTACATCTTTTTAGGCATGTATATCGTAATTGGGGTTGTCCTTATGATTGCCATGCCTTATTTACCAAATGTGAAAAAAGAGGTATTATCTGAACAAGAAGTGAAAGAAAAGCTCGATGAAGCTGAGTTTCTCACCCAGCTTGTGCAGGAAAAGCGCTTTGATGAGATTGATCCAGCGTATTTGAAAAATGAATGGTCTATGGAGTTACCAACAGATGAGCTTATATTAACGACTAATCGTGAATATTCGTCTGTACATGTAATAGTCACTTGGCGAGATGAACCAGCATCGAATGAAATTTTTGCAAGCTACTATGAATTCCCATTTATTTTTTCTGGTATCGACATGACAGATAAAGTCGTAGCACCACAGATGGAATTGCAGGGCAATACACTCGCGATTGTGGAAAAAGATCAGTTACCAGTGACGTACCACCGCATTCAACCGACTTTAGAAATTTTGGAAAACCATTATGAAAATCAAAACGAAAACCAATTAAATGCAGTGATATATTCCAATTATTTGATGGGACAACAAATGTTACACTTGAATGTTCCGAAACATATTAATATTATTGATAATAGTGGGATGATTAACTACCTATATTATTAATAATGAATTGAGCGGTGGACGTTGAAAAAGCTAGTTAAATTGATGGTATTCATTATTGCATTGTATATTTTCCTTGAAATCAATAATCAGTGGCTCGTTGTAACGGAGCATGTGTTAGAATCCGAAAAAATACCGAGCAGCTTTAATAATTACCGGATTACACAAGTAACTGACTTACACGATGCCACATTCGGTGACAACCAACAAAAACTTATTGAAAAAGTACGGGCTACCAATCCAGATGCGATTTTCATTACAGGGGATTTGATTGATAGTAACCGATATGATTTAGAAAATAGCTTGCATGCTGTTGAAGCTTTTGTGAAAATAGCGGATGTTTATTATGTGCTAGGGAATCATGAAGTGGCAATAAATAAGATGGACGAAATTTATATAGCGCTAATTGAACTTGGAGTACATGTATTACCGAATGAATCGCTCGTACTTGAACGCGACGGGGAGCGTTTAGCGATTGTCGGAATTGAAGATCCGCTTATGGGCATGGAAACAGAAGAAATGCTTAATATTGCACTAGCGAATGTGCCTGATGATATGTTTACCCTTCTGCTATCGCACCGCCCAGAACGCTTTGACACATATGTCGCAAAGGATGTAGATCTAGTGTTTTCGGGTCATGCACATGGAGGGCAAGTTCGCCTACCGTTTATTGGGGGACTCGTTGCTCCGGGGCAAGGGATGTTCCCGAAATACACTGCTGGAACGTTTACTGAAAATGATACGACGATGGTAGTGAGCAGAGGATTAGGCAATAGTATTGTACCGTATCGCCTATTTAATTTACCGGAAATAGTAGTTATGGAACTAAAAAGTAAATAAATGATTGAAAGAATGAGAGTGCCGAAATTTAGCGGCACTCTTTTTTTATGGACTATTAATAGGAAATTATGTTTACGCAATAATTTATATGTTATTATGAGAATAGCTATAAAATTACCAAAGTATGGAATAAAATATTAATTAAGGGAGGTTTATTTGTGAAAATCAAAGGTATTGGCGTAAAATTAACAATTTCAATTGTAATGCTACTTTTGTTAACTTGTGTAATGTTAGGGACATTGTCTTACTTTAGTAGTGCCCGTGCTTTAACTGAACAAGCAGAAATTGATTTAGAGTGGAAAGCTGAAGATGTAGGACATTATATTGAAGAATTTTTCAAACGTACATATATAGAAGTAGAATCGATTGCTGAGCAAAGTGCTGTGCAGTCAATGGATTTAAAAACACAATTTGCTTATTTGAATAAGCGAATTGAAAAGAGCGAAGATTACATAGGCTTTGGTATTGTAACTCCTGACGGCATTTCTTATTATTCAGATGGCACAACAGCTGATCTTAGCGACCGTGATTATATTATTGAAGCATTTAAAGGCAATACTGCGATGTCGGATATTATTATTAGCCGTGTCACAAATGAGCCGGTTATTATGATAGCGACACCGATTGAAACAGTAACAAATGAAAAAGCGTTGCTACTTGCACGTATGGATGGGTACTTTTTATCATCTGTTATCGAAACAATCACAGTTGGCGAAACAGGTTATGCTTTAATCGTGAATGAAGAAGGCACAATTCAAGCACATCAAAACCGTGAAAATGTGAAAAATCAAGTGAATTTTTTAACGCAAGCTAAAGAAACTGGTGAAATGACGGGTGAAGCTACTGCTATCGAAGAGATGCTCAATAACGAGGAAGGCTTTTACGACTTCACACATTCTAATGGCAATGACCAGCTACTAGGCTTTCATTCGTTAAATAATGGTTGGACGATTGCTGTCACAGCTATTAAGCACGAGATGCTTGCTGGATTATCGGATATGAAAAAGGGGCTTATTTATTCCACTATGTTTTCAGTATTTATCGGATTGTTTTTTGCAATTTTCGTAACACGTTCAATAAGTAAACCGATTACCGAAGTAGTTCGCATTAGTGAATATTTATCAGAAGGCGACTTTACACAGGAAATACCTGAAAAACATCGTAAACGCCTAGATGAACTTGGCTCACTTGCACGTTCATTAACAAGAACAGTTACCAATATGAAGACGATGATTGCGCAAGTAAATAAAAATGCAACGAATGTGAGTGAGGCTTCGTGTGATTTAATGAGTGATGTAAATGCTGTGACAAGTGTAACAAAAGGGATAGCAAGTGCGATTGAAGAAGTAGAGCGCGGCTCGAATATTCAATCGACTATGGCTGATGAGAGTGCAACAGCAATGGAACAAATGGCACTTGGCGTACAGCATGTAGCAGAAGTTGCGTCAACAGTTACCGAGCATACACAATTTATTGAAACGAAAGTACGTGAAGGGCATGAAGCAGTTAATGATTCGATTCATCAAATGAAGGCGATTCAAGGTGGCACAGAAATAGAGTTACAAGTCATTCGAAAATTAGATCATGAATCAAAGGAAATCGGTCTAATCTCAAAAATGATTACAGATATTTCTGAACAAACAAATTTACTTGCGCTTAATGCTTCAATTGAAGCGGCACGTGCAGGAGAAGCAGGAAAAGGCTTTGCAGTTGTAGCAGGTGAAGTTCGAAAATTATCGGAGCAAACAGCCGATTCTGCAGCTCAAATTAATAAGTTAATTGAAAAAGTACAAGCCTATACAGGAGAAGCAGTGCGCGCCGCTGAACTGAGTGAGGATACCGTCGAGCAAGGTTTACAGTACATTTACATACTGGAGTCAAGGTTTATGGAAATTGTACAAGCGGTTGAACAGATTACAAGTGAAATTGGGCAATTAAGCCAATCTGCACAAGAAATGAGCGCTAATACAGAAGAAGTATCTGCTTCTATGGAGGAAATGTCGGCATCCGCAAATGCTGCAGCGGTATATGTAGAAGAAGTAACAGATGCAACGGATAGCCAACTAAAAACAGTCGATGAAATGAGTCGCCAAGCAAATGAGCTATCAGAAATGGCAGCAGAATTACAACAGGCAGTACGTCAGTTCAAAATATAAAAGAAATCCCGAATGTAGTAAATGTCTATGTTCGGGATTTTTGGGGTTTGTAAAAAATGGATTATTATGACATGATAGTTAAAATTACAAGGAGGGATTTAAATGTTTACATATAAGGTAGATGAAGAAATTGAATTACGTCTAGTTACGCAGCATGACGCAGAGGGAATTTTTGAGATGATAGATCGCTCCCGTAACTATTTGCGGGAATGGCTAGGATGGCTTGACTATTCAACAGAAGTCAGTGGGACCAAGCAAAATATCGACATGAATTTGAGAAAATTTGCCGAAGGGACAGCCCTTGATACAGCGATCGTCTATCAAGGAAAAATTGTCGGGAAGATCGGCTTTAATTCGATCAATCCGGCAAATAAAACAGCCTTTATTGGCTATATGTTAGATGAGCGCTACCAAGGTCATGGCATTATGACACGTGCAACAAAGGCCATGCTGGCAATTGCCTTTGACTACTATCATTTACAAAAGGTCGAAATACATGTGGCAGAAGGCAATGTGAAAAGTCGGGCGATTCCTGAGCGACTAGGGTTTATACAAGAAGGGACGATTCGTAGTGCTGAATGGTTATACGACCATTATGTAGATCACGTTGTGTATGGAATGCTTCGAAAAGAGTGGAAGATGTAAAGTATCACCTTGATAATAATACCTATATGGGTATGGATTTTTAATCAGGTGAACTAATAAATGACAGAAAAAATTTTGTCATCGGTGGAGCTTCTAAACTGCACACAACAATGTAGTTTAACTGAACGAACTATATAGAAAAAGTCTCGCTGATTCACGAGACTTTTTTCTTTTGGGAGGACTATTAAGTTGATTACTCGATTTCACCTGACCAAGAATACATACCATCAGATGTATTGATAACAGTATACCCCTCCTTGTATAAAATGTCGCTCGCGGTTTGTGAACGATTGCCGCTGCGGCAAATAATAATGTAATTAGCGTCCTTTTCTAAAGGGGCTAAATTTCCTTGTTGTAGCCCGGATAAAGGTACATTAATAGCGCCGGGAATATGCCCTTCAGCGTATTCATTAGGCTCACGCACATCCACAATGATATATTCTTGCTCAATATAGCTATGGATTTCATCTAGTGAAATAGTGTCATAAGTGGCAGATGAGCAAGCACTTAGAAATACTAGTAAGACTACGGTTAACAATGATCTTTTCATTTTAAATCACCTTTCTTGAATTTTATAGTTGACCTAATACCTTATAGGGTATAGTATAAACCATGTAAATAATACGTCAATGCGAAAAAGGAGTTGAGTATATGACGTATGATAGCAAAGTGACAAATCGAATGAAACGTATTGAAGGTCAATTGCGAGGTATTTTACGTATGATGGATGAAGGGGAAGATTGTAAAGAAGTCATTACGCAATTATCTGCTGTTCGTTCAGGAGTAGATCGTACAATTGGTGTTATAGTAAGTGAAAATTTAGTTGAATGCGTACAAAATGCAGAAAAAGATTCAATGAAAATGAATGAATCCATCCAAGAAGCAGTTAATCTACTTGTAAAGAGTCGATAACGATGGGCTTTATATTTTTTAAATAAAATAATACCCTATACGGTATGAGGGAGAGTATAATGGAAAAGAAAAGGACAACAATTGTTTTATTTAGTGGAGATTATGATAAAGCGATGGCAGCGTATATTATCGCAAATGGTGCAGCAGCTTATGATCATGAAGTAACGATTTTCCATACGTTTTGGGGCATTAACGCATTACGTAAGCAGGAGCCGGTTGAAGTAAAAAAAGGCTTCCTTGAAAAAATGTTTGGCCGTATGATGCCACGTGGTGCAGAAAAACTAGGTTTATCCAAAATGCAGATGTTAGGTATGGGACCGAAAATGATTAAGAAGGTAATGGAAAAACATAATGCCTTAACTTTAACGCAATTAATTGAAATGGCGCAAGAGCAAGACGTTAAGCTTATATCATGTACAATGACAATGGATTTATTAGGGCTAAAGCAAGAAGAACTTTTAGATGGTGTACAATTTGCTGGTGTTGCGGCATATTTAGCGGATGCTCAAGATGGTAATGTAAATCTATTTATTTAGGAGGACCATAATGGAAACTGCAATTATTATAGTTATTGTTGTCGCATTTTTTGCATGGCGAATGATGCCGACGAAAGGTATTAATACGATTACGACAGCAGAATTAACGAAGGTCATCCACGACAAAGATAAAGTATTTGTCGATGTACGCACGCCAGGTGAATATAAAGGGCGCAATATTCGTCAATTTAAAAATATACCGCTTGGTTCAGATTTTTCAAAGCTACCAAAGGACAAAGAAATCGTCGTTATTTGTCAAAGTGGCATGAGAAGTGCGCAAGCTTGTAAGCAAATGAAAAAATTAGGATACAACAATATAACAAATGTCCGTGGTGGCATGAGTGCATGGAGAGGGTAAATAGTATGAAGGAAATTTCAGTTCAAGAAGTACAACAACGCCTAGAAAACGGGGAGCAATTACATTTAATCGATGTGCGAGAAGTAGCAGAAGTAGCGGAAGGACATATTCCTGGAATTGTAAATATCCCATTAGGTTTACTAGAGTTCCGTATGCATGAATTAGATAAAAATAAACCGTATGTTATGGTTTGCCGTTCTAGTGCTCGTAGCGGGCAAGCAACAGCATTTTTAACTTCTCATGGCTATGACGCAGTAAACATGGTTGGCGGTATGCTAGCTTGGCAAGGCGATGTGAAGTAAAAATTTTTTACCGAAAATATACCCCGTGTAGTATAAAGGAGAAACAGGATGGCTATTAAAGCAGATATACAATTAGATGCAAAAGGTTTAGCATGTCCAATGCCCATTGTAAAAACGAAAAAGGCAATGAACGAATTAGTGGATGGGCAAGTTTTAGAAGTTCAAGCAACGGATAAAGGATCAACAGCAGATTTAGCAGCGTGGGCTGAAACAGTTGGGCACCAATATATTGGCACAACGGAAGAAGGAAATGTGCTATTCCATTACATTCGCAAATGTTCAAATGACACAATGGAAGAACATTCATTTGAACAAACAGTATCAAATGAAGAAATTATTGCACGGGCAGAAACTGGCGGACTTATTTTAGATGTCCGCGAAGAAGCAGAATTTGTATTCGGCCATATCAAAGGCGCAAAATCCATTCCGATGGGTGGATTAGAAGCACGTATGAAGGAATTAGACATGGATCAAGAAATTTATGTCATTTGCCGCACAGGTAAACGGAGTGACTTAGCTGCTCAAAAGCTAGCGAACGCAGGTTATAAAAAAGTATACAATGTACTTCCAGGCATGACAGCTTGGACAGGCGAATTACAAAAATCATTTTAATTTGAACTAATTAGTGGGGAATGATTTTTCCCGCTAAAAAAATCCGAGAAATAATACCTGTGGGGGTAAATTTATATGACGGTAAATAGGTGGACAGCAGCAGACGTTGCTCTAAAAGTAATTGACAACAAAGAACTATTCATTTTAGACGTACGTAATGCAGATGCATTTGAAGATTGGAAAATTGATGGTCACAAGTTTGAGTATTTAAATATACCGTACTTTGAGCTACTGGACGGTGTGGAAGAAATTTTACCACAAATTCCGACTAACAAAGATGTTTTAGTCGTATGTGCCAAAGAAGGTTCATCAATAATGATAGCTGAAATGTTAAGTGATGCAGGGCGAGAAGTCGCTTATCTTGCAGGTGGTATGAAATCTTGGAGCATGTATTTAGAGCCAATTAAAGTTGGCGATCTTGCAAATGGTGGTGAGCTATATCAATTCGTGCGTTTAGGAAAAGGCTGTTTGTCATACATGGTTATTTCAGACGGGGAAGCAGCCATTATCGATGCGGTTCGTTTTACAGACGTATTCACAAACTTTGCTAGCAAGAAAAATGTAACAATTAAACACGTTTTTGATACGCATTTACACGCTGACCATATTTCAGGTGGTCGCCACATTGCATCAGAAACGGGTGCAACTTACTACTTATCACCGAAAGATGCAGAGGAAGTAGTATTCGAGTACACAGCACTTGAAGATGGCCAAACAGTACAAATTGGGGCATCAAAGATTAATGTAGGTGCACTTTACTCACCTGGTCATACAATTGGCTCAACATCATTTGTGGTAGATGGTAAGTACTTATTAACGGGCGATATTTTATTTATCGATTCAATTGGTCGACCAGATTTAGCTGGATTAGCGGAAGACTGGGTAGGCGATTTACGTTATACGTTATATAAACGCTACCGTGAATTAGCGGAAGAATTAGTCGTTTTACCAGCGCACTTTATGATAATAGAGGAATTAAACGAGGACGGTACAGTAGCAAAACGTCTAGGGGATTTATTCGCTGAAAACCACGGCTTAAACATCGTGGATGAAGCGGAATTCCGTAGTATCGTAACAGATAATTTACCCCCTCAACCGAATGCGTACCAACAAATTCGCCAAGTAAACATGGGGAAAATCACACCAGACAATGACGAGCAAACGGAGATGGAAATTGGACCAAACCGTTGTGCTGTACGCTAATCAATAAATGAAATGTTATACGTATGCTTGCCTTACGCTCAAAAGGCAAGCAACTGTCCTACTAGGAAAAATAGAAAATCGTTTACAAATAAAAAGAATGGGAGAATTCAACATGAATAGTACAAAAATTTTAGATGCAAAAGGTTTATCTTGTCCAATGCCAATCGTACGTACAAAAAAGGTAATGGACACAATTCAAACAGGTGAGATTTTAGAAGTGCATGTAACAGATAAAGGTTCTTTAGCAGATATCCCGGCATGGGCAAATGCAGGAGGACACGAAATTTTACAACAGTCTGAAGATGCTGGCGTATTTAAATTCTTTATTAAAAAAGGGTAGGGAGGAAGTGGGTTTCGGATAGACGAATACCCGCTTTTCTTTTAGAAAGAAGGAAACTGTAATGGATATTACATTTATAGTCGTACTTTTTGTCATTGGTTTCGTTGGGTCGTTTGTATCGGGAATGCTCGGCGTTGGAGGAGCCATCATTAAGTTTCCGATGTTACTTTATATCCCACCCTTATTTGGACTAGCAGCATTCTCGGCACATGAAGTATCGGGTATTAGTGCAGTGGAAGTACTATTTGCCTCCATTGCGGGTGTGTGGGCTTATCGTAAAGGTGGCTATTTAAATAAATCACTTATTATTACAATGGGTGGGGCTATTTTAGTCGGTAGCTTTGTAGGTAGTTTTGGGTCCTCTTATTTATCAGAAACTGGAGTCAATGTCGTTTATGGATTACTTGCAACGATTGCGGCTGTTATGATGTTCGTACCAAAAAAGCACATTGATGAAAAACCTTTGCATGAAGTAAAGTTTAACAAACCACTCGCGGCGATACTGGCATTAATTGTTGGTGTTGGTTCTGGTATTGTCGGTGCAGCGGGGGGCTTTTTACTAGTACCTATTATGCTAGTCGTATTAAAAATTCCGACACGCATGACGATTGCTACGAGCTTAGCGATTACATTAATATCATCGCTAGGGGGCAGTGTCGGTAAGTTAATTACGGGTCAAGTTGAATACTGGCCAGCATTTATTATGGTCATTGCAAGTATTATAGCGGCTCCACTAGGTGCAAAAGTAGGAAAAGCGATGAACATAAAAGTATTACAAGGCATATTAGCTATACTAATTTTAGCGACAGCCATTAAAATTTGGATAGACATGCTATAAGGGGGTGCTCATATGAAGATAGAAATTTTTTCAGACTTCGTTTGTCCGTTTTGCTATATCGCGAAACGAGAATTAGAATTGGCCATTGAGCAAGCAGGGTATGCGGGTCAAGTCACTATTGAAATGAAAGCTTACGAATTATCACCTAATTCATCATTGCAATCGGTAAATTATATTGATTCTTTAATAGAGCACGGAATGTCACGTGAAAAGGTAGAACAACTAACAGCAAATATAACAGACCGTGCAAAAGAAGTTGGGCTTACGTATAATTTCGAGGAAATGACAGTAACGAATACATATAGTGTACATCGTTTAGCGAAATGGATGAAACAATTCAGTAAGGAAGCAGAATTTACGGAAGCTGTCATGCGCGGATATTTTACGCAAGGGCTTGATTTAAGTCGAGATGATGGTCTACTTGCAATCGTGCGTGCACTTGGGCTTGATGAGGTTGATGCAGCAAATGTGCTAGCGACAGATCGTTTTGAAGAAGAAGTGAAGCGAGATCAATACGACGTACAGCAAATTGGCGTAACGCGTGTACCATTTTTCGTCTTTGAAAATCGCTACGGTATCATTGGCGCAGAGCCAAATGAAGTATTTGTTCGTACATTGCATCAAGCAGCAGAAATTGCAGGAATTCAAGCGCGCGAGCAGCAGTAGGGATCACTGAGTGTTGGAGGAGTAACTGGTGTCAATAAACGAATTCGAGTTTAATGGGGGCTAACCGTGTTCCCACGGGAGAAAAGGCGGTTGCCATGGGCGAAAATCATGTAGCCACGGGCGAAATCGCGGCCACCATGGGCGAAAATCGTGTTCCTTCGGGCGAATTCCGACCTTCAATGGGCGAATATCATAAAATTACAACAAAAAAGAGATTTCTATCGTGAGCTATACCACTTCATTCGATGGAAATCTCTTGTCATTTTAAGCAGGCATTTTTGTTTTAGTTGGTTCAGCGTAGCCTTCTTTATACATTTCATCAATCGCATTGCGAATATCTTTTAACTCCATACCATCTTTGAACATTTTTGCTGATTGAAGGGCGATTTCTAAACAAACAACACAGCGAGTACCGTGATCATCCCATACAACAGAACCGTCCTCATTCATTTCCTTAATAAAGCAGTTCAAGTTACTGCCATGTCCAACAGATTCCCCGCAGCCGCAATAGCATGGCATCCATTCTAAAATATCTGTTGCATGCCCAGCCACTTGATACGTTAGGCGAATATTTTCAGGTTGATTATCCAAAAAGGATGGTAACACATCGATACCAGCTGTTTTTTCCTGAATATCAATGCTTTCATACTCGTGTCCAGCGTGCTCAGAAACTGCATGCTCTTCATTTGCCTGCTCCTTATTACTGCAGGCGCTTAGCAATAATATTGCGGCTAGTAGCGTATATAAATATTTCACTAATATCCCTCCATTTCATCTATTTATATTAACATAGGGGGGAGGGGTACTTCACTTGAAATGATAAAATAGAATTAAAAAAGGAGGGAAATTATGAACATTTATGACATTTTACGATGTATGAAAATTTATGGTGAAGATGTGACAATCCAGCACAAGCAGACAAGTCATCGTATGAATTTAGTAAAAGAATTTGACATTCAGCAAAGTCCACGTGTATTAGAAATTGGTTGCGGGCAAGGTGATACAACAGCCGTATTAGCGGCCGCTGTCGGAGAGTGCGGACTTGTCCATGCGATTGATCCAGCAGAGCCTCATTACGGTGGACCGATTACACTAGGACAAGCACGTGATCATTTACTCGCTTCAACATTAGGCAAGCGTATTCAAATGGACTACGGGACACCCATTACTGCGATAGCCGAGAATTCAACTTATGATGTGGCAGTTTTATCGCATTGTCTCTTTTACTTTTCATCTTTAGAGGAAATAAAAGAAACGTTACGTATTATTCGAAAGGTTGCAAAACGTATTTGTATTGCAGAATGGGATTTGCGTACAACAATGCCTGAACAGCAGGCGCATCAGCTCGCGGTGCAAATCCAGGCATTATATGCAGCTTTCCATACAACGGATGCTAATATTCGTCATATCTTCTCGAATTTTGATATGGAGCGTTTGTTGAATGAAACAGGTTGGACGGTAACATTAAATACAGTAGTAGATGCAAGTTATTTAGATGATGGTCAGTGGGAGATCGATTATGCACTAGGGTGTGATTTTTCGAGTACGCCGAGTGGAATTAATCAATACGCTCGTACTTTACAGCAACTGATGAACAAAGCAAACGGAAAGAAATCTTTAAATAGTTGGGTGCTATGTGCGGAGTAAGAACAATGCTATTCAATAAAGTTGCAATATACTAAATTTTTTAAGACGCCATAAATTTAGGTTGTGTGCAATTGTTTATTACTGTTAATTTTTTTGATACAGTTACTTTAATAGAATGCGAACGGAGGAGAATTATGAACATATTTGTAGTCAGTGATATCCACGGGATGTACGAGCCATTTCAGAAAATATTAAATTATTGGGACGAAGAAAGCGTGCTAGTCATTTTAGGTGATTTAATCGATCGAGGGGAACATTCATACGAGGTCGTAAAAAAGGTTATGATTTTGAAAAAACAATATGGGAATAAGGTAATTTATATTAAAGGGAATCATGAACAAATGCTCTTAGACTATTTGGATAACCCAACTATGAATAATGAACGGTATTTCAAGAATGGTGGAGTGGAAACGCTAAAATCCTTTATTCAAAATATGGATGAAGAGGCAGTTAGCGAAAATGCCAATATAATGCTAACACAGTATGAAAAAGAAATTAATTTTTTGAGAGAGGGACATCTTCATTATCAAATCGGTAACGTTTTATTGACACATGCTGGTTTTGACTCCGAGTTAGAGCATTGGCAAAATTCTATTGAGCGTGATTTTATATGGATTCGTGAACATTATCGTATTGAAAATAAGACAAGCCTTGTCAATATATTCGGTCATACGCCAACACGTTATATTCATGAATCTGATGATATTTGGGTGAGCCCTTGTAAAACGTATATTGGAATTGATGGAGGATGTGTTTATAACGGTCAGTTAAATGCACTACTTATCAACGAACAGGGAGAAATCCTTAATCAATTTACTGTTAGTAATGCTGTTGAGGTAAGCGTCTAATAAGTAAAAAAATGAAATGGCAAAGCGAAAAGGAATTTTCTAAACATAAAAATAATCCAATTTCTATAAAGTTTTGATTCATTTGTTTAGCTAATAAGTTTTGAATGGCGGTATGTCCTTCTTGACCCTACAAATGCGTGTAATGTCATTCTTCACGTTCATACCGTCAAGTTCAACTTAGCAAACTATATTTCCTAATATAGCGATTTTAAAGCTGATTGCAGCGCCGGCATTAGCGAATAGACCGATTGTTTTTAATTACCATACTGTGAGAGGCCATAAAAATCAGTTTGTTCAAAATAAAAAAAGATGAACAAGCATGATGTGTTCACCTATTACTGTATTAATAAGATGTAATTAAACCTTCCATAAACTCCTCATCCATTGGTCCAACGATTTTTTGGACAATGCCACCTTGTTCATCTATAAAATAACTAGTTGGAATCGTAAACACTTTGTATTGACTGCCAATTTCACCTGTTGTATCAAGTGAAATTGGGAAGGTTAAGCCGTACTCCTCCACGAATGATGCTAATTTATCACGACTATCCTGTAAATTGACTGCAATGACAGTGACATTTTTATCTTTGTATTTTTCATAAAAGCTTTGCATATGAGGCATTTCTGCTTTACAAGGCGCACACCATGTAGCCCAGAAGTTTAATAATACTTTTTGTCCTTTTAAGTCGGATAATGCAAGTTGTGTCCCGTCTAAAGTTTCAAGTGAGAAATCAGGTGCCTGCGCCCGAGCAGGTGTCTCAGCTTCTTCTGTCGTTGTGACCGCTTCGATTTGTGGCTTTTCTTCCTTGTCGCTAAAATTAAAAAAGATGATAACAACGGCAATAATAATAATGGCGATTGATACACTATTTTTTAACATAAAATTCCTCCTTCCTAGTAGCTATTAATACCACAACAGTAAACACGCTGTAAGTTAATAGTTTTGTTAGTGATAATGTATGCTGTAGTGACAAAATCATTAGTTCAATGGCGATTAATAACACTAATGTTTTAGTATGTAGCTGTTTATATTTCCTTATCAGAATAAATATTGCAATAAGGAATCCACTTTGAGTAAGGGCATAGAAAAATTCACGATTAAATAATTGAAAAAGCGCTTCAAAACTTGCAATATAAAGCATTAGCACGGGTCCAATTTGTATCGTGGTTTGTGGGTATTTCTTCTGAACAAAGAGCGTTATATAAAGGGCAATGATAAATACGGCTAGCCAATGTCCTTTCAAGCCACCGTTAAAATAAATTGCAGATAACGGCATATGTAAAACGTTATTAAAATGAAATAAAATATAGCTGAATTTCCATGTGAAAATATATGAGAAGAAAGTATCCCAAAACCAATCTGCCACTTTTTCTGCAGTTGCAAATTTATAAAGTAATGTAGCGACAAAACTTGCAATAATTACAGCTGGCCAAATAACAGGGACAGTTAAATTGAAAAGTTGAAAATAGGTCATGAGGTAAAGTCCTCCAAACATAAAATTTACCTTATGGGGTATATTATAGGCCAATTGAGAAGAAAAAACAGAATTCTTACTTAAAGAATTCTGTATAATATGTGTCTAAATTGTGCTGCGCATATACTCTAATAGTTCCTCAGGTAGTATGTTTTTTTCTCCGCCACCTTGTACAAGTGCATCATTGCCGCCACCTTTTCCGTTGATTATCGGTAGAATCGCTGTGGAAATGCCTTTCATGCTTGTATCAACATTGCTACCACGTGCCGCTATAAATTGCAGCTTATCGCCATTTTCTGCTACAAGAAGGGTAATCACATCGGTATTTTGTTGTGTAATAAATCGACCTAGCTTTTGCAGTGTTTGAATTTCGCGATCTTCAAAGGCTACCGCTACAATGCCGTTTTTTGCTTGTGCTACAAGTTCCTTAGCTTCGTAAACAAGTAGTGCGTCTTGTGCTTCTGCTAATGCTTTTTCTGTTGATTTCACTGTTGCAAACACTTTTTTTAGTGCATCGGCAGCGGTTTCTTCAGGTACACTTAGTTGGCGTGCGACGTCTGTTAGGACACTTTTGCGCATGGCTAGTTCTTTTAGTACGCGTTTGCCGCATACAAAATGCACGCGCATTTGTTTTTTCATCTTTTCTGTACTCATAATTTTTAGTAAGCTTACTTGTCCAGTTGAAGTTGGATGTGTCCCACCACAGCCATTATAATCATAGTCTGGAATAATAACGAGACGAATATCCTCATCAACAGACACGTCTTTTCGTAAATTGTAATGAGTTAATTCGTCCTTAGTTACCCATTTCGTTTCGATTGGACGATTTTCTAAAATTATTTCGTTAGCGCGTTCTTCCGCTCGAAGTAGCTGCTCTTCTGTTACATATTCTGTATTTAAGTCAATCGACACAAATCCAGTGCCTAAATGGAAGCTTGTTGTCATAAAGCCGAATAATTCAACGAAAGCAGCCGTTAAAATATGTTGCCCCGTATGCTGCTGCATATGATCAAATCGACGTTCCCAGTTTATCTTGCCGGTTACCTCACCAGTGGGCGCATCTCCCTTTATATAATGGCGGATTTCATTATCCACTTTTTCAACATCTATTACGTCGGTATTTCCAAGCCAGCCTGTATCATGGGGCTGTCCCCCACCTGTAGGATAAAACGCAGTATTCGAAAGGACGACATAATCCCGTCCATCGTTTCCTGTATGTAAAACACGTGCTGTAAATTCCTTCATCATTGAATCTGTATAGTATAGTAAGTTTTTCATTTTCAATCACCTCTATTTGTTATTGTGGCATATCGCACTAGCACTGTCACCTTTAGAATTGTTCATTTGACGCGATGTGAAAATCCGCTATGATAAAGAAGAAAGATTTCGCAAAAGGAGCGACCATTTTGGATATTACACAGTTTTCAATTGAAGAAATAAAAGATCCAACAAATATTATCGAAGGTAAGCGTTTTGAGTTTTTATTAGATGTTGAGATCGATGAAGAAGATGAACTGTATTCGGAAGCAGGCATCGAGATACGCGTTATTATTGGACAAAACGAAGATGTTGTACGAATTTTAAATTATTTCATTATTGATAAAGCGGAGAATGAGTATTTAGATTTCGCACTAGAAGATGATGAAGAAGCGTTGATTTTAGAGTTTTGTAAAGAACAATTAACAACTGAAGAAGCGTAATTTAAACCCGAAAAGCGAATATGCTTTTCGGGTTTTTTGAGAAGTCGCTGGTAAAGATGCGAAAGTTTTCGTTAAACTATCAAAATCCGTCGCCGAAGTCTGGAATTTGAAATTAATATTTATCTGTAATAACACCAATACTGGAAGCACGAATAAAATCTAATTCAAGCAAACTAGCAAGTGTTTCTTTACTTCCTGTTACAACAGCGCCGTAAATGACTAAATCATTTTGTGATAAGCCGTCCTCACCGCCGATTGTGTCATAAAGCCGATTAAACTCCCACTGCCAACTTGTACGAAGCTTTTTGCCGGTACTAATGTCGATAATAAATTGCTCTCCAGGCATGTCCACTTTATCCCCATTTGGAGTAATGAGTGGGAAGCCGTACACATTGTGTTCTGAACGTACTGAATAATCAAGCGGTGTGCGATTTCCTTTTTCATCTACTAAGTAATTCCGCACTTCATCAGGGTCCTCCTCGACATCTTTTACCCATAGCCAAGTCTTAGTCACATCTTTTGGTAGTTTATTAATTGCTTCTTCAACTCCGTACCCTTTGTCAAAGGATAGTGCCACCTCAAGTACTTGATCGTCACGAAGTTCGTCTAACCAAGCTAAGTCATTGCGAACATTTTTATAATTGACGAATGGGTAGAAAAATACCATTTCCCGCTGACCTAAATAGTTATAGCGCTGTAACGATAAATCATCCTCTGACCCACTATTTGAAACAATTAATTCCGACTGCATCCCACTTCTATTTAGCCATTCGTTGCGAAAAGGACCGTAGCCATAGCCTTTTTCTCCTGTATATACAACCTTACCTTCAATTATTTTATATGTTTTATAATATTCTTCTCCGCCCAAAATACCAGGGAAGTTTTCTTTATTAGCTACAAATTCATTGGCTCCTGAAATTTCCTCTAAGGAAGTATTAGCGGCACCTATAACTGATTGAAAATACAACGTAATATTTTCATTTAAAAACGAACCGACTATTCCTAAAATTAATAGTACAGCAGTTGTTAAAAAGACAGTTTTCCAAAGCGATTGCCGCTTTGCTTTTTTTATCGTCTTTTCCATCTTCTCGTTATTAAATAATTCCTCCATTTATATATTCCTCCCACTGCGCCTTTAGTGCTTTGCGCGCTCTCATTAAATACGTTTTAATATGTGAATCAGAAACTTCCAAAATGGTAGCCATTTCTTTATAAGATAAATCCATATAATATTTCATAATAAGAAGCTGTTGAAAGGTTGGATTAAGTGCATCCATCGCTTGCTGCAACAAGCGATTTTGTTCCTTTTGAAGTACCGTAAACTCGATATTTTCAAGAGCAGGGAATAATTGCGCTAGTTCTTCTTCAGAAAAATGGATCGTACGCTTTTGTTTGTTGTAAAGCGTATAGTATCGATGAATGGCCACTTTAAAAAGCCATGCGCGCAAATTGCTAGCATCAATTTTTTGCATGCACTCAATTGTTTTAATGAGTGTTTCTTGTATGATATCTTCCGCATCCTCTTTTGTAGCGCCGATTTTTAATAAATAGCTGAAAACGACCTGTGCATGCGCAAGCAGCAGGCGCTCCCAATCGTTTGTCATATGTCACCAACTTTTTGGATATCCGTTTTTAGTAGTTAACTCATTTATATAACAAATGAGAAAGGAAAAGGTATACAAGTTTGACTGGGGAATTTTTAAACTTACTAATTTTTTTCGATATGGACCTGTCATTACAAGTTGTAGAGGATAAATAGGCGGTGTTAAATAACATGAAAAAAGGATTGCTTGCGCGCTGCAGCAATCCTTTTTCCGTTGCGTTCAAATAAATGAGAGGTGTTTACAATGTCCAAATGGTTGTGCTTGCAATTCGTTTTCTAGTAGTTACCTACTTTGCGGAATGAAAACGCGATGCAAGATTTGGAACTACAATAAGCATACTGCAAATTATTATAAAAATGTCACATTTAACAGAACATTAATCGAAATGTAACGAGGCTGTCTCAATATTACAGAGGAAACAAAAGAAAAAGTTGTTTTAGAGATCAAATGAAGTGATTAACAATAATTACCTGTTTAAGTACTCTTTCAAAGTACAGGGGAGCGAAAGTAAAAAGGAATTCCGTTGTGCTATAATTTACCATTATGTACACTTGATTACAGTAGTGGGTGAAAGGGATGGTGGGATGTATGGTAAACGAAATGATGGAACAAGTTTCAGACCAGGAAACAGTAGAAATAGAAAATAGTGTAGTAGAAACGATTTTTGTAAATGAATTTACGGATGGAGTACTTGATCCGACAAAGCCGATGCTTGGCCCGTTAAAAGATGGTGGTACGATAATTGCGAATACGGCTCCAGGTTGTTGGGGGCCAATGCTAACTCCAGAAATAAGAGGGGGGCATGAAGTGACGAAGCCAGTATACATAGAAGGTGCAGAAGTAGGAGACGCGCTTGTTATAAAAATCAAATCAGTGCAAGTAACGTCGATTGCCACTGCTTCGGGTACAGATGAACCGTTACGCGACCGTTTTATAGGCGACCCGTTTGTGAAAGTAAAATGTCCGGGTTGTGGGAAGTTACATCCTCAAACAGTAGTAAAAGGTATTGGTTATAATGCGATTCGCTGTGCGACATGTGATACAGATACAGCACCATTTACAATGACAAATGGCTATACGATGGCATTGCATCATAATGGAGAAGTTGGTTTGACGGTCGGCAAGGAAGCGGCGCGGCGGATTGCTTTAGATGCGAAAAACTATATGCGTACGCCAGAAAATTCTGTGCAAAATCCGGTTGTAGCTTTAGCACCGTCTGATTTAATTGGTGTACTAGCTCGTATGCGCCCATTTTTAGGACAGCTAGGTACTATGCCGTCCAAGGCGATGCCGGACTCACATAATGCAGGTGATTTTGGGGAAGCTTTAATTGGAGCACCGCATGAATTTATAATGACTAAAGAAGAATTAGAGTTACATAAAACCGATGGACATATGGATATCAATCGTGTGAGACAAGGAGCGACACTTATTTGTCCGGTAAAAGTTCCAGGTGGGGGCATATATTGGAGATATGCACGCTATGCAAGGTGATGGTGAAATTGCCGGGCATACGACAGACGTAGCAGGAATCGTACAGCTACAAGTAAGTATATTAAAAAAACTAGCAATTGATGGGCCGATTTTATTGCCTAATGTCGACGATTTACCGTACACAGCAAAGCCATTTACAAAGGAAGAAAAACGTATTGCTCGCGATTTAGCTGATGAATATGGTGTGAAGCAAATAGAAGAAGCGTTGCCTATTTCTGTAGTTGGGACAGGTGGGAACTTAAATAGTGCGACGGATAATGCATTAACCCGTGCTGCCAAGTTACTTGATATATCTGTTGAAGAAGTAAAAAATCGTGTAACTCTAACAGGTAGTATTGAAATTGGGCGCTTACCAGGTGTTGTCACGGCTACATGCCAAGTTCCGAAGACGATATTAAAGCAAGCGAAAATCTATAAACATGTGAAGCGCCAATATGATGTTTAATGGGGATAAGGTTAAAGATTTTGAAAAAAGCACAATAGAATTGTCTTAATCATACGAAGAGGCTGTGCGTTAAGCGCAGCCTCTTTTACTAATTTCTAAAACTATCATTCGATTTAAATAAAAATATATAGGTAAAAATGTTAAGTAATTGTATATTTTTACAATAAAATAGTTATCTCATTGATTGTTAACTTTTTAATTATAATTAATTAGGTCTAATTATCTAAAGTGGATGCAAATTTCTTTTGGATGCTTAAAACTGTTATGGTGAAAAACTCATTTTTTAATTTTTTGGGAATTAAAACCTTTGAAATTATTGTAATATGAAGTATAAGATTACTTTATTAATATAAAATTTTCAGGGGGATGGGAAAATAGAAATGAAGAATTTACTTCAATTTAAAACAATTAAAATAAGAATTTTTAGTTCATTTCTTATTTTATTAGTACTTATGAGCTGTTTTACAACTTATAGTTATTTCTCGAATAAGAAAATGGAACAACAGGCAGCGGAATTAGTGGAGCAAGATTTAGCAATCTTAAATGCGAGTAAAAATTTAGCGATGTCTAGTAGTGTTCGTTTATCAGCCGCACTAAGCTATGTAGTTTCTGGTGATAAAAAGTATATTACTGTATTTAATGAATACCGAGAGATCGCTGAATCGAATAATAAGCTTATTGAACAATATGATACGAGTGAAGAACGGCATAAACTAGTCGAGATGTCTCGTGAATGGAGCAATCGTGTTAATACAGAAGTATTTGAAGTGTACCAGAATGGACAACAGAAAAAAGCATTAGATAATCTAGTCAAGATCAGCTATTTAGTAACGGGAGTACGTACAGGCTACGAGGATTTTGCAAGTAAATACGCCGAAAAAATTAATAAGACAGGGGAAGACGTTGTTTCGCTAAGTAAAAATAATAAAATAATTGGTATAATTGTAAGTATAGTATTTACAATTTTAGCAATCATTACGGCAACGATTATTGCGAACATCATTTCCAAGCCGATAAAAGTAGTATCATCACGAATGGAACAGTTAGCAAATGGTCAATTAAATCATGAGCCTTTAAATGTTAATCGTGTTGACGAGATTGGTACATTAATGGCTTCAGCGAACGGAATGAATGAAAAATTAAGAGCGACAATACGCTCAATTCATGATGTTTCTGAAACAGTTGCGTCAAGTAGTGAGGAGCTAGCGCAGTCTTCAAATGAAGTGAAATCGGGCTCTGAACAAATTGCACTGACGATGCAGGAGTTGGCTACAGGCGCTGAAACACAAGCCTCATCTTCAAGTGATTTAGTAGAAACAATGACAGCTTTCACTCGTCGCATTCAAGAAACGTCACAAGAAGGCAATGAATTAAAAGAACATTCCAGTCATGTACAACAGCTTACGGCAACAGGTAAAGAATTAATGCTAAGTTCTACAGAGCAAATGGACACGATTAATAAAATCGTATTAGATTCCGTTCAGAAAGTAGAAGGATTAAATGAGCAATCGGCGCAAATTTCTAAGCTTGTTTCCGTTATTGATGATATTTCCAATCAAACGAACTTACTTGCATTGAATGCAGCGATTGAAGCAGCACGTGCAGGTGAGCACGGTAAAGGATTTGCCGTTGTAGCTGATGAGGTTCGCAAGCTAGCGGAACAAGTGCAGTTCTCTGTAACGGATATTTCGACTATTGTGAATCGTATTCAGGACGAAACCGGTAGCGTAACACACTCACTTCAAACAGGCTATGAGGAAGTGAAAAAGGGGACAATTCAAATTAATGAAACGAATATGACATTCGATGAAATTTCAGGTGCTGTAGCTGAAATGACTGATAATATTGATACGATTTCACATAATTTATACCGCGTCCTGCAAAATACTGAAGAAATTAACACATCGATTGATAGCGTTGCTTCTATTTCACAAGAATCAGCTGCTGGCGTAGAGCAAACAACAGCCACAATTGAAGAAACAGTAAGTACAATGGAAGAAATCGCGAGGGGTGCAGATCAGCTCGCAAGCTTAGCCGAACAATTAAACACAGAGCTTCAACAGTTTAAGTTATAATGATTAATAAAGGGGTGTCCAGATAGTTAAAACTTTCTGAACACCCTATTTTTTACAATTAAAATCCACTCGACCACCAATGACTTTATATGACTCTCAACTAGTAATTCTCCAATTATAAGTAGAGATATCGAATGGCTCTAACACATCTTCGAGAAATATTCCGATATGGTTTGGTATCTCTAGATTATTTCCTCTACCTCCAAAAATAATGAAATACCAAAAAAACCTCTCATCAAACTTTAGGTTTTTACCAAATGAATCAACTGTAGTATAAAGCATTTTTGGTAGTTAACAAGAAAGTAAGTTATGAAACAAATTACATAAAAACAAGTCAGACAAATTTAAAAATTAAAAAAATATATGTTCGGAAATAAAATTAAACTGTATAATTTAAATCATTTACATACAATAAATTAACTTAATGAGGTGTTATGCATTGTCCAATCTACTTATAGAAGTTTATCGAGATTCCTATGTTGAATCAAAGCATGCTGGAACAATTGTTGTCGTGAATAATCGTGGTGAAACGATTGCGCATGTGGGTGATCCACAAGGGGAAATATTTGCATGTTCGTCTATGAAGCCCCCTAGTTACAGATGATGAATATAAGCAATTAAAAATTTATGCACGACCAGATGTGTTAAACGTACGTGGTGAAGTTGTTGGGAAAGTGACAGTCCAATTTAAATTAGAGTAATGCTGAGAACAATTTTATTTGATAAGGAAGGTACAGAAAATGGATTTTCCTATAATCGATTTACATTGCGATGTGTTATCGAAATATGAAAGAGAGCAGTTAGATTTTTTGAACTCTCCAAAGTTGGACGTTAACTTACAAAATTTACGTGCAGCTAATGTAAAAGTTCAAGCATTTGCAATTTTTGTCCGACCAGTATTGCCGAAAGCTGAAAAAATAAAATCTGCATTGCGTCAAGTTTACTACTTTAAAACTTATATAGCCTCCAAAGAAAATAAAATGGTGCATATTACGAAATGGTCCGATATCGCTAAGCTACAAGATGATGAAATAGGTGCATTTTTGACAATTGAAGGTGTCGATTTTTTCGAGGGCGACATTAAAATGTGGCATATATTTAAAGATTTCGGAGTGTTAAATATCGGATTAACCTGGAATAACTCAAATGAAGCTGCGGATGGTGTGGAAGATAATTTAGGCCGCGGTGTATCAAACTTCGGTAAAGAAATTATTCGCCTAAACAACACACATAAAATTTTTACTGATGTGTCTCATTTAAGTGAACAAAGTTTTTGGGATGTGATGGAGCTAGCGCAATATCCGATAGCCACGCATTCGAATGCTACGACAATTTGCCCCCATCCTAGAAATTTAACTGATGATCAAATTAAAGCAATGATTGAGAAGAAGGCTCCGATTCACATTGTTTATCATCCACCATTTATTGTGCCAAGTGGAAAGGCTACAATAAAGGATTTATTAAATCATGTGGAGCATATTTGTTCACTTGGCGGGAAGGAACTCATAGGGTTAGGCTCAGATTTTGATGGTATTGTAGAAAAAGTAGTAGGTTTAGAAGATGCTTCATGTCATATGAACTTAATGAAAGAAATGCTTAAGTATTATACAGAAGACGATGTAAAAGGTTTTGCATATCGCAATTTTTTATCGCATTGTCAGGTTTAGCCTATTTATTAATAAAATTTATTCAATTCAAAGTCCTTTCTCTTTGTTAAGACAAAAAACTAAGGGAAAGGATTTTTTGGTTTCACTGTAAATCAGTTTACATTTAGAAATATTTGGCATATTATATAATTAAATTCAAATGCTCAACGTTGACTATTCATCGTTGAGCGAAAGGGGTAGGGGGAAATGTTCATTCATGCAGTTGGTATCCAAAAATCTTATCGCAACAAAACCGTCGTTCATAATATCGATTTGGACATTCGGGAAAATGATATATTGGCTGTCATTGGGCCGAATGGTGCAGGTAAATCGACCATGTTAGAAATGCTAATTGGACTTCGGACAGCAGATAGTGGAGAAATAAATTATTGGGATCGAGCTTTTAAAGAAAAAATGGGTGTGCAACTTCAAGCGGTACCATTTTTTCCGAACTTGAGTGCTTTTGAAAATTTAAAGCTTTTTGCTGCATTTTACAAAAAGAAATCATCAAATGACCAAATTACAAGTGCACTAAAGATGTGCGGGTTAAACGAGGTCGGAAAAACAGATGCATCCAAACTTTCGGGTGGACAGCAAAAAAGATTAGCCATTTCAATTGCATTAATTCATGATCCAGAGCTGATTCTTTTGGATGAACCTACCGCAGCACTAGATCCACGTGCCCGACAAGAGATTCATGCAATTATTAAGGAGCTACATCAAAGTGGAAAAACCGTTGTCTTTACTTCACACGATATGGATGAAGTCGACAAACTTGCAACGAGGGTCATCTTGATTAATGAGGGGAAAATAATTGCTCAAGGAGAACCGAGGCAATTATGCAAAGAATACAATGTAACGAAATTAGAGGAACTGTATTTAATTTTAACGCAGGAGGAGGTTGAATATGTTGCAAACAATTTTTAAATCTATGATTGTAATGTCTTTAAGAGATAAAATAACGTTATTTTATTCGTTATTGTTTCCTATGTTGCTAATGATAGGATTAGGTTACTACTTTCATAATAATCAGCTACAAATCGTATGTGGGATTACCGCAATTAGTACGATCTTTTGGGGAATGCAAGGCATTGCTTTTCAAATTCATGCACAAAGAAATAAAGGTGTTTATAAACTATTGAAGCTAACACCATTACCGCTTGTTGCATTTATCATCATCATGGTCCTTGCTAGAACGCTAATTGGTGTATTGCTGAATATGCTCATATGGATAACGGGCATTATGTTATTCCATATTGAAATTACAACCGTCTCGCTTATATATACTTGCTTGTTTATTATCATCGGTACATTGTGTTTCACGAGTATTGGTTTTGTTATCGGTAACTTTGCTCGGAATGAGGCGCAAATAAGTGTGTATTCCAATATGATTCAAATTCCAATGATTTTTATGAGTGAAGCGTTTTACAGTTTAGAACGAGCACCTGAATGGGTTGCAGTTATCGGTAAGTTGCTTCCATTTGAACATTATGTAAGGGCACTAAGAGGGGTAATAATAGATGGGCATAGTTTCCTTGCTAGCTTTATTGTACTCATCGTATATTTACTCATTGCTATATGCATATCAGTTTCAACATTTAAATGGGATGATGCACCAACACAGAAACCACGTAAGCGGGAAAAGTTAGCTTCATAAATGTATACGTTCGTTAGCGCCCCATGCTACAATAATACTCAATATTGAATATTTAATGTTGAGGGGAATGCACAATGGCGAGATTAATGGTATTAGGTTTATTAAAATTAAAACCAATGTCTGGATATGAAATTCAACAAATTTTATTAAAAAGTCATTCGGATGAATGGGCAGGTATACTACCAGGATCCATCTATCATGCGCTTAAAAAGATGGAAAAGGAAAAGCTTGTTGAAATTGATTCGATTGAACAAACGGGTAATCGTTCCAAAGCTATTTATAAAATTACAGAACAAGGTGAAGTCGCATTTCATGACTTATTAATAGAATCATTTCAAGTTTCCTCTGTTCATTTACCAAGTAATTTATATACGGGGTTAAGCTTTATTGAACATTTAGAAAAGGAACAAATTGTTCATTCATTAAAAATACAGCTAGTGCTTTTAGAACAACAATTACATCAACAAAAGCTTGGGATTAAAGAGAAGCGAAAATATATGCCTCTTGATCCCGTGACAGAAATGCTTTTCGAAAATGTATTTCAACAATATGAGTTACAACTTCAATTAATCAAAAATTTAATTGCTCATTATGAAGGACTATGAACATAAAATTGCTTTTTATAAAAGTTCCCAATCTTATAATATCCACACAAAAAAAGGCGCCGCTATGATTCTAGCAGGCGTCCATTTTTATTGCACTTTAATAACCGTCTCTGCAATATTTACTGCGTGGTCACTAATACGTTCTAAGTTACTTAGTATGTCTGCGTAAATAAGGCTTGCTGAGCTTGCACAAGTGCAATTATTTAAACGCTCGATATGGCGTTCGCGTAATGTTTGCTCCATCGCATCAATTTGCTCCTCACAAACGAGTACATCTTTTGCGAAAGCAATATTTCGCTGATCTAGTGCGCGTATTGTGAGACTAACTGTTGCAATCGTTAATTCAAACATTTTCTGCAATTCTTCTAATGCGACAGTACTTAATGGCACGTTCATCTTTTCTTTGTAATCTATCAACTCTATTATGTTTTCTGAGTGATCACCAATCCGTTCAAGATCTCGAATATTATCAAGTAGCACATAGTGAAATGTAGAATCCACGCTCGATAATGATTGCTTTGATAGCGATACAAGATAGGTAGTCGTCGACACATCTAATTGGTTAATTGCTTCTTCAAGGTGGGCGGCAGTACTTGCATGTTTCCGATCACATGTGAGTAAATATTGCAGTGCCTCATCTAAGCTTTGTACACAATATTCTCCCATACGTATCACTTCTTGCTTTACTTGTGATAGCGCGATTCCAGGAGATGTTGGAATAAGCGCTTTATCTAATTGCTGCTGCGACATGTAGGTAGCATACTCTTCGCCAGGTAATAATTTAGTCACAATCCAAGCTAATACACCAGTAAAAGGTAGCTGGATAATAGTATTAATAATATTAAACGATCCGTGTGCGACAGCAATTTGCATTTTGGGCTCCAAATGTAACAAGTTGGCAATCCATTCGACATAGTTTGAGAAAGGAATAAGGAAAATCATAAAAATAATAGTACCGATTACATTGAATAGCACATGTATAGCAGCAGCACGTTTGGCAACAATAGAAGCGCCGAGTGAAGCAATAACAACTGTCACCGTTGTGCCAATATTTTCGCCAAATAAAACAGGTAACGCACTTTGTATTGTAATTAAATGCTCTGCATATAAGTTTTGTAATATACTAACAGTCGCAGAGGACGCCTGCACAATTAATGTGAAAATCGCTCCTGCAAAAATACTAAGTACGGGCATATGCTCTATATGGACCGTAAAATCAATAAATGCCTGCCATTGATGTAACGGCTGCATACCATTTGTCATCATTTCAATACCAATAAATAGTCCAGCAAAGCCGAATAGTACTTGTCCTATATGTTGCAATGCACTTTTTTTCATAAGCAATAGCATCGCGCCAATCGCTAAGATCGGATAAGCGATTTCCCCTACATCGATGCCGATAATAAAGACAGTCACTGTTGTACCAATATTCGCCCCCATAATGATGCCTATCGCTTGTCTCAGCGTTAAAAATTTAGCACTTACTAGACTGACCGTAATAACGGTTGTCGCGGTACTCGATTGGGTGAGCAAGGTTATAGCGATGCCAACAAGGACGCCCATAAACGGGTTTGTTGTAAATGTATTTAAGATGTCTCGGAGCCGATTACTAGCTACCTTTTGTAACCCATCGCCCATAAACTTAATTGCAAATAAAAATAAACCAAGACCTCCAAGGAAGTGAAAAATCATTTCTATCCAATTAATGCCCAATTATTCCACCTCGTATTTTATCTTCTCGTTCATTATTCATGTAAAGCTATATAGTGTAAATCGAATTACAAACTTGCAAAGAAAAATTTACATTACCTTTACAAATACTTCTTTTTTCCGACAATACGCTCAATATATCATTCATAATTTTTTTGTATAATAGAAGTTTTTGGACATGTGATTAAATAGGAAAATAAAAAAAGGAGCATATCAACAGATGGTTTGGTATATTTTAGGTATAAGGTTTACGTGAATGGAGGGGGAAACTTGTTAAAAGTTGATGAGCAATTATATGACATGGCGCAAGGGAATACAGGTGAAAAACTGGAGCGCGCTGTTGAAATGATTGTGAACGAAGCGACATCCATTTGGGGTGTTGTCTTGCCACTTGAACTCCTTTTAGTTGGGGACCAGTTAGGTATTCGTATGGCGTATTCAATTGCAAAAAAGAATTGGGGAGAGGGCTCAACGTTTTTTCAGGCACTAGATGGGATAGCGCAGGAGAGGCTTATCGATTTCTTTTCGCCGGACAACATGGCAAAATTTGAACACTATATCGCGTTACATCCAACATTGAAAGTAGATGATTTTATTTCCTTTGTCGTTGGAAGGGAACTACAGATGCCTAATAGTCATGTACTGGAAATCATGTTACATAAAGTAGGGGAGCAGTGGCTAGTACATACTATTTTTTTGCAAGATGAATTATTTTGGCGCGCGGTCTATGCAAAAAAGCTTTATTCTTTATTTAAGCAGGCAAAGCTGTGGCAAATTGAACATCCACTAAAATTAATGCAAGAATTACGAGACGGGCTCCAACTCCTCGTATCGAAAAATCGGGCAGCAACGATTATACATCAACTCATTGCAGCTTTAGATCAAAACAATAACCGTTCTTTTCCCTTAAAGCAGCTGCATTTAATGGACGTAGTGACACATTTTACGAGTGGTAGAAGGCATTTTTTAAAGCTAAAAAAACGTATCGCCCATATTAAAAACATGTGGAGTGATGGGAAGTGGGCGCTAACAGAAAAAGAAAAGACTCTACTTGCCTATTTGTTGTTAAACGAAGCAGCCTCTCGTAAAGATACAGAACAAATTGTTCAACAAGGGTTGTTTTTAATAGAGGACGATCGTTTAAATAATCATGCAGTAGAGCTAATGCTAGAATATAGCGATGCACTAACAATGCTAAAGCCGCAGCCACATGCAATAGTGAAGGTATATAATGAAAACTATGTCGAGTTTGTGTTTTATACGATTATTCATGCGCTTGTCCAAAAACAGCAATATAAGCAAGTGCTAAAGCTTTTAAAAGAGCATGAAATTGCATCAAGCACGGCTATTTATAATTATTTGAATGCACCAAGCGACCCTGATTTATTACATAAAATAGAGGCAAATGTGCAACAGGATATTGCATATATCGTACACGGTTCACCTCAACATATGCGCCATTCATTAGACGTTTGGTTAGCTGAATATATGAAAAAGACCAGCCCGTATGCCAAAATTGCTCAAATGACATCGAAGCATTTGTGCAATATACTAAAATCACTTTGGGCAACAGAACAGTTCGAGCTATTTGAGAAGCTAATGGAAATTTATAAAAAATATTTATTTATAGATTCCCATTTTGAACAGCTTCGTACGTTTGTGGCAGCGATTGTTCATTCACGCAAGCTTACCGATTGAATTGATTGGGATATTTGGCATTGGTTCAGTGCGCGGTACAAAGATAAAATTATTTAATTTCCCGCTGTAGCACAATTTTAAATAGTGTAGTCGCGTAAAATCAGTCGGCTTTGTAAAATAAGGACAGCGCCCGTCTAAACATAGCCCAGCTTCTTTAAACAATGTAGCAATAAATTGCGAGCAGAAAAACGCATATTCACGCTCTAATTTAATATGGCAAGCAATACCGATTAAGCCAATAAAGTTATAGCGGTATTTTTCCATATGTATTTTATAATAATGAATCTTTTGCTGAAGCAGTTCATATTGTTCGTCGGTTACTGTACATTCATATATGGCGCAATTTGCAGAGCGAAGTAGCTTAGAATTAGCATTTTCTTGCACAAACCCACCGATAAATGGATTTTTATCAAATTTGCGTCCAAAACTATACATCTCTTGTAAATCACGATCAAATGCAATCGACACGTGATTAAAGTTTTCTTGTGTATATAGTTGAATTGCACGTGAAAGTAGAGAACCTGTCTCGGTTAAAACAATATAAATCACCTTACTCATTAAAATCACCTCACCTTTACAATAACAAATAAATATTAAGAAAAACTTGGATAATAATGAAAAAATTCTTAATTTTTCCCTTTAAATAGTAATACGTTTTAAATATAAAAAAGATTCAATAAAACAGGCCGCGAACATAATGTAATTGCTCGCAGCCTTCTATCATTGTAGCACTCCTTTTTCTCGTAGTGCTTTTATTTGTTCTTCATTATAACCTTGGGAATTTAAAATTTCGTCCGTATGTGCACCCATTTTTGCACCGACAAATTTATAGATGGGCAAGTTACCATCAAATTTTAGCGCAGTGCCAATTTGTTGCTGTGTTGAACCGTCTGCCTTTCGTACTTCAACAAGCATGTTGCGAGCTTGAATTTGTGGATGATGACAAGATTCTTCAAATGTAAGTACAGGTTCCACGCAACCATGAAAATCATCGTTGAAAACTTCCAACCACTCATCGAATGTTTTTGTACAAAATGCATCGCAAATCGCTTCTTTAAAACGGTGTTGAGTATACGGTGAATCATTAAACGTATTATCGATTATTTCTGGAATATCAAGCGCTTCACAAAGTAGCTTGCGGAACTGCGGCTCTAGACTCCCGACAGAGAAGTAGCGCCCGTCTTTTGTTTTGTAGTAATCATAAAATGTACCGCCATTTAAAATTTCTCCTTCGGGCTGTGGCAAATGTCCACCACCTAAAAACGCGGAGCCAGATAATGCATTCATTGTGAATGTAGCATCTGTTATAGAAACGTCGATATATTTTCCTTCTCCTGTTTTTTCACGATGTAATGCCGCAGCGAGCACCCCTACTGCTGCGTGCAATGTACCTCCCGAAACGTCTGCAATTTGAATTCCCATAGCAACTGGTTTTTTATCTTTTAAGCGCGAGTGGTCGAGTACACCTGCAATGGATAAATAATTATTATCATGTCCAGGTCTCTTGGCAAATGGTCCTGTTTGTCCGTAACCCGTAATCGAGCAATAAATGAGCTTTGGATTTACTTCACGTAATGTTTCAAAATCGAGTCCAAGGCGTTTCATGACCCCTGGGCGGAACCCTTCAATAATAATATCGTATTCCTGAATAAGCTCTTTCACGATGGTGACGGCTTCCGCTGTTTTTAAATTAAGTGTCAGTGAGCGTTTAGAACGGTTCAAATGCTGATGAACATACGACTCACTGTCCTCGTCAGTTGGTGGCATAATACGCATCATATCAACGCGCCGAGATGATTCGACATGAATAACGTCTGCACCTAAATCAGCAAACATCATTGTCGCAAACGGACCAGGCAATGAAGATGAAAAATCAAGAATTTTTAAATCAGAAAGAATTGTCATTTCCCTATCCCCCTTTTAATGGTCAATAACAAAATACTGTAATAATACAGGTGCAATAAACTTAATCAGTATTATAACAGTTCTTTTTGTGAAATAAAATAATATAATAACATTATATTAAAAATAATCTGAAAATTAAAAGGGGAATTTGTTACAATTAAAAATAGAATTATTGTTCATATTAGAACTGGTAATTTAAAAAACTTACATAAGGATGAGGTACTATGGATTTTTTGAAACAGCCCTTTCATTCACAGCGCTATACGACTTTTGCTCGAAACGGAATGGTCGCTACATCCCAGCCACTAGCAGCACAAGCGGGGCTAGATATATTGAAGAAGGGCGGCAATGCAGTAGATGCTGCAATTGCAACAGCTGCAGCATTAACCGTTGTTGAGCCTACTTCAAACGGCATTGGAGGAGATGCCTATGCAATTGTATGGATGAACGGCGAAATGCATGGTTTAAATAGCTCTGGTCCGGCACCGCAGTCTATATCAATTGAAGCATTACGCGCACGAGGCTTTGATCAAATACCTACATACGGAGTGATCCCAGTAACGGTGCCTGGTGTACCAGCAGCCTGGGCGGAGCTATCAAAAAAATTCGGGAAGCTATCGCTACAGGAAACGCTTGCTCCAGCTATTAGCTACGCTGAGCAAGGATATCCGTTAACGCCAATTTTGGGTAAATATTGGGAAATAGCATATAAAAAGTATAAGGAAATGGCAACAGGCGAGGAGTTTGCAGCTTGGTTTGAAACGTTTGCACCAAATGGAAGACCACCTCAAATAGGAGAAATGTGGTCATCACCTGCCCATGCACAAACACTCAAAAAAATAGCAGAAACAGATGGACGTGATTTTTATGAGGGCGAGCTTGCAGAAAAAATTGTTACATATATGAAGCGGCATAACGGCTTTTTATCAAAAGAAGATTTAGCAAGCTACGAGCCAGAGTGGGTAACCCCTGTATCTACAAACTATCGTGGGTATGATGTATGGGAGATTCCGCCGAATGGTCAGGGGATTGTAGCGCTGATGGCACTAAATATTTATAAGCAGTTAGAAAAACCACATTGGCAGGAAGCAGATACAATTCATGCGCAAATTGAAGCCATAAAGGCAGCGTTCGCAGATGGAAAAGCATTTATTACCGAGCATTCTAGTATGCCTATTAAAGTCGAATATTTATTATCGGATGAGTATGCTCGCATGAAGGCAGAACAAATTACGGGGGAGGCGGCTGACCCGTTACCGATGGATTTGCCGCATGGGGGAACTGTTTATTTAGCGACAGCAGATGCGGATGGCAATATGGTATCTTATATTCAAAGTAATTATATGGGCTTCGGCTCAGGCATTGTAATTCCGGGTACTGGCATTGCTATGCAAAATCGTGGACGCGATTTTTCCCTAGAGGAACATTCCCCTAATGCACTGTGCGGTGGAAAACGGTCGTATAATACAATTATTCCAGGCTTTTTAACGAAAGCAGGCGAAGCAATCGGTCCATTTGGTGTAATGGGCGGGTATATGCAGCCTCAAGGACATATGCAAATCATTTCGCATACAGTTGACTTTCAGTTAAACCCGCAAGCTGCACTTGATATGCCGAGGTGGCAATGGACAAGTGGTAAAACGATTGTAGTGGAGCCACATTTCCCGCTTTATTTAGTAGAAGAATTGAAGCGAAAAGGGCATGATATTCGAATGACAAATGACTTTGGGAGCTTCGGTCGCGGGCAAATTATTTGGCGGACAGAGGATGGCGTACTGATGGGTGGTACTGAATCACGTACTGACGGGCAGATAGCTGTGTGGTAATATAATGCAAATAAACAGCCTTCGGAAATGTTTCCGAAGGCTGTTTTCGTCATTTATATCAAAATGTCTTTTGAGATTATAGTACGCTCAATATATTAAGCTCAAAAAATAAAATAATACCGTATATATAACTAGTTTACCTTTTATAGGGTATTATTTAATAATAAGGTTATCGCCGTAACGGGAATGACCAAATAATTTGTTTATACACTGGTATAAATCTCAGTTTATCAGGTTTTTCGCGTTTATGAGAACTAATTATAAGGCATGTAAAAGCGCATATTGTCGTTTCTAGTCATTAGTCATCATAAAAACAAACTGCATGGTAGTCTATTATCATTAGATACGCGGGATAAAAAGCTAGAAAACGTGCTCATTTTGCTATTTCCTCCTATACGAATATACGCTTTAAACCGATAGAATAGATATAGGGTTTATTTTTGGGTCGTCAAGAAACGACATAAATAGGGAAAGCATCTTACCTTAATTTGATCGCGAATATACCTTTCTAATCAAAATTTAATAGTTTACATAAATACTGCTAGGCAGAGGGAGGATCACATGGAAAACAACAAAGCAAAAAAACTGAACAAAGCTGCAATCGCAACTGTATTAGCTGCAAGTGGCGTATTAGTTGCCATACCACAGCCGACAAATGCATATATGTTTAAAGATTTAAATCCAAATGCGGATTACTATAAACCTATTATAGATTTATATAATCGAGGTGTAGTAAGTGGCTTTGAGGACGGAACATTTAGACCAAGTTTAGAAATAACACGTGGACAGGCGGCAAAAATGCTGACACTCGCACTGGGCTTAAATTCACGAAACCAATCAGATCCAAAATTTAAAGATGTACCAAAAGGCAACCCTTACTATGCTTACATCGCAACTTTAGCGAATGCTGGGATTATGAACGGTTTTTCGGATCGCACATTTAAACCAGATGAGCCGATTACACGTGGGCAAATGTCGAAAATCATCACGTTAGGATATAAGCTAGGTGTTTCAACAAAAATTAAAGATCATTTCATCGATGTTACGAGTGAGACAAGCAATGCATTCTATATTCAAACACTTTATGATTTAGGTATTACAAAAGGGAAAACGGCGAATACGTTTGAACCATTTAGTACAGTGACGCGCGCGCAGCTAGCGACATTTATTTGGCGCGCAGAAAAAGCAGATAAAGGCAATCCTTCTTACATCATTGGCGATATAAAAGGGGATTTAGTTCACATTAATGGTGTGCAATACACGATCCAACCAGCACTACGCTCCATTATTAATGAATCGAATGCTGCTATTTTAAAAGGGGCAGAAATTGATGGAACGTTTAACGGGAAAATTCTATCTTCTATAACTAAATTAACGATTAATGCATCAGGGACTTCAAATAGACTACTAGCATTAGATGGTGGTTATACGAGTTTTGGTGGAGAGCTTGTCATTAATGGCTCGTATTTACGTTTAAAGAACTGGACATTAACTGGAAATGTGACAATTGCAGAAACGCCAAGAAAGTCATTAGCTACATATACAGAACGCCTAAAAAGTTTAAATATTGCAAGCATATCTGGATTTGGTTTTATCGATTGGGATAAACCGACTGATGATGATGATGACTATTTAAACCCAGACGAAGATGAAACGTTAAAGCCAGGCAAAGACCCTTCCAAGCCTAATAAGAACTATACAGCACGAATGGCAAAAGTAGAGCGGTATATTGATTTTGAAAATACGCATGTATCGAACCTTTTAATCGAGCAAACGGGTACATTTATTTCTTCTGATACGACACTTAGTCGTGTAACAATTGCACGTGATGTTGAAAATGTGGAAATTTATGCAGATATGACGACGCTTTATTTAGAAGGCGACCGTAACTTAAAAATTTACGGTGTGCATAATATTGAAACAGTTTATAAAAACAATTACAAAAGCACGTACTTCAATACAGATAGCTATATAGACTTTTTATATGTAGATAATTCATTTGGTTGGATTGATATTGGTGAGTTTGTTTATATTGGCAAGGTTATTATACCTAAAGATAAAACGCCGAATGATATTTTTGATGATTATTATAATGATAACGATAATATTGGCAATATTGTTGATACAGATGACAAGCCTGTTGACCGAGACCCTATTGAAAACCAAGAAACACCAGATGAAACGCGTCCTGTTGTAACAGGTTTAAAAGTAAAAGGTGAGGGAACGTCTGCTATAGCAACGTTTACATCAAATGAAGATGGAACGTACTATTATGCAGTCCGTGAAGCATCTCAGCGTCCACCAACAATTCGTGAAATATTACAAGAAAATAAAGAAAAGCGCGGCACTGCAACAGCAGGGAAGCCTGTTACGTTTACCATTAATGATTTAAAAGATAAAACAGAATACGTTTTATATTTAGTTGTTGTCGATAACGCAGAAAATATTTCAGATAAAATGGAAGCGGAGTTTGAAACGACAGATGGAACGCCACCTCGTGTTTTAAATTTGGAAGCAGAAGCGCTACACGGTGGAGATCGTGTGAAAATTAAATTTAAGCCATCTGAGCCAGGGGAGTACTATTATTATGTTCGTTATGCTTCTTCTACACCTGCGCCGACAACAGATTATATTGTGGCCAACTACACAGGTAAAGGTACTGCATCATCGAAAGAAGCAGTAGAGCATATTATTACGAACTTAGAGCCAAATAAACCGTATGAAATTTTTGTTGTCATGAAGGATGATTCAGGTATTCTATCTAATGACCCAGCTGAAAAAGTAACAGTGACAACACTAGCACCTGATACACAGCATCCTTATGTGGTAGGTTCTGCTCCAAACCGAGATAAAGATTTAGTGCCTTACGGTAAAAACCAGTTTTACATGTATTTCAGTGAAAAGCTAGACCCGAAAACAGCGAATGATGTTCAAAACTATGACCTATCAGGTACGGTTATTATTAATACAACGGGTCAAAAAACGATTAAACCTTCTGCCGTAAAGTATGAAGAAAATGGTGGGAAACCACGCGTTCTTTTAACAATCCCTTCAGAAACAGGTTTTGTTAATGGAGATACATTAAAGGTTAATGTATTACCGGGCGTAAAAGACTTAGCAGATTTAGAATTTGAGAACGTTAATACAGTACCAGCTGAAACAACACCGCGGAACTATGCAACCTATACGCATACGGATGGGTTAACACCAGTACTTTCAAATATTAAAATAACAAAAAATCCTGGTGGCAAAACAGCTGAAGTAGAATATACAGCGAACAAAGCTGGATCTGTGTTTTATTTAGTAATGCCTAATACAACAGATTTGGAAGCGTTAGGTATTGATGAACGAGACTTCTATGAAGAGTTTGGAACAAAACCTACAACTAAATTCGATAAAGCTGGTGGCGGTAAAATATATTTAGGTGACAAAAAAGATCCAGTTAGTACAGAAGTAGGGAAGCAAAAATTCTATTTAGACTTAACGACACTTAAGCCAGATTCCTTTACAACATATGATTTATATATGATACTTCGAGATCGTTCGGGGAATTTATCAATTATTAGCAAACAACAGCTAATTACAGATGCGAAACCACCTTTAGTAAGTAATATTTCAGTGACACCTAAAGAAGGCGATAAAACAGCGGCATTAAAATTTACGCCAACTGAAGATGGAACAGTTTACTATAAGGCGCTTGAAAAATATGTATTAGACCCAGTAACGAATACAAAAATATTGAATCCGCTAGTATATACAAGTGAAGGTAAGTTAAAGCCAATTGACGGTACAACAGATCTAACAAAAACGGACGCAGAGCGCGAAGCAGCATTTAAAGGAATCGGTGGGGTAATGGATCGTCCGATGAATGCCAATGTGGAAAATTCGGTCGATATTACAGGGCTTACACCACATAAAGAGTATGTCCTTGTAATGGGGGTAAAAGATCGTTATGGGAACTTTACTGTTTATAGTTTGAATACTGGAAACGATCATTCTGATTTAAACCAACCAAATGGTCCTATTATGATGCAGGAATTTTATTCGGATGGTACGAAACCGAAGATTGAACCGGTTATAAGAAAATTAACTAAAGCGGATTTCAGCAAAATTCCTCAAGTAGTAGGGACGTCTGCGGTTGACTTTGTTGAAGATCAAACTTTCTCAATTACATTCTCCGAAGCAATCGCATTACCTTCTGGAGGTGCAACGATTCCGTTAAACCAAAGTGAACAAAATGCTGCTTTAGCTAAATTGAAACAAGAGATTCAAACTGTTACAGGTAAAACGGTAGCAGAGATAGGTTGGCAGGACTTAACTAACGTGAATACATGGGATTCAAGAAAATTAGTGTTTACTTTAACACAAGTACATGAAGCAGATATTATTGTCGATATGAACTCTACTAATCTTCAAAACATTACAGATTTAGGTAAGTTGACATTTGTTCCTGAGCATTCTATTGCAGAATACAAATATGCAACGGGAGTTAATAATAAAATTGTCGAAGCATATTTAACAGGTACATTAGGCGGATTTGATGTTAAAACATCTAAAACAATGACAATTAGTGCTGAGATTAATACTGATTTAACTTGGGACCAAACGTACTACTATGCAGTTGTCAATGCAGATACATCGTCTATTATTACGGCACAAGATATTATTCAGTCTGCAGAGACAGGCATTGTTGCAAAACAAGGTATTACGCAATTCGGTAAAAAAGACATTAGTGCTAGTGATTTATCGCAAGCTAGTTTCGAGTTCCATTTAGAAGCGAAATCAATTAATGGATCTGCAATATTTATGCAAAAGCAAAAAGTATACTTATTGACAGTCGATAAGTATGGAAATATTGTACAAGCGATGAAGGATGGCCAACTCTATGATCTAATAAAAGCAAAATAATTATATGTAAGAACAGTGGAAAACCCGCAAACAGCTTTCACCAAGCTGTTTGCGGGTTTTTATCATTGCTTCCTCAAAGTCCCAGAAAAATTAGTGCCACTCATTCTCTCAGCACTGCAATCTACTTCTGTTATTTTAATAGCGTTGTTTAAGTGTTCAAATTCAATGACGCAGCGATTCCCTTTAGAGGATTCATTCATAACTGCTTTTGTTTGAGAAATGATTGAGGCATAACCCTCTGTTGCGCCTGTATCTTTTCCATCATATGCAGATAATTTTACAAAAAATTCTTCTTTGTTTGCATCGGAAATGATTGCATGGCGTGCATTGCTATCGTATGCTCCATTGCCCCATTTATACACATAACGGTAGCTACCATCCCAAGCATTATTACTAGGAGGGTTTTGTTGTAAGGAGCTATCTAATTGTTTTTTTGCATTATTAGCACGTTCATTTAATGATAGGTTACGAGTATTTTCATAGATTTCTTCGGCATCATCTGAAATATAGTAAAAATCCATCGAATCCATGCGATACAATAGCATAACTACTTGGGCGCGCGTCAAATTATTCTCTACGCCGAAAAACTTTTGTAAATCACGATTTTCATACTTTGGGTTTTGCCCAGTAGAAATATTATGGTCGAGTAAAAACTGAATCGAATCATTCAATCCTTTTTTTCCATCAGCTAAATGCGCAATTGCCTGCGCTACAACACCACGTTTTACAGCCTTTGCACGAATATTATTATGAAGGTAACCGTTTAATGGTACCCCGTAGCTCGCTAATCGATTATAAAACTCATCTGACCAAACCTCGGCGCTTGTTTGTTTATTTAATTCATCATACGTCATATCTAAGTCAAAATAATTAGCTAAAAGTTTCGCAAATTGTTGTTCTGTCATTGTTTCATTTGGCTTAAATGTACCATTCGGATAGCCATCAATAATTTCAAATTTTTGCGCCCATTGTATAGCTTCATATGCATAATGCTCTTCTGGTACGTCTTTAAAACTAGCCGCTTCCGACTTTAAAGTAGTGAATGAAAATACGAACAACGTTACTAAAAATATAGTCGAAACTATGTTTTTCATAAAAGATTCTCCTTTCGTGTATAGTTACTACTTTTCCCTTGTATAGTATGCAATACAAAAAGTGAATATTTTTCCATTCTATCTATTAGTTTGAATGACCGAAAGAGAAATTTCAACTAACATTACCATAATTATGTAATAAGTTTTACCTATTTTACAAATAATGAGTAAAATGATTGTGTTCAAACAAAATTTTACATGAGATAATTTGTATAATTGTAAAGATATACCTCGTATATATTTCCTAACTAAAAATATGGAGGATTCAAGAGATGAAGAAAAATACAAAGTTATTAACGGCAACAATACTTGCAATTCCAGCAGCTGCTTTTGTAGCAGAGGATATGAAGGTAAGTGCGAGTCAAATATCGCAGGAAGAAAATGTAGTTGTCCCAGGGCAATTTCCAAAAATTCAACTGCCTGCTACGTCCTCATCCAGTTCTGCACCGGTAAAGATTGAAGCGAATGATGCAGGAGCGTTGAAGGAAGCACTTGAAATATATATGGGGCAATATAAAACGGAAATACAAATTGTGTATACAGGAAGCTTTGCGAATGGTACTGATCTAAAAAATCTTATTAGCGATACTATAAATACTATATTAAAAAATCGCTATAAAGAAGGTACATTCAATGGCTATGAATATACTTATAAATACGATTCGGCTAAAGCAACGATTTCGATGCAGCTTCATTATTTAACGACAGCAACGAAAGAGTCTAATGTGACAACTCAAGTGAATTACATAGTGCAAACATTTGGTTTAGGAGCGGGTGCAACAGACTTTGAGAAGATTAAAGCGGTTCATGACTATATTATTTTAAATTCGACATATTCTATAGCTACTAATGGAAGCCCTTATGCTGCCGCAACATTAATCGAGGAAAAAAAGGGTGCTGCGCAAGCATATGCATTATTAGCATATAGACTTTTGAAAGTACTAAATGTAGAAGTTGATTATGTTACAGGTAAAGTAAATGGCATAAACCATGCTTGGAATGCAGTTAAGGTAGATGGGCAGTGGTATTACTTAGATAGTATGATGGATGATACTTTGTTTTCAGGTGTATCGAATCAGCCTATAAACTCTATTTCTTATGCTCATTTTTTACTGCGTCAAAATCAAGCTGCGAAATATGTAGAGGATACAGGGAAAGACTATCATACGATTACAAATGGTGGTACTGATTATTCCGCTATGCATAAAATAAGCTCCTCAGTACAAGTGAAAAATGAATTATTTTTTGCTGATCGAGCAACTGGGGTTATTAAAAAGCTTGAGTTAAATAATGTATCTTCTGGTGATTCGATTGTCATATCAAATGTAAAAGCGGAGTATTTACAACAGTACAATAACTGGCTTTATTTTAGTGACGCTTCACATGGCGGCTTTTTATATAAAGTAAAGATTGATGGCACAGGATTGACATTGTTAGCTGAAGAAACAGTAACGAGCGTCAATATCGCCAGCTCCATCTTAACGTATATAACAGCTAGTGGCGGGACGAAAACTATAGATTTAAGTAAGGAAGACCCTATTGTTCAACAACTACAAGCTTTGTTAACGGATATCTGGAAAAATGTTGATGCGAGTGATATTGCTTTAAAAATTGTTAATGCACATGTATTAATTGGGAAATTAACGGATAGCCAAAAAGCAATTATTACGAATGAGAAAATTGTAGAATTTGAAACATTAGCAAAAGAACGCAATATTATTGGAGATAATCAATCACACGTCAATCGTGTCATGCTACAAATTGCAGAACTAAATAGTAGTTCATCAACGTTTATAGCAGACGTGACAAAAGCAAGGTCGGAATTTAATAATTTAAGCCTTGAAGATCAGCTGAAAGTACTAAATATTAACATACTAAAAGAGGCAGAAAATGCATCTGTAGGGCTAATACCGGCTGTTACTATTTGGCATAATACAGTGAGAGCTTTTGGTGATGACACACCATACACACAAATTGAAAAGGCACGTGCGGATTACGATAAAATGCCGTTAGCTCAACGCTCAATTATTGATATGGACATTTTTGAATTTTTAAAGATGCAGGAACAGAAAATGGCTACAGAAAAAGTAGTAGCATACGAAATTGAGTATCAAATTGCTGTTTTGAATGACAATGTTACGACATATATTGCGGATGTTGAACGGGCAAAGCAAGCTTATGATGCGTTGAAAGCTCGCCAACAAGCTGTAGTAAGTAATTCAAAATTAAAAGACGCCATTGTAAAAGCTAAGCAATATAAAGAAACGGCAGAGAGCTTTGTAACTAAAGTGAAAGCATGGGCAACCCCTCCTAAATTAACGGATGTCATTGCTGCTCGTGCAGAATATAACGATTTTAAACAGGCAGTTAAGGGCCATATTACATCCATCGACTCGACTGTTATTACAATTTTGGAAAAGGGAGTCGACGCGATTGCAGGGACAGATGAACAAGTTTTAGAAGTATCACTTTTAATTGAAAACCTAGATGCAATCAATATTTCAGAAGCTGCTGTAAAGGCTGCAAATGAAGCTTTTGGCAAGTTAACAACAGAGCAGCAAAGTGCAATTAGCCAAATTTTACGAGATAAGCTTGACAAAATAAATGATGATATTCGAACGAGCCTAGTACGAGCGGAAGCTGTAATTGCCCTAATAAATAGTTTAACTAGTGACTCTTCCCCAGAAGATATTAAACAGGCAAATGAAGCATACGGAAATTTATCGGATTTTGCGAAAACGAAAGTCCCAAGTGCTGTAAAGGCTAAGCTTGATGAGTATGTATCTGCTTTAAAAGTGAAAACGTTAGATACTAAATTAGGGTCACTTACAGAAAGTGCTGCAGCAGACGAATTATTAGCAATACGCACAGAATATGAATTGCTATCGGCATCAGAAAAGGCGCAAATTACTAATATTGCAAAGCTTGAAATACTAGAAGCAAAGCCAGTTGTAGCAGCTATTACAGCATTAGGGGAAGCTCCTTCTAAAACGGCTTTAGATCACGCACGCTCGTTATTTAAGGCGTTATATGCAGGGGCACAGGCCAAAGTAACGAATATTGACCAGCTCGAAACATTAGAAGCGGCTTATGTTGATATAGAAATAAGTAAATTAACTTCAGTTTCAACAAATGCCGAAATACAATTTGTTCGAGCATTAGTCGATAGTTTAACAGCAGGGGCAATAGCTAAACTTACAAAATTAGAAGTGCTTGAAAAACTAGAAGAGGCATTTATTGATCCAGCAGAAAAAGAAGCTGCAAAAAAAGTAAATGACCAAATCGCCAAACTAGATGGAAAATCTTCAAAACAGGCGATTACAGATGCACGAAAGGCGTATAATGGTTTATCTGAAAAAGCAAAAAGATATATAGAAGCTGATTTATTAAATAAACTTGTGACGTTAGAGGCAGGACTTGAAGCGAAGGAAGATTTAGAGAAGTCAGCTGCTACCGTAATAGCGATGATTGAAAAGCTCAATAACAACGCCAAAGTTGAAGAAATAGAGGCAGCTCGTAAAGCTTATGATGCGCTTCATGCAGAGGCGAAGTTACTTGTTACAAACTATCCAACATTAGTTGCTTTGGAAGAAAAGTTTAAAAATGACCTAGAAGAAAAAACAGCGAAAGAACAAGCGGAGGCTGTACAAGCTTTAATAGATAAATTAACGATACAATCGCCCAAAGAAGAAATTTTAGCAGCGCGTGCCGCATATAACGCTCTATCTGCTAAGGCACTTGGCTATATCAAATCTATTACAAAGTTACTTGATGCAGAGGAGCATCTAAAGGTAACGGAAGAAGTAGATGAGAAAAAGGCGAAAGAGCAAGCGCAAGTAGTGAATGCGATGATTAGTAAATTGACACGTTCATCGACAAAAGAGGAAGTGTTAGCGGTTCAAGCGGCATACACAGCGCTTTCTGCTACAGCGAAGAAGTATGTCATCAACTATTCTTTTGTTCAATCCTTACTTGCAGAATTTGCTAAACAGGAAGCGGCTATCGCAGCGGCAAAAGCAAGTGCAGCAGCATTTGATAAATTTATGGCAAGTGTTTCAAGGCAATCGTCTAATAGCACAATTGCGTATGCGCGCACTTATTACAATAGTCTTTCTAATGAGGCGAAACAGTATGTGACTACATTATCGAAATTGCAAAAACTTGAGGAACAAGTGTCGAAAAATCCGTCTGGTCCACCAAAGCAACCAACACATGGCAATACGAAAAAAGAGGATTTAACAGGTATTATTTGGCCAACAGACGAATCCAATCCTGCTTCTTTAAAGTACATTCCTGATAATGAATATGTCGCATTTGTACAAGACGGTACCGATTTGCAATTCACTTCTTACGGTGAAGAATTATTTGCGTATATTCCGAGAGACATTATTTTGCATCAGCAAGAGCCACTTGTTATTACAGCTACGAGTGGTGTCCAAGTGAAACTACCGATAAAAGATTTACAAAAAACATATGGCACAGTATCGGTTTCATTAACGATTGAAGAAGGGGAATTTGACTTTATTGTATCAGTGAACGGACAGTCTATTGCTTTTGCTGAGCAAGTAGAAATTAAGATTCCAACGACAGAAATTAAATCTTCTTCTAATGCAACAGTTTATAAGATTGATGGTAAAAATACGCGCGAGCAAGTACCATTTGAAGTGAAAGATGGTATATTTACAATTAAAACAAAATCAACTGGTAATTATGAAGTATCTAACACACCTCGCACGTTTATTGATGCAATGCATGACCCGAATCGGACGTACATTGAAGAGTTATCTAAAAGGGGTGTTTTAGCTGGCACAATAGGGAATAATTATTTCCCGAAAGATGCAATTACCCGTGCAGATTTTGCGGTAATGCTTGCGAAGGGGGCTAACTTAACGTCGACTTCTCATGTGCAATTCAACGATATACGTGGCAAAGCGTATGCTAGTGAAATTCAAGCATTGTTTGAGGCGGGTGTGATGAACGGAACGGGGCCAACACGCTTTAATGCGAACGGACACCTTACACGTCAGCAAGCGGCGGTAATAATTCATCGCTATTTAGACTATTTAAAAGTGGATATTTATGCAATCGCAACGCCTACAAATTTAACGTTTACAGATGGCAATCAGTTCTCAGAAGAGGGGATGAAGAGCATCGTAGTAATGGATATGCTCGGTATTTTCTCCGCTAATGAAAAGGGTGAATTTAATCCAAATAGTCCTTTAACCCGTTCAGAAATGGCAGAAGTACTTTATTTAACGATGGAAATAGCAGGATTATAATAATGAATAACACATGCAGAGAGCTTTCTCTAGCATGTGTTTTTTGAAAGATATTTCTACATGAGCACTTCTGTATAATTATAGTCATCGGTAATAGAAGGAAAGGACGATTTGTCATGATGTATTTGTCGATGATTTTCTTCCAAATTGTTGCGCCTATTCTTGTACTACTTGTATTGGGAGCGGTGCTACAAAGAAAATTCGCCTTTAATTTAAAGGCACTATCGCAGCTTATTACATATTGCTTTATGCCAGCAGCCGTCTTAGTGAATTTATATGAAACTTCAATTCAAATGAGTGTATTAGCCCAGGTTGGGGTATTTATTGTATTATTTATTGGCTCTCAAATGATTTTAGGCCATTATTTCGCTAAATGGATGAAGCTTGATCGCCAAGAAGCGGCTGTTTTTAAAAATAGCGTCGTACTTATTAATTCCGGTAACTATGGCATTCCGGTAGCGCAAATGATTTTTGTGACACAGCCAATAGGGGTTGCTATTCAAGTCATACTCGTTATATTTCAAAATATGACGACTTATACATATGGGTTGTACAATTTAATTTCTGCAACGAAATCAGGGAAGGAGATTGTGAAGGATTTCCTCAAAATGCCGATTATTCATGCGTTGATTATTGGCGTATTGCTAAATGTACTTGATATTTATATACCGCAAATGCTCTATATCCCACTTGATCACGTAGCGGAGGGATTTATTGCAGTGGCACTTATTACACTTGGCGCACAGCTATCGCAAATAGAAATGCGTACGATGTTAAATAAAACTATTTTTATTAGCTGCTTTACACGCCTAATTATTGGGCCAGCAGTAGCGCTCCTTATTATTTTTGCTTTACAGCTAGATGGTGTTGTCGCGCAATCACTATTTATCGCAAGTGCTTTCCCGACTTCTCGTAATAGCTCGAGTTTAGCATTAGAATACGATGTACAATCCGATACAGCGGCACAAACAGTCTTATTTTCAACGATTATTAGTTGTATTACTGTAACGATCGTCATTTATCTTTCAACAATTTTGTTTGTATAAAGATTGATTAGCTGGCATATAAGGGGTATTATGATATATCTAGAATTTGACAGGTGAAAAAAACCTGGTTTTATTTTCACGCATAAGTGATTAAGAAATCCCGAAAATAAAAAGTGGAGCTGCAATTTGCAGCTCCACTTTTTCTATAGCTTAACTAGTTAATTATTGATTTACTTTTTCTACATATGGATTTTCAAGATTCATACCTTCTAAAGAAAGACCCATAGCCTTCGCAACACCTTCACCGTAAGCTGGATCAGCAAGGTAGCAGTGTAGGATGTGGCGACGTTTAATGAATTCTTCTACTGGTGCCATTTCAGCAGCAGTTGTTTCAAATAAACGTTGTTGCTCTTCGGCACTCATTAAGCGGAATAGCTTACCTGGTTGCTCGAAGTAGTTATTGTCATCTTCACGGAAATCGTGGATGCCAGCATTGCCATCGATGCGTAATTCAGGCTCTTTTAAATCTACGTTGTGCTCCCACTCACCGTAGCTGTTTGGCTCGTAGCTCATTGTTGAGCCTAAGTTGCCATCAAAACGCATAGCGCCATCGCGGTGGAATGTGCGGAATGGGCATTTTGGTGCGTTTACTGGCAGCATGTAATGGTTCACGCCTAAACGGTAGCGCTGCGCATCTGCATAAGCAAAAATACGCCCTTGTAACATTTTGTCAGGTGAGAAGCCAATGCCAGGTACAATGTTAGATGGAGCAAATGCTGCTTGTTCTACGTCAGCAAAGTAGTTTTCCGGATTTCTAGTTAACTCGAATTCACCAACTGGAATTAGTGGGAAGTCGCCTTTATACCAAACTTTAGTTAAGTCGAATGGGTTGTAAGGTAATGCGCGAGCTTGCTCTTCAGTCATTACTTGAATATACATTTTCCATTTCGGGAAGTTACCTGCTTCGATTGATTCGTAAAGGTCGCGTTGTGAAGATTCACGGTCGTTACCAATTAATTCTGCCGCCTCAGCGCCTGTTAAGTTTTCAATACCTTGTTCTGTACGGAAGTGGAATTTTACCCATACGCGTTCGTTGTCGGCATTGATAAAGCTGTATGTGTGAGAACCAAACCCGTGCATTTGACGGTAGTTTTTAGGAATACCACGGTCAGACATTACAATTGTTACTTGGTGTAGTGCTTCAGGTAATGAAGTCCAGAAATCCCAGTTGCTATTAGGGTTGTGCATATTTGTGCGTGGATCACGCTTAACAACATGGTTTAAGTCTATAAAGTGTAATGGATCACGGAAGAAGAATACAGGTGTGTTGTTACCAACTAAATCCCAGTTACCTTCTTCAGTGTAGAATTTTAAAGCAAATCCGCGAATATCACGCTCTGCATCAGCAGCGCCGCGCTCACCTGCTACAGTGGAGAAACGTGCGAACATTTCTGTTTGCTTACCAACTTCTGAGAAGATTGCTGCTTTTGTGTATTTAGTAATATCATGCGTTACAGTGAAAGTACCATACGCACCTGAACCTTTTGCGTGCATACGACGCTCAGGAATAACTTCACGGTTAAAGTTTGCTAATTTTTCAACTAACCAAACGTCTTGTAATAAAAGTGGGCCACGACTACCTGCAGACATAGAATCGTGGTTACTAACTACTGGTGCACCACCAGCTGTTGTAAAACGGCGTTGTTTATCCATTGTCATAAAGATGTGCCTCCTAAAATATATAATTTAAAAACCTTCTTTAATAATCATAACAAAAGATAATCATAATTGCTACTAAATTATAATAATTCTTTTTAAGTAATTTTTATATTAAAGGTAAATTGTGAAAAAATAATATAAAAGTAGAAAAGGGTGATAACTAGTGAATATCGGCTTAAAATAACGGAGAATAGTGAAAAAACACTTTATATAAAGCCGCTTTAAATAAGATTGATTAGGAGAAGGGGCGCACTGTTTCTAGTTTCCACTATGCTCCTGTTGAAAATACATATGTCTAATTGAAAATAAAAATTGGTTCATTATAGCTCTCTTTCATATGAATTATGACATTTTACTAGAGAAATATTGGAATAGACAAATTTTCGCATGATTTTCGATACAATAGGTAATGGATATTATGTGGGGGGATTATAAACGTGCAATTAACAGTAACATTTATTATTTTGGCAATTACAATTGTACTCTTTATGACGAATCGTGTGCGCGGTGATTTAGTTGCATTACTCGCACTCCTTGCGTTCGTCATTTTAGGAGTTTTAACGCCAGCAGAAGCACTTGCAGGATTTTCGAATTCTGTCGTTATTATGATTGCCGCTTTATTTGTAGTAGGGGCTGGAATACTACGAACAGGACTAGCGAGTATGGCTGGCAATCTTCTATTAAAATGGTCAGGTGATAACGAATTGAGATTATTCGTATTACTTCTAATCATTGTGGCAACAGTTGGCGCATTCATGAGCAATACGGGAACGGTAGCGCTTATGTTGCCGATTGTCGTTAGTGTTGCAATGAGCATTAATGTCAGTCCGTCAAAATTTTTAATGCCACTATCGTATATCGCCAGTATGTCAGGGTTGATGACATTAATTGCCTCACCGCCAAACTTAATTGTTTCGCAGATTTTAGTGGATAATGGTTATGAAAAACTGGGTTTTTTTACAATTACACCGGTTGGCATTATTGCAACGGTAACGGTCATCGTGTATTTAGTACTAGTTCGCAATAAGCTACTGCCAAATGAAAAAAATCGCTCACAATCCGATGCAGGTTATAAATTGTCACCGAAGAAGATTGTTAAACAATACGATTTGAAAGATAAGCTATTTTGCATCGTTGTGCCGGAAACATCACCGATTATCGGGCAACCATTAGCTGAATTAAAATTACCGGCAAAATACCAAATTTGCATTATGAAAATTCAGCGTCGCGCTTCGGAAGGGATTAATTTATTGCCGATGACTTATCAAGAGCTGGCAGGGCCAACGAGCATTATCCATGTGAATGATGCACTTTATGTTCAAGGAATGATTGATGATGTAGAACGTTTTGCGACAGATTTTGATTTGAAAATAGACTTGAACGATACTTATGAGGCACACGAGCTTATTTCGAAAAAAATCGGTGTCGCAGAGGTTTTATTAACACCACAGTCAAGGTTAATCGGAGAAACGGTTAGTAAAATCGGTTTCCGCGAAAAGTACAATTTAAATATTATCGGGATTAACCGAAAAGGGGATTATTTACTACAAAACATGGCTCATCAAAAGCTCCGATTCGGGGATGCAATTTTAGTGCAGGGCTCTTGGGATGAAATAGAGCTACTTTCACGCGAAACATATGATGTAGTTGTTGTTGGGCAACCACGTGAACATGCGGGTGTCGCAGCCGCAACAGGAAAAGCCCCTATTGCTGGTGCCATTATGGTGCTTATGGTCGGACTCATGGTATTTGAAGTATTCGATGCAGTTATTTCGGTATTAATCGGGGCAGTGTTAATGATAATAACAGGCTGTTTACGCAATATGGACGATGCATACAATAAAATGAACTTCGAGAGTATTGTGCTTGTCGCAGCAATGCTTCCGATGGCGACTGCCTTGGAAAAAACAGGAGGAATGGTCATATTATCGGATGCTATTATTCGGACCCTAGGTGATTTTGGCCCATATGGTGTATTAATCGGTGTATATTTATTGACGGTTGTGTTCGGTCAATTTGTAAGCAATACCGCAACCGCTGTACTATTTGCACCAATTGCGATGACCGCCGCAATTACTATGGACGCCAATCCGCACACATTTATGATTGCGGTAGCAGCTGCTGCCGGGATGGCATTCGCAACACCAATCGCTTCCCCAACAAATTCCCTTGTATTAACTGCAGGTGGCTATAAATTTATGGACTTCGTAAAAGTCGGCGTACCACTACAAATCATTATGTTTATCGTCATGATGATTGCTGTACCGTTATTATTTCCTTTTTAGAAAAAACGAACCGCTCTTAATGGGCGGTTTTTTTTATTAAGGTACGGAAAAATTGACTTCCCAAAAGGGGGTCCTAGAAATCATATATTTAATTATGAGTTTGAATCGCAAGTAAGCACCGTAGAAAATGGATACATTCCTTGGCTGAAAAATAATATAATTTGATAATATATACTTAACATAGATTTAACACACACCTATTAATAATGAATATGAGGTGATTAAGATATGAGAATTCTTGTTGTTGAAGATGAGTTAGATTTACAGGAAGCTATCGCTGAGGGACTTAGAATAGAAGGTTATGCAGTTGATACTTGTAGTAATGGCGAAGATGCTTATGAACTAGCTTATGTTGAAAATTATGACTTAATAATACTGGACTTAAATCTTCCGAAAATGGACGGATTAAAGGTATTAGAAAAGTTAAGAGAAGACAATAAAGAATTAAAAGTTTTAATCCTTAGTGCAAGAAGTAGTGTCAATGATAAAGTTAAAGGTTTAGATATTGGTGCGAATGATTATTTAACTAAACCATTTGACTTTGCGGAATTGGAAGCAAGAATCAGAAATTTATTAAGACGAAAATTTGTGCAGGAACATAGCATTTTGACATGCGGAAATATAAATATTAATCTAACAAAACGAACCGCCTTTGTAGGAGAAAATGAATTGATCCTTACTAAAAAAGAATTTTCATTGCTTGAATATTTCTTGCTTAATCAAGAAAAGGTTGTCAGTCAAGAAGAGTTGATTGAACATGTCTGGGATAAAAATGCCGATAGCTTTAGTGGTGCTATTCGAGTTCACATAGCTACATTACGAAAAAAACTGAAAGCTCTTTTAGATTATGATCCAATACGTACAAAGATTGGTGCGGGTTATTTTATTACTAAAGATGATGGTGACGCTTGATGTTTAAAAAAATGCCGATTCGACTGCGACTTACTGCCATGATGGTCATTTTATTAACAATTTGCTGTGTAGGGCTTACAATAATTTTAAATTTTTCTGCAGGTATAATGGCAACAAGAATTGATGCGGCCGCTTCATTACCTGCACAAGTAGTCGGTGAAGATGGCAATGTTATTGACAATATGCAAATCCCACCAAATGCCATGATGCTTACCCCCTCTGTTGGTGCACAAAAAGCAAGAACAGAATTTCGATTTGAAAGTGTTTTTTATATGCTTTTAATCATTGTCTGTGGTGGCGTATTGACATACTATGTCTCGGGCAAAGTATTAAAACCACTTGATACACTAAATAATCAAATAAAAAATAGGACTGTGCATAATCTATCGGAAACAATGGACATTCCACCAACTAATGATGAAATAGCTGATTTAACGCATTCTTTTAATGAAATGACGGATAAGCTAAACGATGCTTTTATAATGCAAAGCCGCTTTTCTGCAAATGCTGCCCACGAACTCCGAACGCCACTTGCGGTACTAAAAACAAAGGTAGATGTATTTAAAAAGAAAAACGTACATTCTACAGAAGAGTATGATGCACTTATTACCATTTTTGAAAAGCAGACACAACGATTATCGGAGCTTGTATATACACTTTTAGATATGACAAATATGAATGATAATTTTGAGAAAGAAACGATCTGCTTAAAGGATATTTTTGAAGAAATTGTTTCTGAACTTTCTCATGTTGCAGAAGAAAAAGAGGTTATCCTTTATTTGGATTGCGATGAAAGTGTTGTGGATGGAAATATAGACTTACTGTATCGAGCGTTTTATAACATTGTTGAAAATGGTATTAAATACAATATTGACGGCGGTAAGGTAATGATACTTGTTAATGCTGATAAAAATCAGATAACAGTAGAAATTAAAGACACGGGAATGGGTATCCCTGATGAGGAAAAAAAGAATATATTTGAACCATTTTACCGCATAGACCAATCACGCTCTCGAGAATTGGGTGGCTCAGGCTTGGGACTTTCCATTGTGCAAAGCATTATTAACAAGCACAACGGTCAAATTACAGTTACGGACAATGACAACGGCGGTACTTGTTTTAACATTACATTAACTTAAAAGGATACGAAAAAGAATTAACTGGAAATTGTTTTAGGGGTTATTTGCACCTATCGTGCCTGATCCCCGTATAAAAGACAGAGATCAAAAAGGATTGACCAACCAGTTGTCGGAACTGAACCGGCGACTGGTTGTTTAGTTTCGCTTGTATTTAGATAAGGTTAAAATAAGACAACAGAAAATTCATTCACGATGTTGAACTTGATTTTATGCAGGTCTACTCAAAGATACTTTACATTTATCCACAATGTGTATCGTTATAGACTACTTACAGATAATCCAAACTGTTAAAAATCAAAATCAGCCCAACGATACACATGATCCATGAAATAGCTGATCCTGAATTCATCGAAAGCCGGATTCGAAGCATTTCTAATGGTCTTTGCATCACTCGTCCCAATAATAAATGCAGTGTAAACATGATTAAGGGTGGCAGCACCATTATAAAATTATAACTAGCTAAAATCGGCAGCCACTGAAATAGAGCTAAGTTTGAGGTTGTCATAAGACCAATAGCGGCAAAATAAGGAAATGCTGTCCCCGCTTCAATCAATGATGTCGTAAACCCGAGTGCAACCATGGATGCCTTACTTTTGGACTTGGGCTTTGGAAAATCGGATGTTTTACTTGTAGGAAAGTAAAAGCTTGCTATAAACAATATCCCCCCAATGATCAGCATTACCCAACTCACAATTCGATTTTGAAAAATGGAGGAAAAGGAAGTCATTATAACATCTAGGCCAAACATTAGAGAAACGCCTACTCCAAAATAAAAAGCTGCTACTGTCAATAAATAAATCATTAAACTAGAGCTTAATCGCTTTCTTTCAGTTAACAGCAAATATACCGTGACCCCCAAAGTGGCCGGACTAAGCGTATCTAATAGAGCCAGTCCTCCTACTGTAAGAAGTAATTCAATACTCACGATTCTCCTCCTTGCTGGGTAGTAGATGATCGAAGGGAAGAAATGTGAATTTCATATGCTCGCTCCATAAAATCAAGAACCTCTTGTTCAATCGGGTAAAGTCCAAGCTTTTCTGATTGCATTGGGGACTTCCTGATATCCCATAATTTATTGATAAATTCCTCTTCGTCATTAAAATCTTCCATTTGCTTTTCCAGCATGCGCCTTACTATGCTTTGCACTCTTGATGACGCAGGATCATTCTTTATCAGTCTTTTTATCTGACCTAACAGAGCAATCCACTCCAAAGAATCCGGATCTTCTCCCCTCATTTTAGGAACCCTTGTCAAAAGATTAAGTTCCGTATCATTAAATATGCTCTCTCTATAGCTTAGTAACCCTGATTTATTATTAGTCGATAACTGAATAAGTTTCTGTATTGCAAGTTGATCATCTCCACCTTCTACTGCAATCCCATTTATCAATTCCCGCAGAGAGGACTCTATACCTTTTAATTTATCTTGCTCTTCCATAATATAAACTAATTGGCTCTTCAAACTATTGGACCAATTCCATTTAGGATCAGATAGCATAACTTTAATATCTTTTAAGCTACAACCAATTCCTTTTAAAAATTGAATTTGCTGTAGCCGCTTTAAATCCTCTTCTGTATATAGACGATGCCCTCCTTCAGTTTTTGAAGAAACTGTTAGTAATCCGATCTGATCATAGTACCTAAGCGTTCTAACCGTAATTTTCGTCTGTTTCGCAACTTCTTTTATGTGAATCAAGTGCAGACACCTCCGGATTGAATTTAATAATCTTTATTTTTAAATAAACCAATTTTAATTAAATAACCAAATCCAAGACCGACTAACACGCCAGGAAAAGCTTGATCAAGCACAAGGCCAATTCCTGCTCCAATGACTACACATGCGTAAATAATGATATCTCCTTGTTTCACTTTTAACATCCCCCTTATCTTTATCATTGGCTTCATTATACAAAATGACGTTGCGTCACTTTCAAGTGTTTATTAAGAAATTCTTGCTAGTGACGTTACGTAACCTTATATAATTAGTTTTAAAATAATTATGAAGAGATGAGGAGATAGGAATGAATAAATATTACGTTTCTTTATTTTTGGTAGGCATTCTTTTTCTAAGCGCTTGTGGTTCTAATGAAGAGGATACAAAAAATACGGTCCTTAAGGAGGTAAAAAACATCTATATTGACCACGGAAGCACAACGGTAGAAGTTGAATCAGCAGATATCGAGTTGGTTGAAGCTTCCTGGCTTAATAATAATGGACCGGGAATTATTTTTGATGAGGAGAAAGAACAAATTAATATTCGGCTAGAAAGTGATTTCAGGAACATCATAAATATCGGGAAAATGCCACAATTATCTGTTCGTATTCCAACCAATTATGAGGGGAAAGTAACGATTGAAGGTTCTTCCGGTAACGTAAAGATAAAAAACCTGAATACGCAAAATCTTTATATTAAAGGAAAAAGCGGGAATGTATCTCTGGACTATCTAGAAATAAATAATGACATTAATGTTTCTATAAAAAGTGGAAACGTTCTATTAGCTTTGGAAGACAAGGACTCTAATGTGAACTGGGTTTTGCAATCAGGTAGTGGAAAACAATATGTTGCTATTCCTCTGGAGGATAGTAAGCAAAGTAACCGAAGGACACAAGGGAAAACGGGGGATGGTTCGTTTACTGTACAACTCCAAACTACCTCTGGAAATATAACAGTTAAATAAAACATCTGAACGGCTTTCCTCTAAAATTTTCGAAAATTTTAACTCTTAACAAAGATTTAACATGAGTTGTTATAAACTGGTGATATCAAGTGGAAAGGTTGCAGACTTTCTCTTGTGAATAAATAGATGACTAATTCAGTTAGGGGGATAGTAAATATTATAGAGGAGCTACTAAGTTCATTTGTTGAAAAAAGATCTAAGATTACAATGGATACTTAGAGTGATTTCAACAAAACATTTTTTCAAAGTGAAATCTCTTGGAAAGAGGCTTAAAACATTTTAGGAGGAATTTAACATGAAGAGAAAATTACAAATTGCTACACTTATGCTTGGGTTATCTACTGTTGCAGGATCTGCATATGCTGCAAGCAACAGCGACATGTGGGAAACAACTAAATCTAGTGAACCAGTCAACTTAGAAGAAATGGCTAAAGAAAAAGGAATCACGTTAGATGAACTGATTACTCAACTTGAAAAAGAAGGAACGATTACAACAGCGGCAAGTTTAACTGATTCAGTTAACACTGAAGGTGCTACTGAGTCAAATATGTCAGGCAGTATAAGTGTACCTACAAATTCTACTGAATCAGTTAGCTTAGAAGAAATGGCTAAAGAAAAAGGAATTACGGTAGATGAACTAATTGCTCAGCTTGAAGAAGAGGGTAAGCTTATTGAAGCTCTAGAACTAACAGAATCCACACCAGTAGAAAATGGTAATAAATAACAAACGGAATACAAAAAAGGCTTTGGATAGTGGTTATTACCGACTATTCAAAGCCTTTTTTCTGCGGATTTTTTAGGAAATATGAAAGTGTAAATTTCTGGTATTAGAGCATTGTCTAGCTTCAGCGCCCAGCCCCTCAAGGTCGCTTCTGTCCCACAAGCGAAAGCGGGAAGAATGCTTTCGTTTGCTGGCCATCCAGCGCTTGTCGGGGCTGAACAGGGCGCTTGCGCTTTTCTTAACAAGAATTTAACAAGGATTGTTTTACAATGGAGACATGGAATTTAGGAGGAATTGAGATGTATATTTTAAAAAACGCAATGAAGAACATTAAAAGAAATAAGGGTAGAAACCTTTTAATGGCTATAGTAATGGGTATTATTGCAGTTACTTGCGTCATTGCATTGATAATCAACGGTGCGACATCAAGCATTATAACTGATTATAAAAATCAATTTGGAAGTGAAGTAAATGTTGAACTTGATTATGAAAAGATTTATGAAAGTGGAGATATGAATAATCTACCAACTGCAACGATTGAAGAACTTAAGGGTTATGCTAACTCTGATTACATAAAGGATTATTATTTTTATTTGGAAGCTCCTGCAGTTTCAAATAACATTACATCCATAAATCAAGAGGAAAATTCAGGGATACAAGGCAGTGACGGTGCTGTTGGTGGTGGACCAGACCTTGGACAGCCGAATTTAAAAGTGATTGGAAGTACATCATATCAGCTTTTTGAAGAATTCAAGAAAGGCGAACGCAAAATCATTAACGGTAGAATATTTGAAAATGACAATGAAGTTGTTATTAGTGAAGATTTAGCGAAGCTTAACAAACTTAAGTCGGGCGATACGATTGTTTTACGTTCAATAGCTGATGTAGAAAAAGATATACCACTAACTATAACAGGCATATATCAAGATTTAACTAAAGACGCTTCTGCAGATTTTGCATACAAAGATCCGTATATGACACGTAGAAACGAGCTTCTTACTAATTATGAAACGGCAGCATCGCTTGTGGGCGAACAAGCAAATTCGATGTCACGCATTAAATATTTCTTACATTCTCCGGATGACTTAGAAGCTTTTGTAAAAGAAGCACAAGGTAAGGGACTAAGTGAGTATTACAGTTTTACAAATAATGAATATTTGTACAAGCAGATTGCGGGTCCTGTTGAAAGTGTCCAAAAAATAAGTACAGTATTTTTAGTTGTAGTCCTAATCTTAGGAGGTATAATACTAGTCCTTTTAAACTTAATTACTTTAAGAGAACGCAAATATGAAATCGGTGTTTTAAGAGCAATCGGAATGAAAAAATTAAACGTTATTAAAACGTTAGTGTATGAGTCAATCATTGTAACAATGGTTGCTGTAACTATTGGTATTGGGATAGGCGGGCTTGCTTCTCAACCAGTATCAGATAAACTTCTTGCTGAACAAATTGAGCAAAAGCAAGAACAAATGGATAATGCAGGGAGTAATTTCGGTGGTGCTAGCGTAGCATTACCAAATGATGTTGAAATGATAGATTCATTAAATGCAGAATTGGATTTAAGTGTTGTATTAGCAATATTTCTAATTGGTAGCTTACTCGTGATTATTTCTAGTTCAATGTCACTGATTTATATTACAAAATATGAGCCAATTAAAATTCTTTCGGAAAGAAATTAGGAGGGTACAAAATGGGTGTACTAACAGTAAATAATCTTTCTTATGTTTATGAAGGTACAAAAAAGAAGGTACTAAATAATATAAGCATTTCCTTTGAGCAAAAGAAAACTTACACAATCATTGGGAAATCAGGTTCAGGAAAAACTACTTTATTAGCCTTACTTTCAGGACTGGATCTTTGTAAGGACGGAGAAATTTTATATAGAGGCCAAAACTTAAAAACAATTGACCGCGATGATTATCGTTCTAAAAAGATCGGAGTGATTTTCCAAAGTTATAATTTACTTACCAATGCCACAGCTATTGAAAATATTATGCTCTCGATGGATATTAGCGGTGTAAAAATAGATAACAAAAAAGAATTTGCTTACAACCTTTTGCAAAAGGTTGGTATCGACAAGGAAACAGCCGACAGAAAAGTTCTTAAATTAAGTGGCGGGGAACAACAGCGTATCGGTATTGCAAGAGCATTGTCGCATGATCCAGACATCATTATAGCTGATGAACCAACTGGGAATTTGGATACTGCAACAGAAGAAAGCATTATGAAAATACTAACATCACTTTCCGAAAAGGAAGATAAATGTGTGATCATTGTGACCCATTCCGAAAAGGTTGCAGGCTATGCAGATGAAGTTTGGGGTATTGAAAATGGTAAACTTTCCCTTGTGAAGAAAAAATACTAACTTAGAAAAGGGGAAAATATATGTTTGAACTAAAAAATGTATCGAAAAAATATAACGGCGATTTCGCCTTAAATAATATTTCCGTTGATATAGGAAAAGGGCTTAATTTTATTGTTGGTGCGTCTGGGAGTGGCAAAACCACCTTGCTAAAAATCATGAGTGGTATGGAGCAAAATTTTGACGGATCTGTTTCGTATGGTGGAAAAGACATTAAAACCTTAACAAACGAGGAGAAAAGCTATTTTTACAACAATATCTTTGGTTTCGTATGGCAGGATTTTAATTTACTAGAGGATTTAACGGTGCTTGAGAATGTGTTGTTACCACAGTATTTAAAAGATGTTCAACAAACAAAAAATGCAGAGAAAATACTGAAAGAACTTAAAATTTTCGATATTGCAAACCAACAAGTTAAGACTCTTTCGGGCGGACAGAAACAGCGTGTGGCCATTGCACGAGAGCTTATGAAAAATCCACAGGTCATCATTGCAGATGAGCCAACAAGTGCATTAGATGAAAAAAGCTCAAAGGTCACAATGGAAATTTTAAGAACGATTTCAAAGAACAGAACAGTTATTATCGTGACGCACGATACCTCTTTAATTAACGTAAAAGACAATGTTTTTGAGCTTGATAAGGGCGAACTCGTTTCTTCAGCGGGCAATTATTTGGCAACATCACCCGAACTAAAAATATGGAGTAAGAGTAAGTTATCAATTAAAAATGCTTTTACCATATCTCGGACGGGGATAAAAAGAAGTATTGGACGTTTTACAATATCTACACTTTCGCTAATGGTAGCGGCAATATTATTACTTACAACACTGGGCGGAGCAATTAACAGTAGTAGCCAAGAAGCTTTCGATGAGCTATTTGATGCTTATGGTGACGCGCTACTGGATATCAGTATTGTTGGAAGCTTTATGAGCGCAGGAGGGACGGATGGTAACGATGATGAACAGCCAAATGCCGATGTAATTCAAGATATTGGAGGCTTGTATGAGAAGTATTTAAGTGATGAGCGTGTTGCCTTCACAACCTTTTTACAAGCTTTTGATAACATCTCCATTACAGTGGACGGGGAAAATTACCAGGTAGCAAGCACAGGTAGCGTTCCTTTTATAAATAAACTTCTAACAGGAAAAATGCCAGCGGGTGCGGATTATGAGGTAGTTGTTCCTGAGAGCTTTGTGAAATCATTAGGAATTGAAAATGATCAAGCAATTGGTAAAGAAATTGATTTCAGCTCCTCTATTTATAATTGGGATACAGGTAGTCCTGAACTGAAAGACGCCAAAATCAAAGCTACTATTGTAGGTGTGGCAGATACAACGGCTGCTAATGAATATGAAGGTGAAATGATAGAGTTCTCTGTTGATGACGCCTTCTTTTTCAGCAAATCAGCGCTCGGTGATTTGAGAAATCAGGCAGACATGAAAGGGAATGAAACAAATTTCCTTATTCGAGCAAAAACGCCTGCTGATATGATTGCCATTAAGGATGAACTTAACGAACAAGGCATTGTCCCCCTTGGTAGATTTGAGCTAGTTGAGGACATTGTTAGATTAAATACTCAAACAACCGAGCAAACAGGTTCTGCAAGTTCAATTATAGGGATTTTATCTGTTGTGATGGTCATAGCTATTTTCCTGATAACGGGCGTTATGAGAAAACGCGAATATGCTATTTATAAGGTGTGCGGATTTAACAACCGTCATTTGAACTTGTTGAATTTAGCAGAAATGATTACCGTAGCTGTAACTAGCATTTTACTAATGCTTGTCACATCTCCACTTATTAATATGGCTACCGAAGCTTTATTTTCTGTAAATGTTTTAAATGCAGAAATGCTGACTAAAGGAATGCTTCTAATACTTGGCGTAGCGGTTATTGCTTATGGAACAACAGTCATAGCGTATGTAAGAACAAACATCACAACAGCTTTAAAGAAAGGTGACCGGTAGTGATACAAGTTCAAAATCTTACAAAAAAATACGGTAATTCGGTTATTCTTGACGATACAAACTTTACATTTCCAAACAAAGGACTTGTATGCTTGCTCGGCGCATCTGGCAGTGGAAAAAGCACATTGCTGAATATGCTTGCAGGCTTTGATAGCGATTATAGCGGTGATATTACCGTTTGCGGCACATCAATCAGTAAAATGAATAAGGACGAGCTATGTGCTTATCGCAGAGATAATATAGGCTTTATATTTCAAAACTATCATCTGTTAAGCGGATATACTGTACTTGAAAATATCATGCTTCATTGTGAGTTAAACAGTTTAGATAAACAAAGCAATGTAGAGAATGCCAAAGAATTATTAAACAAAATCGGTATTTCAGAAAAAGAAAGTGAAAAAATCGAAAATTTGTCGGGCGGGCAAAAGCAAAGGGTTGCCATTGCAAGAGCGTTAATTAGTAATCCAAGTATCATTTTAGCGGATGAGCCTACCGGAGCGCTTGATCGTCGTAATTCCACTGAAATTATTACTTTGCTAAAAGAGATTTCAAAGGATAGGTTAGTTATCGTCATTACCCACGACCCAAAATTATGTGATTTTGCAGATGAAGTGATTTCTATTGAAAATGGTAAAGTTGTTGCAAAAGATGTAAGAATTCAAGAAGAGATTGCTTGCGAACAAAACCTAACAATTAAACCAACTATAAAAGTATCATCTTTCAAAAGGGGACTAAAAAATTTCAAGGTGCATTTCACACGTTATGTTGCTATCAGTTTGGCCATTTCTATCGGCGTTTTTTGCTTTATGCTGTCCTTGTCTTCGGGCAATATTATGCAGCAGTCGATATCAGACTTCGAGGAGAAAAATACAGCTTATAACAATGGCTATATAAAAGCTGAAGATGACGAGGAAGTATTTGACCTATTATATGCAGATGAGCGTATTGAAAATATTTATCGTCAATATAAGTTACACGATGTGAGCTTAAGTATGGGTGACAACAACGAAACAATGTTAGAAAAATATCCGATGCCGAAAGCAACGGAAAGTATGTCATACGGGACAATGCCAAAAAAAGAGGCGAATGAAATTGCCCTAACGCCCAGTCTAGCTAAAAAGTTTGCAAGTAATATTAGCGATTTAGTAGGTAAAAAAATAACACTTAAATATAAAGATCAAGAGCACAAACTAACTATAAGTGGTATTTATAATGCGGGGTATGATGATTTCTTTGTCAGCTCCGATATTGAACAAGGATTTTATACTGACATTAAGGATGAGCAAGTTTATTCTATCAGTTATGATGTAAAAGATTTTGAAGATATAGTGGCAGTGAGCGAAATGCTTAGTGTAAAAAAAATTGACAGTAAAAACGCGGCTAGTGAAGTTGGAGCTTTGCAAAATACATTCAAAAGTCTTAGTCGCCTATTCCTTACTGTTTCAATATTGATTTTGGCAATCGGTTTGTTCATCAGTGCAGTATTACTTGTTAAACTACAAAATTCAAGATATAAGGAATTGGGGCTATTATCAGCATTAGGCTTCAAGAAAATCACAATACAAACGATTATTATTAGCGAAAATATTCTTTTATCCGCTATGGCAGCAATTTTCAATGCTGTGCTTATCGGAGGAGCATATCTCATTGGAATAACGTTTGGTTTAGCAATTAGCGTTTCACCTTTGCAAATTTTTGTTTCAATAATATCTACAGGATTTGTAGTTGTACTAATTAGTATTTTTGCAAGTTATAAACTTATTCACACTGAGCCTGCAGTTGCTTTAAGGAAATAGAGTTGTACGAATACTAAATTTCCAAATAAAAAATGGTAGTTTACGATCTGATTTACCAGATAGTAATTAAGTCAACCCTCTCAACTTGTGTTTATTCAAGTTGGGAGGGGCTTTTTATACGTTGATTTATTCAAATTCTTCTCTTTCTTTAACAGCTATTTAGATAGCGGGGTTACAGCTATTGAGAATCTATTTTGTAATTTAAAGTTGGCACGTTTCGCTTTAATGAACTAATTTTAATCAAAAAAACTCTAAACAAATGGCCAATTCACCGTTTGTCTAGAGTCTTTTGTCTTTTGAAAAATTAGTTACGAATTAAGTAATCAAATGCGCCAAGTGCTGCTGTTGCACCTGAACCCATTGAAATAATGATTTGTTTATAGGCGCTATCTGTACAGTCTCCTGCAGCAAATACACCTGGGATTGTAGTAGCACCTTGTTTGTCGACAATGATTTCACCCATACGTGTTTTCTCAAGAGTATCACCTAACCAGTCTGTATTAGGTACAAGACCAATTAAAATGAATACACCTTGTAATTCAACGTGATGTGCTTCACCAGAGACACGATCTACATAAGTAATACCGTTAACTTTATCTGTTCCAGTAATCTCTTGTGTTTGTGCATTTGTCACAATTGTTACGTTAGGTAAACTACGTAGACGATCTTGAAGTACTTGGTCAGCTTTTAGTTCTGCGTTGAATTCAATTACCGTTACGTGTTTTACGATTCCAGCTAGATCAATGGCTGCTTCGATACCAGAGTTACCACCGCCGATAACCGCAACATCTTTTCCAGCAAATAACGGACCATCACAGTGAGGGCAATATGCTACACCTTTGTTTTTGAATTCAGCTTCACCTGGAACGCCAACATTTCGCCAACGAGCACCTGTCGATAGGATAACTGTTTTACTTTTTAGCACCGCACCGTTTTCCAGTTCGATTTCGATTAAATCTTTCTTTTCTAAACGAGTAGCGCGTTGTAAATTCATAATTTCGATAGGATAGTCTTTTGCGTGCTCTTCAAGACTTGCTACAAATTTTGGACCTTCTGTATACTTTGTACCGATAATGTTTTCGATAGCTAACGTATCATTAACTTGACCGCCAAAGCGTTCTGCAACAATACCTGTGCGAATGCCTTTACGAGCAGCGTAAATAGCCGCACTAGCACCAGCAGGACCACCGCCTACAACAAGTACATCGAAAGGATCTTTATTGTCAAATTCTGAAGCGTCAGGACCAGTACCTAATTTAGCTAAAATTTCAGCTAACGTCATACGTCCACTACCAAATGGCTCGCCATTTAAATAAACAGTAGGTACAGCTAGAATATCTTTGCTTTCTACTTCTTCTTTAAATGCAGCACCATCAATCATAGTGTGCGAAATAGTAGGATTTAACACACTCATAATATTTAATGCTTGAACAACATCTGGACAGTTGTGACAGCTTAAGCTGATGTATGACTCGAATCGATATTCACCTTTAATGTTTTTAATTTGATTAATCACATCTTCGTCGACTTTTGGAGCGCGGCCACTTACTTGAAGTAATGCCAACACTAATGAAGTAAATTCATGTCCAAGAGGCACGCCTGCAAAAACGATGCCTGTGTCTTCACCAATACGATTTACGCTAAAGCTCGGTGTTCTATGTAGCTGCGTATGCTCTACATGAATGTGAGATGACATGGATTTTAACTCATCTACTAAAGCTAGCATGTCGCGAGAAACATCATCTGAACCAGCGCTTATTTTTAGAACGATATCGCCCTCTAACAGCTCAAGATATTGGGCTAGTTGTGCTTTGATTTCTGCATCTAATGTCATTAGGAATCGTCTCCTTAGATTTTACCTACTAAATCAAGGCTTGGTTTTAATGTTTCAGAACCTTCTTGCCATTTTGCTGGGCAAACTTCACCTGGATTGTTACGTACATATTGAGCTGCTTTAATTTTGTTTACAAGAATGCTTGCGTCACGCCCGATACCGTCAGCGTTAATTTCCATTGCTTGTACAATACCGTCTGGATCGATAATGAATGTACCGCGTTGAGCAAGACCAGCTTCTTCGTCAAGTACATCAAAAATGTTTGAGATTGTATGAGATGGGTCACCAATCATGATGTATTCGATTTTACCGATTGCTGGTGAAGAATCGTGCCATGCTTTGTGTGTGAAGTGTGTGTCAGTTGATACTGAGTAAACTTCTACACCTAATTGTTTTAATGTTGCATATTGGTTTTGTAGGTCTTCTAATTCAGTTGGACAAACGAATGTGAAGTCAGCTGGGTAGAAACATACTACACTCCATTTACCTTTCATGCTGTCTAAAGATACATCAATGAATTCACCTTGTTGGAATGCTTTAGCTGAAAATGGTTGTAACTCTTTACCGATTAATGACATAATAAAAATCCTCCTAAAATTGGTTAATAAACCGCAATAATTAAATGTACTAATTTCTTTTTTAGAATAATTATTGCTTACGACAAAATTATGGTAGAAAACTAATAATTCGTCAAGTGTTATGGTCCCCGAATCTTAAAAGATTTATGCATAAATGAAATATAAACCATCCAATTGAGAAAATTTAGCCACAATTAAAAGACTTGTTATTTGAGAAAACTAGTAACATAACAAAATAGATAATATATTAGTTGCAATAGTCAGAAATAATTGATTTTATAATTGATAAACTGAATATTTTTTAATGCCAGCTGTAATAACAGAGTTTTAAAACGATACAAATCTCTGTCCGCTTATACTTCATTCACTGCTCACTCAGCCATTGGGAGCGGTACCGGTAAGGTGTTGTGCCTTGTTGCTGCTTAAACACTTTAATAAAATAATTCACATCTTCAAAACCGTTCATTTGTGCCACTTCGGCAATTGAAAAATTCGTTTCCGTTAACACTTTAAGTGCTTGCTGTATACGTACATTTTGCACATAACGTTTAAAAGGTATGCCTTGCTTTTTCGAAAATAACGAGCTTAAATAATTCGCGCTAACCCCGAGTTTCTTTGCAACCGAATGCAAAGATAGTGATGTATCTGCGAAATCACGGTAAACGATTTCTGTAGCTAGTTCACTATAATCAGCCTTTAGTTGCTGTTTCGACATTGTCACAGAATGCATTAATGTTTGTGTAAATAATGTTATTTCCTGAATGATCGAATATAAAATAGGACCTTCCAATATAAGGTTAAATAACTTTCTATAAGAAGCTTCAATTTTTGATTGTTGCTGTAAATGATACTTCATCATAAAGCGACGAATTTGAGCTAGAATACTCGTTAAATGAATGCGTACATCACCTTGCTGATAATATGTACTCGTTTCTGTTAGGCGTTGTAAAAATTGTTTGATTGCCTGAATATCACCTGATTCTAAACTTTGAATCCAAAACTGCTGCTCATCTGGTGTGAGCAGTGGGTCGAGTGGGGTGAAAGCAATTTGCTCTGAGCTGAAAATTATTTGCTTATAGCCTTTATAAAAGCGCAAAGTGAGCGCTTTTTTTGTGTCGTTATACATTTTCTGAAGAGTCGTGTCCAATCCGTCATAAATGCCAATATTTATATAACTATCATGCAGCATATGCCATTCTTCAATAAGCATACGTGCACTAAGTGTCAGCTGCTGTAAATTCATATTATGGGCAATACATAAAATCCTCTTATGCAATGGATTAGCAATCAGTTCGGTAAAAATAGGCAATGTTAATAACCAATTGTATAAAGGCAATATTTGTGTAGAATGATCCGGTTCTATAATGAAAAACTGCTTCGTTTTACACTCGAAAATTGCCGGGTCATGTAAAAAAATTCTCTTGTACAATGATTGATTAGTCGCATCATTAATGACAGGGGGTGTTGATACTTTAGGAATTGTCAGTGACAGTAAAATTTTTTTAAGAGCGTCTAATGGTACCGGTTTGACGAATAATTGAACAGCTTGCAATTGTATAGCCTTCATCGCATGTAAAAATATCGGCTGTGCAGTAGTAGCAATAAAAAGTGCAGATTGCTGAGCTATTGCTAATCGAATTGATTCATTCATCAGTTCAATATCACCGATGACTACATTTACTATGTGGTTTTGTAAATAATGTAGTGCCTCATCATTCGTTGTGACACAATAAATTTCCGCATTACTCGATAAATATGTTGTTAAATACCACTCCATCCCGCGTAATTCCGCCATGTCCCGATCTACCATTAAAATATGCAATAAATACCCCTCCGAACAATATAAAAATACTATTTCATATATTTTTCCTATTAAGTAAAGAGTTTTCTGATATTCTATAAAAATTTTACTATAAGACTGCTCAAAATTCCATTTATTCAGAAAATAAACAAAACTATAATAAATGAAAAGGGGGGAGCGTTTATGGAGTTAAATGAAAGTAGTCGATTTGAAGTGTCCAAAAAAGTGCAAACATTTTCCGCTGTCAAAATGATTATTTGCAGTTTAATCGGTATTTTTAGCTTTTTTGTTACGTTTGAGTGGCAAGGGAAATCCTCTATTTTAGTGGATCACATTGTCACATTTGTATCTAAGAATGCCCCGCAACTTGTGAACGTATATATTTTATTGATTTTAATTTTTGGTGCGCTATATCCATTTGTCACAAAAAAGTGGAAAAAGTCAAAGGTGGATATTGTGTTATCAATATTAAAAGTCGGTGGATTAGCTGCTGGAGTCATGCTGATTTTTAATTTTGGTCCAGCTTGGTTATTTAATCCCGATATCGGTCCATTTTTGATGGAAAAGCTTATTAAGCCGGTCGGGGTACTGATTCCTATAGGAGCTATTTTCCTAGCATTACTAGTTAGCTACGGATTGCTAGAGTTTATTGGCGTGTTCATGCAGCCGGTAATGAAGCCCGTTTTTAGAACACCTGGACGCTCAGCGGTAGATGCGGTGGCGTCATTTGTCGGCAGTTATTCAGTAGGATTGCTTTTAACAAATCGAGTATTCAAAGATGGCAAATATACAATTAAAGAGTCCGCTATTATTGCGACAGGTTTCTCGACAGTATCGGCAACATTTATGGTTGTTGTCGCAAAAACACTCGATTTAATGGAACATTGGAATGCTTTTTTCTGGGTTACGTTAGTAATCACGTTTGTAGTCACGGCGATTACGGCACGCATTTATCCGTTACGTTCAATGAGTAATGATTATTGCGAAGGCGCAACACCTCAGCCGGAAATAATCGTTAAAAAAGATCGTCTGAAAACAGCGTGGAATGAAGCAATGATTGCAGTCGATGCCAATCCTTCACTACTAAAGAATTTATATTTGCATTTAAAAGACGGCGTCATTATGACGATGGGCGTTATTCCATCGATCTTATCTATTGGTCTTTTAGGAGTAGTGTTGGCTACGTATACGCCGGTATTTGATGTAGTTGCCTATATCTTTGCACCATTTACGTATTTATTGCAGTTACCAGAGCCGATGTTAACGGCGAAAGCTTTATCACTATCGATAGCAGAAATGTTTTTACCATCATTACTTGTGACACAAGCAGTAATGGTAACTAAATTTATTGTTGCGGTTGTTTCGATTTCAGCTATTTTATTTTTCTCAGCTGTTATTCCGGTCATTTTATCAACAGATATTCCTCTTACAATTCGTCAAATGATCATTATTTGGTTTGAGCGTGTTGTATTGACATTGATTTTAGTTACACCAATTGCATTTTTATTATTTGGCTAAAAGGAGAGAGCGATTTTGGTATTCAAAACAAATATTAAAGCACCAACAGGCAATGAGCTAACATGTAAAGGATGGACACAAGAGGCTGCGATGCGCATGCTTATGAATAACTTAGACCCGGAAGTAGCTGAAAATCCGGATGAATTAGTCGTATACGGTGGGATTGGCAAAGCGGCGCGCGATTGGCAAAGCTTTGACCAGATTATTGCGTCACTAAAACAATTAGAAAACGATGAAACCCTAATTGTGCAATCAGGAAAACCGGTAGCCGTATTCCGCACACATGAAAATGCACCACGAGTACTTATTGCTAACTCGAATTTAGTACCTGCGTGGGCAAACTGGGATAAGTTTTACGAATTAGAAGAGCGTAATTTAATGATGTATGGTCAAATGACAGCGGGTAGCTGGATTTACATCGGTGCACAAGGCATTTTGCAAGGGACTTATTTAAGCTTTGTCGAGGCAGGAAAAAAAGTGTTTGGCACAGCTGACTTGCGTGGCAAATTCATTTTAACAGGTGGTATGGGTGGAATGAGTGGAGCACAACCACTTGCAGGGAAAATGGCGGGCGCTGTTATTTTAGTCGTGGAAGTCGATCGTGCGAAAATCGACCGTAAAATAAAAGAAGGCTATTGTGATTATGTTGTAGAAACGGTAGATGAAGCAATGGCACTAGTGAATGAATTAACGGCGAAAAAAGAGCCCGCATCAATCGGACTGGTAGGGAACTGCGCAGATGTGAATCGCGAGCTACTAAACCGCGGCATTATCCCAGATTTCGTCACCGACCAAACGTCAGCGCATGATCCAATTAATGGCTACGTGCCCAATGAAATGACGTTACAGGAAGCGTTCGCACTGCGCAAGGCAGATCCGAAAACGTATGAACAAAAGGCGAAGGAAACGATGGCAGAGCATGTACGCACAATGCTTGAATTCCAAAAGGCGGGTGCAGAAGTTTTCGATTACGGTAATAATATTCGCGCTTATGCTCAGGAAATGGGTGTAGAAAATGCATTTGATTTCCCGGGGTTCGTACCAGCTTATATTCGACCGCTGTTTTGTGAAGGGAAAGGTCCTTTCCGATGGGCGGCATTATCAGGTGACCCGGAAGATATTTATAAAACAGATGCACTTGCTAAGGAAATGTTTGCTGAAGATGCAGCACTCGTAAACTGGATTGATATGGCGCAAAAAATGGTGAAATGGCAAGGCTTACCTGCGCGTATTTGCTGGTTAGGATACGGAGACCGTCACCGCTTTGCACTGCGAGTGAATGAAATGGTGGCGAGTGGTGAGCTGAAAGCACCGATTGTTTTTGGTCGTGACCATTTAGATTCGGGCTCTGTTGCCTCCCCAAATCGTGAAACAGAAGGCATGCTTGATGGAACCGATGCGGTATCAGATTGGCCGTTATTAAATGCCCTACTCAATACAGCAAGTGGCGCGAGTTGGGTAAGCCTACATCACGGTGGTGGTGTTGGGATGGGTTACTCACAGCATGCTGGGCAAGTTTTAGTCGCAGATGGGAGCGAGCTAGCAGCAGAAAAAATCCAACGCGTATTAGTTAATGATCCAGGAATGGGAGTAGTACGTCATGCAGATGCGGGTTATGATATCGCCATTCAAACGGCAAAAGAAAAAGGCGTGCATATGCCTATGTTAAAGGATTGATAGATGATGGCGAAATTGATTGTTAATGCAAATGAAGTGATTACGTTAGCGAGTGAACAAAAGGGGCCGCGTACAAAACAAGCGATGGGTGAAATAAATGTGTTAACAGGTGTGGCCGTTTTGATCGAAGGTGAAAAAATTGCTGGCATCGCACCGCTTCAGCAATTACATGATGAATTTCCACATTTAATACAGGATGCTGAAATTATCGATGCATGTGGGAAAATTGTAATGCCTGGATTAGTAGATTGTCATACCCATTTAGTGCACGGTGGGACGCGTGAAAATGAGTTCAACATGCGTCTCTGTGGTGCAACTTATATGGACATTATGAATGCTGGTGGCGGTATTCACTCAACGACGCTTCATACGCGTGCGGCAAGCTTTGATGAGCTATACGAAAAAACGTATGCCCATTTAAATGATTTCTTAAAATACGGTGTGACAACAGTAGAAGCGAAATCGGGTTACGGGCTTGATTGGGAAACAGAGCGCAAGCAAATGGAAGTTGCAAAAAAATTGCATGACAACCATCCAATTGATATTGTGTCGACATTTATGGGGGCGCATGCCGTTCCGAAAGAATATAAAGGCAATGAAGATGATTATGTCAATATCATTATTGATCATATGCTGCCACAAGTTGCAGAGCACAAGTTAGCAGAGTTTAATGACGTGTTTTGTGAAAAGGGAGTCTTTACGCCTGAGCAGTCTCGTCGAATACTACTTGCGGGTAAAAAGCTCGGCTTAATACCGAAAATTCATGCAGATGAAATCGAACCATATGAAGGGGCAGAGCTTGCAGCGGAGGTAGGGGCTATTTCGGCTGAGCACTTGCTTGTCGCTTCTGATGAAGGAATCAAGCGGATGGCCGATGCTAGCACGATTGCAGTGCTTTTACCGGGAACGGCATTTTTCCTACGAGCACCGTTTGCTAGAGGTCGATTAATGATTGATTCAGGCGTACCTGTTGCGATTTCAACAGATTTTAACCCAGGCTCTTCTCCAACAATCAGCTTGCCATTTATCCAAAATTTAGCTTGCTTAAATATGGGCATGACATTGGAGGAAGTACTGACAGCCACAACGATAAATGCAGCGTATGCCATTAATCGCGGAGATGAAATCGGTTCACTTGAAGCACAGAAAAAAGCAGATATTCTTATTTTAAATGTACCGAATTACAAGCAGATGCAATATTTTTACGGCATGAATCATACACATACAGTTATAAAAAATGGTGAAGTCGTTGTGAAAGAAGGCGTACTCGTATGAGTGAAGTGATTGTGCAGCCTAGTTTTTCATGGAATCGTATAGTTAGTCAGGACATGAAAGTGAAGGACTGGATTTGTCCGGTAGCTGAGCTAAGTGAGGTCCCTGACGTTGTATTGCTAGGCGTTCCACTTTCGCGTTCATCTATTAGTGCGTCGGCAGCATCTGAATTTCCTATTGCTTTTCGTAAAAGCTGGGAGTTGTTTTCTACTTATTATATTGATGAACAAGTTGATTTTCGAGAATTACGTGTAGCGGATATTGGCGATGTAAAAATGCATACGACGGATATTTTGCAATGTCATACTAATATTGAACAAGCGATGCGAGAAGTGATGGAACGTTATCCGCAAAGCTTTTACGTATCGATTGGCGGAGATCATTCGATTACTGCGCCGCTTGTTCGAGCACTCAAAGAAGGTAAACGTATCGGAATTTTGCAATTTGATACGCATTTAGATTTACGTGATTTATCGAATGGTCCGTCAAATGGCACGCCGATTCGACAGTTACTTGAAGCTGGTGTCGTCCGTGGTGAGGATGTATACAATATCGGTTTGCACGGTTTTTATAATGCGCCGTCATTAATCGAAGCTGCGCGGTACTATAATGTAAATATCATTACATTAAAGCAGCTACGGAAAACAGGCATCCAGCAGCAAATTGCCGAAGTGATGCAAGCACTTAGTGAAAAAGTGGATGTTATTTATGTGACTGTTGATATAGATGTGCTCGATATTACTTATGCGCCGGGCGTTCCTGCTTCAACACCAGGCGGTATGCGGACAGATGAGCTCTTTGATTTATTATTTGAAGTTGGCAAATCCAATCTTGTATGCGCGGTAGACTTTGTCTGCATCGATCCGCATCGTGATACGCAAGAGGCACAAACAGTTAAGGCAGTGACGTACGCATTTTTGACGACGCTCGTGTCGAGGTATATGCATATGAAAAATACACATGGGGATTGATCCCTATGTGTATTTTTGTGTCTTGTTTCCGTTTTGAACCTAATGAAGAAGGCTATTGACCTTAATCCGGAATTTAATAATCAACAATATCCTCCTTCAACATAAAAAGAGTTTGAACACTTTTAGTCATATATTAAAAATACATGTTTTATTTGGCAGCAGACGCGTTGGTTTCGCACGGCATTTTCTCTACAATGAAGTTATATTGGGGGAATACGGCAATGAATTTTCAAGAAATGCGAGACTTTTTAACTTTATATAAAAATGAAACAAATCAAACGGAACATTGGTTAATGAGCCGTCTTCAGCAAATAGAGCTACAAGGTGAATACGTACCGACAACTGAGGAAATAACATTTGGTGCGCGTGTTGCTTGGCGCAATAGTAATAAATGTATAGGGCGCTTGTTTTGGCAATCGTTGCAAGTATTTGATGAGCGTCACCTTTTAGACGAGCAAGCGATTTTTGAAGCACTACTGCGGCATATTGATGTTGCAACAAATGGGGGTAAAATTAAACCGATTATTACCATTTTCGCTCCTGGTCGTGTGCGTATTTGGAATCATCAGCTAATACGTTATGCTGGCTACGAAACAGATGAGGGTATTGTTGGGGATCCCGAATCAGTTCGTTTCACTGAGTTATGTATGAAGCTTGGTTGGCAGGGAGAGGGGACGGCTTTTGATGTTTTACCGCTTGTTATTCAAGTAGACGAGCAGATCCCGAATTTTTTTGAAATCCCGAAAGAACATGTGCTTGAAGTAAACGTGACGCATCCCGACTACAAAGCGATTGATGAACTGAACTTAAAATGGTATGCGGTGCCGATTATTTCGAGTATGCGTTTTAGCTGTGGGGGCATTGATTTTACTGCTGCTCCTTTTAACGGATGGTATATGGGAACGGAAATTGGTGCACGCAATTTCGCCGATACAAAACGTTACAATATGTTACCGGCTGTTGCAGATGCCATTGGTTTAAAGCGAGATACGAATAGTTCACTTTGGAAGGATCGCGCGCTCGTTGAACTCAATATTGCTGTGTTGCATTCTTTTAAGGAAGCAGGCGTTAGCATAGTTGATCATCATACAGCCGCACAGCAGTTTAAATTATTCGAGCAACAAGAAGGCTTGGCAGAACGTGATATTACAGGTAACTGGACGTGGTTGATTCCGCCATTGTCTCCTGCCACAACGCATATTTACCATCAACCCATAGCCAATATTATTAAGAAGCCGAACTATTTTTATCAAAAAGAGCCGTTTTGATAAGATAATGTGGCAAGACAGAACAGCGTCAACAAAGAAAAAGTCGCCTCTGCATAAACTAAATGCAGCAGGCAACTTTTTATCGTTTATTCAAAATTAAATCAATTAATTCTTGGCGATCGATTAAATACACATCGTTAATATTCGCCAGTTTAATGGCTTGCTTTGTAAAATGGCTATTTGTGACAACCCATGCTTCATTCGCGTCGTACATTTTCACTGCACCGATAATTTCCTGTACCGCTTTTACGCCGACTGAACTAGAATAGCGTTTTGCCTGAACAGCAATAATATCTTTTCCGTCTTTTAAAATCAGGTCCGCCCCATAATCACCGGAAGTAGCAGTATACGATACTTTAAATCCCCGCCGCTTAAATAATTCTCCTAAGAAATGTTCGAATTCCTCACCGGTCATAACGTCAACTTCTTTAATACCAGCTTTCCGCAAACGCGCGCTATGTCTTGTTTTTCTCCAAATATTAAAGCTAAGGTAGCAAACTAAATAAATGACAATCGCACCAATAATTCCTTCAAGTGTTTTCATCACATACCACCCACCAGCACCCGCCAGAAGCAGGAACATTGGAATAAACGACTTGTTTTTTTGTCTTTTCTTTCTACGTTTTCGCAAAGTCTTTACTCCTTTATTACTCTCTGCCATTATTATAACATAAAAAGTACAAATGTTCGTATTTACTAACTCCCATAAAAGCATCCATTAATGTAGTAAAATAATTCTATGAGGATATCAACTGCACCAAGAAATAATAAGGGGATTAGCGTGATAAAGTAGTTGGGATGAAAATTTTTACTAAAAAAATATTATAATGACAAACACTAGATCCAGGAGGACTGAAATGGATACGTTTGAATATATAGTAAAGTTTATTTCTGTTACTATGAGTATAATTTTTTTAGGTATTTTTTTATTTGAGTTAGTCAATTTCATAAAAAAGAAGCGTAAAAAACAAGAAGATACTAGGAAACATATAACAGTAATGTTCATTACCGCTATGTATATAGTATTAACATTTAGCTACTTAATGACACGTTAAACTATGTAAATGCAGCGAAAGGGCTCGCCGGAATTAGGGCTAGTTAAGCGTGAACTTACTAAAAAATCTTTTAACAAAAGTGGCTGCCTCTCTTATGAAGCAGCCACTTTCTTAATTGAATAAATTGTGTATTTTTTAATGAATGTTAGTTTAATGCAATTAATGGGCTCACCTTATACATATCGGTTTTTTGAACTAATCATACCGGTAATGAATAACAGTGTAGCTGCTATCATAAACAACACATTCGGCATAAACCAGCTATCCGTTAAATCGTGAATAAAACCAAATGCGACTGGGCCTATAGCTGCAAGTAAATAACCAATTGACTGCGCAAAACCCGATAATTCGGCTGCATCGTAAGCTGTTTTAGTACGCAAATTGAATAGCATCATACAAAGCCCAAATGATGCTCCTCCTGCAAAGCCAAGGAAAATCATCCAAACTACCGCCAAACTTGTCCATTCCATAATCATGCCAGTAAATCCAATGAAATAACATACCGTAAAGAAGATAACAATTGGGCGTTGAGATGTTAATTTTGCTGCTAAAATGGGCATAATAAACGTCATCGGAATTTGTGAGAACTGCATAATGGTTACAAGCCATCCTGCGTTTTCAGGATCTATACCTTGTGCTATATAAATTTCTGGAATCCAAGTCGCTGTACAATAAAATAAAAATGATTGGAAACCCATCGCGAAGGCTATTGCCCAAGCAAGAGTGGATCGTGATAATTTTTTACTTGCCTGTTCAGTACTTGGTGCGGCAACTTCTACTTTTTTCCCTCGAAGTAATGGCAACCAAGCAATAAGTGTCAGCACACACAATATGCCTGAAAAACTAAGTGAGCCTTGCCAGCCAAATGATGATGACGCAATTGGATGACTAAACCCAGCTGCCAAACCGGCAGATAAATTCATAGAAACCGTATAAATCCCAGTTAATATACCAATATGTAATGGGAATTTCAGTTTAAAGTAACTCGGAATAAGCACATTACCAAATGCGATTGCAACCCCGATGAGTACCGTTCCTAGTACGAGTAGCGATGTTAGCCCTAACGAGCGAATGACTATACCGCCTAACAATAATATAACAGAATAAAACAGCGTTAGCTCCATACCAAATTTGCGCGAAATAGGTGCAGCGAATGGTGATACAACCGCAAATGCTAGTAGTGGGATCGTAGTTAAAAATCCTGCAAGTACATTCGAAATCCCTAGCCCTTCACGAATGAATGAAATAATAGGTCCAACTACTGTGAGCGGTGTTCGTAAGGTTGTTGCAATTAAGAAAATCGCAATAACGAAAAGTAGTGTATGTTTATTAATTATTATTTTTTTGCTTTTTTGGATTGTTGAATCATTGTCCATAAAATCCCTCCTAATAGTCAGTAATTGTATTATACCAGCAGTGTGGTTATTTCTGAATTGTTCATGAATACAGAATTCAAAAGAGGTTGCGCGCAAAAATATGATATGCTAAACTTAACCGTGTTATTATATTCATATATTATTGCCTCATGATAAGTGAGGTAGAGGTCGCAATTATTATTAGTAGTATAGCTTAGATTTTAGAGAATTGGTGAAGCTTTTACAAAAGGAATGATTGCCGAAGTGTATATACGCTCTAACGTATTTATGCTGGGGCTGTTTTCGATAAGGAACAGAACTGTCACGCATCTGCGTGTTGAGCTATCTTTCAAGTCTGATGAGATTTTTTATGTCGTCACATCGCTTGTGGCGGCTTTTTATATTTCATTATACTTGAATTAAACAAAGGAGATATTATGAGCAAAAATAAAGTAAATCAGCTTGGTCAAAAAGTTGAGCTGAAACGGAGTCTGAAAAGTCGTCATATTACGATGATTTCTTTAGGCGGAACAATTGGTACAGGATTATTTTTAGCGAGTGGTGCGTCGATTGCCCAGGCGGGTCCAGGTGGTGCGCTAGTAGCATACAGTTTAATTGGTATTATGGTGTTCTTTTTAATGACGAGCTTAGGCGAGATGGCAGCGTTTATGCCAACTTCCGGTTCATTTAGTACGTATGCAACAAAATTTGTTGATCCAGCACTTGGTTTTGCACTTGGTTGGAACTACTGGTACAACTGGGCGATAACAATTGCTGCTGAAATTGCGGCAGTATCACTTATTATGAAATATTGGTTCCCGGACAGTTCATCTGCCATGTGGACAGTATTATTTATCGCCATTATACTAACATTTAATTTACTTTCTGTCAGAGCGTACGGCGAAAGCGAATATTGGTTTTCAATGATTAAAGTGGTGACGGTAATCGTCTTTATTATCGTCAGTTTCTTAATGATTTTCGGTATTTTACGTGGTCATGATCCAATAGGGTTTGAAAACTTTTTCATTGGAGAAGCGCCATTTAAAGGTGGCTTCCTCGCAATGTTCGGTATTTTTTTAGCAGCGGGGTTCTCATTCCAAGGGACAGAGCTTTTAGGGGTTACAGCAGGGGAGACGGATGATCCAGGGAAAAATATTCCAAAGGCGGTTCGTTCGGTATTTTGGCGTATTTTATTGTTTTATATTTTCGCAATTGGCGCGATTGGATTACTCATTCCTTATACTGATTCACGTTTACTGTCTGAAGATATTGCCGTTTCGCCATTCACATTAGTATTCGACAAATTAGGTATAGCTTTCGCGGCATCTGTCATGAACGCTATTATTTTAACGGCTATACTTTCTGCAGGGAATTCAGGGCTATATGCAGCAAGTCGCATGCTATGGCAGCTAGCTGTAGACGGTAAAGCACCGAAAATTTTTGCGAAAGTAAGTAAACGCGGAATACCTGTATATGCACTTTTAGCAACAATAGCTGTTGGTAGTATAGCGTTTTTAGCTTCGTTTTTTGGTGATGGTGTCGTTTATATATGGCTACTAAATGCTTCGGGTTTGTCAGGTTTTATTGCTTGGCTCGGTATAGCTATTAGTCATTATCGTTTTCGAAAAGCTTATATCGCACAAGGTCGAGATTTGAATGCATTACCATACCGTGCAAAGCTATATCCATTCGGTCCACTTTTTGCCTTTACAATGTGCTTAATTGTTATTTTAGGACAAAACTATACGGCATTTACTGGTGGTTCCATTGACTGGGAGGGCATAATCATTTCTTATATCGGTATTCCACTATTCGGAGCACTGTGGTTAGGCTATAAAATTAAATACAAAACAAAACTCATTCCGCTACAAGAATGTGATTTGGATTATTAAAACAATCGGCAAAGTTCCTTACGTGAATTTTGCCGATTTTTAATGTATTCTAATAATTGGATATTTTTCCAATAGGTAATGCTATAATAAAAATATTGAAGTTTTTAATGTGAAATTAATGAAACCCAAACATAGATGGTATTATCGTAGTATTATAGAAGAAATAAAAATTCACTATCTAATTGCAATGCTATTCCCGTATATACAAACAATGTTGGGTAAGCAGTTTGCAAAGGATGAATGCTAAAGGAAGCGAGTATATGACGGTATCAGTAGGATTTTATAAAAAAATTCGTGAATGGGTAATCGGTTCATCTGGTGAAATTGATTTTCGACCTTTCCAAGTAGACGGCAATCCATATAAATCGCGTGTCTTTTTAGTAGGGGCACACCCTACACCAAAAATTGACAGTGAATCAACTAGCGAAAGTGTTTATATTGACTCATTAGTATATGGTGATTTGTTTGAAGAATTATACGGCTATCAAATCGTGAAACAATCCCGCGAATATAGTGGTACACTTAGCTTTGTTCAATGGATGAAGCAGGAGTTTGACGAAAATGTAGTTGTTACTTATGTTAACGCACTACAAACGAACAGTGCAGAGGAATTAAAACAGGCACGCAAACAAATGCCAGACGCATATTTCAAGGGACAACAAATATTTAAAGAGGTTGTACATGAATTTCAGCCGGATACGATTATTTTACATGGTACGCAAGCGGTGCAGCAGTTTCGATTACTTTTGGATGGGCAGTTAATAGATGATAAAGCGTCCATTGACAAAGTGCAACATTTAGAGGAATTAGGTGTTTTTGCTGAAATACAACTAGAAAATGGTCATAAAATTCAAGTGCTGGCTTGTCGTAGTATGAGGTATTTTGGAAAAGACGGTGCATCTTTTGCAAACTTTAAGGAACGTATTCGCGAATTATACGTCTAAATGTAGTAATTCGGTAAAAACGAACATTGTATTATGAAATGGATAAATAACATGCTGAATTCCGAAAAATCCGAATCGTTTTATTATTTTATATACCATTGCATTTCGAAAATACGAAGATTATAATTGGAACATTCTTATAAAACTTAAAACTTTACTCATATAATAGCGAGGATAGGGCTTGCGAGTTTCTACCGACTTACCGTAAAGAAGTCGACTATGGGAAGTAGTAGTTAGCAAGGCGAATGTTCATGGCGTATTTTGTCGTTTGCTAATATTTCTTTCGATTTTTAAAACTCGGAAGGCTCTTCTCTTTTTTGAAAGGGGGCCTTTCGGGTTTTTTATATTAGTAAAGTTTCAGCTAAATAGAGGAGGAGCTTTTTATGAAGCTTTTAAAAGATAAAATTGAGCAAGAAGGAAAAGTATTATCGGACGTTGTACTAAAAGTAGATTCATTTTTAAATCACCAAATTGATCCAATGTTAATGAAAGAGGTTGGTGAGGAATTTGCGAATCGCTTTAGTGATCAAGTCATTACAAAAGTATTAACAATTGAATCTTCTGGTATTGCGCCAGCAACATTTTTAGGTTTAACACTTGGAGCGCCAGTAGTATTCGCTCGTAAACGCAAATCATTAACTTTAACAGATAACTTATATTCTTCAAAAGTACATTCTTTCACAAAAAATGAAACAAATGAAATTTCTGTTTCAAAAAGCTTCCTATCAGCAGATGATAATATCATCATTATCGACGATTTCCTAGCAAACGGCGAAGCACTTAGAGGTTTACTAGATATCGCTAAACAAGCAGGTGCCAATGTTGTTGGTGCTGGTATCGTCATCGAAAAAGGTTTCCAAGATGGTGGTAAGCAATTACGTGAAGAAGGTCTCCGCATTGAATCATTAGCAAATATTAAATCTTTAGCAAATGGTAAAGTTGAATTTTTTGATTAATAAATAGCTCAGGTTAAAGAAGTTTTCATTCTGTCAAGACGGATGCGCTCGAAAGGACAAGCGCTTAGCTCTTTTCTAACTTAGGAGGATTTTCTTTTTATGAATAACTTTAAGGCAACGACACTTGGTATTCAGCATTTGCTTGCGATGTATGCGGGGGCTATTTTAGTCCCGCTCATTATCGGAGGCGAGCTTGGCTTCACTTCAGCGCAATTGACGTATTTAGTAGCTATCGATATTATGATGTGCGGGATCGCAACATTACTACAAGTGTGGAGAGGTAAATTCGTAGGAATTGGTTTGCCTGTCGTACTTGGCTGTACATTTACTGCAGTGAGCCCAATAATAGCAATTGGTAAATCAGGTGGCTTAGGCGATATTTACGGAGCAATTATCGCTTCTGGTATTATTATCGTAATCATTTCAGGCGTTTTTGGTTTACTGGTACCGTTCTTCCCGCCAGTTGTAACAGGGTCTGTTGTAACAATTATTGGTGTCAGCTTAATTCCCGTTGCTATTAATAATATGGGCGGTGGCCAAGGAGCACCTGATTTTGCATCAGGCTCTAATGTTGCACTGGCGTTCATTACTTTGCTTATTATTCTAGTAATTTACCGATTTTCAACAGGATTCATTCGTGCTATTTCGATTTTATTAGGTTTATTGTTTGGAACTATTGTTGGTGGATTTATGGGGAAAGTAAGCTTAGCGCCAGTCGTAGAGGCTTCTTGGCTACATGTAGCTAAACCGTTCTATCTTGCAACACCGACATTTGACATATCTGCAATCGTAACGATGACACTTGTTGCGATGGTTTCTCTAGTTGAGTCAACAGGTGTTTACTATGCTTTAAGTGATATTTGTAAAAAGGATTTAACTTCAAAAGACTTATCAAAAGGGTATCGTGCAGAAGGACTAGCTTCAATTATTGGAGGTATTTTCAACGCATTCCCTTATACAACTTTCTCGCAAAACGTTGGTCTTATCCAAATGTCTGGCGTGCGTGACCGTAAAGTAATTTTCATTACAGGTGGTATGCTACTTGTACTTGGTTTCTTACCAAAAGTTGCTGCTTTAACAACAATCATTCCAACACCAGTACTTGGTGCGGCGATGTTAGCGATGTTCGGTATGGTTGTTACGCAAGGTATTAAAATGCTAGCACCAGAAATTATGAAATCAATGGAAAATGCGATGGTAGCAGCTATTGCGGTTGGTCTTGGGGTCGGCGTATCGGTAGTACCAGGCTTATTCGCAGCATTACCAACAACATTTGGTTTGAATATTTTAACTTCAAACGGTATTGTTTGTGGTTCTGTAACAGCGATTTTCCTAAACATCGTATTCAATATGATTGGACCGAAAAAAGAAGACCCAATGCATTTCTAATGTGAATAAAGATTTCAGTGAATACCCCACATTTTCATTGGAATTGGAATGTTATCACCTACTTTAACTATTTAATCTAGTTAAGGTAGGTGATTTTTTACGTAGTGAAGTATTGCGGGAAACATTATTTTCAACAAAATGTGAGTTAACGAGAGGATAGTTTCAGTTCAAACGGAGAACATATTCCTAACTATAGATTTGGAGTGTTGCATTTGAACAAAAGATTTTTTTTGTTTTTATTTGGATTATTCATATATTGGTTGAGCTATGACTCAATAAATGCAAATTCCAAAGATGTTCCTCGGCCTGAATCATTTGAAGAGATTTTTACAAAGGGTGGGTATAAAACGGTTGAGGCAGGACTTGAGGAATTTGAAGATTATTATAAACAAAAACTTAAGCTGCCACTTAGTGTATCACCGATAAGTTTTACACATCATTTCGGGCAATTTATTCGTTCGAATGACAGCATAAAAGATTCCTTTGAAGTGAAATTTATTAGTGATCAAATACCGGAAAACCATTTTTAAATTAGTGTTCGCCCTATAAGGAATAAAATGGATTTCGGTAAATTTATTACAAAAATCTTCAAACTAAGTAATGGTAGTGAAGCGAAATATATGGAGGTGCCTAATTTCCCTTTTAATTTTTTAGTATTCTAAAAAGATCAATGGCAATATATATTCAGTATTGATAATAGAGTTTCGGAAACAGTAACAGCTGAAGTGATGGTTCAGATTGCGAATTCAATTGATTATAAAAGTGAAACGCATGATTAAAAATGAGCTTTAGTTTAAGTAGTGTGTGATTATTTCATATTAGAATATATTGCTAATGAAAATGCTTCGAGGTATAAAACTTCGAAGCTTTTTTTTTGAAAGATAAATATAAATTTCTGAAGTTCTAGCAGTGTCTAGCTTCAGCGCTCAGCCCTTCGAGGTCGCAATCGAACGGGAAAGTTGCTTCCGTCTCCTCGCCGCTCTGTATTTCGCTAAATTTTATCAACAAATTACAGCGAAGAAATAGCAATATATGTATATTGGATAAAATGGCTCTTTATTAGAATTAGAAGATGAAATTATTTATAAAGCACTTGTTGATTGGAGTGGAGCCAGCGTGACTCCTTGGGGATTAGCGTCAAATATGTACAAAGGCTAGGATCGTCACATCATGTGACAACGCCTTCGTGACCAACGTCCTGTTGGCCCGAGACCCTGGAGCGAGCTTGCGAGTGAAGCGGCTCATCGGACGCCCCCAGGAAAGCACGCTGGGGGAACGGAAATCAACCCCAAGTTATGGTGAAGATCAAAATAATCCATATATAACTCTCTAATTTGAGCCATTCGGTATAAACGTCTTAAAGAATTGTCCGCTTTTTATAGAGTCTCACTAAGTATTGCTTTGAAAAAACAGACGCCTTCTAAGTTAAAAATGAACTAAAACATCATATAAAAGCGAATCAAATAAAAGAGTTAGTAATAATTATTTGTGATTTCTAACAATCAACTTATGAAAAATATGCGGTAATTATTGAATTCAAAATATTTTTTGAGTAAAAAGCCATTTTCTCAAAATTGACATACGACTTAAAAATAAATAAGTGCATTTCCGAATGCTTTTTAATATTAATAATTAAACATTCGGAATGGCACTTATTTTTAAATATGTTGTATATGATTTGTAACAAAATAAAGTTTTGTCATTTTTTATAGTATGTTAGAAAGTTTACTCTACCGTTTTGTGTAATGATATTTTATAAACTTTAGGCGGACGACCTTTTACGTGTAAAAGTTTCTTTTCTAACACAGTTGCGTAACCTGTTTCTTGTAATCTTTTTAAAATGCGATTAGCTGTTCTAATAGAGATAGATAAATGTGCTGCCAAATCTTCCGCCATCACTTCATCTGTCTTTAATTTTTCTAACACGGCACTAATTTTTTGGAGTTGAAATAGCGCCAAATTTGTTTGTTCTGCTACTTCATTTAATTCTTTGTCATTCATTGCCGGTGTCATCTGGCTTTGACCATCAAGTGGACCGATTACCTGATTTTCTTTTGTTAGTACATAGCTTTGTGTAAATCCACCTTGACAAAATGTTGCTGCTTTTTCTGCCTGTAAACGTGATTCATCTAATGTTTTTCCTATACCCCATCCGATTTTAACTTTAAAAGGAAGTTCTTTTTCAAGAAAGTCCGTAAGAGAACAAGATTTTAAATTGTTTGTAATCGTTAACAAGTCGATGTAATTTGTGATGATTTCATAGTGGATCGCACTTTTAAAAGTAATTAATGGAATGCCGAGTTCACGATTAAAATCTAAAATTGCTTTATATAATGCGATTTGACGATATTCAATTTCATGTGCATCATTTTGAGCTGTTGAGAAAATAAGGCGACCTGTTACTACTTGGCTATTAGTTAACTGTACAAGTTCAATTTCTTTAATAAGCTTTGTTAAAGTAATAACCATACTATACTCAGTTGGTACGACTAGAATGGGCTCAATATGATCTTCTTTCAAGTGTTGATGTAAATTCGTTAGACGCGTAAAGGAATAGCGCACCTTCTTTTCACGCCACAACGATAAATGACGATTACTAACAATGTCATAGGTATCTGGATGGCCAAATATTTCGATTGTATCACTTAAAATATAAGGAAAATCTTCTTGTGGTAACCACTGTTTTAAGTCTAAGTAATTATTTTCATTATAGATAAAATCAATAATAGATTCCTTTAATGAAAAGCTAGGGTCTTTATACTGAATTTCAGCTAGTGTATAGTAAAAATCCCTTTGTGAAATATCAAAAAACGTTCTTGGGACAAAATTCGCCTCGTTAGGAAGCTTGCTTTGAATATGTAAATATGGAATTTGACCACTAAACGCTATGCCGTCAAACTTATTTGCATGCTCCAAAAATAACGCCTCTAGTTCTATCGAAGAGTTATAAAAATAAAAAGTATATGACACATTATCTAATTGTAGCTGCTTAATTTTTTCCATCCAAACATAAGAGTATTTCGTAGAGAAGATGCAGATTTTGTACAATTTTAAATTCCCCCTATTTTCCCTATTGTATTAATTTTCAGTTTAGTTTAAATTTATTTTAAGACATTGCAAAAATATGTCCAGAATAAAAAAAAGGCGGATATTAAGTACTTAGTTATCACCCAGCGTTTATTCGATTAGCATATCGTATAGATGAGTTATCAATAGATATGGTAACTCCGTTAAACACCTATTTTGTTATTATCCTAGGGTTTATGCAAGTATATAACAAACGCGCAGGTATCGGCACATTGATGTCATTAATGATTCCGTATACGATTGTCTTTTTAATTGCGGATCCTATTCATGCTAGTATTTGTACTATTTAATATCCCGATTGGTCTAGGAGTACATCACTTATTAAACTAGAAAGGTGTTTAAAATGAAATCCATCCAACTAGATAAAGATTATTTACAAACATTAATTGAATGGCGTCGTGATTTCCACCAGTATCCAGAAGTAGGTTGGTTGGAGTTTCGTACATCATCTATTATTGCGAATTATTTGAACGATTGGGGATATGATGTAAAAGTTGGCAAGGAAGTTGTTGTAGGGGAGCGATTAGGCGTCCCTGAGCAACTAATTTTAGACGAGTATTATGAACGTGCACAGCAAAATGGAGCGCCACAGCAATGGTTAGACAAAATGGTAGGCGGTTATACAGGTGTCATTGCGACCTTGGATACAGGGAAGGAAGGGCCTACTATCGCATTTCGTGTTGACATTGATGCGTTACCAATATTGGAATCCAAAGAAAACGGGCATATTCCCGAGCAGCTAGGATTCCGTTCTAAAAATGAAGGTTTTATGCATGCTTGTGGTCATGATAGCCACGCCACAATTGGTTTAGGTTTTGCACATCAACTGATGCATTATAAAGAACAGCTAAAGGGGAAAATAATTTTAATTTTCCAGCCGGCTGAGGAAGGTGTTCGAGGAGCGAATGCAATTGTTGACTCATTATCGTTAGATGATGTGGAATATTTATTTGCTTTGCATATCGGTACTGGGGTTCCTAAAGGTACTTTTGTTGCAGGTACTTATGGGTTTTTAGCTTCTACTAAATATAATGTGACATTTACCGGTTTAGCATCACATGCAGGGGCGTTACCGGAGCGAGGGAAAAATGCACTTTTAGCGAGTGCGCAAGCGACACTTGCCTTGCATAGTTTGCCGCCACATAGCGATGGTGTTTCACGAGTAAATGTCGGAATCCTACATGCAGGAAATGGGCGTAATATTATACCTTCTGTAGCTGAAATGCAGCTAGAGATACGTGGGGAAACAACGGAAATAAATGAATTTTACGAGGAGCAAGTAGAGCATGTTATTCATGGTGCAGCAGCCATGTATAACATAGAAGCAACAATTGAAAAAGTAGGGCGCGCTATTACTGTTCCGTCTGATCCAAAATTGGCACATATTCTTGCTAAGGCTGCTCGTAAAACAGCTATTGAAGAAGTAATTGAATATCAAGATTTTAAAGCAGGCTCTGAAGATGCAACATTTTTAATGCAAAAAGTACAGCACAATGGTGGACAAGCAAGCTATTCGATTATCGGTACTAATTTAGCAGCAGGCCATCATCATGAGCGCTTTGATATTGAAGAAGATGATATGTTGTTAGCCATTGAAATTTGGTTAAATACTGTCTTTCAAATATATGAGGAACTATAAAAGTACCACCTTCTTTTTTTACTTTCTATATATTTGGCTGCAAAATGCGTAAAAAAGGAGCGTATGAAAAATGACTTTTCGAACGCTCTTTTTCAGCGCAACAATTGCATCAACAGTTGGGCTTTGGAGCGCTCCTGCTGCTATCATCTTTCACAAACGACTAATTTCGATAATCTCATCTGAAATTTCAGATGATCGCTGTAATATTGACATTTTTTACTCCATGTTTCTAATGATTATAAAAAACTATCAAATATTAAATATTTTACATTTCCACTGTAATACGCAAATGGAGAGAGATGTATTAAAGAAACAGAATATTATTTTTCTTTTAATATAACATTAGTTAGATATATGTAGCGAGATTGTATGTCGAAAATTCTCGCAATTTGTTCTATTTAGAATTTTTTTGTTGCAAAACACGTTTTTTTGTAGGAAAATGATTAAACGAATGGTAGTAAAGTAATAAAACGGCAAAATGTAATTTATTATCATTCAATAATAACAGGGGGGATTTAAATGAATAAAAAAATATTATCATTACTGTTATTTGCATTTGTTTTAATTTTAAGTGCATGTAGTTCAGATGATAGTTCAAATGGTGAAGCAGGTGGAAGTACAACCTCAACACCAGAAAATCAAAGTAAAGACTTAACAATCGCAATCGGTTCAGATATGTTAGGGTTTGATATTCATGACCATAGCAATACATCTACAGAATCTATTCATCAAAACATGTTTGATTACTTATTTAAACGTGATGCAAACGATGAATTACAACCGATGTTGGCAGATTCATATGAAATAGTTAATGATACAACATTGAAAGTTTCCTTAAAACAAGGTGTTAAATTCCATAATGGAGATGAATTTACGGCGGAAGATGTGAAATTCTCTTTAGAGCGTGTTGCACAAACACCGACATTAAAGGAAAACCCTAACTATAAACAAATTAAAGAAGTGCAAGTAGTAGATAAATATACTGTGAATATTATTACGTTTGAACCAGAACCTTCAATTATTCACCGTTTATCACGAATAGGTTCTGGCATGCTCCCTAAAAAATATATAGAAGAAAATGGATGGGATTACTTCCTAGAACATCCGATCGGTACAGGTCCTTATAAATTTGTCGAGTGGGTACGCGATAACAAAATTGTATTCGAGAAATTTGACGACTACTATCAAGGGGACATAAGTGAGTGGGATACAGTAACATTCCGTATTATTCCTGAAAACTCAACACGCGTTTCTGAACTACTAACAGGTGGCGTTGATATTGCGACAAATATTCCACCCGCTGACTGGGATCGTGTTAACAGTAATAAGGGGACAAGTCTAAAACAAGAAGTATCGAACCGGGCAATTATCTTAAAGCTTCGTACAACAGAAGGTTATCCAACTTCGGACGTTCGAGTTCGCCAAGCAATTGATTATGCAATTAACGACGGAATGTTAACAGAAGTAGCGTTGAAGGGTGCCGGCATTCCTGTTCTTTCAATAGTTGGACCAGGAAACTTTGGTCATGAACCAAGCTTATATAATACGTTTAACTATGATCTTGAAAAATCAAAGAAATTATTAGCTGAAGCAGGCTATCCTGATGGCTTTGAAATGACATTACATTCACCAAAAGGCCGCTACCTAATGGATGCAGAAGTATCTGAATTAATTGTAGGTATGTTAAGCCAAGTCGGCATTAAAGTAAAACTTGAATTCATGGAGTGGAGCAACTTTGTTGAAATGCGTAATGCTAATAAAAATAAAGATGCCTACATGCTAGGAATGGGTAACTCAATGTATGATGCAGCATATACTGCTGACTTCTATAGTGCAGAGCGTAATGTTGGCCATACTGACTACTCTAATCCAAAGATCGAAGAATTATTAGCACAATCTAAAGTAAATATGGACCCTACAACTCGAGAAAAGCAGCTTCAAGAAATTGAAAAAATTGCCGCAGAAGATACACCTTATATTAACCTTTACATTGAAGAAATCAATGTAGGTGTAAATGATCGTATTGACTTCACGCCAACTTCTGATGAAATGCTTTATGCACCATATATGAAATTAAAATGAAAGTGAAAGTGAGTATGGGCCGGTAGACAAGTATTGTCTCTGGTCCTTCTCTATTTGGAGGTGTTACGATGCTGAAATTTATAGTGAAAAAATTGTTAGAGATTGTCCCTGTATTGCTAATTATTTCATTTATTGTTTTTACGCTTGTGTTTGTAGCTGGGGACCCGGTTGCTTTGATGCTGCCTGATGATGCTACCCAAGAAGATATAAATAATTTACGAGAAGCTATGGGCTTAAACGACCCATTTATCGTTCAATACGGCAACTATATGCTAGGTGTGCTGCAAGGTGATTTTGGAGATTCATTCCGTTACAACACAGCAGCCTTGCCGTTAGTTTTAGAACGGCTACCCGCTACCTTGGAATTAGCGGCAGCATCAATGGTCATTGCGATACTGATTGCCATTCCTTTTGGCATTTGGTCAGCAACGAAACGTAATACAATACTAGATTTGTTTGTAACGGGTACGTCAGTAGTTGCAAAAGCAATGCCGAACTTCTGGCTAGGTATTATGCTCATCTTAATTTTTTCAGTAACACTAGGTATGCTTCCTGTATCGGGGCATGGAACGTGGCAGCATTTAATTTTACCAGCGATTACTTTAGGTACAGGCATTGGTGCTGAGATGACACGTTTAGTACGTTCGAGTATGGTTGACATTTTAAACCAGGAATATGTTAGAACAGCAAAAAGTAAAGGGATTAACCGCTTTTTTGTTGTGTATAAACATGCATTTCGAAATTCTTTAATTCCTGTTATTACGATTACAGCACTGCAAATTTCTACACTTGTAGGGGGCGCACTTATTACTGAAACAGTATTTTCTTGGCCAGGGCTTGGCCAGCTGTTAATTCAAGCCGTAAATACACGCGATATGGCAATTGTACAGGCAAGCGTATTCGTTATTGCAATATTAGTAATTGTCATGAATTTAATTGCCGACATGTTATATCGTGTATTAGACCCGCGCATTAAGTATTAAAGGGAGGGAAAAAGTATGTCAGAGCAGATTACAACGGTTGAAAAAGAAATTCCATATACGCAAGTAAAAAAGCAGTCCGGCGCAGGGAAAATATTGAAGTCGTTATTGCGCAGTAAAACTGGGTTGGTTGGATTTATTATTGTGTTCATTGTAGCATTCATCGCTATTTTCGCCCCATGGCTTGCTCCCTTTGATCCTGGAGCAATGGATGTAACAAAAATATTGAAGCCGCCGATTTGGATTGATGGAAGCGATCCGGCACATATACTAGGAACAGATAATTTAGGTCGTGATATATTAAGCCGTATTATTTACGGGTCGCGGGTGTCTTTACTAGTAGGGATATCAGCGGTAGCTTTAGCTGGGATTATAGGACTCATCGTCGGATTAGTTGCAGGATTTTACGGTGGCATAGTTGATATGATTCTAATGCGTTTAGTCGATTCATTTTTAGCAATTCCAAATATTTTATTTGCTTTAGTATTCTTAGCAGTTTTTGGTGCAAGTGTACCGACATTAATTATTGTAATAGGTGTAACAAATTGGGTTGCTTATGCAAGGATTGTGCGAAGCGAAGCACTGTCTATAAAAGAACGAGAATTTGTGAAAGCTGCACGGTCTATAGGGGTAAGAAATCCACTCATTATTATTCGTCATATTTTACCGAATGTCATATCGTCATTTATTGTTATTTCAACATTAAGCGTTGCATCAACTATTATCTTAGAAGCTTCTTTAAGTTTCTTAGGTTTAGGTATTCAGCCACCAACTATTTCGTGGGGCGGGATTTTAAGTGATGGCCGTGACTATTTAGCGACAAGCTGGTGGTTAGCTACTTTGCCAGGTTTAGCAATTACGATTACTGTATTAGGCATTATTTTCTTGGGAGATTGGTTACGTGATATTCTTGACCCTCGCTCTCAAGGTAGAGGTTAGGAGGCAGCACCATGAAATCAAATGTCATTTTAAAAGTAGAAGATTTACATACTTATTTTCGTACAAGTAGCGGTGACGTACCTTCAGTAAATGGCGTATCTTTTGAAATAAAAGAAGGTGAAACACTAGCGATTGTAGGGGAATCTGGTTCAGGAAAAAGCGTAACATCTTTATCAATAATGGGGCTCATCGAGAAGCCAGGTGAAATCCGTAAAGGAAAAATACTATTTGGCGACGTAGATTTAGCGAAGGTTAGCGAAAGCCAATACCGAAAACTGCGCGGTAATGATGTTGCAATGATTTTCCAAGAACCATTAACATCATTGAACCCTTTATTCACAGTTGGTAACCAAATTTCGGAGTCTATTAAACTGCATCAAGGATTGGATAAAAAGCAAGCGAAAATAAAAGGAATTGAAATGCTAAAGCATGTAGGGATTCCTCGTCCAGAAAAAGTATTTGATTCATATCCTCACACGTTAAGTGGAGGGATGCGTCAACGTGTGATGATTGCGATTGCTTTATCATGCCAGCCTAAATTACTTATTGCTGATGAGCCTACAACAGCACTAGATGTAACAATCCAAGCGCAAATTTTGGATTTGATGCGCAAGCTTTCTAAAGAAGAGCATACAGCTATTTTATTAATTACCCATGATTTAGGTGTAGTAGCTGAAATGGCCGATCGAGTTGCAGTTATGTATTGCGGTCAAGTAGTAGAATTTGGAGATGTTTATAGTATTTTTGATAATCCGCTACATCCTTATACACAAGGGCTTTTGGATAGTACACCAAAGTTTTTTGAAGAAAATGAAGTGCTGACTTCTATTAAAGGAACTGTCCCAACGATGGATAATATGCCGAAGGGCTGTAAATTCTGTCCACGTTGTCCATTGGCTTTTGATAAATGTATGGAAGCAGAACCACAATTAAAACAGCTAGATAATGGACGACAAGTACGTTGTTGGTTAATAGAACAAGAGGAGGCGATTTCATGACAACGCCTTTAGAGGAAAAGAATGTTTTATTAGATGTAGTGAACTTAATAAAGCACTTTGAAATAAAAGAAGGTTTTCGCCAAACAAAGAGTTTAAAAGCCGTGGATGATATTTCATTTCAAGTATTTGAAGGAGAGACGCTTGGCATTGTAGGGGAGTCTGGATGCGGCAAGTCTACGACAGGAAATCTGCTAATGCATCTTTTAGATAAGACGAGCGGAGCAATCGTTTTTAATGGCGTCGATATGGATGACATGAGCCGGGAGCAGTTAAGAAAATCTCGAGCAGATATTCAAATGATTTTCCAAGATCCGTTTTCTTCTTTAAATCCAAGGATGCGCGTAATGGATATTATTGCTGAACCGATTAAGACACATTTGAAAAAGTCGAAAAAGGAAAGAGAACAGCTGGTTTATGAATTGATGGATGCTGTTGGTCTCCCTAGACAGTATGCGTACCGATTTCCGCATGAATTTTCTGGTGGCCAAAGACAGCGTATCGGCATTGCACGGGCTATCGCTTTACGCCCTAAGCTAATTATTTGTGATGAGCCTGTTTCTGCATTGGATGTATCGATTCAGGCACAAATCTTAAATTTGCTCATTCGTTTGCAAAAAGAATTTAACCTGACATTTATCTTCATTGCCCATGGACTGCCGGCAGTAAAATATATTAGCGATCGAATTGCAGTAATGTATTTAGGGAAAATTGTAGAAATTACAACAAAAGAGCAATTGTTTAATAATCCTATGCATCCTTATACGAATAGCTTAGTGGCAGCTGTTCCATTGCCAGATCCAAAAATTCGTGATTCAAGAGAACGGATGATTTTGCAAGGAGATATTCCGAGCAATGTCGACTTACCAACAGGATGCCGGTTCCATACAAGATGCCCATTTGCTCAGGAAAAATGTAAAATCGATTCGCCAGAGTTAATAGAATTAGAATCGGGGCACCAAGTAGCTTGTTTTTATCCTGTTCAACATGAGAATAAACAATTAGTAAAGGTAAATAGTTAATCGTTTGTACAAAAATTTCGAAAAGAGGGGAAATGTCAAAACGATTCGTTTTTCAAATCGTGACAAATATTATGAAAAAATATATTGAAGAAAATCAAAGCAATATGTTTACATTGTTGAAAAGATTAGTGAATCAGGACTCGGGAAGTGATTATAAAGAAGGTGTTGATAAAGTCGGCAAAATTCTTGCACAAGAATTTGAGCAATTAGACTTTGTTGTAAAAGAAGTGCCGCAGCAAATCACTGGCAATCATTTAGTCATTCAGCATAAAGATGCTGTCGCTCCCTCAGTTTTATTAGTAGCTCACATGGATACAGTATTTGGTTCGAATACTGTATCCACTTGGCCATTCAGTATAAATGGCGACCTTGCACATGGTCCAGGGGTTTATGATATGAAGGGAAGTCATGTGACGTTGATCTATGCTTTAAAAGCACTGATTAATAATGGTGAAGCAGATATGCTGAAGAACATTGTCATTATCTTTAATTCCGATGAGGAAATTGGCTCTCCGACATCTCGCAACCTGATTGAGAAAATGGCGGTCGGAAAAAATTGCTGTCTATGCATGGAGCCAGCTCGTGCAAATGGAGCATTAGTAAGTGGAAGACGCGGCGGCGGGGGCTATGTCATTAAAGTATATGGGAAAGCCGCACATGCTGGCGCTGCTCCACAAGACGGTGCAAATGCCATAGCAGAGATTGCCTATAAAATCATTAAACTACAAGAGCTAAATGATCTTGCTAAAGGTATTAGTGTCAATGTAGACGTTATACATGGTGGTACTGCAGCCAATGTGATTGCAGATTATGTGGAAGTAAATGTAGATATTCGTACTTCAAAATTTGAGCATGGAGAAATGCTGGAGAAAAAGATTGCTCAAATTTGTAAAGAGGTACATGTTCCAGGTACAAGAACGGAAATGGTTGGAGGTATTAGACGTCCTCCGATGGAAAAAAATGAGGGGACAGTCTTACTGCTCGAGAGGATTTATGAAGTAAGTAAGGAAATAGGATTTGATTTAAAAGATGTGTCGAGTGGTGGTGGAGGAGATGCCTCATTCACAGCTGCAATGGGCATTCCTACCATTGATGGTTTAGGACCTATAGGGGGAAATGCACATTCTGAAAAAGAATATCTAGAAATTTCTTCCGTAACTGAGCGTACGTTATTGTTAGCGAAACTAATAAAAAGCTTATCTGTAAAGCCGCTTCAGCTTAATGAAGTGTATGCGTAATTATAGGGAAAGAGACCGTTTAATATGGCGGTCTCTTTTTTTCCTCTAAAAGACTGCTTAGATAAATAATTCAGCCAATTAGATAAATAACTACTCACATTTGATAAATAACTATAGTAATTAGATAAATTAATAAGAGACGCTTTCGCCCGAGGGGCTTCAGCAGCTTGTCGGGGCTAAGCAGGGCGCTTGCGCTTTTCTTAGCAAAATCTACTCTACATTCGGATAAATCATAGTAGCAGGGTCTACGTATTCGTCGTATTGCTCTTCGGATAATAACCCGGAAGCAAGTGCTGCTTCTTTTAACGTAGTGCCTTCTTTATGTGCTTTCTTCGCAATAGCGGCCGCATTTTCATAGCCGATATATGGATTAAGTGCTGTTACGAGCATTAATGAGTTGCGTAAATTTGCATCGAGTACTTCTTTGTTCGGTTCAATTCCTACTGCGCAGTTATCGTTAAAGCTTTGCATCGCGTCGGCAAGTAAACGTATTGATTGTAGGAAGTTATAGATGATAACAGGTTTAAATACATTCAATTCAAAGTTCCCTTGAGAAGCTGCAAAACCAATTGTCGCATCGTTGCCGAATACTTGGCAAGCGACCATTGTCATTGCCTCAGATTGTGTTGGATTTACTTTTCCTGGCATAATTGAAGAACCTGGCTCATTTTCCGTAATCGTAATTTCACCTATGCCGGAGCGTGGTCCTGATGCTAACCAGCGTACATCGTTAGCAATTTTCATTAAATCTGCTGCTAGTGCTTTTAGTGCCCCGTGTGCAGTTGTCACTTCATCATGCGACGTTAATGCATGAAATTTATTTTCTGCTGTCACAAATTTTTTGCCTGTATAGATTGCGATTTCTTGTGCAACCATTTCTCCAAATTTAGGATGTGCATTAATCCCCGTACCTACCGCTGTACCACCAATGGCAAGCTCATGCATAAATTCGGCCGTCACTTGAATCATTTTCTCGGACTTTACTAGCATATGTGCCCAACCTGATATTTCTTGACCTAAAGTAAGCGGCGTAGCGTCTTGTAGATGGGTACGACCGATTTTAATAATATCGTTAAATGCTGTGGATTTTGCTTGAAGTGTAGCTTTTAATACATTTAATTTCGGCAATAAATAGTCATCCACTGCTAAAACTGCAGCAACATGTAATGCTGTTGGGAATGTATCGTTGGAGCTTTGTGATTTGTTCACATCGTCATTAGGGTGTACTGTTTCCTCAGAATTTTGTTCTTGCAAAATTTGATTTGCGCGGAACGATAACACTTCATTTATATTCATATTCGATTGTGTACCAGAGCCGGTTTGCCATACAACAAGAGGGAATTGATCATCCCATTTGCCTGTTAATACTTCGTCAGCTGCTTGCACAATGGCGTTTACTTTTGCATTAGAAAGCTTGCCTAATTTTTGATTTGCTAATGCAGCAGAGCGCTTTAAAATTGCAAAAGCGCGGATGATTTCAATCGGCATTTTTTCAGTTCCAATTTTAAAGTTTTCTAAGCTGCGTTGTGTTTGGGCTTTCCATAGCTTATTAGCCGGCACTTTAATTTCACCCATTGTATCTTTCTCGATACGGAATTCCATTTTTAAATCGCTCCTTTATACAAACTTTAAAAGGGTACCTTACTATAATAGTTTTGCCTAATGGACAAAATGACAAACCTTACAAAAAGATTTGCTATTTCATCGGACATAGCATTTGGCAATTAATATTACCGCAAAGAAAAAACTAAATATTTCGCGATAACGAAGATCTTTGCAAGTAAATATTTTTCTAGTCTTTCAATATAGGTTAAGTGACAGATTTATATTCAAAATAGTATGATAATAAGGTAATGCGTAAATTTTTACTACATATGAGAGAGACAGGGAGGGATTGGAATGACAGCATTGTTATTAAAAAGAGTAAGACTAGAAGAATCTTTTGAATATACTAATGAACAAATTGTAGCTACGAATACAGGGATTTATGATGTGCTCATTACTAATGATGTTATAACGGAAATTGCACCACAAATAGAAGTGGCTGATGATATTGAAGTCTTTGATGCACAATGTCAGCTATTGTTACCTGCATTCCGTGAAATGCATATCCATCTAGATAAAACGTATTTTGGTGGTGAGTGGCAAGCGCCGAGTATTGCGACAAATGGTATTCAAACGAGAATAGACGAAGAAAAGATACTATTACCAAAGCAATTGCCTACAGCCGCGTTTCGTGCTGAAAAAATTGTGCAAATGTTAATTGCGCAAGGTCATACACATATCCGTTCACATTGTAATGTAGATCAGCAAATTGGTACAAAGCATGTGGAGCTTGTGAAGGAAGTATTAGAAAAGTACAGAGGGCAAATTACATATGATATTGTAGCTTTTCCTCAACACGGTTTATTAAAATCGGAAGTACTACCATTAATGAAAGAGGCAATGCAACTTGGTGCAACTTTAGTTGGCGGGGTTGATCCGGCAACAGTTGACCGCGATATTGAACGTTCGTTGCAACAAATGATGGATATTGCGGTTGAATATAATGCTGGTGTAGATATTCATCTACATGATGGCGACACTTTAGGTGCATTTGAAATTAAAAAATTAGCTGCTTTAACAAAAGAGGCAGGAAAACAAGGACATGTAACGGTTAGTCACGCCTTTGCTTTAGCTGGACTAGAACAATCACCTTTAAACGAGCTAATCGCACAAATGGCAGAAGTGCAAATGGATGTTACATCGACTGTCCCTATAGGGCTAAAATCTAACACTATTCCGATTCCCTATTTATGGGAAAATGGCATTCGTGTATCAGTGGGACATGACAGTTTAGTTGATCATTGGTCTCCATTTGGCACAGGCAATACAATTACAAAATTAAATATTTTAGCAGAACGATTCCGCTATATTGATGAATACTCAATAAATCGTACTTGGAAATATGCTTCGGGAGGAATTACGCCATTAAATGATGCCGGTGAAAGAGTATGGCCAAAAGTAGGGGATGCAGCGAATATGCTACTTCTTGATGGGGTGAGTACGGCGCATGTTGTCGCACGTAGATGCCCTATTACTACGGTTATTTCTAACGGTAATATTATTCATCAAAGTTCAATCGAATTAAAGGGGGTATATCGATGAACTATTGGCTAACGAATGTGCGATTAGAAACAGGGGAATACGAAAAGGATAACGGCACAATCGGTACAAAGGTTGAGTCGTTTCATCTTGAAATACTAAACGGTACAATACAGCAAATTTGTTCTGCTACTGAACCTTTACCACAAAAAGCGGAGCAAGTAGATATGCAGGGGAAATTACTGCTACCAGCGTTTAAAGAAATGCATAATCATTTAGATAAAACGTATTTATCTCAACCTTGGAAAGCGACAATTCCATCGAAAAATTTACAACATCGCTTAGACATGGAGGCAGCGGAATTATCCATTTTAGCTAAAACAGGTAAAGAACGTGCGATGACTATGATTGATTTAATTTTACGTAACGGGGCAACGCATATTCGTACGCATGTTAATATCGACCCGTATATTGGGTTGAAAAATCTTGAAGGTGTTCTGGCAGCTTTAGAACATTATAAAGATGTTGTAACCGCTGATATCATTGCATTTCCACAGCACGGATTATTACGTGACGATGTACCAAGCTTAATGAGAGAAGCATTACGAAATGGTGCGACGATGGTAGGGGGATTAGATCCAGCTGGTATTGATCTTACAATTGAGCGTTCACTGTATACAGTAATGGACATTGCGAATGAGTTCGATGTAGATGTTGATATACATTTACATGACGGTGGACAAGTTGGGTATTACACAGTGGATAAATGGATAGATATTGTAGAGCAGGCAAATTACAAAGACAGAACAGCAATTAGCCATGCTTTTTCATTAGGAGATGTGTCAGTAGGAGCACAACAAAAAATTGCAGAACGCTTAGCGGCACAGCAAGTTAAGATTATGTCGACTGTCCCGATTAGTATGGGGCGTAATATCCCACCGATTGATTTATTAACAAAGTATGGTGTTGATGTTCATTTCGGCTGTGATGGCTTTTATGATAGCTGGAGCCCACTCGGTTCAGGTGATATTTTAGAAAAGGCGACAAGATACGCAGAAATTTCCCACAAAAGTAACGAGCGGGCTTTACGAAATACGCTTCGTTACATTACAAATGGAATTACTCCGCTAACGCAAGACGGGAAATATGCTTGGCCAAATATAGGGGACGAAGCAAGCTTTGTATTAATGAATGCGGCGTCATCAGCAGAAGTTGTTGCGCGTAGACCATTAGAACGAGTTGTTATTTCAAAAGGGAAAATTATAGAATAATAGCTCGCCTCAAAAAATTAATACAAACACCACTTCTTATCAATCGATTATTGATGAGTGAGTGGTGTTTTGTCACTCAAACGTATTAAATGAGCTTCACGTAAAAATCCTGTCCGTTATTAATACCGACAATTTCAGTATTTTTTTCAGTTTTGTAATATTCGTCGATCTGCTTGGCGAGGCTTGAATGTCCGTTGAAATACGTTCCTTGTTCAATTTTTTTTGCTACATTATGAAATTCAAAATATATTTTTGTGTCTTCTGACATTCGCTCTACAATTTGTGCAAAGTCGGCTACTGGAATATGCACGCCCCGCGTATAACGACATTCTCTTCGATAAGTGTCATGCGTAACGTTCACCGGCTCCTGCGCTACGATCATCTTGATTTTCTCCATCACGATTAGCCCCTTTCCAGATGTTCAAATCCTATTTTTCTTATCATTATATCAAAAAAGCCTGAGATTTAATCTGAAAATTTAGCTTATTTAGAAAAAGATTACCAATCGCCTCGTTGTATTTCTTCCGCAATTACTTGTAAATCGTACGCATTAATAGTGAATAACTCGTAAGCGTGCTGCTCCATGAATTTTTTCGCTAAATTAAGTACATATTTTGGTGATGCTTCGTTCTCTTCATCATATACGAGAAGCATTCCATCAGTATTATTAATAATAAATTTATCCTTTTCTATAAATTGCCAAGGTGCTTCGTAAGGGCGTTTTGTCACGCTTGTAACGAAGTTTGCCTGTGCAATCATTCCCATATATTGTTCCTGCTTGTGTTCATTCCAATTTTTTTCTTGTTCTAAAAAAGGGGTAATAACCGAGTATTTTAAATCAGGATAATCTGCCTGCAATAAGAGTACAGTTTCGGTAGCCCACAATTCAACGCCAAGCTGTCCGCTAACTACTACCCATTCAAGTCCATCATCGGCAAGGTTCCGTAACTTTTCTTCAAGTGCCTTTTTAATAATAGCTACCCCAGGATGCTGATCATTAAATATACCCAGTTCATGAGGACGATAGCCTGTTACGTAAATAGTTTTAATCATAAATGTGTCTCCTTTGTGATGAAAATCCGATGTTTTTGTAGTATTTTTATTGTTTGATGCAGAGAAATTGAAACTTTTTTAATATAAAATCGTAAAAACTATTAGGAAGTATTTATTTTGAGGTGTTTTATATTTTATATCATAAAGTGTTTAAACATGATACGAGCAAGACATGGGTTATGTTTGTCCATGGTGCTGGTGGAAGCTCGTCAATTTGGTTTAAACAAATAAGAGAGTATAGAAAATATTTTAATATTGTATTATTAGATTTGCGCGGACATGGACAATCTAAAAAATCGTTTCTCGAGAAAAAAGAGTATACGTTTGAAATGGTGTCTTCAGACATTATAGAAGTAATGAATTATTTAAAAGTTGAAAAAGCGCATTTTGTTGGTATTTCCCTCGGCACAATTTTAATTCGTAATTTAGCTGATAAATACCCAGAGCGCATTCAGAGTATGGTACTTGGTGGAGCTGTTATTCGCATTACACCTAAACTAAATATTCTATTGAAAATGGCAAATGCGTTAAAGCATTATGTACCATATATGTGGCTGTACCGTTTTTTAGCGTGGATATTGATGCCAAGAAATACTCATAAGCAGTCACGGAATTTGTTTGTGCAAGAGGCGAAAAAAGTACAACAAAAGGAGTTTTTACGTTGGTTTAAGCTAACTTCTTCCGTTGCTTCGATTTTACTGAAGTATGGTGAACGTGATACGAATATCCCGACATTGTATGTAATGGGAGCACAAGATTATATGTTTTTATTACCAGTTCAAGAGATTGCGAAGAGCTTTAAGCTTAATGAATTAGAGGTTATTGAAAATTGCGGACATGTATGCAATGTTGACCAACCAAAATTATTTAATGAATTGTCGATTCAATTTATTGTCAGGCAACAGATATATACATAAAGCTAGGCTGTTACTTTTGCAATCTAATTCCAATCAAGAATTTCGAAAAAACATTTATGTAGAGAGACGTATAAAGTGAATCTTCAATTAGTGGGGGGGTCCTTCTCCCCTACTGATTGTTAGATGAACCAATCGGGCTTTTACTGGCAGTTGATCCCCACTTAGAAATTTTAGTTTTGCTTAACTTCTTAAAGTGGGGGGCTTACTGCCCGTTAATCTGCGATAAGTCACAACAAATGGCTTATACGCCTCAGTTGAATAGAGCGCATGCAGTGACATCACACACTTTATATAAAAAAATGTATAGTAATTTTTTCTGCTACCTCACTAGCGGATAAGTTTGTATTATTTATTTTTAAATAATTTTTATGCTTAAAGTCGCCTTCAATCGAATTTAACCGATACTTCTCTGTAGATTTTAGCAGGTCTTGATCTGACCATTGTAAATCTCTTTTGGAAGGCTTATGCTCTAAACGATTTGGTGTACGGTTTCGTGTTAATCTTTCCTCAACTGTCGCTTCAAGTTCTACAAAATACACTTCTATATTGTTTGATTCAAAAAACGTCGTCACTTTTTGCACATAATCTAAATCGGATTGCAAATTATAAGCAAGTACATATGTAAATATTAACCCTTCTAAATCGCTTTTAGCAGCCTCTTCAAAAATAGATTGCCGAAACAGCTTAATTAAATGTTTGCCTTCTTTTGAATGATAGTCAAATATTTGTGTGACTAAATCGATCGTCATATGATTGTGGAACAATTTCATATTTGTACGTTTTGCAAGTTCTTGGCCAACAGTCATTTTACCTACTGCTTGTGGTCCTAATATCCAAATGAATTTCATAAGTGTTCCTTTCTTTTTTGAATTAAAAATTTGTTTTATAAAAACAGCCTGCCAACTTAAACGGGCAAGCTGTTTTGATGAATCTATGAAAATACCGCTTTTATTTGCTCCATCGCCCAATCGAGTTCTTCTTTTTTGATAATAAGCGGTGGGGCGAAGCGAATAACCGTATCGTGTGTTTCTTTACATAATAAGCCGAGCTCCATTAATTTTTCGCAATAAGGGCGAGCGGATGTGTGTAATTCCAAACCAATTAATAAACCGCGACCACGCACTTCCTTAATGGCAGGGTGTTCGATTTTGCGAAGTTCCTCTTGGAAGTAATCACCAATGCCGAGTGAACGTGCAACTAAATTTTCTTCTTCTATAACCTCGAGTGCAGCAATCGATACTGCACATGCAAGTGGATTACCGCCAAAAGTCGAGCCGTGTGAACCCGGGTTAAACACACCTAAAATATCACGGTTTGCGGCAACACAAGAAATCGGGAATACGCCACCACCGAGTGCCTTACCTAAAATCAACATATCCGGTACAATATCTTCCCACTCATAAGCAAACATTTTCCCAGTACGGGCTAAGCCACTTTGAATTTCGTCCGCAATAAACAGTACATTGTGTTCCTCGCATAACTGTTTCGCAGCCTTTAAAAATCCAACTGGAGGGATAATGATACCCGCTTCACCTTGTATTGGCTCAACGATAAATGCTGCTGTATTTGGTGTGATAGCTTTTTTTAATGCCTCAATGTCACCATATGGAACTAAGCTAAAGCCAGGTACGAGTGGACCAAATCCTCTTTGATATTCTGCTTCGGATGATAGAGAAATAGCTGCAAGTGTACGCCCGTGGAAATTCCCTTCACAAGCGATAATATGTGCACTATTTGCTTCAATGCCTTTTACGTCATATGCCCATCTTCGAGCAGCTTTTATAGCCGTTTCAACTGCTTCTGCACCTGTGTTCATCGGTAACACCATTTCTTTATTCGTTAATTTACTCATTTTTTCATACCACGGTCCAAGCTGGTCGGAATGGAAAGCACGTGAAGTTAACGTCACACGAGCAGCTTGTTTGTTCAATGCATCGATAATTTTAGGATGGCAATGCCCTTGATTCACTGCCGAGTACGCCGATAACATATCCATGTATTGATTGCCTTCAGGATCTTTTACCCACACACCTTCTGCTTCAGCAATTACAACCTGAAGCGGGTGATAGTTATGGGCACCATACTTTTCTGTTTGTGCAATAATCTGTGTTGAATTCGTCATGAAAAATCCCCCTTTATTATTGAAAATTAATCAATAAAAACCATTTATTATAAGTATAGCGTATTAAAAATAATGATTCCAAGAAAGGCTCGGAGCAAAAAAAAAAAAAACAGTGGCAAGCACTGTTTTTTATCGCATATAATTTTTAGGTTGTTTCCAAAATATAGCCATAATGAGGCCGAGTACAAGGACAACTGTTGCGAAATAGTATGGATAGTTTAAATCGATGTCGAATAAAACACCGCCGATAATTGGACCGAAAATATTCGCAAGGCTCGTAAACATCGAGTTCATTCCACCAACAAATCCTTGTTCATTACCAGCTATTTTAGATAAATAAGAGGTAATAGCAGGGCGAATAAGATCGAAACCGGCAAAAACTAAAAATGTCGTAATTAGTATTGTGGCATAAGAATTAACAATCGTCATTAAAAACACAAGCAATGCTGAGAATGCTAAACAATAACGAATAAGGACAATTTCACCTAACCGTTTTGTCAGACCATCAAAAAATACCACTTGCCCTATAGCACCAATAATTGCACCACCTGTAATAACAATCGCGATATCTTTAGGTGTAAAGCTAAACTTGTGATCGACAAATAAGCTAAATAACGACTCGAACGCGGCTAAGCCAAATGATGATACAAAAATAAGAATAAACGCGATGAAGTACATTGGTACAAAAATACGACGGAAGCCAGATGCTTGTTTTGATACTGTTTCTTCCTCTATTCTACGTTCTGGTTCTTTTAATAATACAATCGATAAAATTGCTGCTAGAGTACCTAACAAAGCAGCTGCAAAGAACGGGACGCGTGTGCCGATTTCCGCTAAAAATCCGCCAATCCCTGGCCCTATTATAAATCCTGTGCTAATGGCCGCAGACATAAAGCCTAGTGCTTTCGGGCGTGACGCCATAGTAGTAATATCTGCAATAAACGCCGTTACAGCAGGCATAATAAACGCAGCACTTACTCCGCCTAACATACGTGAAATAAAGAGTACGGAGACCGTTTCTCCAATCCCGAATAGCAACTCCGAGAAGCCAAAAATAAAAAGCCCCATAACGATCATAATCTTTCGACCGTATTTATCAGCCCATTTTCCAGCAATTGGTGACACGATCAATTGTGTAATCGCAAACGCTGCGACCATATAACCAACAACTGAACCACTCATATTCAATTCATTCATGATCGTAGGTAGTACAGGAATAACAAGCCCAATTCCTAAAAATGCGATGAACAAGTTCGTAAGTAAAATTCCTAAGGTGACTTTTGTTTCTTTCGTTAACATATTTTTCTCCTATATATAAATTTATTATTGTCCTATATAAAAATAAACCGTATAGCTACTATAGGGTCAATGGTTTTGCTTCATTTATAGTTAAGTTTTGTTATTTTAATTTAATTTAAGCTGTTATGTCTATAATATACTTCCTCGTTTATCTTATCTGCAAAATTTTTCAATATTTATAGACATTTTAGGTGATAAACATGATAGAATTAATTGAATTTTTAAACAATACTATGTGTATTTCGCTGTTGATAAAGGCGCAAATAGTTCTACTTTCCGTAGGCGAACGGACAAGCCTTTCGCGCAAATACTGCATTGTGCGGTCCGCTTTCTATGAAAGACTATACTATTTTCGCTTATTATAATTTTGCTGAAATAATAAATCATGTAATTAGCAGAGCCGAAATAAATAATATTTAAACCGTATGAATGTTTTAAGGAACGAGTTTTATTAAGGAATATACCAATTGAACATTTTATAAATGGGGGATAAAAGATGAAGTTATTTTTAATTAGACATGGCCAATCTGAAGCAGACTTACTACAAGTTCATGAAGGAAGAGCTGATTTTAACTTGACAGAGCTAGGTGTTCAGCAAGCAAATAAATTAGCAACTTTTATTGCAAATAAATATGATATAGACTTAATAATTTCGAGCCCGTTAAAAAGAGCCTATCAAACCGCTGAAATACTTCAGTTACAATGCCAATGCGACTTTGAAATTGAAGCAGATTTAATGGAATATAATAACGGTGTATTAGCTGGGCTGCCGAGAAAAGAAGCTCTAGTAAAGTACCCTTTGCCAGAAGGGGGACGACCTTTACACGTGGCCATTAAAGACGGAGAATCAATGCTTCAATTTCGTTACAGGGTAGAGAATGCTGTACATATGATTTTATCTCAGTATAAGCATTTAGAGACGATTGCAATAGTAGCACACGGTGGTACTATCAATAATCTATTGAATATCTTACTAGGGAAGACTTTAGTAGATAATCATATTTTTTATACAGGTGATACCGGCCACCATTTACTAGAGTTGCGTTCTAATGAAACAAGAATTCACTATTTGAATTCCCTAGAACATTTAACGAGTTTGATTTAAATATCCTAAATATTCTCTGCTAAGAAAAAAGCATAATATCAACATGAGTGATTACTAGAGGGGAGAGCTCGCATCAAACACGAGCTCTTTCCTTTTCTCGTATAATATCTTCAGCAACTTGTCGCTGATCACTCCACCATTTACCAACAACTAAAATGACTAGTGCCAGTGCAACAATAGCACCTGCAAAAAGAAGGGGAGCTTTAAAGCTATTGAAATGCGCCTCGAATTTACTTGCTAAAATTGGTCCGACAATTTGTCCAAGCGCATAAAATGTTGTTAAAATCGATACGATCGTACCGCTTTGATTCGGGAAAAGCTGTCGTGCGTAACCTGTTGACATCGTCACTAGACCAACGAACGTCATCCCGAATAAAAATGCAGATAAAAAAACGCCCCATGCCGTTTGTGAAAACACAGGAAGTACAATTCCAATTACTTGAAGAATGTATGCAATTGACATTGCTTTTATGGGTGAAAGCTTTGTCATGAGTGTTACCCAGATTGGCGCGGATGGTACTGCAGCAAGCCCTGCCACTACCCAACTATAGCCTGCATAAGCGCGCAAGCCTTCAATATTATAAATAATATCTACTAAAAACGTGCCGGTAATTATATAGCCTAGTCCTTCTAAGCCATATGCGAGGATTAGCCATGGCATAAAACCTTTCCAAATATTTGTATCGCCTGACTTTTCAATTTTTTCACCGTCCTGCACAGTAATGCGTCGCCATAAAAATAACGTCGTGCATAAAAATAATGCCGATAAAGCACCGAGCCCAATCCACGTACCTTGCCATGATACGAAGCTTTCTAAAAACGGTACTACTAGCCCTGAAATTGCAATACCAAGTCCAATTCCACTAAATAAAAAGCCTGACCAGCGCGTTAGTAAATGAGTTGCTAAATAATCCATAATAATGCTTGATGTTAACACGAAAATAAAACCGCCTGTCGCTCCGGCAATAAAGCGCAGCAGTATCCATAGAACGAATGAGTGTGTTAACCCCATGACAATAATGGAGATAACATTAATAAGCACATTTGCCATCAAAAAATTCTTTTTCTTTTTGTAAATAAAGCCAGCCCCTAATGCTCCAACGAAATAGCCAATATAGTTACTCGATGCAAGCCAGCCGCCTACTTCCAATGAAAAACCTTCATCATCCCGCATAAACGGTAAAATAGGTGTGAACGCAAAACGACTAATCCCCATCGCCACTACTAGAAATAAAATTCCCCCAAATAACACTCCTGCATGTTGACGTGACATAAATTCTCCCCTAACTATGTAAAATTCCCTTTTATACATTATTTTAACATTCTGAAAATAAATATGTATAATTACTGTACTAATAATTCAATATTTCCTAACTAGCGCGGACGCTACGCACATTTAATGTGCCAGGGTACATTATGTAAGAGCGCTCCAAAACCTACTTTAAAATATTAAAGAAAGACATAGTTAGGTACGCGTTTATTAATTGTGTTGCTCAAGTGAGATCGCATCAACTTAATTTGTTTATAAAAAATTCCTCTGTATATATTCATGCAGAGGAATTATTTTTATTACTTAATAACACGCATTTTAATTATATTAATATAGTTAAAAAATCGTATTTATAACTATATGAAATAGATTAATAGCCCCGCTTAAAAATCTTATTATGAAATAATTGCAGACAATAAATTAATAAATTATAGATTGACATTAAAAATCTTTGAAATATAATTGAAAATGATTATCATTATCAAGATATCGTACAGGAGGAATTAGTGTTGAGAAAATTATTAGTACTACTTGTTTGTAGTGTGCTGTTTTTAGCTGCTTGTTCAGGGAAAGAAGCGGAGCCTGCTGATTCAAAAACAGGGGACATGGTCAAGAAGCAAGACCAATCAACAAAGAAAGACCAGCAAGAGGGTACAGTAGATGAAAATGCGTTGACACTTGAAAATGATGGAGTGGACGAAGCAAAATTCCAAGAGTTATTAGCGACGTTACCGGCAGAAAAACCAGAGCGCATCGTAGTCACTTCAGTTCCATTAACAGAAATGCTGTATTTATTAGGTGTGGATCCTGTAGGAGTACCGACATCGACAAATCCAATTCCAGAAGCATTCAATAGCATCACACAAATTGGTTCACCTATGACACCTGATTTAGAAGTCATTACAAATTTAGAAACAGATTTATTAATTGGTGCAAAGTCATTACAATCTTCTCTTGAAAAGAATTTAGAAAGTTTGGATTTAACAACTGCATATTTACCAACAGATTCATTTGAAGATCTAAAACTAAGCTTTAAAGTTTTAGGTACATATTTTGGGAAAGAAGACAAAATGAATGAAGTATTAGAAAATATTTTAGCGAAAGAAAATGAGTTAATGAAGTTAGCTGAAGGGAAAGAATTACCGAATGTTTTACTTATGATTGGGACATCTGATTCGTTCATGGTAATGAGTGAAAATTCATATTTAGGTAGCCTAATAAAACGATTAGGTGCAGAAAATATTGCGACAACGGACTTGAAGGTAGATGCAACCTATTCAGCAGTAAATTTAGAGGATATCGTGATTTCTGATCCGGATATCATTTTAGTATTAGCTTCAGGTGATCACGGAGCAAATGAAGAAAAGTTCCAGCAAGAAGTAGCTAAAAATGATGCATGGACAAAATTATCTGCGTACCAAAATGGACAAATTCACATTTTAGAATACGACGTATTCGGTGTGACGTCGATTATGAATGTAGACAATGCATTGACGAAAGTGTCGGAATATTTTATCAAATAAGAGGGGTTTGTTGCAATCATGGTTAATACAGCAAAAGGTCGTGCAATCATCATAATCACATTTTGCGTCATGCTAATTGCTGCTGTGATTGCTATTGGTTTAGGTAGTGTACGTATAGCAGTGCCAGATATTTTAGCGACATTATTTACGGCAGGTAGTGAAACAAAATTTGATACGATTATTTTTGATATTCGTTTACCGCGTGTGTTATTGGCACTAATTATTGGTGCAAACATCGCGATTTCAGGTGCCCTATTGCAAGCGGTAATGGGCAATCCGCTTGCTGATCCTGGTTTGACAGGCGTTACAGCAGGTGCTGCTGCATGTGTACTTGTCATTATGCTCGTTTATCCCGAGTACACTTATTTAGTACCAATTGCTGCCTTTGTAGGTGGTGTGATTTCTGCAGCTTTAGTATATATGCTCGCGTGGCGCCGTACTGGTATTACACCCATTACGATTATTTTATCAGGCGTTGCAGTTAATGCACTGTGTGGTGGGGTTGTCGGTTTTCTATCTATCCTATATAGTGACCGCCTGCCATCAGCCGTACAGTGGTTAAATGGTAGTTTAGCAGCAAAGGGCAATAATGCATTATTTATGGTTTATCCATATGCAATTGTCGGTTGGATTCTATCAATCTTTGCGATTCGTAAGGCCAATATTATTCGGTTAGGCGATCAAGTAGCAGTCAATTTAGGTGAAAATGTAACACGTATTCGTATTGTCCTTTCGTTACTTGCGGTATTTCTAGCAGCGATTTCAGTAGCCGCAATTGGAATGATAGGCTTTGTAGGTCTAATTGTGCCACATATGGCGCGTATGCTTGTCGGCTCAGATTACAAATATATGCTGCCTATGAGCATGATTTTAGGGGCACTCGTGTTGTTACTTGCTGATACCGGAGGACGCACACTATTTGCACCGCTCGATATTCCAGCGGGGATTTTAATGGCGGTCATTGGTGCACCGTATTTCTTATATTTAATGCGTAGGAGGGCGTTCTAATGCTAAAGGTAGACAATGTATCTATTCGCTATGAGCACAAGCAAGTAGTAAGAAATTTTTCATTTCATGTAGCAAGTGGAGACGTTGTTTCAATTATTGGTCCGAATGGTTCGGGAAAGTCCACGCTACTAAAGGCCATTGCCCGTATGTTGCCATATGACAATGGCAGTATTACGTTAAACAATGTCAATATGAAATCAATGAGTTCTAGAGACATTGCCAAAAAGCTTTGTATGCTTAGTCAGCGAAACCAGGCGCCAAACGATATTTCGGTGAAAAATTTAGTTAGCTATGGACGTTACCCGCACAAAAAGTGGTTTGAACGTTTGAATGATGAAGATATGCAAATTGTCGATTGGGCGTTAGAAAAGACACATTTACTGCATTATAAGGACCGACCGATATCAGCTTTATCGGGTGGCGAATCACAACGAGCATGGATTGCAATGGCATTAGCGCAGCGTCCACAAATTTTACTGCTTGATGAACCGACAACCTATTTAGATATTTCACATCAGCATGAAGTATTACAACTAGTGCGGGAATTAAATGAAGAAATGGGTATGACGGTTGTCATGGTACTGCATGATTTAAATCAAGCATCGAGCTATAGCGATCAAATCGTTGTTATTCAAGAGGGTGATCGTAAAGTAACGGGTAGTCCTGATGAAGTAATGACGAAGCAAATGATTCGCGATGTATATAAAATGGAATCTGAAATTCAACATGTTATTTGGGATGACGCACCGCGTATACATTTAGTAAGCGCGGTTAAATAGGAGGAAGAACGATGAAACCAATTAATATTGAGAAAGAACAAGAAAACTTTATAAAATTTATTGAAAACAGGAAGTCATGTGTGCTGAGTATGATAGATGATGAAGGTCAGCCATTCATTAGCAATGCGGCGTTTGTGAAATATGGCGAGGCTTTCTATATTTATATTAGTAGTATTGCTGATCATTTTAACTTTATTAACAATAGTGAGGTCATTAATCTGATGCTTGTTGCAGATGAAAATGAAACACATAATCATTTTGCGACAGAGCGAGCACGATTTAAATGTAAGCCGACGAACCTTGGCAATGAAGGACATGATGAGATATTTGCGGAGTTTGAGAAAGTACATGGCGATAAATTGATGTCGCTATTAAGAACATTAGATTTTTCTCTTTTTGCACTAACTCCAAAAGAAGGGCGTTATGTTGTAGGTTTCGGTAAAGCGTTTAATGTAACGATTTCTGGCACACTATTTGAGCATGTTGTGATTGATAAAAAGAAAGAACAGTAATAAACGTGATTAACATTTACGCATTTTAAAGTAGGTAACCATTTTGAATTTTTTATGAGAAAAAATAACCGTTATTTTCACATTCGGTTGTGACGCCCAACATTCTTAAATGTTTTAATAATCCCTTGATTTGATTTTTCGTCATTATGTTTATCATCACCTCGAGTATTTTTAGCAAGTTAAGAGTAGGATATTTTATCATTAGCCAATATAAGTTGATTGGAGTGGAAGGCGTCACACTCCTGCAGGAACAGCACGAGCGGAAAATCCATTTTTGCGGCAATCTACCGCAAAAATTAGTTGAAGCCGTGCCCGCGGAAAGGGAGCGCCTGGAACGGAAATCAACGGTTTCTTACTATTAAAAGAAAAAAGACCGTAGGCAAACTCAAATTTCTATGAGTTTGTCTACAGTCTGAAGCCTTCTAATTGTAGAAGGCTTGTTAATACAATTTTTAATGAGCTGTTGTAACAGTATTTGAATTGTCTAATGCAGCTTCTTTTTTCTTACGCATTTTAGTAATGTCCGAGCGTAACCAAATTGAAATTCCGAATGCAACGGCAATTAAAATACTAAATACATAGAATACTGGAATATAGCTATTCGTATTTTCTTTAATCGCTGTAACGAGAATTGGACCGAATACGCCACCAAGAGACCATGTTGTTAGTAAATATCCATGAATAACTCCAAGCTGTTTCGTACCGAATAAATCGCTCGCGAATGCTGGTAAGTTTGAGAAACCACCACCGTAGCAACTTACAACTAAGAAAATGAATAACTGGAATAATAGTACATTTGTTGTAAATGGCAATGTTAAAAAGGCGATTAATTGGATGATAAAGAAAATTACAAAAATATTAGAGCGTCCAACATAATCTGATGCAGCTGCCCATATTAATCGACCGCCACCATTGAAAATACCCATTAATCCAACCATTGTCGCAGCTGTGCCGACAGATAGTCCTACGATTTCTTGTGCCATAGGAGAAGCTACAGAAATCATCATAATACCTGCTGTTACGTTAATTAAGTGCATAGACCATAACATCCAGAAATGCTTTGTTTTTACTGCTTGTTTAGCAGACATTTGTGCTAATTCTTTTGTTCCGCCAGTAGCATATTTGCTTACATTTTCTGAACCTTCCACTTGCTTTGGAGGAGCAATATAAAGTGCACCACATGTCATTAAAGTCAGGTAGATAGCTCCTAAAATGAAATATGTATTTGCGATACCGACTGATTCCATCAGGGCAGCTGCTACTGGTGCTGTTAGTAAAGAACCTGCACCAAAACCAAGAACGGCCATTCCTGTTGCTAAACCTCGTCGATCAGGGAACCATTTAACAAGTGTAGAAACTGGCGAAATATAGCCAATCCCCATACCAAGTCCACTTAAAAGACCATAAGTAAGCCAATATAAAATAACCGAATCCATTGAAATTGCGACACCAGCACCGGCTTGTCCTATACCAAATAAAACAGCAGCAATAAGTGCTGATTTTCGAGGACCATTTTTCTCAACAAAATTACCGAAAATTGCAGCAGATGATCCTGCTAACCCCATCATAATTGTAAAAGCAATTGTTACTTCAGTTGCGTTCCATCCCAGTTCATTCATGATTGGATTTTTATACACACTATATGCATAAGCTCCGCCAATAGAAAGGTGGATAGCAACAGCAGATAAAGCGATTAACCAACGATTCTTATTCATTTATTTCTCCCCCGTTCAATTATAAACATCGATTTTGCTATAATTTTCTCCCCTGTGCGAATGTGACTAAAATATGAACGTCCATGAACATAAGTTAACACCGTTTTATTATGTTGCGCAAGTAATTTTTTCTAAACAAATTATTCTCTTTAGGCATGAAAATTGTGTTTAAATAAGAAATTTTATGTGTTTGTGATTTTGTTCACATAAGGCAAAGTGTTGATTTATCAATGTTTTGAAGGGGTTATTAAATGTAAGATGGAAAATTAAGAGGTAATAAAAATAGGGTTAAAAATAGTTGAAATAGAATATCGAAATAATGAAATATTCTACTTGAAACGTAAATTTTAATAAAAAATATAATTTTTTTCTACTTTGTTGGTTGAGTTAAATGGTACGAAAATCCTTTATTACAATAATAGTACAGAAACTGATACAGGATAGTAGAATTTGGAGAATGGTTATGCATTGGAGCGGGTGCGTTTTTTGATGATTTATGTTACAAAAAGGCAAAAAATTGCTATAGCGGAGTTTGTAATTAGGAACTGTTTATAACAGATGTTGAAATAGTCTATTTGTAGAAAATAAACGCTTGAAGAACCATTTTTTATTTATAATATAGAGTGAGTATATCGTTATTTGAATTGAGATTTTTGTTATTTGAAAATATTTTTTAGTAATTTATATCAATAAATAAGTCGCTAAAAACACATGTATAAATATGCGATGTGAAGATGCGTTTTTATAACAAGAGAGGGAGCGCGAATTTTGAAGTTGAAAAAACTGTAGGTAATCGGTGGAGGGAATAAAGCAGACGATTGGGTAGAGTAAGTAGATAGATTTAGTACGGGCCAGATCGTATGGAGTATTCTTTTAACAGTTGGCAAGACCATTAACAATAAAAGATATTATGGAGAGGTGCAGGCATTAATTACTTCTATATTTGGTGTATCGACCGTACATCTAGCTTATTTTCAAAAAGAGTACGTTGAAAAACACCAGTGGTCGAAACATAAAGAATATGCAGAGCTAAGAGAGGAGCAAGGTGCTATTCACTTGAATATTCTAAACGGATAGACGTTTCTTGCCTAAGAGTGACTGAATATATTTCACATAACTCTTCAAGTATAGAAGTTTCAGTACTATATATTTGTAAATCACACTGCTTATATTGGGATGTTATATCATTTAAATATTCCATAATAAACATATAGTCACTATGAATTTCTACCTCTACAAAAAAAGGCAAAGTGACTTCAGTTGGGCAATTAATTCCTCTTCGGATAAAGCATTGCTGTTTAGCGTAATAGCGAATAGGTAATGGACGATTGCTCGCAATAATACATTTCATTTAGAGGTTCCTCCAAATTCTTTCTAAAGATTTATCAAATCCAAATTTATTGCAAAAAAAATACATGGCGGTACCAATAAGTGACAGGCTCCTCCATGATCTTCTCTATTTTTATGTGATACATACTATATCAAATTTTCTACACGTTTGCATTTCATAATTCACTTTCACATCAATCAAAACGCATATTGTTAAAATGTTAAGTATAAACATAAGCTTGTTATATCCATCTACATGATGAGGTGGGATGATTTTAGCTGTTAATAAGGAGCTCATTATGAAAAAAAGAGTAAACAATCTTAATCCTCCCAAAGTTATTGTGCTTGGTTTTGCGATTATTATTCTTATTGGTGCATTCTTATTGACTTTACCAATTGCTACTGAAAATGGAGAAGGACTGTCCGTTGTAAATGCACTATTTACAGCAACTTCAGCTACTTGTGTAACTGGTTTGGTCGTTGTAGATACAGGTGATACATTTTCGTTATTTGGGGAGTTAATCATTTTAGTACTTATTCAAATTGGTGGTCTTGGCTTTATGACATTCGCGACATTTTTGTTTCTAATGTTAAGAAAGAAAATTTCCTTAAAAGAACGCTTGTTATTAAAAGAGGCCTTTAATAATAACTCTCTGGCGGGAATGGTAAAGCTTGTACAGAGAATTTTATTGTTTACGATTAGCATTGAAATAGTTGGTGGTATATTATTGGCAATTCGTTTTTCACATGACATGCCAATGAGGAAAGCTATTTACTTCGGTTTTTTCCACTCGATCTCAAATTTTAATAATGCGGGCTTTGATTTAATGGGGAAATTTAATGGATTAACAACTTACGTAGATGACCCATTTGTCGTGTTTACGATTTGTGCTCTTATTACAATCGGCGGACTAGGATTTATTGTAATAAATGAATTATATGATTATCGTACAACTCGTAGGTTATCATTACATTCAAAAATTGTATTAGTAATGACAGTTTTTTTAACTGTTGGTGCAACGATTTTTATTTTCATATTTGAATTTAATAATAGTAAAACACTCGGTCCTTTATCCGAAACGGGCAAAATATTAGGCTCTTTTTATCAAGCTGTAGCACCGAGAACAGCGGGCTCAAATACCTTATCCATTGGAGATTTAACGCATTCTACGTTATTTTTAATTATTTTTCTTATGTTTGTTGGAGCGGGCTCAGGTTCGACAGCTGGTGGTATTAAAATAACAACCTTTGCCTTATTAATAGCAACGGTGTGGTCACAATTAAGAGGAAAAGAAGATGTAGTGTTATTTAGACATAGAATAGTGGCAGAGACGATTCTAAAAGCAATGACAGTAGCTTTTTGTGGTTTGAGTATAGTTGTTGCCGTTACAATGCTGCTAAGTATAACGGAAAGAGGGCATGACTTTATTGTATATTTATTTGAAGCAACTTCGGCATTCGGTACTGTAGGTCTGTCAATGGGGTTAACCCCTGAGCTGTCGTCATTAGGACGCATAATTATTATTTTAGCAATGTTTGCAGGGAGACTCGGTCCTTTAACAATTGCGTATTCCATAGCAAAACGTCGGAAATCAGCGAACTTCCATCACCCGAATGGGGACTTAATGATTGGTTAATGATTTATAAGGAGTGAATGAAAGATGACAGTTAAAGACTATGCAGTTATAGGATTAGGCAGATTTGGAATGGGAGTTGCTAGTAAATTATATGAAGCCGGGCAACAAGTATTAGGGATTGATATTAATGAAGAACGTGTGGAAGATGCAGAATTTTTTTTGACGCATGCAGTAGTCGCCGACACGACTGAAGAAAAAGCTTTGCATGCTATAGGTATAAGGAATTTTGACTGTGTCGTTGTAGCGATTGGAAATGATATGCAATCAAGTATTTTAACTGTTTCCTTATTAAAGGAGCTTGGAATTAAAAGGATTATTGCCAAAGCTCTTGGAAAACGACATGGCCAGGTGCTCGAGAAGGTTGGCGCAGATTGGATTATTTATCCCGAACGAGATATGGGGGAACGTGTTGCCAATCAGCTTCTTTCGCCAAACATGTTAAACTATATAGAATTATCGAAGGAACATAGTATTGAAGAAATAATGATTCCTGCGAAAATGGCCAATAAAAGCTTGAGAGATTTAGATATTCGTGCGAAATATAATGTTAGTGTTATTACCATTTTAAAGAATGGCAATATTATCATTTCTCCTTCACCTGATCAAATTATTGAACAGGGGGACATTCTAGTTATGATAGGGAACAAAAATGACCTTGCAAAGTTTTCATCTATAGAGAATGCTTCAAAATAAAACATTAAAGGCGGCGTCTAATAAAAGTTTAGACGCCGCCTTTGTTTCGCTATGCGATGATAATTATAGGTGAATTTAGGTAATGGAAATTTGGCCATATGAAGGGTTTTTCAATTGTTGATTTGCTAATTTTTGATATAAAGTATGATCTTCAAATAATTCGGCATGTTTTCCAACTCCAGTGATTGTGCCGTTTTCCAATACTACAATTTGGTCTGCATTTAGCACGGTAGAAAGTCGGTGTGCAATAACAAGTGTTGTGCGGTTAGCCATTAATTGTTGCAGTGCCTTTTGAACAAGTAGCTCTGACTCACTATCTAAATTAGATGTAGCTTCATCTAATAGAAGGATTTTAGGATTGCGGATGAGCGCTCTTGCAATAGCAATTCTTTGCCGCTGACCACCAGAAAGCTTCATGCCACTTTCACCAACCTCAGTATTAATTCCATTTGGTAACTTTCCGATAAACTCTAGTGCATTTGCTTGCTGTAAAGCGTGTTGAATCTCGTGATTGGTAACAGCATTCTCTAAGCCGTATAAAATATTTTCTTTAATTGTCCCAGACATTAAAGGACTTTCTTGTGACACGTAGCCGAACTGGCTACGCCAAGATAATAAATTGAACTCTTGAATATTTACTTGACCAAGCATGATTTCTCCTGAGCTAGGCGAATAAAAACGCTCAAGAAGGGAGAATAGCGTTGTTTTACCACTACCACTCGGTCCGACGAAAGCTGTCATTTTCCCTGTAGGAATAGTTAAATTAAGCTGCTTAATAATAGTGTTTTCTTTATAGGCAAATGATACATTGCGGAAAGTAATCGGTTGTTGTGCATTTGTTACTTCGAGTTTAGATGCATGTGTTTCACTTTCAATAGCGAGAATTTCTTGTATTCTTTCCGTTGCTCCAAGCGCTTTTTGTAGCTCAGTAAAGAAAGAGGCCATTTGTGTGAACGGCACAACAATTTGGAACATATAAATAATGATTGCGACAAGTGCACCTGCTGTTAACGCGCCAGAAGCAACTTGCACGCCTCCGTAGCCAATTAATATAACGAGAACGAGCATCATCACAAATGTCATAAAAGGTGATATAAAAGCTTGTATTTTCGCTTCCTTTAGTCCAAATTCGAACAGATTTCGGATGTTTTTATTGCCATAAGAGCTTTCAGTTTGTTCAGCATGAAACGCTTTGACAAGTCGAATATTCGATAAAACACGCCCGAGATTACCAGAGAAATTAGCCATCTCATCTTGAGTGGAAGTCGCAATTTTATATATTCTCTGACCTAATGGTAATATGATCAAAATCGACAACGGTACCGAAATAAGCATAATGACAGTCATTTTCCAATCGATGAGCAAAAGGAAAATAATAGAGCCTATTATTGAAATAATACCTGTGAAAAACGTAATTAAATGCTGAGTAATCAGTGTCTTAACTATATTTGTATCTTGCGTAATTCTACTCATTGTTTCCCCAGATTGTTGTGCATCGAAAAACGGCACTGGTAGACGTAACACATGCTGCCATAATCGACTTCTAATAGAGGAGACAATCGACTCACCAACATATGTCATAAAATAAAAGGACAGCCCTGAAAATACAGTTTGCACAATTAACATGGCTGCAAGTAACAGCATAAAGGAAACATTGAAAGCTGAATTAGCTAATTGATCTACTAAATTCATCGTAAATAAAGGGACAAGCAAACTAGCGATCGTTTCGATTAATCCTAAAACAATAGCTAAAAAAACAATCCATTTTGGAGCATTCGCAGTTTTCACAAGCAAAACAAAGTTTTTCCAGTGCGCCATTTTTTGCTGATCAATCTTCTCCATGTATATTCACACCTTTTTTGTCCAAATAATATTGCAGTACTTGTGTTATCCATTCCTCTTCCTTTTGGGAAAAAGGAGACGGGAAGAGCTCTGTGCTATTATCCATTTCGATGTCAATCTCTTGATTGCCTAATTCTTGAACAAGTTCTATCGTGCCTGGGTATACTTCTAATGCCAAAGCAAAATATTGCTCAATAAGTGCTTGTACTGAAGTGCTTGTAGGATCTTGCCCAGAAGCTGTTTTTAGCTCATTTATCAGTTGAGCCATTTTGCTATTTAGCTCCATTTGTTTTTCCTCAGATAAACTGTACATCTCATCTACAGCATCTTTTGGAAAATAGTTTTTTAACCATACCTTTTGTTCGTCTTCTTTATGGATGTTGTGAATAAGTGTCATAAAAACATTGGCATTGACTGTGCCTTGCTCTTCCATCATAAATAGTGCATGGTCGAGTGCACGGATTACACGGTCAAGGTGTTCTCTTTTTTGTATCATCTCTTGCTTTTGAAATTGTAATGACTCTTGCAAATCCCAATCATGTAAATGTATTAATTCGTGAATTTTTTCTAATGAATAACCTAAAAATTTGAGAGTAACAATTTTTTGTAGCTGAATAATATTTGCGTCAGAATAATAACGACGTCCAGCATTCGATATGAACGTCGGTTTTAATAAATCTATTTCATCATAATAATGCAATGCCCGAATCGTAATACCGGTTTTTTTTGCAAATTCGCCAATTGAATATTTTGCAGACATTTAACTACCTCCCAGCGTTGTTTTATTTTGTTCTTACCTATTATTGTAAAAGCTAACGTAACGTGAGAAGCAAGTGAAATATAAATATTTTTTCTAAGTAGGAGCAATAAAACTCCCACCAAGTTGGAATGCTAACAAGAGTGAAAGTAAAGATTGAGCAAAGGTGTGAGAGGAGAATGAGGCTAATCGCATGTTAGTAATTAGTAATAAAGGAATGAGTGGAACAATATACCTTTCAATGCTACTCGACATTAGGATGCACTGGAAAATATGTCGATTATATGAATGTATTGTAAAGGTATTGTTAACATTTATTTAACGCATTGTAAACAGTGTTTACATATGGGGATTATCTATTGATAATAAGGTCTGAAAGGTCTGACATCAAGGGAAGGGTTGAGATTTTTAGAGATGAACATACAAGAAATGATTTTCCAATTTCTAGGTGGACTTGGGCTGTTCTTATTTGCAATTAAATATATGGGAGATGGCCTTCAAAAAGCAGCAGGGGATCGCCTTAGAGATATTTTAGATAGATTTACGACGAATCCATTAATGGGTGTATTAGTAGGTATCGTAGTAACCGTATTGATTCAATCGAGTTCAGGTACAACGGTTATTACAGTTGGTTTAGTAAGTGCTGGTTTCATGAAATTGCGTCAAGCGATTGGTGTAATAATGGGAGCGAATATCGGTACAACAGTTACAGCGTTTATTATTGGTATTGATGTAGGGGCATATGCTTACCCTATTATGGCAGTTGGTGCTATCTGTTTATTTTTCTTTAAAAAGAGCACGATTCAAAATATTGGACAAGTATTATTTGGTTTTGCGGGCTTGTTTATCGGCTTAGAGCTTATGAGCGGAGGTATGGAGCCATTACATGATTGGCAACCATTCTTAGATCTAACTGTACGAATGGCTGACATTCCGATTTTAGGGGTAATAGTAGGGACAATTTTCACATTTATTGTACAATCTTCTTCTGCAACTATAGGTATTTTACAAGGGTTATATTCAGAAGGGCTAATTTCGCTGCAAGGAGCATTACCAGTCCTATTCGGAGATAATATAGGTACGACAATTACAGCAATATTAGCAGCTTTAGGGACATCTGTTGCAGCAAGACGCGTAGCTGCAGCGCACGTATTATTTAATATTATCGGAACAGTTATTTTTATGATTTTCCTTGGTTTATTTACAAACTATGTAGAATGGATTAGTTCTTTATTAGGTTTAGAACCAAAAATGCAAATTGCCTTTGCTCACGGTACATTTAACTTATTCAATACTCTAATACAATTACCTTTCATCGGCGTTTTAGTTTATGTTGTAACAAAGCTAATCCCTGGGGAAGATTCTGTAATTGAGTATAAACCAAAATATTTAGATCCTACTTTGATTACGAAATCACCTTCTGTAGCACTTGGTCAAGCAAAAATGGAAGTTGTTCGTATGGGTGAATATAGCATCCAAGGTTTAGAAGAAACGTTGCATATATTAAAGACAGATGACATGAAAGCTGTTGCTACAGTTGCGCAAATAGAGGAAGCAATAAATAATTTAGATCGAAAATCAACAGAATATTTAGTAGAGCTTTCAAAACAATCATTATCAGGTGCAGACTCACATGTACACCATGCATTATTTGAAAATATTCGTGATATTGAACGAATTGGTGACCATGTTGAAAATATCGTTGAGCTACTTCAATATAAAGATTCCCATCGTGTTCGTTTAAGCGATCAAGCATTTGAAGAGCTGCAAGAAATGTTCGTGCTAACAATGGAAACCGTGAAAATGTCTATTGAGGCTTTAGAAAAACGAGACAAATCATTAGCAAAAGTAGTATTAGAAAAAGAAGTTGAAATTGATGTAATGGAGCGCAAATTGCGCAAATTACACATCAATCGCTTAAACGAAGGCATATGCGTAGGATCTGCTGGAATTGTTTTTGCGGATATCGTGAGTAATTTAGAGCGAATTGGCGACCATGCATCTAATATTGCAGAATCGGTCATTATTTAAAGTAATGGTACTGTAGTATTTCGTTATTAGTTACTTTGCATTGAAATTAAATCTGATTAAAATACGCATCGTTCGTAGTTATCCGAACGATGCGTATTTTTGTATTAAACAATATTTTTTTAAATATATTATTTAAACAAGCGCATTTTTTTCGTTGGCATATATTTTTTCTAAAGAAAACAAATTATCACTTAGGAAAAGGGGCGAGTACTACGATAAGGATGGATGGAATGTGGACATTTTTTATACTTTGGCTTTTATCACTTCTAATTTGGCTAATAACCGGATCGGAAGCGATGGCGATTGTGTTCTTTATCGTATGGATAATATGGCGATTATTTGTTAGTAAAAGTGAAAAATAAAGAAGGTAGGTTTACGTTTTGAAATCAGTTTTACTACAATTGTAATAAAACTCTTAGTGAAGTGATACATTGTACTACAGTTGTAATAAAAATCCGAAAGGGGATAGGGTTGAATAAATTAATCTTAGGTATTGATGCAGGTAATCACATGGCGAAGGTTGTTGGTCCTCATGGTATAGATATTTTTAGAACGAATATTTGTGATTGGTTTGAACGAGAAGTAGAAGAATCGTTTGGCGAGGACGATATGGAATTTGAAATCAGTGGACGAAAAGGTTTTGCAGGCACAATCGCAATGTTCGAAGACGAATTCGGCAATGGATCCATGTACGGCGACACAAAGGCTCATGAGGACAATAAAATCCGTGTTTTACTTGCGATTAATAGATACCTAGATAAATATTGCCCAAACGTCGGAACGCTATCTATAGTTACCGGTCAGCCGATTAAGCGGCATAAGGAAGAAGAGAAAAAGATTATTCAGCAAATGTTAATCGGGCAACATGAAGTGAAGGTTAACGGTAAAATAAGAAGTTTTTATATTGATAATGTAGGTGTAGCTCCTGAAGGTTCTGCGGCTTACTGGGCAAAGCCAGCAACTGGGCTAACAAGAATACTCGACATAGGCAGCGGTACAGTTAACGCTGCAACGATCATGGATAATCGACATATTAACAACGCCAGCACTACATTTAATTTCGGGATGGAAACGGTCAAAGATAAGAATGATATGACAACAATCGCACGAGGAATTATTAGAAATACAACAAAGCTCAAATGGAATAAGACAGATAAAGTATTAATTTGCGGAGGGATAGCAGAGGGTATAGCTCCTGCAATTATCGAACATTACAGCAATGGGGAAATTATAAATCCGACAATCAAAAGTGGGAATGGCGTGAAAGTATTAGTCCCTGTTTACGCTAACGCTGTTGGTTATTATGAAATTGCGAAAGGGGCATTTGCATGAGCCGGCATAATAAGTCGGTAAGCTTTAACATTAAAGATGAATTCGATGTAGCGTTATTAACGCACGCAGAAAAAATAAACCCCTTAAAAGGTAAGCCCCGCAATTTTAGCAAATATGTAAAAAAGTTAATTGAGGATGATATGAATCGTAGGCATAGCAATAATGGTAGTTTGATATTTAATAATTCAATGATTAACGAGGTCGAAGAATATACAAGTGAAATTAAAAATGCCATGAATAGTTTCTTATAGAATGAGACTACCACGATATTCTATGGATGGCGTGTCTCTTATGTAGAATAAAAAAACGATTAGATATAAAAAAGACCACTCTGTAAAGGGTGGTCTTATTAATTATCGTGAATTTTAACACTAATAACCATATATATTACCAGTGCTTGTTGTACTGTTCTTTACAGACATTTAACTTATATTTAAAAAGGTAATAAATGAACTACAGATTTTATTCTAAAATTAAGCAGTTATTTTTTGGGGGAATTTTTTACTTAACCAAATAAATAAAACCACAATGACTAGTATTACTAAGGTTAATTCTTTAGGGAAAAAAAGTATGAGAAACAGTCCTACTAATAACGGTGATTGTAAAATTGCAATCGAAGCACTGCTACCAATAACGGCTACGATAAAGAGCGTATCTAGTTGTGGAAAAAAAGCCGCGATAGCATAGCCCTGTAAAATAGAAGCGAATATTACTGGGAAAATATTACCACCAACCCAGCCTGATTTTAAACAAAACTCCATAAAAATCAGTTTTAAAATAGAACCTAAAAATAAAGTAGCAATTGAAAGAGTGGGTACTAAATTAGGTAAATATTGCATAGAATGTTGGCCGGAAAAAAGTAAATTAGGAGCGATTAAAGCCATTAAACCAATGCCAATACCACCGATAACAGCACTTAAAATAATTTTATTGTTCATTTTAGAAAATAATTTACTCATTGCTTTTTCCATTAGTTTATATAGTTTGCTAAATAAAATTCCAAACAAAACTAAAGGAATAATAAGAAACAATTCATTCAGTCCCCAACTAGTTTCCCCTAACTTTATCGCAAGAGGGGGTTGTTCTGTTATTTTAATAAAAAACCAAAAGGTAACAATACCATTAACTATAAATAACATATTTAATAATTTCTTAAATAAAACTAATTTTTTCTCTTTAGGAGCTCGATCAGGATCGTAGGGAATACGGTAGTTATGAGGTAAAGCTAAATTTTTTAGTCTAATGTACCAAGAATCCTTTTTCCACTCGTTGTAGGAAAAATAGACGTAACGCATTTTATCTGCCTGCCATACCGATAGCGCAATAACAGAACTTAATATGGCTGCTTCAGGACCTACACCTGCACCAAAGATTAAAACTAAAAAAGCAATAAAAAAGTTTACATATACATATGAATAGTCCATTCTTTTTGTTGTTTTTAATTCAACAATAGAATCATGAGCTATTTTAGGCAGGTTTCCCCACTTATACCTGCTAACACCTACTAAAACACCGCCGAAAGTACATAAAAATAATGGATAAATGGAAGGCATGTTTAATCGATTGGGTACGTCAGTCCATAAAAAATCTGTAAATCCATTAACTAAAATCAAAAAAGCAGAAGAAATAACACCTATTATCGCACTTAATATTAAGCCATAAATAAATAATACGATTATTTTTAAATACTTTTCAGTCAAAATAAAATCCCTCACTTTTTTTTAAAGACTTTCTCTTTTTGAGAGAGTAAAAATATTTAGTGTAAATGAGTAAGGCGACAAAAAAGGAAGACCTTTTCTTGGTAGAATTAAGTCGCCACAATCAGTTCTATAAAAGAGGTTTTCCCAATGAGTCAGTTTACAAACAAAGTAATACTGAAGTTTTTTCTTACGCAATTAGAAACAGCCGTCGACACATTGCTGGTGACAGCATTATTGGTATTTTTAGATAACGAAAAATATATATGATGTCATTTGAGAAGTTAAATATTCTCCCAACAATTTACCCATTTTTTCCCAAAAAAAATCTCCCATAGTTTTCACTATGAGAGAAATGCTTCAAAGCCTTGTGGCTGTATGGTTAAAGAATAAAGCCGCAGATGCCGTATTTATTATAGAAAGTTTTAAACCACCACTCCTCAAAGTGGGTGTTCGCAAAAATTTTCCTGTTTATTCTCAAGCACAAAGGGTTGAGACACGCCATTCCAATTTCTATATAAAACTCCCTGTTACAGCTTAAAGGTTAAAACTTAATATTTATACGTACAACGCAGCCTTAGTTAGTATTGTAAAGCATGAGAAATAACGTTGCAAGTAAGTGTGTTTTAATAAATTTGTCAACGAAAAACAACGTTATTTTTGAGTAATATATGGGGCTTGGATTGGCTAATTAGGATCTAATGATTAAATACTTCTTTTTAAAGAAACATTAATAAAGTTGCGTTATTTATGAAATCAAATTATCGCTCGTTTTTTAGGATTTTTTCAATTTGTGCTTTTTCACCTTTATTTACTTTGAGAGTATAAATCAATTGGTCGTCATTACGGTTTTCTACATATAACTGATTGAAATTTACGTCATTTAAAGCATTCATAATCGAGTTGACATAGGCGATAAATTTTTCTTCTGATTCGAAATGCTGTTCAATTAATACAGTTATTTCTGCATCGACAGGGAACTCAATAGTAGGAGACCATTTTGTATCCTTCTCAACATAGTCTACAGGTACCTGTACGTAGTAATATATATCACCTTTTAAATCTAGATTTTCAGTCAGTTTTTTAATATAAACCGTTCCACTATTGGAAAACTCCTCGCTCATCTCAAAATTTTCCGAATCATAGTGGAGATAATTGGACGTAATGTTGTTTGGGTATAATCCTCTTCCTACTCCAACCGAATATTGATAACTACGTCCGTTATTCCCTGCTAAAGTATAATAAAAATAGTAGCTAGCATCTTTGAAATTAAATGTATTATCTTGAATTGCATAATTATTTTCTGGAAATTGCATTTCTAAATAGGCGAGTGCCTGTTTTTTTGCAAATGCTTTTGAAATAGGGTTACCGTTAAAGCTAAAGTAAAAAAATAAAATGAAACTCGTAATAAGGAAGGCGCCTATTAAATATAGCGATTTTTTGAATGTCATAAGGTATCCTCCTTTTCAAATGACTTCGTAACAAGCACGACAACAATTACACCAAGTATTGTAAAAATCGTATGGATTAATCCCATTAACAAGCCCCCACCAATTAAGCTTCCAAACAAACTAAAAATAGAATCGTAATATTCCATTTGTTGCAAATACCAATTATTATATGAACCAAAAGAAGCAATGGTATCGTAAATAGTCCAAATGAAAATAGGAATAATTGCAATACATATGGTTAAAATCCAATTGCGATAAAAGTAAAAAGTACATATACCTAGCACGAAATAACTTAAAATAAATTGAAAGCTTCCCGTAAAAATGGATGTACTCATTGCAAAAGCAAAAGATAATAGAACAAATAATAACTGATAAATAGTTAGCTTTATATGAACATTCTTTATCATTGTTGCTGCTGTTTTTCTCGGAATAGGCTTAGGGATCTCAGTTAACTCTATATTTGTTTTCGTACGGCATGTAGAACAATGGGCAAGGTGCTCATTTACCCATTTTGTTGTTTCTTCCTGCAATAAATTTTCTTCGAATAGCGGAAGTAAATCCTCAACGATTTTGCATTCAGTCATTCGGCTCCCTCCATTTCCTGTTGTAACTTTAGTTTTAGGCGGTGAAAAGTGACGCGCACGTAGTTTTCGCTTTTTCCGAGCATCTCACCGATTTCTTTAAAGGAGCAATCCCCGTAAATGCGAAGTAACACAATTTCTTTTCCGGGTGTATCAAGGGCATTTATATTTTTGAGTAATGTTTGGGCACTTTCCTGGAGCTCCACTTGTTGCTCTGTTGTGAGCGGATGAGAAGGAGAGCCGAATTGCTTAAAATTTTCATGTAACGTGCGTTTGTAGCGATTTGAGCGATAATATTTTGCTAATAAATGATGCGCAATCGCAAATAGCCAAGTGGAAATGCTAGATTGACCATTAAAACGGTGGATGCTTTTCATTGCCTCATAAAATACATCTTGCGTTAAGTCCTCAGCCACTGATGCATTAGCCGTTTTTATATAGAAGAAAGTATAAAGCTTCGGTTGGATTTGCTCATATATGTCTCCAAGCTGTTTCATCGCGGCCTCCTTTCGCGAGTCACTATTTTATGTTTTCATAATCTTAGTACCTTCAGTATGTATTTCGTTACAAAAAAAGACAAAATAAAAAAGCTTTCCCTTTATTATAGGAAAACTTCACATGCATGTTTTATACTTTATTTAAAATCTCGTTCGTTAATGTGGCTACATCGATATGTGTATCTTCTTGCATCGCATCTTGTAAAATTTCATGACGGAAATAATTAACTGTCGCATCAAGTGGTATTAATAATAGCTTTGCGAGTGCTGTTTGATACATATTGACGAATTCTGTATCTATATTCCCTCGTTTTAATTCAGCAAAAGCTTCGTAAAACTGATCGAGCTTATCTGCAAATTCAAGTAGGCGTCCTTCAATCGTTGCGTCTTTGCCTTCTTTCATGCGTGCAAAGAAAACTTCTTGAAAATCAGGTGGAATCTCTTCTAAAATAAATTTCTCCATCATTTTGTTTTCTACATGAGCAAGCATTTCTTTTAGTTCAGGAGAAGCATGCTTAACGGGTGTTTTAATGTCTCCGATAAATACTTCGGCAAAATCGTGGTTAATCGTTTTTTCATATAATGATTTCCAATCGATTGTGTTGCCGGCACGTTCTTCCAGTGTAGCAAAAAACATAGCATACTGTGACACCTTCCAAGAATGAGCAGCAACATTATGCTCTTCGAATTTGAAACGACCGGGACAACGAATAATTCGCTCTAAATCATTTAAACTTGTGAAAAATCGGTGAATGCCCATAAAAATCACTCCTTTATATTTAGAGAGTCCGACATTAGGGAAGGGAATGTATGGACTCCCTTCACATACATGTTACTATAATTCATACCCAAAAAGTGCGAATTTCAACACACTTAACAACACTTTTACAGCATCTTAACAATGAGGCGATGTTATACTAAAAACAAACATTTAAATGGAAGTGATTATATTGTTTCTCTTTAAAATAATATTATATGTCCATATACTAAGCGCGGTCGTGTCAATTGGCCCGCTATTTGTTTTATTGATAATAGTCAAGCTTATGGAATCAGCTGAAAATTCAGCGCTAGAAGGTTATGTTCGTTCATTTCAAGCAGGGATTACAGCCGTTAAACATGCGGGGCATGTGGTAGTTCCATCAGGAATATTATTAATTTGGCTAGGTGGTTGGCCGTGGCATGCTTCGTGGGTCGTATTAACTGTTGCTCTAATGATCGGTTCTATTTTCTTTTTAGCAGGTGCATTTAAACCAACGATGAAAATATTTGGTACGGAACATTTTGTGCGCGCGGAATTTATCCGCAAGCTTAAACGTGCTACTTGGTTATATATTTGTTTACTGCTAGTGATGTTGTGGTTAATGGTTAATAAGCCAGTGTTATGGTAAGTTAAAGAACCAAAGTTAACTTGTCTTTATATTGAAATTTTGACACAAAAAATAATAAAACCCGCGTTTTTTCTTCGCGGGTTTTATTATTTACACCTGTACGTCAATTAGTTGACCTTTGTACGGATGCTCAGCAGCAGAAGCTGGCATTTCTTGAAGCATTTCAACAACACCGGCGCCAGCATTAAGTGCTTTGTCCATAATTGTCATTTGCAGCGTTTGTTGTAGCTGAGCAAGCTGATTTGACATAATTGAGTTAATCTCCATAAAAATCCCTCCTTCTTCATTAAATATCGGCTATGGAAAACGGATTTCTAGTAGTTAAATAACCAAATAATACTAATGTAAGCATATACCTGTTACACATATAATAATTTCGCGTTAGAAATGTCATATTTCTGCAATATGCTTTTTTAATGAATATATGTATATAAACAGTGATATTAAGCTAATTGATAGTAATAATAATACAAATTATTATAATAAATAGTAAAATAATGGTTCCGTTTGTGAAAACAAATTGTAATATAAGGCACGTTTTCCCGTCATATAACTGCAATATAAATTCGGTAAAGTTGTCATCAGAGTTTCGAAAGCGCGAAAAAAAGCGCAAGTAAAAATGGAGGCGACAATATTTTATGAATAAGAAATTTCTAGCATTTGCTACTATATTTACTTTAACTGTGGGCAGCTACTCATCAATTGCAACCGCAGAAACGCATACAGTTCAGGAAGGGGATTCTTTATGGGAAATTTCTCAACAATATTCAATATCCGTAGAGAATCTAAAAGAACTAAATAATTTAGATTCATCACTTATTTTCCCTAATCAGCAATTAAAAGTGGCTGAGAAAGGTACAGTTTATACGATACAACCAAACGATACATTATCCGATATCGCTGCAGAATTTAATGTCACTATAGACGAGCTGATGGCATGGAATGACTTAACATCAGATATGATTTATTCAGGAGATACGTTAGTAGTTTCAGGGTCTGGAGATAAAGCTAAACAAGAAAGAATAAAATCTCAAAAGGAAACGAATAAACAAACTCAAAGCAAACAAACTCAAAGCAAACAAACTCAAAGTAAACAACCACCAAAAGCTGTAGAGAAAACGCTCACTATGGAAGCGACAGCTTATACAGCAAACTGTAATGGCTGCTCAGGGATTACTGCAAACGGTACAGACTTACGTTCAAATCCAAATTTAAAAGTTATTGCAGTCGATCCGAACGTCATTCCTCTCGGTACAAAAGTATGGGTAGAAGGGTATGGTGAAGCAATTGCAGCTGATACAGGTGGTGCCATTAAAGGTAATAAAATTGATGTTTTTATTCCATCAAAAGATGATGCAAATTCATGGGGAATTAAAACTGTCACTGTAAAAATTTTGGAGTAATTTTTAATCCGCCTATATTTTAGGCGGATATTTTTATTTTGTCGAATAAAGTCGTGCCGAATTTGGTTAAACTGGTCCAGAGGAGGGAAACATATGCGCAAATTATTAATGGTAAGTGCGTTTGTTTTACTAGCAGGCTGTTCATTATTCCAGAAAGAAGAGGGGCTACCTGTAAATGCGCCGGCTACTACGACTGCAAAAGCGGAAATGCATAATAGTAAAGGCGAGCTTATCGGCGAAATATTATTAACAGAAGTTTCGAAAGGAGTAGAGTTATCGGCAGTTCTGAATAGTTTACCTGTGGGCGAGCATGGGATCCATATTCATGAAGTTGGGAAATGTGAACCGCCTACATTTGAGTCAGCAGGTGCACACTTCAACCCTGAGCACAAAAAGCACGGAATCGAAAATCCAAAAGGTCCGCATGCTGGGGATTTACCGAATATAAAAACAGATGATGAAGGGGCAGTTGATCTGCAGTTCATTTCGGAAAACGTGACGTTATTAAAAGGCCATGCCAATTCATTGCTTGATGGAAACGGTACTTCTATAGTGATTCATGAAAAGGCAGATGATTATAAAACAGATCCAGCAGGAAATTCAGGTACGCGAATTGCTTGCGGTGTTATTAAATAAAGATGTGTGTGCAAAACTTTCTTGCACACACATCTTTATTTGTTTGTTGATACTTCTGATTACAGAAAACAATGAATCTTCTGTATTGTTTGACAAAAGAATAGAATCATATGTAAAATAGACCCATATTGAAAGAGTGGGAGGGTTTATGATGAAATTATCAAAAAAATTCATGTTTTTAACTATTTTGAGTATTTTGATGCTAGTACTTGTTGCTTGTGGCAATGACGATTCAGAAACAAATAGCCCAGAAAATAATAAAGAAACTGAAGGACAAACAACTGATTCAAATACAGAAGTTACAGAAGAAAAACCATTATTTGATAAAGATTATTTATCGATTCACACTGGTGGGGCACAAGGTACATACTACCCTCTAGGTGGTACGTTTGCTGAATTAATTACGACAGCAACAGGTGTTAAGACAACAGCCGAAGTATCGCAAGCTTCAGCTGCGAACATGATAGCGCTTCAAGATGGTAAAGGTGATATCGCTTTCGTTCAAACGGATATTGCTTTCTATGCAACAGAAGGAAAATTAATGTTTAAAGAAAAAATCGATACTGTATCAGCTATCGGTGCACTTTATCCTGAGACTGTTCAGCTCGTTACATTAACTAGTTCAGGTATCAAATCTTTTGAAGACTTAAAAGGGAAAAAAGTATCAGTAGGAGCACCTGGATCGGGTACGTATGCAAATGCAGAGCAATTATTAGAAATACATGGAATATCAATGGATGATATAGAGCCGCAACATTTAGATTTTGGCGAGTCAGCAGACAGTATTCAAGCCGGCCAAATTGATGCAGCGTTTATAACGGCGGGTTACCCTACAGGTGCAGTTGAAGCGTTAAACGCAACAACAAAAGGTGTTTATATTGTTCCTGTAACTGCAGATAAAGCAGAAGAGCTAATTGCAAAATACCCTTATTATGCAAAAGATCTTATTCCTGCTGGGACATACGGCTTAACGGAAGAAGTTCCGGCAGTATCAGTAGGGGCGATGTTAGCAGTTAAGAAAGATCTACCGGAAGATTTAGTTTATGAAATCACAAAAGCGATTTATGATAACACAGATAAAATTAGCCATCCAAAGGGTGCATTCATCAATGCTAAAACTGGTTTAGATGGTATTGGTATTGAAGTACATCCAGGTGCAAAAAAATATTTCGACGAAGTAAACAACTAATTTAACCTTAAGAGGGGCTCTGTTGCTATATGCTTCAGAGCTCTTCTTTATAAAGTGAATTTTCAATCAGTGGGGGTCTTACTGCCCGTTAATCTGCGATAAAGGAGACTATACATTTTAGTGAAATGGATTATTGCAATTATATGCGCTGTTGTTATTAGTACACTAATATTATTAGCCCCTTTGTGGACTGTATTTACTTTTACTGAAACGCGAACCGATAACCCTAAAATACACTATATATCCGTGAACAATGAGAAATTTTTTCAAACTAAATTTACTCATTCTATCCATTTAACGGATGTGATTGAAAGCTATGAATTGTTACCAAGTAGAAATATTCGACTCGTTTCTATGGAGTATGAGGATGTTGCCATTGGGATGCCGGGCTATGCAGAAGAGGGGCAGTCACTAACGTATGAAAATGGGGTTTATACATTACGGTCCGATGATGTCATCTTAAAGGATTTTACTTTGTATATTGGGAATGTAGATTACGATTTATTCTTTATGTATGAAGGGCAAGTAATTGATTTGAAAACGGAACTAACAAAAGGGAAATCGTATTTGTTTCAAGCACAAAAAATATCATTTTATGAGAAGATGAAAGGAGTAAAACTAAATGGTCGATAAAAATGAAATAAAACTAGAAAATGATCAACACAAGCAATTATCAGAAGCAGATCAACAGGCATTATTAGAAAAATATGATATCGAATCAAATACCCGAAATGTAACTGGGGTTATTAAATATGTCATTTATATTGGATTATTAGCGTTTGCATTATTTCAACTTTATACGGCTATATATGGTGTCTTTCCAGCGCAAATTCAGCGCACAATACACTTAGGATTTGGTTTAGTATTTATATTTTTATTATTTCCAGCACGTCGCAAAAAGAAGAAAGATATAATACCGTTCTATGATTATATATTAGCGCTATTGGGAGGGTTAGTTGGTTCCTATTGGACAATTAACTATAAACAACTAGTAAATAGCTTAGGACAGTTAGAGCGAATGGATTTTATTGTTGGTCTATTAGCCATTTTACTAGTTTTAGAAGCAGCTAGACGTGCTGTTGGGTTGCCGATTACTATTATTGCAAGTTTGTTTCTTGCCTATGCATATTTTGGTCCATACATGCCAGCTTTCTTATCGCATCGTGGGCAAAGTATTGAAAGTATTGTAAATTTAATGTTCTATTCGACTGATGGCATTTTAGGGACGCCTATTAGTGTATCTGCAACGTTTATTTTCGTATTTTTAATATTTGGAGCATTCCTCATGAAAACAGGTGTTGGGCAATATTTTAATGATTTAGCAGTGACTTTAGCTGGAAAATTAGTTGGCGGTCCAGCAAAGGTAGCGATTTTCTCCTCTGCTCTGCAAGGTACGATTTCTGGGAGTTCTGTAGCTAACGTAGTTACTTCAGGCTCATATACGATTCCGATGATGAAAAAGCTAGGCTATAAAAAAGAATTTGCTGGTGGGGTAGAAGCCGCTGCCTCAACAGGTGGTCAATTAATGCCACCAATTATGGGTGCTGCAGCATTTTTAATGGTTGAATTTATTGGACGTGGGGTTACGTATTGGGATATTGCAAAAGCAGCAGCTATTCCGGCGCTACTATACTTCACTGGAATTTGGATTATGACGCATTTTGAGGCTAAACGCTTAGGGCTACGTGGTTTAACCGAAGACGAAATGCCAAATCGTAAAGAAGTATTGAAGAAAATCTATTTATTGACGCCGATTATATTAATTATCGTGCTAATGCTTACAGGTAGGCCAGTGATGCATGCAGCATTATATGGTGTAATCGCATGTATTTTAGTAGGTATGCTCAACAAAGATACGCGCTTAGGTCCACGCGATATTTTAGATGCATTAGTAGATGGCGCTAGAACTGCACTTGGTGTAGTAGCTGCAACTGCCTGTGCAGGTATTATCGTAGGAGTAGTATTAAAAACCGGTCTTGGTTTAAGCTTAGCGAATAGTTTAATAAGCTTATCTGGGGGAAGTATTATTTTAACATTACTTCTCGTAATGATTGCATCACTTATATTAGGAATGGGTGCACCTACGACAGCGAACTATGTTATTACATCGACTATCGCTGCTCCGGCTATAGTAGCTTTACTTTCACCGGGAACACCACAAGAATTAGTGCCAGTAGTTATATTATTATCTGCTCATTTCTTTGTATTCTACTTTGGGATTATCGCGGATATAACCCCACCTGTAGCTCTTGCGGCATTTGCGGCTTCTGGTATATCTGGGGGAGATCCTATTAAAACAGGTGTTAACTCTGCTAAACTAGCGATTGCTGCTTTTATTATCCCATATATGATTGTATTTTCGCCGGCTTTACTAATGATTGATGTAACGATAATACAAATTATTTGGGTTGTATTTACAGCGATTATGGGAATGATTGCTATAGGCTCTGGCGTTATCGGCTTCTGGTATAGAAAATTAGTTTGGTTTGAAAGACTAATTTTAATTGGGGCAGGACTGGCAATGATCTATCCAGAATCCATTTCTGATATAACAGGGTTGGTTGTCTTTGGTATTATGTTTGCTATACAATTAATAACTAAACATAAAGTGGGTAGTTCAACACCGGCAAATGTATAATAGAAAATCCCGAGAGTAGCTTGTGCTGCCCTCGGTTTTTTTTATCTCAATTTGAGATGGAAGTAATACTTTTTATGCATAAAGGACATATATCTGTTGTACATTGGATAAAATTGTTGTAAGATATAAAAATCAGAAAATTCAGTTAAATAGGAGGTGTTGTCATTGACAAAGTTTTTATACTCGAAATTTGAAACGTATTTATTGGATGAGGATATGGAAATCGAGCGTAACGAAGAAGTGGATTGTAACAATGAGCAATTGCAACGAGATGAATATCCAGCGGGGTTTTTTACGAGCTTATAATGTGTAATTGCAGCATGTGGATACATTTCTCTATAACTTGAAATAGTAGTTTTAATATCAATAGAGGTACAATAAACGATGCGAGTGTTCAGAAATTTAGGAGCATTCGCTTTTATTATTTATTCGTAGGCTTCTATTATTAATTTATTTAATGTTATTCGGTATAATATAATAAGTTCAAAAAAATTCGAGGTGCGAAATATGACTCAAATACAAGTATTCGATACGGCCATTTACACATGGTTTGAACATTTTCACAAATATCCAGAAGTGAGTTGGAAAGAGTTCGAGACAACGAAAAAAATTGCATCTATATTAGATGAATTAGGTGTAACTTATCGTACATTTGATGATGTAACAGGGCTTGTAGCAGAAATAGGCACAGGTGATGAAGTCATTGCTGTACGTGCGGATATTGATGCACTTTGGCAAGAAGTAAATGGCGTTATGCAGGCAAACCATTCATGTGGGCATGATGCGAATATTTCAATGGTATTAGGTGCGCTTTTAGAGTTAAAAGATAAGCCACTAAAAAAACGGATTCGCTTTATTTTCCAACCAGCTGAAGAAGCTGGTGGTGGAGCATTAGCAATGTTAAAACAAGGTGTAGTAGATGATGTAAGCTATCTATTTGGCATTCACCTACGCCCTGCAGAAGAATTACCTTTTGGAAAAGTAACGCCAGCGATTCATCACGGAGCAGCAGTGTTTTTACAAGGAACAATTAATGGTATTGATGCGCATGGGGCAAGACCTCATCAAGGGAAAAATTCGATTGATACATTATTTGCCATCCAGCAAATGTTGCATGCCACTCATATTAATCCTTTTGACGTGTATTCAGCAAAATTAACGAAAATGCATGCGGATGGGGGAAGTGTTAATATTATCCCAGGGAAAGCAACGTTCTCTTTAGATGTGCGAGCACAAAAAAATGAGGTGCTGTTAGATTTACAAAATCGCATTGAAAAAGGCTTTAAGAAAATTGCAGAAATGTACGACACACCGATCGATTGGGAATGGCTAGACATGACACCGGGTGCAGAAGTTTCACAGGATGCGGCTGATATTGCAGAGCGCTCCATTATTGAAGCTTTAGGGGACGATTATTTAGCACCAGCTGTTGTCACACCAGGAAGTGATGATTTCCACTTTTATACGATTACAAAGCCTGAAATTAAAGCGGTAATGTTAGGTATTGGTGCAGATTTAGGACCAGGCTTACATCATCCGCAAATGACGTTTAAAAAGGAAGCGTTATTAATTGGCGCTCGAGTACTTGCAACAACATTGAAAAATGCAACAGAGATATAAAAGGATGATAACTATGAAAATTCAACAACTAGAGATTTTTACAATAGATTTACCATTAATTGAACCATTTATTGTGAGCTACGATACGTATCCTTCGATGCCATCAATTATTGTCAAGCTGACGACAGAGTGTGGACTTGTTGGGTGGGGCGAGTCAGTACCAGATGACCATGTAACTGGCGAAACAATTGAATCGACATATGCTGTATTAAAACATAAATTTGCACCATTATTAATCGGTCAAAACCCAATGAATTTTGAAGCAATTCATGATTTATTAGATAAAGCGGTGAAAAATGTGCCCGCTGCTAAAGCTGCTATTGATATTGCCTGCTTTGATGTTGCAGGTAAAAAGCTAGGTGTACCTGTTTATCAATTAATCGGCGGTCGTTATCATGAAAAGTTCCCAGTAACCCACGTACTAAGTATTGGAGAACCGGAAAAGATGGCAGCCGATGCGGAAGAACGAGTAAAACAAGGCTATCGTTCATTTAAAATGAAAGTCGGTCGTGATGTTACGAGTGATGTGAAACGAATTCAAGCAGTACGCAAACGTGTTGGTGACGATATCGCCATCCGAGTAGATGTAAACCAAGGTTGGAAAAATAGTGGGGCGACATTACAGGCGCTCGATGCCTTAAAATCAGCACAGTTAGATTGGCTAGAGCAGCCAGTTGTTGCAAATGATATAGATGCAATGGTGGAAATAAAATCGAAGACGACGGTACCTGTCATGATCGATGAAGGATTATGCAATATGCGCGATATGCGTGAGATTATAGCAAAACGTGCAGCGGATAAAGTGAATATCAAATTAATGAAATGTGGTGGCATATATCCTGCAATGAAGCTAGCAGCAATGGCTGAAATGGCAGGTATGGAATGTCAAATTGGTTCGATGCTCGAGTCTTCCGTCGGTTCTGCAGCAGGATTCCACGTTGCTTTTTCGAAAAAAGTGATTACTAGCGTGGAATTAACAGGACCACTTAAGTTTTCGCAAGATATTGGTAATTTAAAGGGGAGTTATCATATTCCGTTTATTGAGCTCGGTACCGGTGCAGGGCTAGGTGTAGATATTGATGAAGCAATTTTAGCTGAGCTAACACAGTATTCTGATGTGGTGAAGGCATGATGTATGAAGGTTTTCTCGGTGATATTCCATTTACAGTAAAAGGGTTAAATATTTCAGATTTACAGCGTATCGAAGAATTGCAACATTTCGTTATTGCGGCATTACCGGATAATAATATTTTGCAGCCACTTAGTAGAGAGGAGTTACAAAATATTTTAGATGGCAACGGGTTAATGATCGGTGCGTTTGTAGAAGAGCGTTTAATTGCATTTCGTGCGCTATTAGTGCCTAAAGTAAATGAGGACGAGCATTTAGGGGTGGATATTGCCGCAAGTGACTTATCGCGCGTACTGTACCAAGAAATTTCAAACGTTCACCCCGATTTCCGTGGGTTTGGCTTGCAAAAAGTATTAGCCAACATCATAATGTTGCAGGTTGATGTGTCTAAATTTGATTGGGTTTGCGCCACGGTAATGCCGTACAATGTAGCAAGCTTAAAAGATAAATTTGCTCAAGGTATGCAAATCTTTGCTTTGAAATATAAATATGGCGGTAAGTTACGCTATGTATTTGCGAAATCTTTAGGTGCAGAGAGTGTACATAGTAGCGAACCTGTTTTCGTTTCGATGGGTGAAGTGGAAGCGCAACAAGAGCTTCTGAAGAACGGCTATTTTGGAGTTGCGATGGAAAAACGAGCAGATGATTGGTTTGTAGAATATCGGAAATAATATGTGAAATATATGTATAGAGCTACTACTTTTAGAGTAGCTCCAGACTGTATGTAAACTCAAAGAAATTTGAGTTTACATACAGTCTTTTTTCACAATAAATAGTACAGGACCGTTGATTTCTGTTCTAAGCGTTTCCTTTCAGTAGGCATAGCTCCAACTAATTTTGGCGACCAAGTTTTGTAGCGAATTATTTTAACGGGCAAAAGCCGCAAGCCATAAGCCCTGGAATATCCTTTGATTGGCAGCAGCTTTTACGCACAGGAATATTTAGTAGTTGAGATGGATGCTTACCACCTGTGTAGTTATGAAATAGCGATTTTTCTGAAATGTAGCGCCACACATTTGTGCCTTCGAGTATGTCGATATCTTCGTATGCTCGGTCCGCTAGCGCTGGATTTTCAAGTAGCGTGTGATAATGCCATATCATATAGCCAAAAATATTTTCCCACATCACGAGCGGGGAGATGGACGTTGTTTTACGTAGCTGCTGTATAATTTCAAATGTTTGCTTATATAAAATTTTATGCATGACGTCTTCACGTTCATCGTCTTCAACGTAACGGAAATCATTTGCTGAAATAAAGGTGCCTAAAGTGTTTGTACCGTATTCATGGACGAGTGCAAAACGAATATCCTCTAACTTCCCATCCCATACTTCATCATAGGTTGCGAGCATATAAAATTGCATCGCAACGAACATTCCATAGCGTCGAGTAAAATGAGAAATCGCAGCTGTTTCAGTTGCAGCTTGTGTAATACCCATCATTAAATTGCGAAAATCAGTTAAATAAAAATCTTTATGTAAATTGGCAAGTGTAAACAATGGACGCTCCGGATTTTCAGTATAGATGCTATAAGAATTGAGCTGACGAACTTGATCGTAGGACAATGCTGGCATAATTTTCACCCTTTCTATATGTCGCTATTGTAACATTTTTGACTTCACAAATGATTGTAAATGCATTAAACTAAATTAAACTTATAAAGAAAGTAGGGATTAGTGTGTCGGCTATTCCGAATTCACTTCCTCGTCCACTTGCGCGCGCCAATCAATGGACAATTTTTCTGTCAGTGTTATTAACGTGAGTTACAGGGTAAGGCTACTTTATGCATTTACAGCTGAAGCAATTTCAGTATCGCAGAGCGCAAAAGATAAAACTCAATGAAAATTAACTGTTTTTTCAATAAAATAGTTTGACTTTTTAAATGAAAATGATTATCATTATCATGTAAAGTGTTATCGCTCACCACAAAACAGTGTGAGTGAGCTTGAATTTTAGCTACTTTTCTCCAGAAGTATGCTAGTTCATTATAGCGTTCTAAACCCCCCCTCATTTTTTAGAACGTAAATAGCGACAAATCATGTTGATTTGTCGTAACAATTTCAACACCCTTTATATTTTCTTTATACTTCTCTTACTAGAGAACAAAACTATTTACGTCGACATAACTCCAAATGTCGGCGTCTTTTTTATAATATTGAAGCAGCGAATTACGATGCTGCTTCAATATTTTCTTTTGTCAGTTTAGAACGTTTTCCTATGAGCATCGTGTGGTAGCTATGGAGTAGCATACCGATAATGATGACGCTTAACCCAAAAAGGGCAATTGGTGCCGGAAGAGGGATACCTAGTAAAATCATTTCACCGATAATGACGAAGATGACTTCTGTTGACTGTGTTGCTTCGACAGCAGCCAGCTTTCCTTGATCATCACGTACTCGCTCTGTTGCAATGAAAAACAATATTGTAGCAATCACCCCTGAGCTAAGTCCGACAAGTAGGGATTGAAAAAGTTGGCTACTAGAAGGCAGACCGACTGTTAGTAGTGCATATATCGCCATAATAATCCAAGCAGGCATTGAAGCGAGCGTCATACCGAGTACACGCTGAAATGTATCAATACGTCCGTCGCAAACATCCATCATTTTACGATTGCCGAGTGGGTAGGCAAATGCTGCAACAAGAACAGGAATAATACCGAGCATTAAGGTGTTAAACGATACGGACTTTGCTTGCGGTATTTGAATAAGTAAAATGCCGATAAAAATAATACAAGAAATGAGTAGTGAAATGATCGGGATCTTTTGTCGTACTTGTTTCCCTACGACTAATGTCACGAAAAGGGGAGCTAGAAGAACTCCTGCAACAATGGTAAATTGCCATGTTCCGGAAACGAGCCAGCCTGGTCCGAATGCGGCTGCAAATGTGAGTGGGGCGTAAAATAATACGAATCCAACAAAGCTCCATATGAGCCATTGTTTAGGACGAGAAATCATTTCGTTTCGTAATTGTCGGAAGTTTTTTCGATAGAGAACAATGACAATTAAAAACGGCAGCATAAAGAAATAGCGTAAAGAGGCACTCCATAACCAGCTACCGCCATCTAGTTCCATTGAATGGTTTAATATAAATGTAAAGGCAAAAAATAACGCTGCAACGACACCGATTAAAATTTCCTTCATTGCACGTCACCTCTTTCTTGTATCGGAATATTCAGATTTTAATTGTACAAAAAAACAGCTCAGCTCACAAGATGAACTGAACTATTTTTTCGTTAGGCAAGCAATTAATTTATGCTTTTGCTTCGAAGAGCTGAACGATTTCTAAAATAACCTCTGTTGCTTTTTCCATCGTTTCGCCTGATACATATTCAAATTTGCCATGCATGTTTTCGCCACCAGCAAAAATGTTTGGTGTTGGAAGTCCCATATATGACAGCTGAGAACCATCTGTACCCCCGCGGATTGGATCGATAATAGGTGTAATATCAAGTTTTGCCATTGCTTCCTTTACGATATCCACAATTTCCATAACAGGTTTGATTTTTTCACCCATATTGTAATATTGGTCTTCAATTTCAACCGTTATAGCATCTTCTCCAAACTGTGCTTTAATCATTTTTTCTACTTCGATAAAATGAGCCTTTTTGGCTTCGAATTTTTCGCGGTCATGGTCGCGTATAATGTAAGAAAGTTTGGCTTCTTCAATATGTCCATTAAAGCTCGATAAGTGTATAAAACCTTCATAACCATCTGTTTTTTCAGGTACAGCGTCTGTAGGCATTTCATTTTGAAATTTAATAGCCATTGTAATGGCATTTACCATCTTACCTTTTGCTGAACCCGGATGAACGCTCGTACCGCGAGTTGTTACTTTTACGCCGGCAGCATTGAAACTTTCAAACTGTAGCTCACCGAGTGGTCCGCCGTCCATTGTATATGCATAATCTGCACCGAATGCTTCAACGTCAAATTTATGAGGACCGCGACCGATTTCCTCATCTGGAGTGAATGCTACGCGGATTTTCCCGTGCTTCACCTCAGGATGCTTCACTAAATAATCCATTGCCGTCATAATTTCTGAGATGCCTGCTTTATCATCCGCACCAAGTAATGTTGTGCCATCTGTTGTAATTAACGTTTGACCAACATAGTTTTTTAAGTTCGGGAAATAGCTTGGTGACATTACTAAGTTGTCGTTTAATTGAATATCGCCACCGTCATAATTGTCTATGCGACGCGGTTTAACATTTGTCCCTGAAAAATCAGATGTTGTGTCGACATGTGCTAAAAAACCTAAAGTTGGTACATTTTTATCTGTATTCGCAGGTAAAGTGGCGAATAGATAGCCGTTTTCATCTAAGTTAATGTCTGTTAAACCGATTTCAGCAAGTTCAGCTTTTAATACATTTAATAAATCAAATTGCTTCATTGTTGAAGGTGTTGTTGTACTATTAAAGTCAGATTGTGTATCAATTTTTACGTAGCGAATTAGTCGTTCAATTACTTGTTCTTTCATGGGCGAAATGCCTCCTTGTGTATAGTGACTTTATTGTATCATCTTATTTCGAATGGCGGAATATTGGACGATACTTAACGCGATTAATAATTGAGCACCATAATATGTTGCCATAATTAAAATATGAGAATACGGAACATCGACTACAAATTTATTAATTGCGAGTATCGAATCCGACGCCATAAAGCTAATTGCACCAGCAATCGCGAATTTACTACTTGTACGAAAAGACGTCCAGCCCATCGTTAAAATAGCTACAATATATGCACAAACAGCTACTGCAAGTACCGTGTCACCTGCGCGTAATAACGAGCCTGCAATCCAAATCATCATCGCTGCACCGTAAGCAATGAGTATGATTTTAACAATAGTTGGAGTTTTCGTTAAGTTTGTACTGCGAAATGCGGCAATATAAAAAAGATGCCCTATTAAAAAGCTTGTTAAACCAATAATAAACCATTGCAGCGTATAATCACCGATTGCACAAAATACAAGTCCAATCACGACTAGCGATTTATAGCGTGGTTCACCTTTTGAACGAAGTGCGAGTACAATGAGCAAAATCATTGGAATGAGTTTAAAGATCATTTTTAAAGATGGATCAATCGACTCAAACATAAATACATAATAAAAACCGAAAATGGCGAATAAAGATAATAGTACTTTCCTTTCCAAATAAAACACCCCTTTTTTCAATGAATTGTAATTTTGTGAATATTCCATCATAGGTAAATATGAAACTTAACTAAATTTCAGACGTAAATAGTAGAAAGAGAGGATGATTTTTTATGGGACAATTATTGATAACAGCACTTATTGCTGCTATCGTCATAACGGTTTTAATTGTACCGTTAACGAAAAAAGTTCCAAAAGGCAATTTAACAAACAAACAATTTGATATTCTAGCAATTTTAGTTTTTATTTCTAGTTACATATTAACATTATTTACTGTTTATATTTCAAAAATTGACTTGCAATGGACTGTTTTTTTGTATATTTTGCCGGTAGTAGCTTTAGCAGGGGCATTACTGACGACTGGGATCGAGCAAAAAATAAAATCAGCGCTAACACTCGCATCTATACTTGCCGTTGCGTATTTACTTGCCGCACCTTTATTTAATGCAGAGGAGAAATACAAATCTGCAGAAATGGAGGTAAAGGTGGAAATTCAGTCATTTGACGAAACAAAAACGCCTGCAAGTGTACCTCCGAAATTTGTAAGAAATAAAATGAAAAAGGCATTCGGGCAAGTGCCAAATACGAGCTATTATGAATTAGGTCGCTTACAAATTCAAAAGATTAACGGTGAATATGTATATATTGCACCTGTTGAGTTTTCAGGTTTATTTAAATGGTTTACAGGTAAAACAACACCAGGATACTTTAAGATGAGTGCGACGGATTCAAGTGATAATCCAAAATTTATTGCGCACGAAATGGCATTTGTGCCGTCTGCTTTTTTAAATAAAAACTTAGAGCGTCATATGCGTCTACAATACCCTACACTCATTTTCTTTGGTGATCCACAGTTAGAAATTGATGATGATGGCACACCGTATTATATTCGTTCTTATGGGGAATTCATTTCGGCTCGTAACGGTTTTGATGTGAAAGGGATCATTATGGTCAACGCGAAAACGGGAGCATCAGAGCAAGTTGCGTTAGCGGATGTACCATCGTTTATTGATGGGGCAGTATCTCCGGAGTCGGTGAGCTTACAAAATAGCTATTATGGCAATTATGTTCACGGATACTGGAATAGTTTATTCGGTAAAAAAGACGTGAAATTACCTTCTGATGAAGGAACAGAGGCGAATGTTAGCCCAATCTTTATGGAAGATGGTGAAATGTATTACTTTACTGATTTTACTAGTCCGAAAGAAGGCGTTGATTCTATGCTAGGTTATTCTTTAACGCATGCTCGCACAGGTGAGGCGACTTATTATACTGGTAATCTAGAGGAATCGTATATGGATTCACAAGGTGCTTTAGATATTATAGAAAAGAAGTTTATCGAAAAAGAATGGGAAGGTGAAATGCCGATTCTTTATAACTTCTACGGAGAAGCAAGCTGGTTATCAGCTGTCCTTGACTCCAATGGCTTCTTGCAAAATTACTTCATTGTGTCGGCAGCAAACCCTGAAATTTCAACCTATGCATTTACACCAAATGAAGCGTTGAAGCAGTATAAAACAGCGCTTAGTCATGGTGGTAGCACAGTAGATGGTACATCAAATGCAGAGGAAGCACAGCTCACAGCAAAAGTTGTGCGTGTGTATAAAGAGCGCGTTGGTGATTTTACGATCGTATCGTTTTTAGCTGCAACAGGTGATAACTTTATTGTTAGTACAGAAACATCACCACTTGCAATGTATGTAGAGGCAGGGGATTCAGTAGCGATTACGTATTACGCTACAGGTGAACAATTTCAGCCTGTGAAAACATTAGAAATACAAGGTTTATTAAAATAATAAGTATAGCTAGCTTGCGGAGTTTTAATGTTCGTAAGCTAGTTTTTTTGTATTTTATTTACTGTTCCTAGGCATGTTATGGGGGAGTACGAGACATATGATCTAAAAAGATACTCGATGGAGCTATTCATTATAAAAGCATCTAGTCATATGAAATTGAAATAACTTGTCCAGAAATTAAAATCACTTAATCGAACCAATAAATTTTTTACTCATACTATGTTGAGAAAAGATAGATAAATGGTTTTGAGGAGGATTTTGATGCATTGGATTACGATAATTCTTATAGGCATAGCTTCCAATTTGGATAATTTAGGCATTGGTTTAGCTTACGGAGTGAAACAGGTGAGGATTCCTGTTTTATCTAATGTGATTATTGCTCTTATGTCAATGGTTGTCACATATGTTGCAGTATCAGCTGGTGGGACGATTATTGAGTACATTTCAGTGCATACGGCCAATATTTTAGGGAGCCTTTTACTATGCATCATCGGTTTATGGACTTTATTTTCCCAAAAGTTCTCTAATAAAGGGATTATGGCGAATCCTGAATCGTTTGATGGAAATAAAAATCATATTATTTCTTTTGGGGAAGCATTTACACTTGGATTTGTATTATCGGTAAACTGTATAGCGGGTGGTATTGCAATTGGGGCGAATGGTATTTCTGCTATATGGACAGTTATTTCTATTGGTACTTTCTCATTTTTAACGATTGCAATAGGTAGCAGGTTCGGAGTTTTACTTACGAAAACATTTATTGGTAAGTATTCAACGGCCATTTCAGGAGGATTGCTGATTGTTATTGGTATTTTTGAAATGTTCGTTTAAGTGGAAATTAGCTTGTTAGAGAGTATTTTTTTATAGAAAAACATTTATTAAATATACTCAAATAAGAAACTTTACCTCGATTTAATCGTTATAGAAAATAGTGGTAAATATTAATGAGAGAGGTGCAAATTTTGAAAAATACAAATGAAACAAATGATTTATTAAGCTGGGTAAAAACATTAGGATTTGCCGTATTATTAGCAGTAGGCCTTCGTTATTTTATATTTACACCAACAGTTGTAGTTGGCGCTTCAATGATGCCAACGTTTGAAAATGAAGACAAAATAATTGTCGATAAAATTGGACCGAAGTTAACGAATTATGATCGTTTTGATGTTGTTGTATTTGAATTCAATGATAATGAAGATTATATTAAGCGTATTATCGGTCTTCCTGGGGACCATATTGAGTACAAAAATGATAGTTTATTTATTAACGGTGAAAAATACGATGAGCCTTATTTAGATGCTTATAAAGGGGCACTAACAGATTCGGGTAAGCTGACAGCAGATTTTACATTAGATGCTTATTTAGGTGAAACAGTCGTACCGGAGGGGCATTTTTTTGTCTTAGGCGACAATCGACGAAAGAGTCTGGATAGCCGTGATGCGAGTGTTGGATTTATTGAGCAAGACAAAATAATTGGTAAAGTAAGGTTTGTTATTTATCCAATAAAACGTATGCAGATTATTAAGGACTAAAATACATGATCAAGCAAAAGCAAATGAGATCAGCACAATCGGTCTCACTTGCTTTTTATTCTTCAACAACGGCATTTTCATGCGCTGCAATATATGCCAACATTTTTTCTTGTCGTGCTATAATTTGATCATTTTTGTATGGTTTTTGAATATTAAATAAACGCCACTGCTCTTCGATAATGTTTCGTTCTGAAGTGTAAAGCTCAGCAGGCTCCCGTTGTAAAATGTATTGTAAATGGAATAACTGCAGCAATGCGACTTCGGGGTTTTCTAAATTGTAAACGAATTTAATATTCCATACAGAAGTGTAAGATACATATTGATCTACATAAGCAGTTGCGTATTTATATTTTTCTTTATCTATCGTGAAACCAATAGTGGAATGCACTTTAGCTAAAGCTAAATTTATTTCTGCTATCGCATGATAAAAGCGTCGAATGGTACGAATTTGTTGACGCTCAAGGGACTTTGCGACGTGCTTATTCGTTTGCATACATAAACTCCCTTTCAAAACAAATTGATATAGTCCGATAATAACATACTTACTGCATGCTATAAAGGTCAAAAGTTTAAGTATATCGATTTCAATGTTATACATTTTGCTTATTTTTAATGAAATGAATGGAGCGAGGACAAGCTTCAAACCATTTATAATAGTAGGAAATGAGGCTTTAAAGAAATTATTGCATTGATAATGAATACGGAAAAGTGGTTTTAAAAAATTTCCAAATATTGTAGTATTAAGTGGTAGTGCAAAAAAATGAAATAAAATGCACTTTACTGAAAAAAGATGCAAGGAGGAAGTTGTAAGTGAATAAAAAAATTATTCCGATTATAGTTACAGTATTATTATTAGTTGTTGGTTCGGTGACAGCAGCGATATTTTTCTTGAAAAAATCACCGAAAGAACAATACTTTTTAGCAGAAATTGATTCGGCGAAATATATGGTTGAATTGTTTAAGGATCGATATAAAGAGGAGTTCGCTTGGGTAGATGTAGCGAAGGAAAAGCCTGTTCAGTATGAATATGACTTATCTTTGCAACATGATGGGCAAGATGAGTATGCTGTAATGCTTAATGATGTATTAAATGGATTATCTGCAACAATTACTTTACAGCAGGACCCAGTTGAAAATATAGTTTCAGCGGATTTCAAAGGTTCATTTATGGATGTTAAGTTAGAAAACTTTACTGGCTATGCAACAACTGAAAAATTAGTTATTGATTTACCTTTTTCGGATAAGTATATTCAGTTAAAAGATAATGATTTCGGTAAGTTAATGAGCAATTTTGACGAGACTTATGTCGGGGATGAAAAGTTAGGATTAGCTGATATTTTAGAAAATCGCACTTTATTAACAGACGAACAATCTAAATATTTACTTGATGAATATGTGAAGCACGTTTATAAAGAGCTTCCGGACGAAGCGTTTACAAAGGAAAGTGAAACGGTTGATGTACATGGTAAATCTTTAAAAACAGACCGTATTACTATGAATTTATCTGCTAAAGATGCTCAAAATTTAGTACTTAAAGTGCTAGAAAAAGCAAAAACAGATGAGAAACTAAAAGCTATACTAGTAGATATTTTGAAAAAATCTAGTGGTCCTGAAATAGATGCAGCGGTGGCTATGATCGAAGAAGAGTTCGAATCAGCTATTGACGAGGCAATTACGGAATTAAAAGGATCAGAAGATGTAACAGGTAACATTGAGTCGGTAATTTGGGTTGCAGATAAACATGTTGTAAAACGTGAATTGAAAGCAAAAGAAGCAGATGAAGAATTTGTAATTGTTAAAGGAACACAGTTACTTGAAAAAGAACAACAAGTATTTGCTTATGAGTTTTCGGAGGGCGAATCTGCACTTCATTTAAAAGGAGAGCTATCTTGGAAAGGTGGCAAAGCTTCTGACAAAGTAAGTATTTTAAGTGATGCAGGGGAAGGCTTAACGTACACGGGTGAAGAGACGTTAACTAATGGAGAGCGTAAGTTTGAGCGTGTTATCACATTTGAAGATGAGTACGATACATTTACGTTTGACTGGGTTGGTTCTTCTGCATACAAGAATGATAGTGTAGTGGGAGATTATTCATTCGGCATAGCAACAGCTGATTTTGCAGGTAAATTAAATATTCAAGAAAAAGCAGAGTTAATTAAAAAAGTAGAGATTCCGACAGATAAAGAGTCAGTTGATCTTGGTAGCATGGATGCTACAGAGCTTGAACAATATTTATATGAAGATCTATTACCAAGCTTTGAAGAGTGGAGCTACCAATTCGCGGAAGCTTTTGAAAGTTTATTTTATTAATGAATGGGTGTATTGATTTTGAAAAGCGTTTATAATTGTATATTTTTTATAAATCAATACGGAAAACAGTTAAAGAAGAAGTGGTATTCACTACTTCTTCTTTTTCTATTGCCACTATTTTTTATCGCCTTAATTTTGCTACTTCTGATTTCTTTTATCTTACCACCTAAAGATGACCCCATCACGGTTGCGTTTGTTGATCAAGATAAAACAACCGAAACGGCATTAATGAGCGAGTTGTTAAAGCGCACAATAAATGAAAGTGAACATATCGATATTAAGTTTATGACAGAGATAGAGGCAGCTGAAGCTATAGAGCGCAACGAGTTAAGTGCTTATATTATCTTACCAGAGAGCTTTACGGATAACTTATATAACGGGAAGAACGTTCAATTGCCGGTCATTGGAAATGCACAACGCGTCAATGAAAGCTACCTCATACTTGAATTAATCGAAAGCTTGACCCGTTATATTGAATCGGCACAGGCGAATATATTAACGGTATTTAGCTATGCGGATCAGTTTTATATGACTGCTGAGGAAGAAAAAAAGTTTGTGCTGGACCAATTTATGAGCTTTACTTTGTTTACTCTAGGAAAAAGCAATGTATTAGTGAAGGAAACGATTGAAAATTCAGCGAGCACTACACCGAAGCACTATTATTTGCTAGTATGTCTTTTCATCGTGCTGACGATTTGGCTATTAGGCTTTTATACAGTGCTTAGAAAAGAAGAGCATCGTGCTATGACAATCCGTTTACAGTTATTAGGTGTAACCTCTTTGCAAAAAACGGTCGCGCGGATTGTTGTTTCATTGGTATGTAGCCTTATTTTTGCTCTACCATTTTTTTATGGATTTATGTATTACATACCTCAAGAGTTTTTCATGATCGATTATGTGCGAGTACTTGGCTTTGTAAGCTTGTATGCAGTCATTGTATTAATGGGGCTAACCATTGTTGATATGCTGTTTAAATCGATGAAAGTGACTTTATTAGTGCAGCTGTTATTCGTGTTCATAGTAATTGTCTTGAGCGGTAGTATTGTTCCGACTATTTACTTCCCGTTTATGCTTCAACCTCTATTGCCTTGGATTTTTTCCAATGAAGCATTTAGTTGGCTCATTGATATCATACTTGAGGAAAGAAATTACGCAGATTACACTTTATTAGCTAAAATGTTTGCTTTAGAGTGCATCATATTATTTGTGCTGGCACAAATGTTTGCGAGGTGGAGAACATGAAAGCTGTTTTTCTAACGCGACTCATTCGTCTAAAAAAAGAGTGGAAAAGTATACTGTTTTGGTTTGTGTTTCCTTTTATAATGACTGTTATTGTTATGCAAACTATTGGTGCTGTACAAGAAAGCACCAATATTCCTATTGGTGTTGTGTTGGAAGAAGAAACAGAGTTAGCAACAGAGCTTGTTGAAAACTTGGAGCAAACGTCCAATATTCAGTTGCAGTATTTATCTTTACACTCCGCGTTATACAAGCTTGAAAAATACGAGCTTGATAGTGTCATTGTGATTAAAAAAGGATTTGAGGACAAATTAAAAACGGGCTATCGCAATCAAGTAATAAAAATGTATTCAACAGATCGGTCCATTGCGCCTTTTACAACGGTAGAAACAGTTAGCTCATACGTTCAAGATCAAGCATCTCGTTATAAAGCGGTAGGTGAAATACAAAAGCTGTATACAAAAAATAACGTTCAAGAAGTAGTAGATGCTGAAGAAATTATCGAAAAGAGTAAAAAGCGTCTTGAAGAAAAAGATTTAATTACACCTATGTTTCAATTTTCCACAGATTCGTATGTTGTATCTTCTGAGCAAACAGCGCTGTTAAACGTTTGGGGTGTGTGGGCACTATTTAGTATGCTCGCGACATTTTTTATTTTTGATTGGATCATTAAAGAAAATACAAAAGCGATAGCTGTTCGCTGGCTGTATACAACAGTTACTTTTCGATGGTATAGCTTATGGAATTTATTCTTATATATTTTACTAATAGTCGCTGCAAATGTACTTTCGGTTTTATTGCTAACTATAGTGCTTGATGTCATGATAAGACCACAATTTTTATTTGTTATAATCATTTTTTCAGTGACAATATCGATGGTGTCCTTCGTTATTGCGTATCGTTTTACAAAGCCTTTTTTCTATTATGTAACAAGCATCCTACTATCGTTATTACTTGCTGTTTTAGGTGGGTCATTTGTTCCAATTGATGGGTTAACTCGGCGTTTTGAAGGGGTGCAATATTTGAGTCCGGTACATGCGCTACTATTAGAGAAGCCAAATTGGCTATGGCTTATATGTATTGCCGCTATTTTATTTGTTTCGGTATGGAGAGGGGGGCGATCGCATGCTTCAAGTTGATAATTTAGAAAAAAACTATAAGCAAAAAAAGGTATTAAGTGACGTTTCCTTTCAAATAGAACAAGGTGAAGTGGTTGGTTTAGTAGGAGAAAATGGCGCCGGTAAGTCCACGCTATTAAATATTTTAGCGACCGTTATTAAACCTTCTGCGGGTCAAGTAATATTAGATGGGATGCCATACAAAGGGAATCAAAATGCTATGCGACGGCATATTGGCTACGTACCTCAGGAATTATCGATTTGGGAGGATCTTACTGTAGAAGAAAATATGCTGTTTTTCGAAAAGCTAAGCTGGACAAAGAGAACAAAAGAGCAGTGCCGGGAGCTTTGTTTAAATATGCAGCTTACACAGTGGGAAGAGAAAGTGAGCTCATTGTCAGGGGGGATGAAGCGTAAATTAAATATGGCCATTAGTTTGCTTCATGATCCGAAACTACTTTTGTTAGATGAGCCAACAGTTGGTATAGATTTGAAATCCAAAAATGAAATCGGTAAATACTTAGTCGATATCGCGAAAAACGATGGCAAGATGGTGCTCTACACATCTCATGATATGAATGAAATTGCCACTTTCTGTGATCGCGTGTATGTTATCGGTCAAGATCCGTTTTATTTGAATTTATTGAAGGCAAATGATGTCGATGTGGAGCATTTAGCCGGCTGTTAATAATAAAAATACATATAAGTAAGGCAGCTACTTTGTAATAAGTTTTAGTAGTAAGTTTAAGTTTTCAATAGTAATAGAAGAATCCGTGCCACTCCTGCCGAAAAACTGGCTAAATGAGACCCCACAGAAGATTGCCGTCCCGGTAATCTTCGAGGAGGCTCATGGACAGTCGGCGGAAAGGGCACGGTAATTCTTCTTAAATAAATACAGTAACGAATAATATTTGGCTTTTTATTAAATTGTCTACTTTATAGGGCGAAGTTCGAAATATGTAAAGACGCCTCTTTTGCGGTGAGTAATCGCCAAAGTTTGTTCGGTAAGCTTTTACTTGCGGTACAGCATACTATATTATTTCCAATTAAAACCTTTTGTTGCTAAAAAGTCTTTAATAAATGGACGTTTTTGATTTATTAAGAAGTCTGCCATTTGCTTTGTCCATGTCGCCATTTTTTGATTAGATGAACGGCTAGCATAGTAACTTTCCATTATGGCATCATACTCATCTAATAATGTATCGTATTGTTCTACATTATAGCTGTTTTCATGTAAAACTGCTGCAACAGGAAGGCGCGGCTTAGTTTCGTTCCGTTTTGTAGGTGTGCCGATCGTCATAGCGAATAATGGGAAAACATATTCAGGTAAATTGAATAGCTCACTAATTTCGGCTGGGTTATTACGTGCCCCACCAATATAGCAAATACCATAGCCTGCTGCTTCTGCGGCAATAACAAAATTTTGAGCGAATAATGATACGTCCGCTACCCCAACGAGTACATTTTCTGCAGAGTCCGCTACAATGTCAATGTCATGCTTTTGACCAGCTATTTGTAATCGTTTGAAATCTACGCAAAATAGGAATGATGCACCAGCTGTTTTGAACTGAAATTCATTTTTTGATAGCTCTCCTAATTTTTGCTTTTTGTCTTCGTCTGTAACCCAAATAACGCTATATGCTTGTACAAAGTGAGAGCTTGCCGCCATTTGTGCTGTTTCGATTAAATCAATTACTACCTCGCGCGAAATCTCTTCCCCCGTATATTTACGAACAGATGAGTGACTACGTAAAAGTTCTCTTGTCATAACTTCTCCCCCTAATGAAAAATGGACTCAAAAGAAAGTCCTTAAAAGCCCATTTTATACTAACATATCATTATTAACCAATCTATTTCCAAAGTTACAATTACAGCAGTAGATACAATTGCTATTGTAGTGGAAATTATTGGTGGGTTGATAGGGGATAGATTATTTCAGGTAAGTTTAAAATTTCAGAAAATAACGGTTGACGAATTGGATTAAACTGTCTTATACTGTGAATCAACGATGGAACATGAATCATATACTCTTATCTAGAGAGGCGGAGGGACTAGGCCCTGCGATGCCCGGCAACCAGTGAGTGACGAACTTACTACGGTGCTAATTCCTACAGATTCTAATCGGGATCTGAAAGATAAGGGGAGGAAAATTTGCTCATTTGCGAACCCTCTTCTTAGGAAGGGGGTTTTTTGTTTTCTAAAACCCTCCTCGAAAAAACCGGTTATCCATCGAATAACTAACTAGGAGGCAACTCATGTCAACATTACGTCCGGAAACATTATTATTACACGGTGGGCAAAAGCCTGATCCTACTACAGGTGCAATTGCTGTACCAATTTATCGCACAACGGCTTATGCATTTAATGACACTGCTCATGCGCAGCGACTATTTGCATTAGAGGAAAGTGGCAATATTTATTCGCGCATCATGAATCCAACAGTCGGAGCATTTGAAGAACGTGTCGCATTACTTGAAAAAGGAACAGCGGCAGTTGCACTATCATCGGGGATGGCTGCAATCTCATTCTCGATTATGAATATTGCAGGTGCTGGTGATCATATAGTATCAGCCGGATCACTATACGGTGGCACGTACAATTTATTTGCAACGACATTACCACGATACGGTATTACAACGACATTCGTTGATGAAAGCAACCCAGAAAACTTCCGCGCGGCAATAACGGAAAATACGAAAGCCATTTATGCTGAAACAATCGGGAACCCTAGTTTAAATGTATTTGATATTGAAGCGGTAGCAGACATTGCGCATGAGCATGGCATTCCTTTAATAATTGATAATACATTCCCTTCACCATATGGTTGTAATCCTATCGACTTCGGTGCGGATGTAGTTGTCCATTCTGCAACGAAATGGATTGGCGGTCATGGCACAACAATTGGCGGTATCGTTGTAGACGGCGGGAAATTTGACTGGACACAAGGGAAATTCCCAGGCTTTACAGAACCGGATGCAAGCTATCACGGATTACGATACGGAATTGATACAGCGGCCGCTGCATTTGCTACAAAGCTGCGTGTACAGTTACTCCGTGATTTCGGTCCAACATTAAGTGCAGACGCTGCTTTTAATTTCTTACAAGGTTTAGAGACGCTTCATTTGCGTGTAGTAAGACATAATGAAAACGCAGCGAAAGTAGCTGAACACTTGCGTAACCACCCATTTGTGGACTATGTAAATTATAATGGCTTCGAAGATTTCGCTTCGCATGAATTAGCGAACAAATATTTGAAAAACGGTTTTGGTTCGATTTTAACGTTCGGTATTAAAGGTGGACGTGAAGCAGGACGCAATGTGATTGATAATGTGGAGCTATTCTCACACGTAGCAAACGTAGGGGATGGTCGTTCATTAATCATTCACCCAGCATCAACAACGCACCAACAATTATCCGCAGAAGAATTAAAAGTCGCTGGCGTATCAGAAGAGCTCATTCGCTTATCTATCGGTCTAGAAGCGGTAGAAGATATTATTGCAGACTTAGATCAAGCACTTGAAAAAGTTGAACAAGGTGTACAAGCAAGTATAAATGCCTAAATAAATAGGAGCTGTAGACTGCATCATTTCGCAGTCGCAGCTTAATTCATCAATTTTCTACGTTTTTAATTGGGTCTGTCGAGATGTAATTCTTGATAGATCTTTTTTAGTTATTAAAGGTTAATGTCATGTGTGTTGATGAGGGATTTTACCAACAACTAGTAGTTTCTTTGTTAAGAATGAACCGAGTGAGGGCTTTTAACTATAAATGATTATGACTGTTTAGTGACCTTCTAGGGAAAACAAATGTCCATCCAAGGGAGATTGTTCTTGTGTTCCGTGTCGTGTTACGTTAGAATCTTACTATGTGAAATTATTGGAATAATTCGTTAAATCGATTTACAACGTGTACAATTGCGCTGAGGCGTAATTGTTTTAGATTTACGGAATGGAAAGTTGGAGGCGAAAGTTATGGCGACAATTAAGGCTGCCATCCTCGGTTTTGGAACTGTAGGGCAAGGGATTTATCATATTTTAAATGAAAAGCGTGAGGAGCTTCGAGATCGGCTTGGGGTAGAGCTAGAAGTCGCGAAAATTTTAGTCACAGATGCGAGCCGTGAACGTGTACCTGGCACAGCACATTTAATGACAGAAAGCATTGATGATGTTTTTGCGGGAAGTGGTATGCAAGTCGTATTTGAAGCAATTGTTAACGAGGAGCCTGCTTTTTCATACTTGAAGCGCGCCATAGAAAATAAATGTCATGTCATCACAGCGAATAAAGTAATGTTTGCAAAGCGCGGCATGGAGCTGCAGCAGCTAGCAAAAGACAATGGTGTATTTGTCGGCTATGAGGCTACTGTAGCAGGCGGTGTACCTGTTATTAAAACGCTGAAAAATATATTACTTGTGAATGATGTAAGTCGTATTCAAGGGATATTAAACGGTACAACAAACTATATTTTCACGAAAATGCGAGCAGAGGGCTGGTCATTTGAGGAGGCGCTTAGCGAAGCACAACGTTTAGGCTATGCAGAGGCAAATCCATTTAATGACGTATCAGGTCAGGATGCATTTAAAAAGTTAATGGTGCTATCATCTTTAACATTTGGTGAGCAGCCAAACTGGTCAGAAGTTGAAGTAGTAGGCATTGATACAATTTCGGCAAGTGATGTAGCAGAAGCTTCTGATAAAGGCTTACGCTACCGCCATGTTGCTGAGCTAGAAAAATGCGCGGATGGAAAAATTATCGGTAAAGTAGCCCCCCTACTAGTTGATAATGAGCATCCTCTTTATCCAGTGGATGACGTGTTTAATGCAGTTACTCTGGAAACAAATTATATTGGTACACTGACGCTTATAGGGCCAGGAGCGGGGATGTACCCAACAGCAAGTGTAATGGTTGAAGATTATGCAGAAATAATCGGTAAACGCACTGGAAATGTTGTTACTGTATTATAAAATTGAAAAAGCAAAACTACAAAGATGATTCTTTGATAGTTTTGCTTTTTTAGTACGCACTTTCTTAATGGAAGTAACCTCATTTTTCTCTAATTAATCCACAGGAAAGTTATTATTAGTATGTCCTCTCTATTCCCTTAGCAGATGCGAGACATTTAGAACTATTGAAACATCTACTCAAATATACAATTGAGTAGATTCTACATGACCCCTTTTCATCGAGTACATTTTAGTATCAGCTATATTAATAAGCGCTTGTTTATCATTGCTATCTTGCGGGAAGTAGCTCACGCCAATACTTAAACTAATTGGGGGATTAACGTATTTTGTAACTAATTTTGAAAATTGCTGTTGTATTTGTTGAAGAACTTGCTCCGTATTTTGATTTGACAGAGAATGGTTGATAAACATAATAAACTCGTCTCCACCCAAGCGCGCAGCAACACCAAAGTTTGCGGTAACTTCTAGTAAACTTTGAGCCACAATTTGTAACACTTCGTCCCCTACAAGATGACCACGCGTATCATTGAGCAACTTAAATTTATCAAGATCAATTAAATAGAGTGCGATAATATGATTGTTCTGTTTAGCCGCTTCAAGCTCTTCGTCCAATATTTTATAGAAGAAACGACGATTTGGTAAGCGAGTGAGTGAATCGTGATACGCTAAAAAATATATTTCTTCTTGTTGATTTTTCTGTGCAGTAATATCTTGAATTATAAAAAAAACGTGCATTTCATTTTCTAGTAGTACGTAGTTTGTGTAAATAAGTAATACAGTTCGCTTGTTATTGTGTTCAAGTACGGTTTCGTAGTGGTTAATGTTGCAATTATTTTTGATACTTTCTTTAATATCACTATTTAATAAATCGTAAAATTGCTCGAAATTTAATTCAACGGAATCGAAAAATTTCACAGCACTCGGGTTCGAATTTTTAATTTCCCCCCGTTTATTAATAAGTAAAATAGCATTTGGACTCATTTCAAATAGCTTCTCATATCGTTTGTCATATAAATTAAGAAAATCATGCTTTTTCATCGTTAAACGTAGAAAAAAACACCATATAATCCCGCTATAAATATATGGATACGGTGGTAGTGCATCTCCGAAATGGATGTATCCAAAAATAACATTCCATATAACAGAAATCGTAAAACCGATTATTAGGAAATTATAAATTGACCTCTGCTCTTTAATAAGAGATCTTGATTTAGCAATAAAAAGAGGTATCAAATATAAAATATTGATAGAAATAGCAACGGCCATCGTTAAATAATAGTTAGCATTATAAATAGGATAAATCCACATGCCGATTTGCTCAAATTGCTGGGCTGACGTTAAATTTGCACCTGTAACTAAACTGTAAACAACAAAAATTACTGGCAAATAAAATGTATAAGGATACATATATTTAGGTAAATAGCGAGCTAGCTGTGTGAACTTCATTAAAAAGTGGAAGCCAATGCAAGTAATAATAATACCGAAACTACTAAACCAGGTAGTGGACAGTCTAGCGCTATACTCGATTGAAACCTGATTCCGAATATACTCTTCAACAAATAATAGTAAATAGCAAAGTGCTATTAAGGAAACGAGAATATGCTCTGTTTTCTTTTTATTACGAAGAAAAATGTCTGTCGCTATATACATGAAAAATAAAATAGGTAAACCGTGAGTGAATAACAAAATGAGCGCCTTATTGATGGTCATAAAAACACCTTTTTCTCTTGTAATTACATAGTTCGTTTAATAGATAATACGCGTTAATAATATTGTTACTATAAATAGCATATAGAAAGCGTAAAAGAAAAAATAGATGAGTGCAGTCATTACTTTGTCATATGACAAGAAAGTGACTACACTCACTATTCGTATATGGCTAATTCTGGTAAGGTGAATTCATATATTTCCTATCTATTTTACTTATTGTTTCGTGCACAAAGTATTTACGGAAAATAAGAAAAAGGAGATGATTCAATTTTAAGAAGCATCTCCTTCTGTATACTATTAATTAGTTTTTATATGACCTTTTTTCATCGCGTACATTTTGTTATCAGCGATATTAATAAGGGCTTGACTATCCTCACTATCTTCAGGGAAGCAACTGAATCCAATACTTAAACTAACAGGAATGTTACCGTATTTTGTAATGGACTTTAAAAATTGCTGCTGTATTTGTTGGATAGTTTTCCAAGTGTCTTGATTTGATAAAGACTGGTTAATAAACATAATAAACTCATCTCCACCCATTCGAGCTACGACGCCATATATAGATGCGGTTTCTTGCAAAATTTGCGCAACAATTTTTAAGATTTCATCACCAGTAAGATGACCACGCGTATCATTTAGCAATTTAAATTGATTAAGATCAATTAAAAACAATACAATAATATGATTGTTTTGTTTAGCCATTTCAAGTACATCATCGAATTTTTCATTGAAGTAGCGGCGATTTGGTAAGCGTGTCAGTGTATCGTGATAGGCTAAAAAGTTAATTTCTTCTTGGTGTTTTTTCTGTGTTGTAATGTCTTGAATGATTAAAAGTGTGTGCATTTCATTATCTACAAGTACATAGTCTGCATAAATAAGTAACACAATCTGTTTATTCTGATGAACTATTATAGTTTCATAATTATCAATTATGCTGCTATTTTCGATAAGACTTTTAATATCGCTACTTAGTAATTCGAAAAATTGTTTGAAATCTAATTGAATAGCATCAAAAAACTGATAGGCACTTGGATTGGCATTTTTAATTGTTTTTCGACTGTTTATAAGTAAAATAGCGTTCGGATTCATATCAAATAACTTTTCATAGCGTCTATCATATAAATTTAAAAAATCATATTTTTTCATCGTTAATTGAAGGAAGAAGCACCAAATAATGCCGCTATAAAGGTATGGATATGGTGGTAATGCGTGGCCGAAATGAATATAGCCAAATATGCAGTGCCATATAATTGCAAGGACAATGCCGACAATGAGTAAGTTGTAAATGGATTTTTGTTCCTTAATAGGTGATTTGAAATTTGCAATGCCAAGTAAAAATAAAAATAATACATCAATAATGATACTTCCAGTCATTGCCGTGTAATAGCCGGCGTTATAAATTGGTAAAATCCACATGCCAACTTGTTCAAATTGCTGTGCAGCGATTAAGTTTGCACCGCTAGTTAGATTGTAAATAACGAATAGCACGGGAAGGTAGAGTACGTAGGGGAATATGTACTTAGGAAAATAACGATCTAATTGCGTCAGCTTCAATAAAAAGTGAAAACAAAGCCCAGGAATTATAATACCAATACTACTCAACCATACAGAGGATAGTATTCCACTATATTCAATTGAAACTTGATTTCGAACATATTCTTCAGCAAATAATAATAAATAGCAAAGAGCGATAAGTGCTAGTAAAATATGCTCTGTTTTCTTTCTGTTACGAAGTAGTACGTTTGTTGCCATATACATAAAAAATAAAATAGGGATACCGTGAGTGAATAATAGAATAATCGCTTCTTCCAGATTCATTAATATACACCTTTTCTTGAAATAGTAGTTTAGTGATATGATAATATTACTATTAATTGAATTTTTTTACAAAAATAATCTTTTGAAGTAGGTGCGTTCATGTTACTGTTTCCAGGTTATAGAGTAGTTGAAAAAATAGGTGATAATGATGAAATTACAGTCTACAGGGTACAAAGAGAAAAAGATGACAAGTACATGCTTGCTAAAACGACGAATGCCCACTATGTCGGACCAAGCGTAATTGAGCTTTTTCAACGAGAGTTTCAACAATTACTGGCGTTAAAAGGAGAAGGGGTAATTGAACCAATTAGCCTGGAAATCATTGAAGAACGACCAATTCTAGTATTCCAAAATATTGAAGGGATTACATTGCAGCAGTTGCTACTGAAGAAAAGACAGAATTTGAAATTTCAAGACGTTCTATCAGTAGCGCTTGCAATCGTTAAATGCGTTAATCAGATACATAATGCCAATATAATCCTGAATGAAATAATACCATTGTATATTATTGTTGATGACAATTTATTAGAGGCGAAATTGCTAGATCTTCGTTTTAGTCAATTAAAGGGTGGAGAAAATAACTATTCCGTTTCAGCTCGGAAAGTAGACTCACTTCTTGCTTATATGTCTCCTGAAAAAACAGCGCATACAAAAATGACCTACGACTACCGAGCCGATTTTTATTCTTTAGGTGTTGTATTATACGAATGGTTTGCAAGTTGCCTTCCTTTTGAATGTGAAAATATATTAGATATGAGGTATCACCATATTGCGTCAAAACAAAAACCAGCTTACGTTCAAAACCCATCCATTCCTCCAATAATATCTTCTATTATTGATAAATGTATGGAAAAAACGCCTGAAGCAAGATATGCAAGTGCGACCAGCTTGAAGGCAGATTTAGAGGAATGTCTTGCTCAGTTTCGCGTGAGTGGTAAAATTCAGCCTTTTACATTAGCTAGTCGAGATGCTGTATTTGGTTGGTTCATGCAAGATAGATTATTCGGAAGAGAACTAGAACAACAAATAATATTGGACATGCTTCAACGTGTTGGACAAGGTGAGACGGGAGCCATTTTGGTACATGGTGATGCTGGTACTGGAAAGTCTTATTTAATAAACAAAATACTTCAGCAAGAATTATCACAAGATGATTTTTCGATAAGCTTACGATGTGAATTGAAAAATAAAAATAATCCTTATAGCATATGGAAGCAAACGATTGATAAATTAGTAACACAACTATTAATCGAAAATGAAAACCAGCTTGAAGGATGGAAGTCCACTATACTTGAAGCACTACAAGGCAATGAAGGCATATTAGCGGAACTCGTCCCCCGGTTACAATTAATAATTGGAGAACAGTCAAATGATTCCGTACTTTCAGAAGCAGAGCTAGAAAGTAGTATGCACTGCGCCATAGCGGAATTTATGCAATTATTTTTCGAAAAAGGACGTGCCTTTGTTCTGTTTATTGATGATTTACATCATGCCGATGAACAATCTATAAAGTATTTGCAGTTTTTACTTAACGCCCATAAAACACAAAACTTACTAGTAATCTGTGCCTATCAAACTGACGAATTGAGCTTGCCTCCCGCATATTTACAGAAAGCTGAATCCCAGTATCTTACACGACAAATTGCATTAAAAGGATTTGATACTACAGAGATAGGGCAGTTATTGCACCCTCTATTAAGCAATGTTATACAAGGTGAACAAACTATAATTCAATTATTATTACAAAAAACAGCGGGAAATCCACAGCGTTTGCAGCAATTTATGAAGGAAATAGCGGGCCAGACCTTAGTCGCGTTTGATGATATTAGTAGAAGTTGGAAATGGGATGTTCGAGGTATAGCAGCTCTTCATGTTGAAAAAACAAATGAAGCACCTCCTATAAGTTTAATAAAAAGTTTAGAAAGTCCAACGAGCCGACTTCTTAGTAAAGCCGCATTTTTAGGGAAACAATTCAAGCTACACATGCTTGCTGAGATGGCAGGTAGTACGATCGAACAAATACAAGAAGCATTACAAATAGCGATCAATCATCAGCTCATCGGTATTTTGTCGAATGAAAAGCAAATATATACTTTTTTGAATGAGCAAATACAGCAGTCCTTTTATATGCTAGTTGCTGAACAAGATAGAGGTACTATGCATATGGAGGCAGGCGTAGTATTAGCAAAGTATTTGTCTACAAGTGAAGAGATTTCTATCATAAATGTATTAGAACATTTAAATAAGGCGAAAGAACAGATGATTGCATGTAGTAAACAAGTAGAGCTGGCGGAGTTAAATGTACAGGCCTCACTTCTAGTGAAAAAAGAAAAAGCCTATGAACAAGCTGCACATTATTTACAAATCGCTATAGATTTATTAAAAAAAGATAATTGGCATAAAGACTATGCAATTACGTATCAAGTGTATAAAGAAAGAGCCGAAATAGCGTTTATATGTGAGCAAAATGACTATGCAAAAGAGTTATTAGAAATAATTATTAAAAACTCGCAAACGGATATTGATAAAGTTCAAGCATATATTTTACTTATTCAGTTAGAGCTTAGTAGGGATAATTATCATGAAGTTTTACGATTAGGTGAAATAGCATTGCAGCTATTAAATCTCCCCCTAAATATTAAACAAGGTAAGTTTTCTTTATTTTTCAAATGGAATCGTATTCAGCGCAAGCTGCGGAAATTTCCATCAGAAGAAATTAAAAACCTCCCACAGATGCAAGATGAGCGAGGTAAAGCAGCAGTCCAAGTGCTTGTTTATATCGCAAACGCGAATCTTATGTCGAACAAGGACAGTTGGTTAGCAGCAGTTTTAATGTTGCTAGAACTAACGTTAAAGTATGGGATGACAGTAGAAGCTTCATACGGTTTTGCAAGTTATGCTTTAATTAAATGTTTAATTTCAAGTCAATATGAGTCGGCTTATCACTACAGTAAATTCGCTAGTGAAATAGCTAAAAATCACCCTGAAATGTATATGCAGGCAAATACAATTTTCGCATTATGCCAAGATAGCTGGAGAAAGTATGAGCCTAATTTTCTTTTATCACTTACTGATTACGCAAATCAGCATGACGCACTACTAAATAATAAATGGCAAACGAATTATAATTTTTTAATTAATTGTGCACAGTTGTTTGTATATAGTTATCCATTAAAGGATTTGTATATTCGTTTACTATCTCGTAGTTCTATGTTTCAGCTTGATTATAATACGGTTCATTGGAAGCAGGCTGCAATTTTATCCCAATTACTGACGAGATTAACAGGCTATACAGCAGCACATGATCCGTTTACCCATGACAATTTTGATATTCAATCATTGCTAGATGCGGAAGTAGAGGAAGCTGATCAATTTTTAAAGGGAGTTGCTTATTGGTGTGATTATATTACCGCATATATATTTGGTCATTATGAGGAAGCGTATGAAGCTTTAACAAGAAGCATGGAGATTGACCTGTCATCTGGTGATAATAGTATACCAAATGCAAGTGATCCATTTTTTTATATATTAATTGTTAAAGAGTTGTTTGATGATGCTGATAATAAAACGAAGGCAAGTTATTCACATCAAATGCGCAAATGTGTGAAGAAACTAAAGCAACTAGCTAAGCGCAGTCCCGAAAGTTATTTGCATAAATATTTATTCGCTGAAGCAGAAAGTAAGAAACTAAAGCAGCAATTTAAACAAGCGGAGCATTTGTATGAGCAGGCAATTGAAGCAGCACAGAAATATGGGCATAACCACGATGTTGCAATTATTACTGAGAGCTTTGCTAAATATGGCATGCGATCAGGAAAGCTAACGCTAGCAAAGGTATATATTAATGAAGCTTATAAAGCATATCAAAGCTGGGGAGCATTGGCAAAAACCGCGGACCTTGAAAGACAATACGGAAATTTATTGCTCATTAAGCAGGCAACGGATTTAGAGCGCGTTGATTATTTAACAATTGTATTATCTGCACAAGCATTATCGGATGAAATTGAAATCGAACGTCTACTATACAAATTATTACGAATTATGTTGCAAAATGCTGGAGCGGAGTACGGAGCTTTAATTTTTGATAATGAAGGTAAATGGTTTGTAGAGGCATATGGTACAGCAGAATATTTAAGAATACAATCTATTCCATTATACGAAGCGAACCATATAGTGCCGACAGCAATCATTGACTATACGGCTAGAACAAAAGAAGAAGTAGTGCTACATGATGCGACCAATAGTGTATTTAGTAAAAATAAATATATTCAACATAATCAATTGAAGTCAGTGCTTTGTTTACCGATTATGTATCAAAACAAATTATTGTCTGTCCTCTATATGGAAAACAATTTATCAAAAGGTGTCTTTACAGAAGAAAGGCTAGATGTGTTGAAGCTACTCTGCTCACAATGTGCGATTTCGATTACGAATGCAAAGCTTTATTCGAATATTCAATATTTAACGCGAAATCTAGAGCAACAAGTTGAAGAGCGCACAGAAAGTTTGCAAAAATCGATGCAAGTTACTTCTGAAGCACTAACGGAAATGACTGTCTATGCAGAACGCAACCGTATTGCACAAGAAATTCACGATATAGTTGGGCATACATTGACGTCGACAATATTGCAAATTGAGGCAGGCAGAAGATTATTATCAAAGGATATGGACGGTGGGATCGTTCGATTGAAAGAGGCTCAGGATCTTGTACGCCATAGTTTAAGCGAAATTCGTAATTCAGTTCATATGTTAAAAGAGGATAAATATTACGATTTAGAGCAGTCATTAAAGGTATTAATACAGGATACAGAATGGAATACAGGTGTGGAGATACATGCTCATATAGATGCTGTTGGGCACTTACCTGTCATCATGAAAAAACTGATTTATCATGCACTGCAGGAAGGATTAACGAACGGAATCCGACATGGTCAAAGTAGTAAATTCCATTTTAGCTTAATAGATGACAGCTCATCTATACAGTTTGAGCTAATCGACAATGGAGTTGGTGCTGATCACTTACAATTGGGCTTCGGGCTAAAAATGATGCAAGAGCGAGTACAGCAGCTAAAAGGAACTTTTCATGTAAATTCTGAGCAGCAAAAAGGCTGTTTAATAAGGTTTAATTTACCTTATGCCACGCAAGGAACGGTAGGGGGGATGGATAAATGATTTCAATCGTGATTGCAGATGATCAAATGTTAATTCGTGAAGGCTTGATGACAATACTAGATTTAGAGGATGATATGAAAGTAGTGGGACTAGCAAGCAATGGGGAAGAAGCAGTAGCACTTACGAAACTACATCGACCAAAGTTAGTCATGATGGATATACAAATGCCGATTATGGATGGTATTACTGCATTAAAAAACATTAAAGAACAATTTCCTGATACGTTTATTCTTATTCTATCAACATTTCTTGAAGATAATTACATTATTGAGGGAATGACTAGTGGAGCAAGCGGTTATTTGTTAAAAGATATGGACACAGATAAAATGCTTGCTGCAATTCGTGATACCGTTTTAGGACAGTTTATATTACCGACAGCAGTAGCCGCAAAGTTAGTTTCTAAACTATCTCAGGCATCTTTTCCAGGTTATGAACGGGAGAATAATATTCAACTAACCGAACGAGAACTAGAATTGGCGAAGTTAATTGTAGCGGGCTATAACAATAAGGAAATAGCTTCGACTCTATTTATAGCAGAAGGTACTGTACGCAATTATGTAAGTAGTCTCTATAGTAAACTAGAAGTCTTTGACCGTGTACAGGCAATTGTTAAATTGAAGGGAATTATATAAAAGTAAAACGAGGGTATTGAAAAAGTCCGTATAGGCCAACATTAGCGAGTACAAGAACGAAAATCGTTCTTGTACTCGCTTTTTCTTCGCTGTCGTTGATTTCCATGACGGCGGACGCTATCCGCGGGTACAGCTTCGCGAAAAGCATGTCCCTCGGTAAAACGAACGCGGGTTGCCTCGTGAAAAAGCGGTCCCGCGGTGCAATAGATGTCCCATGAGCGAAAAGCGGGTTGCCACGGGCGAAAAGCATGATCCCACGGGCGAAAAGTGGGTTCTCGTGGGCGGAAAATTGGTTGCCTCGTGAAAAATGAGGTCCCACGGTGCAATAGATGTCCCATGAGCGAAAAGCGGGTTGCCACGGGCGAAAAGCATGATCCCACGGGCGAAAAGTGGTTCCTCATGGGCGAAAACTAACCTCCCACGGGCGAATCGTTACCTTTGTCAGGAGGTATAATAAATATTTGCTCAGGGATTTCATGTTGGTCGAAATGCAACTCCACCCATTCGTACGTTCAAATATTTACTGTTGCAATTCACGATTTGTCGTATGCCAATCTTGTCGAGCGCTCGAAATACGATCTGTCGTTTAAGTATTTTTTGAAATGCCACCGGAAGATGATGTCGTGGATTCAAGTTTTCTCACGAAGTTCCGTCGCCTTCGCCTAAAGAATATGAATTTACTAGATTTACTCATTGGAAAAACGGTTGAAATTTTGTTAGAGAAAAGGCACTTTCTGTTCAAAAATCGAACAGAAAGTGCCTTGCCTTATTTTCATTTAAAAATTAAAAGTTTTTCAGTGCCTAATTTAGAGGGAAATATCATGTCTATTCATTCTAAATAATCATATTTCCTCGCTTCATCGGCATCGAGCTTTGAAATTTGCCCTGTTAGTTCATCAATTTCCGACATGTTTAACGCTTCGAGTTCCTCATCCATGCCAATTTCATCTGGATCATCATATAGATCGTTGTAATCATCAAAGTCCCCTTCAAAATCAGATGGTGTTTCTGAAGTTCCATATTGCGCAACTTCTTGGAACGAATCTTCATAATCGATAATGCCGTCTTTCAAATCCCGACTGGCAAAGGAATTATCAACAGCTGAAAAAATTACTTGCTCCTCAACAGGTCGGTCAGTCGGCAGCGATTTGGCTTCCGTATGATCTATACAAAATAATGTATACGGAATTGCCCTTAATCGATCATACGGAATATCCTCATGACATTTAGCACAAACTCCATACGTACCTTTTTCTAAGGCTTCAAGCGCTGCATTCACTTGTGCTAATTCATCATCATTATGTGCCTTTAAAGCCATGTCTTTTTCTCGTTCAAATAATTCAGTTGCTAAATCAGCTGGATGGTTATCAAGAGTGGATAATTCATCAGTTGCATCACGCAAACTACCACGATCTAATAAATCATCTTCTCCAACAACATGTTGCAATGAAGCTCTTTGTTCAATTAACAAATTCTTTAATTTCGTTTTTTGTTTTTCAGTGAGAATGGCTAACACGTCCTTTCTATACATGCATAGTATGGACATATTTCACGTAGCGCACTCACTTATTTTTAGGAAAGTGTAAGAAAGGAAAATTACTATTAATCTTCATCTTTCACATCAATATCGTCAGGAATAGGTGTATTGCGCCAAATTTCAATTTCTTCTTTAATACGTTCGATTTGCTGATGGTACGTATCGAATTGTCCGCTGTTTACTAAAAATTGCTCTCCATCATGTACAGCTTTAATGCGCCCGACGTAAATATAGTGCATTACCTGCTCCACTGGCATATTTAAATCTTGTGCCGTTTGTGCTACTGATTTGTACATAGCGAAACCTCCTGTATTGTTTGCTGTACTTATTATAATAGGTACTAGGAAAGCGCACAATTCATAATTGATTCTGAAATTTTTAAGTACTATGAATGATTATGGTACGATAAAAGTTAAGAATTTCTTCAGATTTACCATTATAGAATGTTCATTTTTATGTTTTATTATAAATGTATAAGAAAAAGCAGTGAGGTGAATGGTGTGACGAAATTGACGGTTTTAGTAGTGGATGACGATCAAGATATTCGCGACGGTATTGAAATTTATTTGAAAAATGATGGCTATGACGTTGTGAAAGCATCTGACGGAGTGGAAGCACTAGAAAAGTTATCGCAGCACGAAATACACTTAATTATTTTAGATATTATGATGCCAAATATGGACGGCATTACGGCAACATTTAAAATTCGCGCTGAGCGTAATATCCCGATTATTATGCTTAGCGCAAAAGCAGAAGATACGGATAAAATTCACGGGCTATCGATTGGGGCGGATGATTACATTACGAAACCATTCCATCCGTTAGAGTTAATGGCGCGTGTGAAATCACAGCTACGTAGATATGTAGAGCTCGGGACATTTCAGGAAAATGCTAAAGTGGAAGGATTGGAGCTGGATATAGCTGGACGCCAATTGCTTCTAGATGGTGAGCCAATTAAATTAACGCCAATTGAGTACAAAATTACCGAGTTGTTACTTAGAAATGCAGGGCGCGTCTTTTCTATTCGTGAAATTTACGAGATGGTGTGGAATGAAGAAGCATACAACGCAGAAAATATTGTTGCCGTGCATATCCGAAAAATCCGGGAAAAAATCGAAGCGGACCCGAAAAATCCGCGTTATTTAAAGGTTGTATGGGGACTTGGTTACAAAATGGAAAAATAGAATAGCGCTTTTTTGCACAATTTTAAGCGCAGTAGCTAGTGTTATTGGAATATTGTATATCGGGGCATATTTATGGGAAATGCGAGGCGACTTCAACGACACGCTTCAATTATTAAGGAAGCTATTTTAGGAGGATAAAGAATGAAAAACAGTAAAACCATCCTCACACTTTTTCTTATTTTCTGGACGGTATTTGCAGGGTTAACGTTTCTCAATCAAGGTTCCAGTATATTGGGGAAATCGTATTTTACATCGGATGAATTTAGTAATCAGCGAGAAGAATTTTATGAAGGTCTCAGTCGCTATGTGCTAACAAATTTTGACGCCGAGAAAGCGAAAGAAACGATTCAAGTGACAAATGAGGAAATTGACTATTATAAAAATTATTATGGGACGTTGGAGGATCAAGTTCAAAATATAGTATGGCAATATGAGGGACGTTTAGACGATAAAACGCTCGATGAAGATGTGAGAGCTCTCTTAAAGGAAGAACGCGACAGAAAAATTGCCGCAGTGAAGAAAAACTTCACGGATGATGAACATGTTGCTGAAAAAATCCGTACTGTAAAAGAACAAATGATTGATGGATACGCGAAAGAATTTGAGCGTGATAAAAAACAGTTTTTATCAACTTATAATTATTTTGCTTTTGAATTTAAGAATATCGAAACAGGCGAGATTATTACGGCGAAAGATGTTAATGAGGCAGCTCTTTTTACACAAAAATTTACGGAAGGATCCTATTTTAGATCAACTCCGGAGTTTTATATAGATGCAGACAGCAGGTATATTGATGATGGTGGGTCAATACTAAATCGTGAGATGTATATTTCGTTGGACGAGCAGCGCTATACAGGTATAGTAACGGTACCGAAATCGATGTTGAAAAATGCCGAATTCAAGCAAAACTATGAAGCATTTACACTGTCTAAAATCATTCATTATATTGTGTGGGGCACAGGGATTATTACGCTTATTTTACTGCTTACTGTCATGAAGCCAGAGCGTGAGCAATTTGAAAATTTATTCCCACAAGCTAGACCTTATTTTAATAAATTGCCGATTGATATAGTTCTCGGGGTATGGCTGTTTGCTTTCATGTTGTTAATTGCTATGTTAAATGGATTAGGGAGTACGATTTATAGTTTCGCTTATTTTAGATTTGACCACTATAATCTTTTTAATTTGCTAGAGCTTGCCGTATTATTTGTTTTGACAGCAGTGCTGTTAGCGGCATTGATTACGAGCACGGTATGGATGCTATCTGATATTCGAGATATAGAGAAATGGAAAAAATCTGTGTCGTTACGTATTGGGGAAGCAGTAGAAGAGGTCTTTTTAAATCGTTCGATTGGTGTACAAACATTAGCAATGCTTATTGTCTTTTTCCTTGCAGGGGTAGGCTTTACTGGTGTGTTGATAGCGCCTGAATTATTACTTGTGTACATTCCGCTCTTTATTTTCGTATTGATGCCGACATTATACGTGTTCCTTCGTCGCATGGGCTACCTAAACCGTGTAATGAAACAGACGAAGGATATGGCAGAGGGACGCTTAACAAGTGATGTTGTTGTAAAAGGAAAGTCACCGATTGCGGATCACGCGAAAAATTTGAACGAATTACGTGAAGGTGTGCGCAAATCGATGAGCGAGCAAGCTAAAAGTGAGCGCTTAAAAACAGAGCTTATTACAAATGTTAGCCATGATTTACGAACTCCGCTGACATCGATTATTACGTATACCGATTTACTGAAAAACCCTGATTTAGAAGAAGAAGAGCGCTTAAAATATATTGACATTCTCGATAAAAAATCAGCGCGACTAAAAACATTAATAGAAGATTTATTTGATGTATCGAAAATGGCAAGTGGTAATGTAGAGCTTATGAAGCAGCGAGTGGATTTAGCACAACTGTTGCAGCAGGCAGTGGGCGAGCATGGAGAGGATTTCGCTGCACAAAATTTAGATTTACGTGTTAATATCGAAAACCAACCGATTTTTGCCTATGTAGACGGTCAAAAATGGTGGCGTGTCATCGATAATATTATTGTCAATGCGCGTAAATATTCACTTCCTAATACACGTGTTTATGTAACGTTGAAACAAACAGGAACTGAAGCCGAATTTACCGTAAAAAATATCGCCAAGTATGAGCTTACTGAAAACGTCGATGAATTAACTGAACGCTTTAAACGAGCAGATACTTCTAGACATACAGATGGCTCTGGTTTAGGATTAGCGATTGCGCAATCAATTGTCGATTTGCATGGTGCTAGAATGAAAATTGAAGTAGATGGCGATTTATTCAAAGTCGTTGTCACAGTGCAAGCTGCGTTTTAATAAAAGAGGAGAAATCGCTTATGATTTCTCCTCTTTTCTTACTTGAGTTGATTGGCGCGCACGATTAAGAAAATTATTAGGATAATGGTCAATGCGGCGTATGCTATACCGAGCCATTCACCGATAAATTCAAGTCCAAATGGCAGTAATATGGTCATGAATCCTAGTATATACATTGAAATACCGAACATTTTCCCAAGTGCCTTTGTATCACCTTTAAATGTGGAAGCATCGAAACCTGCAATCAAATGATAATATTCCTTTTTCCAAATAAGCCAGCCAGCTAGTATAATGCCGATGCCAACAAAAAGACAAATAATAAAACCGCCGATAATTTCTGGATCCATATGATCACTCCTTTCTTTACTATACGATTATGCGTTATTCGAAGTTTTAAGTGTTATATTTTTCTAGAATACACAGACAATGCTATACTTTTAAAACAGTATATTAAGTATAGGAGGCGCTGTACGTTGCCAATTTTAATAGGAATTATTGTTGTCATTATTTATAGTGCGATTACTTTTTACATAGGTTGGAATATAAATGCATGGCTAGTATCATGGAGCGTACACATACCGAATCTATTATTTTGGTCATTACTTTTTGCTGTGTCCTTTGGCTTTGTTTTAGGACGCTTACATGAATGGCTGAGACCACTATCGGTTATTGGGAGTTACTGGATGTTTGTGCTACAGTATGGAATTGCATTAAGTGTTATCGCCAATTTATTCGTCTTTTTTACACCGCTATCGGTACGTTTGGTAGGTAGCGTGGCATTACTTCTTTTTATTATGCTATTTATTATCGGCTCGTACAATGCGTATTCACCGGTTGTGCGTGAGTTGACAATTAATATGGATATTGATGAACCAATGACCGTAGTTGTAGGGTCTGATTTCCATTTAGGTGTACTCTCAGATAAAGGACATTTACAAAAGTTCGTTGATTTATCAAATGAGTATAATCCAGATGTTGTGTTACTAGTTGGAGATTTAGTTGATGATGATCCACTCTGGTTTGTCGAAAAAGGGATGGGGGAAGTCATGTCGCAGTTAAAATCTACATATGGTGTGTACGGGGTGCTCGGTAATCATGAATATTATGGCAAGAAAATTCCCTTACTAGTGGAAGAAATGAAACAGGCCAATGTTAAAATATTACTTGATGAAACTATTTTAGTTGGCGAACGTTTTTATTTAACAGGGCAAGAAGATATAACGAATAAAAACCGACTTGGGCTTGAACAATTAGCACCAGAACAAAAGGATTTTCCATGGATTGTCATGAATCATACGCCAAATGATTTACAAACACCGGCTAATGCAGGGGTGGATTTGCATTTATCTGGGCACACTCATTTAGGGCAAATGTGGCCGAATCACCTTATAACAGGTAAAATGTTTGAGGTAGATTACGGTTACAAAAAGAAAGATGATATGCATACACTTGTATCGAGCGGTTTTGGATTTTGGGGTCCGCCAACACGTATAGGTAGCCGCTCTGAAATGTGGGTCGTGCATATTAAAAGCGATGGACAGTAATAGAACATTCGTGTATTGTATTTGAGTATTGAACAATGTAGAGGAGTCTTATTATGGAATTTATTGAGTTATTAAAGGCGCTTATCCTCGGATTTGTCGAAGGGATGACGGAGTTTGCGCCAGTTTCATCAACAGGTCATATGATTATTGTTGATGATATGTGGCTGAAAACAAAGGAGTTTTTAGGTCCGGGATCAGCTAATACATTTAAAATCGTCGTACAGCTTGGGTCCATTTTAGCGGTTGTAGTTGTCATGTGGAAGCGTATGCTAAGCTTAGTCGGTTTATATAAAATCGATGGACAAAAAGCATCAGGGAATTTTAATTTAGGACATGTAATCATTGGAATTATTCCAGCAGGTGTATTCGGCGTATTATTTGAAGATTTTATTGATGAAAATTTATTCAGTGTTAAAACCGTAGTTATAGGATTAATCATTGGTGCGATTTTGATGATTGTTGCCGATAAATTCGGTCCGAAAAGACCAGCCATTACCTCTTTAGATAATATCTCATATGGTAAAGCATTTAAAATTGGGCTCGTACAATGTTTATCATTATGGCCAGGATTTTCACGTTCTGGTGCCACAATTTCAGGTGGGGTACTTCTTGGTTTAGACCATAAAACGGCAGCAGACTTTACGTTTATTATGGCAGTACCTATTATGGCAGGTGCGAGTGGTTTATCTTTACTAAAAAACTGGGATCAAATTAATGCAGATCACTTTTGGTTTTATGCAGTAGGGTTCATTAGTGCTTTTGTTTTTGCGTTAATTTCAATTAAATTCTTCTTGAAATTAATTTCACGTGTGAAACTAACGCCATTCGCTATTTACCGAATCGTATTAGCGGCCATTTTAATTTTTGTATTATATTTATAATGGTTAGGAGCTGTTCAAAAAGTTCGTTTTTTACGACTTATTTGAGCAGCTTTTGCTTTTGGTAGAAAGAGTACCCCGCAGTATATTTCCCGAAGTTCATTTTAACGAATGTATACTATAAAAGGCGTAGGAATTTGCTTCCTACGCCATAAACTTATTTATTAAATAAATCAAACAGCCCGCCGATGCCGCCTTCGCCTTTAGATTGACCACCGCCGCCTTGAGTTATTGGTGCGGCTGAGAATACACGACTTGCTAAACGGCTAAATGGTAATGATTGTACCCAAACTGTACCAGGACCAGAAAGTGTTGCTAAAAATAATCCTTCTCCACCGAATAAAGCAGTTTTAACGCCGCTTACCATTTCGATATTGTAGTCTACATTTGAAGTCATTGCGACTAAGCAACCTGTATCTAAACGTAAAGTTTCGCCAGGCTGTAAATCTCTTCGGTGAATTGTACCACCTGCATGGATAAATGCCATGCCGTCCCCTTCAAGTTTTTGCATAATAAAGCCCTCACCACCGAAGAAGCCCGTACCTAATCGACGTTGAAATTCTACGCCGACCGTTACACCTTTAGCTGCTGCTAAAAAAGCATCCTTTTGACAAATGATTTTGCCGTTATACTCACGTAAATCCATTGGAATGATTTTACCAGGGTAAGGAGATGCAAAAGAGACGTGACGTTTGCCAGAGCCTACGTTTGTGAATGTCGTCATAAATAAGCTTTCACCTGTAATTAAACGTTTACCGGCGCCCATTAATTTTCCCATTAAGCCCCCGCCCGAATGAGCTCCGTCTCCAAATATAGTTTCCATGCGAATTTGATCATCCATCATCATTAAGCTTCCTGCCTCAGCGATAACTGTTTCATTTGGATCCAGCTCCACCTCAACAAATTGCATATCATCGCCGTAAAGTTTGTAGTCAATTTCGTGATTGTTCATAATTAATGTCCTCCTTAGAAAAACTATCCTACTGATAATATGTACGTTTGATTGCTTCAAGAAGTTTCATACGAGAAACAAAAGATATTAATATTTTGATTGGAGAAAAAAAGGGTTTAAGGTAGAAAATGTCGAATCAATATACTGTATTATCAGAATTTTCATAAAAGGAAGGGGAGGCGTAATGGACTTAAAGAATTTTATCGGCGGAGAATGGGTGGATAATAATTTACAAACGATGCCAATTATTAATCCGGCCACGGGAGATCAACTAGGAACGATACCACTCTCAACGAAAACAGAAATTGATGCAGCTGTAAATGCAGCAAAAAAGGCACAAAAGCATTGGGCGCTTGTTCCTGCGCCAAAGCGTGCGGATTATTTATATGAAATTGGATTTAAATTAAAAGAGAAAAAAGAATATTTAGCACAAGTACTAACACGTGAGATGGGCAAAGTTATTGAAGAAGCGCGCGGTGAAGTACAAGAAGGTATTGATATGGCCCTTTATATGGCAGGCGAAGGACGCAGATTGTTTGGGGAAACAACGCCATCTGAGCTTGCGAACAAATTTGCGATGAGTGTACGTGCACCGATTGGGGTTGTGGGCCTTATTACACCATGGAATTTCCCGATTGCGATTGCTACGTGGAAGGCATTCCCTGCGCTTGTTGCAGGCAATACGTTTGTTTGGAAGCCATCCAATGAAACGCCGATGATGGCTTATGAACTGGCGAAAATTTTTGAAGAAGTAGACTTACCAAAAGGCGTTGCGAATATCGTATTCGGTACAGGACCAACAATCGGTACCGCAATGGTTGAGCATCCGGATATTCGCGTAATTTCCTTTACTGGATCGACTGCTACAGGTAGTAAAGTGGCGGAGTTAGGCGGTAAACATTTGAAAAAACTATCGCTCGAGATGGGCGGTAAAAATGCAGTTATCGTTATGGATGATGCAGATTTGGATCTAGCAGTGGAAGGTATAGTATGGAGCGCGTTCGGTACAGCTGGACAGCGTTGTACAGCGTGTAGCCGAGTCATCGTACATAGCTCGGTGAAGAAAGTGCTCGAGGATAAGCTTCTTACTGCAATGGAACGCATTACAATTGGTGATGGACTTGACCCACATGTGAAAGTCGGACCAGTTATTAATAGAGCAGCACTAGAGAAAATTAATCACTATGTTGGCATCGGTAATCAGGAAGGTGCAACATTACTAACAGGCGGGCGTATTTTAACAGAAGCTCCGTTAGATAGAGGTTTTTACTTTGAACCGACCGTCTTTACCGATGTGAATGCGGACATGATTATTGCACAAGAGGAGATTTTTGGACCTGTCATTAGCATTATTGAAGTAGCTAATTTAGATGAAGCGATTGCTGTAAATAATAGTGTGCGATTCGGGTTATCAAGTTCTATTTTCTCACGCGATGTGAATACGATATTTAAAGCACAGCAACTTTTAGATACAGGTATTGTGTATGTCAATGCTGGTACAACAGGGGCTGAAATTCACTTGCCGTTCGGTGGCACAAAGGGGACAGGGAATGGCCACCGCGATTCTGGGCAGGCAGCGCTTGACGTGTATACAGAATGGAAAAGTATTTACGTCGACTACAGCGGCACGTTGCAGCGCGCTCAAATTGATACATGATAAATGGAATATAAGCAACCGTAAACACTTGGCAAGCGCTGGTGAAGACTGACTAGTATGCTAGCGCAAGGGGGAAGGAACCGAAGTAACATTGGGGTGCGGTGTGATTCATAACAACAAGAAGAAAAATGGTATGCGCACATGTTGCTTTCTTAGAGAGAACTCGAAACTATAATAAAGGGGATGGGTTACATGAAAGTAGTAGTTCTAGGTGCAGGCTTAATGGGGAAAGAGGTAGCGCGTGATTTAATTGCTAGTGAATCTGTTGAAAAAGTGTATTTAGCAGATGTAGCCGTAGAAATGGTAGAAACTTTCATAAGTACATTAAATACAGACAAGATTGAAGCAGTACAATTAGATGCACATTGTGATGAAGACCTTCGTGAAGTGCTTGCAAAAGGGAATGTAGCAATTAATGCCCTGTTTTATGAATTCAACGAGCGTGTGGCAAAAGCAGCCATTGCAACAGGTGTGCACGCTGTGGATTTAGGTGGTCATATTGGGGGTGTGACGGAAAAAATCTTACAATTGACGGAGGAAGCAAAAGCTGCTGGCGTTACAATTATACCGGATTTAGGTGTAGCACCGGGTATGATCAATATTTTAGCAGGCTATGGTACGACAAAGCTCGATTCAGTAGAGTCTATAAAGCTATTCGTAGGAGGCATACCAACAGAGCCTAAGCCTCCGCTCGATTATACACGTGTATTCTCGCTTGATGGCGTGTTTGATCATTATACAGAGCCATCAAAAGCGATTCAAAAAGGGAAGTTAACAGAAGTAGAATCATTAACAGGAGTCGAGCCGATTTATTTCGATGAGTTTGGCGTATTAGAGGCATTTTATACATCAGGCGGCATTTCAACGTTATATAAAACATTCCCTAATTTAAAAACACTTGAGTATAAAACAATTCGCTATAAAGGGCATGCGGAGAAATTTAAGCTACTCGCGGATCTTGGTTTCTTAGATAAGGAAAATATTGTGCAAGCTGAAGGACGTGATGTAGGCGTACGTGAGGTTGTACGTGAAGCGCTGAAGAAAAAGCTCGACCTTGGGAACAATATAGATGCCGTATTACTGCGTGTAATTATTGCAGGTGAAAAATCAGAGGAACAAATAACGTATGAGTATGAAATGGTTGTGAAAAAGAATACGGAGGTCGGTGTGACGGCGATGGCACGTGCAACAGCATGTACGATTTCTGTTGTTGCACAAATGATTGGCAGTAGTGTGATTAAGGAGCGTGGTGTATTCGCACCAGAGGTAGTTGTTCCGGGTGAAGCATATATCGCGGAAATGGCGAAGCGTGGCGTTGTTATTAAAGAAACATCGCACCGCTCAGCGATGATTGTTAAATGGTAAAAAAATTGCCTAGCGGGGCGTGTCCCTGCTAGGTTTTTTGTATACAAATTTAGTCCTGTTGGCCCGAGACCGCCCCGAGGAGGCTCAACGGACGCCCCCAGGAAAGCATGCTTGCGCAACGGAAATCAACACTAGTTATGGTAATGGACCAAATTTAGTAATTAATAATAAAAATTGTAACTAAATGTAGCGGTACCCGTCTAATGTATAAAAGCAAGGAAAAGGAGTGAAGTAAATGAAGGGGAAATTATATGTTGGAGGAATAATTGCGATTATTTTTGTTCTATTCGCTTCAACTGTAATGTTTTTCGATAAGAAAATCGAAGCCTATGCGGCATCTGCTGTATTCGTTGACCAGCCATTTAACGCTTATTTTTCAGGTGAAATAAAAGAGGGAAGTTTAACAGACGGCAGTGTTTATGTAGTAGATAAGGGTACTGGTAAAAAGGTTGACGCTACGTTATTGTTGAGCGGATCAAATAATTCCGTTATCATTTCGGGTTTAAAGGTCGGCTCCTACACACTTCATGTCGAGAAAAACGCTTTTAAGAAAATATCAGTACGCAATTCGAATAAGACTGTTGAATTTACTGTTGTGGATGAAATTAAGCAGCTTACATCTGAACAGGATTTAAAAACGTATTTCGAAACAGTACTTAACTTTGAAAATGAGCGTTATGGCAACGCACAAACTGAAAGTAATTTTTCAAATTCTGCAAAAGAAGAATCTGTAGCAATGGATTCTGCATCAGGCGGTACGGGTTCGTCTCGTCATTCCACAACGAATAACCAAGTGGAGGATATTGAAGAAGGAGATATTGTTGTTACAGATGGTCGCTATATTTATTCGATTGGGGACAATCAATTAATTATTACAGATGCGAGTAATCCAAAAAATATGAAGGTTGTATCGAAAAAGACATTTAAAGAAAATGCGTATCCAACAAAGCTCATGTTGCACGGCAAATTGTTAATTGTAGCGTATGACAGTTATGAGGAGCGCCCGATTAAAGGGAAGGATTATATGCAGCATTTGGCGCTTTCGAAATTTGCCTTTTACAATGTGAGCAATGTGAAAGATCCTCAGCTTGTGCGTGAAATTGGGCAGGAGGGTATGCTTGCAGGAGTGCGCAAACACGGTGATGTGCTATATATGGTAACGAATACAACGCCGAATTACTGGTTAATGCGTGAGAAAGTAGATGTAGAATTACGTCCATTCATTTTTGATAGTAATGAGCAAAATACGTCTGAACCGATGCCAATTGAAAAAATAACAATTTTCCCAGGCAGTTCAGAGCCAAATTACACAATATTATCGGCTATTGATTTAAAGGATTTTGCAAAAAATGAAGTAAAAACAGAGAGCTACTTAGGTAGTGGCTCGCAACTGTATATGTCCCCGAAAGCAATTTATGTAACATCACCGAAGTACGATTATACGGCTCCGGCCTCAACAAAACGTATGTTAATAGATTGGATGCCGTCTATAGTTAATACACAAATTTATAAATTTTCGATTAATAAAACAGCCATTAAAATGACTGCGGAAACGACAGTAAAAGGTACGATTTTAAATCAGTTCTCAATGGATGAGTACGACGGTCATTTCCGTGTAGCGACTACAGAAGGAAATGCTTGGGGTAATGATGCAAACTCAAAAAATCATTTATTCATTTTAGACAAAAACTTAAATCAAGTAGGCTCTCTAAACGATTTAGCGCGTGGCGAACGTATATACTCTGCTCGTTTCATGGGCGACAAAGCGTATATCGTGACATTTAAACAAGTCGACCCATTGTTTGTCATCGATGTGGCAAACCCAGCAAATCCGAAAGTTCTTGGTGAGTTAAAAATACCTGGATTTAGTAACTATTTACATCCTTTAGATGATAATCATTTAATCGGCATTGGTTATGATACGCAAGTACGCATCGATAGCTATTCGAAGGAACCATTCGTCATAACGAAAGGGATGAAGCTAGCATTATTCGATGTGAGTGATTTAGCAAATCCGAAAGAAAAAGATGCGGTTATTATCGGCGGACGCGGTACGTATTCGGATGTGCAATATGATCACAAGGCATTATTCCGTGACGAGGAAAATCATTACTACGGCTTCCCGATTACCATTTATGCAGATAAAGGGGAGTATGATGCGGTTTATAAAGGAACGGGTTCGCAAGTTTATGAGGTGACGACAGAAGGAATTAAGTTAAAAGCAGACCTTGTGACACTAGCAAAAGCGGGTGAGCAATATGAGCAGTGGGAAAAGGTTGTGCGTCGTATGATTTATATTAATGACGCCCTGTATACAGTAGCGCAAGGTGAAATTGTGAGTTACGATTTGAAAACATTTAAGAAGCTAGATGCTATTTCGCTGCAATATAAGGTGGAAAAGAATTGAGCGAAACCTTGTGTTGTTTGGAGAGGCATATGTACGAATCCTGCATGAGAGCGGAGTAATTTATGTTGCTCGAGGAGGATAAATTTTTAGCTCACGGTAAGGCTAAGATGAATAACGATAAATATAAGATAAATAATAAAACCGCTCGAATTACGAGCGGTTTTGTTTATCTGTATGGCAAAATTTCACTAACTGTGACAAATTGATAGCCTTCATTTTGTAAATATTGTAGTACTGGTTCTAAGCCGTCTGCTGTAGAAATGTGAATATCATGCATTAAAATAATGGCGTTATTATGCATATTATTTTTCACAGAAGGTAGTAGCTTCTTAGCATCTCGGTGCTTCCAGTCGAGTGTATCAATAGACCAGTTTACGACAGGAATTGGGATGAGCCCGTTCACGCGTTGATTAGTTGCCCCGTATGGTGGACGGAACACGGTAGCTGGCTTGCCGGTCGCTTGCATAATGGCTTTTTCTGTTGAATTAAATTCCTCGAGCACTTGCTTGGAAGACAGTTTTGTAAGCATAGGGTGACTCCAACTATGGCTGCCTATTTCATGTCCGGCATCATACACTTCTTTTGCAATGTCAGGATAATACTGTACGCGATTACCGAGCATAAAGAATGTTGCTTTCGCGTCATATTTCTCTAGTAGTTGTAAAATTTGCTTTGTCGCTTTTGGATCAGGTCCGTCATCAAAAGTAAGTGCAACACGTTTAGTACCATTCTGATTCTCTTTATCTGACACAATCGTATCTGCAGACACCATTTGCTCTTGGAATTGTTCGGCGAGCAGTGGGTTAATATAAGATAGAGGCATTATAACGGTTGGTACACCGACCGCTGGATTAGTAATTTCCCCTTTATCGAAATAAATGACAAGTGACTCATCTTGAATAGCGAATCGCTGGAATAAACGCCATTTCGGTTCAGTTTTTGCGAGCATCGTATCTTTTAATAATTGCCCTTTAAACTCTGTATTGTCTAAAATTTGCGAGCGGACATGGTTTGAAAATGTTTCTAAACTTTTTAAATCTTGATTTAGTAATGTACGAATATCAAGAATTTCACCAGTTTCATTATTGAAGAAAAATGTTTTAATTGAAGTCTCGTATGTTTCAGTATCAGTTGACATATGCTGCGTCAGTACAAAAGAATAATAATGATCTTTGTATGGATATGTTTCAAAACTAATATTTAATTCACCTGATACCGTTTCATCTTTCTCAGCATTTTTTTTAAGGCGCATTGCAGTTGTATAACGATCTTTTGATACAGTTATGTATTGTAAAAGCGATTCGTTAAAAGCATCGTACTCTGTTTGAGGATACTGAATTGCATAGGGCATCGTATCGTCATCAGAAATATCGGTTACAATGCGAATACCAGGAAATTTTGACTCCGCTTCGGTAATTTCGGATGATTGCTGCTCAGCATGCTCCTCATTCTGCGAGGCACTAGTCTTTTGGAATTTAAAATCATTGCCGATGACGGTGAAGAATACAATGGCTGAGGCTAGAATAATAATGGAGCCTATTAGGAGGATGTCAATCCAAGGTCCGAGTCTTTTTCTATATCGATTTTTCATGCTACGTGCGCCCCTTTCTATGATAAAATATAGACGTTTAGATGAAGGAAAAAGACTATTAAATATAAAAATATTTAATGTTTCGATACGATGAGCACAACGTAAGGAGGTTGGCACGTGATAGACCAACAGCAAAATGAGATGGCCATAGATTGTTTTTTGCTCGCAGGCCGAATAATGATGGAAAGTGGCGCTGAAACGTATCGCGTGGAAGATACGATGTTGAGAATGGCCCGGTCGCAAAATATGAGCGATGCACAAAGTTACGTCACGCCGACGGGTATTATCTTTTCACTTGGAGGTACCCATCCAACACGTATTACATCTATTTCAACGAGGATTACCGATTTACATCGTATCGTTCTCGTTAATAATGTATCACGAAAGCTTACATCTCAAATGATAACATTAGAACAGGCTTATGACGAGTTAAAGAAGATACAAAAAACGAACTATTTTTTACCAATTGCGCTACAAGTTTTAGCAGCTTCAATTGCGAGTAGCTGTTTCCTAATATTATTTAAAGGGATGTGGAGTGATATGCCAGCCGCATTTATTGCGGGAGGCGTAGGGCTATATGTTGTGACAATGGTACATGGTTTCACTAGAGTGAAGTTTTTCTCAGAGTTTTTAGCAGCACTTGTTGTCGGTACTATTGCGTATTTTGCAGTACAGTTTGGCTATGGTACAGAAATTGACAAAATAATTATCGGCTCCGTTATGCCGCTTGTACCTGGTTTACTTATTACAAATGCAGTGCGTGATTTAATGGCGGGGCATTTCATAGCAGGGATAGCTAAAGGGGCAGAGGCCTTTTTAACGGCTTTTGCAATCGGCTCGGGAATTGCACTTGTGCTCGCGTTTTAATCTCTTTCAATAGCGTGATTTTGTTACTAAAGAGTAGCGATAAGTTCAAGTGTGCCGAGGTGAATGAATTGGGAGGAATTTATGGATTATGTTATTCAAGCAATATTGAGTTTCGTTGCGACGGCGTGTTTCGGTGTCATTTTTAATGCACCGACGAAAGCTATTCCGTATTGTGGTTTTGTTGGCTCAATTGGCTGGTCGATTTATTACGCGCTTAGCGTGCAAGGGATTGATGAAGTAAGAGCGTCTTTTATTGGTGCGTTTGTAGTAGCAATTGTGGCACAACTGTTTGCACGTCGTTATAAAATGCCGATGATCATTTTTAGTGTTTCTGGCATCATCCCACTCGTACCAGGGGGGATTGCATATAACACGATGCGAAATATTGTGGAGCTTGATTATGCAATGGGTATTCAAAACGGGATGCGCGCCTTTATGATTTCCGGTGCCATTGCAATGGGGCTAGTATTTGCAGAAATTATTATGCAAATATTATTAAGGATGATGAGCAAAGGGAAAACGTCAATCCAGTCCTTTATAAAGTTAAAAAAACCTAGGTAAATTGGATAATTGAAAAGGGATGTTCGGCATTAATACTAACCGAGCATCCCTTCTATTATTTAGTAGAATTATAGAACTTCGTAACTTCAGCTGCTGTTATAGGTTTGCTAATATAAAAGCCTTGTGCTAAATCACAGCCGAAGCTTTTTAACAGTTTTTGTTGCTCAGCTGTTTCTACACCTTCAGCAAGCACTGTTAAATTCATTGATTTTCCGAATTGGATCATACCGTGCATAAGAAGTTGTGATTTTTCAGATTTCAGTAAAGAATTTGTAAATGTTTGATCTATTTTTAGTATTTCAATAGGTAATAGCTGCATATAACGGAATGAGGCATAGCCTGTCCCAAAATCATCAAGAGCAAAGACAATACCTTCCCGCTCTAGCTGACGCATCTGTTTAATAATTGATGTTTCGCCTTCCGCCTCAAGGGCAAATTTCTCAGTAATTTCAATTTGAATTAAATCCCCAGGGCAATTTGTCCGTACTAGCGTATCTATAATCGAGCGTGCCATATTTTTGTCGCGGAATTCGCGCACAGATGAGTTAATGCTCACTCTTAACGGGATGCCCGCTGCGTTCCATGCCAATGCTTGCTCACATGCTTTTTCTAGCATGAATGAACCGATATTATGAATTAAGCCAGTTTCCTCGGCTACCGGAATTAATTCGTCTGGTGATACAACACCAATTTCCTCATCTTCCCAACGAACTAGTGCTTCGACCGCAACGATTTTCCCAGTTTTCATATCAAGTTGAGGTTGATAAAGAACTTTTAAATTTTTTTGATCAAGTGCAAGTAGTAAACGTTTTTCGATTAATGACTTTCGATATAACGCTTTATGATTTTCTTTCGATAAAGAAACAATGCTATCTCCGCCAGCTTCACGTACGTTTATAATAGCTGCAAGGGAAGCTTTCATTAACTGCGCAAACGTTGATTGATCCTCCGGTGATCGCGTAATTCCTCCGCTAATCGAAATAGGTACAGCGACATTGCCATTGTAAATCGGATGTTGTTGCATATATGTTAAGAAACCTTGTATAAACCATTCAGGCAGCGGTGTAATGACTACGAAATCGTTTTCGTTAATGCGTGCCATCGTACTATCTTGGAAATACATTTTCATACGTTTTGTAAATTCTACTATTAAGCTATGCTCTGGATCTCCATTTTGCATATCCTTTAATGTGTAAAATTTATCGATACTCATATAAACGAATGAAAAATGACGGCCTTCTTCAATCATTTTTGTAGTGATATGCTCTAGGCGATGAACATTCATAAAGCCAGTTTCTGTATCAATGTACGCTATTTTTTCAAGTTGTAATTGTATCGTTTTATCTTTTGTAATATCTTTTTCAATTAATATAAAGCTTGAATTTTTTGTAGAGTGATCGGCTGTTGGAATCGCAGTTAAATGCGTCCAGTATGTTTGACCATCTTTTTTTGCTTTCTGCACCTCACCTTGCCAAACGTTACCATTATTTAACGTTCTCCAGATCGTTTGTGCGATATGTGTGCTGGCCTCTGTATCCGGGAATAGTTGCCAAAATGTTTTCCCTAGTACTCGCTTCGGTGTCCAGTGACTCATTTTTAAAAACAGTGGATTGCAATGTGTAATAAACCCCTCGTAATCTAGTGTGACTACCATAAAAGAAGACATGATCCCTTTTTTTAAATCAATTAATTCTTGGTTTTCATTACTAAGCATGCGCATCTCTTGGATTGGCAAACACATAACTAATGTTGCCAATTGACCGTCAAAAAGACAAGGTTTAGTGATGATGGAAACATCGACTAGCTCTTCGGTTTTCGTTAAAAGCTGTAAGTTATCAAGGCGAATGGATACTTCAGTAGTAACGATATCGTGCAATATTTCAGACGCTACAGGGGAAAAAAATTGCTCTCTGATAATAGCCGGATTTTGTACAAAATCATCAGCAGAGTAACCAAAAAATTGTTCGCTCTTATCGCTCCATTTTATCAATTGGCTTAGCTTGCCGATTACAAAAGAAGGGAACGGAGCCTCTTCCAATAATTTATTATTAACGTTATATATTTGTAGGCTCATAAAATTTATCTCCTCTGTTCATATAAATATACTATCATTATAGAATAAGTTAAGGTGTATAGTCATTACCATTGTAATAACAATAATTTAATAATGTAAAATATCGGGTATAAACTACTTATTGGAAATTTAAATTAATAAAAAAGTAATACAAATTAATGGGAATTTGTATTGAGTATAAGTGCTCTGATTTATAGAAATATATTTCTTTTTATGTATAATCTTCACTATTAATTTTCTAATTAGTTAATGAATAAGGAAATATATATTACTTTTTGTGCGATGCAATGAAATGAAAAATATTGCTCTAGTATTTGTTGGTGATATAGTAAAATAATACAATTAAGAGCAAAAAGATGAAAAACTTAACCATTTATATAGTCGTATATAAATTATATAGTATAAAGTGTTTTAAGTATATTGAAGTGTATTTATCAAAATGTCAAAAAGAATCTTTATACCTAAACGGAAGACAATCTATAACAATTTAAAATAACTAAAATTATAGATGAGGGTAAAATGTGAGCATGTTACCAACTGCTAATTGTGAAGTAGTATGTTCTTTAGTTTATCTACGGTATTTTGTATTTACAAAACGGCTGCGGATTATTATTTGATTCATTAGCAAAAACATTGCAAGATTCTTCAATTTGAATTTACTGAAAATTATGGCATAATTATATTTCGGGTTACAAAATAATTTTACATAAAGCGTAGTTGGCTGCTACCAAGGGGTGTCGCAATGAAAACAGTTTTTTCTTATATTAAACCATATAAATGGCCAGCACTTATTGCGTTAACGTTGATGTTAATTGAGTTATTTGTTGAGCTTGTGCAACCACTTATTATGGCGAAAATTATTGATGAAGGCATTTTAGCGAGTAATGGGGATGCGATTTGGTTGTGGGGAGCTGTCATGTTTGGGCTGGCTCTAGTAGCACTTATTTCTGGTATAACAAACTCTTACTTTTCTTCTCATGCAGCGCAAAGTTTTGGCTATGATTTACGAAATGAGCTATTTAGTAAAATCCAATCTTTTACGATGGCAACGTATTTAAAATTTCCTACATCTAGCCTCATTACACGGTTGACGAGCGATATTACGCAAGTGCAAAACGTGTTTTTTATGAGTTTACGTATAATGTTACGCGCACCACTAGCTGTTATAGGTAGTATGATTATGGCGTTTGCTGTTAATGCAAAAATGGCACTGTTTTTAGTCATTGGGGCGCCAATTTTACTGTTATTTTTAGCTTTTATGGTGAAGCGCGGAGTTGCTTATTTTAGTCATGTACAAAATCGTCTTGACCGTGTGAATCGCGTGTTGCAGGAAGGTTTGCAGGCGGTTCGCTTAGTGAAAGCATATATGCGAGGTCAGTATGAATCGAGCCGCTTTGAAAAGGTAGCAGACGCATTGAAATTTGATACGATGAAGGCGCTACGAACGATGGAGCTTATTATGCCGGTACTACTACTTGTTATGAATTTCAGTTTACTAGCAGTTCTTTGGTTTGGTGCACGTGAAGTAAGTGCTGGATCGGCACAGGTTGGTGATTTAGTAGCGGTTGTTAACTATGCAATGCGTATGACCGGGGCGTTTTCGATGTTTGCCTTTATAATTGTCGCGTTTGCGCGTGCGAAAGCGTCGGCGGAGCGTATGGAAGAAATATTATTAATTGAAGACGGGCTTGAAGTACGTTCGGGACAAGCGATTGATTTTGCTGAAGAACAGCTTGGAACGGTACGCTTTAATAATGTGTCATTTGCTTATAATGATACACCAGTGTTACGGAATGTATCCTTTGATGTGAAGCAAGGCGAGAAGCTAGCAATCATGGGAGCTACTGGCGCTGGAAAATCATCACTTCTTAGCTTAATACCTCGTTTTTATGAAGCAACTTCGGGTACAGTATTTGTCAACGGACGCAACGTACTCGATTGGGATTTAGATGCATTACGTGCGATGATTGGCTTTGTGCCACAGCAATCACTGCTCTTTACCGGCTCAATATCTGAAAATGTTGGATGGGGTAAAGTGGATGCGGGGCTTGGCGAAATTGAAGCAGCTGCAGCCAAAGCGCAAATTCATGAAGCGGTGGAAAGCTTTCCGAATGCATATAACACACGTGTAGGGCAAAAGGGCGTCAATTTATCAGGCGGACAAAAGCAGCGCCTATCTATTGCACGTGCACTTATTCGGAAATCCCAAATTTTAATATTAGATGATAGTACGTCTGCGCTTGATGTAAAAACGGAGGCAGCGTTGTGGGATGCGTTAGAGGAAGAGCGTGCAACGATGCTTGTCGTGACACAAAAAATTCGGACAGCGCGCGGAGCAGATCGTATATTACTTTTAGACGCCGGACAAGTAGTTGGTTTTGGGTCGCATTCGGAGCTAGTGCAAACAAACGAGCTCTATAAAAAAATTGCGCAATCGCAGCAGGAACAGGGGGAGCATTCATGAAATTTCTTGAAAAACCTTTTGGCTACGAGCGTGTTTTAACAAAGGAAGATTTACAAAAGAAGGTAGTAAAGAAAAAAGGTCCACGCGCTAGTGACTGGAAAAGTACGCTCGGTCGTATTTGGAAAATCGTTGATGAACAGCGAGCTTTACTTGTCATGGTTCTGCTCATGGTTGTTGTGAGTTCGGCGCTAGCACTCATCGGACCATTTTTAATTGGTAAAATGATAGATCACTATATTGTGCCTGGTAATTTTAAGGCTATGTTACCGATGATTGTGGCGCTAATTGCTATTTATATTGTGTTATCAGTTTCACTTTACTTGCAAAACTACTGGATGATTGGGGTCGCACAGCAAACGATTTACCGTATGCGTACAGGTGTTTTTCATAAGCTACTACGTTTGCCGGTTAGCTTTTTCGATAAAAGGCAGCATGGGGAATTAATGAGCCGTGCGACGAATGATATAGAAACGGTTAGTGCTACATTAAATAGTGCGTTTATTCAAGTGTTTTCAAGTGTGTTAACGTTAACAGGGACGTTTATAGTAATGATGTATTTAAGTCCTCTATTAACGTTGCTTACGATGACTATTATTCCGATAATGTTCATTGCGATGCAGTGGATTACACGTCGCACAGGGAAGTTATTTAAAGAACAACAGGCCGCGGTCGGTGCACTAAATGGCATGATTGAAGAAACGATTTCTGGACAGCGTGTGATTAAAGCATTTTCTCAGGAAGAACGAGTGAAGGAAGAGTTCAGGGAGAAAAGTGCTCTTCTTCGAAAGACAGGATTTTGGGCGCTAGCATATTCGGGTTATATTCCGAAAGTAATGAACGCCTTGAACAACGCAAGCTTTGCAATTGTTGCAGGAATTGGCGGTATTCTGGCATTAAATGAATACGTAACAATCGGGACAATCGTTATTTTCACAGAATATGCTCGTCAATTTACGCGCCCGTTAAATGATTTAGCGAACCAATTTAATACCGTCCTATCTGCTATCGCGGGTGCGGAACGTGTATTTGCAATTATGGACGAGCCGGCAGAAGTGGAAACAGGCAGATTACCAGCAGATCATCAATTGCACGGTGCAGTAGCTTTTAGTGATGTGTCGTTTAAGTACGAACAGGCGGAAGAAGAGTATACACTACGTCATGTAAGTTTTAAGGTGGAGCCTGGTCAAACAGCGGCGTTAGTTGGAGCGACAGGAGCTGGAAAAACGACCATTATGCAGCTCATTGCTCGCTTTTATGATGTTGATGAGGGTGCTGTTTTGTTTGATGATGTAGATGTACGTGACTTAACGCGTGAAACATTGCGTAGTCAAATGGCGTTCGTGCTTCAAGATCCGTTTTTATTTGAAGCGAGTGTCTACGAAAATATTCGCTACGGTAAGTTGGATGCTAGTGATGCTGACATTGTAGAAGCGGCGAAAAAAGCAAATGCGCATGATTTTATTACGAAGTTACCGAATGGATATGAAACCGTATTAACCGCGGATGGTAGTGAAATTTCACAAGGGCAAAAGCAGCTTTTATCAATCGCTCGCGCATTAGTTGCAGACCCAGTCATTTTATTGCTAGACGAAGCAACAAGTAGTATCGATACAGTAACTGAATTGAAAATCCAAGAGGCCCTTGAAGTATTAATGCAAGGGCGTACAAGTTTTGTTATTGCACATAGATTGAATACAATTCGAAGCGCAGATGTCGTATTTGTAATGCAGAAAGGTGAGCTAGTTGAGGCAGGCCCGCAAAGCGACCTAATTGCAAAAGGCGGCATCTATGCTTCAATGCTCAAGGCACAAGAGGATCTCGCGTAGATCCTCTTTTTTTGGATAGAGAAGTGAAACCTATAGAAAACGGAGGTCAAGGTCAGGCCGAGTCGCCGGTAAAAATGGAATATCGCCGGTAACAGGAGGAGGTCAGCCAAAAAACGCCACGTCGTGTGGCAAAGGCTGACTGACCTGCGTCGTGCAGGCCCAAGTCGCCGGTAAAAATAGGATTATCGCCGGTAACAGGGGGAGGTCAGCCAAAAAGCGCCACGTCGTGTGGCAAAGGCTGACTGACCTGCATCGTGCAGGCCCAAGTCGACCGAAAATTGAAAATTTCACTTATTATCAAAATATCTTGCTCTTTCTAGAAGTTGCATGAATGAACCTCTTCCTCTAGAATTAGTGTCATATTTTACGTGAAGTGGAGTTTAAAAAAATATGAATTTTTCAGCGATTACAGTGTCGTTTCCAATTGACGAGGAGACATTTGGGGAATTGAAGGCTTTATGTCAAGAGGCAGCGCAAGCAGACGCGGCTAATTATGAGCTAGTGATGAATTTACACGCAGCAAGAAACTACGAGATGTCGGGCTTTTATGTATTAGTGTATGACGACGAGCAAAATAAACTTGTCGGCATGGCGAGCGCAGTAGATATGATGGGGCTAAAAACATTCGAGTGGTCAGTGCTCGTATCGCCAATGTATCGCCAGCTCGGTATAGGGAATGCATTAGTCAATGTGCTACAAGAAGGTATGGCAGTACGCGGTGCAGAAGGGGAGCTCGCATTAACAGTGGAAAACAGTCCATTCGGTGCAAATTATTTAATGAAAAAAGGGTATCACTATAGTTTTTCAGAGGCGACGCTAGAGGCCAAGGCAGAAATGATGACTCCTTATGATGGATTAACTATTCGCCGGTTCGAATTCAAGGATACATTGGCGCTTGTAGAAATTTTTAGTGCTGCGTTTGGTGATACGCTTGAGGAAGCGCATGAATTAATTGAATTTAATTCTACAACAGCAGATCTTATTTTGTGGGTAGCTGAAGTTGATAATGTCGTCGTTGGAACAGTCACAACACGCAAGGAAGGAGAAGTACAGTGGGTAACGGCGCTTGCTGTGCATCCAGAGTTTGAAGGGCGTGGTATTGGATCAGCGTTACTTAACTGGGCAAAGGATTTTGCATACCGTGGTGGTGAGAAAACGGTGTTACTCGATGTAGAGATTGAAAACTTACGTGCGTTATCCGTGTATGAAAAAGCCGGCTTTATAAAATCCATGCAAATTGATTATTATGTGTATGGAGGTTGATGTGTAGGTGATGAGATAAATCATGTTGCCGATACAGTCAATAGAAGAGAAAATAGCTAACTAACAATTTACATTACTTCATCAAAACACGCTAAACTAACATAATCGCCCCCTTTACACCATATACTAGTGTAAAAGGGGGCGATTTTTTGCGTTTACCTGCATTGCCGAAGAAACGGTATGAAAAAGAATCACGTTTTAATTTGGGGAAATGGCGTGAAAGATTAGTGAAAAGATGGTTCCCGAAAAAACCATTTTTTAAAGTACCTGCCCGTAAAAAGTAGCCATAATATGAGTGGATAGCGATTGCAGCACTAAGAATTTCCCCGTAAACAAAGTGGATTATTGTTTTCTATAAATCTAGCTAAGATTACTTTGTTAGTAAAAATGTTTCCTTCGATGGGCCGATTAAATATAACTCATGCATGGCGCGAGTTAGTGCAACATAGAGCAGTTTGCGATCAATCGAGTGGTTGTAAAATGGTGTGTCAAAGGCAGCGATAATAACCGCATCAAACTCGAGTCCCTTTGCTAAATGTGTTGGGATAACTAGGAGTTTTGTTTGATCTATACCAGAGTTTTCATCTAGTCCCGCAGCATCCACTCCATAAGCAACTAGCTTTTTTACGAATGCTTTTGCTTCAGCTGACGTTTTACAAATAAGCGCGACACTATGGTGTCCATTTGCTTGAATTGCATCATATGTTTCGGCAATGAGTGTAGCATCAAAGGTAGTGCTTTCAATGAAGACCGGTTCCTTGCCATGTCGAACAACTGGTTCAACTAGCGGTAAGTCTTCATCCATTTGAGCTAGCACGCTATTTGCTACTTCCATAATTTCGATAGTTGTACGATAACTTTTTTGCAGGGTGGAATATGTCGCACGTGGAAATAATTCGAGTACGGGCGCCCATTCAGTAACAGATCGGTAGCTATGAATACCTTGCGCGAGATCGCCAACCATCGTGAACATATCTGTTTCTAAGCCGGTCTTTAATGCAGCAAGTTGGAACAAACTATAATCTTGTACTTCATCAATAAAGACAACGCGCATTTTCCACTTGTCGTCGATGCCTTTAATAAGTGCGTGCAAATAATAGAGCGCAGCCAAATCCTCAAGCGCCCATTTTTCCTTTTCATGTGCGCGCAAAAATTGCTCCTGTTCCTCAAAAGTCCATTCCGGAGAGAGCTCCTGTAAAAGTAGACGATTCGTCATAATATTGCGGTAAGCCGGTTTTATTTTCAATTTAACGAATTTCTTCATATAAACAGATGTTGTTGTTTTCGCCTCAGCTTTAATTTTCGGTATGCGCGCATCCCGTTCGTCGATATATTTTGTAACGATGCGACGACGTTTTTCCGCATCACGAATACCATTCAGTGCGCGGCCAAGCGTTTCCTCGTAGCGGTCATTAAGCGTCTTTAATACCGCAGTTGTCTTCCGTTTCACTTCTGTTTGTATGATTTTCTTAATACGTTCTAGCCGTTTTTCAATCGGCATATAGGCAAATTCATGTAAAAATAATTTTTGCAAATGGCTCCCACGTATAATGCGGTATTTTTCGATAAAGACATCATCAAAAAGGGCGGCTAGCTTTTTCTCATACAATTTCACATACCGGTCCATAATGTCTCGATAAACGAGCAAACCCTTTACTTGTGAAATGGAAAAAGAAGAAGTTATACCCGTATCGCTTTCTATAATTTGCTCTAGCTGCTCATTCGGATTTTGTAGCTTTAGTTTAATACCTGTCGCATTTTGCACATAATCCGCATAGGTCGTTTGGCAAATTTTATCAACACCGAGCTCTGGTAAAACGTCACCAATATATTCGATAAATAGATTATTTGGCGCTAAAATCATGAGCTGCTCCGGTTTGAAATGTTCGCCCATCGTATATAAAAAATATGAAATACGGTGCAAGGCAATCGTCGTTTTACCACTGCCTGCAGCGCCTTGTACTAAAATGGGCTGTCTTAATTGCGCACGGATAATTTCATTTTGTTCCTTTTGAATTGTCGACACGATTTCCGTTAAACGCACGTCTGCTTTTCCTTCAAGAGCTTCTTGTAACAATTCGTCATTTGTCGTTAAATCGACATCGCGAAAATCGATTAACTCGCCATGTTCAATTTTATATTGGCGCTTGGCAAATAAATGACCAGATTGCTCCTCATCGCGCACTTGATACGTTAAATCGCCAAGTCTGCCGTCATAGTACACATTCGCAACAGGTGAGCGCCAATCGACAATGATTGGCTCATGTGTTTCACGATGGAAAAGTGATGTTTTTCCGATATATAAAAATTCCTCTTCTTCTCCGTCGCGTTGGAAATGGATACGAGCGAAGTACGGCTTTTTCTTAACCGCTTCTAAGCCTTCCTTTTGCGTACGAGCCATTTCAAAGAATCGTGAATTCGATAATATATTCAAATAGCTATCACTTGAGTCGATATATTCAACACTCGCCATTGCTGAGCGAATATTCTCCTGCGCTGATTTTAAATCACGCTCCGATTGGGCTAATATTTCATGCATATACTCTTTAGTGTACTTTAATCGCGCTACTTCTTTTATGTAATCCGGATGCTCTATCATATCCATTCCTCCAATCGCTTCTTAAGTCAGAAATTCATCTTATCAAAAAATGGCAGTAGCAGGCAAGCGCTACCCTGTGAATTACCTGAATTATTTGTATATTATTGTGCTCATCGGCATAATGAGAACTATAAAGGGGGCTTTACTTGATGAAATTATTTGCCCATCGTGGGGTATCGAAACATTATCCTGAAAATACATTGGCCTCATTTCGAGCTGCAGTTAAGCTACCGATAGAAGGGGTCGAGCTAGATGTACATATGACAAGCGACGGGGAAGTAGTTGTCATTCACGATGAAAAAATAAATCGTACATCAAATGGCAAAGGGTTTGTAAAAGATAAAACTCTTGCAGAATTGCGCACATATGATTTTGGGAGCTGGTTTCATAAAAAGTTCCGAGGTGAAAAAATACCGACGTTACGAGAAGTACTGGAAATATTTAAACATACGAACCATCTCATTAATATCGAGTTGAAATCCGATGTCTTTGTGTATGCAGGGCTTGAAGAGGCTGTATTACGCGAAGTGACAGCAATGGGCATGCAGCCACGTATTATTATTTCTTCGTTTGATCATGCAGCAATAGTACGTATGAAAAAATTAGCGCCGATTGCATGTGCAGTGCTGTTTTCCAATATTATACTGCAGCCAAATGAATATAGAAAAGCACTTGGAATAGAGGCGCTACATGTATCTAAGTATGTTGCAAAAAGAAAGCCTATTCGCGAAGCAATTGAGCAAGGAGCAGTAGTGCGAGCGTACACAGTAAATAATAAAGAGGAAGCACAACAATTGGCGAATGTAGGTGTAGAAGCCATTTTTACGGATGATCCAGAATTGTTTTTATAAGTAGGGACCCAAAAGTACTTGCAGAAGAAATTAGCTAACTGCCAGCACATAATGACTGTACGAGCAAATGCTTGCCATGTTGCAAAAAATGTTGTTATAAGCTTAATAGTTGAAGAGTTGAGTGTAATAACTTGGAGTCTTTATGGTTTGTATCGGTTGTATATAGCTTTCCCTTCCGCATAAAAATTTATTTATCGGGCAAACCAATTTTGTGACTATTTTTTGTGGAAGGGTGAAAGACAATGGGTTCAGTATTAAATGCAAAAAAACGCAATGCAGGACAACAATCAACTTTAACGAAGCTTAGACAAAGTGGTGCAATTCCTGGCGTCGTATATGGCTATCAAATGGAGTCCACTTCGATTACAGTCGATGGTAGAGAATTTGCTAAAATGCTAGCGAATATCGGACAAAAAAATGTGTTTCGATTGGATGTCGATGGGAAAAAAGTGAACGCCGTATTAACAGAAATACAGCGCTGTGCTTTAAAGGGCAACGTGAAGCATGTCGACTTTAAATCAATCAATATGTCAGAGGAACTTGAAGTTGATATCCCGGTGACAGTGAAAGGTGATGCAATTGGTGTGGCAGAAGGAGGCCTCCTACTACAGCCAAATCGTGAGGTGAAAATTAAGGTGGCGCCAAACGCTATACCGGAAACAATTGAAGTGGATGTGACGAATGTAGCAATCGGTACGTCGCTCTATGTCGGAGATATACGCCATCAGTATTCCTTTGAAATTTTAAATGAAGACGACTATACATTAGTAACCATTACACCACCACCTGCTGAAGGCGACCAAGAAAATATGGTTGACGCGACACCTGAAGCAATCGAAGTGACCGGGAAAAACCCGTCTGATGAAGGTGGAGAATAAAAAAATAAGACAGCGTTATTAGCTAAAATATTGGCTAATAATGCTGGCTTTTTTTTATATCGGAGAAGACGCTGTGGATTGGCGGATAAATGATCTAGAATGGCGGATTTATCTATTAAATAGGCGGATAAAAACGTGAGATTGGCGGATAAACCTCAAAAACTGGCGGATATAATCCCTAATCGGATAAAACCAATTAATTTGCACATAAATAGTTTTTCATTTATTCGGACAGAGTAGTTAAAATAATGGTATTATTTTCTAAAAAAGTATTAAAAGAGGATTGTCAGGGGGTATTTAATTGAAAGAAGCGATGTATAGACAAGTATGGGACTTAGATAGCTTGTTCCCAGACGATAGTGAATCTACTCAATTCCATGAACACCTAGAACAACTTGAAATGATAGTTTCTGAATTAGGGGAGAAAATAACTTCATTTACGACTCCTCAAGAAATAACTGAATCATATATAATTGCAGATTTAATTGAAGACATAGCTAATATACGCATTAACCTAACTCAAGCCACTTCCTTTATAACCTGTCTTCTCGCAGAAAACCCAAGAGAGGAAAAAGCTGTAACACTACAAGGGATAGCTGCTTCCATAAATGCTCGTTTTGAGTTTGATATAAAAAGATTACAAAAAATCCTTTCACACACCAAACCATGCTTGTATGAAGATTTAGTAGAAACAAATGATTTAAAGCAATATCAATTTATACTGAATGAGTGGCGTAAAAAAGCTACGATGCTTCTTTCGGACGAAGAAGAATATTTAGCTTCGAATTTGATGGTTGATGGTTATCATGCTTGGGGCCAAATGTATAATTCTCTTATTAGTAGTATAAGAGTAAATGTTCAAATAGAAGGAAAAACAGAAACATTATCATTTGGACAAGCAATAAATTTACGTTCACATCCTGATGAAGAGGTCCGTAAAGCCTCACATATTACGCTAGAAAATGTATGGAAAGAAAAAGAGGATCTATTTGCCAAAATACTCAACCATATTGCTGGGTTTCGTTTACAAATTTACAAACACCGAAAGATTAGCAGTGTTTTAGAAGAGCCTCTAATGGAAAATCGGATGAAACAGGACACACTAAATGCAATGTGGACAGTAGTCAGTAAATATAAATTACCTTTCGTAAATTACCTAAATCAAAAAGCGAAAATGTGCGGTGATGAAAAAATGCAATGGCATAATTTCTGGGCACAAATAACAAAAAGTAATCAAAAAATAACATATGAAGATGCTGTTGATTTTATTTTGGAGCATTTTAGTCAATTCGGGACTGAATTAGAAAACTTTGCTCGACAGGCATTTGATAATGGATGGATAGAAGCTGAAAATCGTTCGAATAAATCAAATGTTGCTTTTTGTGCAGGATTCCCCTTAACTGGAGAATCAAGAGTTTTTATGACATATGGTAATAGAATTACTAATGTTTTAACTTTGGTACATGAATTAGGCCATGCGTTTCATAATTATGCGATGAAAACTGTAAATGGCGTGAATAAACAATATCCAATTAGTGTTGCGGAAACAGCTTCAACGTTTTCAGAAATGATTATTTTAGATGCAGCGATGGAAAAGTCTGAATCTACTACTGAAAAACTGTTTTTACTTGATGAAAAATTGAAACGTAGTGTGATGAATTTTATGAATATTCATTCTCGGTTCTTGTTTGAATTGAAATTTTATGAGGAACGTAAAGAAGGCGTCGTTTCAGCATCGCGTTTAAATGAACTGATGCAAGAAGCACTAAATGCAGGGTATGACGGTGCAATGGACAATGCTTCAATTCATTCGTGGATTTGGACGCCTCATTATTATATAACCAAATCTCCATTTTACAATTTCCCCTATACTTTCGGATACTTATTTTCGTTATGTATTTATGCAAAAGCAAAAGAAAAGGGAAGAGCGTTTGAAAAAGATTATTTGGATTTACTCCGTGATTCTGGAAGTATGTCCACAGAAGATTTAGTTATGAATCATTTAGGGGAAGATATTACATCTGAAGCCTTTTGGGAAAAGGGAATGGAATTATGCGTTAAAGATGTTGAAGAATTTATTAAATTAACTTCTGCTCAAGAAGATACACGCGTGCGTACATTATAATTTCTTGCAGCCGAAAAATCATTTCACTTTCAATAAACTGATGGAAAAAGGAGAAATATAATGAACAAATTAATTCCTATATTTCTTTTAATCTCTCTAGCAGGATGTTCGAATAATAATTTGGAAAATAGTTCAGAAATAAATTTTAATGAGAATGCAAAATTATCAAAAATGGCACAAGAAAATAATGCTATGCCTAGAGATCCACTCGTCGAAGTTATAGATGCGAATGAAATAGAGTTACATGAAAGTGCGTATTTATTAGACTCTGTCATGGCCGATCTTACAGGAGATGATATTGAAGAAGAAATATTATTGTATATATCTCCATCACCATTTGATGAAGAAACTGGTGAAGCGATTTATTGGGAAGATCTACACTTATGGCAGGTAATAGTAAAGAATGGTGAGAAAACTTATCCTCTTTATAATTATGATCTTGGTGGAAAATTAAGCTTTTGGGTTACACCTGAAAAACAACTTTTGTTAGTACAAGATGCGGTTCATTTAGTCGTTTATGAATTCACTTATGTGGATGGGATTTTTGAAAGAAAAGCTTTAATAGATTCAGGTATAACGTTCAAACGTTCAGTAGTTGAGTGGTAATAAAATCACTTTTGGGAAGGAATCCTTTTAAAAAAGATAAGATACTCTTTTTGATTAAAGGAAGTTCGAAAAAACCGCTAAGCTAATAGAACTCTTGTGAAAATACAAAAAGGAAATTGTGATGGAAAATGAAAATAGCTTTTTTTGATCGTGATGGCACCATTAATTTAGATTATCCTGATGAACAATGGTCAATGAACCGGAATTAATAGATGGTGCTGTAGAAATATTGAAGCTAGTTAGAGAACTAGGTTATGAAATTATTATTATTACTAATCAATATATTATTAATGAAAATTTTATTACTTTAGAACAATACCATTCCTTTACAAATAGCTTAATGAATCTTCTTACAATGGAAGGTATTGAAGTATTGGATATCTTTTATTGTAGACATGCTCGTTGGGAAAATTGCGCGTGTATAAAACCGAATGGGGGCATGATTAAAGAGGCGTTGGTGAAGTATCCGGCAATAGACTTGAAAAAATCATTTGTTATTGGAGATTCACAGGTAGATATTGAATTGGCGCATCGATTAAATATGCGAGGCTACGGGATAAATATTAATGAAAAACCTAGATTTCCTACTGTAACCTATATAAATTCTATAAAAGAACTTTCCCAATTATTATGTATGGATCACTAATAAGTTAAGACTATTCAATCAGGTATATACTCTATTTTCTGTGTTTTGATCAAAAATCATTTATTTATCGAGAAAACCAAAAAATCCTAGTTGAAAATCAAGCATGAGGTGACATGGGATGAAAATAGAAAATATCAGGCTACATGCTATAAAAATTAGACCTTTAACAATGGATGATTTTAATTCGGTTTTACATTGGAGTAAGGATGACTATTTTTGTTTAGCAAATGGTTGGGAACAAAATAGAAGTGACGAAGAAGTATATCAATGGTGGATGCGCTGTGTAAATCAGAGCTCGGATGATTTTATTCGAAAGGGTATTGAACAGGACGGGCAGTTAATCGGCTACGCAGACTTAGCGTTTATTAAAGGAAATAGCGCGGAAATAGGTATTGCAATCGGTGAGAGTGAGCTATGGGGAAAAGGAATTGGGACGCAAGCAACTAAATGTATGATGGCATATGCGTTAGAGAATTTAGGTATTACCGTTTTTCATGCGGAAACACATGAGACGAATAACCGTTCACGAAAAATGCTGGAGAAAATAGGATTTGAAGAAATTAGTCGAGAAGGTAGCGAGCAATATTTAGGAGAGGAAAGCCAGCTCATTCAGTATAGGATGACATTATAGGTGCTATCCAGTTGCGAACCGATAGGAGGAGAAGTACATGGATTGGAAAAACTACATAGAATCTTTTGCCAAGGATGTGCATTTTGCAGAGCCAGCGACTAATGAAAATATAGATGGAATTACGAAGCATTTAAACATTGAATTACCTTCAAAATTGTTAGATTTGTTAAAACAGACAAACGGTATTTTTGATAATTACAAGTGCCCATTTATTTGGCCAACGAGTCGCATTATTGAAGATAATTTGTATTTTAGAAATTTTGAAGGTTTTAAAGATATTTATATGCCTTTCGATCAATTACTATTTTTCTCGGATTCGGGAACTGGCGATTTATTTGGTTATGCTATTTTAAATGGGCAAATACAAACGGATGACATTTTTGTTTGGGATCACGAAACAGTTAGCCGGAAGTGGATTGCACCATCGCTCGAGGCATTTCTGAAAGGTTGGATTACAGGAGATATATCGACTTAAGGGTTTTTCGATAAGATTTGGTCATGTCATGAAATACAATAGAGAATTAGTTTGTACCGCAACAAAAACGTCGAACAACTATAAGTTCGGCGTTTTTTTGTAATTAATTGAAACGTTTTACATAGATTGTTCATCTAACCTATAGATAAAAAGAAAGGACGGTGACATAATTGCTAGCCATGTCATTATTAGCAAAAGCAAAGAAGGGCAATAACCAAGCCTTCGTAAAGCTACTACAGGACGAGAAAGTGAAGCTATATAAAATGGCGTACATTTACATGAAAAATGAAAATGATGCGTTAGATGTCGTACAAGAAACCGTAGCAAGAGCGTATGCCAACATTCAAAGCATAAAAGAAGAGCAGTATTTTGCAACATGGTTGATGAAAATATTAATTAATACGGCGCTAGAAATACTACGCAAAAATCAAAAAGTATTACCGATGCAGGAGCGTCTACCAGAACAGGGCCAAATATATAGTTACGATGAAAAGCTTGATTTACTACATGCCATTGAACAGCTAGATGAGAAATATAAGACCGTTATTTTATTGAAATATTATCGTGACCTCCAAACAAAGGAGATAGCAGACTTACTGGATTGCCCTGAAGGAACTGTAAAAACGAATGTGCATCGGGGGATTGGGCAGCTGAAAAAATACTTGAACAAAGGTGGGGAGCTTTATGGAGAACAATATTAAAAAAACAATTGATGATATTGAAGTACCGTTAGACAAGCTCGACCAAGCGATACAAAACGGGCTGCAATGTAAAACGAAAAAGCGTAAAAATCCGTTTGTTGTAGCTGCGATTTCAGTTGTCGCTACAGTGGCACTTATTTTAGGCTCTGGTTTTATTTCACCGCAAATGGCAAAGGTGTTAGCGGATGTGCCGCTGATCGGCTTTATGTATAAAATAGAGGAGCATGATAAAGGGCTATATACTGCGCTTTCAGATGAGAATAAAGTGACGTTGAATGAAACAGTGACAAGTAATGGAATAGCTATTACGGTAGAAGAAATTGTGTATGACGGGGCGCGGTTGAATATCATATTTTCTATGCCATCGTATAGAGATGTCTATCCATTAACGATATTAGTCAATGGAGAAGTAATTAATACGGGAGAAAGTTTGCGTACTTTAGAAGATAATGATGTATATCGTGGGTTGTGGGAAATTAAAATACCGGATAACTTGCCAGATGCATTTGATTTAACAATAAAAATGCATGAAATTAACGGAACTAAAGGTGAATGGGTATTCAACACGCCGATTAAAAAAGTAAACAATAACAGTCATTCTTTAGTAGCGGGGCAATCGGGCGAAATTGGGGATATCTCCTTCACCGTAGAAAGTGTAGAATCATCTACAACAACGACCAAGGTAAAAGTGAAATTCGATACAACAATGCAAGAGCTGTTCTCAGAAAAAGGTGTTTTGCACACCACAATAACGGATCAACACGGCACACCGATGAACGTATTAGACAGATCAGGAAGTGGCGATGAAAAAGGGACGATCTACACGTATTTAATTGAGCCATTAAGTGAAGGCATCACAGAATTAAACATTATTTATTATTTCTTCCCTTTTTATCATGAACGTGACGATATTATTGAGCCGCTTGCTGAGACATTCCCGCAAAGAATTTCACAAGGCAAGATGGGCGATATCGTTATTACAGGTGTAGAAAAAAGTGGACCTGAAGCCACTTTGACTTTCAATGTAGATAGCGATTTCCCTTATGATGAATACTTTACTCCGAATTTTATAGCTATTGAGGATGCATCAGGTGAAAATTTAGAGACAGATTTTATTAAATCAATTGGGCCAAATGAATACCAATTAACGTTCCAAACGAATGCAGGAAAACCATATGTTCATACAGTAATAGCACCGTTTATGAAAGTTGAACCATCAGCAACTGTAACGATTCCGGTGAAATAGTTTGCATAATAAGGCGATAACACTTGTATAAATTACTTGTTCCTTTACAATGGGGAGCAAGTTTTTTTATGAAGTTATGGACAATTGTTCAACAGCTAAAAAGGCGAAGAATCTCTATAAAGAAGAGTTGGCATATATGTAAACGAAAATAACATATACGATCCAAGTTTCTTATTATAAATAAAGAGGCAAATCAAACATTGTTTATTGGTTAGTGTAGCTTAACTCGCGAGTTATAGTTTACAATATATTCAAGTAAAGGGTCATACTTGTATATATCATTACGCTAAGGGGGCATTATTGTTGAATACTACTTATCGTTCGAATACTTTTGTTCCTAATATAGTTTTCGAGTGTAAAAAATTAGCGGAGGATTATGATTTCAAAGACTCATGTTCTGATGAAGTTGGTAGATTGCTATCCGTTCTTGTGGGGCAAGTGAAACAAGGAAAGATACTTGAAGTAGGAACAGGATATGGGGTTGGAAGCTCTTGGATAATTTCAACCATTGCCCCATCAGTGGAGTTTATTTCGATTGATAACTCAGAAGAAAAAATAGCTTTAGTGAGCGATGTGATTAAAGGGCCTCAAGTTGAATTTGTTTGTGGGGATTGGCAAGAGATTATTAATAAAGGACCTTTTCAATTTATTTTTGCAGATGCAGCAGTTGTGAAAAATAAGGAAGCAGAAATGCTAGTTAGTACGTTAGGTAATGGCGGAATGGTTTTATTAGATGATTTTACGCCAGAAGAACATTGGCCCGAGGAGTGGAAGGGGAAACCAGATTTAACTAGAGAATTTTGGCTAAATCACCCTGGATTAATATCGACTGAAATCTATTTGACACCTAAAACATCAGCGATACTGGCAACTAAAATAAATATATAATAGTTGAATTCTAGGGGCATTGAATATGAAAACAACTATAAATTTGTATAAAAGGAGATCAATTAATGCACACAACTATTTATTTCATTCGGCATGCTGATTCGCATTTTGTTTTAGGGAAAGAGCGTGAGAGACCATTGTCTGAAGAGGGGGTTCTTGCAGCGGGAAAGTTAGTGAGTTCTTTACAAAACGTCCATTTTGATGCAGTTTTTTCGAGTCCGTATAAAAGAGCTATCCAAACATTAGATGGATTAGTTGACCCAGTTGATATCATCTTAGAAGAGGATTTAAGAGAACGAACTTTAAAAGGGCCATATAAACTAACTGCAGAAGAAATTGACTTAGCGATAAAACAATCTTTTGAAAATGTAGATTATTGTTTAGATGGTGGGGAATCCGTTCGGCAAGTTCAATACAGAGCATTGCCTGTAATTTTCGGAATATTAGAAAATCAAAATTATAATACAGTTGCTATAGGAACACACGGGAATATTATGACGAGTATTATCAACTATTTTGACGATACAATTGGATACTCATTTTGGAAATCAACAAAAAAACCAGATATTCATAAACTCGTATTTAATAGTTTTCATTTGATTTCTATTAAAAAAATAACTTTTTAAAAATAATATTTAGGAGTTTATAATGAGACAAATTTTTGCATTTGAAACGAACGCAGAATATGAAAAACATAAAGAAATTATCGAAAAATATAACGAGAGTATAGAGCAGTACAAACATGTTTTACAAGATAACTATGCTTTAAATGATTTACCGAAAGGCATTGTTTGGACTTCAGCAGAGCTGGCAACTACGTTTTTTTCTAATGTGCCGATTCCTGCCTTTACAAATAGAGATTTAATATATATGTCACCGGATGTGAAAGAGTGGAGAGACTTTTTCTTGCAGCTTTTAGAAGGTTTTCATAACGATGCAGTGAAAGAGTTTTATGAGAATATGTGTGCAGAGCATGTGATGACCATTGTTGGGCACGAGTTAACGCATCACTCAGATTTATTTCCAGATGAATTTGATGATGAGCAAACGGATAGTATTTGGTTTGAGGAAGGCATGTGTGATTACATCGCAAGAAAACATATTTTAAGCGAAAAAGAATTTGAAAAAATAGTAAATGTTGAATCGATTTTAGTAGAAGGTTTTAAAGATAAGTATGGGCATCATAGTTTGGATGATTTCGGCAGTGGTTCTTACGAAAACAATTTGACGAGTATTATGTTTGATTATTGGAGAAGCTTTTTGTCGGTGAAGTATTTAGTAGAAGAGCAGGCGAAAAACAACATCGCAGAAGTTTTTCAACAATATCATCAGTGGCATAATGACGGTAGGAAAATTCCATTAACGAAATATTTCGGGGTTGGCGATTTGTTTAAATGAAGTAAGAAATTAAACAATACGTTTATTGATGATTTGCTTAAAAAATCGAATCTATACAGTTTGTATTTGTGTGCTTTGTAATATGGTATTATTAGAAAAATACAGTTACATAGGAGGTTTTTAAATGGAAAATTTACAATCAATTGAACAATTTGAAGAGCTAAAAAATGGTGAGCATACGATATTTGTTTTTTCAGCAGATTGGTGTGTAGATTGTCGTGTGATTGACCCGATATTACCTACGATAGAAGAGAATTATGCAGACTATCATTTTGTTAAGATTGATCGCGACAAATTCATTGATTTATGTGTTGAGTTAGATATATATGGGATTCCAAGTTTCCTTGCATACGCTAAAGGCAATGAAGTGGGCCGATTTGTTAGTAAGGATCGCAAAACACAGCAAGAAATCGAAGCTTTTATTGATAGCTTAAAAGCATAATTTACAGAGAATTCTAATCTCTTCGGATATAATAGAGAGCACAAAAAATTAATAAATTCCTAAAAAGGCAATCTCAAATGTTAGGTGGTTGTCTTTTTTGAATTTTGGTTATGTTAGGTTATCCCTCTAAAGAAATGTTCCAAGATTGATAATTAATTTAGTTAAAAGGACCGAAATAGCTAAGGGAAAGTGATTTTTTATTTGATGAAGTATTGTCTCATTAGCTGGGGTGTGCTTCTTTAACCTCATTGAAAAAGCTGTCAAAAAGCATAAGTTATTTATTAGCTTTTTGACAGCTTTATTGTCTCTTATTTTAAATAACTTAAGTTAACAGCCAAGGTCAATAAATTCTTCGTGCTTGAATATCATTGACGTTGCAGTACGTCCATCAGCTTTACCCCCTGATAAAGCTACAACAATTCCATCAGCCTCATCCGCAGCTGTATCTCCTTCAAAAGCAACACGAAGCATATTGTTACCAGTGAAAGTACCTTGACCAGCGTCTAATCTTATAACAGCACAGTCTCCGGCTGGAATGATTACTCTTTGGCGAAAAATCTCAATCTCTGGTGGAGTAACAGGATATAAAGCTATATCACTACAAACAAATACTGTTACTATTACAGCTGCTCTTCGATTTGCAAGGTTTTTCATGCCAATTAATAGAAACTCTACTTCACCATTAATAGTACCGTCAACTGTTAAAGGCACAAAGAAAGGGCCAGATGTTATTTTTGCCATTGTTTTATTTTCCCTCCCTTCAATTTGATAATATATCTTATGCTAATTTTTAATAATGAAATAGATATATGACACAATAGAATAGTTATTTATGAAGAGAATATTTTTTTTCTAAAGAGGGGGAGGAGTTATAGATTTAAAGAAGAAAGAATGTATAGCTTACAGTTTAATTAGAAGCAATTCTATTTACATAGCCCTTACAATTCACCTTATGATGCCATATCAGTTTCGACAATGTAAACAGTGCTGTAGTTGAAATTGCAAACTTAAATTGGATATTGTTAGAAACTTAATAGCCCATGAATTGAAAATCATATAATGAACCTTTATATTGTCGTCTACTGTTATGATTGTCCTTTACTTAGTGTTTGTTTACTTGCAATAAGCATAATAGAAATGGATTCTTTTTCGTGTTTTCGGTGGAATTTTTTGATAGTTGTTGAATAATCAGGTTTGCTTATGTGCAAACATTAATAATTTGCATTTTACAACGGCTTTGGCAATACACTGGTTATGGCGGGAAATATGTCAACTTAACATAGGGAGAGTTATTTAAGTAATAAAGTTCGACCATTTATATAAGAACATGACAACGGTGAAAGTCATATCAAGAAGGGGGAACAGGAATTTTGAGGATATCCGAAATTCATCCGATATTTTACCGCATGCGAATTAATCAAAAACGTTTTTTTCGGTTTTTATACAATTTAAAATATCGAAAAAAAATAGCGCGAACTTTTAACAACAATTCATATTCGTATATTTGTAAAAAACATCAGTCACTTTTAAGAAGAAAATTAGGCGATAGTGATCCGAAATTACAAGAAAATAAAATTACGAATTTAAAAATTGCCTCTCGAAAAATTGACGGAATTATTATTCAGCCTGGTGAGATTTTTTCATTTTGGTGTTTGGTCGGAAAAACAACTAAGTCGAAGGGCTACATCGAGGGGATGCAACTGTCGATGGGAGAGGTGAAAACCGGTGTTGGCGGCGGGATTTGTCAATTAGCGAATCTACTTTATTGGCTAATACTGCATACTCCTTTAGAAGTAATTGAAAGACATCATCACAGCTTCGATCCCTTTCCAGATGAAGGAAGGGTTCTCCCTTTTGGAAGTGGGGCCAGTGTTTTTTACAATTATGTTGATTTAAGATTTAGGAACCCTACTAACCAGCCATTCCAAATCCGTGTTTGGGTGACAGATAAGCATTTAAAAGGAGCGGTTTATACGAATGAAGATTGGCCGTTTTCATATCATATTGAGGAGAGAAATCACGCATTTATCCGTGGGGGAGAGAAAAATTTCCGTCAAAACGAGATTTGGAGAAAAGTAATTGATAAAAGAACAGGCGATTGTATAGGAGAATCACTTCTTATTAAAAACTTTTCAGAAGTAAAATATGAAATCCCCGAAGAGATAGAGTGATAGATTTTGGCGATATGTAAAAGTTCAGCTGTGCAGTTTTCTGTGAAACTGTGCGGATTTTCCGTTGTTGAGTGCAGATAGGGTATGTCTGCGTGCGTTTACACTGAGTTTAATTGCGTATAGCCCGAGTTTGCGTGCGCTTTCTGTTAGACTGTGCGGATTTTCCGTTGTTGAGTGCGGATAGGTAAGTTTGCGTGCGTTTACACTGAGATTGTGTTCGTATAGCCCGAGTGTGCGTGCGCTTTCCGAGAGGCTATGGTTCGTCCACCCCGTGTTTAGCCGTCCATACAAGCATACAAATAGCAAAAGAGGTGTCTTAACATATTTGCAGGCACCTCTTCCACATCACCACTTCGCGATATGTTCTTCTATACAGCCGAGCATTTGCTGGATTTGTAATGTATCGCCGTTTTCTAATAAAATGCAGCCATCATAATAACCAATCATTTGATGGACTTCCGATTTAACTACTTTTGCGTCCGTTTTGGCGATGCGCTCAAAAAACGGGGTAAATGTAAGCTGGACTTGGTTACTAAATTTTGATTGGACAGTCCAAGGCTTCATAAAATTAGTACGGTCATATTCTATTAACATGTCTTCATGAATTTTCGTCATGACACCATCAATAAAAAATGCGTTTTCTGTCATGCCAGTACCGTCCGTCCATTTGCCACCGAAATTCAACCCAATACGGCGACCTCTAACGCGCTGTGACGCCATCCCCCAATTCCATGTCGCTTCTCGTGGCCATACACCACGCCCGTAATCTAGCACGGCAAAGCTTTCATCTGGATTAAACGTAAAACGGCGATTGCCAATTTTAACAAAACCGCTTGTTGGTAACGAGTGATGCTTTGCTGTGAATTGGAATGTTTGGCGATTCCACGGAATGACAACATTTAATGAGTCATCATCTTTAGGGTGCTCAATTGTGAGCTCTGCGTGCAAAGGCTCGCTGTCAAAATGAGGGATAATGACTGAAATGTGGGTATCCCCTTGTGAATGTGTTAAGTTAATCGTCATTTCTTTATTCGCAAAGCGTACAGTTTCAAGCACCTGTGTTGGCATCTTCACCTTTGTGCCAAGAGGAACTGTAATCGTATGCTCGAAATAACGCTGTGTTTCGTATTCAAGGAAATAAACGAAGCAAACAGCTGCGTAATCGAGATGGCTAATGGTTGCAGAAAATAAAATATCTTCCCCGAAAACACACCAATAATTCCACTTTTTCTTACGCATATAATGTCCTGTTATATTGCAATCAATTATTGGCTTGCGGGCAAAACCGATTGCGGCAGGATTTAAATTTCCCTTTTTATCGCAAAGCACGGTGGGCACTGTAATTTCTCTTTCTGCATGCTGCTTCACTTTAATTCCTCCCTGTCATGAGCTATTAATTATAAGTGTAACAAAAAATGGCTCAATATTGGGCTTTTAGCATACGAAAGGTAATTGAATGTTTTTCCAGTGCATAATTGCGTATGTCAATTATTAAGATTGTAATAGCGAACAATAAAAAGGAGGAGCATGATGCAATATGACCGTGAGCGAGCGGTGGCCTATGCGATGCAGTGGTGGAATGGGCGTAACCCAGAGTTTCCAGCGTTTCGGGTTGATTGTACTAATTTTATTTCGCAATGTTTATATGCTGGGGGCGCTCCAATGCGCGGGGCTCCGGATAAATCTACGGGTTGGTGGATGAAGCCAGAGCAAGGCATTTGGAGTTTTAGTTGGTCAGTGGCACACTCGCTTCGGTGGTATTTGGAAACTTCCAAACGAGGCTTGACAGCAACGCGAGTGTATTCGCCAACAGACTTGGAAATTGGCGATGTCATTGCGTACGATTTTTCAGGAGATGACCGCATTGATCATACGACGATTGTGACGAGCATTCAAGGTGGCATACCGTATGTTCATGCCCATACATCAAATAGTGCTAATCGGATTTATCATTATCGTGATTCAACCGCGGCTACACCAATGATGCGCTATTATTATTTCCGTATATCGGATACATTTTATTTGTAATTTCTTTAAAAAGTCTCTCATATTTCAAATCAACAATAAGTGTGATATGGTGAAAGGTAGGTTAGCGTAAGTGGTAGACGCAACAATTTTTACTGTTAAGGAGAGATACAATAATGAGTGAACAAACGTTATCTGTAAAAGAAGCCATTACTAGCAGACGCTCGATCAAAAAATTCAACGGTCAACCTGTTGATCGTGAGGATTTATTAAAAATTATCGATGATGCAGTATGGGCACCAAACCATGGAACGCGTGAACCTTGGCGTTTAGTCGTAGCATGTGGCAAGGAATTATTTGCGCTGCATGAATTATTGCGTGATTTAGCCATCCCGAAATGGCAGGAATTATCTGAAGAGGCGCTAGCTACACAAATGCAAAAATTCACATTACCTGGTGGCTACGCGTTCATGATCGTACCAGAAGATGCTCGTCAAAAAGAGCGCTTAGAAGATTATGCAGCAGCTTCAAGCTTCTTGCAAAACATGCAGCTACTTGCATGGGATAAAGGGATTGGTTCTTGCTGGAAAACACCAGGCTTTTTAGATAACCCGAAATTCCGCGAAGCACTTGGCGTTAAACAAGGAGAGCGTGTCATTTCAATGCTACAGGTCGGCTATTTCGATGAGCTACCAAAAGCGAAAGCACGTAAAACTTCGGCAGATATCGTTACATTTTTTGGTGAATAAAGTGTAAATGGATTTACACTCGAGTACAACATAGGGGATACAAATAGAAAGGGCATGTGAAATCGTAATAATGATCACATGCCCTTTTATATGTTGATGGCGGAGGGATTTCTAAATGTATAAAAGGCGTAGCGAAAACCAATTATCATTCTGAAAACGCAATACTAACACCGATTACAGCATAAATAGTTCCTTCGATTTTATTTAGATGCTTCGCTATATATTTATTTTTCGTTAGTACTCGTCCAATTGAGCCGGCTAGTAGACTGACACATGAAAAAATAATAAATGCCTGCACAAGAAAGAGTAGTCCAAGTACGAGCATTTGCATCGGAACATTTTCTGTTCCTTGGACGAATTGTGGTAGCAATGCCAAAAAGAATAGCGATACTTTTGGATTTAAAATATTCATGACAATCCCTTTTTGATATAGCTTTTTATAAGCGCGAACAGGCTTGTAACCTAGTTGGATGCTGTTTGAGTGAGAGAGAAATGCAGAAAATGCTAAGTATAATAAATAGCCTGCACCGGCGAACTTCACAATCGTAAAAATGGTTGCTGAACTATAAATAATCGCAGAAATCCCTACAACCGCTGCTGTAATGTGTACAAGTAACCCCGTACAAAGACCGAGCGCTGTTGAGATACCGGCCTTCGCATTTTGAGAAATGCTTTGCGCGGTCACAAATAAAATATCGGGTCCAGGCATAATTGTTAATAAAATTGCCGTCCCTAGAAAATAGAGTAACATTACGAGATCCATACTAACACTTCCTTATTTCAGTATAAAAAAGCATATCATTTTATTAAGGCTTGGATTAGTCATAATCAGACATTTATTTTTTTAATTCCCGCCAGTCCATTACGAGTCTAACTAGAATAATTTGTGGGAAGAGGACAAATACAATAAAAGCTATCAAATAAATAAGGAAATAGGCTCTAAACATATCGGCACCCCAATCATCATATGATTTTAAAATAATATGATAATAAAGTGGTGCGGCAATGCTCCATAAAAGAGTAGTAGAGATTAGAAGATTACGAATATTTTTGAAGAATAGCACAATAAATAAGCTAATGAAGAAAAAATATATAATATTATATTGCTTGCTTATTGCAAACATCACAAAAAACCAAATTGGGTAGCAGATGATGAGAGTGAGTTGAATTTTATTTGATCCCATTATGCACCTCCAATTTACTATACGTCCCGTCTCTACCATTATTATCGGTCAATCTGTAAAAAAATGCGTATGTTGAATGAAATGTATTCAACATACGCGTGTTCTAGCTGTTTCTACTATTTTTAAAATTGTGCTGCTTTAGGATTCGCACAGTAATAAAAAGAAGGTTTTATTGATAAAGCGGCTCGACCTTGTAGCCACTCTGTTCTAAATGATAACGGATACTTTTTTCGATTAAGAAGTGACCTGCTCCTACGACAACAAAGTACGTGCCTTCTTCATTTTCTAATAATGAAATAATCTTCTTTGCCATTTGTTCATCTCGCAAGCCAAATAGCATTTCATTAAGTTCAGAAGCTTCCCCTTGCATTTCTTGGAAACTATTAGCGAATGCTAAAATGTCGCCGCTCTTCCAATTGTTAAACCAATCGTTCATCACATTATATTCATTGTCTGCAGAGGGCTCTAAAATGCTGTTTAATACGTCTACTAAAGACTGTTCTTGTGCTTCGGGAGATAAAGCTTCAATCTTATCCGCTTGTGCTTTAATTCCTTCTAATTCAATAACCGGCTTTCCTTGAAGCAGAGCATTTAATAAAAAGTACATATCAATGCCATGCATCGTCATTTCTTCTCCAGACATGCCAAAAAAATCGTCCGTAGCTAACAAAGATAAACTGTTTGATAACATCCACGGCTTTTGCGTCACTAACAGATCCATTGGCAGTTTGTATAGTGCTGCAACCTTTTCAAGTTTTGCAAAAGTCTCTGCACTTACTGTGTCTTGAAGCGTTGTTCCCTCTGCGTACATTGCTCTTTCCATATAATATTCAAGACTTTCCATATCAAGGAGATTCGCCTCTACTAATAACGCATCTGATTCTTCAAAAGCAGTTAATAATTTTTTATTAAACGGATAAAGGTCAGGTGTTCCTAAGTGGATTGAACCTAGTAAGTACACAAGAGTATCTTCATCTTTTACTACCCAAGCCACACCTTTAGAACCTTGTTGAGCGAGGTGATAAGTGTCTTGAATTAAACGAACGGCTAAGACGACTGCATGTTGTGTCGTTGCCTTCTTATCTAATTCGAAGCCACTGCTAGAGCCTCTTAAAATGTTTCTTTCTGCCATATATGTTACTGCATCGTTGCCTACAGGTAAATCATAGCGTGCAACAATATTGTATAGTCGATTGACGATATCCCCCCTAGTTGTGTCTTCTTTATAGCTAATAGGGCTGTATTGTTTGTTTTCAGGGAGCTGTAATGCCGCAATTTTCTGCTCTGTTAAGGCTAATAGTTCATTTAATCTTTCAATCGACACTTCACTTCTAAATCCATCATAATACCATTCTGTTGGGAAGATACCGTACTTTTCACCTTCGTTTAGCGTCTCAATTGCCCAACTGCTAATATCGGGTATGCTTTGTTCGGCTTGAATTGCTGGAACAATCGTTGACAACATGAGCGCCATTCCGAGCATTGCAGCAATCAAATGCTTACATATTTTTTTCATCATCCATTCCCCTTTCGGTAATTTGTTAAGATGAATATTTCGTCTGTATAATTTTACTGAAAAGTAAAATTATGCCTAAAATAATTTTAACATATATATTTTTATTATGTTCTTTTCCGCGATATTATTGCTCATTGTCTCAACTGGATAGCGCCCAATACCCAATCGCATATTGCATAGATAATAAACGTAATAGCAATAAAAAAACACATTAAAACAAATTTGTTTTAATGTGCCGCGTTAAAAATATCATCAATCGTTTGTGTGAAAATCAAATGGTGCACAGGAGAAATCGTGATTGCATGTGCAGCCCCGGCCCCCCCGATACAAAATTTGATGTGTGGGTGTTGGCTTGCGAATTCGTCAAAACTGCGTAATAAATCGGTGTTCTTTGCAAACGGAATATCAGTCGTTGCAGAAAGTAAAACAATAGACGGCTTTGTCAGAGCTACCATTTCCTGAATGGCAGTTGGGGCAGGGGATTGACCGAGCATTAATGTACGATAGCCTTTCAGCATACATTGTACGAGTAAAATATGAACGGGGATTTCATGGCGCTCCCCCGGTAAACAGCTACCCAGCACAAGTGGGGCTTCAGTCGGTACATGAATAGTGCGGCGAATATTCGCCAAAAAGTCACGCACAGCAATACTTGAAACAGCCTCCTGATATTCCCCCCATTGACGAGAACACCATAATTGTCCAACCTCCTCTAAAAACGGAACAATGACAGCATTTAATAACCTCTCTATACCGATTGACTGCTGCGCTTGTTGGAGCAACTTTGTAATGGTCACATCATCTCCGTTGTAACCTGCGTCAATCAATGCGGTAAGTATATCGGCAGGCTTCTGTGCTACTGCCCCTAATTGATTACGCCAAATTGCAATGGCTTGCTTCACGGTATGACCGCTTTGTACAAGGTTATTGACCGCTGTAATTGTCTGCACTTCCGCAGGTGAATAAGCGCGGTAGCCGTTTTCAAGACGTACCGGCGTAATAAGTGCATACCGATCCTCCCATTTACGAATTACTTGCTTCGACAAGCCAGTATGTTCTGCCACTTGTTGGATAGTGTAATAAATATTTTCGTTCATCATGTATCAACCTCGTTGCTGTTAAAATAAACCTTGCCTATACAGTAAACGCTATTTTACAAACGTGCAATAATTATAATTGTAATACATTGTAAGATAGTTGTATAATGTTTGTACAATGTTTAACTGTTAATTTGTCTAACATTTTTTTGTTTGCAGGAGAAGCATATGTTCATGTTGTAAATTATAAGAAGGAAATCAAAAAGAAAAGAGGGCTCGTTATGACAAAGCATCCACTTGAAAAATGGAGTAATGTAGTTGGTGGCAAGCATTCGCGCTGGGTAACGATTGCGATTTGGATTGCACTCGTTATTTTTCTTGCTAGCATCTTTCCTCAAGTAAATAGTGTTGAAAATTTTAGTGGCGATGATTTGCCGGATGATGTGATGTCACGTGAGGCAGCTGCCCTTATAGATGAGCAATTTGCTTCAGATGCGGGTATACCGTTACTAATAGTATGGTATAAGGAAGCGGGACTAGAGATAACAGACTTACAAGGTATCCAAGGCTTGTACAAACAATTAGCGGCTAAACCGCTTGAGGCGCAGGCAACTTTACCGCCACTTCATGAACTACCTGCTGAGGCTCTGTTTAGCATGGTTTCTGAAAATGGTAAGTCCATAGTAACACCAATCTTTTTTGAGGACATAGTGAACTCAAATATTTTAAAACCGAATTTAGAAACATTAACTACAATGACCGAAAGTGAATTTGGTAGCAATCCGTACGCAACAAACTTAGAAGAGAATGTATTGCATGCGCGTTTCTCAGGACCAGTTGGCATTTTAGTCGATGCGACAAATTTGTTTAAATCTGCTGACTTTAAATTAATGACAGCAACAGTCATTCTGATTTTAGTACTACTTATTGCAATTTATCGTTCACCGTTATTATCAATTATTCCAATTATTGTTGTCAGTATTGCGTTTTTAGTTGTGAGTCCGCTTCTTGGTTGGTTTGCGGAAAGTGGCTGGATTGAAAAAGATGCACAGGCAATCTCGATTATGATTGTACTGTTGTTCGGTGCAGGAACAGATTATTGTTTATTTTTAATTACGCGATATAGGGATATATTGTTCGAAGAGTCGAATAAGTTTTTAGCATTAGGTCGGGCAATGCGTGAATCGGCTGATGCCATTGCGATGAGTGCCCTCACAGTTGTTATTGGTCTCGCTACATTAGGCTTAGCGGATTTCGGATCATTCCAACGATTTGCCGTACCGTTTAGCTTCGGTGTGCTATTAACAAGTATTGCCGTATTAACATTATTGCCTGCGATATTATCTGTGCTCGGACGCGGGGCATTTTGGCCGTTCATTCCTCGTACACCCGATATGGCCAAAGCCCAAGCTGCTGTCAAAAACAAACCGTACAAGGAAGTGAAGCCAAATCATCGCTTTATGAAAAAAGTAGGCGACTTTGTATCAGGAAAGCCATGGCTAGTTATTGTTGTGACAGGTGCGATATTAATTGGTCTCGCGCTTGTGTCAACGCAGATTAAATTTAGCTATGATTTATTGTCGTCATTCCCAGAGGATATGCCATCGCGGGAAGGCTTCACACTTATCGAAGAAAACTTCACACCTGGTGAGCTTGCGCCAGTGAAAGTGCTTGTTGATACGAACGGTGCAGATGTGGATATTTCAGATGAATTAAAGGCATTACCATATGTGGCGTCTGTCAGTAATATGCGTACAGGTGAAACAAATGCTAATCTACAATTATACGAGGTAGATTTAGATAAAAATCCATATTCAAATGAAGCGATGGATGATGTAGAACATATGAAGAAGCAACTACCGGCGTTATTAGAAAAGGTTGGTATTAAGAATGCTTCTACAAGCTTTTGGATTGGGGGAGAAACAAGTACCCAACTAGATACGAAAGAAGTGCAATATGGCGATGAAAAATTAATTCAGCCAGTGATGATTGTCATTATTTTTATTGTGCTTGTTGTGTATTTACGAGCAATAATTACGTCTGTACACTTAATGGTTACGGTAATCGTGTCGTTCTTTGCAGCATTAGGAGCAGGCTGGTTAATCTTAACTACTTTCTTCGGTGCAGAAGCGATTGCAAGTGCGATTCCACTGTATTCATTTGTATTTATTATCGCACTCGGTAATGACTACAATATCTTTATGATTTCAGACATTTGGAAAAATCGGAAAAAAGGCATTGCGCATCGTGAAGCGGTAGCGCGCGGTGTGGCATCAACAGGCTCAGTTATTACATCAGCTGGTTTAATTTTAGCGGGTACATTTGCGGTACTTGCCACATTGCCAATTCAAATTTTAGTACAGTTCGGCGTTATAACAGCGGTTGGCGTGTTGCTCGATACATTTATCGTGCGTCCTCTACTAGTGCCGGCTTTAATTACTGTGATCGGTCGCTATTCATTCTGGCCAGGGAAGCTATGGAAAGCAGAGTAAGGTAGCACCATCAAACGTCAATCGAATAAAACTCTTATTACAACAGGGACTGTTTCATTTATGAGACAGTCCCTGTACATATTTATAAAGGCATTAAGACTGAACTAATCATTTGGGTATGAGTTCAGTTTTTTATTGAGTGGATGTTTGTTGTATAATATTGTAAATTAAGTTTTTTTTAGGTGTTTTATTAACAGTGCATATGGATGTGTTTATTAAGCAGGAAAGCTATCTAAGTTTTATAGGAAACATATAGTGGGGGGGAACTGCATGATTTTTGAGATAACTAATCAAGTTCGTGTTACAGATTTTAAAGAAGGGTACAAATGGTATGCAACATTACTAAATAAAAAGCCTGATTTGATACCACATGATCGGTTTGTAGAATGGGAGATAATTCCGGGTTGCTGGTTGCAAGTTGCTGAAGGAACACCAGCTGAAGCTAGTGGACCACTGCGTTTAGGGGTCACTAATATAAAAGCTGAAAGAGACAGACTTGTTAAAGAGTTAGGAATTGATGAATTTGAGATACACTCGCGTGAAGAGGTTTCTGCAAAATGGGGGACTTTCACTGACCCTTGGGGAAATCAACTTGGTCTCTTTGAGTATTTAGATAAGAAAGAAGAAAAGAACTGTATTAATAGAATTTTAGGAGTTTAAATGGTTTAGTTTTATGAACTACCGGTAGCAATTTAGTAAGATAAAATATGGGATTTAATGGTATTATTTTATATAATTCAGAAAATTAAAAGGGGGAGTTCCCACATGATTACTCTTAGAAAAATCACACTCGAAAACCGCCGTGCCATATTTAACCTGGAAGTTTCAGAAGAACAACGCCGCTTTGTTGCGTCCAATCTGTCAAGCGTGGCTTCGTGTTATGTCCTTGCAACCAATGGGGGACATCCATTTCCGTTTGCCATTTACGCGGATGAGCAGCCGGTCGGTTTTGTTATGCTGACTTATGGAAACACCGGATACGAACTCCCATCAATAGCAGATGACAGCTATTGCATCTTGCGACTAATGATTGATAAGCAATACCAGAACCGAGGCTACGGTAGAGAAGCGATGAAAAAAATATTAGAATTTATACGCACCTTTCCGGCCGGACCTGCAAGTTACTGCTGGATACCGTATGGGACCGAAAACATCTCCGCCAAAAAGCTTTATGAAAGCTTTGGCTTCCGTGACAACGGCGAAATCTGCGACAACGAGCCAATAACTGTATTACAACTCTAATTTGTTGTTGCCCTTTAGTTGTTAGGATTGAAATAATAGCGCAATTTAGTTGAAGAAGCTAAAAAAGCTGTAGGGTAATTAAATCCTTATAGACCTTTTTACACGGAATATTCAAATGCAAGAAAAAAGGGGGATATGATTGAGAAAATTTATTTTTATCATTATTTTTAGCATGTTTGTTGTTGGTTTATCTGCTTGTCAAAATGATAATGGAACTTCAAAAAGTCTTGTTATTAAAAATTCTTCTGTTGAATTCGGTTCACTACAAGATCCTGATGATAGGAAATTGCATTTTTGGGTAGAAATTTCAGATAATAGTATGGAGCCAGAGTTAGAATACAAAGTTAGATTTATTGTTCAAAATCCTTATATTCGTGACTTAATCGCAGCAGAAATTATCGAAGCTCCTGGAACATATAAAACCTTTCCTAAGAGTGGTCTTGTAACAAGTGGGTCTACTGAAATAAAGCAAGATTTTAACATAGATAAAATAAGAAAAAATCTTAAAAAGAACGAAGCGGTTATTGTTGAAATTTACGATGAGGATCGGACAATTGCACGAGGTAAAGTAACCAATTTTAGAGAGAACATAATGCCAAAAGCTAAAATTAGCCCAAATGCCAAAATAAAAATGATAGATATAAAAGAAACCGATAAAAAAGAAATCTTCAGAAGAGCAGTTAGTGATTCGGAAAAGGATACTAATTTGTATTATATGGTAAATCCTGACTATTCATTTAGTCTCGATGAAGAATCCTATTTTCTTTGGCTTTCAGAAGATAAGGGTAGCATTATGAATGCCAAAGATCCTTACATGACATATTCAATTACAAATAGTTCATTAAAAGAGATTACAGACTTTATAAATATAGATTAAGTTTCTGTTACGCTAATAATAGATGGCTCCAGTATTGTGCTGGGGCCTTATTTTTTAAATTTCATTGATATTTTTTTCAGTTTATTTAAAAAAAGAAAAAAGACCGTAGGCAAACTCAAATTTCTATGAGTTAGTTTGTCTACAGTCTACAAGACCTAATATTATTCGGGTCTTTTTTCATTTTCACGAGAGTGTTTCAAGTTTATTTCGTTGTTATTAGTGAAGGGGTGGTGTAATTGACGAATTTTATTAGGAAATTACAACAGGGTCAGGAACAGGCACTGGCCTATGTGGTGGATACATATATGTCATACGTAAAGGTGATAGCAAAGAAAATATTACATCGTTCATGTGGAAATGGTGCTGTAGACGAATGTGTGAACGATGTCTTTTTAGCAGTTTGGCAAAATAGCATTAAGTTTAATGGAAACGAACAAGAGTTTAAAAAATGGATTGGCACGATAGCAAAATATAAAGCGATTGATATGTTTCGAAAACAACAAAAAAATGAAACAGTCAGTCTTGACCAAACGAGGGAACAAGAAGACAACGAAACTGTAGAGATGCTTTATTTAAGAAAAGAGCAAAAAGAATCGTTATTAATGGAAATACAAACTTTACCTGATTCAGAACGAGAACTATTTCTAATGAAATACTATTTAGATTTATCGAATGGAGAGATTGCAGCTGCATTAGGTATTACGAAATCAGCTGTTGAAAATCGATTGTATAGAGGGAAGAAAAAATTGATGGAAATGCCAGCGATAAAGGAGCGATTAGAATGAATGATCTACAAGAAATGCTTCAACTAAATATTGATGAAATAGAGCCAGAGAGTGTGAAGAAGCTTGAGAAAAAACGAGTGCTTCACAATATTTTGAAGAAGAAAAAACGCTTTACCTTTCGTTATGCAATTGCAGTTTCCTTGCTTACATGTGGAATTGGCTCTTCAGTAGTGCTACTGTCTCCAACAATTGCATCTCAAATTCCAATTGTTCAAAACATTGTCGATTATTTTAATGGTGAGACAACACAGTTTATGTATTTCGATGATTATGCAACTGTAATTAGTTCAATGCAAACTAGTAACGGTGTAACAATCGAAATTGCCGATGCTGTATACGATGGAACTACAGTTACGATTGCGTTTGCGATTGAATCAGAAATAGATTTAGGTGAACCTCCACTTTTGGGAAATCCGATTGAAACGAACGGTACATTTGAAGGTGGAGGTGTTACATCAATCAAGAAAGTAACGAATACAACTTATGCTGGTGTAATAACCCTTAGCCCTGAGTTAGACAGACGTTCACCACGTACAGTAAATCTGTCGTGGAAACCAGGTAGAGTATGGAATTATGAAACAGATGAAAAAATCCAAGGTGATTGGTCTTTTGAATTTAAATTGAAAAAAATTAATGTAGACCGTACACATGTTGAGTATGCAGACACGAAGGAAGGTTTTACATTTAAGATTCCAAATGTAGATATTTCGGGCTACACAATAAATATTCCGTTTGATATGGAAATGCCTTCAAAATACGTACTTTTTACCTTGCCATATAGTATTGTGTTTGAAGTGACAGATGAGTTTGGAACTGAATACGAAATGCTTTTAAATGGAGCTAGTGGTACAAATAAACACAAAGCAGAGGGATCTGCTACTTTTTCTAATTTACAGAATGATTCCAAGATGCTAATAATAACTCCGAAACTAGTTCATAAAAATGAGGAAATATTATTTGATTCATTTACAGTAAATACTCCCCAGAACTATACAAAGTAGATTAATATCGATAGGTTGTTAGCTATAATTGAAGAATTAAACGTTGGAACTGACTATTCAAGCGATAATATTGCTAATAAATAACTCCGAACTAAATAGAGTAACGGGTCCAGATTCACTTTTAGTGATGAGGCTGGGACAAAATAAAAAACATCATTTTTCAAGGCTGTTTTCGTAAACTTTGTTGTTTTGGTTAAATAGCGTTATTCAACAATCGGTCCATTTAGTTCTCTGGTTGACCTTATAATACGAACGTGTGCTTAAATTCCACAAGGATTTATAAAGCATACAAAATAAATCTAATAAACGTTCCCAAATGAAAGTTAGGGAATCCCCCCATTCAATTGAATGGGGGGATGTTTTTTTCTATTATTGCAAGTTATATATATTTATTTATAATTATTATGTTCAAATTGTCGCATTAGAAAGGTTTTGAATGTATGGATTATAAACTTCAATCTACCACTTTGTCTTTTCCTGGAAAATGGGTTGGGGGAGTATCAATGATACTTGGACCTATTTTCTTATTCGTAGGAGTGATTTTAAGGTTCAAGTTTAATTTCTTTTTCCCAGATCAACTTGAAGCTTTTGAGAGTTCCTCTATTTTAATGACTATTTCGTACAGCCTTTTTTTAGCTGGAAATATATTGTTGAGTTTAGGAATCATAACTTTAACAAATCTCATTTATCAGCATAGTCCAGCTATAGCAATATGGGGTGGGATTTTTGTGGTTTTTGGTTTATTTGCAAGAGCGTTTCACGCTGGTATTGATCATCTAGCGTTTCAAATTGTAAATATTAAAAACGTTGCAGTAGCAACAGATATCGTAGCTAAATCGTACGGAGCATTTCATATTATTAGTACTTTAAACGGGGCTATTATGTTTGGGTGGATCATTTTGGCTATTGGAGCATATCGTGCTAATGTGTTAAATATTTTTCAAGCTATCTGTTTAGCATTAATGTCGGCTCTTCCACTTGGTGTGTTAAAAGGAACTACCATCTTTTCGATTATTGCGACATTGGGATTATGTGTAGCAATAATACCACTGGGCATTAAGATTTTGAAGAGCGGACCTCAACCCAGTGTTCAAAAAATTATTGCTTGGGTGATGTTCGTGCCTATTTTAGTAGTGATTTTCTTTGTTTTTGGAAGGTTGGGTTGATTAACGTTACACATAAACTTACTTAGAAGCTATTGTTGTACAAGCCAAAATCTATACGAAAACAGCCATTTATTAAAATAATCAGGCGTGATTGTCGGGTTGTTTAAAATGTATCTTTGTTCTTTTAAACTAACGAGAACTTTAGTAAAATAAAGGTTTATAAAGTATACAAAATAAATCTAATAAACGTTCCCAAATCGAAGTTTGGAAATACACAAAAAGCCAAGAAATGCTGTTAAACCAATGTTTCTTGGCTTTCCTTTTTAATATTGTTTATACAGCTTTTTATGCAAAGGTATATAAACATAGCTACAATAAGACTTTTCAAGATTTTGTAGAAAACGCTGCAGGTGTGCATCTGAATAAAAACTTGTATATTACAATTTATTAACGCTGTAAATTTGCATTTTTTATCGATTGCAAATTTCAACTAACAAGGAATTTACTTGAATAAGCACCGAAAAGAGACAGTACCTATTTTGGGTACTGTCTCTTTTTCCTTAATACATTTACTTATTAAAAATAATTGCAAAGTAGGGGATTTTAATTGTTATGGTCTATAGATACCATCTATTTACTGTAAAGAGAGACCAAATGCAATTCTAATAACTACGAGTTATTTTTCTGGTTTAATATAAGGGCAATTTGAGCAATAGCACCTACTGATGCTCCACGAAAAAAGTCTTGATTTTCTAACGCTTAAATATATTTCGTGTGGCCAGTCACCCTTATCCATAAAATCCCCACTTCATCCCATTTGTATTCTTATCCATATTCAAAGAATCCTGTAATATTTCGATATTACCATTAACATCATAAATTTCTACGTATCGATAAAGCCATTGTATGTCTCTTTCGGTGAAGTAGATGGGTTAAATTCATAAACAGTGTACCAGAGGGTCACTTACTTTCATCCATCACGGGAAGGTGGTTTACTGCCATTGGTACTGGTTAGCTCTTCGAAATAAAATTTATTAATAGAATGTTACGTTTTAAGAAATGAATCGTTTATTAAACTGGATAGATTAAATGGGGGAAGTGGATTGGAAGTGAAGTTTGTTGATTTGTATGATGCTTATTTTGATGACGTTTATAGGTATGTGTATGTGAAGACGAGTAATAAATGGGATACGGAAGATTTGGTTAGTGATGTGTTTCGGAAGGCGTTTGAGAAGTTTTCTATGTTGGAAGGGCATCCGAATGATAAGGCTTGGCTGTTTACCATTGCGAGGAATACGGTCATTGATTACTATCGGAAAAACAAGAGTGTGTTAATAGGAGATGAATTCGAACAGTATTTGAGTCCGCTTAAATTTGAAGATCCGTTTGATGGTACAACGGAGAAGGAATGTTTACAGAAAAGTTTAAGGCATTTATCAGACGAAGATTTGGAAATTACAGAGTTACGGTATTTTGCAGATTTGAAATTTAAAGATATGGCAGTCATTTTGAAAAAAGAGGAAGGGTCTCTTCGTGTGAAGACCAATCGTATTACGAAAAAGTTAGGTGTTTTAGTGAAAAAGTGTTTAGGGGGATTATGATGGAGAACGAAAAAATAAAGAAGACACTTTACGAGTTAAGAAATGATATTGAAGTTGACAATGATTTTAAAAAACAATTGCGTAATACATTTGTGAAGAAAAGTAGGTCAAGGAAATGGAAGAATGCTTGGATTCCTTTACTAGCGGCAGCTGTCTTGTTTTTAGCTTTTTTGTTGCCAAATGAACAAATGCCAAATGTGAAGGCAAGTTCGTTAAAGATTGCGAATGCAATTTCGTTCCTCGATATTGGCAGCGGAGAGATAACCGCCTATACGTATCATGATGGACGTTTGTATCTTTCATTAGAGGGCAAAGGTATTTTTGTTTATGAGAATGAATTGAAACAAGTTTTAAATGATGTTGCAGATAGTTTTAGCCGTTCGTCTAAGGGAGATAAGCTACTTTTTACTTTTAATGGAGATGTGTTTTTGTTTGATGTGAAAACTATGAAGTCGGAAAAAGTGCTAGATGGAACTTCGGATTCTAGTTATATTTATCCAGAATGGAAGGATCGTAACCATATCTATTTAACAAAAGTAGCGGATAAGGAAAATCAAATTGTAGAAGTGAATGTGCAAACAAAGGAAGAGACCATCATTGTAAGTGGAGAAATGGCCTCTTTTGTGGAGAAGGAACAAATACTTGTCTTCGAGCGCCATGGAGAAATTATTATTTACAACGTAAAGAGTGGAAAAGAAACTATTGTGGATCGTGGTAAGAACCCATCTGTTACAAACGATGGCAATTACATTTCGTATGTGAAAGAGCGTTCAGGGTTTGAAGATGTATGGATTTCGGATATGGATTTGGAGACAAAAAACAAGATCACGACAAATCCACCTCCACGCTTTGAGCCATCGGGTGAAGGAATGTATCGTTATCAATTTCCCATTTGGGGTAATGATGAACGTACATTGTATGTTATGAAAAAGAGAAACGATGGTGAAAACGGACCTGCTAAGATTATGAAAATCGAATTGAGTGAACAATCGAGTACAGAGATTGAAACGGTGAAAAGTTATTTACAAGCTTTGATGGTGCGAGATGATGACTTTGCAAAAAGCTTACTAAAAGACCCTCCGGAATTTTTAACGTATTCGAACCCTAAACAAATTGGTTTTCAAATACTGGAGAAGACAAAAAATGAACAGTCTACTTCAGTAAAAGCTGAAGTCTATTGGACAGATACATCTCTTGCTTATTACAAAGTGTCCACGTATGACTTTATCCTTATGAAGGAAAATGAGCGATATGTGATTGAAACAGTGAAAGAGCTATCTACTACAGAACTTTTGGCAAATGAACAGAACGAAATTGAATTGGTGAAGGATGGCAAGAGGGAGCTGCTTTTTTCTTTACAAGACATTCCTCAATCTTTTATTCAAACTGAGAATGTTCGTTTCAGTTCCTTGCTCCATACACATGATGGAAAAAACGTGATTTTTAGTTTGCAGGGAATGGATGAAACGAGTGAAGTTACCTTATTTTCTTTCAATCGTGAAACAAAATCCTTCAACTTGTTAGCTACACTTGAAGGAGGCATTATGTATAAAATTGCACTGGATGCTACTGGACGCTATTTAACCGCAGACTATTCTACAGACGCTCTTGATTCGAAAATGATAATCTTTGATTTAGAAAAAGGAAAGCAAACAGACTTCACCAACGTCCGCTCCAAGTTCTGGAAGGGAGACAAACTCATCCTAGAGGAAGTGGCGGAAACACATTCTATGTACTATCAGTATGATCCACATACGGGAAGTAAAATAAACTACTAATTAACTCAACTTTCGTAGAATAAAATCGGCAAATAATCCTTGATATAACTGGATAGGTCTTGATGAAAATGCATAGAGGGGGAGATGGTTTAAATATCGGAAGCTGGTGAATAATAAAAATACGTTTCATTCAGTAAATGAATGAAACGTATTTTATTTTTGGATTGCTATATATTGCATTATAGTGATATAAGTCTTATTTTTTACGTACTCTTGTAATGACAGTATTTGCTTAGTCCGTTAAAGGGCGCGATTGTTGTATAGGCCAACTTTTCTTTATAGCAACAATCTTTGAGAAAACATCATTTTCCAATGAGAAAAATGATGTTTTTTGGCGTTAAAAAATTGATTTCTGTTCCATGGACGATTTCTGGGGGGCACGGCTTGAGCTTGTAGTCTCTTACTCGTACGAAGGTAACTATGCTTTCGTAGCCTAATACTTTCGGGAAGCTCTGTTCTGTAGGGAAAGGCGCAGCCGAAAGCAAATAACCAACAAAGAATAGCTATATATTTACATATTCAATCGATCATTTATTGATTGTTGAATTAGATTTGTTAAAGCTTCTACTCCTTTTGGCTCCAAATGTACACCGTCTGGAGCAAAATATTCTGGATGGTCGATGGCCGTAGAATGCCAATCAATCAACGTAATATTGTCATGTTCTTGAGCTTTATTAGATAAAGCATCGTTCACTTTACTTTCCCAAGGACGAGGAACACGGGCATTTACTAAATAAATATCAGCATTAGAGAAAGCACCTAACAATGTGTCAATCGAATCCTTGGAGAAATAACCATTTGTACCGAGTTGAATAATGACCGCTTTATTTGGCTGGTTGAAATGAGCGTAATTAGGAGCTAACTTGATAGCTTGAGCAACTTGCCGTCCAATTTCTGCATCAATCGTAATGCCTGGATATATTGTCTGCAAGCTTGTAGCAATGTCTATCATTACTGAATCTCCAATAGCTAATATTCCAGTATAAGAATTTAAAGGATTAGCACTTGAATCGTTTTCCGTTTCAGGTGTTTCTATGTCTTGGTCAACATTAGTGTCAACTTCCTCTTCATCTAGATTAGTGTCATTTTTCTCTAGTGTTTCCTGATCGTTAGAAGAAGGTTGTTCTCCAACATTTATTTCTACTTTTGTTGGATAATCCTTTGAATCTTGTTGATCTGCATCTACCACACCTGTGATTCCAGTAAAAAATATTAGAAGTAATAGAGGGATAAGGGCAGTCGATATTTTCCTAGAAAACGAAAAACTTCGCCACTTATTACTATTTACAAATAGATGCTCGCGAAAATATGATCGGAATCCTTTTTTGCGAATCGGCATTTCAATAAAGCGATATGATAGTTCTGCAATTATCAATATGAGAACTAGTTGTAAACCAATGCGCCAGTATGCTGGATTACCTATTTCGTGAACAGGGGTACCCAACACCATAATAGGATAATGCCAAAGATAAATTCCATAAGATCTTGAACCAATCCAGCGTAGTGGTTTAAAAGAAAGTAATTTCCCTATAAAGCTACTTGGATGACAAACACATGCTATAAATACCGCTGCGTTTATGCAAAAAAGGAACATGCCCCCTCTGTATAAAAATGTTTGGTATTCATCCACGAAAAAAATGCTAAGAATAAATATACTAAACGTAATCATTCCTACAATATTTAAGCTATAAACATGCATAGTAGAAAGTTTTTTTGGAGAAAGTTTTTTCATCGGCCAAACAAAAGCTAACACACAGCCTATTAATAACTCAAATGAACGTGTATCTGTCCCATAATAGACACGACTGGGGTCTATTCCAGGCTCATACAGTATCGCCATTAACAATGCTGAACATATTGCACCAATAAAGACGATTATTGAAAGATGGCTTCGCTTTTTAAATAAATATAATCCAAGGAAAAGTAAAATTGGCCATATAATATAAAATTGTTCTTCAATGGCTAACGACCATAAATTCTTTAAAGGTGATGGGGAACCAAAACTATCAAAATAGGAGATTTCGTGAAAAATGAACCACCAATTACTTGAATAGAAAAAAGAAGATATGGCATCTCCTCGCAAAGTATGTAGAAGTTCCTTATTGAAGAGCGTTACCCAAACGAAAGTAGTTATAATCATTACATATGCAGCTGGAAGCAGACGTCGAAACCGTTTAATCCAAAATTGACGCAAACTAATTGTTAATATTTCCCCTTCAATTGGTAGAATGGAAGAGGTTATTAAGTAACCTGATAAAACAAAAAAGATATCAACTCCTAGGAATCCCCCGCGGGCCCAACTAAAGCTAAAATGGTAAGCAATAACGGCTAGTACTGCTAAAGCTCTAACCCCATCTAATCCGGGGATATAACGATTATTGATTGTTTTGTCTAACATAAATATTCCTCCGAAAATCTATAAATACACTTCTATGTTATTCATCTAAGTATGAAAATAACGTCCCTATTTGCTGTAATATTATAAAATATTTTTTGTAAATAAATAAGACAACAAAAAAAGGAAGATCTCTTCTTTGTAGAATTAAGTCACTACAACTAATCCTAGAAAAGATGTCTCCCATGTGAATCAGTTTACAACAGAAATTGTAGAGGCTCTAGTAAAAAACAAGTTATTACCGAAGTTTTTCGTACGTAATTAGAAACAATAGTAAACCGCTTACTGGCGACTACTCTCTTTCCTGTTATGTAGTTGCTTACTTATCAAAGACGTATAAAATATCAAGAAAGTTTAGCTGTGAAAAAAATTTAATAAGTTAGTTTTTTCAAAAGTGTAGGCTAGACCCACTACAATGTGGGTGATTCTACAAGAAAAGGTAAAAGCGTCTTTGTTTTAAGGACTCTATTTGGACTTGTCGTTATAAATTAGCATCATATTGGTGTGGAAACATCGTGGATAGTTATTGAATGGTGGAAAATACTGTGATGTTTAGTGGACGAATATATGTCATTCGCAAGGACACTCTATTATTAGGAGGTGTGATTCATGGCATTGAGGATTGTATTATTACTATTATTTGCTAGTTTGAATTTTTCAACAGGTACCGCTGCTGAAGTTCCGCTTAAAGCTGCCTTTATACGTGACCACCAGCTGTGGATAAAAGAGGGCGATAAAGAAATACAACTTACAACGGGTCAGTATGTATCTTCTCCAAAGTGGTCAAAAGACGGTCAGTTTATTGCCTATTTAGCAGGTGAGCAGGAAGGTGAAAAAACGAATTTGTATATTTATGATGTAATGAAAAAGGAAAGTTATAAGCCGTATCCAATGATTGAGGCAAATGAAATCAAATGGTCGCCAACATCAAATCAACTAGCTTACAATTCGAGAGGTATCTTAAATGTTACAAAAACAAAGAATGGGCGACCACAAGGATTTGAAAATGTATCGCTAGGTGTTAGTGATTTTGAATGGTTCCCCGATGGAAAAGCGTTTATCGTTTCGTCTCAATCTAATTTGCTTCCTACTGGATGGGAACCAGTTCGTCTTTTTAAAGTGCCCGTAGATGCCCATCTGGATACGAATAAAATAAAGCCTTTTTATACGATTCAAACAAATACAACGGACTTATTCGCCATTGATGCCGACTATTTAACGTTTAGTCCTGATGGCAGCTGGATTAGCTTTTTATTAACACCGACTGCGTCTTGGTCCAATGATAGCAATACATTATCTGTACTTTCATCAGTAGGGGATCAATTTCAAGTTATCGGGAAAATGCTTGGGTATGAAAACTGGATCAAGTGGGCTCCTACAGAAAACCAACTAGCTTTCATATCGGGTGAAGGAAGATTTCTAGTTGAAAACAAAGATACAACCGTTACCGATATTCCTACATCAAATAAACGACAAGAATACACACCGAAAGGATATGTTGACCTTGATTTGGAATGGCTTTCCCCAGATGAAATAATTGTTGCCAGGGCCAAAGAAAACAAGAAGTGGCAAGAGGGGCCAGTTCCAACGATGTTTACAGCGCTATATGTCATTAATCTTAAATCAGGAGAACAAAAGCAGCTTACATTTCCAAAGAACAATAAAATAGATAAAGTACCTCAAGTGGTTGGCTCAACGATAACTTGGTATAGAACATCCGAAAAAGCAAGCCGCGGGGATGTTTGGGTTAAAGAGAGGATAGATGGTGCAGAACATCGGTGGTTAAAAAATGTCGACTATGCGCCAACTTTTTTCTATAAAAATAACTGAAACATCCAAGTAAAGGAGAGCGTTAATCGGAAAAGGATTAACGCTCTTTTCCTTGGTTAGACCGTTTTTAAAACCCTGCAAGGTAGAGGCTATTTGTTTGGGTCCCTAATGTCATTCTAGTATTTACACGTTATTTTTCCGGTTTAATATAAGGGACCATTTGTGCAGTTGCACCTACTGAAGCGCCACGAATAAAAGCTTGGTTTTCTAATGCTTTAAAATTTTTCGTTTGGCCAGTAAGCATGACTCCTAAAATCTTTACTTCGTCAAACTGTTTCTTTTTATTTACAGATAAAAATTCACGAGTTGTTTCGTTATCATATTTTTCAAGTGAATCGATAAAGTACTTGTAGGCGTCTTTTGGTGAATCTGATGGATCGAATCCATAAACCTGCACACCAGATGGCCCTTTACTTTCATTTGCAATATTAGATGTCATAAACAACCATACGATGTTTAAATTATCAGGGATTTTTTCTTCTATCTCTTTCCATGTGTAAGGTTGATCAAAAGAAATAGCAACTTCCGCTACATAATTGTCCATTTGTGAAATAGCCACTAAATCGTTTGGGATATCGGCATAGTATTCTTGAATAGATGGATGATAAAATGTCGCCACTTTATTCTTTGTTTGTTTATCGTACTCGTAGAATTCGTTATCAGTCCAATAAAATCCAGGTATTAATTCATTAAAATCAATTTTACGACCTAACCAATCATATGAACTTGTGAGCGTACTCCACTGAACTAAATAGCCATTAATATTTTTAGAACGATTCGTAATAATGTTGCCACCAAACATGGATGAATTACTCGTTACTTGTGAGTTGATCTGAATATTTGGTGCGGCTACTGCATTATGTAGGAAAAGTGCTTCATGAAGTTTTGAGGAACTTTTCGCTGCAAAGTAGTTGCCGGTCTTATAAAAGATTGGGAGTAAAATGATTACGACTATAAATGAAATAATGACTGTTTTTAGCAGTTGTTTTAGTTTTGCCTTTTTTAAAGCGGTTTTAATCGACGAATCCATTAATGTTTTCCTCCTATATGTGAATGAATTGATTTTCGTGCACGGTATAATTTTTGCTTTACACTATCCATTTGAATGTCCAAAATCGAAGCAATTTCTTCATATGAAAAATCGTAATAATACTTTAAAAAGAAAATTTCTTTATATTCTTTTTTGACCTCTTTTAATAAATAAAAAATCTCATCCTTATTAAAAATCTTGTCAATTCCATAATCTGTATGTTGTAGCTTGGAATAAACTTCTTCAGTTAAGTAAATATTCTGCTGCTCCTTTTTCCTTTTCAAGTCAATATATTCATTGAGTGCGACTCGAAAAAACCACGGGCGTATAGTACGATCTGTTAAGCTGTCTAACAGTGTATATACTTTGTAAAAGGTATTTTGAATAATATCTTCTGCATCCTCGTTTTTAGCTCCTTTCGCAAGTAATAGGCGGAACACTTCCTCTCCTAAATCGATTAGATAGGAAGTTAGTATATTTTCTTTTTTCATTTTTTGTCCTCCCTATACTTAAACAACGAGTGAGCTGTTAAAAATGTATACACTTCAAAAATTAATATTAAGTAATTGAAGAAATGGTATAATATGGTCGGGTGTGGAAGTAGAGTTTAAGAATAAATAAGCAGGGGCGTTTACGTGGTTAATAATCCCACTTTGGATTAACAAAGGCAATTATAACAATAAAATAATGTATAAACGCGAAAGGAGAAAGTGAATTAAATCTTGGAAATAATTATTACCTATCAATGGGAACTTTTTATATTAGTAGAGGTGTTGTCTGTAGTTTCGCTCGTGTTATTTGGTATCTTTCGTTATTTTTTTAATAAACCGACATTTAGTACTGCTTTTATAGTCGTCTTTCTTATTTTATTAGTAATAGAAGCATTACTTGGTATGTATGTGTATGCTCAGACTGGAGAAGTATCGACTTTTTCAATTATCATTACGATATTTGTTATTTATGCATGTACATTTGGTATATTCGACTTTATTAGGTTAGATCGATGGATGCGAAAGAAAATTGGAAAGCTGCGCGGCGTTGAACTTTTATCAAAAAAAGACTATGAAATTATGAATCGAAACAGTAATCCAAAATATATAGCGAAAAAATATCGTATTTCATCACTTATTCATTTAGTAGTGTTTGTTATAGGACAATCCATATTTTGGTCTTTAGGGACTGATAGTATCGCGGAGATGAAAAGCTATTTAACCGATTTTTCTTGGATAGATGAGGGTGTTTCCGAAAATTCTCCATATCCAAACGATACAATTTTTTCAATTGGGGTCATCTGGGGAATTGTATTTGTCGTTGATTTTATTTATTCATGGTCGTATACATTGTTTCCTAGTAAAAAGAGTTGAACTTTAAAAGTGAACATGAGAAAAACGGTTGGGAGTGCCAACCGTTTTTTATTAATGTTAAGAACACAATAGAGCTGTCGGATGTAAAGGAGTTAGCGCATTTGTTCTTTACAAAACTTCAACAACAGAGCCTTCTAATAATGAAATAAATTCCTTCATTAAACCTGGTAAATCTGGCCATGCATGACCACTTACTAAGTTTTGATCTACATGAAGATTTTGCTCGATATATGTTCCGCCTGCTACTTGTACTTCAGGTTTGCAAGCGATATAAGCTGTTAATTCACGACCGTTTAGAACTTCCGGAATAGTGGCGAAAATTTGTGCAGCATGACAAACTGCTGCAATCGGTTTATTTGTATCAAAGAAATGCTTAACAATGGTAGGTACATGTTCATTTAAACGAATATACTCTGGTGCACGTCCTCCTGGGATAATAAGGCCATCATATTGTTCTGGTTGTATGTTTTCGAATGCGTCGTTTGCTTCAAGACCATATGCAGGACGCTCGATATAAGTATCCATTCCATCAACAAAATCGTGTAAAACAGTTTGTAGCTTTTTTACTGAAGGTGCAGCAATTGTTACATCAAACCCAGCTTCAAGACATCGGTAATACGGATAAAACACCTCTAAAGCTTCTACTGCGTCGCCAGCAATAATTAACACTTTTTTACTCATGATTAACGCCTCCCAAAAAATATTGTGATACATGCTATAAATTCTATAAAAAAAGGGGAATCCCTCCTATGTATAGAACGTGCACTCGAAATGTAAAGGGCGATTTTCTTTTAAGAGGATTTATTGATACTACACTTTTAGCAATAGAAATTCGGAAAATAGAACCTTTTACCATCCGTATAGATGTTTGGCGGATGGTAATTTTAGTTATATACTTATATTAATGTAAAAATATGGTGAATGGATGGTGCTAGGATGGCTGAAACTGAAAAGATAACAATTAATATGAATGTTGTGGATTTAGGTAAAGTGGATTTATTAGTTGAACAGGGTTTTTATTCAAATCGTACGGATTTTATTAAAACGTCTATTCGAAATCAATTATCGACTCATGCGAATGTTGTGGATACGATCATTACAGACAAGTCATATGTATTAGGAGTTAGTCATTACACACGGGAATCGCTTGAAAAAGTATTAGCGCAAAATAAAATATTAGATATTAAAGTAGTTGGAATGCTAGTTTTTGCAGATGATATAGATGAAGAATTAGCGATTAAAACAATTAAATCTTTAAAAGTTTTCGGTGTATTCAAAGCCACTCCAGAGATAAAAAAGGTTTTAAACCAATAATACTTACTGCAACTAGCTAGGGCGTTTCCGCAACAAGTGGAGACGCCCTTTTACTAATATAACGATTTTATATAAATTAAAGATTTTATTCCTTTGCATGTAGATCATCTTACAAGTGAGGAAACCAATCAATTTATTAAGGAATATCTTGATAGTTGTAACGACTGTGCGAATTATGTTAGCAATGTCCAGAAAGATTTTCCTAATAATGATTAACTTAATATTGATGCTGAAAAAAACGACGACAGGCTAATGAAAAATATTAAACATAGAATAAATAAAATGATATTTGCGGCTCTTTTGAGGATTAAACTTCGTTATTTTTGTTTTGAGTTTCGTTTCTTTAGTAATTTCTTTGAACGTATTTTACAACATTGCAGTATACGTAGACGATTACGGAGTATCTCCACCGGTTGTATACGGCGGTAATTTCTGGTTGAATATGGCATGGCTTCGTCTAATACTACTTGCATTTATTACGTTTATGTCTGGCATCATGCTAATGCGTATTCAAAAGAAAGCAGATTAATTCAAACTTTTAAGGGAGAAGGTGAAAATTGAAAAAAAAGAATGCTTTTTTTATCTTGTTTTATTTGATTTTATTATTGATGATTATTGGTTGTTCGGGTAAAAATGTAGATTTAAATAATTATGAGAATGATATAAGTAAATTAGAAAGTGAAATTTTGGAGCTAAATCAAGCAATGGAGAAACAACAATTTTTAAACGATGAACTAAAAATGGAAATGAATACTTTAGAGGAGTCATATACAGTTCTGCAAAATAATTTTTATGCTCTGAATGAATTGATTGACCTCACTATAGAATCCAAAACGGCAATGTTAAATAATGCTGAGATTAAAGGAGATATACTGAATCTCAATATTACTTTTACTGAGAAAGTAAGCGATAAGAATGCACCAAATGGGTTTCGTTTAGAGGAGACAGAGGAAGGTACTAAAACCTTAAATATTTCAAAAAATGTTCCTGTTTATTTGTTAAAGGATCCATCCTCAATAATCCAAGTAGATTGGGAAAAAGTTGTTACCCATAGAGGTTTACTTCAACTATACGAAAAGAATGGAGAAGTTGTTTTCATATCTGAAATCTATCTACCATAATAAATGTTTAAACGGTTTGTTATTCAACTAATGGGGCTGAGAGTGTAAGAAACAAGCTGCCAAAGACAAAGGCAGCTTTTCTTATTAGGCTAAGGGACTGGGAAATTTAAGAAGCAAATCACAAGCGTAGTTTAAGATGAGTTATTCTACGAAAAAGGTTGATCATTTATACAATACTTCTTTTCTTATAAAAAAATTTGAAATTCCTGTAACGAATAACGATTTAAAGCTATATATAAGTGTGGCAATTAAAAAGTGGATAAGAAGGAGGGGGGAAGGTGGAGGATTTAAGTGAAATATATAAATCCTATGCAGATGAAGTAAAGCATTTTCTTATTTGTTTAACCTCAGATGTTGATTTAGCTGAAGAACTGACACAAGAGACCTTTTATCAAGCGGTAAAGTCTATTCAGCGATATAACGGTGAATGTAAAATGTCTGTTTGGTTATGCCAGATTGCAAAACATACATATTATAACTACTTAAAAAAGGCGAATCAAATTAATCAAATGAGTGTAGAAAATATGATGGAAATGGGAGTGGATATCCCGTCTAATACTATTGTGCCAGATGTTGCAATTGCACAACGCAACACACTTATTTCAATACACAAAGAAATACATTTATTAAAAGAGCCGTATCGTGAAATATTTTTACTTAGAACATCTATTAATCTTAGCTTTAAAGAGATTGGTGAAATATTTGATAAAAGTGAGAACTGGGCGAGGGTAACGTATTACCGTGCCAAATTAAAACTAGCAGAAAGGATTGATCTGAATGAATTGTAATATTATTAAAGATTTATTGCCATCTTATATTGATGAAGTTTGTAGTGAAGAGACTGTGGAAATGGTTGAAGAACATATACAGTATTGCGAAGAATGTAAGCAGACGTTAAAAAGGATGCAACAACAAACGGATTATGTTCAAACGATACCAGAAGAAGTAAAAAAAGCAGTTACACCATTTAAAAAAATTAATAAAAAGCGACGTATCCAAGTTATTACGGCAATTATTATGACCTTTCTAATGACCTTTTTTATCTCGACTGTAAGTTATCTAGTTTATCAGGAGGTAGGTGTTGTTCATGAATTTTTCACACCTATGTTACGTGCGGATGTACATATAACAAATGATACGGAAGAGTGGGAAAGAATTTACTTTGGAGACAATGAGTATCTGGAATTCGACAGCATTTTTTTTAAGAAGGAAATCGTGAATAGCGCATCTAGTGAACATGAACTTGACATCGTATTAAGAATCAAAGACGTCAACAATAATGTGCTAATAGATGAAATATTAATCCCATCTGGTACAAAAATAAATTTGGATGAACTAAAGCGGTATGAAAAATATATCGTTGAGATTAAAGCGCCACAAGGAAGATTTTTTATTAATGCGGTATGAAAAAACAGAGACCTGAGCAACAAGCTAGGTCTCTATTTTATATGGCTATTTTTAAGAAATGAAATTAAGTTAAAGTTGGTTTTTGGCTACTATTCGTCTTTGTAAATTAAATAATTTACTAGTCTCAGCTCTGCTTTAAGCTATTAATTATTAGAATGAAGGGTAATAACGCCCTTTTTTATTGGTAATTGGATACATATTAATGATGTAAAATATACATGGAATTTTTGTGAAGTATTAACTGTTTTTTGTTGAGTTTCTTCAACTATTGTTGCAGAATAGTGGGGAATTCCATATTCAGGAGCGAGCTAAGTAAATGAAGAAAAGGGTTATTGTACTTGCTATACTATGTATGGTAGGTATCCCTATTTATGCAATATATGACTTTCTCGATGTGGAATTAGATGAATTATCTGAAGGGAAATTTTTGTCTGAGCATCTATCACCCAATCATGATTATACAGCTAGAGCGTATTTAATAGACGAAGGTGGGGCTACAATAAGGGCAGTTATAAGAGTAGAAATCGATTTTGGGCCAGAAAGAAAAACCGTTTATTGGAATTATGATGAAAGTACAGTCAACATAACGTGGTTAAATAACGAAGCAATTGCAATAAATGGACATCAATTAAATATTTTTAACGATACGTATAATTGGAAAAAGGATCCGCACTGGGAAGAAAATAGAGGTCATTATTAAGAATTTTTTAACTAACGGGGCATTTAATCTTTCAACCATTATGAGTAAAAACAATTAGGAGGAAACGAATATGACAAAGAGAAAAAAGGAATTGCCACTAGAACAACGTGAGGAGCTACTCCAAACTTTAAAAGCCCGTTTTGAGAAAAATATGAACCGCCATGAAGAGGTTGAATGGGCTAAGGTGCAAGCTAAGCTCGAAGCTAATGTAGAAAAACTGTGGTCGCTCAATGAAATGGAAGTAACAGGAGGCGAACCTGATGTTGTAGACTATGATAAAAAGACAGACGAATATATTTTTTATGATTGTTCAGCGGAAAGTCCTAAAGGTCGCAGAAGTGTTTGTTATGACCTTGAAGCTCTGGAATCAAGGAAACAACACAAACCAGAAAATAACGCTATTGATATGGCAGCTGCCATGGGCATTGAACTTTTAACGGAAGAACAATACCGAGAGCTACAACAACTTGGGAATTTCGATATGAAAACATCGAGCTGGGTACAAACACCTGCAAATATTCGAAAACTCGGTGGGGCCATCTTTTGTGATCGTCGCTACGACACTGTCTTTGTGTACCACAATGGAGCAGAATCTTACTATGCTGCAAGGGGCTTCCGTGGCTCGCTAAGAGTTTAAATTTTGCATAGACAGCTAAATTTGAATTTGAGAGCGGGGCACCTAGGGAAAGACTTAATTTTTCTTTACTAAAGAAGAACTCAATATGTCTATACTACAAGTCCAAGTAAATGAAGCATATTTTAATTCAATAAAAAAGGATATTCGGTCCAAATAAAAAGGCAGACAGGAGTTAGATACGATGATAAAAGGTTTTGGAGGCATATTTTGGAGAACTAAAAATCTTGATGTTATAAAAAAATGGTACAGTGAAGTGTTGATGATTGAAATAGACAATTGGAATGGGACTATAATAAAACCCCAATTAGGAAATGAAACGATCTTTTCTTTCTTTACCGAGGATGACAGTTATTTTCCGATAGAACAACAAGTGATGTTAAATTTCCAAGTGCATAATCTAGACGAAACTATTCAGCATCTTGAACAGATCGGTGTTCCACTAGCAAAGGAAACAGAGATTAGTGAATTTGGAAAGTTTCTTTGGATAAAAGATCCTGAAGGTCGACTAATCGAGCTTTGGGAAAAATAACGAGTGGCATCATTTGCTATTAAGCTAACGGCTGTTTTACTTGAAGATCAAAGAGTTGCATAAGCAGCTCTTTTTTTATAAAAATTTATGAATATTAACAGGTTTATTCAGATTATATAGTGTTCTCGCCTTTTGATTATAAACCTAATTTAGGTAAAAGAGGAACTTATATACCTAGCCGCCGTTTTAAAAGTAAAAGGCAGTTTGTAATAAGAAAATATTGCCTAAATAGGGGGATGGCTTTGGGAATCAATGAAACGAACGTTAAATATGAAGAACGTTTATTTTATAAAAAGTTGTTAAAGGGACTAATAATAGCTAGCTTGTTATGTATTGTATTGGTCGGTTATGGAGTTTATTGGGCATTCTTTGATATGAATAGGTTACCAACAGGAGAGTACCTCACAGAAGAGACATCCCCTAATGGAAAATACACGTTAAAAGCTTATGTCACCAATGGAGGGGCAACAACATCGTATTCAATTCGTGGTGAGCTAGTATTTAATGATAAAGCTAATAAAACTAAAAACATTTACTGGAATTATCGTGAGGACACTGCAAAGATTATTTGGACTGACAATAATACAGTTGTAATAAATGGACATACATTGGAAGTGCCAAATGAAAAATTTGATTTTAGAAATCAAAGATAAATAACAATAAGTGATTGTTTAGATGAAAAGGGGTAAGTATTAGGGCTTCTTATGGAGGATGAGTAGGAAAGGGGCATTTGAACTCATGTACTAACGGTGGGAATAGTGAAAAAATATATTCAAATAGGAATGGGGGATTACATGGAATGGTTACTCCTGCTTGCAGTTTTTATTTGGCTTATTTTATTTTTACGCAAAAAGCTCTCATTTAAATTTGGTTTATCTCCAATAGCATTAGAAATAAAACCAATTAAAGGATTAAAAAAGCTAAATGATCATCTAGAGCAATCGCTTAGTAGCAGTTATATGGAAAACGTAGAAGAGAGGGTAAGGAAAAATAATAGATTAAAAGAAAACGAGTACGAGTGGCGTCTACTGGATTTAAAACGTTATTTTATTTTGACTTCTCTTTTAAAAGAGTCACCAATGTTCAGTAGAAAAGTCGATGAATTATGGCATGAGATGCTTATGTTTACCCGTGAGTATGATGATTTCTCAAAGAATTATCTAGGGACAACACTTCATCACAGTCCAAATGTCAATGTAAAGCCTGATCCTGATTTGCGCGGGTTTTTTGATTGGGTGTATGCTGAGCTTTTTTTTATAAGAAATGAGAACCTCCGTCTTTATAAAGGGTTTTTCAAATACCCTGTACATCCAAATATTATAGGGGAGTTTAAAGATTTACCTGAAAATGAACTAATTGATATGTATTTTAAAAGTAATTCTAAATATATGCCTACTGTCCTCTCGCTTATTAATTCCATGAAAATGACAGCAAATAGAGTGAAAAATTATGAAAAAAACGATATACGTAAAATGATGCTAAAAAATAAAAATCAGCAAAATTACAACGCAATGCTCGTTCCGTTTTTATCTGTTTCTTACTTTCAATATAATGAATTTTCAAGTTACATGAAAATAAGCGGCAACAGTTCATCAAGTAGTACAAGTTGCGGTTCGGGAAGCTCTTGTAGTACTTGCTCGTCCGGAAGTTCCTGCTCAAGCTGTGGTGGGGGTGGAGATTAATAAAAAAATCCTTCACAAAAAAGAGCGTTAATCCAAGCCGGATTGACGCTCTTTTTTGTGAACTCATTGTTACCTTACAATATTATCCTCTTAGCGTCGGTCAAGCTCCAAGTTAAGGTGATGATCAATATTACGTTATTCTCGTAGCTGGAAATAAACAAATTCACACTACTGTAATAGTAGAATATAGCTATATAGCTGCTTGGTGGAATGAATATTAAGATAGATAATAGTATAAGAGTTATAAAGTATTTTATACTTGAAATAATATCAAATTTATATAATTTATCCAAAATTAATTGCTTTTGATAAAATTATACATTAACATGAAATACATGGAAATTCTTAAATTTGAAAGGGGATAAAGAGAAATGAAAAAAAATCGTTTATTTGCTTTTGCTGCAGCAACAGCACTAACAGCGTCAATACTAGCTGCTTGCGGTGGAGACGAAGCAGGTTCTAAAGATTCGACTGAAGGCGGCAAAGGTCTAGACACAAACATTGTTACGATTGCAACGGGGGGCTCTTCAGGTCCGTACAATATTATCGGAACAACACTTGCGAGTAAATATTCTGATACATACGGTGTCAATTCGAAACCACAAACAACAGGTGCGTCTGTTGAAAATATTAACTTAATTAAAGAAGGCAAAGTGGAAATGGCTTTCCTTATGAGTGATGTATTAACGGAAGCAGTTGCAGGTACTGGCAACTTCAGTGCACCAGTTGATAATATTCAACAAATTGCGTCACTATATCCAAACTTCGTGCAAATTGTTACACCAGCTAATTCTGGTATTAAAACAATAGAAGATTTAAAAGGAAAGCGTGTTGCAGTAGGGGATCAAAACTCGGGTGTTGAAGTAAATGCTCGTAATCTACTAGCAGGTCATGGCATTACTTATGATGATATTAAAGTGGACTATCTTGGTTATGCTGAGGCAGCAGATGGCTTAAAATCAGGTGCAATTGATGCTGCATTCCTTACAAGTGGTTTACCAAATTCATCTGTAATGGAGCTAGCAAATAGCATCGATATTACACTTGTATCTGTAAATCCAGATAAGATTGCAGAAATCGCAAAAACACAACCGTACTTCATCAGCTTAGAAATTCCTGCAGATACTTACGGTAATAAGGAAGCTATTCCAACAGCAGCTATTATGAATGCATTAGCTATTAGTAGCAAAATTAGCGAAGAAGATGGCTATGAATTAACGAAAACATTTTTCGAAAATCTAGAGGCGCTTGGTAATTCACATCAAGCAGCAACTGAAATTACTTTAGAAGGAGCTCAAAAAGGTATGGTTGCCCCGATACACCCAGGTGCAAAAAAATACTATGATGAGCAATAAATTTATGTGGGGGATTGGGAGCTTAGCTATATGCCTGCTCCTTTTCTTTCTTTTTAGGCCAGTACAAGTGCTCGTCGTCGAAACAGAGGATGAACGAATGTTACTAAAACCAGCTGCATTTACGATTGGTTGGGTGCATTCTGTAGAAAAAGAGCCTTGGTATGAGTGTTATGAAGTACAAAATAAGCGATTCCATCTTTATGAAACTTATTTCAAAACGTATGGAGCAGGCGTACCATCTGATGGCGAGGTAATACAGACTAATGATGGATTTATCCATTTGAAAATGGATTTATATTTTCCAGAAATAATGATTGCGGCATCTGCAGCAGTGGAGACGACTTTGTACATAGGAAATAAGGAATGGCCTCTTTACGGCGATGAAAGACAGAGTGTTCGTCTTTATATTGAGACGGATTCATTCATTCAAATAATTTTTAAAGGAGGGTTTAAATGACTCAAGAAAAAACAATGGTTGCAGGTACTGAAGTGTTATCGGAGGACCAGCAAGCCGAGTTACTTGAAAAATTTGACACCGAATCAAAAGTACGAAAACTATCAAATAAAAATGTCGCGTTATTCATTGCAATTATTGCTATTTTATATTCTGTATATCATATTTATGTAACGTTTTATCCGATGCCAGCTTTGCAGCAACGTTCTATACACGTAGCGATTGGGATTGCGCTCATTTTCTTAATATACCCAACATATACGAAGCAAGATCGTTCAAAAATTGCTGTATATGATTGGCTACTATTTTTATTAGCCTTCGCTTCTGCAGGTTATTTAATTGTGGAATATAACAGTATTATGACGACGCGCGGTGGGATTCCAAATACACTCGATATCGCGTTCGCTATTATGACGGTTGTCCTTATTTTAGAAGCGGCAAGACGTGTAACAGGAATAATTCTGCCGATATTAGCATTAGTGTTTTTAGTCTATCCGTTTATTAGTCATTTTTCATGGTTGCCACGTCAATTACAAACACGCCAATATGATTTAGGCGATATTTTCGGGCAAATGTATTTAAAAACAGAAGGGCTATTTTCAACAGCGATTGGTGCTTCTGTGCAATTTATTTTCTTATTCATTTTATTTGGTGCGTTCCTGTCGAAATCAGGTATGGGCCAGTTATTTAATGATTTAGCGTTAGCTTTAGCAGGACATAAACAAGGTGGTCCAGCAAAGGTAGCTGTTATTTCAAGTGGTTTTATGGGGAGTATTAACGGTGCTGCCGTAGCCAACGTAGTAGGAACGGGTGCCTTTACGATTCCATTAATGAAACGTGTAGGCTATTCGAAAAACTTCGCTGGAGCAGTAGAGGCGAGTGCCTCGATTGGTGGACAAATCTTACCTCCAATTATGGGGGCAAGTGCCTTCATCATGGCAGAAACAACAGGTGTAGCGTACGGAACAATTGCACTTGCCGCATTAATTCCAGCTGTTCTGTATTTTTTAGGTGTAATTATGCAAGTGCATTTCCGTGCAGGGCGTGAAAATCTAAAAGGTATTCCGAAGCCAGATCTACCACGTATAAAAGATGTAATGGCAGAGCGCGGCCATTTATTACTACCTATTGTTTTTTTAGTTGGGCTGTTATATATAGGAGTACCAATTGGTTATACAGCGGTGTATACGATTGGTGCAACGGTTGTTGTGGCTGCATTTAAGAAAACAACACGTATGGGAATTAAAGATATTTTAGCTGCTTTTGATAGTGGTGCTCGTCAATCCTTATCGGTAATGGTTGCCTGTGCGGTTGTCGGCATTATTATTGGTGTCGTAAGTTTAACGTCATTTGGTAATGTTATGACATCTTCTATCGCAAGTTTAGGAGCAGGTTCTTTATTCTTAACATTATTCTTTACAATGATTGCGTCGATGATTTTAGGAATGGGCTTACCGTCGATTCCTGCGTATATTATTACAGCTACAATGGCGGCACCTGCATTAGCGGAGTTTGGTATTCCGATTATTGTTGCGCATATGTTTGTTTTCTATTTCGGTATTTTTGCGAACATTACACCACCTGTTGCACTGGCTGCTTTTGCAGGAGCAGGGATTTCTGGAGGGGACCCGATGCGTACGGGATTCGTGGCACTGCGCTTAGCGGCAGCAGGCTTTATCGTACCGTATTTATTCGTCTATAATCCAGCGATGCTAATGATTGATACAACAAATATCGCGATTAATGCAAAAGAATTCCCGATGGCGCCATTTATGGACATTGCGATGATTACTGTTACGGCGGTTATTGGGATTATTGCGCTTAGTGCTGCAATTGAAGGATATTTCAAAACCAATTTAAATCCGGTTATGCGTATTATTCTTGGCCTTGGTGCTCTCGGTATGATTATTCCAGAAACGTATACAGATATCGCAGGGGTCATTATTGTAGCTATTGTTTTTGTGTTAAACATGAAGGTTAGTAAAACACAAGGAACTATCGCGAGTCAGCAGTAAGAAGGGGCTATAAATAAATTCCTCTCATATTGAACTAAAAACGCAAGAATGTTGTTATAGCAACATTCTTGCGTTTTTTTATGGGAAGATTTCCATTCTAGCTGATCGCTTTCCAGAGGCGTTAGGTGAGACGTTTCCTTCGCTGCGATCGTGTTAGGGTATCATCTAGAAAGTTAGGGGTCGCCAGCCAAGGACCTTGTTATAGTTTGTTATCTTGTGGCGACATCTTTATAAAAGGCATCCGTTATTTTTTCACGCAGGAATTGCCGATGCTTTTTGTAAGACAACCGCAATGATGCCATAAAGTAATAAACTAATGAAAAATAAACTTGTGCACAATACGATAAATGTTACATTGTTTAATAAATCGAAAAGCGGTTGGTACCAATTAAAAATGACTGCTAAAATTGGGATGAAAATGAGGCCACCGATAAAGGTGTAGCCACCAACTGTTCCTAAACGATAAAAGACAACATTGATTAATAAACCTGAAGCTAAGGAGAAGAGCAAAATAGCAAAATCAAATGCAAATGTTAAGAAGAATGGTAGTGACGGATCAAAAAAATAAACAGGGTGGAAAATAATTATGTCATGTAGTGTGAATGTATTGGAAAATAAAATTCCTTTGTGAATACAAGCAATAAACAATGCGCCAATAAAACTCCAAGCAATGAAAAATAGTCCTACATGTAAAGCATATTGATTTCGACTTAAGCCGAGCTTTAAAAAATAGGGCATCGTCTTATTTAATAATTTAGATGACATTATACTGAAAAAAATATATACAGGAATAGAGACAGATAAAAATAATTTTACATTTTCCCCGAAAGTCGCATCAATAAAAATTAAAAATAAAACAATGCTTAGTAAAATGATCCAAAATACAATATTTTGCTTTTTGTAGCTTTGAAAAAAGATATACAAACTGCCTTTTAATGTGTTCATTTATACAACCCTTCCTTTTGCTGTTTACTTAAATACACAAGCATTTCCTGTAGAGATACACTTTCCAATTTAACGTTTAGATCATCAATCGTTTTTCCATCCAAATAAATAACTGCGGTCATTTCATTCATAAAGGATTGCTTAAAGATGATTTCAAAAGATGCTGTCACATGTTCTACTACGCTTGGGGCACCTTTTACGGCAATCACATGCTCATGCCATTCATCATAATTTCTTTGAAGTAGCAATTCACCTTCGTTAATAATGATCACTTCTTCAAATAAATCACTTGCTTCATCGATTAAATGAGTCGATAAAATAAATAAGCGTGGATTGTCTTGCTGCTGCTCAATCAACAAATCATAAAATGTATTTCTTGCCGCGACGTCCAGTCCGATATAAGGCTCGTCAAATATTGTGATAGGGGCATTACTAGCAAAGCCAGTAATAATACCTAGCGCGGAAGCCATTCCTTTAGAAAGATTTTTTACTTTATCTTTTGGATTAAGAGCAAATGTTTTTAAAAGCTCCTTAGCAAGTTGCCCATCCCAATGTCGATAAAAGAAGCTAGTAGCCTTTAAACTTTGTTCAATCGTCATTTCCTCTTGGAAGTTGCCGCTTTCTGCAATGAAGCATATGTCCTTTAAAATAGTGGGACAATTGAAAACAGGTTGCCCATTAACAAAAAGCTCGCCGCTCGTTGCTGGGATAAGTCCTGATAGCATATTTAAAAAAGTCGTTTTCCCTGCACCGTTATGTCCTAAAAAGCCAACAATTTTAGGTCCTTCTATTGTCATATTCAAATGTTTTAAAGCTTGCTTTTGCTTATACGATTTACTAACATTTCTCGCCTCGATTTTCATAAGTTATCCCCTTTGTAACATGTTTTTTAAATCTTCATCCGAGATGCCTAATCGTGTTGCTTCGCTTTTCAGTGGTTGTATGTATTGGGTAAAGAAGTTATCTTTTCGTTCAGCTATTAAAATGGTTCGTGCCTCTGGGCTAACAAACATCCCAACGCCACGTTTTTTATAAATAACCCCTTTATCCACTAGCTCATTCACTCCTTTTCCTGCAGTTGCTGGATTAATTTGATACTCCTTTGCAAACTCATTTGTCGATGGAACGCGGTCTTCCGGCTGCAAAACGCCATCTAAAATAGCGTCTTCAATACGCTCACGAATTTGTTGGAAGATAGGCTTTTCATTATTTAATGTATTGTTCACGAGCCACCTCCTAGTTGTAGTATATGGTTATCTTAATCGGTTAGTTAGTTATGTAACTAACCATATAACGATTTGAATTTTCTGTCAACCATAATATGTAAGAGGGGGAATTATTCGGACTAATTAACTGAAAGTCCTTGTAGAAAGAAATATTGTTGAGTAATACTATATAACTTCCTTATTAAGGTAGTTTTCCCTGAGTAAAGTATTTGTATCTGGCTAAGTAATAGAGTTTTGAAGTAAAGTATTAAGTATAAGGGGGGTTTTTCGCATAAAGTAATCCGAACGTATTACAAAATATAAAAACTTCTCTATTTAGAAATCGTATTAGTCCAAGGGGAAATAGACACTACTACGATTTTTTTTATGCAACAAAGACTTAAGGTAGAGGATTGTAAGGGCATTATTAACAATTACGAGATTTATAATATTTATAATTATAGATATAGGGGAATTAAAAAGGATTCAACTAAACAATGGGGAATATACTAGTAAGATAGAATGATTGAGGTGGATTTAATGCAAAATATAGACACACAAGTGACAGATGATTTAGTAGTTCAGGCAATTGAACGTAATATAGCTATTATTCGCTTCGATATGAATGGAGATGTAGCATATGTGAACGAGCTTTTTGCAAAAGCACTAGGTTATAGTGTAAGTGAAATGATTGGTAAAAATCATAAAGAATTTTGCCTTCCTGAATTTGTGAACAGTCGAGATTATGATAGATTTTGGCGTAATTTAGCGGCTGGAAATAGTTATCAAGATAAAATTGAACGAATGGATGCACATGGAAATCGTATTTGGCTTGAAGCTACATACATGCCTGTTTTTTCAAATAATAATTCAAGAAAAGTTATCGGCGTATCGAAAATTGCAACGAATATTACCGAACGTCAAAATCACATAGTAAGTGTAGCAGATACATTAAAACAGATGTCTGCAGAACTTCATGTTCGCTCAGAGGCTGGCATTAAAAATAGTGAAAATTTACTTGAAACGATTATACAAGTTTCATCAGAATCTCAAGAAAACGTAAGAAATCTTGCGCAGTTGCAAAATCAAGCTGAATCCATAAAAAGTATTGTTAAAACAATTCGAGAGATAGCTTCCCAAACTAATTTATTGGCATTAAATGCTGCTATTGAAGCGGCAAGAGCTGGAGAGTATGGTAGAGGTTTTGATGTTGTAGCAAAAGAAGTTAGAAAACTTTCAGTAAGGGTAGAGCAATCCATCTCAGAAGTAAAAGATAATATTGAGGGAATCGTGCAAGAGATAGGGAAGGTTGCTGAAAGTAATACCCGTATTTCTGAGAGAGTTGAAAAAACAAATGAACAAATTAATGTGACGACTAGCGATTTTGCTGAAATAGCTTCCGCAGCAGAAGCATTAGATGAGCGTTCAAAACAATTTATAGAATTAATTTAATAGAAGTAGAGTGTCTGGGTAAGTAAGTGGATTTTCCGGGTAAATGATTGTTGTTTCCGGGTAAATGAAAGAGAATTCCGGGTAAATGATTGTGATTTCCGGGTAAGAAGAGGAGAATTCCGGGTAAATGATTGTAATCTCAGGTGAAGGTGTATTCTGGGTAAAAGTAGCGATTTTCCGGGTAAATAAGCAAACTTTCCGGGTAAGTGGAAGAGAAGTCCGGGTAAATCGTTGTTGTTTCCGGGTAAAAGCAGTATCATTCCGGGTAAAGCGTCTGATCTAATTTCATAAACAATTGAAACCTCTGGATGTGGAAATCGTATACAATATAGAAAAAGGAGGCAGATAATATGTTCAAAAAAATCGCAGCAGATGCTTTAGGACTTTCTGATATTGGGGTTGTCGTTCCAAAGGCTGATTTCGATAAAACGGATTCGGATGATTTTATATTTAATGAGATTGATGAAGAAATTTACTTCCTGATTAAAACAAAGGCGGATGAGTATTGCTTCACAAATTATGCGCTTATTCATGTGGACGGGGCGAATGCGATTAGCAAAAAGCGTATGCTGCGCCGCTATGATTTTGAGCATGAAACGATTAGTGATGTGCTGCTCGAAACAGCAGGCACGATTGACCTCGATGTAGAAATCAAGTTCACAATTGGCAATGTTCCGATGTCGATTGATATTCATAAGAAGTATCTTAATGAGATAAAAGACTTATACAAGGCACTTCACACAATTTCAAAAGAGCAAAAGTCAAATGCTTATAAGTTCGATTCAGCGAAACAAAGTTTAACATTAGCTGCAAATGCGCTTGGTCATGTTGGCAATGACAGTGTTGCGCCAGCTGAATCATTTGCCAACATTACAAAATTCTCGCACGACTGGATGCTCCAGCAAAAAGACGCGTATGTGAAAAAAGACTACGGCGATGTGTTTGAGAAGTATATAAATAACTAAAACGGGGCCCTCGAAACTACTTTCGGGGGTTATTATTTTTGAAAATTTGCCTTCCGACATAGCGTTCTTGTATTTACAACAAGTCGCCGGTAAATCTGAATTAACGCCGATCCATTTTTAGTGATATTAAAAGAAGTACCAAAGAACAACGAAATGTCCTGGTACTTCTTTTTTTCATCTTATTTTAAGGGACAACTGTACTTGTAGAGATATCATAGAGGGCAAACTAAGATTTATTTCGTCTCAGTTATGCAGTTTTCTTTTGTTTTTGGTCTAAAAAATAACTATAGAAAGTTAGTAGACTTGCACAAACTGCAACGATCCCACCGACCCATGTGACATTCATTAAATTCCCTTGATGGTATACAATTCCGCCTAATGCAGAACCAAAGGCGATACCGACATTGCTTGCCACTGGCATAAGTGAAGCAGCGAGTCCTGTCGCTTTTGGCTGATAAATTTCAGCAAGGTCAATTAAATAAAGCTGAGTAGATGTTGTTAAGAGGATGGCCATTAACGACATGAAGCCAATGTTTATAAGTCCTAAAATAAAATGATTTGTAGTCCAAAATAAACTTGTCAGCACAACTGCCTGCACGAGAAAAACAAATCGAAGGCGACCGATTGCATTGTGGCTAGCAATTTTACCGGCGAGGATGTTGCTGAAAATCGAGATAAATCCGTAACCAAATAAGATTAAACTAATTGACTGGCTGGGTGCACCCATTCCCTTTAAAATCGGCACAAGGTACGTAAAGACGGCATAAGTTGCGCCAAATCCGAGAGCAGGTATGAAAAAGGCCATCAAAATTCGTGGATTAGTCAATAATGAAAACTGATCCCGTATCGAACTGCGTATTTGGCTAAGCTTATTAGGCAAGACGAAAAATGATGCTAAAAACGCCAATCCTCCTAGGAAAGTAGTTAACATAAAAGTAGCATTCCAGCCGTACGATTCGGCGATTACAATACCAATTGGCACTCCTACGACATTTGCCAGTGTGAAACCACCAAAAACGAATGATATAGCAAGTCCGCGTTTTTCAACCGGCATCGTTTCACTTGCAACAATCATAGCTAGAGAGATTAATACGCCTGTTACAATTGCTGTCATCATCCGAAGTACAAGAAGCATGATGTAGCTTGTCGAAATTACGCATAAAGCATTCAAGACGATGAAAGATCCTATCAAAAACAACATCCATTTCCGTTTTGGAAAATGACTCGTTGCTGACATCACGAGAGGTGTTGCGATTGCAAACGTAATTGCAAACGCTGAAACCAGTGTGCCTGCTTTGGCATTTGTCATATGAAGGCTTGAAGAAATATCAGTTAAGATTCCGACAATAACAAATTCACTTGTCCCGAGAACAAATGTTAGTAAAGTAAGTGTTAAGATTAGCAACCAATGTCGCTTGGATAATTTTGTGGTGTGCATAAGTACCTCTTTTCTTAGATGAATGTAAATGTGTCACATAGTAGATACACAACCTAAACATCATAACATAAAGTATTTTTGCGAGAAAAACACTTTATTATTAAATAGGGTTTATGGATGACAGGAGCAAAAACGCTGTGGAATTAACAGAAAACATGATGAACTGCATCATAGGTGAATTATAGTTGGAAAATATTGTGTGATTTTAGTAAATTGTTATGGAGAGCATTTCATATGGGGGGATTTAAAATACAGAAGGACACATATAAAACAAGTCAGCTATTAGAAATTCTAGGTGTAACACGAGATGCACTAAGGTATTACGAGGAACAAGGAATTGTAAAACCAAACCAGAATGACACGAATAACTATAGGCAATATGATGAGTATGATATTTATCAATTAATGGTTGCAGATTTTTATAAAAAGAGAAATCTATCGATGAAAGAAGTTAGAAAGCTACAGGACGGAAGCGAAATAGAAGAACTAGAACATTTATTAGAGATAAAAGCTAGACAATTAGAAGAAACGATACTAAAAAATAAATACATGCTTCAGAAAATAAAAGAAACAAAAGTATTTTGTGAGGGATTGAAAGAACATTTAAATACATATTCAATAAGGGAATTCCCAACCTATAAAGTAATAGGCGAGTTTTCTGATTTTAATGCCTTTCTGGAATATCCCGTCATATTAGAAAACATAGATTTAACGAAGGAAGATATTCTTAGCAAAATCATGAGGAAATTCACTTTTAATGAAAAAGGAAATCTAGATTCAAAGATGCTGATTGTTGAAAAGTATGAAGCGATGCAAAAGGAACAAAGTGAATGTTATTTACAATATTCTAAATGCATTTATACAATTGTTGAAGATGGTAGGTATCAAAATGGAAATAATGATATTAAATATAATGTTTTTACATCGACTTTAGAATGGGCAAGTGAACAGGGCTATCAACCAAGAGGGGTTGCTTTTGTTAATACTCGTCTTATTGCGTATCTTGATAACAAAGAGCGAGTATTCTTAGAAATCTTTATGCCAGTTAATGAAGAATAAAAGCTGTTGACCTGGGGGTAACACCATAGTTTATATTTTATAACCAATGGAACAATTCCAAAAATTGTTCTATTGGTTTTTTTATTTATAGGAGGCGATTGATTTGAATCGAATGATCAAACGATATATTTTATGGACCTATTGTTTGTTCTATGTTTTTCTTCTTGTCATTGGGGGAGCCTTAATAGTTTTTAAATCTCAGGCAGCAGTGGCAATATTAATAGTCCTATCATCATGGACATCTACTTTTGTTTTCGTCATCATGTTTCGAAAAATCTATCCTCAAAAAAATCTATGGGACTTTGTAAAAAGCCAATTTAGTGAAAGGATTAAAATTTCAACCATATTGTGTGTCTTTCTCATTCAAGTTTTAGTTTTAATAGGAAGTATAATCATAACAAGAACGATATGGAATGTGCCTATCTCCGAACAAGTAACTGCTTCGTGGACGACGATACTTATCTTATTTGGCTATAATCTCATACATGGACCACTTGGAGAAGAATTAGGATGGAGGGGATTTGTATTAGTTGAATTGCAAAAGAAATTTAGTCCATTAAAATCTGCCATTATCGTTGGGGTAGCTTGGGGGTTTTGGCATGCACCACTATGGTTAATGTCAGGATATTCAGGATTGCAATTGGTGCAATATATTATTTGTTTCCTAGGCGGTATCATTGCTGTGTCAATCATCATAACCGTATTTTATAATTTGAATCGCAATCTTTTGATTCCCATTATGATCCATCACCTTTTCAATTATTTTTTGGCAATTCAGGCTGGAGATGTACTTCACATTCTTACAGTGACAGCTATATTCTATTTGATGGTGGCGCTAGTTATGGTTTTAGTGAATTATAAAAGGTGCTTGTATGGGAGTAGCGATGTTGGATTAGATGGAATTTTATATTAAAGTAATAATGGAAAGTACTATCTTAATTTTATAGAATATTCTGTACGGAAATATTTCTATTCTATTCCCGCTATGCTACTATTGAATCTATTATACAGTTTTGTATTTTTATGTGTTTTTCTGTTTAACTTTATTTTTAATAATAGAACGAAATTTATAAAACAAACCGTATTATTAGGAGAGTAGTGTATGACAAAAACAACATTTGCATTAATCGGTACAGGCGTTGTAGGGGAGCGCATCATTAATCAAGTTTTGGCGCATCCTCATTGCGAAATTGTGTCCGTATTCGATGAGAACAAAACGAGATTACAAGAAATTGCAGCTAAGTATCAAATTCCTGCCGCTGAAACATTAGAAGATCTATATCAAACACGTCCAAATTGGGTGTATATCGGGACTCCACCTGTCAGTCATGCGCCGCTAGCAGAGCAAATCGCTGCACGCGGGTATCATATTCTTTCGGAAAAGCCTCTAGCACATGATGCGCAAGATGGTATGAAGATGGTAACGGCAGCACAAAAAGCAAATGTTCATACAGCGATGCATTTCCCTTTAATGTACAGCCCAGTAATTCATAGCTTAAAACAAGCAATCGAGACAGCCACAATTGGCGAAATTGTTCGTGTTGAACTGCATACATATTTTCCGGAATGGCCAAGAAAATGGCAACAAAATCCGTGGATAGCTTCAAGAGAGCAGGGCGGGTTCATACGAGAGATTTTCCCGCATTATCTCCAAGTCGCATATCATTTATTTGGTGATTTAACAATTCTTTCTCATGAGACGACATATCCACAAAACGTTGAATTATGCGAAACAGGTGTGACCGCTTTAGCTAAAACAGCAAGTGGAATCCCAGTAGTTTTGAATGGCTTATCGGGAATTGCACAGGAAGAGCGCATCGATTTTAAAGTTTTCGGTACAGAAAAAGTGATGACAATTCGCAATTGGTCGGAGCTTTGGATGAGTGAAAAGGGTGTCGAAGAAGTTCAATTGCTGCCTGATATACAACCTATGTCACTTTTAGATGCGTGTCATCGCTTATTAAACGATGAAGAGTCACTAATTGTCCCATTTGAAGAAGGCTTGAAAGTGCAAAATTGGATTGATCAATTGCTCAAATAAATGAATAAACTCAACCGTCTTGAAACATTCGTGTTTTAAGGCGGTTTTTTATGTTGAGGATAACTTCGGGCATAGTTGAAGTCTAGGGTATAGGATTGCGGAATCCATTAATCGTTCCATCCTCTCGAGTGCGGATAAATTGTAAATCAGAAATATCGCCGGTAAACCCCACTCAAAAATATCACTCGTCCTATATCGAACGTGTCCAGTATTTTCAAATTATCCCACCAACACTCTTCAATATTATGTCCGTTATAAGAAAAAACAGCCAGCATCATAGCGGTTTACTACTTACTTAGGTTATACTAGATAATAGTGACTAAAAGAGGGAGTATGAAAGATAAAGATGCAGAAGCAATCCTATATGAACTTATGGGCGCAAGCTGTTAAAACGGGCATCATTAAATCAAATTTGATTCCGATGATTGCTGGGCTCATGCTTGCGCTTTATACGTATGAACTTAGTTTCGTTGACAATATACTAACAATACTTTTTGCAGTGATTGGTTCAGCACTTATTATTGCGGCAGCGGGGACTTTTAATAATTTATACGACCGCGACATCGATAAAATTATGTTGCGTACACGCACGCGTCCAACTGTAACTGGAGAGCTCAGTGGGCGTACGGTTTTATTAGCAGGTATCGTATTTTTAATTATCGGTCTCGGCTTACTTTGGCTAACGACGCCACTCGCGATGTTTCTTGGCTTGTTAGGTGTGTTTCTTTACGTTGTACCTTACACAATGTGGACAAAGCGCCGTACTATTTGGAACACTGAGGTAGGCAGTCTCGGGGGCGCAATGCCGCCGTTAATTGGTTGGGCAGCCGTAGCACCAGATATTTGGCATCCAGCATGCTGGGCGTTGTTTATTATTATGGTAATCTGGCAAATGCCACATTTTTATGCAATTGCAATTCGCAAGCAAGAGGATTATGCTGCAGCGAACATTCCGATGCTACCAGTAGCAAAGGGCGAACGCAGAACGTATATTCAAACAAATATTTATTTAATTGTATTAATATTAACTAGCTTTTTATTCTTGCCACTGAGCCTCGGTCTGACAATCGTGTCATTTGTACTCGGGGGGATTTGGCTATGGCTTAGCTTTGTCGGCTATCGTAAAATGGAAGGAAAAACATGGGCCAATAAAATGTTTGCCTACTCGCTTATCCATATGACGGTCTTATTTGCAACAGTCATCATTTACGCAACAGTCGGATTAATATTACAAGCAATGTAAAATCAAACAACCTTCACAAATTGTATTCGAATTTGGAAGGTTGTTTTTTTGTTACTAATTACAGAGGAGATTGTATGCTTTGTAATCTAGGTGAATTACCAAGTAATAAAAAGGATGGAATATTACTATTAATATTAATATATTGGTCATTAAGTACTATGAATCCATAGTGTTTCTTCCATTAGATAAATAATACAGGAAAGCTGTACCATATCAGTTGGAAGCTTAAAAGATATCTTAAAACCATCGATAATTAAGAATATTTGTATAAAATGTTAGTGTACTATAACAATTTTTACGAAATTGTGAACGAAAATATGATAAAACTGTGACATTCTATTTTATAGTGTTTTTTTGATAAAACTTTGTGATAAACTGAGCAAGTACTAAAGAGAGTTACTTTTATTCCCCTTTAGACATTATTGCTCTTTCAGTAATAGTAATAAGTTATGCTCAAATGAACCTTTGTAAAAGCTATGTTCGACAAGATATATAACCTCCCCTATGTTTATATATAATTAATGCTTTGAAAATAAGGTTGCAATGAACACGGTGCTCAGTGGCACCGTGTTTTTTGCTTTCTTGGGCAGTTTTTCTCCAATAAAAAAACACACGTCGTAATATACGACGAGTGTCCTAAATATTATAATTTTAACCCGGCAACCTCATGCAAGTAATCGCCTAGAACACGTAGCCCCTTGTCGAAGTTTTCTAAGTGGAAGTGCTCGTTTGGTGCATGGAAGTTTTCGCTTGATAAGCCGAAGCCCATTAACACGACAGGTAAGCCTAAAATTTCATCAAATGCAGCGACGATCGGAATTGAACCTCCACCGCGTGTATACGCAGTTGGTACTTCATAAACACGCTCGTATGAACGACCAGCTGCTTGAATAACAGGGTGATCGAATGGTGTTATGAATGGCGCCCCTTTATCGAATTCAGAAATCTTTATTTCTACGCCTTGAGGTTTATGTTTCTCAATATGTGCGCGCAGTAAGCTGATAATCTCTTCTGGATCTTGATTAGGTACTAAGCGGCAAGTAATTTTTGCCCCTGCCTCAGCAGGGAGAACCGTTTTAATGCCTTCACCAGAGAAACCTCCGAACACGCCGTTAATTTCTAACGTTGGGCGCGCCCATGTTTGCTCTAAATATGAATAGCCCGCCTCACCGAATAATTCCTTCACGCCAACTTCTTCTTTTAATGCTTCCTCGTCAAAGTTTAATGCGCGGTAAGCTTCGCGTTCTTCCTCGGATAAAGGAAGAACTTTATCGTAGAAGCCTTCTACTTGAATTGTGCCGTGCTCATCGCGGAATGAAGCTAAAATATCAGCTAAAGCATGGATCGCATTTTGCACACCACCACCATAAAGGCCTGAATGTAAGTCACCTTTAGCGCCTCGTACATCAATTTGCACACCTGTTAAGCCGCGTAAGCCGTAACATACAGCCGGCTTACCTGGGGCATAAAGACCCGTGTCAGAAATTAAAATTAAATCTGCAGCTAATTTTTCTTTGTTTTCCTCTACATAGGCAGGTAAGTTCGGGCTACCGATTTCCTCTTCACCTTCAATAATGAACTTCACATTAACAGGAAGCGTACCTTCTGTTGCGAATAGGGCCTCGATTGTTTTTAAGTGCATGAACACTTGACCTTTATCATCAGAAGAACCACGCGCATATAGCTTGTTATCGCGGATTTCCGGTGCAAAAGGCTCTGAATCCCATAACTCGAGTGGGTCTACTGGTTGCACATCATAGTGACCGTAAAATAACACAGTTGGTTTACCTTCAGCATGTAACCAATCACCGTACACAACAGGGTGACCGGCTGTTTGATCTACTGTGACGTTTTCGATATTCAGTTTTTTTAGTGCCTCAGCTAGCCAATTAGCAGCTACTTGCATGTCCTCTTTGTGCTCAGAAAGGGAACTAATACTTGGAATACGTAAAAATTCGTTTAATTCGTTTAAATGTTGCTCGCGGTGCTCCGCAAAATACGTATTTAATGCTTGTAAATGACTCATGATAGGGCCTCCTTGTAAATTTCGATAATGGAAATATTATAGCATATTTCTGCATATGTACTATGGGAGAACCTCCGTAATCATAGGAGTGAAAATAGAACAAATAATTACACTCAACCTTACACAATTGTAATGCAAGTGAAAGTAAATACGATAGTGAGTAAGGTTTGTTTTTGAGAAAATGAGAGTATCAAAGAAGTACTGAACGGAGGAAATCAAATTGAAAGAAACGTTAACGAAAGTTTACGATGAATATAATCGCTACATTTATCATTTATGTTTAAAATTAACGCGCAATACTGCCGAGGCGGAAGATTTAATGCAAGAAGTATGGGTTAAAGTTGTGCGCTACGAATCTTCAGTCGCTGAAGTTGACCATGTAAAAGCATGGCTTACAACAATTACGATGAATACATTCCGCGACCGCTATCGCAAAAATGTACGTAGAAGTAAATATATGATTAGTCAACCTGAACAATTAGACGTACCGATTTTAGATTTGGTTCCCAATAATGAAATTTCTACTGAGGAACAAATTGAAAAAGTGGAAGTTACAAAAATCGTGCAAGAGAAAATGCATGAACTGGATACTATTTATCAAAAAACACTTTGGTATTTCTATGTGGATCAATACTCATTAGCTGAAATTTCAGCATTAATGAAAGTATCCATTGGGACAGTGAAATCACGTCTTTTCCGTGCAAAAGCGCGCTTGAAGGAAATTTTACTTGCGGACAACGCATTAGCGGATGTTGTATTACCGGCATAACTTTTAGCGCGGAACGAAAAGGCGCTTACTATATGAAAAAGGCATTATCTGTGCACATAATATGCACGAAAATGCCTTTTTATTTTTGCTCCGCGCACTTTTTAAAAATGCGGCGTAAGCTGTTGATTTCTTCATCCGTAAGCATACCGAATAGGTGAGTCACGAGTGCATTAACTTGTTCGCGAGATTGTTCTAGTACGTCCATCCCTGCATTTGTAATTGTAATTTGCGAAGCTCGACGATCATTTTCGTTTTGCGTCTTTTCGATGAAGCCAGATTTTAATAGCTTGGTTGTTAATACGGTTACGCCACCAGTAGTAACTTTTAAATGCTCGGCGATGGCAGAAGGGCGCTTTGGTCCCTCATTTGCCAAAAACTCTAAAATTAATATATGTGATTTTGAAAAGCCGAGTTCATTCAGACTATTCCACTCATTCGCAATTTTACGCTCGAGCGCCGCTATCGTTTCAAATAATGATGCTAAATGCTCGCGTCTTTCCTGATTCATGTTTGTCATCTCCAAATGTTTCGTTAACGAAAAAAAGGCGCTTTATTCAACCGCCAATTTTTGCAATGCATTCAGTTCAAACGCACGCACTTTACGTGGAATGAAGCGTCGAATGTCCATTTCATTATAACCCACTTGTATACGCTTTTCATCGAGTATGATAGGGCTACGCAACATACGCGGATATTTTTGTGTTAATTGATACAATTCTTGAATCGACAGCTGTTCAATATCGACATCAAGGTTTTTGAAATCATTTGAGTTTGTTGCAATAATTTCATCTGTGCCGTCCTCTGTCATACTTAAAATATTTTTAAATTCAGCTAATGTTAGAGGCTGAGATGTAATACGTTTCTCTGTATGTGCAATGTTATTTTCTTTTAACCATTTAAGTGCTTTTCGTGATGAGGAACAGCTTGATTGTGTGTAAATTGTTACTGACATAATAAATTCCTCGCTTTCAATTAAGAGATAACTTACTTGTAAGTTACTTGTTTATATAAATATCTTACAACTAAGTTAATTGTGGTGCAATACTTTTTTTAGATTTTTTCATCCATTTTATGTATACCCACTTTTATAATTATATATACGTATGAAAAATAAAAAAGTTTCATAGTGTACGTAGTATTTTGTGCGAAATTTTTATTTTGCGACTGTATGTAGGACATTAAATGTAGTTGTCGAATAGTACACAAAAAGAGGGGGAGATAACAGTTGATCTTACTTGAACGCTTTGAGTCATTGGAATTATTGTTGTTAGAATCGCTGGAAAGAAGAGATTCTAATGAGGAAATAATAGATTTACTCCGTCGTACAAAATCCGGATTGGCAGGCGAGCGCCGTGTCGATACTGAGCTCAATATGTGCCTCGAAAATGATTATATAGTTCTCCGCGATTTAGTTCTTCATTATCAAACCCAGAGTTTTCAAATGGATTGCTTATTACTTAGCCCGCATTTTGCCTTCGTTATAGAAGTGAAAAATATGACTGGTCGTATTGAATATTCGAGCGAGCAGCACCAATTTATCCGCATTCGCCAAGATGGCACCTTCGATTGTTTTACAAACCCTATAGATCAAGTTCGGCGCCACCAAACTTTAATCGAACAATTATTTCGTAAATGGAATATTACATTACCAGTTGAAAGTGCTGTTATTTTTGCCAGTCGTAATGTTATATTACCAAGCATTCAGGATGGTCAGATGTATCACGTAACGGGTCTTTCTTACGAATCGAAGAAATTGTACGAGAAGCACCGAAGCTCATACATTTCTAATAAGCAGCTTTTACAATTAGGACAGATGTTATTGAAGCTTCATACACCGCGCATAAAAAAGGTATCATTTAACCGTGCGCGTTTACGAAAAGGTGTGCTTTGTAGTAGGTGCAAGTGGCAAAGTGTAATGCGGTATGAAAGAGGTTCATGGCGGTGTCGTTGTGGTGTAAGTGATAACACGCAACTGCGCATAGCACTCCATGATTACCGGCTACTCTGGAATGAAAAAATATCCAACAGCGAATTCCGTGAGTTCACCAAAATCGACTGTGCTGATAAAGCCTATTATTTACTGAAAAAGTTAGGACTAGATTCTGAAGGGAAATTTAAGGATAAGAAATATATCATTCCAGCTAATATTTGGTCGGAAAGAAAGCGGCTGTAATTAAGCGTTTTTGCTGAAAGTTGATAGGATTCCGGGTACCTGAGATGAATATCCGGGTAACTAGAGGGAAACCCCGGGTAAAGGGTCAAACTTTCTGGGTAAATGGAGACGGAATCTGGGTATCTGATAGGATTCCGGGTAACTAGAGAGAAAACCCGGGTAAAGGGTCAAACTTTCCTGGTAAATGGAGACAAAATTCGGGTATCTGATAGGATTCCGGGTAACCGAGTGGAATATCCGGGTAACAGGAGAGAAAACCCGGGTAAAGGGTCAAACTTTCCTGGTAAATGGAGACAAAATTCGGGTATCTGATAGGATTCCGGGTACCCGAGCGAAATATCCGGGTAACTAGAGGGGAAACCCGGGTAAAGGGTTAAACTTTCCGGGTAAATGGAGGCAAAATCCGGGTATCTGATAGGATTCCGGGTACCCCAACCAAGAGATACTATTTCACCTAAGTAAAAACCCCTTGCTATAAGCAAGGGGTGGGCAATCTATTCTACTCCTGGTCCAACTCCACTGTTTTCCCAGTTGTAAACCAATCTTGTACATTCCAAATTTTTGTTACTAAACCATCATAGAATTCCGGTTCATGGGATACGAGAATGATTGTGCCTTTAAAAGCTTTCATTGCTCGCTTCAATTCTTCCTTCGCGTCAACATCTAAGTGGTTCGTCGGCTCGTCAAAGATTAAGCAGTTTGCTTCATCTAACATGAGCTTACATAAACGAACTTTCGCTTGCTCGCCCCCAGATAGTGAGTTGAGTGGGCGTGTAATATGATCTGTTTTAAGACCTGCACGAGCAAGGGCTGCACGAACTTGTGCCTGTTCCATTGAAGGGAACGCATTCCACACATCATCAATTGGTGTAATTTTATCAGCCTTTACTTCCTGTTCGAAGTAAGAAGGGGATAAATAATCGCCAAGAATCACTTTACCGCCAAGTGGTTGGATCTTGCCAAGCATTGTTTTCAGAAGTGTTGATTTCCCGATTCCGTTCATGCCGACTAATGCGATTTTTTCACCGCGCTCAATTTGGAATGAAAGTGGAGGTAGTAACGGTTTGTCTTTATCATAGCCGATCAATAAATTTTCCGCCTCGACAACGTAGCGGCTCGGTGTACGCGCTTCTTTAAATCCAAACTCTGGTTTTACGGCAGTTTCAGGACGATCAATGCGGTCTAGGCGGTCTAATTGCTTCGCTCGTGATTTTGCACGACCTGTCGTTGAATAACGCGCTTTATTTTTCGCGATGAAATCCTCTTGCTTTTTAATAAACTCCTGCTGCTTTTCATATGCATCGATGTGCTGACGTTTATTAATTTCTGCAAGCTCTAAAAACTTCTCATACGTCGCTGTATAACGAGTTAATTTAGAAAATTCTAATTGGAAAATAACGTCTACTGTTTCATTCATAAATTCCGTATCATGAGAAATTAATAAAAAGGCATGTGGATAATTTTTTAAGTAGTTTTTCAGCCACGTAACATGCTCTTCATCTAAATAGTTTGTCGGTTCATCTAGTAATAATACTTTTGGTTTCTCAAGTAAAAGCTTTGCTAATAAAACTTTCGTACGCTGACCACCAGAAAGGGCAGCAACATCACGATCTAGGCCAATTGCATCTAAACCAAGACCACGCGCTACTTCTTCAATTTTCATATCTAAAGTATAGAAATCACCTGCATCAAGTGCATCTTGTACTTCTGCCATATCCTCAAGTAACTTTTCTAATTCCTCTGGTGTAGCATCGCCCATTTTTGCGGCGATTTCGTTTAGCTCTTCTTCCTTTTTATATAATGGAAGGAAGGCATCACGTAGTGCATCACGCATTGAGCGGCCTGGTGTTAACACAGTATGCTGATCTAAATAGCCGTAATGCGTGCCAGGTAACCATTCTACTTTTCCTGTATCGTGGATTTGTTGACCTGTAATAATGCCCATTAATGTGGATTTACCGACACCATTTGCTCCAACAAGCCCGATATGATCGCCCTCAACTAGACGGAATGAAACGTCTTTAAAAAGCGTACGATCACCAAATGAGTGACCTAAATTTTCAACTGTTAAAATTGCCATATATGTTCCTCCAATAGTTTATATATATTTTTCGTATAATGAATTTTTTTCTGTATTTTTGGAAGAATGCCTTTTTATATAAATACAACTTCCATTGATTGCGTAGCCTTTACCTAGCTTACTTTTCTAGAAATGTCTGTAGATAAATAAAATTTGAGATTAGATAAATAACCTCACGGATTAGATAAATAACTTTCTGGTTTAGATAAATACCCTCATGGATTAGATAAATACCCACGTAAATTAGATAAATACCGCCCCACAGCACATGAAAATCACGAAACAGAAGTCACCCGTTTCAAAAACGGCAACCGTATCGATTCTATCTGTATTTCATCACAAAAAAACTCGCGGGTTTACAACGCCGCGAGCTGTTTATTCAGTTCTGCAAGTCGTGCTTCCATATTTTCAAGACGCGTCAATGCTTGTTTTACAGAGTCTGCATGGCCAAGTGACTCGAGCTTCTCCATATCCCCTTGCAAATTCACGTAGTCCATTTTTAATTCGGCGATTTCTTGCTTTAATTGGTCTTTAGTTAGCATAAATGGGAACCTACCTTCAAAAATTGTCTACTCTCCATTTTAGCACAAGCAAAGCCTTTCACTCAAATGTGGATAATTTGATGACGTGCATAAGCAAGGTCTAGTAAAAGGTTTTGTAAAATTTCATTATTTGACTGAATATCAAGCGACTGCTGTTTATAAATTGCGCGCTCGCGACGTGCGTCATGCAATATAAATTCCATAACCGCATTTTGAATTGAAGATTGCTTCATTTTACGACCAAGACCTAAATGCACGAAGCCATTCAATTCACGATTAAAGGCATGCACAAGCTCGCGTTCATTTTGTGCAGCTGTAATGCACGCAATGCCGACAGTAGCAACTTTATACGGTGTATAGTTAGCATTACAAATAACAATATCAGCTGTTGGGAGTAGGGATAGTAGTGCGTTAGGCTGTTTATGAATCGATGTGTGGCGGCGGCTAAGTACCATCATTTGCAAATCTTCAACAGAATGGCGATACTCTGCATCAATAGCTATAGAAATTTTCAGTGGGATGTGTAGTTGAGTTAAGTGGCGTAAAGTACGATATGTTAAATTGTTGTCGTCCCCGTCTTCAAAAGCAACGACGATATGTGGTAAGTCTTCCTCACACTTGTCCACAACTGTAGCTTGCAGTAAATCGTCACTCACCGCAAATGCGTAGCTACCTGCTAACATATTCGGTGGCATGGCCTCAAGCATTTCCTCAAACAAAGCGACAATATGGCAATCGATGAGTTCCACACCTTCACCACGATCATCAAAATGAACGATTGTTTGGCAAAACGGGCGAATCATTTCGACTTGCTCAATTGTTGAATCATTGCCGTCGTAAACAATTAAATCAACCGATAAATTCCTTATGAATTTTGGTAGCTCGCTATATTTTTCGTATAATACAGGTGTCAATCCAGCGTCGGTGAAAATTTTCAATGCGCGGGGATTATCAGACTTTAGAAAAATAAAAGTGCTCTCTTCTGATAATAATTTTGCTAAAATAGCAGCCCGCTCGAACGGATAATAGCCTTTCCATTCGCTGTATTCCAAAATAAAGGCGATTTTCTTTTTCGGCGCTCTCGTTTCTAATTCATTTCGCAAAAAATATCCCATCCTTTCCACTTTCTATTTAAATTATGGTGAAAATTCAAGAAGTATGTGTAAAAATTAAAGGAATGATAGAAATAAGAAAGGGGACCTACTATGAAAATGCGTTCTGCCGTCGTTGTAGGGGCTACAGGTCTTGTTGGCTCAGCACTGGTAAAACTATTATGTGAAAGTGAAGAATACGTTGCTGTGACAGTCCTCGCGCGAAAAAAACTAGATTTCAAACACGAAAAATTAATCGTGCGCGTACGGGAATTTGATGAGCTCGCAGAAAAAGATATGGAATTTGCGCATGAAATTTTTTGCTGTCTAGGCACAACAATAAAAAAAGTCGGTTCTCGAGAAATATTTGAAAAAGTCGATGTTGAGTATCCTGTCCGAATAGGGGCTATGGCGAAAAACCGAGGTGTCCAGCATATGATTGTTATTTCAGCAATGGGCGCAAGTGAAAAATCATTTGCATATTATAATCGTGTTAAAGGGAAGCTAGAAAAAGAACTTATAGAATTAGATTTACCACAACTATCCATTGTCCGTCCTACTTTACTCGTTGGAAAACGTAACGAATTCCGGCTAGGAGAAAAAATAGGGGAGCTAGCCTTTACATTGGTGAATCCTTTATTACTTGGTCCATTAAAACGCTACCGCTCTATACAAGCAGACCAAGTAGCGCTTGCGATGAAAATAATTGCACTACACGGCAAAAAGGACAAAGTGGCGATTTACTCATCAAAAGAGCTAGCTGACATGCAAATGCCTGTACAGGAAGACAAGGAAGAAATAGAGAGTGAACGTTATTTTGACTGGAATAAACGGAAGCCAGACGAACTTGCACCACTCGATGATGAGATTGTTTTTGATAAAAATAAACTTAAAAAGCTCGAAGTCGACAAAGATACGACGAAAGACTGAAATTATTGTTTTTAAAATCAGTACCCTATTCGACAAAGGTTGCATCTGTTACAATAATGACGAAGTATTTCAGCATAATGATTTTTATCCTAACATTTATGCTGTTTCAATATTAGGTGTATTAACAGAATAATGGAGGAATCATTTAATGAAAATTTTACTCGTTGATGGCACAGTTTTCGGCCACAAAACAGGTGCAGTCCTGCAACAAGTTGAAAAATATATTAAACAATTCAATAGCGAGCTGGAGCTAGAAATTTTATATTTCTCAGATTTAAAGCATCAAATTTTAGATGGTAGCCCGCTGAATGAAGATATGAAAATGATGATACAAAAATTTGAAGAGGCAGACGGCTACGTAATCGCTTCACCTATTTTCCAAGCGTCTATTCCAGGCGTTCTAAAAAACGCTTTCGATATGATTAGCCCGAAAGCAATGCGCTACAAACCAGTTGCTATGGTTGCCAATGGTGGTACGTATCAGCACCATTTAGTCATTGAAAATCAATTAAAACCAATTTTAGATTACTTCCGCTGCCTGGTGACGCCAAACTATGTGTACACACACGCGGATCATTTCGATGCCGATAACAAAATTATCGACAAAGATGTGCACGAACGCTTACAAGAGCTAGCGCGCGTATTCGTCCAGTATTGCGAAATGAGCAAAACGCTGTGCAAGCAACCGATTGATACACCTTGATGGAAGTATGTATTTAAGGTGAAAATAAAAGTAAGAACATGAAACCCACTCGTTTTAAAAAAATGAGTGGGTTTTAGTTTGAATTTGAAATAAAGTCGTACCGTTGATAAAAAAGTTGAGCCTAAATGTTATTGTTTCGGTTTTTCTTCTTCTACGAACGGGAAATCGGAAGGAATTAATAAATAATTTAATACAAAATTAGTTAAATGATTCTTTTCTTCACTGTTATTATTATATTAATCGACCCTTTGTTAATACTAGAATTTGAAATAGGATATTGCAAAATAACAGAAACATAGGAGGTATGAAATTTGAAGATCAAAAGAATAGATCATGTGGGTGTAATCGTAAACGATCTCTCCGCCGCTAAAGAGTTTTTTCTCGATTTTGGACTTGAGGTGAAAGGGGAATGGGAAATGGAAGGAGAGTTGATGGGATATGCAATTGGTCTTAATGACGCTAAAGTAGCGTGTGTAGGATTGGGAACGCCAGACGGTCAGACATGGATAGAGCTAATCAAGTTTTATACGCCGTCAGATGAAAAAGGTATTCAGCAAACTTTTGCAAATACACTGGGTATCCGACATATTGCATTTACTGTTGAAGATATTGCAGCTGTTGTTGCCAAATTGAAAAAGAAGGGTACGGAAATCTTTAGTGAGATACAGCAATATGAAAAAAGTTATAAATTATGTTACGTTCGTGGTCCAGAGGGAATTATTTTGGAGTTAGCTGAGGAAATCAAATAAGTAATGTTAATTAAAATGAAAGTACGACTCTTTGTTACTTTCTGGTTTGAAACTAACAGGTGCCTTAGTGGAACTAGCGGCATTAAAATAATCGAACTTTTTTATAAAAAAATCGTACCTAACTAAAAAGAAACTCCATTTTGATCAATCTTTTTTCAAAATGGAGTTTTTCTATTTTCGATTATTAAGGCTTAAATCACATTAAGGTAAGTATTCGTTTTGCTGTCTATTTAAAAAGGAGTGCCGATATAGGCTACGCTATCATTTGATACTTCAACTACATCATTAATCGCAAATTTTTCAAACAATCCGGTTAACTCATTTATATAAGCTTCAAACTGCGGATCACCTTTTTTCAGTGAATAGGAACCGGATAAACAGCGCTGCAAAAATGTTTCTTTTGTAAAGTAAAGTGGATTCGGATACTTTTCAACGACAAAATTGTTATTGAAAAAAGTAGCAATACTAGCGTCTTCTTGTTGTATACCGCCGCTAAAGCCGTAAAAGTCAGGACAATATTTCTTGAAAATCGCATATGTCTCTTTGTTAATCGCTGCTTTTTCATCTCGCATATTCCAAATTAAAAAGACGCGACCTTTTGGCTTTAAAATGCGCGCACACTCTTTTTGAAAAGCAGTTGGATCAAACCAATGAAAAGCTTGTGCAACCGTAATCGCATCAACAGACTCATTAGGTAGTGTCGTAGCCGCATCCGACCCTTTTACGATTTGTAGTGTTGTATACTGCTGAAGCTCCTGCTGTGCCGTGTTGCGCATATCATCATTCGGCTCTACTGCAATCACGCGACTTCCTCTTTGCAATAATTGCTTCGTTAGCTTCCCAGTTCCAGAGCCAATATCAGCAATTACTGACTGTGATGTTAACCCGTAGTTAGTATAAACACTATCCAATAATGCCTGGGCATACGAAGGACGACCAGCCTCATAGTGCTGCGCTTTTCCTGTGAATTTATTAGTAGGTTTCATATAATATCCAGCCTCCTCTTTGTGTCCATTTAAGACTTTTTAAACCAAAATATAGTTTAACTTATTTTGTATAAATTGGAAATGGTGAGTTGGTGTTTGTAGAAGGTCTGTACTACTATTTTGAATAGTAAAAAGAAGAAATTATTCCTCGACTAAGTAATGATAAATATCATATTGCACTGGCTGTTCTAAAACCATATTCATAGTCACAACAGGTAGTCGTTTTCCGTTTTTATCTGGCATAGTTTCATTTGCTGCAGTTTCAACTAGAACTTCTGTTTTTCCTAAGTAATAAAAGTCTGTGCCCTCACCATCGTCTTTTTTTACAAAAAGATGAATACTATTCCCGATTTCTTTATGGTTTAAAACTGCTTTTACTTCGTTCGAATCAATTGTTAAACGATTTCGAGTAAACCATCTAAATAAATCAGGAGATAAAAATTCGTCACCGTAAGCTTGACTTGTTTCTATTTCATCTTTTTTATGATACGTAACAAAGAGTGGGGTTGTATTATATTTTGTACGGTATCCATAAATCGTAGAAGAGGCATCCTTTTCCCAATTTAAAAGTCGGCACACATCCCGACGAGAATATTTTTTGTACAAAGTTAATGGTTTTGAACCATCATACTCTTTACATTTTTCAAAGGCACATTTTAATATATCTTCTATGAAAAACTTGAATTTTTCATTTTTTAGACTTTGTCGAATGTCTGCGTTAAATTGATATGAATTACCATCGAAAAACACAATCGGTTTTTCGCCAAATTTTTTAAAATCATTTTGTACATGGAAAGTTAGTGCAAATATAACTTCCACCGATTTTAATGTTTCCGAATCATAAAATGTCCCAGTTTTTTTTAATGCTTCGATGTATTGATCTTTTGTTACAGAATGTTGGGTAAGCAAGAACTTTATTAATATCAGTTCATGTATACGTTTGCCGTTTATAAACTCTTTTGAAATAAATGTTAATATAGCAGATTCATAAGCCGTAAATGAAAATACTTCTTCCTTCATTTTCAATAAAAACTGATAATAGTTATCTGCATAATCGATTAACACTTCCGGATCAAGTGAGTTTTGTTCTATGAAATCCATTAGCATTGGAATTCGATTAATTCGGTTTTTAACTTCAATATAGGAATCACGTAGCGTTTTTAATTTCGATAGATTTGTATTATTAATTGCTTCAAAAATTCGTTTCTTCGCTACTTCTTCAAAGTTAATAGTTGAAACACCTTGAATATAATCCGTGTTTACTGTATTGCGGCGTACATTGTCCTTATTCATGGAGCGGTCACCCGAAAGTGCAATCGGAATCAAGAAATTGTTTTTATAATTTCCGATAAAATCTATAATTGTGACAAATTCTTTTTCGTTATGCTTTCTTAGACCGCGGCCAAGCTGTTGAATAAAAATAATACTAGACTGTGTTTGACGTAGCATTACGATTTGGTTAATAAATGGGATGTCGATACCTTCATTAAAAATATCAACAGTTAGTATATATTGTAGTTCACCTTTTTCAAGGAGCGAAATAGCTTCCTCACGTTCATCTTGCGAATGATCTCCTGTTAGTGCAATGGTGTTATAACCGTACATATTTAGAATGGAAGATAGTTTATGTGCCTCATCCTTAGAGCTACAGAACATTAGACCACGAACTTTTTCTCCTGAAAATCCATAGTAAGAAATCTTTTCGATAATATGGTCTACTCGTTCTTTCGCAATCAAATGTTGAAGCTCTGCAGTTTCTGAAATTACTTCACCATTAACTTCATAATCGGTAACTCCAAAATAATGGAACGGGCAAAGCATATCTTCCTCAAGTGCTTCTTGTAAGCGAATTTCGTAGGCGATATTATAATCAAATAGCTCGAATATATTAAAGTTGTCTGTACGTTCAGGTGTCGCAGTCATACCAAGAAAAAATTGAGGTTCAAAGTAGTGAATAACTTTTGTATATGTATCCGCTCCTGCTCGGTGAACTTCGTCAATTAATACATAATCAAAATGGTCTTTTGCAAATTGCTGCAAATAAGCATCACGAGAGATCGTTTGAATCGTTGCGAATAAATATCGGGCATGTAAATCCTTAGAATTACCAGATAAAATGCCGAAATCTTCTTCATTACCACCTAAAATTTTTCTGTAATCAGCCATCGCTTTTTTTAGAATTTGCTCGCGGTGTACAATGAAAAGCATTCGCTTTGGGCTAGCATTTCGAACATCAAAGGCAGATAAATAAGTTTTACCTGTGCCAGTCGCTGAAATGATTAATCCTTTTTGAGCCCCGGATGCGCGTAATTCTTTTAGTTGTGTTAATGCCGCTTCTTGCATTTTATTAGGTGTAACTTCTAAGGCTTCACGTAATTTGTTTGTTGTATATAAGGGTGGCGCCTTAACAATTTGTGATGAAAGCTGCTTTGAGAATTCAAAATTATACTGTTGCTGGTAATTCAAAATCCATTCTTCAGTAAGGGGTGTAGCTATTTGCCATGCTTCCTCAAATTGATTTTTAAAATGATGAATGACTTCTCCATCTTCTAATGAAGTTAAAAAAACATTCCATTCAAAATTAGCTTTTAGTGCACTGTCGGTTAAATTAGAGCTTCCTACTATTAACGAATAGTAGTTTTCGTTTTCGAAAATATAGCCTTTTGAATGGAAACCTTTTGCGTCCGATAAACGTACTTCAACATTTGTTAGCTTCAATAGTTCTTTAAACATTTTTGGCTGATTAAAGCTTAAAAACGTAGAAGTAAGGATTCGACCTTGAATTCCTTTTTTCTCTAGTTCGTAGAGCATCGTTTTTAATGTAGCGAGTCCACCTTCTGTAATAAAAGCGACAGAGAAAATAAACGTTTTACACGTTTTGAGTTCTTGTAAAAGTGTTGCTAATACATTTTCATGTTTTCTATTTGTAAGTAACTTCGGTTTAAATTGTGTAGAAACTGGTTTGTATTGATCGATAAAGCCTTTATGTAAGGAATCTTCAAGCTTTTTTCTTAATTGTTCCATCTCTATACCACCGACTTTCGATTGTTATTTTTCTGCAACTAATTTTTCAATTGCAGGAATATCCGCAGGGGCGAAATCAAGTGAGAGTAATTGATCACGCGGTACCCATTTTGTATCAGCATGCTCTAAAGCAGTAGGGACGCCATTTAAAATAATAGACATATATGTTTCAAGTCGTACTATGAATTTTTCATATTCATACGTTGTATCTTCAACTTTTTCTCCAACTGCAATTTCACAGTTAAATTCTTCTTCAATTTCACGTGCAAGTGCTTGCTGAGGTGTTTCATTTTCTTCAATTTTACCACCAGGAAATTCCCAATAATTTGCCAAAGTCATATTAGGACTTCGTAAAGCACAGAAAATTTCCTTCTTATCATTTTCAATAATTGCTCCTACGACGTGTACTGTTTTTTTCATAATAAATCATCCTTCCTATATGAAAGTATTATAACCAACTCTCTTGAAGCGTGCAGCACTAAGTAAAATATTGCTAATTTCTTTACGGTCGGAAAAGTTCTCTATATTGTGTTCAAAAAGGAGTGATTTTCGAGGACCAAAAAGTGGTGGTCAAATTGAGTTTGTTTAAAGAGCATTACAAAGGAGATGTTGAAAATCATATAGTGTATTCATTCAGGATGTTGAATGGGGAGAGAGGAATTTTTCAATTTAAATAAAATACAGCTAATTTTTGCAACCATAAAAGTAACAAATAGTGAAATCAATATACAACTTATTAATAAATAAGTGTCAAAATAAATCTTTTTTCCTGAATGTCACATATTTCAAAATATGTTGTATGTCAAAATCGACAAATGGGAGTTTTGGCGTTTTAAAAGTGTATGCTAGATTTTTTGAAGTTGAAAGATCAAATACTAGCACTGGTTTTATCGTAATGGAGTTATTGTGGATCACATAATTAGGAGAGCAGGAATAACGACATTTGAATCGAAAAAGATCTATTTTTTTGTTTTTTCATCTAAAATGACGATTTTCTAACTCTTTATTTAAGTACTCTTATAGTAAAATTCCCTTCTTTTTATCACAGTGACTATTTAAAGAACGGAGAAAATAAATGAAAAGGGTCATTTTTTAGCGTAATTTCATTTGAAACCTTTTCCAATAATTAGTCGTAAATGAATAAAAGACATTTTTGGTAGGAGGGGTTAACATGACAAATGAAAATGTACAATGTCCGAAATGTGGCTGTACAGAATTCGGATATGGCAAGCAAGGTGGCTATGCAACTGTTAATGCCAATGGAAAGCTGAATCTTGGCAGCCCTATGATGTTTGTTATTTGTACAGACTGTGGGTACGTATTAGAAAGCTATGTTACAAAGCCAAATAAGTTTAAAGGAACAACAAAGTATTAACGGATCGACAAGTCGAAGAGGGGTGATTTGTTGCAATGCTCCACTTTATTTATGATACATATCTAGTTGAAATCGTGTGGCAAAAGGATAATAGAGGCTAATATTGTGTTAGTTTACTAGGTTAAGTGCCGATAACTATACAAACTATTTTTCTTTAGTAAAATGAAAATGATAGTACAAAAGCTTTTAAGTAGGAGGAATCTTCAATGCAAAAGACTTGTAAAAATGCGAAGAAACAGCTGATGGTAGTAGGTGGTGTTGGCCTTTTAGTAGCTGGTTTATTAGATATTAAATATAAAGGGTTAGTATACCAAGCTATTCAAAAAGCAACTTGTATTAATAAATAGTCATTAAACTGTGCCTGTAAGCTGATGTGAGCTTGCAGGCTTTTTTATAATACTGGTATAATTTTACATAATTAAACGCGCTGCATTCTAAAATATATATACGTCAAATGTATAAAAAGGAGGTTCACTATGAAATCTAAAAGTATGAAAAATCATTTCATAACAATAGAAGAACAGAGAAAAAGTCTTTTTCCGACACTTGAATCATTATCGATGACGAAATTATGGGGAAAACCTGAGGAGAATAAATGGTCTATTGGAGAGTCGGTTTATCACTTATTTTTAATAACGAAAATGCTACGAGTTGCAGCAATCATTACCATTCCATGTACAAAATTTTATGCTCAAATGATGAGAAATAAATCATTTGAGCATAGTATTAATGATATTTATAAGGACTATAAAGAAAAACATGGGAAAAATATGAAAGCACCATTTATTTTGAATCCATCCAAAAAAATTTATAAAACTATGAACTTTGTACAATTGAATCAGCTTCTAGTCGATGAAACTTTAAAACTATCGAAAATAGTGGAGAATATTGATGAAGATATCGCAGGACATATCATTTTTTTGGACCCTGTTGCAAACTATCCTAATCTTATTCAAGCGATTCAACTTATAGCTATACATGAAGCACATCATTTTAGAATCATACAAAGAGATCTTGAAGCTATATTAGGGAAAACTGGATAAATACTTAATTAGTTTTTGTTATTCAGAATTATCGTTTCTGCAGGAGCTAAATAAAAACAGCGGTCTAAAAGGAGTAAATAACTCTCTTTAGGATCGCTGTAAATTGTGAATTCCTGGAGTTTAAGCAGTGTCTAGCTTCAGCGCCCAGCCCCTCGAGTTCGCTTCAGGCAAGCAATCGAAAGCGGAAAAGATGCTTCCGTTTGTAGCCTTCCAGCGCTTGTCGGAGCTAAGCAGGGCGCTTGCGCTTTTTTTAAGCCACTACTTCAGTGGTCCCACAGATACAATCGAGAATCTCTTCTGCCACATTATGAGCAAGCTCTAGTTGTGAAGTAAAGCCGACACATGAACAGTTCATTTCTCCTAAAATATAGGCATCCGCACCGGTTGTATCCGTATCTAAAATGAAATCCGCTGTCCAAATTAATGGTAAATCATAGCCGCCAAGTAGCTCCGTAATTTCAGGTAACTGACTTAGGAAACTCGTTACAAGTGTTTCCCATTCTTCTGGTTGGTCATATCGATATTGTGCGCCTGAGAATAATGTCGCACTAAATGCATCTGCTGCATCTGCAGGTTTTTTATGTACAATATTTACCGGTTTATCACGTAGCATGAGTAAACGAATTTCGCCTTCTTTAATGCGTGGTAAAAAGGGCATATCAACGAGCATGCCATTCGCCCCGACGATATATTGTTCACAAAACGTCATAAATGTACCGAGGTCGTGGTATTCTACATGGTTGTCTTTTGCCTCTGTGCATTTAATTTTTGCTGTTAAAGGTACTGTTTTGCTATCAGCTAATTCATCTAATAGTTCAACGCGCCAAATACCTTCCCCTGTAGAGCCGCGATTTTGCTTTAATACTCGAACACTTTGTGCTAAAGAAGAAGGGAAATTTACTTTAAATTCTTCGATTGTATAGTAAGCAAACGTATTTTCAGGAACGAGTGTTGTGTGGCGTAGTTTCACCAGTGCATCTTTTGCACCGTAGCCAATCATCGCATCTGGATGAGGCATACCAATAATACCTACTGCGCATAGCTCGCGCAGCATTTCGAAATACTCGGCTTCATGCTTAAGGTTACCTGGGTTAATTCGAGAAACGTATGCAACTGCATTATTTTTTACATAATCGAAAATTTCATCGCGCTTTTCTAGTTCAAAAAAGATAACTTCTGCATCCTGTCCTCGTTGTTTTAACGCATCGACCATTGGCATTGTGTCTTCACGGTAGCCGTTTAGCCCTTTATCGCTTCCGCCTCGCACTTCGAAAAATACAACTTTATTACTCATGGTATCTACTCCTTTCGAATTATGATTACAAAAATATCATAACCGCTTTTTTTGAAATTCATAGTCCTTAAATGTAAACAAATTGTTAAAGTTTATCTGTTGAAATAATGAAATATTCTCGATATTTATTAATATTGCTTGTTAATATATCGGGTGTAGTCTAATTAGGATATTAATTTGTACGAAAAAACCGTATTTATTAGGTACAAAACCAAAATAAATTTTTAATAAGCATACGAGAGAGACCATAGAAGATAAACCGGAAAGCGAACGCAAGCCGGTGTAAAGCGAACGCAAGCGGGTGGAAAGCGCACGCAAGAAGGGTGGAGGTCCCAAAGTTGCAGTATTACAAACTATCAATAAGAAATAAATTGCTAAAATTGTAATTAAAGAATAGTAGGGAAATGTGAGTTCATATAGAAGTTTATAGTAAGAGAAAATAGATAATAACGAAAGGGGTCGTATTATGTATAAAGTGTATTGCCGAGCTTATCAACAAACGTATAAAGTTGTTTCGAATTTTTTGTCTTGGCGAAAGCCGGATTTATTAGAAGGGGAAAATAGCTTATTACAGCTACCTTCATTAGTGAAAAGTAAAAATATACAACGTGTTTTAATTGTGACAGATCAAGGTATAGCTGCACTTGGTTTAATGGACCCTTTGCTTAGTGGTCTCGTGGCAGAGGGGGTGCAATATGCTATTTATGATAAAACTGTACCAAATCCAACGATAGAAAATATCGAAGAAGCATATGCCATGTATCGCGCAAACCATTGCCAAGGGATCATTGCATTTGGTGGGGGTTCCCCGATGGATTGTGCAAAAGGGGTAGGGGCTCGCGTAGCAAAACCAAGCATGCATATCCCACAAATGAAAGGGCAGCTAAAAATTCGCAGGGAAATGCCTCCGTTTTTTGCGATTCCAACTACTGCTGGTACAGGAAGTGAGACAACCGTAGTCGCAGTTGTGTCGAATAATGCTACGCACGAAAAATATGCTGTCAATGATCCCGTTCTTATCCCACATTATGCGATACTCGATCCGGTGTTGACAGTTAAGCTGCCCCCACATATTACTGCGACGACAGGGATGGATGCGCTGACACATGCGGTTGAAGCGTACATCGGCAATAGCAATACTGAGGAAACAAGGGTGTGCAGTCGCGAGGCAGTGACTTTAATATTTAATAATTTATACAAGGCTTACCAAGATGGTACGAATATGGAGGCCCGCACAAATATGCAAAAGGCTTCCTATTTAGCTGGCATCGCTTTTACACGTGCCTACGTAGGCTATGTACACGCGATTGCCCATACGCTTGGTGGGTTTTACGGCGTCCCGCATGGATTAGCCAATGCAATTATTTTGCCGTACGTACTTGAATTTTATGGCGACTCTGTTTATAAGCAGCTTGCTGAATTAGCAGATTTAGTCGGTATTGGCGAGCTAAGTGATGGTGAGGAACAAAAGGCAAAGCTATTTATTGAAGCAATTAAAAAATTGAATAAGGATATGGATATTCCAGATAAAGTGAGCGGCATTGTAAACCGTGACGTACCATTAATGGTAAAGCGCGCACTAAAAGAAGCAAATCCGCTTTACCCTGTACCGAAAATAATGAACAAAGACGAGATGTTTTATATGTATCAAATTATTCAAGCATAATAGTCGGCATATAAAGTTGTTTTGCTAGTGCTGTACCAAATCGCTGATTAATAAATTATTCGTTCGTAATTTCCGTTTCACTTCAAATAATCAGATATACCCCGATGTAAATAATAGTAAATTAAAAATGGGGGAGAGTAGTGAAAATTCAACAATCGTTTAAGTTGCCAAATAACGTGCTGCCGAAAGATGAGAACAAGCTAACGGAACAAAAGGAATCGAACACAATGCAACTACCTACAAAAGATGAGCAAGCAAAACAAGCTAGAGACATTGTGCTGAGTCAACTATCTGAAATGCAGGAGGCGCAAATGAAAACGGGTGAAGGCAATCCAAAAGCTGAGCGGATACTAAATAAGTTTAACTCTGGGAAGAAACTGTCGAGTGAGGAATTGAGTTATCTTATTAAATATGCGCCGGCCAGTGTGGAGCGCGTTTTGCGCATTACGGCGGAGCGCGAGCAAACAGAAATGATGATGCGCGCTTCGAAAACGAAAACGGGTGTTCAGTTCATTGCGATGCAAGCGGCGAACACCATTGAAAAATCAAGCGAAAATGTTCAGGATCAACAAGCGCAGATGAGTCATTTGCAGGACGCAAAGACGGAGTACGAAAAAACAGACGATTATAAAGAAAAGTTGAACTTCGAGCTTGAACGTGACAATAACAGGGAGCGTAAAAAAAGTACTGCCTATCCACAAAGTAACGTACTTTGGGCAACGGCACAGCTTGCTTATAAACGAAGACATATAAAAGAATAATGCGTTGGTCGCAAAAAAAGCCCGTTTTCCTGCTTGAGGAAAGACGGGCTTAAATTATTGGAGAACATCATCTCGCACTTGGGGAAAAATAATATATCCGATGTGGCTAAACGGTTGCCGTCGCTACAATTAGAAATTTTATTTCGCCGCTGTAACAATAGCATAGCGTTCCCATTTGCGACTTTTCCAACGACTAAGTACGAGTATAGCGCGTAGCCATTCGTCAGCTGAAATTGCGAGCCAAATACCGATAAGCCCGAGGTCCAGCACAAAGACGAATAAATAACCGAGTGGTAAACTCATACAAATCATCGAGATGAAGCCGATTTTTACAGGAAAACGCGCATCACCGGAAGCACGTAACGCATTAATAATCGTAATATTAATCGTGCGGCCTGTTTCTAGTAAAATACTTAATAACAGCACAGATGAACCAATACGGATAATATCAGGATTATCAGTAAACAAGCCAATTAAAGACTCACGGAATATTGTCACAAGCACAACCATCACTAATGTAAACACGAGTGCTGCTTTGACGCTAAACCAAACGCGCTTGTAAGCAATATCCTGCTCACCTGCACCAACATGACGGCCAATTAATATCGCCGTTCCCATCCCGATCGCCATCGCAAACAAATACGTAAACATCGACACATTCACAGCGTATTGTCTTGCTGCTAGTGATTCGGCACCTATATAGGTTACATAATATAAAAATACTATTTGGCAAGTTTGATATAGTACTTGCTCTAAAGCAGACGGAATACCAATTTGTAAAATTTTACGAATATAGTCTTTTGTGAAAGTATAGTAGTATTCTAATTTCACACGAACTTCAAGCACTTGATACAGCAACCAGAAGAACACAGCCGCTGCCAATGCGCGGCTTATAATGGAAGAAATCGCAGCACCTTCTACACCTAAAGCAGGTGCGCCAAATTTTCCGAAAATCAAAATATAGTTCAAGATTAAGTGTATTACGTTCATTCCGAGCGACACGTACATCGTTTGCTTCGTCCAGCCGTTCACACGAATAATGGCAGACAATGAATTAATAAGTGCTTGTAAGAAGATGAATCCACCAACAATAGCAAGATAGCTTTGCGCAAACTGAAGCACTTCACCATGTAAGTTCATAATCGTCATAATCTTATTCGAGAATAAGATAAACAGTAAACTCATCCCGATGCCGACAAAAAAGTTCAGCGAAACAGAAAGAGCAGAAATTTTTGACGCTTCCTCTACACGCTTAGAACCTAAGTATTGCGATACTACAATGGATGCCCCTGAACCGATAACACCTAATATTAAAATAGCAATTTGGATATATTGATTGGCTGCTCCAACGCCTGCTACTGCATTATCCGAAACTGCACTAAGCATAAACGTATCTGCAAGCCCCATTAGCATAAATAAAAATAGTTCTAAAAAGAGTGGCCAAGTTAATCGAAACAAACTTAACTCTTCATTTTTCCTTGCCATAACATGCCTCATTTCTTTTATCTATAGAAAAACAACATGTATCGTAACATATTTTGGAATAAAAGTCGTTAGTTTCATTTCGATATCCGAAAAATATTCCCAGTAAGGTCGTTTAGAGGTACTCATTTCATTAGCATGAATAGCATTATGTAACAAACTATCTAGCCATCCGTCTAATTGTAAAAAAGGGGATGTTGTGAGTGAAATGGTTTAACATTTTATTATTAGTAGTGTTACTCGCTGCATGCGGAACAGAATATACAAATAATGCGCAATTCGAAAATGTGCCCGAACAGAAAACTGAGCAGGCACCATTTACGTTGCGATTAGTAAGTGAAAAGGCGCAGTATAACGTTGGTGAACCGTTAGCTATTCGAGCTGAATTGATGTACGAAGGAAATGAGGAAGCGATTCAGATTGGTCATGCTGGTTCTTGGATTTGGCTCTCGACGACTAATTTGACGGAAAACTATCAATTTGGCGCAGCAATGAATGAGCCATATATTGTGACAACGGTGAAAAAAGGTGAAGCATTAGTGGAGCCATACCATTTCTCAGGTGGTTCGTATTATAAAGGGATGGATGGCAACAATTATACAGAAGATATGCTTAAACAAATGGTAGCTATGAAGTTTCCGCCTGGACAATATCAAATCAATGGTCGAACAGATTTTGTAATTGAGGGCCAACAGGGTGAAAAATATCATTTAGAAGCATCAATCATTTTTGAAGTAGTGGAATAAAGAAGTGTAGCTAATCATTTTAAGAGTAGTGGGAAAATGAACAAAAGCCGATACAAGAATTAAAAGTATCGGCTTCCAAAATGTATTTTATTATGACTTAATCGTCACAATCATTCCCCCCATATTATCCCCAGATAACTTATATGAATGTGTAGTAGGAACAGGGATGTTTAAAGAATCGGTTAAATCATAATATATTACTTCATACTGATGGCCATCAATATGGGTAGTGATAGATTTTTCCTGCTGTAAATGCGCTAAATATTCCTCTAATGTCCAATTATTTTTTGCGATAATATCGCTATGCGGTAAGCCGACATAGCGGAAATGCCAAGGCTCGTGTTGGATGCCGGTAATATGTGATTTATTCGGTGGATAACGTAAAATAAAGCCGTATCGAGCAGCGTTTTTTTCTAACCAAGCTGCCTCTTTGGATCCTTCCATTATTCCAGTTGTTGAACCAATATCAACAGAAAGCCCGGCGTTATGTTCACTATAACCTGGGGGGAGTGCCAAATCCGTCCCCATTGTCTCAAAAAGCTGCTGCTGTGCTGTTTGACTACGATAGCTACTATTGATGATGAAATTAGAGACACCATCTGCATTTGCCGCATCAATCATTTTATAAAAAGGTTGTAGTATTTGTCCTGATAATTCTATCGTCGGATCAAATGAAAAACTCGTTGCTTTCAGTGTGGATAACGCCACAACATCATTCGGTAGAGCACTGTTGTCCACAGGATGTTCACTATCCACAAGTATTAAATCGCCAAAATAAGTTGCATCTTCTTGCACGGTAATTGGCGAAAACGCTATATCCTCATCAAATGTATCAGTTGAAATGACTTGATCTTTTCCAAAATAGCCGAGCGCAATTATGGCTATCAACATCATCAATTTCTTCATTTATATATACCTCCTATAGCACACGGAAACCGGTTTACTTTCATACTTCTAAGCATAGCCAAAGGAGGTTAAGGTTTAGTAAGGAACTTTCTGAAGAATTTCTTAAGTTCGTTCTTTTTTTCCTAGCATTTCAGTTGCATTGTTAGAGTTATTTTAAATTGCTATTAAAAATGCTAAAATGGAAGAAAATACAATCTAGGTAAAGGAGATTAATAATGGATATTAGGAAACTGAACCAAGATGAAAAACTTCCACTACATTTGCTGTTATTGGCTGACCCCTCTATAGATCTTGTTGCAGAATATGCCAGTAGGGGAGAATGTTTTGTAGCTGAAAGTGAACAGCGAATCGTTGGTGTTTATGTACTACTTCCAACACGGTAAAGGTATAGGGAAGCGGTTAGTAATGGATGCCATACAAGTAGCTAAGGAAAAGGGCTATAAAACAATTGAAATAGGTACTGGGAATTCTAGTATTGGACAATTAGCACTTTATCAAAAATGTGGTTTTAGAATTGTTGGTGTAGATATGGACTTTTTTATTAAGCATTATCCAGATGAAATTTTTGAGAACGGTATACAATGCAGGGACATGATTCGTTTATCTCAAGATTTATAGATTGAAAGGTGAACCTTGTCTTACTGTGATTTATATATCTATCTTTAATTGAGGGAGTTGGATTGTATGTTAAAAGTAATGAGGATTATTTTTACGGTGATTGGAGCCGGCTTAGGTGTATACGCATTGATAACTGATAAATTTCAAGTAATGCCTTTAATGTTGTTTTCTTTAGGTGCAATGATGTTGCTTACGGGAATTTCTGAATTAAAAGAAAAACGAATGACAATGGCAATAATATCTTTCCTTTCCGCTGCTTTTGCCCTTTTTGTGTGCGTCTATACTTTTAACACTTGGGTGCAGTAATTGAACAAGGAAACGTTTATTAAAGTGTTTCACGGTTCTTTATGAACTAAAAGTACTTCTTATAAAATTCTTTTTAAGTTTTACACTTAGTTGTGCATAATTTCGAGCTTTCGAAAAAGAGAAAAGGATGCAACTCTGTAAATACAGAATTACATCCTCTTTCTAGGAAAAGGTTAATTATCCTTTTTGAACGTTAGTTGCTTGAGGACCGCGTTGGCCTGCTTCAACGTCAAACGTTACTGGTTGACCTTCTTCTAAAGATTTGAATCCTTCGCCTTGGATAGCTGAGAAATGTACGAATACATCTTCGCCACCTTCACGTTCGATAAATCCAAAACCTTTTTCTGAGTTAAACCATTTTACTGTACCTTTTTCCATGAGAAAAAACCTCCGTTGCGTAATCCGCATTTAATTACTATTCTTGCTCAATACATAAGACGAAATCACAGATTCGCAACTTTGTAAAGTCAAAAATAACTTTCTTATAAAATAACATTACTCAAAAGTATTTTCAATAAGGTGTAGTAAAAAAAATTTTAAAAAAATGTGACAAAGTCAGCTATTTGTTTGCGAAGCTAATAAGTGCGTTAATTAAAGATCAAAGAGTTGCATAGGCAGTTCTTTCTTTAAGGAACCGACTCTAATGGAATAGGGAAATATCCTTTCGTAGATGTCATTATTTGTTAATGTTATAATCTGGGTATTCGTTAAATATTAAAGGAGTATCCGATGAAAAAATTTATCATAATGGCTAGTATTGTTACTATCATTGCTTTTCTTTCTTTAATGAGGTTTCTTAACTATATTCAACAACAATATATTAATCCAGAATATATAGTAGTTGATAAAGTTGAGTTAGAAAATGGTGAATGGGTTATTAAAGGGCAAATAACGGAACCTTACACCGGTTTTTTAAGTAATAAGGTAGGGTTTAGTGGCGTTGACATTAAAATAAAAAATGAATCATTATATATTAAATTACAATATGGTATAGTAAGTGGCCGTCCTGCTGAACAATTCGGGATATATCTTGGGACAAAACTAGATAGAGTAGAAAAGGTTTATTTACAGGGGAATCAAACTGATGAAGTAAAATTAGTTTGGTATAAAAATTAAAGGGAGTTATTCTTCATTGGGAGAATGATTTTTTTAGTTCTGTTCGTATACTTTGCTGTTTTATATGTAACTAATAGCATTCCTGTAATGAATAATCTTTTTCAATCAAAATCAGCTAAGTTTTAGAATAAAAGTACTTAAACTGAAGGGGCGTTTCCACAACAGTGGGGAAGTTTTTTTACAAATTTAGTTCAAGAAATAGGTAAATGGTTAAGGAGGAAAAAGAGGCTATGAAACCAATGACGAAGTTGGCAATTAGATTTTATATTTTTGCTTTTTTACTTTACTTTATCAGTTTTCTTGGAAGTTTTTCAGTAGGTTTATATGTAATGTTACCTACGATATTTGTATTGTTAATTGGAATAGCAGTAAATCTTGGGTTATATAAAAAGGATAAGGCTTATGTGGTGCCTATCATCACTTCAATCGTGATATGCGGTATAACATATTCTACATGGGATTTTTTAGTTCGTAATGTAGATGATTATTATATATTCTATCCTTTTATGATTTTTGGATAATACATTTTATTAAGCTAATAGGGCGTTTCTACAATAAGAAAAGGGTAATTGAATATAAAGGGTCTTACTAACTCAGGAGGGAAAATGATTTTGGCAAATACTATACAAGCTATATTCATTGATAGAGATGGAACAATTGGTGGAAATGGGCACTTTGTTCATCCTAGAAACTTCACGCCATATCCTTTTAGTCAACATGCTTTAAAAATGTTAAAAGATAAAGGTCTTAAACTGTTTGCGATTACTAATCAGCATAGAATTAGTTCAGCTGAAGCTTCTATTAGTGATTTTCAAGAAGAGTTTCTGTCATATGGATTCGATGATGCTTTTATTTGTCCCCATAGCCCTAAGGAAGGGTGTATTTGTCATAAGCCAAAGCCAGGTATGTTAATTGAAGCATCGCAAAAATATAATTTAGATTTAACGAAATGCGTGGTTATTGGCGATGTTGGTTCAACAGATATGTTGGCAGCCCACATAGTTGGTGCAACAAAGATATTAGTAATGACTGGTTGGGGAAAAAGTTCATATAACGAATACAGACATACTTGGTCTGATGTCGAACCCGATTATATTGCTGATAATCTACTTGCTGCTGCTGAATGGATACTTTCTAATCATAGCTATTCCTGATTAAACTAATGGAGATCGAGATTATTGCTTTTTTTGAACTAAATATTTTTTTTTTAACGATAATCCATTCTCTTCTAAAGGTCTAAGAGTTTCTAACACCTCTGCGCGTAGAGTTGATTTTGCTGACAAAGTATAGGTTGTTATAGGATAATGATGATATATTAGATGGACAAAATAGTGGGGGGAAGCTGCGAAATGAACGAAGTGCAAACGATGGATTTTGAGATGGTGATGCAGGAGCTTGAAGCACTTGGCAAGGAACGAACTAAAAAAATATACATCTCCAATGGTGCCCAAGAACCGCTTTTTGGCGTGGCTACAGGAGCGATGAAGCCAATAGCTAAGAAAATAAAAATCAATCAACCTTTAGCTGAAGAGCTTTATGCTACTGGAAACTATGACGCAATGTACTTTGCGGGCATTATTGCCGATCCAAAAGCAATGACTGAGTCGGATTTTGATCGTTGGATGGATTCCGCATATTTTTATATGCTGTCAGATTATGTGGTTGCAGTAACTTTAGCGGAAGCGGATATTGCGCAGGAAGTTGCCGATAAATGGATTGCTAGCGGTGAGGAGCTGAGAATGTCAGCGGGCTGGAGCTGCTACTGTTGGCTTTTAGGAAATCGCAAAGATGTCGAGTTTTCCGAAAGCAAGATTGCCAATATGCTTGAAATTGTGAAAAATACGATTCATGATTCACCTGAACGTACGAAATCAGCAATGAATAACTTCCTATATACGGTTGGCGTTTCCTATTTACCGCTGCACGAAAAGGCACTCGAAACTGCGAAAGAAGTAGGTCCAGTAGAACTCAAAAAGGACAATAAAAAAAGTAGTTTCCTACATGCTTACGAAAGTATTCAAAATCAAGTAGCAAAAGGTAGAATTGGCTTCAAACGCAAATATGTAAGGTGTTAAACAATAGTCTCGAATCACGAATAAGATTCAATTATCAAGGGTGTTGATCCAAAGTGGATTGATGCCTTTTTTTGTTGAACACAGTAACCAACGAGTAAAAAACTTTAAATAAGAAGGACAAGTCATTAATAATCAAAAAAAACTGTCCTAAAAAGGAACAGTTAATTAATAAAATTTTGTCTAAAACCTTTGGCAAGAGCTTTTCCTTTATTGTAGACAAATCTTTCCCATTTAGCTAACAACCCGTTTCCATTTTCACTACGTTCTATTTTTAACACGTGATTTTTATGGAAATCTTTTACCCGTTTATTATGTTCTTTTTGCCATTGGTGCAAAGGATTATGTTTCATTTTTTTAACCTCTTTTTTAATTAGTTTCTTAATTATATGGTTAATATGGATAGATTAAAAGCAATCAATATCTTGTCGATTGAAAGTAGGAATTGATAGTTAATTCGGACATATTGCGGAACAAATTAGGTAGCTAACATATAAAAACGGTAAAGGGGGAAAGGTGTTCCAAGCATTAGTACAAAGTATGTTTGTTACCAACACTATTTTTTTACTTAAGTGACGAGATTTGTACTATAACCTCTCAGAGAGATTTTATATAATGTAATATTGTGAAATAGTATAATTCAACTTACGTCGCGGTTACTGAAAGATGGAATTGATATATCAATCAAATAAATAGTTAGGATGAATATGGTGAAGGATAAAAAGGAACGTTTAAAAGAGTTGCTAGACAAGCAAAATCAAAAAAGATTAGAAGAAGAGGAAAAAAGGGAATACGAAACTGTTTTAGAGGAAGTTAATGAGTTATTTCCGAATCATAAGGATAATAAAGAAGAAGTAGAAATCTTATCTAAAGAAGAATCTAACAAAATTAAAGATGAATTATTTGAAGTATTTCCGTTTTGTAATAGTGGAATAGAGTGGGGACTTATGTTTTACAAAACTATTTTTTCTAATTTTATTGACTATGAAAGTGCATTAGCAGAACTAGTAATTAATAATCATAAAGTAAATAATGAAATATGTTACATTATTGACCTTAACTTTCAACATGTTATTAAAACAAAACTGATTACAATTATTCACAGAGTTGAAGAAGTTAGAAATTGGGACAGATATATTTATTCACCTCAAATTAAATTGGTTATTGAATTCCCCTCCAATGATATAGCAGTAGGATGGAAGGAATAACTGTATATCCAATAATCTTAAAAGCACCCATATCCCCAATTTAGAGGACCAACTAACTTCGCTTCTTAAGCTATCGAGGCAGTTTAATGTCGTGAGAATATTGTATAAAATCCGTAAAATGGAATTATATGTTATAGTAAATCAATAATCCTATTGATTGGATAGATTTTAAGAACAGGGGCGATTTTATGGATGCAAAAATCCCGATACCAGTCCAAAATATATTAAATACGTACACTTCCTTATTTCACGAAAGAATTCCAGGTACACTTGAAGGATTATATTTATACGGGTCTATTGCTCTTAACGCGTATATCGATGGCTCTAGTGACATTGATTTTATCGCCATAATAAACCGTCACTTAACTGAAGAAGAGGTAAAAATAGTATCCGATACCCATCAAGAACTAAATAATAAGTTTAAAAAACCAGTGTTGGATGGATGCTATTTTCTTTGGGAGGACATAGGTAAGAAACAGACCGAAACAAAATGTTTATACGTAAACGAAGGGAAGCTAAGCTGGAGTAATCATGTTATTAATCCGATTACTTGGTGGATTTTGAGAGCAAAAGGAATTAGCATTATCGGTCCTGAGATCACTTCATTCCACTTTGAGGTTGATGAAAGTGCTTTAGCTGAATACGTACTAAATAATATGAACTCCTATTGGTTGAATCGAATGAATACAATCGAAAAATATAAAAGAAAAGCTTTTCTATTACCAAACAAACTTGTGGACCAGGAAGTAGAATGGTCTATTACAGGAATGTTACGCCAATTTTATACGCTTCGAGAACATGACATCATTTCAAAACTAGATGCGTGCAAATATGCAATTGATTATATACCTGAAAGATGGCATAACATTATTAAAGAAGCGATCAGTATTCGAGAGGGCTCAAACATACGTTACTGCAATTCTAAAAAACAACGAATTGACGACACGGTACAATGTATGAACTACATACTTGATTATTGTAATCATATGAATAAAACTGGAAGCGTAAAAAACTAAGCAATCTTCTTTTTTCACAATGGCATAAATGTATTTTTTTCATATGATATTTTAGAGGTGAAAAAATTGCCAAGAGTAAAATACCGAGATTCAGACATTGACTTAGTGGCTAGGATGATGCGGGCGGAAGCTGAAGGTGAAGGAAATCAAGGAATGTTATATGTTGGGAATGTAATTGTGAATCGCGTTGTAGCCAATTGTTTAGACTTTGTAGATATAAGATCAATTGAAGATGCCATATATCAAGTACAAGGCGGGAATTATTCTTTCGAGGCTGTTCAAAAAGGGAATTTATTTTATCAAAGAGCTCGAGATAATGAAAAAAGATTAGCGAAACAGACTTTGGATTATTGGAGAGAGCACCCAGCTAAATATGCTCTATGGTATTTTAATCCATATGCTCCTTGCCCTCCAACATGGTACGATCAACCATTTGCAGGTCAATTTAAAAACCATTGTTTTTATGAACCAAAAGCCAATACATGTGATGGTGTTTATATGGGATAGGAGGTATTGTGCTTTTTTGTGCTAAGAATATTTTTAGTCGTAGGTACTGGCGGCCAACAGTACTCATTTGATGTAACACTTTCCCGTAAGAAAGCACGAAACTCCAAAGAATTCTCCCTTTTACTAAATATTGTTTTAGTGTACTTTTATCTCACAAACTTATTGGGAACACCTTGTTTAAAAGGTGTTCCTTTACATATATCAACCGTGTAGAGCTAGAGATTCCGATGAAATAAGATTTTGGAATATTATATTTACCTAACTTGGGCTTTACTTCAATAAGAAGTAGAGTTTTTTCTAATTTGAGTAAACGAAGCAAGTTAGACAAAAGGGGAGATTTTCACTGTTCAGCGATAGTGTAATTGGTTAATATATGCCAGAAGTTTTTAAAGTTTAATATTAGTTAAAGTGAACCGTATCATAAGTAAATGAGGTTTTTGTATTCGACAAGTTTTAATAAAAACATACATATTTTTGGCTTCTCAGTTAATGTAACTTTAATTAATGTTCCTAGGAGATTGTAGCTAATATTTCTACTGAAAATATTTCAAAGTAAGATTTACATTTACTCCGTTATAATATTAATTACAATCTTCCCCTTTGTACGTCCACTTTCAACGTGGCGGTGAGCCTCTACAATCTGATTCAAAGGGAAACATTTCTCAATAACAGGTCTTATTTTCTCTTCCTCTACAAGACTACTTAAAAAATCCAAATCCTTGTCATTGGGTTTTGCAAGATGAATTTTCGCTTTTTTGCGACTTATCAAAGAACTTACCATTAATTGAATCGGGTGGTACTTAGGATAAAATAGGTGTTCTGTAATATAAACACCAGCCTCGGTTAGAGAGGGTAAACATCTGAAAAATGTACGCTTACCAACAGCGTCTAGAATGATATCGTACTTTTTCCCGTTATTTTCAAAATCTTCCTTAGTATAATCAAGAACATAATCTGCCCCAATGTCTTTAACCCATTGAAGATTCGAGGTACTACAAACAGCGGTTACCTCAGTCCCAAAGTATTTGGCAAGTTGCACCGCAAAATGGCCGACCCCGCCTGATGCACCATATATCAATACCCTTTGACCCTGCTTTATTTGTGCTACATCTCGCAGAGCTTGTAACGCCGTCTGAGCAGCACATGGTATAGCCGCAGCCTCCTCGAAGGAAACGTTTTTCGGTATATGACTTAAGGTATTCTCACGAGGAGTGACATATTCTGCATGAGATCCGAAACAACTTCCGAAAACATGATCACCTACCTTGAATTTGTGTACATTGTTTCCGATTGCTTCAATTGTACCCGCTACATCAATGCCCAGTATGGATTTTTTTGGTTTTATTAATCCATTCTCTAACCTAGTAGGCAAATAACCCTTTCGATATAAATAGTCTAATGCATTGACCGAAGCGCTATGCACTCTAATTAAAACTCTATCGTCATCCATAATGGATGGCTGTTCGACATCCTTTAGCTCCATGACTTCAGGGGGACCATAGGAACAATAAATAGCAGCTCTCACCTGTATTACCTCCATAATATTTTTGTTTTCCTTTAGTTTGATATTGTCATCTAGAGTAAATCTATATTCTTTACGATAAAAAGGGAGATTCATTAAGATTTGGACCCAGATAATAAGAGGTTTGTTGTATATAATTCATTTATTGAAGTTAAACGATGACAATATTGTCCATTTATTTATATTATTACTACCATCTAGAAATCATTGGGAAATTAAAAATTTTATGATTCAAGACTTAATTACAATGTATTTACATGGGTCACTAAGTGTTCTACTACAAACTTCAATATTCAGAAGAAGTATTTGAGAGATTAACTCATAAAAATACAAAATGAATTACAGGTCTCACATTATAAAGATGATTATCTTTCGAAGGAAAAAATAAAACAGGAACTCCAACGCATTTAGACATATCAAGGTAAACCGTACCATAAGTAAGCGCGGTATAAATGGTATGTTCATAAGCAATCACAAATGTTTTTAATCATTATCTAGGCATATTCAGATAAAATGAATATGTCTATTTTTTTTGTGAATCTTGTAACGCTTTAACGTTTCGCTAGTTATTTAGGTAAAGGGGGGAAGACATGGACTTTGAGGAAATTTATCAAGCATATTTTCATGATGTCTATTTTTATATGAGATCACTGGCGTCAGATGAAAATATTGCAGAAGAAATTACACAAGAAACATTTTTTAAGGCACTAAAGTCCATGCACCAATTTGACGGCAAAAAAGATATACGAGCATGGCTGTTTACAATCGCGAAAAATACATACTTTACACATTACAAAAAGCAGCAACGTCAAATCGATCAGATGGAACAATCCGTACTAGATGTTCAACTCGTGGAGCATTTAATGAATGAAGAACAAGCTTTTGCAATTCATCGTTATTTACACACAATGGAAGAGCCATATAAAGAAGTCTTTTCCCTTCGTACATTTGGTGAGCTGTCATTTGAGAAAATCGGTCAGTTATTTGGCAAAAGTGATGGTTGGGCTAGAGTGACGTTTTACCGTGCGAAAAAGAAAATATTAGCGTATATGGAGGCGAAACAAGATGAAGGAAATTAAATGTACAATTATTCAAGATTTGTTACCGCTTTATGTAGACGATGTCGTAAGTGAAGATACAAAAGAGCTGGTAGAACAACATTTACAAACATGCCAAGTATGTCAAAAAGAATACGAACAAATGACGCAAACATTGTATGTACCAATTGAAAATAAAGTGACATTGTTCGAAAAGGTTAATAAAAAATGGAATCGCAAAAAAATGATACTTATTGCTGGATCTATTTTAACGACATTGTTCCTGTGTTTTGCTGTATTTTCGTATGTATTTCATTATGAAAAAATGATTCCTTATTCAAGTGATTTATTTGAGATTGAACAGCAGAGTGATGGGACGCTCGTTTCAAATTATTTTGGCAAAAGTCATGCAGGGACTGGTATGACGCATCCAATGAAGGTTGAAATAGATGGAGAAATGAAAAATATTAGCTTAATCTATTATGTTGAAACAATCGCTAATTCGCCTACGAGCAATTTCCTGCGAGAGGATGAAAGAATAGGTCCTGAGCGATTTGAGTTACCGGATAGCAAAACTGTTGATCAAGTATATTATGGGCAATTTGATCTTGAAAAAGTAATAATTACAAAAGAGCAAACATGGGACGAACTTTTGCAAGAGATGACATTAATTTGGCAGAGATAGAGGGAACAAATCATCGTCGTGGTGAATCGTATCATAAGTAAGTGCGGATAATGCAAAGAGATTCTAAAACCTAATTTAAGGGGTTTTGGAGTCTCTTTTTTACTAGAAGTATATTATTTATTATTTTAGTTGTATAAGAAATTTCAATGCTATCATTTCTTTTGTTTTTCCATTATTATGAATTGTAACTTTATAAATAAGGAGAGTTTATGAAGAATGGGAAATTCCTAAAGGTGAGTTCAAAGAGGGTATATTAACAAATTACATAAATGTTAAGAGGCAAGAAGTATATCCTAATGACAGTGTTCATATGGGCCCGAATATTGCCCACAATTGAGCTAAAATAAGAATTTAGTGTTAAGAAAAATGGAGGTATTAGTAATGAATATTAAGGATAGAGTTGAAAAGTTAAGACAGCTAATGAAAGAAAACCGAATGGATGCTTATATAATTCCTAGTTTTGATGCACATCAGAGTGAATATGTAGCGGAGCATTGGAAATGTAGACAATGGATATCAGGATTTACAGGGTCTGCAGGTACTGTAGTTATTACATTAGAGGATGCTGGGTTATGGACAGATGGTAGATACTATATTCAAGCGGAAAAACAGCTTGAAGGCTCAGGAATCAGATTATTTAGAATGATGGATCCAGGGGTGCCATTTTATTCAGAATGGCTAGCGGATGTTCTTAAAGAAGGAAGCGCGATTGGCTTTGATGGCAATGTTTTCTCAACTAGTTTGGTTAAAAGGTTGGAAAAAGATTTACAAGCAAAGAATATCGTATTAAAAATGAATCAAGATTTAATTGGTGATCTATGGGAAGATAGACCGGAGATTCCTCAAGGGCAAATGTTTACTCATGACGTAAAATATGCAGGCAAATCACGAGTAGAAAAATTAAATGAAGTAAGAGAAGAAATGAAAAATAAAGGGGCAAATTATTATATTTTAACTTCCCTTGATGACATTGCATGGCTATTGAATATAAGAGGAGCAGATGTGCCTAACAATCCAATTGTAATAGCTAATGTAATTGTTGCAGAACATCAATGTTATTTATTTATTGATTCTTGCAAGGTTCCTTCTTCAGTTAAATTAGAACTGGAGGCTGAAGGAATTGAGTTAAAAGAGAGTCATGAAATACTAACATTCTTAGAAAATCTTTCAGTCGGAGATGCTGTTATTTTCGATACGAATAAAACAAATATCAGATTATATAATGCCATTAACAGTAATACGAAGAAAATTGAAAGTCTTAACATCACGACTAATTTAAAAGCTATTAAAAATGAAATTGAGATAAAAAATTTAAAATGGTGTGAAATAAAAGATGGTTTAGCTATGGTGAAATTTATAAAATGGCTAAAAAATTCTGTTGATAAAGAAGAAATTACAGAGATTACTGCAGAAGAAAGATTAGAAGATTTCAGAAGAGAGCAGGAAGGATTTGTTGGACCTAGCTTTGATACGATAGCAGGTTATAAAGAACATGCTGCCATGATGCATTATAAAGCTAATAAAGAAACGCAATATACTCTTAAAAATGAAGGTCTATTTTTAATTGATTCAGGCGGACAGTATTATGATGGAACAACAGATATTACAAGAACGATTGTTTTAGGAAAACTTACCGATGAACAAAAAAGAGATTTTACTTTAGTGTTAAAAGGATTTATTGCATTAAGCGCAGTTAAATATTTATACGGAACAACAGGCTCTAATTTAGATGTTTTAGCAAGACAACCAATTTGGCAGTATGGTTTAGACTATAAATGCGGGACTGGACATGGGGTTGGTTTCTTCTTGAATGTTCATGAAGGACCACATAGCATAAGGAATGATAATAATAATGTTACATTAGAAAAAGGCATGATTATTACGAATGAGCCAGGAATATACCTTGAAGGTAAACATGGAATTAGAATTGAAAATATGATGTTAGTAGCTGAAGACGAGAAAACAGAGTTTGGTCAATTTATGAAGTTTGAAGCAATCACGTATTGCCCGATTGATTTAGCCGGTATCAATTTAGAGATGTTAACAGAGAGTGAAAAGCAATGGTTAAATAATTATCATCAAGACGTATACACAAAGCTAGCTCCTTATTTAAATGAAGAAGAGAGAGTATGGCTAAAGGAAGAAACTAGGGAAATTTAAATAGGTATTGCCGAATACAAGTTCGAATGTAGCGCCAATATTAAAATAGAATCGCACTTATACTAGTTAAGGTGAACTGTACCATAAGTAAGTGCGGCTTATTCGAAAAATAGAGAAAGCACTGTTCTAGAGTCTAGAACAGTGCTTTTTTAAACTAAAGTTTTCACTTTACTACAATATTTTATTTATAGAAATCAAAATCGTGTCAATGCATTGAAAAAAATGTGAACGCATGGTAAATTTATATAGATGGGCACTTTATATTCAACAGAGTATAATTTCCCTATTTTAATTATAAATCATTGGTTTTCATTAGTCAACCCCTGTATTTATATTTTTAAGGAGTGAATGCTATGAATTCGGAATTTCAGCAGGAGCAAAAACGAGTGGAAAATGTAATGGAGACCATTGCGGAGCAAATTAGCAGATTGGAAGAAGAAACTTCGCAGCGCAAGAACGAAGTGGTAAAAATTCGCAAACACTTCTGGGATGAAATTAAAGTGAATACGGATACCTTTGACGATTTTCTTGAGACTATCATCGGCTTAAGACAAGAAGCACAAGCATTGTCCGTAAGCCAAAGCACCCACAAACATGCATCTAACAGATTGTCTACGCTGCGCCGTATGCAAAAGGTTCCCTACTTCGGCCGAATTGATTTCATAGAAGAAGGAATGTCAACTCATGAACAAATCTATATTGGAATCTCCTCGCTTATGGATAAAAATGAAGAGGATTTTCTTATCTACGACTGGAGAGCACCAATCTCGAGTGTCTACTACGATTACCAACCTGGTCCCGCCCAGTATGCAACACCAGGAGGCATAATCCAAGGGGAATTGGAGAAAAAGTGGCAATATCTTATCCGCGAAGGTGTTCTTCGATCAATGTTTGATACAAGTCTCACTATTGGAGACGAGATTTTGCAGCAAGTTCTAGGTCAAGGTACGAACAAACATATGCAGAGTATAGTAGCTACCATTCAACAGGAGCAAAACCGGATTATTCGTCATGATCAAGGGAGGCTGCTCATTGTTCACGGTGCAGCGGGTAGTGGTAAGACATCTGCGGCTTTACAGCGAATTGCTTATTTGCTCTACAAATATCGAGGTAGTCTGAAAGCTGATCAAATTATTTTATTTTCACCTAATTCAATGTTTAACAGTTATGTGTCCAATGTGTTGCCGGAACTTGGCGAAGAGAATATGCAGCAAGTTACATTTCAGGAATACTTGAATCATCGGCTTAGTAAAGAGTTTCAAGTTGAAAATCCCTACGAGCAATTAGAATACGTTTTAACTGCAGCACATACTCCTTCATACAGATCAAGAGTGTCTGCCATCCAATTCAAAGCATCTACTTATTTTTTTGAGATCATCAAGTCATACAGAAAATTTTTGGAGTTATCGGGAATGTTATTCAAGGACATTAACTTCAGAGGAAAACCGATTGTGACTGCTCAGCAAATCTCAGATAGATTTTATAGCAGCCACACCTCAATTAACTTCCACAATAGACTTGAAAAGCTAAAGGAATGGCTCATGAAGCAAATTAAAGAAGTCGAAAAAGCCGAAAGGACGAAGCCGTGGGTACAGGAAGAAATAGAGCTGCTTAGCAACGAGGATTACCACAAGGCAAATACTTACTTAGCGAAAAAGAAAGGCTATGAAAGAGAAGCCATTGCTGATTATGAGATGGAACCTGAAGCACTTGCACAATTGATTGTTCGCCAGAAATTGAAGCCGTTGCGTAAACGAATCTGGGCATTACACTTTATCGACATTAAGGAGATATATAAACAGCTTTTTGCGAATACAGTGCAGATCAAACAGTGGTTACAGGGGGAAATACCAGCAGAGTGGGAGGATATTTGTCAAGCGACGGTAGAAATGCTAGACGAAGGCAAATTATTTTACGAAGATGCTACACCGTTTTTACTTTTGAAAGAGTTGATTCAAGGTTTTCAGACAAATGGCTCGATAAAGCACATACTTGTTGATGAGGCACAGGACTATTCGCCATTTCAATTCGAGTTTTTAAAGCGCTTGTTTCCTTCTGCGAGGATGACTGTGCTAGGTGACTTTAATCAGGCGATATTCGCGCATGCCAGTGAAATAGTGGATTTCAACATCCTTAGCAGCTTGTACGGACAGGATGAAACGGAAGTAATCAACATGACGCGTAGCTATCGTTCCACAAAACCGATTATTGAATTTACACGCAAATTAGTTCCTAACGGTGATCAGATCATTCCTTTCGAACGTAATGGCGGGTTGCCTATGCTGACGCAATTGAGTGATTACGTAGAATTGCACAACTGCATTGCGTCTAAAGTCGAAGCTTTGCGAAGTCATGGTTATAATAGTATCGCCATAATATGCAAATCTGCCGAAGAAAGCATGCGTGCATATGAAGCCTTGTCCAACATTGAAGCTATTAAGCTCATAAAAAATGGCTCATCTGAGTATGAACAAGGAGTTGTCATCATACCATCGTATTTATCCAAAGGCATCGAATTTGAAGCAGTCGTCATCTATGATGCATCGGAGCAAGTATACGGTGATGATAGCTTACGCAGAGTTTTCTACACTGCCTGCACTAGAGCGATGCATGATTTGCAGCTATACAGCGTGGGAGAACCGACCCCGTTTTTGCGCAACGCTTTGCAGGAAAATCTCATTCAAGTTTAATTTAATTGGATTGTTAAGATAAAAAATTGGGGATAAAGTCAATATCATCGAGAGTAATGAAAGACAATGGTGATCATTAATTGACGACAATTATTAAACTTAATCTCATTTAAATACATCAAGCCGAATCGCATTAATAGAATAAATGAAAAGGTATGTGAACAGAGTTGTTTCACATACCTTTTTGGCTGTTGATATTGCACTTGAACCTGCCGAATAGAAGAAACCGTACCACTCCTGCTGAAAATTATAGTTGATGTCAGTCGGCGGAAGGAGTACGGTAATTCTTCTTAAATAAATATATTTGTTTTCATAGCAAGGCCATTAGCTATATTACACCACCATTTTTTGAGCTCATCTTTATTTAAGGATTTTGTTATTATAAAATAATTTAATCAAACTTCATCCCTTTTAATAAATCGGCAAAGGCATTATTAATCGGTTCTTCCTCTTTTTGTTGCTGCTTCATATATTGCTGTACAGCGCGTTTATCCACTTTACCGCCGCCTTCTTTTTTACGGCGTGCTTCGAATGCAGATAACTTCTCGCGGTAACCACATTTACATACGAAAATTTGACCATCGCCTTCACCACGTAGTTCTAGCTTTTTCTTACATTGTGGGCAGCGGGCGTTTGTTATACGTGCTACGTTTTTACGGTGACCACATTCACGGTCCTGGCATACGAGCATTTTGCCTTTTTTGCCGTTCACTTCAAGCATAGGCTTACCGCAGTCTGGGCAAGATTTTGTTGAAATGTTTTCGTGCTTATATTTTTTGTCGCTTGCTTTAATTGTAGAAACAATTTCTTTCGTATGGTTTTTCATTTCATTAATGAAAACTTCTTTTTTCAGCTTACCGTTGGCGATTTGCTCGAGCTTTTGTTCCCACTGGGCTGTTGTAGCAGGAGACTTTAATTCCTCTGGTACTAGATCTAGCAGTTGGCGACCTTTAGAGGTAATATAGATTTCTTTTCCACCACGTTTTTCGATCATAAATGAGTTGAATAGTTTTTCAATAATATCTGCACGCGTAGCAACTGTACCTAATCCACCGGTAGATTTTAATGTGTCTGCAAGCTGTTTATCGCTTGATTCCATATATTTCGCAGGGTTTTCCATAGCAGAAAGTAATGTTGCTTCATTAAATCGTGCAGGCGGCTTTGTTTGGCCTGATGTTTGCGCTATTAATTTTGTTTTTAATGTATGTCCTTTTTCCATACGAGGGAGGATTTGTTCTTTTACATCATCATTTTGGTCCTCGTCATCAAAACGGTTTTCATATACTTCTTTCCAACCAGTGTTAATAATTGTTTTTCCACGCGCAACGAATTTTTCATCTCCAATTGTTGCGTTCAACGTAAGTTGCTCGTATTCAAAGGCAGGGAAAAGAACGGCTAAGAAACGTTTTACAACAAGGTCATAAATTTTTCGTTCTTTGTCTGTCATAGCTGAGAAATTTACATAGCCTTCAGTTGGAATGATGGCGTGGTGATCGGATACTTTGCTATCATCTACAAATGATTTTGACGTTTTAATTGGTTTTGCTAATACTTTGTTCGCTAATGGACGATATTCGGCAACAGCGCAAGCTTTCAGACGTTCAGGTAATGTTGCCACAATATCTTGAGAAATAAAGCGTGAATCAGTACGAGGGTACGTTAACACTTTATGCTGCTCATATAGCTTTTGCATAATGTTAAGCGTCTCTTTTGCTGAGTAGCCAAAGATTTTGTTAGCATCACGTTGTAGCTCTGTTAAATCGTAAAGACCTGGAGCAAACGTCTTTTTTGGCTTACGATCAATGTCCGTTACAACTGCATCTTTGTTACCAAGTTTTTTTACGATGGCATCGATTTTTTCTTTATCAAAACTACGGCTATTCCCATTTTTATCTTGCCAAGTTAGTTTTAATTTATCAGTTGTTTGCGCTTCGATACCATAATACGTTTGCGGCTTGAAATGTTTAATTTCATCTTCACGTTTTGCAATGATCGCGACAACAGGTGTTTGAACACGTCCAGTATTTAGCTGAGAATTATATTTTGTACTAAGCGCTCGCGTAGCATTTAAGCCTAAATACCAATCAGCCTCCGAACGTGCAACTGCTGCGTGGTAAAGGTTTTCATACGCTTTGCCTGGCTTTAAATTATTGAACCCGTCTTTAATCGCTTTGTCTGTTACAGATGAAATCCAAAGACGTTTAATCGGTTTATTCACTTTAGCTTTTTCGATAATCCAACGCGCTACAAGCTCACCTTCACGTCCTGCATCTGTCGCAATAATGATTTCATTAACATCACCACGTGTTAATTGAGATTTTACAGCATTGTATTGTTTCCCAGATTGCTTGATTACTGTTAGCTTTAATTGCTGTGGTAGCATCGGTAAATCTTCTAAATTCCACGTTTTATATTTCACATCGTAGCTTTCTGGGTCAGCAAGTGTCACAAGATGCCCTAGCGCCCAAGTCACGATGTATTTGTCTCCCTCTAAATAGCCATTTCCTTTTTTATTACACTTCAATACGTTGGCGATATCGCGTGCCACTGAAGGTTTTTCGGCTAATACTAAGCTTTTTGCCATACATAACATCCTTTCGTAAATCCTAATTCTAAATATAGCATAGTGGATGGGTTTATTCATTTTGCTAGTAATGAACAATCTTAAAAATCAAATGGTAGTTCTATTTATAGCAGACAAAAATGTTTCCTATTTGGGGAAATGGAAAACTAATAAGATTTTATTAGCCCATTTATTTTGTTTGGTCGTTTTTTAGAACCGATTTTTGTTACGTTTTGTGACATGCCTTTAATTCTAGTGCGTAATTAAGATCTGTGTCGGGAATAAATTCAACATTTTTGCACACATTAGATTAGACTTTATAGTCGATTTTTTTACTTTGTAAGTCGGAGGTGAAATACGATGGCAAAGAAAAATAAAACTAGCTTCAAGAAGGATAAAAAGAAGACTAAAGATACTAATAATCGTGAAGAATATTCAAAAGAGTTCAATCAAGTGATTCATAATAATCCTCCGCAAGAAGTTACGAAGCATAGAGGAACATAAAGAAAAGCCTTAGTTCACGTAGGATGGACTAAGGTTTTTTCGTGGGAACTAGCTCGCAATTATTTAATTCAACACTTAGTGATGAGAAATTCGTCGCTCGTAGTAAAACAATAATTGATGAAATATAAATTGGTGAATCTATTAAAAAATATAAATTTTGAAAAAAATAATAATAATCTGCTGTTGTTTTTGATTAGTAGTAAATGTGAACGAATTACGAGCAATATTAATGAAATGTGAAGAAGCTATTTGATATAATCTCATTAATAAAATGCGGAAAAATATTGGAAATAGAGGTGATATTTATGAAGGTTGGTAGCTTAATTCAAGGTCGGATATCGGAATTAGAGGAACGTAAACGTGCATTGCACCGTAGAGAAATGGGCGAGGCTTACAAAAAGACAGCTAAGTTCGTTGAAGCAAGTAAAAATCCAGTGCTCGTTGCATTGGATAATTTACTGTCGGGTAAAACAGATAAGGATTTACATGCAGCAGATGTAGCAACAAAGGAAGAAACACCGGATACGCAGTTAACGTATGTTGAACAAAAGGAACAGCAGATTGAATCGCCACAGTTAATATCAGAACTACTTTCACCTTATAAAGCGACAGAACCGATGTCGTATACAAATGGCAATAAACACTATTTAAATAGTGGTGAAGTGACAATGAACACTTCAACTGGAACAACGCGAGAGGAAACAATCAACATATTAGAACAGGTGAAGATGGCAGCACTTGCACCAGCTCAGCCATCACCACAAGATTTGCGTATTGCTGCTATTGCAACAGCGCAAATCCAACAGACAGAGGCAATATTGTATGGCGAATCAAAAGAAGAAGTAGAAGAGCAAGAGCCGTTTATCGGCGAAGAGTTAAACATAGACGTTCCTGAACGCTTTATGAATGATTTCAAACGTGATGCTGAAGCTCCAACTGTTTTTGGGAAAGAGTTAGAAAGTTTATTATTTCAGCGTACGTATATGAAAGCTACAGCGAAATATATACATCATATCGCTATGGTGAAAAACGGCTATCGGTCTATTGAAGAACCGACTTTTTCTAAAATTGCGTAATGTTAAAAGTTGTTTTAGTATGATAAACATACTAAAGCGACTTTTTTAATTAAATGAAAGAAAGTGGGAAACAACGTGGCAAAAAAGGCTGCAAAAACAAATGCAATTCGTTTAGTTGAACAACAAAAAATTCCATATGAAGTATATGAATATACGTCAGAGGATGGAAGTGCAGTAGATGGTGTGACGGTTGCCGCAAAAATAGGTCAGCCAATAGAGCATGTGTATAAAACTTTAATCGCAACAGCTGGAAAAGGGATTTACTATGTGTTTGTTATCCCGGTTGCAAAGGAGCTCGATTTAAAGGCTGCGGCAAAACTAGCAGGTGCGAAAAAGATTGACATGATTGCAGTAAAGGATCTTCTTGGCTTAACGGGCTATGTGCGTGGTGGCTGTTCACCAGTCGGTATGAAAAAATTATTCCCGACATTTATAGACGAGTCAGCACAAAGTTTAGAATACATCATTGTTAGTGCAGGGAAAATTGGGATGCAAATTCAGCTAGCACCTGAATCACTCATTCAAATGACAAAAGCAAAATACGGACTATTAACGGCTAACTAAAAGAAAGAAGGCAATTATATGAGAAAGAAATTAGCTTGGCAGTGGACGTTCTTCTTTGCCGGACTAATCGTCATGAGTTTAGGTATTTCAATGACGATTAAAGGAAGGATTTTTGGCGTTAGCCCATGGGATGTGCTGCATATAGGGTTATTTCAGCAGCTTGGACTTACTATCGGTACATGGTCCATTTTAACGGGACTATTCATTATTATTTGTTCGTCGCTTTATTTACGGCAATGGCCAAAGTTTGCTACATGGTTGAATATGATGTTAGTCGGTTTGTTTATCGACTTTTTTAACTGGCTATTGCCTGTATCAAATGTGCTAGCTATTGAAATTACATATTTTGTTTTAGGCTTTTTCGTACTTAGTATAGGGTGTGCATTTTATATTTCGGCAAGTGTTGGAGCAGGTCCGCGTGATACGATTATGATGATTATCGTGGAAAAATTCGGCGGCTCGGTACGTATGGCGCGTACGATAATGGAAGTGTTCGCCGTTTCAGGTGGTTGGTTGCTCGGCGGTCCAGTCGGTGTTGGAACAATTATACTTGCATTAGGTTCAGGGCAGATTATTCAAATGGCACTACCACTATTCAAAAAGCGTCTTGAGCAACTCGTGGGTGAGCCTGTACAACCATAATATGCTAATATGAACTTAATTAATGGGAGAGGAAGATATACATGTCAAAAAAATTACAAACGTTTTTAGATGAAAACTTAGAAGCTTTACGTGAGCAAGGTTTATATAATGAAATTGACCCAGTTGAAGGCGCAAACGGACCAATTATACGAGTGCGTGGCGAAAATTTAATTAATTTATCATCAAATAACTATTTAGGCTTAGCAACAAATGAAGAATTAAAGGAAGTAGCAAAAAAAGCGCTTGAAAAATATGGTGTCGGTGCCGGTGCAGTTCGTACGATAAATGGAACGCTCGACCTTCACGTGAAATTAGAAGAAAAATTAGCAGAATTTAAAGGAACAGAAGCAGCTATATCATATCAATCGGGCTTCAACTGTAATATGGCTGCCATTTCAGCAGTAATGGATAAAAACGATGCTATTTTATCGGATCAGCTAAACCATGCTTCTATTATTGATGGCTGCCGTTTATCAAAAGCGAAAATTATTGCCTACAATCACTCTGATATGAATGATTTACGTGAAAAGGCGAAAGAAGCTTCAGAATCAGGTTTATACAATAAAATTATGGTTATTACAGATGGCGTATTCTCAATGGACGGAGATATTGCTAAGCTACCTGAAATCGTAGAAATCGCAAAAGAATTCGATTTAATTACTTATGTCGATGATGCGCACGGTTCAGGTGTTACAGGTAAAGGGAAGGGCACAGTGAAGCATTTCGGCTTGGAAAATGAAATTGATTTCCAAATCGGGACATTATCAAAAGCAATCGGTGTTGTCGGTGGTTATGTAGCAGGTAAGAAAAATTTAATTGATTGGTTACGAGTAAGTTCTCGTCCATTCTTATTTTCTACGGCGCTTCCACCAGCAGATGTTGCTGCGATTACACGTGCTGTACAAATGATTATTGATTCGACAGAGCTACACGATAAATTATGGGATAACGGTGATTATTTAAAAGCAGGTTTGGCTAAACTAGGTTTTAATATCGGTAAATCTGAAACACCGATTACCCCATGTATTATCGGCGACGAAAAATTAACACAACAATTTTCGAAGCGTTTATTTGAAGAAGGCGTTTATGCAAAATCGATCGTATTCCCAACGGTACCTAAAGGAACGGGTCGCGTGCGCAATATGCCAACTGCGGCACACACGAAAGAAATGCTGGACGATGCTTTAAAGATTTACGCAAAAGTTGGCCGTGAGCTGGGGGTTATCCAATAATAAACAAAAGGAGCTTGTCATATTAGGCATTCCTTTTGTAGGAGGCTATCATAATGAGAAAAAAAATGGCAATGGCTCTTTTCGTACTACTCGCGGTATTTTTAGTTGCTTGTGGCAATAAAGAAAAGACAAACACAAACACAAACACAAACCCAGATACAAACACAGACACAAACACAATGACAGAACCGAATCAAAACCACAATGATGTCAATAATTTAACAGAGGGGCCTAATTTACCAACGGGGCTAAAGGCTGCGACAAATCCTAAATATCCGGTTGGTACAAAGGTGGTTTTAAAGGCCAAACATAAGCCAGGTATGGAAGGTGCAGAGGCAACAGTTGTCGCAGCTTATGATACAACAGCTTATGCAGTCACGTACAAGCCTGCATCAGGTCAACCTGAAGTGAAAAACCATAAATGGGTCATCCATGAAGAACTAAAAGATGTAAACAAAAAGCCGTATGCAGTTGGAGAAGAAGTAGTAATAGAGACCGACCATTTGGAAGGTATGAAAGGTGCAACTGCAAAAATCGAAGAGGCAAAACCAACGACAGTATATATGGTTGATTACAAATCTACAACTGGTGAAGAAGTAAAAAATCATAGATGGGTTACTGAAGACGAAATATCTGCAAAATAATAAACGGTGTAGCTGAACGGGTCCGGTTCAGTTACACCTTTTTTTTATTTATTTAATAATGCTTAACACAAAGCCATTAATTTGTTAAATTTGGCTACATATTGCCTACTTTAGGTCATACCTATTCTGCCATTAAGCTTTCTGAAATAGTTAGTCCTTCTTTGTTTTCAAGCAATGTCCAATCTTTTACTTTCTCCTTATTTAAAAATAGGAAAGATAAATGCGGCAATTGGCTTAAAGGCTGAATAGAGACTACATTAGTTTCACGAATATCTAACGAACTTAGTTTTTCTGCCATCTCTAGAAGTGATAGGTCCGATACATTTGTATAAGCCATTCGTAGCACTTCTAAATTTGGTAACGCCTTAATAAATTCAACGGAATTAATTGGATTACTATTTACATATAAGTTTTCAAGCTGACTAAATGCTTCAAACTGCTCTGTATTTTCTATATTGTTATTTGACACATTTAAGGTGCTTAGTGTTTGTAAGTCTTGAATAGCTGCGAGGGAAGATACATTGTTCTCTGAAATGTCTAATGACGTTAAATTTGTAAGTTCATTTAGTGCGGAAACATCTTGCAAATTGCTATTAATGATGGACAGACTCGTTACATTTTTCAGTGAACGGAGAGAATCTGTATTTTCTAGCTGGCTATTTATTAGTGATAATTCTTTTAAATTCGTCAATGATGAAAAATCAACATCATCAAGAGAATTTTCAACAATAGTTAAATACTGCAATTGGTTCAATGTATTAAGAAATGAAAGGCTATTCAATGGTACGTCAATAGATAATATCTCTAAATTTGGCATTGCTTTTAACGCTATTTCAATTGTAGGATCTTCTGCCTGTACATAAAACGCAGTTACTTTTTGGAAATCTTCATCATTTACAGCATTACTTGAACTTTTGCCTAATAGATCTGCAATGGATCGTTTAATATTGTTCGACACCTTGTCGGCTACACCACTCGACGTATTCGCTTGTTGAGTAGTTTCTTGTTCAACAGGTTCCGCCGGTGCTTGACAACCACTAATAATTACTACTAGTAGTAGAATAAGGCTAAATTTTTTCATTCTTAATTTCTCCTTTTCTAAAATTTTTTTAATTGGTTGTGATTTCAGTGATATTGCTACCTTTATAAAATAAAAAGTGAATTTATTAATATACCTCAATCATGCATGGTTAATTGAAGTATTATGCGTAATTTACTAAAAACGCCAATTATTATATTCTTCTTGTTCCAACTTCTCTTTTGTCGCTAATTTACTTCTGACTTAAATCATAAGCATATTCCGAATGAATTCGAAATTAACTAAATTTTGGTATATTTGCTCATGGATATTTCATGAGGTAGGTTTATAATAATATTTAACCGAACATAAGTTCTCTTTTTATGGAGGTAATGTCATGATAAAACGAATGGAAATAAAAAATCCTATCTTAAAATCTTTTTTAGCGGATAATGATCACTTTTCTTTGTACAAGCAGTATTATTTGACACCTCAAGAGCACATCAAAGAACAAATCAATGAAAAATTTGAAATTTATTATACTAAAGCTCGAGCTGTTTCTTATTTTTCTAAAACCATTCATTTTACGGCTCAGCATTTTGATAGAAAGAAGCGGTTATATAGTCATCGAAACGCATGTTTATTAGATCACCCTAGTAATGAGAACAACTCAAGTACAAGTAATTACTCTACATCTATGAAAGAACAAATAGAAGATGATACTGCAGCAAGTCGTTTTGACGAGCGTTTGTATGTCGAGTTAAAGGACTATATTCAAAACCCGCAATTGTTCCAAGCACTTCTTTTACTTAGTCCGCGGCAACAACAGATTTTGTATTTAATATTTGTTCACAATATGACAGACACAGAAATTAGCAAACGGCTAAAAGTGACACAGCAAGCTATTACAAAATCTAAAAATAGCGCTTTAAAGAAAGTGAGGCGATTCATAAGTGCCTGCGTATGAGCATTTGTTTAATTTTGTTAATAATTTAGGATTCCCGATTGTTGTTTCCCTCTATCTATTGCATCGTTTTGAACGAAAGATAGGAGAGCTCGAGCAAGCTATAAAAGGATTAATACAGGTCATTGAACCCTATAAATCTAAAAGCAAGGAGTGATGTAATGGATGAATAATTTATCACCATTAGAGCTGTTTGAGTTACTGAAGCCCAAAATACAAAAAGAGTTATTGCAAACTGATCAGCAAAATAGGGCAGATTTAGAACAGGAAATATTCTTGAAGATTCTAGAAGTTCTCAAAACAAAAGACTTTCATGAGATACCGACATTCTTTGAATTATTGGAAAAAGAACGTAACTTGAAATAACTCGAAATAATTTGAACTGTAAAATAGCTAGTCGTCATATTTCTTAGTAAATTTTTGTTATATAGATGGCTATCATTTGGCGGGGGCGGTACGTGCAGAATGAGCCTACAAAATGTGCGTAGTCTCATTCTTCACGTTCATACCGCACGTAAAGCCCGCCAAATAAAAGGTCTTATCACTTTGGAAAATATGGTTCCTACTTAATAGAAACTCTATAACAGTAGGTTCAGAAGGGAAATACATTATCGATCGCGCCTTACATGAAGCGCAAAAGCGAGTCGTATAAGACAGTACCACGCAGCTTATGCGTCTCGTGCGCTAGCGCAATTGCCTTTAGAAATATTTAGTTAGAATGCAAATTTCTATTATAGAATTTTGTATAAATTCACTTTTTCAGTAGCGTCATAAAATAACATGTAACGTTTTTTGGGGTTAATTCGTGAAAATAGATTTAAGTAAATAGTTGCCGTGAATGGATTCCCCTTTAATAAATGTAAACTCATAGCTTGCACTATGAATGCCTAAAATAATAATTATTGAATCGCCTTCTACGCTGTAACCTCTATAGTCGAAGTTTTTATAATCAAAATCTTTTATTAAAGCGTCCTCATAGCCATCTGCACCAATTGAGTTATAGTATAGTGTGTTACCGGTAGTATTTATTTCAACCGAGGTATCGCTAATCTCGGTAAGGTACGTATAATCTAGCTCTATCATGGCGTTTATTATTTTGAATGTAAGATTTAATGCTTCACGGAATTGATCATGGAACTGTAATTGTTCATCTGACCACACATTAATACCTTGCTCGACTCCTTGCGCGGTTGCTTCACTATTCGGACTTTGTGTTTTGATGATTTCTCCATCAGTTGAAGAAAGCTGCTGTTTATCGTCTGTATTTGATAGTAAATATAAGGCGGTGAATCCAATAATCATTAACAATAAAACGAATGCAGGTGTTAGTTTTTTGAAGATACTAAACACTCCCTTGTGTTTTTTCTTCACGCCATACATAATTCGGTTTTTTAAATGATCATTAAATAGTTTTTCTTCCCCAATGAATTCAGAGATACTATCTTTGATTTTCTTTTCATCCATATTCTTCACCGACTTTACTAGATATTTTAATTTTTAATCGTTCTTTTGCGCGTTTTAAGCGCGTTTTGACAGTGCTAGGGGAGATTTCTAAAATCTTCGCAATTTCTTCAATTCTATATTCTTTGTAATAATAGAAAACAATGACTTCTCGGTATTTTAAAGGAAGGGACAGTATTTGTTCGCCGAGTAGATATTGCTCTGTTTTTTCTATTACTTCTGATTCCGCAGATTTTTCTAGTCGGAGATGCTGTTGTTTATTTGTAAAGAATAGATTCTTAAAGGACCAACTTCTAAAGTAGTCGTGGCATCGATTTACCGTCATTCGATACAAATACGTTTGATAAGACGCATCCCCGCGAAATTCCTCTTTTTTCTCAAAAGCCTTAATAAATACATCTTGCACAATATCTTCAGCTACTTGATGATTTTTCACATATGTAAATGCGAGCCGCATAAGTGATTCACCGTAGCGTTCCATTAATTTTTCAAAATTCAGAAGGGCATGTTCACCAGAATTGGACACCCATAACACCACCTTTACTCATTAGACGGAACAAGTTGAGCATTAGATTCAAAAAAATTAACAGTAAAAAGTTTTTTGGTTTATCACCGTAATTTGGGTTGATTTCCGTTCCAGTTGGGCGCTTTCCGGGGGGCGTCCGATGAGCCGCTTCCCTCGCAAGCTCAGTCCAGGATCTCGGGCCAACATGATGTTGGTCACGAAGGCGTTGTCACAGGACGTGACGTTTCTAGCCTTCGTTCCTTTTTGACGCTAATCCCCCAGGAGTCGCCCAACTTCCACTCCAATCTACACGCACTATATTAAATAATTGGTCATCCCAGACTTTTAGTGATGAACTTTTTGTAAAAACTATTTTTATTAGTATTTAAAATGCAAAAACGGGGCTGTCGTTATGAGACAGCCTCCGTATGATTGATTTTTTTTATAGGTGGTAATTTTGCCACAACTCTCGATCAATAAATATTTTGTAACCAGCTAATGAGAAAAGGGAAGAGAAAGTTCGAAATAGTCAAACATCAACAGTATAATAAAAGAAATCTTTTCAATAAAATGTCTATAGGATGTGGGAACATGAAAATCGGATGCATTCAATTAAACGTACGATTCGGCAAAGTGGATGAAAACTTTGAGCGAGCAGAAAGCTTTATTCGTAAAGCAGCAGAAAGCGGAGCAGAAATCATCGTGCTACCTGAAATGTGGAATACAGGTTATGCACTACAAAAATTAACAGAGCTCGCAGATGTCGATGGTGAGCGAACAAAAACATTTTTAAGCAAACTAGCAAAAGAACTTTCAATACATATCGTTGGCGGTTCTGTTGCAGTTCGCCGCGACGAAAAGTTTTACAATACGATGTACACATACAATAAAGAAGGGCAGCTTGTTAGTGAATATAGCAAAGCACATTTATTCCGTTTAATGGATGAGCATTTATATTTGCAAGCGGGTGATGATATGAATCGTTTTGCATTAGGGGATATCGAGGCAGCTGGTGTTATTTGCTACGATATTCGTTTTCCTGAATGGCTACGGGCGCACGCACTACAAGGCGCGAAAGTATTATTTATACCTGCGCAATGGCCAACGCTGCGCATCGACCACTGGAAAACGTTACTACAAGCCCGCGCTATTGAAAATCAGTGCTTCGTAATTGCTGTCAATCGTATTGCCAATAAGGTTGAAAATTTCAACGGGCAGTCAATGATTATCCAGCCTTGGGGTGAAGTGTTATGGACAGGCGCAGAAGATGAAGAATTAGCTATTATCGACGTTGATTTTTCGATTGTCGATGAAATACGCACGCGAATACCTGTCTATGAGGATCGAAGACCAAATTTATATGAAGAAGTTGTAAGTGAATGATTTTGAGCCGTCTCTATTACATGAGACGGCTTATTTTTTCGCATAATATAATAAACAAATAGAGGATTTACGTATATTTTGATAAATCCGAAATTTATTGTTGTCTTTTTAAAAAGAACATCATATAATAAGTTCGATAAAAACCCTTTAAATAAAGGGTTTAACGACGTTTCGTTGTATTTTTGGGGTGTACATTTGTGTTGTGACAGAGGAGGGTACTGGGAATGAAAAAAATTATGGTAACGGGAGCGTTAGGCCAAATTGGTTCAGAATTAGTTGTGAAGCTACGAGAAATTTATGGGCATGATGCGGTGTTAGCAACTGATATTCGAAAAATTGAGCATGCAACGGGGCCGTTTGAAGTACTGGATGTAACAGATGGTAAACGTATGTACGAATTAGCAAAAGATTTCGGTGCAGATACAATGATTCATATGGCGGCGCTACTTTCAGCGACAGCCGAAAAAAATCCGGTATTTGCATGGAATTTAAATATGGGTGGTTTAATGAACGCACTTGAAGTAGCACGCGAGCAAAACTTGCAATTTTTTACGCCAAGTTCGATTGGTGCTTTCGGTCCGTCAACGCCTAAGGACAACACCCCGCAAGACACTTTACAACGTCCAACAACGATGTACGGTGTAAATAAAGTAGCGGGTGAATTACTATGCGATTATTATTTCACTCGTTTTGGTGTAGATACGCGCGGAGTACGATTCCCTGGTCTTATTTCATACGTGACAGCGCCGGGTGGAGGTACGACAGATTATGCTGTGGATATTTATTACAAAGCAATTGAACAGGGCGAGTATACATCTTATATTGCAGAGGGTACGTATATGGATATGATGTATATGCCAGATGCACTACAAGCTATTGTGGATTTAATGGAAGCAGATGGAGACAAGTTAATTCATCGTAATGCATTTAATATTTCGGCTATGAGCTTCGAGCCTTCACAAATTGCAGCGGAAATTAAAAAGCACATTTCAAACTTTACTCTAAAGTATGATGTTGATCCTGTGCGTCAAACGATTGCAGATAGCTGGCCAAATGCTATTGATTCTTCTGCGGCTATTGCTGAGTGGGGTTTTAAAGCAGAGTACGATTTAGAAAAAATGACAAAAGATATGCTTGAAAAATTGAAAAGAAAATAGATAAATAATGACTTCATCAGAAGAAGAGGGGATGTTCTAATTTCTAGACCATCCTTGCTCTTGTGCATAAAAGGACTGTTCCGTCAGTATTTACTTGCGAAAGCAGTCCTGCTTACTGTTAAGACTTCACATTTTTCGTAGCAGCAACGAGTGATTCAATCGTAGCCCAATTATTGCTTGTTAATGCATCGACAATTTTACTGCCTACGATGACACCATCACTAAATGCGGAGAATTTTTCAATATGCTCTTGCGTAGATATACCGAAGCCTGCCAATACAGGAATTGAACTCGCTATTTTTAGTTTTGCAAAATGCTTTTCGAGTTCGCCTGCAAAGTCCGTGCGTGCACCCGTTATGCCGTTTACTGTGATTGCATAAATAAAGCCTTCACTGGCAGCGGCCAGTTTTGCAATTCGTTCAGCGGGGCTCGTTAAAGAAATGAGCTGCACAAGGGCGATTTTTTCACGCTGTAGCGCAGGATAGATAATATTGCGCTCCTCAAGCGGCATATCCGGTACAATCACGCCGTGAATATGAGCTTTAGCAGCATCATGTGCAAATGCTTCTGCACCATACGCAAGAATAGGATTTAAATACGTCATGGCAATAAGCGGCACTGTAATTTCATCCGCAAAGCTTGTTAAAGTAGCGAGTACTGATTTTAATGTCGTACCGTTTTGTAACGCACGTTTCCCAGCAAGCTCAATCGTCGGTCCATCTGCTACCGGATCAGTAAAAGGAATACCGACTTCAATAGCAGTTACACCTATTTGTTGAAGGCGAAGAATAGTTGGTTTTAATGTGTCGAGCCCCCCATCACCAGCCATAATATAAGGAATAAATGCTTTATCCCCAAGCGCTACTACCTTTTGAATAGCCGTTACTAGCATTTACTTACACCTCCCATTGCATCGATTAATGTGTGCACATCTTTATCTCCACGTCCTGAGAGGCAAACAACGATTACTTTATCACTAGCCATTTTTGTCGCTAACTGAGAAGCAAAATAAATCGCATGTGCACTTTCTAATGCAGGTAAAATGCCTTCCGTTTCACATAATAGTTTTACACCGAGCAATGCTTCTGCATCTGTAACTGATTCATAAACAGCACGCTTTATATCATTTAAATAGCAATGTTCTGGTCCGACACCAGGGTAGTCGAGTCCTGCTGAAATTGAATGAGCCTCTTGTATAAAGCCATTTTTATCTTGTAATAAATACATATACGCACCATGCAGGACGCCCGTTTGACCGCCGTGGATGGCTGCCGCGTGTTTACCTGTTGCAACACCAGCACCAGCCGCTTCTACGCCGAATAACGAAACATTTGCATCCTCAACGAAAGGGTAGAACATGCCTATTGCATTACTACCTCCACCGATACAAGCAATAACGGTATCCGGTAGGCGATTTTCCTGTTGTACAATTTGTGCGCGTGTTTCATCACCAATGACACGCTGGAAATCACGTACAATTGTCGGGAACGGGTGAGGACCTAGTGCCGAGCCTAATATATAATGTGTATCTTCAATATGCGTTACCCAGTGGCGAAGTGCTTCGTTTACGGCATCTTTTAATGTCGCAGAGCCTTTTTCTACACCGATTACCTTTGTGCCGAGTAGCTCCATTCGAAAGACATTCAGTGCTTGGCGTTTTACATCCTCTGCCCCCATATAAACGATGCACTCTAGATCGAGAAGGGCGCATGCTGTTGCTGTTGCGACACCGTGCTGACCGGCCCCTGTTTCGGCAACAATTTTTTTCTTACCCATACGCTTTGCAAGTAACGCTTGGCCGAGCGCATTATTAATTTTATGGGCACCTGTATGGTTTAAATCTTCGCGTTTTAAATAAATTTTTGCACCACCACATTTTGCTGTTAAACGTTCTGCAAAATAAAGAGGTGTTTCGCGGCCAACATATTGTTTTAAATAGTAGTTTAATTCCACTATGAAAGCAGGGTCATTTTTTGCTTCCTCATATGCTTGCTCCAGTTCCATTAGGGGAGTCATTAAAGTTTCAGGTACAAATTGACCGCCGTATGTACCGAAACGTCCTTTTGCTGTTATCATGAAATCGCTCCTTTTGCTGCTTTTATGAATGCCTCAATTAATGTATGATCTTTCTTACTGTTTACTTCTACACCGCTAGATACATCAACAGCAGCAGGGGATATGAGTGTAACAGCTGCTGCAACATTATCTGCACGTAGTCCACCTGCTATCATCACTTTTTTCCGAGGGATATTTACTTCTTCTAGTAGATTCCAATCAAATGTCTGACCGCTACCACCGCGGAAATCTGTGCCAGGTGAATCAAATAAGTAATAGTCCACATCGAATGTTGCCGCACGTTTCACATCTTCAACCTTTCGAATAGAAAATGCTTTAATAGAAGGAAGTCCGATTTTTTGAATTAGCTCATTCGTTTCATCACCGTGATATTGGATATAATCAAGTGGTACCTTACTCGCAATTTCCTGTATGCGTTCGGGCTCTTCATTTACAAATACGCCGACAGTTTTTACAACCTCTGGAATGTACTGCGCTAAAAGGTTTGCCTCCTCAATCGAAATTTCACGTTTACTTGGCGCAAAGACGAATCCGACAAAATCCGCACCGCACTTCACAGCTGTTTCGACATGCTCCGGTGTTTTCAAACCGCAAATTTTTACTTTTGTCACTATATTTCGCCAACTTTCACAAATGAAATTTGGAGTGCTTGTAAATCAGCGGTAACGTCTCTACTACGCATAAGTGATTCGCCGACTAGCACAGCTTTTGCCCCTGCTTTTGCGACACGAAGGGCATCATCTGCATTCCAAATACCACTTTCACTTATAAAGGCAACATCACTGCGATTTAGATGACAAGCAATTTCCTCAGTATGCGCTAAATCAACTTCGAATGTTTTTAAATTCCGATTGTTGACGCCGATTATTTTTGCATTAATTTGTAATGCGCGCTGCAGTTCTAACACATCATGCACTTCGACTAATACATCTAGCCCAAGCCCACTCGCATAAGCGTGTAAGTCAGCGAGCTCCTCATCAGTTAATGCCGCTACAATTAATAGTACAACAGAAGATCCAGCTGCTTTCGCATAATCAATTTGTACTTTGTGGATAATGAAATCTTTGCACAGTACTGGAATAGTGACCGCCTGTGCGACTGCATGTAAATCTGTAAAAGAGCCTTTAAAATACTTGCTATCTGTTAATACCGATATACATGCCGCACCTGCTGCTTCATACGTTTGCGCTTGTGCGACTGGGTCGATATGTGTCGCAATATCACCTTTAGAAGGGGAAGCGCGTTTCATTTCCGCTATGACTTGTAGGCGGTCTGTACATATTAGGTGATCGTAAAGGGAAGGGCGTGTTGTCGTTTCAGCAAATTGCGGTTTCGCTTGAAGTAAGCTTTGTAATTCCGTTTTTTTATGTTCAAGTATTGTATTTAAAATTGTCATTTTGCACCTGTCTTCTGCTGTGAATAGTCCACAACCGCATTTAGTTTTTGAAGGGCACGACCTGAGAAAATGCTATCGCGTGCCATATCAATACCGTCTTTTATCGTCTTAGCTAAGCCATACGCAAAAAAGCCGATGCCTGCATTTAATAGAACCGTGTCGAAATACGCACTTTGTTTACCGTTCAATAAATCACGCATAATGTGAGCATTTTCGACTGCGTTACCACCTCGAATAGCAGAGAGGGGAGCAGGAGCTAAACCAACATCCTCTGCGCGTAACTTGAACGGTATAATATCACCATCATCGAGTAAGACAAATGTGTTTTCACCTTCTAAAGATGCTTCGTCCATCCCTTGTGCACCAGAAACAACGATAGCCCTCTCTCGACCGAGCATGTGCAGTACTTCCGCATAATCAGTCGTAAAATTAGGACGGTTAATGCCGACAAATTGTGTTTTCAGTGGAACTGGATTTGTTAGTGGTCCTGCCAAATTAAAAATTGTCGGTTGGCCAATTGCTTGTCGCATTTCACCGATACGTTTTAATTTTGGATGCATATTAGGTGCATGCAAAAAGGCAATCCCTTCTGTTGCAAGTAGCTCCGTCGTTTCTTCAAGCGAGGAAAGTAAACCGATTCCTAATGCTTCTAATACATCTGAGCTACCGGATGCACTCGATACTTTACGATTGCCGTGCTTAGCAACAAGCAGTCCACCACCAGCTAATACAAAAGCGGCTGTCGTACTAATATTGAAACTCTGCAATCCGTCGCCCCCTGTCCCGCAGTTGTCGATATAAATACCATCTGGGACATCAACCCGTACGGCATTATTACGCATAACACTCGCTAGTCCAGCTACTTCATGGGCTGTTTCTCCTTTTTCACTAAGTGCAACTAAAAAGTCAGCAATATCTTCTTTCGGTGTATCGTCATTAAAAATGAGATTTGCCGCTTCAACCATTTCAACAAAAACGAGATGTTCTCTACTTTTTACACGAGCGGTATAATGCTGTAATGTCATAGTGCTCCACCTTTCTTCGCTGTAGTAGCAGTCAGTGTCATCGTATTTTGGGCATTTGTAAAATCGATTTGTCCGTTAAAGCCAATGTAGCCGAGCAAGTTTGGTACGGCAGTCGCTGCTTGCATTACTGTGTCGATGGCGTGTAATGTCGGTAAGAGTGTTCCTTCAATAACCGTTTCAATCGTTGTTGTAACAATTTCGTCCTTCACGTTTAGAAGGCTTTCCGCAGATGCACCAATTAGTGTTTCTTCTGCGAGCTCAATATAGTATAAATAGGCAGCTGGCTGTTGTACGCGGAAATCACGATAAAAGGCGAATGGGTCCCCAAAAAACTCTGCTTGCCGTTGTACAAAATCACCTATTGTATAGGTGCTGTGTTGTGCCACTTCGCCCTGCGTAATTTGTCGAATAAGCGCGTCCAAATCAGGTGATTGCTGCTCTGCTTCAATATTTGTATGCACAAGAATTAGCTCATCTTTTACATGATCAAAAATTACGACTGTATTATACACTTGAAACAGTACATTTCCGTCCTTTATAAACCCAATTGCACCACCTGTAAAAGGGTATTCAGTATGCTGTGAAATACGGGGCATTGCTCGCTTTAATGACTGTATTAAATCTCCTTCATAGGAGTATGTTGTGCCAGTTGGATGAGAGATTTCTGTTAGTGTTGTGCCACTACCGGAATACGTTTTGCGTGGGTTAACACCGATAAATGAATAGCGGCCTGCTGTTTCATGCTTAGCCGAGCTTTCAAGTAAAAATTTTTGCTTACCTTGCAGGCGGTTGAAAATTAAAACTGGTGTTAAACAATCGCCATTTACTTTTCGCATTGTAGTACGTGAAGTTTTTTGCATACTTGCTCCTCCTGTAACTGTGTCATTTTCAAACAAAAAAAAGCCCCCTGCAAAAGGAAAAATCCTTTCGCAGAGGACGATCAAGACCGCGTTGCCACCTCAAATTGAAGCATATATGCTCCCACTCAAATCCCTTGTAACGGGGGGAATCCGTCCGCTAACTTTTGCTAGCAGCTCTCATAAGGCCCATTCACGAATTGAAAATGACGCGTTTGCACCAACCACACGCTCTCTAAACATTTAGCAATCGCTACTATTCTTATTCATCAATTTTTCTCAGCTCAAACTAGTCTCGTCTCACTTTACTCATACGGTGGCCACGCTCCCGCAACCAACTTCCGTTCCCGAACAAAGATGTAGTGCCATTGTATAAGGTACGGAATGATATGTCAATATATTCAGAAAATAAGTTATGGAGGAAAGTGCAATTATACATCCGACAAAGTGTTCCAGCGATTACTTGTAGCCAAGAAATCTGCGCTGGAGAGAAAAATAATAAAATGTTTTCAGACGTAAAGGCGATTGTCTCAACAAATAAAAAAACCGAATGCGACATGCATTCGGTTGAAAAATTTTAAATTAAATTTTTGAAATTTAGTCGGCTGTTTAGTAAATACATAATTGGTGCACCAACCGCTAATACGGCGAACTCACCAAGTGCGACAAACAACCATGTTTCCCAGAACGGAAATTCTAAAACTAAATGTAATTGGAACGCGATAATAAACATTGTAAATGTAAAAAGGAACGTATTAATAATTAAACGAGCCCAAATATTTTTTACAAACTTGCAAATAAGAATAAAAATTCCTAATGTAATTACCGTATGTCCAACACCAAATAGTAAATCTAGCGGACCGACTGAAGAAAATAAAAAGTTTGAAATGAAAACCCCTAGTACAACGCCAACCATATAGCGTGGATTGAAGGCAATCAAATGATTAAAAATCTCGGCAATCCTAAATTGGACTTGCCCAAAACTGATAGGTGCAACAAGCATTGTAATCGCGATATATAATGCCGCAATAATCGCACTTGTTGCTAAAAATTTAACTTTCATATGCAATTCCTCCTAGTTTTTTATCGTGGGATGGTTGCGAACCACGTGAAGCGAGTTCAATAATAGCAATAAACATAAGCATTTGTAAATGGTAATGTGTAAAATATGTGTAAAATCATAAATTCGTTGAAATGTTTACAGTATTATTTTCGACATGTGTATGGGCGTAATGGATCGATTGAAATTTCATTTATTTTTTCGTTTTTATGCAGACTTCTCCCTTGGTGCGATTTCGTTTTAAAAAATAGGGTTTACAGTTTTTCGATTTGTAAGGTCTGAATTCGGGTCAGTACGCCTGAAATGAACGTGGTATAGACAAAGCTAGACTATAATTTGAAGTGCAGGGGGAGTCCGCGAATGTAGAATCTAAATCGAAAGATTGGAAATGCGGGTAAAGCTATAAAACTAGTGCTTGGATTAACGACGTGAAGAAGGTTTAACGACACCGAAACATATCAATTTTTTTGAAGGTAAAGGATTTGAAGATGTGGGGACTTAGCCTTTGAAATTGCGAAGAAATTGATTGATAAAATCGTGGTAAATGGTTCGAATATATATGCAGGAATAAATCCGAAAGAATTTAGCGGGGAATAGTAATCACATTTTGAATTTTGTTTCATAGTTATTTAAAGAAAAAAACAGACTAAAATAGTCTGTTTACAAAAAGTTACTCCATATAGAATTGAATAAAATTGCTAGTCCACCAATAAATATACCTAAACAAGCTAAACTCAGCGGAGAACCCCACTTAATTTCTGGCACGGATTTCACCTCATTCCTCGTGACTTTATAAAAATTATACCATCAATAACATAAAAAGGAAATATATTACTCGATATTTTTTTAATTTACTAGATGCATGAAATAGTGTTTTTAGAGAGAAGTTGAAATATAAGTTGCGTGAGAAAGTAGGTGAACACTTAAAAACTTTAATAGATTTAATACCTTTATTAGAACACATTGATCCGTCTAATCTTGATTACCGAGAATGGTTAAATAGGATTTTTTAGAGTTAAAAGTATTCAAACGGCTAACAAAATACTAAATCGCTTCAATTTAGAAAGTCAAGGAGAGAAAAGGGGAAGGAAATATCGCATACTGTCACAAATATTTTTGAAAGATAAATAACTTGAAGCATTAGGTAAATAACCCCGGTAATTGGATAAATATGCTGTAAGATTAGATAAATATCTCCCGAAAACCACCTAACCTCACCAACCGAAAACATCCTACGCCCCACACCCACACGCAATAAAACCCCCGCGCCACTATATGCGCGAAGGTTTCTTCGTTCGTCATCTCTTACACTAATAATGCAAATAGAGTACTATCATTATTCACTTCTTTATATTCAAAGCCGTTTTCACGCATGCGAGCTAGTAATCCTGGGTAATCTTCGCGGTTCGTTACTTCAATACCTACGAGAGCAGGGCCGCTTTCCTTATTGTTTTTCTTCGTATACTCGAATGTTGTAATATCATCATTCGGTCCAAGTACTTCTGAAAGGAATTGACGAAGAGCACCTGAACGTTGAGGGAAATTAACGATAAAGTAATATAGCAATCCTTCATATATTAATGATTTTTCCTTAATTTCCTGCATACGACCGATGTCATTATTACCGCCACTAATAATGATAACAACCGATTTTCCTTTAATCTCATCTGCGTAAAAATCCAGTGCGGCAACAGGAAGAGCTCCTGCTGGCTCTGCAATGATAGCGTGTTTATTATATAAATCTAAAATCGTCGTACAAACTTTACCTTCTGGAACTAATACGATGTCATCTAAATGCTTTTTGCATACCTCATATGTCTCGTGGCCGGCGCATTTTACTGCAGCGCCGTCAACGAATTTATCGATCCACTCAAGTGCAACGGGGCCTCCGTTTGTAAAGGCTTCTTTCATACTGCCGGCGCCTGCTGGTTCGACACCAATAATCTTACTCGTTGGCGATAAGTTTTTCACATAAGTTGAAACACCAGACATTAAACCGCCGCCGCCGATACTACCAAAGATATAATCAATCGGCTCTTCGATGTCATGCATAACTTCGACAGCAACTGTCCCTTGCCCCGCGATTACATCGAAATCATCAAAAGGATGAATGAAAATTTTCCCCTGCTCTTCGCAGTAGGCAAGTGCACTTTCAGCAGAATCGTCGAAAGTATCACCAGCTAAAGTGATTTGTACATAATCTCGACCGAACATACGCACTTGGTTAATTTTTTGCTTTGGTGTCGTTTTAGGCATGAAAATATTTGCTTGAATTTTCAGCTGTGCACAGGCGTACGCAACTCCTTGTGCATGGTTACCGGCACTTGCACATACGACGCCAATAGCACGAGCCTGTTCTTCAATTTTTTTGATTTTATAATAAGCACCTCGCAGCTTGAATGAGCGAACATGCTGTAAATCTTCACGTTTGAAATAAATGCTTGCACCGTACTTTTCGGATAAGTAATCATTTTTTTGAAGTGGCGTATGCACGACGACATCTTTTAAAAAATGATGGGCGATTAAAATATTCTCGACAGCAACAGTCTTTGTTTGTGCAACTTCCATCAATATGTGACCTCCATTTTCCACTAAAACATTTACTAATTTTATCACAAAGTAATAACTAAATGTTAGAAATATTTAGTTAATTAAAATAGTTACTGAAATGTTCACAATGAAAGCGGTACAATATATGAAAAGAAATAAAAAGGAGTCTATTATGCCTGCAAAACAAAATATTTCTCAATATGTAGAAGCGGCATCTCGTCAATTTACAGATCGACAAACACCTAGAGCTGCATTTGCTGCTGCCATTAATGATGTAAGTAAAACAAAGATCTTAACTTATTACGGTTTGGGGGGGATAGGGAAAACGCGTTTATTGAAATATTTGGAAGACCAAACACAACCAAACACGAACTTTGTTACGTTATTTGTAGATTTTCAAGAAAGTGCATTTCGTACTGTTGTTGAAATGATGAATACGTTGAAATTCCAATTATTAAAAACAGAAAAGATAGATTTTTTTGCATTTGATATGGCATTTGCAATGTATTGGGCAAAAACACAGTCTACAAATCAACCAGTGCAAATGAGTAAGAGCTTTGTGCATGAAGGACATATATTATACGATATCGTTGCAGATTTAGAACAAGTTACTTTTTCTAGCTGGGTACCAAAAGCAATTAATTTAATGAGTAAAATTCCTAGCCATACAAAAAAATCTATTTGGTGGATGAAAACAGGTCAAGAGCTAGTACAACAACTAAATACGCTAGATGTACAGCAACTAAGAGATGCCCTCATTACACTTTGGGTAGATGATGTTTCACGTCATTTTAAAGAACAACGTAAATCGTTAATTATGTTCTTTGATTGTTATGAAGTGTTAGATTCATATATGGTGCAACGATTAAAGGCTTTCGCTCAAAATCATCAGGATTTTCCAACGTTATTCGTTATTGGGAGTCGTGATAAATTAGCTTGGGAGTCAACTTCTGCCTATGAAGTAGAGGAGCACTTAGTAGGAGAGCTCTCTAGTAATGACGTAGATAATTTCTTACAATCTTGCGGAATTAAGTGTTTGGGTGAGGATTGTGATTGCGTCAAAAGTGGGATGGATGTTTCCGAATGTGAGCATAATCATCAGCTCATTCGTGAAAAAATTGCGAAAACAACGAACGGTATCCCATTTTATTTAGATTTAATGGTGGACACTTATTTGCAAGTGAAATTAATAGAAATGCCTACACCAGCGCATTTTTCAGACAATATAGATTTTGTATTGCAACGGTTATTACAAAATTTTAATGCTGAAGATTTAGCTACATTAAAACTACTATCGTTTCCAAACTACTGGAATTACGAGGTTGCAAAATTATTATTACGCGATTTTTATGCAGGTGTACCATTATCAGATTTACATAAATTTGATTATTTATCGATTATTGAAGAGTCCACAGAAGGGCATTCGACAATGAATAAAATGATGCGTCAATGGTTGCAGTCTGATGCTGAGCAGAAATCTATTCATTATTATAATGATGTACACTATACATTATTCACTTATTATACGAATATCTTAGACAACAGCTTTTCGAAAGAGGCGTTATTAGAAGCAACTTACCATGGGCAGATTACGCTTGAACAGAAGGAATTTGAAACTTGGTTACAACAAATGATTAGTAAAATGAGCGTTTTAGGACAATGGCAAGAAACAATTGCTATTATCGAATCGAATTTAACTCTCGGAAGGTTTTCTCCTCACTTTGTGGTGTCTATGTATGAAGAGCTATTTAAATGTTACTTGCATTTAGGGCTATACGACTCGATAAAAGAAAAGTTAAATGCAGCGATTGTATGTGCAAATGAAGTAGCTGACAAACAAAGTATTGCGCGTTTTTATTTTACAATGGCTTCTGCGTATTATGCCCTTAGTGAGTATGAACAAGCGATAAAGCATTTTCAAATGTCGATTGAGTATGCAGGTCAAACAGAGCAAACAATTGAAGCATATGTGAAGATTGGGAAAATCTCGATTACTATAGGCGATTTGGAACTGGCGAGGCAAAGCTATTTGAAGGCCTCTCAATTAACGAATCAGTTTTTACAAACATTACCGAATGATGTAATGCTAAACAGCTTAGCTGGGCAATGTTATGAGAAACTAGGGGAGTTAATGGGGGATTATTATGATAAGCGTAAGGAACAGTTGCGTTTATATAAGCAATCTATATTCCATTTAGACCGGACGCTAATGGATAAGGAGCATCCTTCGTATTTAACGCACTTAACATTAAAGGGCTTTTCAGTAAAACGATTAGCTGAGGCGTACCGACACCATCAAGGAGATGTCATTGGTACTTTTAAAGAAGCGATTGGTACGTATGAACTTGTTATACAGTCTGCACCATTCTATGTTGATGTACAAGAAAAGCTAGGGCATGCAGCAGTAGAGTTATTAATTGAATGCATAGAAAAGCAACAATTCGATGAACTTGAAATGATATATAGTAAAGCGGTAAAAGCGTTTGAAACTGTACTAGAGGTAGCGCCGAAGCAAGGGAGTTCGCTTAATCGCTTAAGTAGTGCTCATTTAGAAATGGCGAAAGTGTATTTGAAAAACGATAAATTAAGTAGCGCAAAAGTGCTGTTAGATGAGGCTTTAAAGTGGAATGGAGAAACAGTTAATCGTGCTCCAAAATATGCGTACGCACAAAAGAAGACGAAGGCCATTTATGAAAATTACGCTTTGTATTATCACGCAATTGGTGAAAATGAAGAAGCAGAACACTTTGCGAAAAAAGCAGCAGCAATATAAAAAGGAGTTCGGGCATTTTTTGCTCGAACTCCTTTGCTAATTAAAATAGTAAATGCGCAACTAACGCTACAATTGGAATTGCAATAATTGTACGGATTAAGAAAATGATAAATAAATCCCATAATTTCAGTGGCAGTTTTGTCCCTAAAATTAAGCCGCCGACTTCCGACAAGTAAATTAATTGTGTAACAGAAACTGTTGCGATAAAAAAGCGTGTCATGTCTGACTCGATACCTGCGCCTAAAACAGAAGGCAGAAGCATGTCAGCAAAACCGACGATCATTGTTTGTGCAGCTTCACCAGCTTCAGGGATTTGTAATAAAGCTAAAATTGGCTCGAACGGCATTCCTAAAATGCGGAAGAAGCTAGTAAATTCAGCAAGTACTAAAGCGATTGTACCGAAAGCCATAATAACTGGCGCAACAGCGAACCACATTTCCAAGACGTTTTTTAAACCAGAACCAAGTACTTTGCCAAGATTTTTATTACTTTCTGCTTTTGCTAAAGCATTTTTCAAGCCGTAAGTGAAGACGTTAAAACCTTCTGGAACTTCTTCGCGATTGCCTTTTGGAGCTGTACCATCAATAAATGAATCTGGCTTGTTCTTTAAAGGATAAATACGCGGCATAATTACGGCTAATATAATGCCTGCCAAAATGACTGTACCGTAAAACTCTAAGAAGTAATCTTGGATACCGATCGTTTCAACAACGACTAAGCAGAACGTAATCGATACGACAGAAAATGTTGTTGCAATAGTTGCTGCTTCACGAGCAGTATAATTGCCTTCTTCATATTGCTTGCTTGTTAACAATACGCCAATCGTACCGTCTCCAACCCAAGAAGCTAAGCAGTCAATTGAAGATCGTCCAGGAATTTTAAAAAGCGGGCGCATTACTTTTACCATCATTGAACCGAAGAAATCGAGCAATCCGAAATCCGTTAATAATGGCAGAAGCAGTCCGGCAAAGAAAAATAGTACGAACATATACGTTACTAAACCACCAGCAGGATCAAGTAAAATACCAGCTGTCACATCGCTATTCACTTGTAATGGTCCAAAATCGAATATATACATCGCCGCAAAAATGACGGCTAATACTCGCATTATTGTCCAGAACCAGTTTACACGGAATAATGAATCTGCAAGTGTATGCGATCCATCACGTTTTGGGAACGCTTTGATAATGACGGAGCCTAATGCAGCAATAGTGAATACGATGAACGTAAACCAAAGAATATATTGTTCGAGATTACCTGCTAGCATATTTGCTAAAATTGCAATTGGAACTTTCATGCCATCTGCTGTACTAATCGGTGTAATAAATAGAAAAACACCTAAGCCAGACAGGACAATGAAAAGGAACCAAGTATATAAAGAATGTTTTTTCATTTTTTCGCCCTCAATACTAAATATTAATATTAATGAATATTTATACAAGGATATTATATTTATATACAATTGTCTATAGTTTTTTGTAAAGATTTAATTTTCTGCATTTAGTAAACGTATTTGTTGTACATATATTGAGGGCAGTTAGGAAGCATTATAGTCACTATCGAAGTTTAGTTCTGCATGTTTTGGAGGAACAATATGTTGCATAAAACTAACGTTAATATAGAAAAAAAGAGTGAGCTAGTAGACTCACTCCTAAAAATTATAAATGTTGACGCTTTATCGGTTCTCCGATTTCATCTGGGTGCTGAATGACATAAAACTTCTCGACATTTAGCCAGCTGTCGCTCATTGGTTCCCCATCTTCAATGCGTTTCGTCGTTTCAGCCATCATCCATGCTGTTTGTGAGGCATGTGCTTGAAGTGCCTTCACTTTATCATTTTTTACGCTCGATATGTCAATCCACACATGTGCTTCTCCGTTTTTCTCAACTGTATCGTTGGCAAAAGCACAGCCAAGCAGACGAGGGCGTTCAGCTTTTGGCATACGGCGAACTGCTTCGACAACAGCTTTTGCAGTTGCCTCATGATCAGGGTGTACAGCAAAGCCTGGGAAGAATGTATAAATAATCGAAGGGTTTAACTCGTCTATTAATTTGGTAACGAGCTGCACCATTTTTTCATCATCTTCAAATTCAATTGTTTTATCACGTAGTCCCATCATTCGTAGGTCTTTAATGCCCATAGCTTCACACGCTGCTTGAAGTTCTTTACGGCGGATTTCAGGTAGAGATTCGCGCGTTGCGAATGGTGGGTTTCCTAAATTACGGCCCATTTCACCTAGTGTTAGGCAAGCGTATGTTACTGGAACTCCCATATTGTGATAAAGTCTTGCTGCACCTGCGATAGAAAACGCTTCATCATCAGGGTGCGGGAAGACAATTAATACGTGACGCTCAGTCGGTAATGTCATTGTTCTTCACTCCTTAATAAGTAAATGGCGTTTCACTAATTTCAAGTGCAATCGCAAGCTTTCCTGAATAGTCTAAACCAGCCATCAATAGGCGGCCATGCTCATCAAGCTCATAATGTGTAATGCCTTGTGCGTAAACCCAACCATGCTCCATCTTTAAGCCAACACGGTTTGGATTATCTGCTATTACTTTACCAAGTTCATAACGAATTTTCACATTGCGAATAAAAGCTCCGGCATTAAAAAAATTTGCATCATAGTGAGTTGCATAGGCACCATTTGTCGTTTCTAAATGAATGTAAACGTCTTTGTTCGCAAAAGAATTAAGTAACTCTTGGAGCGCATCAACTTGAACTTCCTTCATCTTAACTCTCCTTTCGAATCTATCTAATATTAAGTATAGTAAAAAGTTTCAAGGAATGAAAAGAAGACGTCTCAAGTTTTTTGAGACATCTACTTTTTTGTACGTATTTTTCTATGTGATTGTGTGGCTTTAGACTGCTAAAAGGCGCTTCCTACTAGCTAGAGTGGGCTGCCTAAATTTCCGAATAACTCCGGAATTCTCTATCGGTAATTTTTTCTTAAATTTCTGTAACAGTTACTTCTGGTGCACCGAAACGTGGTTTAGCACCGTGCATAACTGGTCCAACATATTCATTTAATGCCCAGCCGTGTGCAATAGCAGCTGAAACAAATTCTTTCGCTTCGATAACAGACTCTTCAACTGACAAACCATTAGCAAGATTCGCACAAACGCTTGCTGCAAATGTACAGCCAGCACCGTGATTATAAGTAGACTCAATTTTGTCTGTTTCTAGCAATTTATAAGTCGTTCCGTCAAAGAATAAATCGACAGCTTTTTCTGATTCTAATGCTTTTCCGCCTTTAATAACAACGTTTTTAGCACCAAGCTCATGAATTTTTGCTGCTGCAATTTTCATTTCGTCGATTGTTTTTGGTGTACCTGTCCCTGCAAGTTGACCTGCTTCAAAAAGGTTTGGAGTTACAACTGTTGCATAAGGTAGTAAATAGTCAATCATCGCTGTTGTATTGCCAGGGTTTAATACTTCGTCATCGCCTTTACAAACCATTACAGGGTCGATTACAACAATATTTGTCCCTGATTTTTGAATGGCATCACTCGCGATTTTGATAATTTCTTCTGTTGAAAGCATCCCTGTTTTAATCGCATCTACTTTTGTAGAAAGCGCTGTGTCAATTTGTTTTTGAAGTAGCTCAGTTGGTAATGGTGTAACGTTGTGGCTCCAGCCGTTTGGATCCATAGTTACGACAACCGTTAAAGCGACCATTCCGTAAGTGCCGTGCTCCTGGAATGCTTTTAAATCCGCCTGCATACCCGCTCCAGCTGATGTATCTGAACCTGCAATTGTTAATGTTTTTTTCAGTGTCATATTGAAAACACTCCTTTTGAATACTGTGAATACTTGATACTATACAGTGAAACTGACTTTGTAAAAATAGTCAGAATTCAAAATTTCTATAAGGTCAGATTTATTCTACTATTATAGTATAATAAACGAGAGGTGACAGCGGATGAACAATGTTTTTGCAAATGACTGGGAAAATATTATCGGTGAAGAATTTGATAAACAATATTATAAGGAACTACTAACTTTTATAGCACAAGAATATAGTACATATACAGTGTATCCTAAAAAAGAGGATATCATGAATGCGTTCCGAACAACGAGCTTTCAAGATGTGAAAGTAGTGATTTTAGGACAAGACCCGTATCATGGACCGAATCAAGCACACGGAATGAGTTTTTCCGTACAGCCAGGTATACCGCAGCCACCCAGTCTGCGCAATATGTTACAAGAATTGCAAGATGATGTAGGATGTCCAATACCAAATCACGGTTATTTAATGAAGTGGGCGAATCAAGGTGTATTTCTACTGAATACCGTATTAACTGTCCGTGCAGGTGAGGCGAATTCACATAAAGGGAAAGGCTGGGAGCAATTTACGGATGCGGTCATCGAAAAATTAGCGATGCGTAAAGACCCTATAATTTTCGTGCTTTGGGGTCGTCCTGCGCAGCAGAAGGCAAAAATCATTAACAAGAGCGATGTACCACATATTGTTTTACAAGCACCACACCCAAGTCCATTAAGCTCATATCGCGGTTTTTTCGGTAGCAAGCCGTATTCTAAAATTAATGAGCAGCTTGTAGCGTGGGGGAAAGAGCCAATTGATTGGTGTTTGTAGTCGTCAAACACGCTTTTCTCAATATGAAAATCATGGTAAAGTGATAGTGAAGGTGAGGGGGAGTACATGAAGGTGAATTGTTTTCAATGCCAATATTTCCGTGTCACATGGGAGCCTGCAAATCCCCGTGCATGTAGTGCCTATGGGTTTAAAACGAAGCAAATTCCCTCAGCTGTTGTGAGACAATCTTCTGGTATGGAGTGTTTGAAATTTAGTCAGAAGCAGGAGGGCCAAAGATGATTTCTTATGAAGTACTGCTTAGTCAAATAGAAAAGCATGTCATGAGTGCGAAAAGTGCAGCAAATGACCAAATAATGCGTGAGCAGTTAACAGCTGTGCGCGCTTTATGTGATGTCGTGTTAAATAGTGAACAACATTTGGGTACCAGTAAACCAGTGTACTCTAACGTTCAACAACTACAAGTTCAACAAGCCCCTTTACAAGAAAATGATGCTAATGGGGATTCGATATTTGATTTTTAGTATATAGAAAAGAGGGCTTTAAAATGAAAGGTTCTATTATTTCAGGTGCTATTCATGGCTTTTTAGCGGTGTCACTCGGTGCTTTTGGTGCACATGCATTAAAAGATATATTAGATGATTACAGTACAGGAATTTGGAATACTGCGGTTCAATATCAAATGTTTCATGCAGCAGCACTCGTATTAATCGGAATTTTAATGAGTGCTAAATTATTTGGCGAAGTGAAGCAATTAAAGATAGCGATGATTTGTATGAATCTAGGTATCGTATTTTTCTCGGGTAGCTTATTTATTTTAGCAGTGACAGGAATCGGTGTTTTAGGTGCTATTACCCCAATTGGAGGCGTACTATTTTTAATTGGATGGGCCATGATTATAGCATCGGCTATGAAATACGCAAAGTAAATTAGAGGCTTTCGGTATAGCGCCGAAAGTCTTTTTGTATGTAATAAGTTCTGTCTTTGTTATTTTGCTTTCCTTGCAGAAAGATTACAATAAAATAAGTCAGAAAAATCATATAATTAGTGCTATATTTATAGAATGAACATGATGAAAGGGTGGTATTTATGCACAACTTATTTACGAAATTAGAAGCGAGTTTCGAGGAAATGGTAGCGCTACGCCGTTATTTTCATGAACGTCCAGAGCTTTCTTTTGAAGAAGTATATACACCTGCGACGATTGCGAAGTTTCACCGTGAACTAGGGCTTGAAGTACGGGAGCATGTTGGAGAGCGCGGTGTTGTGGCGACACTACGCGGTGGAAAACCTGGGAAAACAGTAGCGTTGCGTGCGGATTTTGATGCACTCGCTATTCAAGAACTAAATGATGTGCCATATAAATCAAAAAATGATGGTGTCATGCATGCTTGTGGTCATGACGGACATACCGCAATATTATTAATTCTTGCTAAAGTACTAGTGCCAATGCGTGAAGGGCTGGCAGGTAATATTGTTTTCATTCATCAGCACGCCGAAGAAATCGCTCCAGGTGGGGCAAAAGCGATGATTGAAGACGGTTGTTTAGATGGGGTAGATGTTATTTTGGGGACTCATTTATGGGCACCAACACCACTTGGCGATATTTTAGTGCGCAGTGGAGAACTTATGGCAGCTGCTGATCGTTTTGAAGTTAAGATTCAGGGCAGAGGCGGACACGGTGCGGAACCACATCAAACTATTGATGCCATTGTCACTGCAGCGCAATTCGTAACAAATTTACAAACGCTTGTAGCTAGACGTGTGGACCCTCTCAAATCAGCAGTCGTATCAGTAGGACATTTTGAAGCGATCAATCCATTTAATGTTATTGCTGATACGGTCAATTTAAAAGGAACTGTACGAACTTTCGATGATGGCGTAAGAGATTTACTAGAGGCTGAAATTGAAAAGCTATTAAATGCTACTTGTCGCGGAGTCGGAGCAACTTATGAATATACGTATTTCAGAGGTTATCCAGCAGTTATTACTCATAAAGACGAAACAGAATTTGTTGCCCAAATTGCAGCTGAAATTCCAGGAGTCGAGAATGTAATTGAATGTCCACCGTTTATGATAGGTGAAGATTTTGCTTATTATTTGCAGCATGTCCCTGGCACATTTTTCATGACAGGTGCGAAAGGTCCAACATGGGATACTGTATATCCACATCACCATGCACGATTTGATTTTGATGAACGTGCAATGCTTATTGCTGCGAAAATTCTTGGGGAAGCAACACTACGATATTTACAAAATTAGTAATTTTACTATATCTATTGAAATGTGTTGTGTCTATCTTTTATAGTAGAAATTCTAAAACAAGTATTTTTATGGGAGTATTGCCCGTAGAAAAAAATAGCGAATCTTGTCATACTTAAAAAGTATATTATTGTAAAAGAGGGACAAGAATGAGCATCGGGAAAAAGTTGAATTTAATATTCTTATCAATTATTTTATTACTTACAATTACAGTAGGGATCAGTTTTGTCAATTTAAATAATATTGATAAAAAGATGGATGAAGCGCTTGAAGTAAGAGTGGTCACAATTCAAACTATTGATGACATACGCTTTGGAATAGCGATGCAAGGGTTATATGCACGTGAGATACTTATCGATCCTACCACTGAAAATGAAGGGAATTTTATTAAATATCAATCGTATTTAGATGATAAAGTAATTGCTCTAGGTGATTTATCCTTTACAAAAACGATGAAAAACTTTCAAGCAGACATTGCTGCTGCTAACGAGCGATTCAATGCTATCGCTACGGATTATTTAGCAGCTGTAGATAAAATGGATTATGAGAAATCGGAATCGTTAGTGAAAAATGAAATACAAACTGCAAGCGCAGAAATCTTAAATATTTCAGAAGAAATTTTAGCATTTCAGAATGCTCAACTAGACGAAATCGTTGCAGATTCGAATAAAGCAATTACTATTTCAAAGCAATCATCAGCAATTGTTTTCATCATTTCATTATTAATTGGGTTAGGGTTAATTATTTTTGTCAAACGTACAGTTTCTGACCCACTTGTGAAAATAGTTAAATCAACGAATGTTATTGCAGAGGGAGATTTAATACAAGAGGATATTGTAGTGCGTTCGAAAGATGAAATTGGTCAGCTAGCGCAAGCGTTTAATCTGATGAAAGGTAATTTACAAAACTTAATTCGTAGTACGCAGTTTAATACGGAACAGCTTAGTGCCTCGGCAGAACAATTATCTGCAAGTACAGAGGAAATTACAGCTACATCTGAGGACGTAACTGGACGTGTAGCAAATACAGCTGAGGTTGCACAAACATTATCAAGTATTGCATTAGAAAGCGCATTTGCAATGGAAGAAACAGCAACAGGTGTACAACGAATTGCAGAATCCACGCAAACATTGCACGCAAGCTCGATTGATGCAAGTGAAACAGCAAATCACGGTGGAACGATTATCGGTCATGCGAAGCAACAAATGGAAGTGATCAATACTTCGACAATACAAGTAAATGACCTTGTGCAAAAATTATCGAAGCAAACAGAGGAAATCGGTCATATTACGAAGGTCATTACTGATATTACGGATCAAACAAACTTACTTGCGTTAAATGCGGCAATTGAAGCAGCTCGAGCAGGTGAGCACGGTAAAGGATTCGCTGTAGTTGCAGACGAAGTTCGTAAATTAGCTGAGGAATCGAAAAACTCAGCGAACTCTATTGTCGCTTTAACGATGGAAATTAAAGCTGATACAAAAAATGTAGAAAATGCTGTAAATAACTCACTCGTTTCTGTAAAAGACGGTGTAAAAATTATTGGAGATGCGGGCGATGCATTTTACGCCATTGAAAACGCAGTGGAACTAATGACGACACAAATTCAAGAAATATCGGCTACATCTGAACAACTTTCTGCAAGTGCGGTGGAAGTTTTGGCATCGGTGAACGAAATTGCAGAGGGTTCTTCTTCAGCGGCAAGTAATATTGAAATGATTGCAGCCGCTATGGAAGAACAATCTGCGACGATGGAACAAGTGAATCATGTTGCACTCGGTTTAAGCGATAGCGCGCAAGATTTACAAACAGAAATTCAAAAATTCCGTGTATAATAAGATGACGCTGTCTCTTTTAAAGAGACAGCGTTTTTATGTTCCTATCTAGGTGTTTGATTGAAGTAATTCATTTCTTCATCATATTCTGCATAATCAAAATAAATCATCGGGAATAGGAAACGGTGATCTGTATTTAAATCACGTAAAATCACATGGTCACGTCCAGCTGCCTCAACAGCACCACGAACAACTTTATTATATTTACCATTTATGGAATTGTTAAATGAAAAATAAAATGTACCTGGTTTCCCACGATTTAATCGTAAAATATTCTCAATATAAGACTCCTCCCGCATTGGAAACGGATTCGGTGGATTCGAAAACGTAGGAGTTTGTGGCATTTGTGTTGTCGTAGGATTTTGTGGCCAAGATGGTGTCCAATAATAAGTCAAAAAAACATCCCTTCTTAATTCATTTTTAAATTTGAGGACAATCTAATTCGGTAGGGGAAAAGAAACAGTGTGATTTGAAACGCGCACTATTCCACTGTCCATCCCATTGCGCCGGGCTATTTCAACTTGTCATAAATAACGTTCTTGCGTTAATAACGCGCTCTGCTAGTCGGGTATTTTGTTAGTGTGCGCGTTCGTAAAATAGCGTTTCGTTGTTGCTTATAAACCGCTAGGACCCCTAAAATTTTTTCTTCTATAGTGAGAGTATTCCTAAAATCTAAACAATCGGCACGTATACGGTTCACACCGACATTGCCCACTATCAACATCCCTAATTCACCTTCAGCCTTGGCTCGCATAAGTTTTGCGAGAAGAGCGCTTTGACTATCGTTTGTTTGTATGACGCCGATTAGAACCCCCTCCTTTTTCATTAATGTATGCAAAGGGTATTAAAAAATGTACAGTGTATCCTGTATATAAATATTAAAAATGCATACAATAAATATGACGAGTAAATGTGAAAAATATGTACAAGTGCGCCAGTACATTTCAAATCGTTATTTAAATATGGGGAAAGCTAGAGTATAAAAAATGAGGTAGTTGCCTAGTTTAATCGAATACTAAAGAGGTGACTGTTTTATGCAAGTCGGCGTATGGGTAGGTATTTTACTAAGTGCAATTGTTTCGTTTATCGTAGGTGATTATTACGGACAACCGCTACACTGGTATTTATTTATTCTCCTTGTATTTATCGGCGTTTTCATTAATACAATCATTTTAATATTAAAAACGCGTGAATAAAAAGGCGACGGGGTTCCGTCGCCTTTTTTTATACTGCTAAAAACTTTTCTAATTTTTCTTGAGTAAGAAGGTTACCTACGAAGAAGGCTCCGAATTCACCGTATCGAGCTGAAACCTCATCAAAACGCATTTCATATACTAATTTTTTGAATTGTAATACGTCGTCTGCAAATAATGTTACGCCCCACTCGTGATCGTCGAAGCCTACAGAACCAGTAATGATTTGCTTTACTTTACCTGCATAACCGCGACCAATCATCCCGTGAGAACGCATTAAACTTTTGCGATCATCCATAGAAAGCATATACCAGTTGTCGTTGCCTTGACGGCGCTTGTCCATTGGATAGAAGCACACATATTGAGAACGCGGCAATTCTGGATATAGTCGCGCACGCACATGTGGATTTTGATATGGATCTTCATTCGATTCGCCAGCTAAATAGTTGGAAAGTTCCACTACAGATACGTAAGAGTATGCTGGAATGGTGAAATCAGCAATCGCAAGTTTATTGAACTCAGCTTCAAGCTCTTGTAATTCGTCCATTGTTTCACGTAAAGTCATAAGCATAAAATCAGCCTTTTGACCAACAATCGAATAAAAAGCATGAGCACCTGTTTTAGCTACATCTGCTTCATTTAATTTTTCTAAGTATGCAATGAATTCATTTACAGCTTCTTCACGTTCCTTGGCAGAAACTAATTTCCAAGAAGCCCAGTCAATTGAACGGAAATCATGTAGTACGTACCAGCCATCTAATGTAATTGCTGCTTCATTCATATATAAACACTCCTTATAATTGAAAATGATTCACAATCAGTGTAGCATAATTTGCCTGGAAATACGTTGCCTCATAACGCTTAATGCACTATGTCACGAATTTGCCACGACTTTTCAAGGTTTACATGTTGCGGTATGCTTAAGTAGATATCTTTGCGAGGAGAAACAATATGAACAATATAATGATGCCCCAAAAATGGCGTTTAATAGATGAATCAAATATGCAAAACCGCTCGCCCCTTGAATCATTTGCGATGGATGATACGCTTTGCCATTTAGTAGGTCAACAGCTAAGTTCGCCTACAATTCGAACATGGGTACATAAAGAGTCCGTAGTGCTAGGAATTCAAGATCATCGCCTACCTTATATTCAGCAAGGAATGGCGTATTTAATAGCACAAAATTATCAACCAATTGTCCGCAATTCAGGCGGTCTCGCAGTAGTATTAGATCGTGGCGTACTAAATATTTCGCTTGTATTAAGTGAACATGAGCAAACTATTAGTATAAATACAGCGTTCGATTTAATGGTAAACTTTATAAAAGCGTTGTTCCCTGAAGCTGCTAATAAAATCGAAGCATATGAAATTATCGGCTCTTATTGTCCAGGTACATATGATTTAAGTATCGAAGGCAAGAAATTCGCCGGCATTTCACAGCGTCGAATGAAAGGCGGTATTGCAGTACAAATATATTTATGTATTGAAGGAAATGGCAGTGCGCGCGCGAAATTGATCAAACAATTTTATGAAATCGGCCTGCAAAACGCCGAAACGAAATTTGTTTATCCGAATGTGACACCACACGTAATGGCTTCGTTGCAAGAATTACTACGAACGGATATTACCGTTGCCGAAACGAATGTGCGTATTCAGCAATTACTAGAACAACGACGATTTGACTGGGAAATTGCACCTCTAACGGCGAGTGAAAGTGATTTATATGCCTATTATTTACAGCGTGTATTTGATCGCAATAAAAGTATGCTAGGTGAATGAAAAAAAGTGGCGAAGTTTATTGAACTTCGTCACTTTCTAAATTCCTTGGTGATGTTACGAGATTGCCGTTGCGTTCCATTTTAAAGACAGGTGCAACACGGTCTTCGTCACCTTCTAATGTTACGAGTCTACGTGCGCGGTTCATAATTTGTACGAACTGCTCGTAATCTTCACGAATTGCCGTATTTTCTTCTTGTAAATTGGCTAACTGCTGTTCTAGCTGACGTATTTTTTCCGTTGATGCATTTGCGATATGACGCCATTTTGTGTTTTCTACATCTGTTCCTGTTTGCTGTAGGCGCATTAAATACGTAATGATCACATCGAGTGATAGGGCTGATAATGGAATGGACGCCTGCTGAGTATTCTCGTCTTGTTGTAGTAAAAAGACACTTTGTGAACGTCTGCGTGCTGGATTTCCTAATACTCGCAATCTTTCTTTTCTTTCTTTTTTCGCTGAAGCTAAGTCTTGTTCGTATAATCTACGGACAACTGCATTCCAGCGAAAGCCACAAGCCGCTGCTGTACGATTAAGTGCATCGCCAGCCTCATCAAATGCATTAAGCTGAGTGCTACCTTCCTTTACATGTCGCAAAACTGCTTCTGCGAGTAATTCATCATTTTCTTTTAACCAAGCATCTTGTCTTACTTTCATTTTACTCCTCCTGCCATGTTCATAGTTTTATTGTTCAAAACTAAGCATGACCAATAGAGAAGGTGTTTATGCAATGAAATAAGATTTTTTGAGAAATTATTCTATTATTGTTCATACCTTTGACGGAGATAATGTATTTTCTCTTGTATGAAGATGCTTTCATAGGCTACAATATCTTGTAGTTAAAAGTGCAATGATTATTACTTCAATTAGAAAGGGTGTTGACAAAATGGCAAACGAATTCCGAGTTTGCGATGAATGTCAGGCCGTTAATTTAAAAACGTTAATTCCGAAATTAAAAGAGATTGATCCAGAAGCAACGATTGAAATTGGCTGTCATTCATACTGCGGTCCTGGCCGTAAAAAGACATTTACATTCGTAAATAGTAGACCAGTAGCTGCATTAACTGAAGATGAGTTAATGGAAAAAGTACTGGCCAAATTAAAAAAAGATTAAAAAGCCGCCAAAGCCCAAATTTGGTGGCTCTTTTTTTATGTATGCGTGCGACTTATTGTGGCTGATAACTATAACGAAAGTCCACTATAGGTCTTACAGTAGGCATTGTAAGTGAAAGGGGAAATATTGTGGATAAGAAGTAGCGTCGGTTTTCCTTTTTGCTATTTTTACATAAGAGTATTTATTAATATGCCGGATAGTTAAAGCGCCTATTTGAAGAAAAGTGTACGGTTAAATCAATCTTTGAAATTTAGTCTCCGGCGATATGATCTGGACTTAGTGTTAGTATTTCATTGGAGAGCGCTAGTAATCTGGCTAAGTGCTAGTATTTCCCTGTGAATGGCTAGTATTTCCTATTGGAGTGCTAGTAAAGAACCTGAAACAGCTAGTAAACCCGACGAAAGCGCTAGTATTGCAGCTAAGTGCTAGTATTACCCCGTGAATGGCTAGTATTTTCGACTTGAGAGCTAGTAAAGAGCCTGAAACAGCTAGTAAAACCCACTAAAGGGCAAGTATTGCAGCAAAGAGCTAGTATTTCCCCGTGAAAGGCTAGTATTTTCGAGTTGAGTGCTAGTAAAGAGCCTGAAACAGCTAGTAAAACCCACGAAAGGGCAAGTATTGCAGCAAAGAGCTAGTATTTCCCCGTGAGTAGCTAGTATTTTCGAGTTGAGTGCTAGTAAAGAGCCTGAAACAGCTAGTAAAACCACTAAAGGGCAAGTATTGCAGCTAAGTGCTAGTATTTCCACGTGAGTGGCTAGTATTTCCGACTTGAGAGCTAGTAAAGAACCTGAAACAGCTAGTAAAACCAACGGAAGAGCTAGTAATGCAGCTAAGTGCTAGTATTTCCCTGCGAATGGCTAGTATTTTCGACTGGAACGCTAGTAAAGAGCCTGAAATTGCTAGTAAACCCTACGAAAGCGCTAGTATTGCAGCAAAGAGCTAGTATTTCGCCGTGAGTGGCTAGTATTTTCGACTTGAGTGCTAGTAAAGAGGCTGAAACAGCTAGTAAAACCCACGAAAGGGCAAGTATTGCAGCAAAGAGCTAGTATTTCCCCGTGAATTGCTAGTGTTCCCCTTAAAGTCCCTTGTAAAACGAAAAATCTACTAACAATTCATTAATCTGTATCCGACTGCTTTGTTTTAGGAGAAAATCATGTACAATAAAAATAACGATACAATTAATGAAATGAGGTGGATCTATGAATAACTATGCAACAGCGAAACTAGCGGAGGAAAAAGTGTTTAAAGATCCGGTGCACCGTTATGTTCATGTGCGTGATCAAGCGATTTGGGATTTAATAGGTACACGTGAATTTCAACGTTTACGCAGAATTCGTCAGCTAGGTACGACGTATTTAGTATTTCATGGTGCCGAGCATAGCCGTTTTAACCATTCCCTTGGTGTGTATGAAATTGTGCGACGTATTATTGATGATGTGTTTGCGGGGAGACCGGAATGGGATAATAGTGAGCGGCTGCTCGTATTGTGCGCGGCTCTTCTACATGATTTAGGGCATGGGCCATTTTCTCATGCATTTGAAAATGTATTTGGAACAGATCATGAGGAATTTACCCGCAAGATTTTATTAGGGGAGACAGAAGTAAATGCGGTTTTACGTCGGGTAGCTGACGATTTCCCTGAAAAAGTAGCGCAAGTAATAGAAAAAACATATCCGAACCAGCTCGTTGTCAGTTTAATTTCCAGTCAAATTGATGCAGATCGCATGGACTATTTGCAACGAGATGCGTATTATACTGGAGTAAGTTACGGTCATTTTGATATGGAGCGCATCCTTCGCGTTATGCGCCCGCGTGATAATAAAGTCGTCATTAAATCGAGCGGAATGCATGCGGTAGAGGATTACATTATGTCTCGATATCAAATGTACTTGCAAATATACTTCCATCCTCTATCTCGTAGCGCGGAAGTCATATTAAATAATATTTTAAAACGTGTAAAATTATTAAGTGAAGAAGGTTACTGGTTCAAGCATGAGCCGGTTCATTTTAAACCATTTTTCAAAAATAAAATAATGTTAGAAGACTATATCTCTTTAGATGAAAGTATTATGCTAACATATTTTCAATTTTGGATGCAGGAAGAGGATGTTATATTAAGTGACTTATGCCGTCGATTTGTAAATCGGAAACTGTTTAAATACATTGATATGAACCCAGAAGAGGAACCTGAAAATTTTGAACGACTAAAACGATTAATTAAACAAGCTGGATTAGACCCAACATATTATGTGGTACACGACTCGACTTCAGACTTGCCATATGATTTATATCAACCGGGCAATACAACAGGCAAGTTACCGATCGTTTTACAAATGCAAAATGGGGAGTTACGTGAATTATCACAAGAAAGCTTTTTAGTCGATTCGATTGCGGGGCGTTTAAAAACAGATCATAAAGTTTTCTATCCGCCAGAGATACTTAAAGACAATACAGTAGATGAGCATCTAAAACAGGAGATTATTGCATTAATCAATAAATTAAAATGATGTTTTTTTGCTATAAATAAATACTTTCTTAATTACCAATATACCCGTAGTGAAAACGTGGTATATTGGTTTTTTTATTTTCTAATAAGCAAAGTGAGGGTAACTTAAAAGTACTATTAAATTCGCATAATATAAGTTTTTTTGACTATTAATAGGTCTTATTATTTACCGATAATATACTTTAAGTAAAGATGCGCAGCTATGTTGGGAGTATTGTACTCTTTCATAAATAATGCTTGAATTATAGTTAATATTGTTATTTTTACTAAATTTAATTACTTTATTTTGTATAATAGTAGAAAATAGCATCGAAGGGAGGTGAGGCAAATTATCGTTAGCGCATTACACCAAAAACTAAATACATGCAGCTATTTAAGTAGAATTTATTTAAACAGCAAGATAGCTTGCCTCTAACATTTCTTCGAGCTAACTATGTATTTACGCATGGCGACTAATAAATGAAGAAAGAGAGACTGCCCTTTTGTTTGCCGCAGTCCATTCTAAGCAGAATAGACAGCACGTCGTCAACAAACGTCAAATGGCACCTCTCTATTTCTGAAAAAGGAGAGAAATATGAAAAAACTAAATATCGCAATACTCATTGTGCTACTCGTCTTCCAAACGATCTTAAGCCCGATATCAGTGTTTGCGGATGGGGTTGATGTTGGTGAGGGTGTGACTTTACCAAATACTGAAGAAACTCAATCTAGCACCCCTTATAGTACTAATACTACATGTAATACACCGACTACATCTGGTGATTCAGCGACATTAGTCTCTGAAGCTTGTGTAATAAATGCTTCATTAACTAATTTCACTATGACAATCAATGGTGAGCCCATTAATACCTACGACCAACCATTGGAGCATGATCAAGAAGCAAAAATGACATTTTCATTTAATGCTGATTTAGATTATGGTCCCCAAGTAGGAGATTATTTTGAATTTGAATTGCCTCCCAATTTTTTGATTGACTTTAGTGATGCATTTAATGGAGGGGTAGGGAAATCAGAAATTGCACCTGGTTTTAGTTATGAAGCAGAATCTGGGAAAGTAAAAGTTACTTTAACAGATGTAGATTTACTTAAACATACGGGTGCTGATGTTCCAATTAGCTTTGACTTTACATCTAAGTTTAATTTGTCTGATAGAGATGAGAAATTAGATCAAGATTTTGAAGTTCCTGATGCAATAAAAGGATCTGATACTGTTAAAGTTACTTTCAAGCCTGGCACTGCAAATGAAAAAATGAAAAAATCTTCTACGTTAGGTGTTTATACAGGTGATGGCACGAACGGTACTGAATTAGGTGAGCGCTATATTGACTGGGAAGTATGGGTGAATGAAGCAGGTAAAAACCTATCATCAGCTAAATTAACAGATACACCTAAAGTTGGAAATACTAATGGTGGTCATGTTTTAAATAGTCTCATAACGGTAGAATCTTATGAAGTAGGATTAAAGAAAGTAGCAGATACTCCATCTGATTCAAATACCTATAAAGATTTTACTGAAATTACACTATCAGGTACTGATGCATATAAAATCACGTACCGAACAAAAATTACCCTTACTGATGAAGAGCGTGATGGAAAGCAATCATTTTCTAATACGATTGCTTTAACAGATACAGACACTGCGAATAATGAAAATACCACTTCAGGTGCGGTAACAACAACTTATGGTAAGGCACTCGATAAAAGTAAATTATCTGGAACAAACTACAGTTCAAAATGGGAAGTTCGCTACAATTATAATCAATTGAACATAGACGAAGCTGATGCATGGATTGAAGATAAACTTCCTGGTTCACATGTAATTAAACAAGAGTCGATTAAAGTGGATAAAGTTAGCGTTAAAGAAGATGGTACTTTTGATAAAGTATTAGAACCACAAAAAAAGGGTATTGATTATGATATAAGTGATGTTGTTGAGAATGGCAAGGTAGTAGGATTTAAACTTCAGTTTAAAAAGGATATTACAGATGCCTACCGTATCACATATGATGCAGAATACAAAAAAGATAACGGTCAAAAATTCTTTACTGATGCAAAAGAAGCTATTACGAATACGGTAACAAGTGGCACTGTATCCAGTGGTAAAACAGCTGGCCATACACTTACTGAGGGAATTTTAAAGAAAGAAAGAACTTCAGTAGATTTTAACAAAAAGGAAATTCTGTGGACAGTAACGATTAATAATGATCATCCTACAGAGGCTATTACAGGATTAACACTTACAGATACATTTGATACAGTTAATAAAACAGGAGTGCATACACTTGTCGATACGAGTAATAATGGTATTGTGGATCCAGACGACATCAGTGTAAGTGTAAGTACAGGTACTAAAAAACTGGATTCGAATGGTTTTACTATTGAAAACATGACAATCAATCCGAATAGTAGTGTTACAGTTACGTATAAAACCTCTTATGCTATTTCAGATGATGGATCAGTTACAAATAATGGATATGGTAATACAGCTGTCGCAACATGGAAAGATCCAGTTGATACGAGTAAAGAATATAAATTAACGAAAATAGCTGATTATACTCCAGCACCAGCAACTGCTAATAACGGTCGTAAAACTGGCTCATACGACTATGCAACACAAGAATTTACTTGGTTAGTACAAGTCAATACGAATAAGCGTGATATTCAAGGTGCGGTTTTAGCAGATACTTTAGGGGCAGGCCATGAAATTATAGCTGGGACTTTGGGTGTTTATAAAACAACTCTTGGCAGTGGAGACACAAGTGACTCAAAAGGAGATCGACTTGAAGAATTAACAGATTATACCTTATCGTATACAGAAGAATCAATTAAGGATAAAGCTCGTAAAACAGGTTATATGTTAACATTCAGTAATCCTTTGGCGTCGGGTAAAAATAACGAGGTATACTTAATTGAGTATAAAACAAAAGATATTGATAATATCGTTGGTATTGGTAGTGATGAACCAAAGTACGCTAATTCTGGTGATACCTATACAAATAGTGCTACTTTTACGACGACAACTACGCATACTTTAGAGTCAACGCCAGTACCAGTTAATAATGCCAATAACTTAATTGGTAAAACGGTTAGTGGTAATGTTAATAATAATAATACGGACATCCTAACGTGGACAATTGACGTGAATAAATCGCTTTCGGATTTAAAAAATGTAGTTGTAAAGGATAATCCTTCAGAAAGTTTAATGCTTATTCAAAGCTCAATTGAAATTAGTCAATATGATGTAAATACAAGTGGCGCAAATGCTTCGGAGAGCTGGAAAAAATTAAGTGATTCAAGTTTTGTCCACAGTTTTGAAAATGGTGGTTTCACAATTGACTTTGGTAATTTAGCTAAAGAGGGATACCAAGTACGTTATAAAACAATAGCTTTAGGTGATACAGGGCAAGCATTTGAAAATAATGCAGTGATTTTGTTTGATAACTCAGATAAATTAGCTGGAAACCAAGAAACTGATAAGCCAGTAAAAGAAAATTTAAGTTTTAGTACATCAAATGCTTCGATAGATATGACGAAGGGGAATTTAAAATTCTACAAAGTTGGTTTAGATCCAGCAACAGCTAAAAAATCAACATTACCAGGTGCAAAATTCCAGTTAATTAAAACAATTCGAGGCACTGAATATATCATTACAACTCAAGAATCGAATTCAGAAGGTGTTGTTGAGTTTAAAAACATTAATTATGGTTCTTATAAACTTAAAGAAATTGAAGCACCAGTAGGGTACGGATTAATGGCTGTGCGGGATGATATTGATCTGAATAAAAACACAGACACTAATAAAGTTCCTGAAAAATCGGAGGAATTAGTAAATGTAAAAGAAGTTTCGCCAGGCAACGTATGTGACTTCTTTACATTAACAGTTAAAGACATTAATGGTGCAACTGTTAATGACACCGACATTCTATTAAAAGATAGCAAGGGTAATGTGGTGTATGAAGGTGAAACAGGCCCCTCAGGTCAAGTAACTAATATTAAACGCCCTGGTGCTAGTGGTAGTGGTACAGAAGTTCAAGCTGGAGAATATGAGGTTATAAATAAAACTACTGACGATGAACTTGGAAATGTAGTAGTGAAATATGCAAAAGGCGAGTGTAATGGTGAAACAATAAAGGCCTGTCCAACATTCACTTTAACAATTAACCATCTTCCAACAGACTTAACTGGAAAAGAAGTGAAAATTACACACAATGGTACGGATGCTGAAGTCGTATTAGGTAATTTAACTAATGGTACAGTAACAGCTTCAGCGCCAGTTCCACAAGGCACATACACTGTATATGTAGATGATGAAAAAATGACTCAAACAATTACTGTAGACAAAAACTGTGAGGCAGAAATTACATTCGTTAAAGGGTGTCCTACATTCACATTAACAATTAATAGTCTACCAACAGAGTTAGTAGGAAAAGAAGTAACGATTAAAAAGGACGGTACAGGCACTCCTATAAGCTTAGGTAATATAGATGGTAGTAGCAAAGTAACTACAACTGCATTGCCAAGTGGGACATATACTGTATATGTAGATGGACAAGCAGTGACAGAAACAATTACTGTAGACGAAAAATGTGCTGCAGAAATTACTTTCGTAAAAGGATGTCCAACATTCGCTTTAACAATTAATGAACTTCCAACAGAACTATCTAGAAAAGAAGTAACGATTAAAAAGGATGGCACAGGCAATCCTATAAGTTTAGGGAATTTAGATGATAATGGCAAAGTAACGACAACTGCTTTACCAAGTGGCACATACACTGTATATGTAGATGGTCAAGCAATGGCTAAAACAGTTACTATAGACGAAAACTGTGCGGCAGTAATTACATTCGTAAAAGGATGTCCAACATTCACATTAACAATTAATAATTTAACAGCTGAAGATAACGGCAAAGCAGTAAAATTAGTTCCAGAAAACAATGAGTCTGAGATTACTATAGGGACTATTAGTTCAACAGGTACTATGACATTCTCAACATCGGCAGTTCCTGGAGGTGTATATACAGTCTTTATTGATGGTGAAGAACTATTCGGTAAAGTTACTGTAAACTCTCAAGAGGGCTGTAATGGAACGGTGAATACTATTAAAGCTTGTTCTCAATTTACACTAACAGTTAATCAAAGTGATGGCGTTAACCAAGTTGGTGAAGGTGTTAAAGTTGTAATTAAAACAACTAACGGAGATTATGTTACAGAAGGTGAAACGGATGCTAGCGGGCAAATTATTTTTAAAGATAAAACACAGCTAGTAGAAGGTACAAAATATGATGTTTACAATAGTGCTGAAGTAAAGCTAGGTAGCATCGATGTAACATATGAAGAAGGTAAGTGTGCTGGTAGTGTAAACGTGCCTGCAAACGCCTGCCCAGACTTCACCCTAACAATCCAAGATGTAAATGGTATAGGTCGTGAAAATGTATCATTCGAAATCAAAGATGTTACGGGCACAATATCAATAGCAACTGGCATAACAGGTACAGCTGGTAAAGCAACAATTCCATACACTGTGGAACCAGGTACTTACAAAGTATATGAAGGTGAAACGGAGCTAGGTGAAATTACTGTTACTGATTGTAAAGCAACAGTGAAACCTGAGCCACCAGTTACTCCACCAGGTCCAGGAGGCGGCGGTTCAACACCACCACCAACGGAAACACCAGATACACCAGGCGAGGAGAATCCAAAACCTGAAACACCAGGTAAACCAGGCGAGGAGAATCCAAAACCTGAAACACCAGGTAAACCAGGCGAGGAGAATCCAAAACCTGAAACACCAGGTAAACCAGGAGAAGAGAACCCAAAACCTGACAAGCCAGGTAAGCCAGGCGAAGAAACACCAAAACCGGAAAAACCAACTTCACCTGACCTAGATAAGGTAATTGAAAAAATACCATCACTACCAGGCGTTGTTCCATCAAAACCGGTACCGGGAGAATCAACTGATACACCGAAATATGAAGTACCAAATATTCCACAAATTGTTGAGGAATTAAAGAAAGACCCAACAAAGTTAATTCAAACAAATGAAGAGCTGAAAGAGTTTATCGACATGTACAATAATTTATCGCCAGAACAACAAGCTGAAATCGATAAATTAATTGATATGGATGCTTTAAAAAATCTTCAAGCTCAACTGGATAAAGAAGCTGCAAAATTACTAGCTGCAAATAAAGACCAAGAAAAACTACCACAAACTGATAATGCAAACCAAACAGGTATGATGCTTGTTGGATTATTATTAGTAGGTATGAGTCTTGTGTTATTACGTCGCAAATGGGCTTCTTCAGCAAAATAATGCAAAAACCCTTAAGTAGCGGAAATTCCGACTGCTTAAGGGTTTTTCTTTGAATGCGGTATGCTTTGGATATTTCACGATATCCAGCAAATATTTTACGATAAGTTGGGGATATTTCACGATATCCAGCAAATATTTTACGATAAGTCGGGGACAATTCACGATATCTATCCAATATCTCATATTTCAATAGTTGGTAAGGTTTTCTGGGGGGCTGTCGAGATCATATGTGTTTGTGAAGTTCGCTTGGACGAGGAGGCGGCGTGTCCCTTCCTCTGCACATGTGATGAGTGTCAGTTGCGTTTTGTCTGCCGCGTCATCAATAACATGGACGTCCGTTGCTTCGATTACTTCGATCATGCTTATTTCGTATTCAAAAATGGTATGTAAGTCCGTTAAATAAATTTTGTCGCCGATTTGTGCATGATAAAGAGGACTAAAAAGAATATCCTTTTCCTCGAAAAAATGCCCAGCGAGTGCGTAATTACCTTGTCCCATTACTTGCTCCGGCTTCATCGTTCCTGCTCCGACTGCCAATACATCATTGCCAACGCCTTTTAAAATAGGTAGCTCAAGCTCGACATCGGGGATGACGATACTACCAATCACAGGCAAGTTTTTACTATTCGCCTGTGCCTTTAGTACATCTACAATCGACAATGATTGCACGGCTTCAAATGTAAAATCCACGTCAAGTGCGTCGTTATGGTCCATTGCAGCGAGGGTTGTTGGTGTTAAATTAGTACTCAATCGGTTGACGAGAAATGCCTGAATTGGATTGATAAAAATTAACGCAAGCCCCACAACGAGCAATGCGAGTATAGCGACTATACTAATAATCGAACGGAATTTTTTCATGTCATCACCTCAAAAAAATAGAACATCGAAAAGAAATAAGGTCAATAAAAATTGAAATTTGGTCAATAGAATTCAAAATAAGGTCAATAGAATCCACAATAAGGTCAATAGAATTCAAAATAAGGTCAATAGTATCCGAAATTGCCTCGCACTCCGAAAAGTCCAATAGTACCTCACAATTAATCAATAGCATCCCCAAAAATTCAAAAGCCTCAACGAAAAGTCCAATAACACACAAAAATCCACAGCTTCAGCCAACATAAAAACAAGGGCTGCTCCTAAGTTTTTACTTACGGCACAGCCCTGTTCTTATTTTACCTTATAATGCTTATTTATCCATTTGCAGAACGCCTGCAGTTGCGTAATGATTTTTAGGCATTTCTTCAATGATAATTGATACGTTTTCTTTTGGTGCATTTACTGTTTTGGATACAGCTTCTGTTACTTCTTGTACTAGTGCTCGTTTTTGCTCGTCTGTTCGACCTTCTAGCATTTTCACTGTTACGATTGGCATATGATTGCCCCCCCATATATAATTTAGTGTATATTATACATAATAGCTTATACGGAGGGATTTACAATGGCGAATGAAGAAAAACCAAAACAAAAAATGGGATTTACTATAATAAAAAACGATCCAACTGATGGACATAAAGGCTTCGGAATTGGCTCGCTAACACTCGAAAACGTATCACCAGTTATTATTGATGTAGCAGAAAAAACAGCTATTGTTGATATCGGTGCCATGCATGCGAAAAGCGATGTCGAAAGAGGCATTAAATTTACAACAAACCGCGCTGATTCAGAAGGCGGCAAAGACTACTGGCTTGTATGGGTAACGATTGATCATAAAGAGGATGGAGCTTATTTTGCTGGTGTTGCCGCTTGTGAAATGGTCGTGAATCGTGAGAAACGCCGTGGTTATAAAGTTTTGGCTGATCATGTAAATCGTATGGATAAATCGATGAAACGTCGCATTCTTGTTGATTTTATGGACGATGAGTCGAAGCAAGTACTAGCAAACTTCCTACAACAACATAATAAGGAAATGTGGGAGCGTAGTGAAGAAAAATTACACAATGATTTGAAAGTGCTATAGTAGAAAAATATTCTGCGTCAATCATTTCAAGTAAAATAAGTAATAATACGTGAACAAACTGTGACAATTACTTTACTCTACTAGAAGGTAGTTGAAAGTGCATAGGAAAAAAAGTAAACTTGACCTATAGCTTACAATTAGTGGGCTAGGACACTTGGCGAAACGAAAAGCGATGAGAGCTATGCGGCATTTGAACAATCCCAAGCCGAATGCCCCATGATTCTCATGCTTTCGCTTGCCATAAAAGAAAGCTCTTTCTTTCCACGGAAACTGTTATTCCGGGGAAGAAAGAGCTTTTTTGAATTTCCGAAATACGTTTTTACATAAAGCGTCTTTTTTTGAGGAGGGCTCTATGTTCTATATCATAAAACGTATTAATTCCCCCAAAGGTTGCGAAATGCTTCGAAGTCAAATAAATCTCTGAAATCTCCCCACGAATCGGGCTCGAAAAATTGAAACATCGTGCAATTATCAGTTGGAACATCTTCCTTTTTCAAATACACAAGCCGTTGTTTTGGACAGGCATTTGTAGCAAGCTTGCCTGTCTCAATGTCGATAACAACACCCTCAACTCCAGCTGGTACTTTAAATAATTCATTTGCTTTGCCAGCGTTCACCGTTTCCATAAAATCAATCCATACTTGTTTGGATGCTGCCATATCTTCTTGAACGGACAGTGTTTTGCCTTGGTCGTAGCCGTTCCAAACGCCAGCTGTAATACTTGGTGTGTAGCCGATTAGCCATTGGTCACTAATAGTTGTTCCCGATTTCGCTGCATAAGTATGCGTCATTCGGCCACGAAGCGAAACACCAGTAGCAGGTGAATAATCGCTATAAACAGGATCAAATATTCCTGTCATCATATCTGTTAAAAGATAAGCATCTTGTTCAGATAAAATGCGTTTTGCTGTCGGTTTTTTATATTTATATACGACTTCCCCTTTTGCGTTTTCGATTGATAGGATCGTTGTTGCTTTACGTTCTTCACCGCCTGCAGCAACTGTATTATAGGCACTAGTTAAGTTATATAACGTTGTTTCGATTGTACCAAGCGCAATTGATGGATTCTCCTCATTTGTATATTCTAAATTAAAGCGCTTTAGCATTTCGCGAAACGGTTTATAGCCGATTTGCTCGAGTGTTTTTACCGCATAAATATTATCAGAAATCGCGATTGCTTGTGCGAGTGACATTTCATGATCAGCAAACTGGCCGTTAACGTTTTGTGGCTTATATGTGGCGCGTCCGTTATCGTACGTAAAAGTGGTTTCGCTAACATCCATAAACGTCATTGGTGTAAACCCGTTTTCAAGTGCTGCCGCATATAAAATGGGTTTGATTGCTGAGCCAGGCTGTCTTTTACCAAGTGTTACCCGGTTAAATGAACTTGTACTATAATCACGTCCCCCAACAAGTGCTGTTACATACCCTGTATCTACATCCATACTAACAAAGGCAGCTTGCAGATCATTTTGCGGCATATTTTTTTGTACTGCCTGTTCAGCGGCTTTTTGATGTGCTTGATTCAATGTTGTTTTAATTGTCCAGCCGCCTTCACTAACATTTAAATTTTTTGTTTCTAAAATCTCACTTGCTTCTTTCCAAACAACATCTAAGAAATATGGTGCAATGGATTTGCCTGTTACCCAATCACTGTTTTTATACACTAATTGTTCACTTGTAGCACGGTTTTTTTCTTCCATCGTAATTTTTTGCTGCTCTTCCATTAAATTAAGAATAAGCTTCTGACGGTTTGTTGCTTTTTCGATATTAGCAATTGGTGAATAAATACTAGGTCCTTTCGGGATCCCCGCAAGCATAGCCGCTTCAGCGAGTGTCAATTCACTAGCTGATTTACCGAAATAGTAGCGGCTCGCTGCTTCAGCTCCGTACATGCCATGACCGTAATAAACAGTATTTAAATAACCTTCTAAAATCTCATCCTTCGAATAAAAGATTTCGAGACGGTATGCATAGAGTGCCTCGTTAATTTTCCTCGTCCATGTTTTTTCATGTGTTAAATATAAATTTCGTGCATATTGCTGCGTAAGTGTACTCGCTCCTTGAACTTTACTACCTGCTTTAATATCTGCTAGAATAGCCCCTGCAATTCGTGAAAAATCAAAACCGCTATGCTCATAAAAATCTTTGTCCTCTACGGCAATCGTTGCATCGATTAAATATGGAGATATTTCATCAAGTCCTACCCAGTAGCGACGTTCAGAAGTATAATAATCGCCTATTTGGTGGTTCTGGCTATCTAAAAATACAGAAGCTTTCGGCACTGTTATTGGTGGTGCACCAGCAATTTGTGCATAAATTCTAAGCGAAGCAAATGAAACCGCGATAGCGCATAGTAAAGCGACTGTAAATAATGCTACTTTTTTTGTCCTTCGCTTACGTTTTTGCTTACGAATATAGTATTGTCTTTTCATTTACAATCACCTCGGTTTCTATAATTAATCATAGTATGTGTCTGAGAATTGATTTTTCATACTAAGTTCGTATAAAAACTATTGCACTTTATGCAAAAACATCTATACTTTTTTGTATTGCCATAATTATACGAACAATTGTTCATAAAAGTTTCATTTGGCGCTATAGCTGTGTTACGAAAGTATTAATTTCGACAAAATAATTTTAGTAGGTGAGTATCCAGTGAGATTTGATGAAACGTATTCAGGGAATGTATTTATTAAAAGTCATCCGAATTATGGCGAATCAAAAGCCGTTTTATATGGCATGCCGATGGATTGGACAGTAAGTTATCGTCCTGGTTCAAGATTTGGTCCTACGCGTATTCGCGAAGTATCGATTGGACTTGAAGAATACAGCCCGTATTTAGATCGTGAATTAGATGAAGTGAAGTTTTTTGATGCGGGTGATATTCCATTGCCATTCGGAAATCCGAAAAAATCTTTAGAAGAAATCAAAACGTTCGTTCGAAAAGTGCTTGCTGATGGCAAAGTACCCATTGGCATGGGCGGAGAGCATTTAGTGTCACTCCCTGTAATGGAAGCTATGTACGAAAAATATAATGACCTTGCGATTATTCACTTTGATGCGCATACAGATTTGCGCACAGATTATGAAGGCGAGCCGTATTCACATGCAACACCAATCCGGAAAATTGCTGAACATATTGGGCCGCATAATGTCTATTCATTTGGTATCCGTTCAGGGCTTAAGGAAGAATTCATTTGGGCAAAGGAAAATGGTATGCACATTTCAAAATTTGAAGTGTTGGAGCCTTTAAAAGAAATTTTGCCAATACTTACTGGCCGCAATGTGTATGTCACAATTGATATTGATGTGCTAGATCCGTCTCATGCGCCAGGCACAGGAACGGTTGATTGCGGTGGTATAACAACGAAAGAGCTACTTGCATCAATTCATGCGATTGCAGGTAGTGGAGTGAATGTTGTAGGTTTTGATTTGGTAGAAGTTGCACCAATTTACGATACATCCGAAATGACAGCGAATACAGCAAGTAAGCTAATTCGTGAGATGATATTAGGCTGGGTGAAATAGAAATACTTTATTGAGAGGGTTGTCGCGGGGAAAGTGTTTGCAATAAAGCAGCTATAACAATCGCGAATAATACTTAGCTAAGTAAAATAATATAAACCGTCGTCTCACAAAGTATGTGAGATGACGGTTTTTTTGTGTGTAAGTAAGCGCGAATAAGGGAGAGTGCACGCAACGGTAGAAAAAGCGCACGCAAGTCGAGTGAAAGCGAACACCCTACTTAAAGTAAACTCCATCCTTACTCACAAACTTAATCCATCGATAAATTATTTGCATGCAGTACATTATTACGACCCATTTCCATATGACAATGGGTTTCCGTCCCTTTTTGAATTAGTGTTTTGATATCTGTGCCATTATCGGGCGCAGAAACAATACTAATAGACGTTGTAATATGTAAAGTTGTCTCTCTGGAAGTAGTAAACGTATGAGTTGCAATTAATTTATTAATATTATGTGCTTCATAGATTGCGTAGGCAGGAGCTAATTCATGAATAATGACAATGAATTCCTCTCCACCTGAACGCCCGGCAAAAGCGCCATTTTTCTGGGCGTACTTTGTTAATAATTGTCCCATTTGAACAAGTACTTCATCACCAATCGTGCTGCCATAATTTAAATTAATATGTTTAAACTGATTAATATCGATATATAAAATGTGAAAAGATTTTTTTTTCGATAATAGGTAATTAATCTGTTTTTCGATTGCAATATTATTCGGTAGCTGTGTCATGAAATCCCTATACATTAAATAATTTGTTGAATGCAGTTGTTCGCTTGAATATTTAATATGATTTATAGCAATAAAAATTATATAAAATGCCGTACATGAGAACATGATGTAAATTGTAACGACTGCATGTGCTGTTATATCAAAGGTAAGCGAGAAGTGGTGAAAAATTAACAGCACGATTTCAAGAGTAATGACCCAAAAATATTTAAAAATATTATTATATGTAAATTCGAAAAAATACCCAATATACGCAATGATTATTACAATTAATAGGAAATTTATATTAAGTGCCAGCGTAAAGTTGTATATATCGGGTAGAAAAAAACGACTTATGAACATAATTAAGCCACTTACTAATACGGCAATAGGACCACCAAGTAAACCACTAAAAAGCAGCGGAATAATGCGCGCATTGATTATAATTCCGTATGCGATAGGAAAAGAAATGGTCATTAAAATAATCCCGTTAACGCCGAATGCGATACCAATTAAAATGGGTTTCAATATAGGAAATCGATCGTTTTTATTAAAATAATAAAGATAAAGCCAATAAATTAGCACTGTAAAAGTGAATAGAATACAAAAATCTACTAGTAAATCAATAATCATAGGTAACTCCTTTTAAAACATAAATTAAAAATGCTACTTTTTTGCTTTTTAATATATTCTATCATTATATAGTTGACTCTTGCTTATATAGATGAATTCATCCTATAATAAAAAAGTCATAGCAATAGATGAAAAAAGGAGCTAACCACATGATGAATGATATAGGAACAAAAGTAAAAATCAAGCTTGTGTCTAAAATTATTCCGACTGATGGAGAGCTTGAAACATATGAAATGTGGCTGCAAGGATCCTTTATTAATAAATCAGGTAGTTATTATTTGCGATATGAAGAAGTGCAAGAAGACAATACGATTCGCACAACGGTAAAGTTGACAAATGACCAAGCGTTTATTATGCGTAGTGGTAGTGTAAGCATGCGTTTGCCTCTTAATGTAAAGCAAAAAGAAAATGGCCACTATGATAGTATGTACGGCTCATTACCACTTGTCACGAAAACACATCAATTATCATATGAACCAATACATGAAAATTCTCAAGGGCGCTTTTACACGCAGTATGATTTAATCATTGACGGTACAACTGTCGGCAATTATACATTAGAAATTCAATACTCGGAGGTACAATAATGAACGCTGTAGAACAATTACAACAATCTATTAAAGCTGCACTAGTTGCCGCTATTGAAAAAGCACAGCTAATTGAAGCTGGTACAGAGATAAATATCCATTTAGAAACACCGAAAGATAAAGCAAATGGTGACTTTGCAACAAATATCGCTATGCAATTAACAAAGTTGGCGAAAAAACCACCACGCGCTATTGCAGAAGCTATTTTAGAAAATCTTGAAACAGCGGATACTGATATCGAAAAAATCGACATCGCTGGTCCTGGTTTTATTAATATTACAGTGCGAAAAGATTTCTTAGCAGGAGTAGTAAAAGCTGCTAATGAGCAAGGAGAAGCTTACGGACGTTCAAATGCAGGTAATGGCGAAAATATTCAAGTAGAGTTCGTATCTGCCAACCCAACTGGTGACCTTCATTTAGGACATGCACGCGGAGCATCAGTAGGTGATTCGTTATGTAACGTATTAGATTTTGCTGGCTACAATGTATCACGTGAATATTATATTAATGATGCGGGGAACCAAATTAATAATTTAGCTTATTCACTTGAAGCACGTTATAAACAAGCTCTAGGTATGGATGCAGAAATGCCAGAGGATGGTTACCACGGTCAAGATATTATAGATATCGCTGGAAAAATTGTTGAACAATTTGGCGCAAGCGTTTTAGATAAATCTGATGAAGAACGTTTCAATTTCTTCCGTGAACATGGCTTAAAGCTTGAGCTTGATAAATTACAAAATGATTTGAAAAACTTCCGTGTTGAATTTGACGTTTGGTATTCTGAAACATCTTTATACAACAACGGAAAAATTGAAGTAGCTTTAGATAAATTAAGAGCGAATGGTCATGTGTATGAAGAAGACGGTGCTACATGGTTCCGCTCAACAACATTTGGTGATGATAAAAACCGCGTACTTATTAAAAATGACGGCTCTTTCACATACTTAACACCGGATATTGCTTACCATCAAGACAAAATTTTGCGTGGCTTCGATAAATTAATTAATATTTGGGGAGCTGACCACCACGGCTATATTCCACGTATGAAAGCCGCAATCGAGGCATTAGGTTATGAGCGCGATACACTAGAAGTGGAAATTATTCAAATGGTGCAACTGTATAAAAACGGTGAGAAATTCAAAATGTCGAAGCGTACTGGTAACGCTGTAACGATGCGTGAGCTAGTTGAAGAAGTAGGACTTGATGCAGTGCGTTACTTCTTTGTAAAAACAGCGGGCGATTCTCATATGGATTTCGATCTTGATTTAGCTGTTTCACAATCGAATGAAAACCCAGTGTACTATGCTCAATATGCTCACGCACGTATTTGCTCAATTTTACGTCAAGCAGATGAGCAAGGCTACAAAGCTTCATTAGAAAATTTACAATTGCTAACAGCAGAAAAAGAAGCGGATGTATTGAAAAAAGTAGGTGCATTCCCACAAGTGGTTGCGGATGCAGCGAAACACCGCACACCGCATCGTATTGCTAACTACATTCAAGAATTAGCTGCAACTTTCCACAGCTTCTACAATGCTGAAAAAGTAATTAATGCCGACAACAAAGAGCTAACAGAAGCACGTATTGCATTAATTACAGCAGTGCGTATAACAATAGCGAACGCATTAAAATTAATCGGAGTATCTGCTCCAGAAAAAATGTAATTTTAAAAACAAAAAGTTGTTTTGAAGGCGAGTCCTTCGAAACAACTTTTTTTGTTTCCCGAAATTAATTGAAAAATTTTTTATCACATCAAAATGAAGTAACATCAGTAATGAAAACGCTATAATATACAAAACCTATAAAAAAACTAGGAATAAGCTGTTGACTTACAAAATTGCAGGCTTTACAATCAATTCCAACAATAAAGTTTAGAAAATACAGATTTTATAAAGGTGGCGTTGAAATTGAGTAAACAGCTTTTTATTAAAACTGAAGACCAAAGAGCTTGGTTACAAAAGCTTGAGGAGCTCGAGGATTCATTTAAAGGGCGTGCACAGCTAGTTGATGAGCTAGCGCGTTTCCCTAAAGAAAATATTCAAGCACTCCGTGACATTGGCTATACAAAAATCACTTTACCGAAGCAGTTAGGGGGAGAAGGTTTTAGCATTTATGATGCGGTACTATTACATGAAACATTAGCGAGCTATGATGCTAGTACGGCACTATCCATTGGCTGGACATTACTAACAGTCGGCGATTTATTCGATAATGAGCAGTGGGAAAAGAAAACGCTAGATGAATTCGCAAAAGAAGTTGAACGCGGCGCTATTATTAATCGAGCAGTTAGTGAATTTGCAATGGGAAGCCCAGCACGTGGAGGTCGTCCTGCCACATCTGCAAGAAAAACAGCGAGTGGTTGGTTAATAAACGGGCGGAAAAATTATACAACCGGTGCACCTGAGCTGGACTATTTTTTAACATCAGCTTGGATTGAAGAACAGGGTAAAATTGGATTCTTCTTAATTCCTCGAGAGGCAGAGGGCGTTTCGATTGATGAAACGTGGGACGTGATTTCGATGCGCGGTACAGGTAGTCATGACCTCGTACTAGAAAATGTTCATTTGGAGTCCTCTAGTTTGGTTGAAATTCCGAGTTATTCTACAGGTTTTAAGTTAAATGGCTGGTTACTATTAATTCCGGCTACTTATTTAGGTATTGCACAGGCAGCGCGCGATTATGCCGTGCATTTTGCGACAACACATACACCGAATAGCTTGAACGGTCCAATAAGTGAGTTGCCTAATGTGCAGTCGCTAATTGGTGAAATCGACTTAGAGTTAGCAACGGCACGTTTTACTTTATACGGAGCTGCGGAAGCATTTGCTGATCCAGTTCGTAAAGAACATGTAGTACATGAAATTAATATCGCAAAGCATTTCGTGACAAATAGCGCACTATCGATTGTCGATAAGGCAATGCGTATTGTTGGAGCAAAAAGTCTTCAACGCAATAATCCATTACAGCGTTATTACCGAGATGTGCGTGCAGGACTTCATAATCCACCGATGGATGATATGACAATCAAAAAGTTAGCTGAGACGGCTATTAGTCAATTTAACGAACAAAAGGAGAGAGTGTAAATGTCATTTAAAAAAATTTTAAAGTTAGCGTTGATTAGTATTGCATCCATTTCGATTTTGGCAGCTTGCGGAGGAGAGAAAGAAAATTCTGGTGCAGCTTCAGCAGACGGTGTACAAGTGAAAAAAGTGAAAGTCGCTTATGATCAAGCAGGTAAGCCGATGTCATATATTGATGAAAAGGGAAATCCGACTGGCTATGATGTGGAAGTAATGAAACTTATTGATGAAGCGTTAGAAGAATATGAATTTGAATACATCGGAACATCCAATGATGATTTATTACTCGGTGTAGAGCAAGGTAAATACCAAGTAGGGGTAAAAAATGCTTTCTGGACAGAAGAGCGTACAGCAAAGTATATATTCCCGCAAGAATTTTTAGGGCTGAGTAGTGCCGGTCTAGTATTGAAAAAAGAAAATGAACATATTAAAAATTTAAGTGATTTTGCAGCGGCAGGTATGACATTGGCACCAATCGCAGCAAATAACGCTCAATACACAGTTATCGCAGAATATAACGAAGCAAATCCAGACAATCAAGTGCAACTAAAAGCAGGTGAAGAGTTTTCAGTAGACGTTGTGCAATGGGTAAATGAGGGACGTGTTGACGGTGGAGTGCAAATTGAAGGGAGCTTCACAGGGCAAGTGTTAACAGAAGGTGGTCCATATTATCATTTGAAGGATCAAGTTGTGTATAACGAATTTGCGGTAATTAAAACGTGGCCATTGTTCAATAAAAAAGAACAAGAATTTGCTGATGCCTATGACAAGGCAATTGCAGAAATTAAAAAGACAGATGCGTTAAATAAACTGAGTGTAGAGTTTTATGGCAAAGATTTATTCGAAGTTCTAGATTCAGTGGAGCGTTGATGGGAGCTGATGCAAATCATCAGCCTTTCTAATCAATATAAGAAAGGATAAATTTCTGGAGATTTAACATTGTCTAGCTCCAGTGCCCAGCCCCTCGAGGTCGCTTTTGTCCCTCAATCGAAAGCGTAAAAGATGCTTTCGTTTGAGAGCCATCCAGCGCTTGTCGGGGCTAAACGGGGCACTTAAGCATTTCTAATGTGTCTAGCTCCAGCGCCTAGCCCCTCGAGGTCGCGGTCTGCCCCTTTATCGAAAGCGTAAAAGATGCTTTCAATACAGGCCTGCAAGCAGCTGTCGGGGCTGACCAAGGCGCTTGCGCTTTTCTAATCAAAGAAAGTGGTGTGATGGATGGAGAAATATTTTGATATCGCGTATTTATGGTCGGCACTACCGCAACTATTGCCTTATTTATGGGTGACAATCTATATCGCTAGTGCAGCTGTAATTGTCGGTAGCCTACTAGGGTTACTCCTTGCCGCTGCTAAGCTAAGTAATAACAAGCTGTTACAATGGTTGGCAAATGTATATACGACTGTTATGCGATGTACGCCATCCATCGTCCTATTATTTCTTGTCTATTATGGCATTCCGGCGTTTTCGGAAAATTTATTCGGTATTAATTTGCAAAATGTTCATACTGGGATATTTGTTGTCATTACCTTTAGCTTACAGTTTGCGGCGATGATGTCGGAAGTAATCCGTTCTGCTTATTTAGCTATTGATCGGGGGCAGTTTGAAGCTGCTGTTAGTGTTGGTTTAACACCGCTTCAGGCATATCGTCGTATTATTTTTCCACAAGCACTAGTCATTGCTTTACCTAACTTTGGGAATGGCCTCATTGCTGTATTACAAGAAGGGGCGCTAGCTTATACGATTGGTTTCATTGACATAGTAGGCAAGGCAAATTTAATCATTGCGAACAACTATAATACACATGCACTAGAAATTTATATTGCGTTGGCAGTTATTTATTGGGTCATATCTATTGCGATTGAAAAGAGCTTTAGTTTATTAGAAAAGGCATTTAGCAAAGGGAAGCAACCGTTAAAAACAACGTAAGGAGGAGTGACAATAATGGAATTAATAAATGTAAAGTTTTTAATTGATACGTTTTTCGTCGCATTAAGCGGTGTTCCGGTTGCGCTTCTTGTTACTTGTGTGTCGCTGCTCATTGCTGTACCATTAGGTTTTTTTCTCGCGTTAACGCGTATCAATGAAATCCCTGTCCTGAAAAATATTACGAAAACATATGTATCATTCGTCCGTGGTACACCTGTAATTATTCAAATTTTCGTTTTATATAGCAGTATTCCGTTAATACTGGATGGTATTTTAAAAAATTACAATATTGACTACGCCATATACGATGTGAATCCACTTTGGTATGCCTATATTATATTTTCATTTAATACAGCTGCGGTGCTTTCTGAAGTATTTCGCTCAGCTTTGCAAACAGTTCCAAAAGGGCAGCTAGAAGCAGCACAGGCAGTAGGGCTAACGACAGCACAAGCGTATCGACGTATTATAATTCCTCAAGCATTAGTCGCTGCCTTACCAAACGTATGTACAGCGACAATTAATTTAATTAAAGCAACCTCACTCGGTTACGCTATTTCATTACAGGAAATTACGTTGAGAGCGAAAGTTGCGGCAAATGTTGGCTACAACTATTTAGAGGCGTATATGGATATTTTCTTCGTTTATTTAATTTTATGTATGACGGTTGAATATTTATTTAAGCTATCGGAGCGTCGATTAAGTCGCTATAAATCTGTCGTAGCATAAGGAGGAGCGCGCTATGTTAGAAATTAAAAATGTCCGTAAATCATTTGGGCAACATGAGATTTTACAAGGTGTAGACTTAACTATTGATAAAGGGGATGTAGTCGTTATTTTAGGGCCAAGTGGATCAGGGAAAACGACGCTTCTCCGTTGTATCAATTTTTTAGAGCGAGCAGACGCAGGGACAGCTAATTTTGGCACAATTGCAGTCGATTTAAAAAATGCATCAAAGAAAGAAATTCTTGAGGTTCGTAAAAAAACCGCGTTTGTCTTTCAAAACTACAATTTATTTCATAATAAGACAGCGTTAGAAAATGTAGCAGAAGGGCTTGTCATTGGGCGTGGAATGAAAAAAGAGGAGGCACACCGGATCGCAAAAGAAGCATTGAATCAAGTAGGGCTGTCACATAAATATGATGCTTATCCAAGCCAATTATCTGGAGGACAACAGCAACGAGTTGGCATAGCGCGAGCGATTGTGTTAAATCCAGACGTTATTTTATTCGATGAACCAACTTCAGCACTCGACCCGGAGCTAGTCGGAGAAGTACTAGAAGTAATGAAATCCATTGCCAAATCCGGTACGACAATGGTCGTTGTCACACATGAAATGTCTTTTGCGCGTGATGTAGCGAGCCATGTTATTTTTATGGACGGTGGGCGAATTGTTGAAGAAGGATCTGCTCATCAACTATTTGTGAACCCGAAAGAAGAGCGTACGAAACAATTTCTACATCGTGTATTACCCGAAGATTATAATTACCACATTTGAATATTCAGATAACAAAACATACACAACTAACTTTTTTTCGCTATAATAAGAGTAATGGAAAAGTTCATTTGTATTTTGTATGAGGTTCTTTACTTATTGTAAAGTTAAAAGGGAAACCGGTTTAAATCCGGTGCGGTCCCGCCACTGTAAATGCGAATGTTTAACAACAACCACTGAGCAATCGGGAAGGATGTTAAACATGCTTGATGCATAAGCCAGGAGACCTGCCTCTACATTACACCTACGACAACCTACGAGGATAGGAGGGTGGTACTATTTCTGCATTTGTATGTAGTCTAGTCTATTCTTTTGTTAGTCTCTCGCATTCGTCGGGGGACTTTTTTAATTTTTATTATCGGAGGAATTTACAGTGAGTAAAAAAAGTGTACTCGCTTACATACTATCCATTACGTTGCTGTTAGTGAGTATGTGGCTTGGAATTGCAATTGGATCAGCCGATATACCAATCTCAACATTATGGGATAAAGAAACAAATCCTACAGCATACAGTATTTTATGGAACATAAGGTTGCCACGTGTTATTTTAGCGGCATTAGTTGGAGCATCCCTAGCAATAGCCGGTGCTGCATTCCAAGGATTACTGAAAAATCCACTTGCTGATCCGTATACGTTAGGAATTTCATCAGGTGCTTCGGTAGGGGCTGTTGCTACGCTATACTTTAGTATGTCTATTCCGTTTTTAGGTACTTTCACGTTGCCAGTATTTAGTATTATTGGAGCTGCCATTACGATGATTTTCGTAATGGGCTTTGCAAAACTTGTAGACCGTTCTATGAAAATGGAAACGCTCATTTTAACGGGTGTTATTTTTAGCTCATTTTTAGGTTCTTGTATTTCACTAATGATAGCTCTAACGGGTGAGCAGCTTCGCGTCATAATGGGTTGGCTTTTAGGCAGTGTGTCCATGAGGGGCTGGCCATATGTACAAATGATTATCCCGTTTGTCATAATAGGTACATTACTCATCTGGCTAAACCGTCGTGAATTAAATGCGATGATATACGGTGAAGATCGAGCAAAGTATTTAGGTGTCGATGTAAAGAAGAGTAAATACGCTATTTTAGTAGGTGGCTCGATGTTAACTGGTGCTGCTGTCGCAGTATCTGGGACAATAGGATTTGTCGGTTTAGTAGTACCACATATGATGCGTCTCGTTATTGGGGCGGATCATCGACATTTACTCATCCTTTCATTTCTTAATGGTGCTAGTTTATTAGTCATTTGTGATTTAGTATCACGGACTATTATTGCACCAACAGAGTTGCCGATTGGTGTTATTACTGCATTTATCGGTGCGCCGGTATTCGCCTACATTTTTTATAAACAGCGCAAGAAGGGGGCATAATCATATGTTACGGGTAGAACATATATCAGGTGGCTACGGTGCAACCCCTATCGTAAAAGATGTTTCATTTACTGTTGGGAAAGGAAAAATTCTCGGAATTCTCGGTCCAAATGGAAGTGGTAAATCGACTTTATTAAAAGTGATTAGTGGGGTCATTCCATCAACAGCGGGTCAAGTGTTTATTGAAGATAAAGATGTCCATCAGTATTCTACAAAAGAATTGGCGAAAAAAATGGCAGTGCTACCACAGCTTCACGCGAATGCCTTTTCTAATTCTGTTCGAGATGCAGTATCGCTAGGGCGTTATCCACATCAAACGGGTTTTTTCTCAACATGGTCAAGTAAAGACGAAGAAGCCGTTCAAAAAGCGATGGCGCAAACAGGTGTTACAAAATATGAAAACACCTTTTTAGAAAATTTATCAGGTGGAGAGCAACAGCGAGTATTTATTGCTCAAGCATTGGCGCAATGTTCGAATGTATTACTGTTAGATGAACCAACAAATCATCTTGATATAGCACATCAAAAGCAAATTTTAGATATGATCCGCAAAGAAGCTAAAGAATCCGATTTGACGGTCGTATCAGTGTTCCATGATATTAACTTAGCCTCACTTTATTGTGATGAACTTTTATTAATGGAATCAGGCAGTGTTAAAGCGATAGGTGTACCACATGAAGTATTACTTGAATCGCAAATTGAGGAAGTATATGCCGCGCGTGTTGCAACATATGCTCATCCAGAAATACCGAAGCCGCAAATTACAATGCTACCAGAAGCGGTAGAGGAGTCATTTTTTGGAGAAGTGACAAAAGAGCATTTTGTTATAGCTCCTCATTTTGTTAAGCTACAAGCAGATGCCCCATTAAAAGTAATCTCTTCTGCAGTTCATAATGCAGGGATGGGCTGGTATGGGACATTCGTAAATCGCTGCATTGATGTCGATTATTTTTGTAATGATGTAAAACAAGAGACGCAGCAATTTTTAAGCAATGAAAAGCTATCCCCTACGAATACAGTAGTGATGTTAACGGCGGTTCCACCAGAAAATGTTGTAATTGAATCCTTTCTGGACGGCCGAGTAATTGTTGCGGTAACAGCTGGCATTGGAAATGCAGTTGACGCAACAAGAACATATGAAAGAGACGATGTTTTTCATGCCGGAACGATTAATACTTGGGTCATTATTAACGGGAAACTGTCAGATGAAGCATTTTACCAGGCGATGATTACTGCTACAGAAGCAAAAACGAAGGCCCTTGCGCAAGAAAATGTTGTAGATTCAAGAACAGGTACGATTGCAACGGGCACAGGTACAGATAGTTTACTTATAGCAGCCACACAAAAAGGGGAAGAAATGCCATATGCCGGTCCAATTACTGAAATAGGAAAATGGATTGGTCGTGGGGTTTTTGAAACAACTGTAAAGGCTATTGTGAAATATAATAGAAGACAAACAAATTAGGAAGGAAAGGGTGATACATGATGAAATTGTATACAAAAACAGGGGATAAAGGGAAAACGAGTATTATTGGAGGTCGTGTCGATAAGGACCATTTACGCGTTGAGGCTTACGGCACTATAGATGAATTGAATTCATTTATAGGCAAGGCGATGACAGAGCTTGATAACCGTGAATTATTTAAAGATATTTTAGCGGATTTAGAAGCGATTCAGCACGAGCTATTTGATGGCGGCGGTGATTTAGCGAATGTGATGAAGGAACGTCATTACAAGTTAACGGAAGCGCCAATTGATACACTTGAAGCGCGCATTGATGTACTTTCAGAAGAAGCACCACCGTTACAAAAATTCATTTTACCAGGTGGTTCTCCTGCTGCTGCGACGCTTCATATTGCGAGAACAGTTGCACGTCGAGCTGAGAGACAAACGGTATCATTAATGAAAGCCGAGTCAGACGTATCACCAATAGTACAAAAATATTTAAATCGCCTATCTGATTATTTATTTGCAGCTGCTCGTGTAGTCAACTTCAGATTAAATATCCAAGATGTAGAATACGTACGTAGCGCAAACGTATTTAGATAAATTGTTGTGAAGTTTGATCAATAATAATTACTCATAATGAGCAAAAATAATCCTATAAATACAAATGATATTAGCATTTGCTAGGTTGATTTCCGTTACGGCTGGGACGCTAAAAAAGCTACTGAAAAAGTGATTTTCATAAAAATATTCGAATAATTATTTGCCTTTATGATTTAGCGCTCTGATACTCCCTTTCCGCGGGCATGGCTTGAGCCTCCTCACTGCGTTGCAGGGTCTCAAGGCTCATGCTGATCCCGCAGGAAGCTTTGCTCTGTAGCGAAAGGCGCAGCCGTCAGCTACACTGTCGCACCGTGCTAAATCATTTGAAAATTGTATCGTTGTCGCAAATTCTTATTATAAAAAATGCGTGTATCTATTTTTTCAGTGGCCTCAAGCTAATCCTCAAGGAGTCGCCCAGCCTTCACTACAATCAACAATTATTAGTTAAGTTACAGTAAATGTTATGTGTTATTTCAAATCTCATATTAACTATTAAATTCAGAAATCATTAATATTCTTCGGAGGTTGGATTGTGATTGAAGTAAAATATTTGAAGTTAGATAAAACAAAACGCACAATTGTCATTTCAGATATTCATGCAAATTTACACCTTTTCAAGAGATTGTTAGATAAATTACAGTTTACTGCAGAAGACTATCTATTCATTAATGGTGATTTGTGTGAGAAAGGACCTGCAAGTTTAGAGGTAATTAACTATGTGCGCTGTATGTCCGAAGAATCGACGAATGTTTTTATTACAAAAGGAAATTGTGATGTAGTATTTCGTTCAGTAATCAGTGGAAATGAGAGCATCATTTCATATATGAACAGACAACAGTATTCTGTATTAAATGAGATGCTATTGAAAAATGGTAAATCACTGGATGATTTTGCGGACTTAAAAGAGCTAGCACATTATTACCGTTCGTATTTTTCAGAAGAACTAGAATGGCTTGAAGCATTACCGACTGCATTTGAAACAGATGATTTTATTATTATTCATGCAGGTATTGAAAATAATGTAGATTGGAAGCAAACAAGTGAACATTTTGGTATATCTACACCCTCATTTTATGAGAAAAATCATCAAGCTGATAAGACAGTCATAGTAGGACATTGGCCAGTCGTTAATTATAGGGCAGAACAAATTAGCTCACATAATCCGTTGATTGATCTGGAAAAGCGTGTGATTGCATTGGATGGCGGAAACCAAATCAAAGCAGACGGTCAACTGAATGCCTTGATAATTAAGAATGACACATTTTCATTTACATACGTGGATGAGTTGACATGCGAGATGTTCGTTCAACATGAACATGTAGACTCAACAGGAAGAGTTGGAACGGTTACATATCCGAATTACCAAATGACGATTATTAAGAAAGAAGAATTTTTTACACTTTGTGAAAATAATAATCTAGGTATTCAACAATGGATAAAAAATGAATATCTAATTGTTAATGACAATGATGCACGCTGCAAGGATGACCTTAGTACAACGTTTTTATCGGTAAATAAAGGTGACTCAGTGCATATTGTCAATGATACATGCGAAGGTTATACGTTAATTAAGAAAAACAATGGAGAAGTAGGATGGATTCCTACAAGTTGTTTGTGATTTTATGGTGTAAGCTATTTATAAAAATAACGAACAATCTATTTACTCTATAAACAAATAACTATGAAAAGGTGTATTTAATAAAGGCTATTATTCCTTATTGTTGATATTTGTAAATTTTGATCAATAAAGCAAATCAACTTGTAGTAACTTCAATGTCCATAATAAATCGTCCATTCTATTTTAAAAAGATTGGACGTTTTTTGTATTTATTTTTATTTAGGGTAGCAGTTTGCAGAGCGCGGCACCACATAGTACTCGCAAAACGTTTTCGCCGCAATGAAAATCAGTTTATCGATATTGATACAGAAAGCTGTCCAAAATAATTGGTATTCCATCCTTTATCATTTTAATTTTCAGAAATTAACATAAATTCTGTTGACTGAATGCTCATTCATAACTAAAATAGAAATAAATATTTATAGAAAGATTGGCTATTTATTGAAATGATTGTTTTGCAATAAAGGGGATGCAAAACAATAATATTTCAACAAGGGGGAAAGACAATGAGTACATTACTAATTGTTAACTGGGTAGCATTTGCTGTTGTGTTATTATATGGAGTCGGCTTATTTGCGTATCTACTTAAAACACGCTATGAATTCATTCAGTTAGGAAGAAAAGAAGAGTTCAATCAAAAAATGTCCGACCGAATTGGCGATATTATTGAAAAAGTATTCGGGCAATCCAAATTATTAAAAGATAAAAAAATGGGTGTAGTACATGTGCTATTTTTCTACGGATTTTTACTCGTACAATTAGGCGCGATTGATTTAATTTTGAAAGGATTAGTACCTGGAGCACATTTACCATTTGGACCACTGTACCCATTCTTTACATTTTTCCAAGAAATCGTAGCACTAACGATTTTAGTAGCAGTATTAATCGCGTTTTATCGCCGTTATGTGGAAAAGCTCGTACGACTAAAGCGAGGGTTTAAGAATGGTTTAGTGTTGATTTTTATCGGTGGATTAATGGTTTCAACATTATTCGCAAACGGTATGGGGCTAATTTGGCATGAACATGGTTTAACAGGTGCAGAGCCCGTTGCATCAGCCATTGCGTATGTATTTAGCTTCCTATCACCAACAGTTGCAGCGGCTATTTTTTATGTAATGTGGTGGGTGCATTTACTAATCCTATTAACATTCCTAGTATATGTACCGCAATCAAAGCACTTCCACTTAATTACGAGTATTTTCAATGTTTTCTTAAACCGTCAAGAGCGTATGGGGACACTGCGTCCAATCGACTTTACGGCGCTTGAGGAAGCAGAAGATGAGGCGGATATGCCAGCACTTGGGGTAGGAAAAATTCAAGACTTTACACAAAAACAGCTTATCGACTTGTATGCTTGTGTAGAATGCGGTCGCTGTACGAATATGTGTCCAGCAACAGGTACAGGGAAAATGCTGTCGCCAATGGACTTAATCGTCAAATTGCGTGACCATTTAACATTTACAGGTGCTGTTGTAACAAAACAAAAGCCTTGGGTGCCATATCAAATGTTTAAAAACACACAAGGAAACCAGCTTGCTTTGGCTGCTGGTGCTGAAGGTGCTGTTATAGAAAACATTTATAACCCGTCATTAATTGGGGACGTCATTACAGAAGAAGAAATTTGGGCTTGTACAACTTGCCGTAACTGTGAAGATCAATGTCCGGTTATGAACGAGCACGTTGATAAAATTATTGACCTCCGTCGTTACTTAACAATGACAGAAGGGAAAGTGAACCCAGATGCCCAACGTGCGATGACAAATATCGAGCGTCAAGGAAATCCTTGGGGACTAAACCGTAAAGAAAAAGAAAACTGGCGTGAACTAGATGAATCCATTCATATTCCGACAGTTAAAGAGCTTAAAAAATCCGGTGAAGAAATGGAATATTTATTCTGGGTTGGTTCGATGGGCTCATTTGACAACCGTTCGCAAAAAATTGCATTAGCATTTGCACGATTAATGAATGAAGCCGGTGTGAAGTTTGCGATTTTAGGAAATAAAGAGAAAAACTCTGGAGATACGCCGCGTCGTTTAGGGAATGAGTTTTTATTCCAAGAGTTAGCAACTGCTAATATTGACGAGTTTGAGAAAAACGACGTGAAGAAAATCGTCACAATCGATCCGCATGCCTACAATATATTCAAAAATGAGTACAAAGATTTCGGGTGGAATGGTGAAGTACTTCACCATACAGAGTTATTATATGACTTAATACAACAAGGTCGTTTAACAATGAACTATAAAGTAGAAGAGACCATTGTATTCCATGATTCATGTTATTTAGGTCGCTACAATGATGTGTATGATCCGCCAAGAGAAATATTAAAAGGCATTCCAGGTGTTAAGTTAGTTGAAATGGAACGTAACCGTGAAACTGGTATGTGCTGTGGTGCTGGTGGTGGTTTAATGTGGATGGAAGAACATGTCGGCAACCGCATTAACGTGGCACGTACAGAACAAGCACTAGCGACGAATGCATCAGTCATTTCATCAGGCTGTCCATACTGCTTAACGATGTTATCTGACGGCACAAAAGCGAAGGAAGTAGAAGAATCAGTTGGTACTTTCGATATTGCAGAATTATTAGAGCGTGCTGTATTTGGCGATCATCAAAAGCAAGCTGCAGAAGAGGAAGTAGTCGAGGAAATGGTAGAAGAAACTATTGAAGCTGATCCTGTAGTAATTGCTACAGAGGAAGTTGAGCTAGTGGAAGAAGCTCCGGGATTAACAGCTGTGACTGAAGAGGCAACGATTGTGGAGGAAGAGTCACCTACAGAGGAAGTTCTTGCTGTCAACGAAGCAGAAGAACCGTCTCATGAGGAAATCGTTGTCATGGAAGAAATAACAGTTGTTGATGAAAGTCCACATCAACTAGAGGCAGAAGAAGCTGCAACTATTGAAGCCACTAAAGAAGAGTCAATTGCTGAGGAAGAAAATTCTGCAGAAGATAAAAACTAATCTTAAAAGCGTAAAGCTATGCTACATCTATGTAGTATAGCTTTTTCTAATAAGACAACATTTGACGAAGAATCCATAGTGCTTGCAACTTAACCATTGTGAATATTAACGACTATCTATATAATTAAAAAAATCTGAAAATATATTTGAAAAGTCACATATCTTTTAGTAAAATTTGAAATAACAAATATATTTTGTTATTTTTTTCTACCGAAACTGAGCGAGCGTTCAGTCAGTAAGCGAATTGATCAATCAAACAAAGGGGTGTGTGGATTGAATAGAACGGTTATTTTAGATGGTGCGCGTACAGCATTCGGCAAATTTGGTGGTAGTCTAGCGAGCTTACAAGCGAGTGATTTAGGCGGAATTGCCATTGAAGCAGCATTACAAAAAGCCAATATTGCACCACAAGAAGTAGGAGAAGTTATTATCGGAACAGTCCTGCAAGCAGGGCAAGGACAAATTCCTTCTCGACAAGCGGCTACAAAAGCAAACATTCCGTGGCATGTGAAAACAGAAACAATTAATAAAGTATGTGCATCAGGAATGCGCAGTGTGACGCTAGCAGATCAGCTTATTCGTTTAGGGGACGAAGAAGTAATCGTTGCTGGAGGTATGGAATCGATGTCAAACGCGCCGTATTATTTACCTAAAGGTCGCTTCGGTTTACGTATGGGTGACGCACAAATGGTAGATGGCATGGTCTATGACGGGCTTTCTTGCTCATTTGATCCAAAGCATGTTCATATGGGCACTTACGGCAATCAAACAGCAGAGCAATTTAAATGTACTCGCGAAGAGCAAGATGTGTGGGCAGTGCGCAGTCATAAATTAGCGCTACAAGCAATTGAATCAGGCAAATTTGCAGAGGAAATTACCGCAGTGGAAATTCCACAACGTAAAGGGGAAGCAATCATTGTCGACACAGATGAAGCACCGCGCCAAGGCACAACTTTGGAAGCGCTCACAGCATTGAAATCAGCTTTTAGTAAAGACGGCACAATTACTGCAGGCAATGCACCGGGTGTTAATGATGGGGCATGTGCGCTCGTTTGTATGAGTGAGGAACGTGCGAAGCGAGAAAACAGACAGCCGCTAGCAACAATTATCGGGCATGCAGAAATTGGCGTTGCACCACAAGATTTTCCTCAAACACCGGGACTTGTCATTAATACATTGCTTGAAAAAACAGGGAAAACAATTGCCGATATTGATTTATTCGAAATTAATGAGGCGTTTGCGGCGGTTGCTTTAGTAAGTAATCAAATCGCTGGATTAGACGAAACAAAAGTCAATGTCAACGGCGGGGCAGTAGCGCTTGGACACCCAATCGGAGCGAGTGGTGCACGTATTATTTTAACATTAGCATATGAATTACGTCGTCGCGGTGGCGGCATTGGAATTGCAGCAATTTGTTCAGGTGGCGGTCAAGGGGATGCCATTATGATTGAAGTGGGGGCGGAGAAATGATTCAAAAAGTAATGGTCATTGGCGCAGGGCAAATGGGGTCAGGTATTGCGCAAGTTTGTGCACAAGCAGGCTACGAAGTCGTGTTAAATGATATGAAGCAAGAATTTTTCGAGCGCGGTTTAGGTGTGATTACCAAAAATTTAGCGCGCGATGTGGATAAAGGACGTAAAACAGAAGACGAAAAGCAAGCAATATTGTCTCGCATTTCGATGTCGCTCGATTTACAAGACGCAAAAGATGTAGATATCGTCATCGAAGCGGCAGTTGAAAATATGGAAATCAAGCAATCTATTTTTAAACAGCTAGATACTATAGCACCAGAGCATACGATTTTAGCGACTAATACATCGAGCTTACCGATTACCGAAATTGCAGCTGTCACTAGCCGTCCGGAAAAAGTAATCGGCATGCATTTTATGAATCCGGTTCCAGTAATGAAGCTAGTTGAAATTATTCGCGGGCTAGCAACTGCGGATGATGTATATAAAGCAGTGGAAGAAATGACATTAAAGCTTGCCAAAACACCGGTTGAAGTGAACGACTTCCCGGGATTTATTTCCAACCGTATTTTACTACCGATGATTAATGAAGCGATTTATGCATTATATGAAGGGGTTGCAACGAAAAAAGCAATTGATGATGTAATGAAGCTCGGTATGAATCATCCAATGGGCCCGCTTACGTTAGCAGACTTTATCGGCTTAGATACGTGTCTATACATTATGGAAATTATGCATGACGGCTTAGGTGATAGTAAATATCGTCCTTGCCCACTACTTCGTAAATATGTAGCAGCTGGCTGGTTAGGGAAAAAATCAGGTCGCGGGTTCTACGTTTACGAATAGGAGGGATTTAAGTTGGAATTACGTTTTACGGAAGTGCAGCTCATGATGCGCGATATGGTACGCGATTTTGCACAGAGCGAAATTGCACCATTTATTGAACGCATGGAGGCGGGAGAATTTCCGCGGGATATTTTAAAGAAAATGGGCGAGCTTGGGTTAATGGGAATTACTGCACCTGAACAGTACGGTGGTTCGGAGATGGACTTTACTTCATATATTTTAGCAATTAATGAATTATCAAAAGTAAGCGCAGTCGTTGGGGTTATTTTATCGGTACATACTTCAGTCGGTACAAATCCGATTTTGTACTTTGGCAATGAAGAGCAAAAGCAAAAGTATGTACCACGTTTAGCGAGCGGTGACTATTTAGGGGCATTTTGCTTAACAGAGCCAAGTGCTGGTAGTGATGCAGGTTCATTAAAGTCTCGCGCTGTGAAAGACGGCGACAATTACATCATTAACGGTTCAAAAGTGTTTATTACGAACGGTGGCGAGGCCGATGTGTATATCGTCTTTGCGTCTACAGAGCCACAACAAGGCACGCGCGGTATTTCAGCTTTCATCGTCGAAAAGGATACACCAGGGCTTATCATCGGAAAAGATGAGCAAAAAATGGGCTTACACGGCTCGCGGACAGTGCAGTTAACATTTGACAATATGGTCGTGCCGGCAGAAAACTTACTCGGTGCTAAAGGTGAAGGATTTAAAATTGCAATGGCTAACTTAGATGTTGGACGTATCGGCATCGCAGCTCAAGCACTCGGTATTGCGGAAGCGGCCTTTGAAGCTGCGAGTGCTTACGCAAAAGAACGCGTGCAATTCGGGAAACCAATTGCCGCTCAGCAAGGAGTAGGATTTAAACTAGCGGATATGGCAACGGCGATTGAAGCAGCAAGACTATTAGTATACAGAGCAGCTGATTTACGCTCAAAAGGCTTACCTTGTGGAGCAGAGGCATCGATGGCGAAATTATTTGCATCGAAAACAGCAGTTCAAGTAGCGATTGAAGCGGTACAGATTTTCGGCGGATACGGCTACACAGAGGATTATCCTGTAGAGCGTTATTTCCGTGATGCAAAAGTGACGGAAATTTACGAAGGTACAAGTGAAATTCAACGCATGGTTATAAGTAAGAATTTATTGAAATGAGTGGGCGGGACTCGACACTGGCCCGTAGCTTATTAATAAATCGATTAACAGATATATTGATTATTCAAATATCGATAAATGGCGTAATTTCTCTAATAGAATAACTGATAAAAAACATTTACTAGTTGATTGGAGTGAAGGCGACTCGACTCCTGCAGGAAAAGAGCGAGCTGAAAATCCATTTCTATCGGCTCTAGCCGATAGAAATTAGTTGAAGCCGTGCCTGCGGGAGTATTTGAACGAATACTAAAAGCGTCACATCATGTGACAACGTATTCGTGACCAACATCATGTTGGCCTCAGCCGTAGCGGAAATCAACGTAACCTATTGTGCAATGTAACAATAAAAGGTAAATTAATACATTTAATGGACTAATTCAAACAAAGGGGATTGATTAATATGAATTTTCAACTATCAGAAGAACATGAACAATTACGCGAAATGATTCGTGATTTTGCTTTAAACGAAGTAGCACCAACTGCAGCAGAGCGAGACGAAAACGAAGAGTTTGACCGTGCGATTTTTGATAAAATGGCGGAGCTTGGTTTAACAGGTATTCCATGGCCGGAAGAGTACGGCGGTGCAGGCTTTGACTACTTAGCGTACTGTATCGCAGTAGAAGAGCTATCACGTGTATGTGCTTCAACAGGGGTAACATTATCAGCACATACATCGCTTGCAGGCTGGCCGATTTATAAATTTGGATCAGAAGAGCAAAAGCAAAAATATCTTCGTCCAATGGCAGAAGGTAAAAAAATAGGCGCTTACGGCTTAACGGAGCCAGGTTCAGGGTCTGATGCAGGCGGTATGAAAACGTACGCAACATTAGATGGGGATCATTACGTATTAAATGGCTCAAAAATTTTCATTACAAACGGGGGAGTTGCTGATATTTATGTAGTTTTTGCAGTAACTGATCCTGAAGCAAAACATGGTACGACTGCATTTATCGTGGAAGCTGACACACCAGGCTTCTCAGTAGGGAAAAAAGAGAAAAAATTAGGTATTCGTTCATCTCCAACGACAGAAATCATTTTCGAAAATTGTCGAGTACCGAAAGAAAATATACTTGGTGAATTAGGTCAAGGCTTTGTCATTGCAATGAAAACATTAGATGGCGGTCGTAACGGCATTGCTGCACAAGCAGTAGGAATTGCACAAGGAGCATTAGACGCTGCTATTGAATATTCGAAAGAGCGTGTACAATTCGGCAAACCAATTGTTGCAAATCAAGGTGTATCGTTCAAATTAGCAGATATGGCTACAGCAATTGAGGCATCCCGTTTACTCACTTATCAAGCAGCTTGGTTAGAAACAAATGAACTACCATACGGTAAAGCATCGGCAATGGCGAAATTAATGGCTGGCGATACAGCGATGGACGTAACGACGGAAGCGGTTCAAATTTTTGGAGGCTACGGTTATACGAAAGATTATCCAGTTGAGCGTTTTATGCGTGATGCGAAAATTACGCAAATATACGAAGGTACGCAAGAAATTCAGCGACTTGTAATTTCGCGTATGGTTACAAAATAATGTATGGTGAAAAATAGCGAAAAGCTGCAAGTCGAAACATCTGTTAAAGATGAACAGTTAATCGAAATTCGCCGTCAGCAAATTGTCGATGCAGCTATTGGATTATTTAAAGAAAAAGGCTTTCACCGTGCGACAACGCGTGAAATTGCCAAGGCGGCGGGCTTTAGTATCGGTACATTATATGAATATATTCGTATAAAAGAGGACGTACTATATTTAGTTTGTGACAATATATATCATGAAGTAACACAGCGCCTATCTAGTTTTCCGGCACACTCTGGTACGGTTGATGAATTGAAGGAAGCAATTAAACAATACTTCTCGCTCATTCACAGTATGAATGACGCCTTTACAATCATGTACCAGGAAACGAAGTCGCTACCGAAAGAGGCAATGCAGTATGTGCTGAACAAAGAGATGGAAATGGTAGCGATATTCGAGCAAATATTGAAAAGCTGTGTAATCTCGGGGGAAATTACACTGTCGGAACGTGAATTGTTTTTAGCTGCTAATCATTTAGTAGTTCAAGGACAGAGCTGGGCTTTCCGCAAATGGGCGCTCCATAAGCAATTTACAATTGATGAATACATTGAATATCAAACGAATATGTTTTTATTTGGTGTATTACGCATGTAGAAAAAATCTAAACCGCAAATTGCATACGTAATCGTGATGCAGGTTGCGGTTTTTATAACTATCACAATGAGGGTTAAATAATCGACTGCGTATTCGTACCATTCGGAGGGAAGGGCATACGAATATTATTTCGAAATGGGGAGGAATTTTTTATGGTAAAGGTGGAAGTATATCGTCCAAAAAATCATGTGCGTTTTGTTACAGCATCGAGTCTTTTTGATGGGCACGATGCTTCAATCAATATTATGCGCCGTATTTTGCAATCTAGCGGTGTGGAAGTCATCCATTTAGGACATAATCGCTCGGTTGAGGAAGTAGTCAATGCAGCCATTCAAGAAGATGCGCAAGGCATTGCTATTTCGAGTTATCAAGGCGGACATATGGAATATTTCAAATATATGTATGACCTGCTACGTGAAAAAGGGGCTCCGCATATTAAAATTTATGGCGGTGGTGGGGGCGTTATTTTACCCCGTGAAATTAAAGAGCTACACGCTTATGGCATTGCGGGTATTTTTTCACCAGAAGACGGACGCGAATTGGGCTTACAAGGCATGATTAATCGCAATATCGAAGGCTCTGATTTTTCAACTTTACATGGAAATTACGATGAATTGCTAGATCAGCTTTCAACGGATACGCCTGAAATATTAGCTAATTTAATTACTGCTGCTGAAAATGGTGGAGATGAAGTGAGCTCTTTTTTACAAGCAGCAAGAGCACGTTCAAAAAAAACACCAGTACTAGGTATTACAGGAACGGGTGGCGCCGGTAAATCATCATTAACTGATGAACTAATCCGACGTTTCCTGCAAGAATTTCCGGATAAAAAAATGGCCATTATTTCAGTGGATCCAACGAAGCAAAAAACGGGCGGTGCACTACTTGGTGACCGAATTCGTATGAACGCAATCTTCAACAATCGAATATATATGCGCAGTTTAGCAACTCGTGGCTCTCGTACAGAATTATCGGCCTCGATTGGCGATGTATTAGATGTTGTAAAGGTAGCAGGCTATGACTTAATCATTATTGAAACGAGCGGAATTGGGCAAGGCGATGCAGAGATAACGAAATATACAGACTTATCGATGTATGTGATGACAAGCGAATTCGGTGCGCCAACGCAGCTCGAAAAAATTGATATGATTGATTACGCGGACCTTATTGTCATTAATAAATTCGAGAGAAAGGGTTCAGAAGATGCGCTTCGACAAGTACAAAAGCAGTACCAGCGCTCACATGAATTATGGAATGCTGATTTAAATACGATGCCTGTTTATGGTACTATTGCAAGTCAGTTTAATGATAAAGGTACGAATTCGTTATTTGCAGCACTCGTTAGCAAAATTAATGAAAAATTCGAGTTGAATTGGGAAACTTCTTATGAGCAATTCATTAAAACTCAAAAGCAAAATGTCATTATTCCGAATGACCGTCGCTATTACTTACGTGAAATTACGGACACGGTGCGCGGCTATCATAAAAAATCAGCACAGCAAGTCGACTTTGCTCGTAAGTTGTATCAATTAGAAGGGGCGAAAAAGCAACTCCCAACAACTGAAACGACACTGATTGCATCTATTGATTTATTAATTGAAGGAGTAACGAATGAGCTTACTGCTGAATCGAAACGTATTTTAGGGAATTGGTCTGCATTAAAAGAAGCGTATGCAGGCGAAGAATTTGTAACGAAAGTACGGGATAAAGAAATTCGCACGATTCTCCGTACATCGTCATTATCAGGGACGAAAATTCCAAAAGTCGCATTACCTAAATATGAAGACTACGGGGAAATTTTGCGCTGGGTGTATGCAGAAAATGTACCAGGGGAATTCCCGTACACTGCAGGCGTATTCCCGTTCAAGCGTGAAGGGGAAGATCCAAAGCGCCAATTTGCAGGAGAAGGAACACCGGAGCGCACGAATAAACGCTTCCACTATTTATCGAAAGACGATGATGCGAAACGTTTATCTACAGCGTTCGATTCGGTAACATTATACGGCGAGGATCCACATACACGTCCTGATATTTACGGGAAAGTTGGGGAATCGGGTGTCAGCATTTGTACGCTAGATGATATGAAAAAGCTTTATGCTGGCTTTGATTTATGTGCACCATCTACATCTGTGTCGATGACGATTAACGGTCCGGCACCAATTATTTTAGCGATGTTTATGAATACGGCGATTGACCAGCAAGTGAAAATTCGAGAGGAACAACTTGGTCGGACGTTAACGGTTGAAGAATTTACGGAAGTGCGTGCCAAAACATTACAAGTCGTACGTGGTACAGTACAAGCAGATATTTTAAAAGAAGATCAAGGTCAAAATACATGTATATTTTCTACGGAATTTGCACTGCGCATGATGGGAGATATCCAGCAGTATTTTATCGACCAGAAAGTGCGTAACTATTACTCCGTATCGATTTCTGGGTATCATATTGCTGAGGCTGGGGCAAATCCGATTTCGCAGTTAGCGTTTACACTTGCGAACGGTTTTACGTATGTAGAGTATTATTTAAGTCGAGGTATGCAAATTGATGACTTTGCGCCGAACTTAAGCTTCTTCTTTTCGAACGGCTTAGATCCTGAATATACCGTAATTGGTCGAGTAGCGCGTCGTATTTGGGCGATTGTAATGCGAGATAAATACGGTGCCAATGATAGGTCACAAAAGCTAAAATATCATATTCAGACATCAGGTCGTAGCTTACACGCACAGGAAATTGATTTCAATGATATTCGTACTACATTGCAGGCGTTAATGGCGTTACAGGATAATTGTAACTCGTTGCACACGAATGCATATGACGAGGCCATCACAACACCGACTGAAGAATCTGTACGTCGGGCAATGGCTATTCAAATGATTATTACGAAAGAACATGGCTTATCAAAAAATGAAAATCCACTACAAGGCGCATTTATTGTCGAAGAACTAACGGATATATTAGAACGAGCAGTGTTAGAAGAATTTGACCGAATGAATGATCGTGGCGGTGTACTTGGCGCGATGGAAACTCAATATCAGCGCGGTAAAATTCAAGAGGAATCGATGTATTATGAGCACTTAAAGCATTCAGGAGAGCTGCCAATTATCGGTGTCAATACGTACTTGAATCCAAATCCACCTACAGATGAAGCGATTGATAGTATGGAAATCGCACGTGCTACGACAGAAGAAAAAGACTTACAAATCGCAAATCTTGAAGCGTTTAAAGTACGTCATAGTAATGAGTCTGAAGCGGCAATTGCTCGATTGAAGCAAACAGCCGTAACAGGAGGCAATATTTTTGAAGAGCTAATGGAGACAGTGCAGGTTGCAAGTCTAGGTCAAATTACAAATGCACTATACGAAGTAGGTGGGCAATATCGTCGCAATATGTAATATGCTAAAATATTCAAAAATAAACTACTTTATATAAAATTTCCACTGACTTTCGAACCTTTTTTATAAAATAGGGTAAAATATCGGTATTTAAAGCGATACGTATCCTAAATATTTAGGTATACTAATTTTACAAAATCGAAAGGAGGGGCAAGCGGATGAAAAGTTTTCTAACATATATGGTTATACTTACTGGTTTGTTCGCAACTTTCATTTTGTATAATAAACAAATGGCATCAGTGCCATTGCTCCTTTTGTCAGCGTTTTTCTTTTATTTAGGTATTAAAGAAGTAGTGAAAATAAAAAACAATAAATGAAACTAGCATAGTGATAGGATGTTTGTATATAATGGGTATTATGCTTTCGTTTTTATTTAATAGAACGGATCTATCTCTATAATAGGTATGATAAAAGAAAGGGCGTGCACGATTTGAACTTTCGTGAAATGACAAAAGAACAACTAGCAGAAGAGTCGTTAATCGACTTAGCATACGCAATATTAGAAGAAAGAAAATCTGCCATTGCATTTGCAGATTTATTAAAAGAAATCCAAAAATTAAATGGATTTTCTGAGGCAGAATTAAAAGATCGTTTATTGCAATTTTATACAGATATGAATATTGACGGTCGATTCTTGTTAAACCATGAAAACGGCTGGGGCTTACGTACTTGGTATAAAATTGAAACAATTGAAGAAGAAACTGCACCAACAGTTAAAATTCGCAAGAAAAAATCGAAGGCTGCTGTTGATGAAGACGATGATTTAGAAGATCTTGATGAAGAAGATGTAGTATTTGAAGAAGACTTCGATGAGTTCGTGGACGAAGAAGAAGAAATCGAAGACGAAGAAGTAATTGAATTCGACGAAGAAGAAATCGAAGACCTTGATGCCGAAATCGACGAAGAGTTAATCGATGAAGAAGACGAATTCCTTTTAGAAGATGTAGAAGAGGAAGACCTAGAAGAGGAAGAAGAGATTTAACTATTTCGTTGCATAAGCAATTTTTATATAATAAACATATGTTTGTTACGAACAAAAGTGCTTGACTTCTTTTCTTGTTCCGAATAATCTTTTACTTGGGCTCCTTAAAAAAGGAGATTGACCGTATAAGTTATACGCTCCCCCTGCACAATATGCAGGAGGGAGCGTTTTTTGTTTTTTTATAAATGGTTTTACAACCTTAAGTAAATATTTTTTTCAATCGCTTCGAAAGCCTTAATTGGACTTCAAGCTTTTCTTATTTTAAGGAGGAATTTATTATGACAAAGTATATTTTCGTAACAGGTGGGGTAGTTTCTTCACTTGGTAAAGGGATTGTCGCAGCATCATTAGGCCGCTTGCTAAAAAACCGTGGTCTGCAAGTAACAATTCAAAAATTTGACCCATATTTAAATATCGATCCGGGTACGATGAGCCCTTATCAGCATGGTGAAGTATTCGTAACAGATGACGGTGCTGAAGCGGACTTAGATTTAGGTCACTATGAGCGTTTCATTGATATTAACTTAGGAAAACACTCAACAGTTACATCTGGTCGTGTGTATCAATCCGTATTAAACAAAGAACGTCGTGGTGATTATAACGGCGGAACTGTACAAGTAATCCCTCACATTACAAATGAAATTAAAGATCGAATTCAACGTGCAGGACGTGAAACAAGCGCGGACGTTGTAATTACTGAAGTAGGTGGAACAGTAGGGGATATTGAATCATTACCATTCCTTGAAGCAATTCGCCAAATGAAAACAAATTTAGGACATGACAATGTTTTATATATTCACTGTACGTTAATTCCATACATTAAAGCAGCGGGTGAATTAAAGACAAAACCTACTCAACATTCTGTAAAAGAATTACGTTCTCTAGGTATTCAGCCAAATATTATCGTTGTGCGTACTGAACAAGCGGTGTCACAAGAAATGAAAGAAAAATTAGCGCTATTTTGTGATGTTCAACCACACGAAATTATTGAATCTCGCGATGCAGAGTATTTATATGAAGTGCCGTTAAACTTACATGCGCAAGATTTCGATGATATTGTATTAGACCATTTCGGTATCGAAGCTCCTGAAGCAGATATGGCGGACTGGAAAGAGCTTGTGAATAAAGTTAAAAACTTAAAAAATAAAACACGCATTGCATTAGTAGGAAAATATGTTGAATTACAAGATGCATATATTTCAGTTGCGGAAGCGTTAAAACATGCGGGTTATGTATATGATTCAGATATCGAAATTGACTGGGTAAATTCAGAACATATTACAGCTGAAAATGTACATGAATTATTAAAAGATGCAGACGGAATTTTAGTACCAGGTGGTTTCGGTGATCGCGGTGTTGAAGGGAAAATTCTTGCAACACAATTTGCGCGTGAAAACGATGTACCATTCCTAGGTATTTGCTTAGGTATGCAGCTAGCAACTGTTGAATTTGCTCGTAATGTACTTGGTTTACAAGGTGCACATTCAACAGAATTAGATAAAAATACACAGTACCCAATTATCGACTTCTTACCTGATCAATCGGATAATATTGATCTTGGCGGTACGTTACGTCTTGGTTTATATCCGTGTAAATTAAAAGAAGGCTCTCGCGCAATGGCTGCTTATGAAGGTGAAGAATTAGTGTACGAGCGTCATCGCCATCGTTATGAATTTAACAACGAATTCCGTGAAGCAATGGAAGCGGCAGGCCTAGTTTTCTCGGGCGTATCTCCTGATAATAAGCTTGTCGAAATTATCGAATTACCTGAGAAAAAATTCTATGTGGCAGCACAATTCCATCCAGAATTAATCTCTCGTCCACAACGTCCACAACCACTATTCCGTGAGTTTGTTGGTGCAGCATTCAATAATCAACGCTAAAAAAAACGATGTGCGCAAATTGTAGCGCACATCGTTTCAGACCGTAGGCAAACTCATAGAAATTTGAGTTTTCCTACGGTCTTTTATCTTTTTACAATAATAGTAAGAAACCGTTGATTTCCTTTCCAGGCGCTCCCTTTCCGCAGGCACGGCTTCAACTAATTTTTGCGGCGGGTCTCCGCAAAAATGGATTTTCCGCCCGTGCGACTGTCGCTCTGCTTTCGCCGCAGAAAACATTGCTGTTCCTGCAGGAGTGTCGCGCCTTCCACTCCAATCAACTTGTATTGGCACCGTTGTGCTATTCAATATGACATTTATTCAATATACATTGGGTATTCATTCTATGTGTCAAACTATAAAAGAAATTGAAACGAACATGGCTTATCGTTGGTTTTTAGGATTTTGATTTCATTCAGAAGTGCCGCACTTTTGAAGAGCTCTTTTGATTAAACAAGACTGTAAAATACCAAAAAAACTTTTAAAAATACAAAAGGCCTTCAGAACGAGACCGTTCTGAAGACCTTTTGTCGACAATCTGAAACGATGTGCGTAAATTGTAGAGCACATCGTTTTATTTATTCTTCTATTTCATCGTCTCCAGCAATCATTTCATCATATTCAAGCTTGATAGCCTCATAAACAAATAATGCAGCGATTAAATGTGGCATAACGATACGTTCACCTAACTTTGTAGGATGGGGTAAAATTCCACTGCGTATTTTCAAAGATATATACGTATAAGCTAGCTCACTAAGTGGATTATCCTCGTTTGCTGTTTCGCTTGCTATAGCCGCAAATGGTATAAAATCATCGTAAAGTTTTTGGGCGAGTGCAAGTGCTTGCAAATCATTCGCATTGCGTGTGAAAATACAGACACGGTCTACATCTGTTATGATGGATTCAGATGTCCATCTTACGACTTTGCTCATAGGGTCTGCAGAGGAAATAGCATTCAATGCAACACCTTCCATTTCACCGAAGCATGCAAAGTAAATAGTACCTTGTCCAATTGCTGCTTGTGCCAATAGACGAGCTGTATCTTCGATTGACTCCGCTTCACTTTGATTTATCCGTTGTAATAGCCCACTCATCTGAGTAGTTAAGATTTTTGACATATCTCCACCTCTTCTACATTATAGTTTTGTACGAAATAAAATGCAAAATGGGAATATTAATTGTAATAATTTGAATGAAAAGAGAATAAATGATAGTATTTACTACTTATTAATATTACGAATTAAGGGGATTATTTATATGAAGGGAATATTAATCGTCGATGATCAAAAAGGGATTCGGTTATTACTGAATGAAGTGTTTAAAAAAGAAGGTTATGAAACATATTTAGCTGCAAATGGCATTGAAGCATTACATACTTTTGATAAAGAGAAAATAGATTGTGTACTGCTGGATATGAAAATTCCGGGTATGAATGGTATTGAAATACTAAAACATTTAAAAGAAAAAAATATGCACATTCCTGTAATTATGATGACTGCATATGGCGAACAAGAGGCGATTGAAGAAGCAATTGAGTTAGGTGTCGTCAAATATTTTACAAAGCCATTCAATATTTTTGAAATAAGAGATGAAATAAATAAAATTTTAACAGCCTAATGGAAAATGCTTTCTATAGGCAGTGGCGAATACTCCCTATTTTTGATATGATGAGGAGGAAGTTTTCATAAAAATTTTTATTTAATATCCGAGGAGGATTTTCATAATGGCATTAGTTTCAATGAAAGAAATGTTAATCAAAGCAAAAGCAGAAGGATACGCGGTAGGACAATTCAATATTAACAATTTAGAATTTACACAAGCGATCTTATTAGCTGCTCAAGAGGAGAATTCTCCAGTTATTTTAGGTGTATCTGAAGGTGCCGGAAAATACATGGGTGGATTTGTTGCGGTTGTTCACATGGTAAAAGGATTAATCGCTTCTTACAATATTACAGTTCCAGTTGCAATTCACTTAGATCACGGTTCAAGCTTTGATAAATGTAAAGAAGCTATTGATGCTGGATTCACTTCTGTTATGATTGACGCTTCTCACCATCCTTATGAGGAAAACGTAAGCATTACGAAAGAAGTTGTAGAATATGCACATACTCACAATGTTTCAGTTGAAGCAGAGCTTGGGACTGTTGGTGGCGAGGAAGATGGCGTAATCGGTGGCATTATGTATGCAAATCCTACTGAATGTAAAAATCTTGTAGTAGCAACAGGCATTGATTGTTTAGCGCCTGCTTTAGGTTCTGTTCACGGACCTTACAAAGGCGAACCAAACCTTGGCTTCGCTGAAATGGAGGAAATCTCTAATTTAACAGATGTACCTTTAGTATTACACGGTGGAACTGGTATCCCAACAAAAGATATTCAACGTTCAATCTCTTTAGGAACAGCGAAAATCAATGTTAACACTGAAAACCAAATTGCTGCAACAAAAGCAGTTCGTGAAGTGTTAGCAAACGATACAAAAGTATACGATCCACGTAAATATTTAACACCTGCTCGTGACGCTATTAAAACAACTGTAATGGGTAAAATGCGCGAATTCGGCAGCTCTCAAAAAGCATAATAAAAAACAAAGGCATCTAGCCTTTGTGTGAGTAAACTATTGCAGGAGAAGTGTCTGATTGCGTTCAATCGGCCTTCTCTTGATTTTTGATATTGCGACTTTAACAATTAATGAGATTGTAGGAGGAATTTTGAATATGAAATTTTTTATCGATACAGCAAATTTTGAAGAAATAAAAGAAGCTTACTCATGGGGAATTCTTTCAGGAGTAACAACGAACCCATCTTTAGTTGCGAAAGAAGAAGGCGTATCATTTCACGGCCGATTAAAAGAAATCGCAGAGCTTGTTAATGGTTCGGTAAGTGGAGAAGTTATTTCTTTAGATGCTGAAGGCATGATTAAAGAAGGTGAAGAATTAGCGGCGATTCACCCAAATATTACTGTGAAATTACCGATGACACCAGAAGGTTTAAAAGCATGTAAGCATTTCTCTGAAAAAGGCATCAAAACAAACGTAACGCTTATCTTTAGTGCAAACCAAGCATTAATGGCAGCTCGTGCAGGTGCATCTTATGTATCACCATTCTTAGGTCGTTTAGACGATATTGGCCATAACGGAGTAGATTTAATTTCAACGATTGCAGACATTTTCACAATTCATGATATTAAAACAGAAATCATTGCCGCTTCAATCCGTCATCCACAGCATATTACGGATGCAGCTTTAGCTGGCGCGCATATTTCAACAACACCATTTAAAGTTTTAAAGCAATTATTTAATCATCCATTAACAGACAAAGGAATCGAAGGCTTTTTAGCGGATTGGTCTAAACGCGAAGGGCAATAATAACAGTAGATTCTGATGAATACTTTCCAAGATAATGAGGGAGAACCGTTATGGATGTTTATAAAATTATAGGCGAACGACGTCTACAAGGTACAGTAAAAGTTAGTGGTGCAAAAAATAGTGCAGTCGCTTTAATTCCAGCTTCAATCCTGGCGAATTCTTCCGTCACTATTGGAGGGATTCCGGAAATTTCAGATGCATGGACATTAAAAGCGTTGCTCGAGGAAATTGGCGGTCAAGTTTCTTTTAACGATGGCCAAATGACAATAGATCCTAGTAATATGACCGCGATGCCACTACCGAATGGCAACGTAAAAAAATTACGCGCATCTTATTATATGATGGGTGCCATGCTAGGACGTTTCAAAAAGGCGGTTATTGGATTACCTGGAGGATGTTTCTTAGGGCCACGTCCAATTGATCAGCATATTAAAGGTTTTGAAGCACTTGGCGCAAAAGTCACAAATGAACACGGTGCGATATATTTACGCGCAGATGAATTAATTGGTGCTAAAATATACTTAGATGTCGCTAGTGTAGGTGCAACTATTAATATTATGCTTGCAGCAGTACGTGCAAAAGGACGTACAGTCATTGAAAACGCAGCAAAAGAGCCTGAAATTATTGATGTAGCAACACTTCTTACAAATATGGGCGCCAACATTAAAGGTGCAGGAACTAGTGTCATTCGTATTGAAGGCGTAGAAGAACTTCATGGTACGAAGCATACGATTATTCCAGATCGTATCGAAGCTGCGACATTTATGATTATGGCAGCAGCAATAGGAGACGGGGTAACGATTGATAATGTCATTCCGCTCCACTTAGAGGCTGTCACAGCTAAGCTACGTGAAATGGGAGTAAAAGTAGTAGAAGATGAAGAAAGTATTTTCGTTCCTAAACAAGAAAGCTTGCAAGCAGTTGATGTGAAAACGCTTGTCTACCCAGGAATACCGACAGATGTGCAGCAACCATTATCGGTACTAATGACGCAAGCAATAGGCTCATCAAAAGTGACGGATACAATTTATTCAGCGCGGTTTAAGCATATTGATGAACTTCGCCGAATGAATGCCAATGCCCGTGTTGAAGGTAACACAGCCATCATTAAAGGGCCAACTAAATTAGAAGGTTCAACTGTTACAGCATCAGATTTACGTGCAGGTGCAGCTCTAGTATTAGCAGGGCTACTTGCAAAAGGTGAAACTGAAATTCACGATATTTATCATATTGAACGAGGATACAGTTCACTTATTGAAAAGCTTTGTGCGCTAGGTGCAAATATTCGACGTGAAACAATAACACAAGCAAAGCAGCAAGCGGATTATTAAACATCGACCCAGGTGTTTTTAGACTGTTGACAAAAACTCGTCTCGGCTCACCCATCTTGAATGTGCCTACAGTTTTTAGTACGGAGAAAACCCGTCTGACAAGCGTTTTCGAGACAGTCTGTTAAAGCACTTTTGGAATAATAAATAGCTTATTAATACTTAGTTTTTCAACCTATTATGTTACAATAAGAGGCAAAGTTTCGGTGATAGTGCCGATAACCAGGAGGCAAATGAATAATGGAACGTAGTTTATCAATGGAAGTAGTTCGCGTAACGGAGGCAGCAGCAATAGCATCTGCTAAATGGCTAGGACGTGGACAAAAAATCGAAGCAGACGATGCAGCAACAACAGCAATGCGCGCAATGTTCGATACAATCCCAATGCATGCAACAGTAGTTATTGGAGAGGGAGAAATGGACGAAGCACCAATGTTATATATTGGTGAGGAATTAGGCTTGCGCAACGGCGGTCCAGAAGTAGATATCGCAGTCGATCCATTAGAAGGAACGAACATTGTTGCTAAAGGAACGAATGGTGCAATGACAGTGCTTGCTATTGCTGACCGCGGTAATTTATTAAACGCTCCAGATATGTATATGGAAAAAATTGCTGTAGGTCCAGAAGCAGCTGGAAAAGTAGATATTAATGCTTCGGTAACATATAATCTATTACAAGTAGCGAAAGCGAAAAACAAAGACATTTCTGACGTTGTGGCAACGCTTTTAGACCGTCCTCGTCACCAAGCGATTGTCGATGAAATTCGTGAGGCGGGTGCACGTATTAAATTTATCCAAGATGGCGATGTAGGTGCAGCCATCAACACAGCATTCGATGAAACGGGGATTGACATAATGTTTGGTATGGGGGGAGCTCCAGAAGGCGTTATTTCAGCAGTAGCGTTAAAATGTTTAGGCGGAGACTTCCAAGCTAAACTTGTTCCTGAAGATGAAACACAGTTAGAACGCTGTAAAAAAATGGGTATCGATGTAAATAAAGTACTTTATATGGAAGACTTAGTAAAAGGCGATGATGCAATTTTTGCTGCAACAGCAGTTACAGATTGCGAGCTTCTAAAAGGTGTTCAATATAAAGGGGCATACGCATTAACACATTCAGTCGTAATGCGTGCCAAATCAGGTACTGTACGCTTTGTAGAAGGTCGTCACAGCATCGAAAAAAAACCAACTTACACGAAATAACTTCTATTTAACTTAACTATGCCCGGCATAGCTCCGGGCATCTTCTTCCACTTCAAAGATTTTTTCCAACAAAGTAAAATTTAAAAAGACTGGGGTCCTACTATGGCAGCTCTTACAATTTCTCAATTAGAAAATATGACGCTTAAAGAGTTATATTCTCTAGCACGTGATTACAAAATTTCTTATTATAGTAAACTGACAAAAAAAGAATTAATTTTTGCGATTTTAAAAACGCGCTCTGAACAAGAAGGCTTCTTCTTCATGGAAGGTGTACTTGAGATCGTTTCACAAGAAGGGTTTGGCTTCTTACGCCCAATTAACTATTCTCCATCCAAAGAAGATATTTATATTTCGGCATCACAAATTCGTCGTTTCGATCTTCGTAATGGGGATAAAGTTTCTGGGAAGGTGCGTCCGCCAAAAGAAAATGAACGTTATTACGGATTATTACAAGTTGATGCAGTAAACGGGGAAGATCCAGAAGTAGCAAAAGAGCGTGTGCATTTCCCTGCTTTAACACCACTTTATCCAGATCGTCATATTAAACTAGAAACAACATCGAATAGACTATCAACACGTATTATGGATTTAGTTGCACCTGTTGGTTTCGGTCAGCGTGGATTAATCGTTGCTCCGCCAAAAGCAGGTAAAACATCGCTATTAAAAGAAATTGCAAATGCAATTACGACAAATTATCCTGAGGCAGAATTAATTGTCTTGCTAATTGATGAACGCCCTGAAGAAGTAACGGATATTGAGCGCTCTGTCAAAGCAGATGTTGTATCTTCAACATTCGACGAAGTGCCAGAAAACCACGTTAAAGTAGCAGAAATTGTACTTGAGCGTGCTCGTCGCTTAGTAGAACATAAACGTGATGTAATTATTTTAATGGATTCGATTACTCGTCTTGCACGTGCATACAATTTAGTTATCCCTCCAAGTGGTCGTACATTATCCGGTGGTATTGATCCAGCTGCATTCCACCGTCCAAAACGTTTCTTCGGTTCAGCACGTAATATTGAAGAAGGCGGCAGTTTAACAATTTTAGCGACAGCTTTAGTTGATACAGGTAGCCGTATGGATGAAGTGATTTATGAAGAATTCAAAGGTACGGGGAACTTAGAATTACATTTAGATCGTAGCTTAGCGGAGCGTCGTATTTTCCCTGCGCTTGATATTCGCCGTTCAGGTACGCGTAAGGAAGAGCTGCTTATCCCAAAAGAACATCTAGATAAATTATGGGCAATTCGTAAAACATTCAGTGATTCATCGGATTTTGCAGAGAAGTTTTTACGCAAGCTGCGCACGACGGAATCGAATGAAGAATTTTTCGAAAAATTAAATGAAGATATGAAAAAAGCAACTAAAGGCAAAGGGTTGCTATAAATTTTATTAAATAACTGTCCTAAAAGTGAGTGATTAACTTGCTTTAGGACAGTTTTTTTATTTATTTTGAAAACAAAATAACAACTGTTAAATACAGAGGGATTGATGTATAATTTTAGTATTATTGTAAATTAGATGGAGGAAATATATGAAATATTGTACGGGTTGCGGTGAGAAAAATAGTTCAGAAGCTATATACTGTACGAATTGTGGGAATAGTTTAAAAGAAATTCCGACAACTTCTACTGCTGCAGTTGAATACAGTCCGCCTACCAAATCAGCTATAAAAGAAAAATCGCCAAAGAAAATGACTAAGAATCAAAAGATTATGTTTTCGATTGCTAGTGTAGTTATTTTGTTTATTGTAGTTACTCATCTCATTTTAAGTAATATTTATGATCCGATGAAGAAAATTCAAGAGATGAATACAGCGTATAATAATCAAGAAAAAGAATTGTTTTTCAATCAATTTCATGTAAAAGAAGGTACTACTGCTACAGCGGAAAATTTTTATGCAACAGTTAAAAACTATGGGTGGCCATCATTAAGAGAAAATCTTACGTATGAAGTGGAGCAATTAAAAAATAGTAATATTTCTAATATAGTGTATAACAATGGAGAGTTTATATCTGTCAATAGTAAACCGGTTTTATTTGGATTATACAAAGAAGTAGAGTTTTCTATTATTCCAATTGAATTGTTTATATACGCACCATATAAAAACATGACAATAACTGTTGGTGACAAAGAAATTATTACAGAAACTGCAAACGAAAGGGTCAGCCTTGGTAAATTCATTGAAGGAGAGTACCCATGGTCATATACTTTTGAAAGCAATCATATGCTTTTATCGAACGAAGGTTATCTATCGGTTTTAGGAAATGTAGTAAATGAAGTTGAAGTAGATTTGGAATATGATTGGACAGAAGTAACTATTCAATCAGACTTAGAGGATGCTATTGTATTTATCAATGGAAAATCAACCGAGAAAACAGTAAGTGAATTGAACATTCTATATCCTGTTCAACTTAATAGTAATGTCGAGGTATATGCACAAACTACCGATAATGATGGCAATGTATTTAAGTCAGAAGTATGGCCTTTAGAGGATATGTTCATTTTTTTAGAGTTTGAACATATTCGTAAAGAACAAGAAATCGCTGCACATGAACAAGAAGTTATGAATATTTATAGAAATTTCCGTTCTGACTATGCTGCAGCTATTACCTATATTAACTTTAATTATATTGATGAGTACTTCAAAAGCGGAAGTACTATAAAAAAAGATTATGCGAAATTTGTAAATGATCACGAAAATATACCAGGGTATTATTATGATTTTTTATTAAATGATGTTACATCTTTTCATGCAATTTCGGACACACAATTTGAGTTGCAAACATTAGAAACTTTTAATTATTCTTCTGATAGTGAAGGTACGATAAATTATGAACGCAAGAAATCATATTCTATCTCATATGAAGATGGCAAGTATTATATAAATGAAATCATTGATTTAGATACAAAAAAACAAAAAATCGAATAAAAATAATGGGGTGTAAAGATGAAGAAATGCTTAAAATGTAGCCATGAGCAAGAAGATGGCAGGTTTTGTGGGAAATGTGGTGCGGAAATAGAACTTTCAGTACAAGATGAGGTAGCTGCAACTGCTAACACAAATTTTAAACAAATACCGCAACAACCTCAAGTAACGCAAGAAAGTAGTGAACAAATAGAAAAAATAAAAGAGCAGTCGAAAATGTACTTCAACTATTATATGCAACAATTAAAAGTACCATCGACTCATTTTAATGCAACAGAACTGAGTTTGAAAAATAGCGCTATTAGTATAGTTTTATATGTAATTCTAACTGCATTATCAGTATATGTGCTAATAAAAGGATTATTCGGTGGTGGGTTTTATGATTACTACGGACCATCATTTTTTAAAATATTCCTATACATGTCTGTATTCTTTATATTATTAATCACAATTAGTTTAGTAGCTGTATTTGTAACAACTAAACTGTTTTCTGAAGATATAACTTTTAAAGAAGTTATAAGTAAATTCGGTGGTTATTATATGTTACCAATAATGCTATCTATTCTAGGGATATTATTAGCATTATTTAAATCATATAGTTTTGCAAGTATTAGTATTTATATTGGACTAGCTATAGTAATTGGAGTTATTCCTATATATATTATGGTTAAGTTATTAAGTAGCAAATCTAAAGGTATTGATAGTTTTTATGCATTTATTTTTTATATCATAGTTACAATTGTGTTAATGGTGATTGTTGCATCATTTATTATTGATTCAACGATTGGCGAGTATTTAGAATATTTACAGTAATTATTTTGCACTTGCATTTAAAAATATTCCTTGCTATAATTTTTAACGTATGAAACGTGTGCATATATAGCCGACATATTCGGGCTATGTAAGGTACAGTTCGATAATACTCTGTTCCAGATGGTTCAGGGCGAGAGGAGAAAACGAATATGAAACAAGGAATTCACCCAGATTACAAAACTGCAACAGTAACATGCTCTTGCGGTAACTCATTCCAAACTGGTTCTGTAAAAGAATCAATCGTTGTCGAGTTCTGTAACGAATGTCACCCATTCTACACAGGTCGTCAAAAATTCGCGTCTGCTGACGGACGTGTTGATCGTTTCAACAAAAAATACGGTCTTAACAACTAATACCTTTAAAATGCCTGCCAAACGGTCTCGTCTGGCAGGCATTTTTTTCAGTAATCTAGAATTAGGAGGCATTTTAATGGCGCAATTATTTTTCAAGCACGGTGCGATGAACAGTGGAAAATCGATCGAAATATTAAAAGTAGCACATAATTATGAAGAGCAAAATAAACCTGTACTTATTTTTACATCTGGTATTGATACACGCGATGAAGTCGGTATCGTGTCGAGTCGTATCGGTCTTCGTCGCCCAGCCATTGCCGTGTTTAAAGATACGAATATTTTTGAATATGTAAAAAATCATTCTGAAAAACCATACTGTATTTTAGTTGATGAGGTACAATTCTTAGCAAAGGAACATGTACTGCAATTAACGCAAATTGTTGATGAACTAAATATACCAGTAATGGGCTTCGGATTAAAAAACGATTTCCAAAATGAATTATTTGAAGGTAGTCGCTACATGCTAATACATGCCGATAAAATTGAGGAAATGAAAACTATTTGTTGGTTCTGTCATAAAAAAGCGACAATGAATTTGCGTGTAGATGAAAATCGCAAGCCTGTTTACACGGGTGACCAAATTCAAATTGGGGGTAATGATACATATTACCCTGTATGCCGAAAATGCCATAGAAACCCACCGCTATAATTGTTGTAACAAAAAAAGTAGCAAGCGAGCGGGAATTTCTTTATACTGATATAGGTGTATATAAGAAAATAGGAAAGTAAAATATTTGGGGTTTGAACAGCGCCAGCCTCCCCAAGGCCGCGGTCTTCCGTTGGTCGAAAGCGGGAAAGATGCTTTCGATTCGGGTCTGCAAGCAGCTGTCGGAGCTAAACAGGGCGCTTCCGCTTTTCTAATAAATAAGTAAACTTTATATAGAGGTGAATAATATGTTTGATCGTCTACAAGCGGTTGAGGATCGTTATGAAAGGCTAAACGAGCTACTAAGTGATCCAGATGTCGTAAGCGATAGTAAAAAATTACGTGAATATTCAAAAGAACAATCGGATATTCAGGAGATGGTTGATGCTTATCGTGAATATAAAAACGTAAAGGAACAACTTGCGGATACACGTGAAATGCTGGACATGGAAAAAGATCCAGACATGTACGAAATGGTAAAGGAAGAGTTTAATGAATTGAACGCACAAATTCCTGCACTTGAAGAACGTCTTCGTATATTATTAATTCCAAAAGACCCGAATGATAATAAAAACGTTATTATGGAAATTCGAGGTGCTGCAGGCGGTGACGAAGCGAATATTTTCGCAGGGGACTTATTCCGTATGTATTCTCGCTATGCAGAAACACAGGGCTGGAAAATCGATATTATGGAAGCAACGCCGAACGCAATGGGTGGCTACAAAGAAGTAATCTTTATGATTAACGGTCAAGGAGCTTACTCAAAATTCAAATATGAAAACGGTGCGCACCGTGTTCAACGTGTTCCTGCAACTGAATCACAAGGGCGTATCCACACATCTACTGCTACAGTTGCATGCTTACCTGAAGTAGAGGAAGTAGATGTAGACATTCACGAAAAAGATATCCGTGTTGATACATTCGCGTCATCTGGAGCGGGGGGACAATCGGTTAATACAACGATGTCAGCTGTTCGTATGACCCATTTACCAACAGGTGTTGTTGTATCGATGCAAGATGAACGTTCTCAAATTAAAAACCGTGAAAAGGCGATGAAAATTCTTCGTGCGCGTGTAGCGGATATGTATATGCGTGAAGCACAAGCGGAAGTCGATGCCACACGTAAATCTGCAGTTGGTACAGGTGACCGTTCTGAACGTATTCGTACTTATAACTATCCTCAAAACCGTGTAACAGATCACCGAATTGGTTTAACAATCCAAAAGCTCGATCAAATCATTGAAGGTAAATTAGATGAAATTATCGACGCGCTTATTTTAGAGGAGCAAGCATCAAAATTAGCGAGATTAAATGAAGATGCATAATACAACTTTTGAAGTCCTTCGCCGGGCTTCTTCTTTTTTAGTAGAGCATGGGCGAGAGGAAACAGCGGCGCGTTTATTATTGCAGCATGTTTTAAGGACGAATTACTCCGGGTTGATGATGCGAATGCAAGACGAGATACTGCCTGCTGAACTGGACCGTTTTAATGAAATGCTACAAGCACATGTACAAGGGAAACCGGTGCAGTATATTACGGGTGTGGAGGAATTTTACGGACGAACATTTCAAGTCGATGAATCTGTCCTAATACCTAGACCAGAAACAGAAGAGTTAATTGTTGGAGCAATCGAGCGGATGACAAAGCTATTTAGTAAAGGGACGGCAGTAAAGCTTGCGGATATCGGAACTGGTAGCGGTGCAATTGCTGTGACAATGAAGCTTGAATGGCCAGAAGCAACTGTAACAGCTACAGATATTTCATCCGAAGCACTTGTGACTGCACAAAAAAATGCAACTAATCTGCATGCGGACGTCGATTTTCGTTTAGGAGATTTAGCGGCACCACTGACAAATGAAAAATGGGATGTTATCTTATCGAATCCTCCATATATTGCCTATCATGAAGCGGATGAAATGTCGGATGTAGTCCTACAACATGAACCACATACAGCGTTATTCGCAGAAGAAGATGGACTTATTTTATATCGTAAGCTTGCGGAAAACTTGCCGAGCTTGATGAGCGGACCTGCACTCATTGGAGTTGAAATTGGTTATAAACAAGGCCGGGCAATTGCAAACTTCTTTTCAAAACATTTCCCAGAAGCGGATGTCGAAATAGTAAAAGATATTAATAGTAAAGATCGAATTGTTTTTTGCACAATACATGAATAAAATCTCCCTTTCTTGCCAACGATAAGAGGCAAGGAGGGATTTATATGTTAGAAGATTATAAAATTGCTAGAAAACAAGTTAATATTTTTGCGATTATTCGATTCGTTTGCTACGGGTTGCTATGTTATAGTATGTTGCTAGCCGTCCCACATTTTTTGCAATTTGGTGAGGAGTGGCACACACAAAAAGAACAGCCGATAATGCTACGTGTTATTGCGAATAGTAATATGAAAAACGATCAACAGCTAAAAAATGAAATAGTGGAAAATTTACAGCCAGTTTTTGCACAAATAGCTATGGAAAATCCAAATTCAATAGAAAAAGAATTACTGTTCGATGAAATAAATGATTTTATTAACAAAAATTATTCACAGTACGATATTGGCGTTAAAATTGGGGATAACTTAATTCCACCGAAGTACGATTTCAATACATTTTATCCTCAAAATTTATATTATTCTGTCATTTTAACGGTTGGTAGTGGACGAGGCGATAATTGGTTTTGCTCAGCATTTCCAACGGTTTGTGAGCAACCAAAGGAAAAAGAAAAACAGAAAAAAACATTCTTAATATATGAGTGGATAAAGAAGAAAATGGCATAAAAGTTATGCACATTTTCAGAAAACTTATACACAATCGGTTAGTAATTATTAACAATATGTGTATAAAGTTGAAAGTAACTAGAAGAAAGAGGGCTGGAAAATGAATACAATTCATGTACTTGTGGATAATTGTGTGAGTAGTGAAAAAAGTTATGCACAAGCTGTGGATTTCTTAAATAACAGTGAAGTTGTAGCTTTCCCCACTGAAACAGTATACGGGCTTGGAGCTGTGGCGACAGATGAAGAAGCGGTAAAAAAAATTTTCGCTGCTAAAGAACGTCCATCAGATAATCCATTAATCGTTCACATTGGCTCAATAGAAGAGGTCGCTCTTTATATAGAAGAAGTACCTGAAGTGGCGCAACAATGTATGGAAGCTTTTTGGCCAGGACCATTAACGATCGTTATGCAAGCGAAACCGAATATCCTCGCTGAAAGTGTTACAGCTGGACTTGGAACAGTCGGCTTACGTATGCCAAATCATCCTGTAGCACTTGAACTATTGCGTGAATTAAAAAAACCACTTGCTGCGCCTAGTGCAAATCGTAGTGGAAAACCATCACCTACGAAAGCGTCGCATGTTGCAGAAGATTTAGACGGCATTATTCCGTGCATTTTGGACGGCGGGTCAACAGGAATCGGATTAGAGTCGACTGTGTTGGATGTAACAACAGACAAGCCCGTCATTTTACGTCCGGGTGGTGTGACAAAAGAAATGCTTGAAGCGGTAATAGGTCGTCCTGTACTACAGTCAATGCATACAGAGCACAAGCAAGATACAACCCCAAAAGCCCCAGGGATGAAGTATACACATTATGCTCCAGAAGCACCTGTGTATTTAATAGAACCGAATCAAAAAGTAATTGAAGCGATTAAGCAGTTGCAAGCAGAAGGACATCGTGTAGCTTTAATCGCACCACAAAGTTTTGCAAATAGCGGTGCGGAGTATTTCTTTACATATGGTAAGGATGGAGATACAAATGCAATGAGCGCAGGACTTTATGATGCGTTACGTGCGTGTGATAAAACTGATGCAACGATTATTTTAGCAACCGTAACCGAAGCACAAGGTGTCGGCGTAGCCATTATGAACCGTTTAGAAAAAGCAGCAGGCGGTAAATGGTATTCAAATAATGACTAGACAATATTTACAGTTTTCAGAGCTGTCAAAAAAACGTTTTTATCGCTTTTTTGATTAGCTCTTGTTTTATGTAGTAAAAGGGGCTTCCCTACAGTATAGAAAGTAGCGATTCATAATTTTTGAATGCTACTTTTTTGCTTTTTATTTATAGAAATAGAACTGTGGCACGCCGGTAGGAACTACAAGAAAGGCAAGACGGCTGTAACAATTTCACGTGCAAGGATAATTCACGGCTAGAGAGGATTGCTATTGCATTCAATAGTTGTATTTTATTTAAATAGACTATTAGGACTTCCCCTTTGTAACTCGGATATTTTCGAGATTATATACATAATATGAAAGACATGTATATGAGGAATGAGGGTAGTAATTTGCAAGAAATAATAATGGGGATTGTAATGTCATTTGATGTAGTGGCGTTGTATTTATTGCTGCCGAACGTATCGCAACGCTTTTTATTATCATTATGGACAGCAATTTTACATATGTTGTTTCCTTTAATTGGATTCCAATTCGGTAGTTGGATAGGTATGATTATAACTGAGTGGGCAGGATATATTTCCGCAATATTATTATTTGGTATAGGACTTCAATTGCTATTATCTACTAAAAATCAACATTTCTCATACATTCCATTACCAATTTTAGCGATTATGTCTAGTTTGGATACCTTTTCAGTTAGCGTTTCTTTTGGTATGCTAAATTTACAGATGTATTTATTTATTTTAAGTGCAGGGATAGCGACTTTTTTACTATCTTATGCAGCTTTAGTCATTGCAAAAAGGACCTTCTTTAATGGGAATGTATTTAAAGTAGTAGCAGGAATTTTGTTGTTATGCATGAGTGTACTCGCGTTATGGCGACAATATTAGACAAGAGGGTTACATGACAATCATCAAGAAAGAGTGAGTATAATGAATATTTATTTTGTATGTACTGGAAATACTTGCAGAAGTCCAATGGCAGAGGCGATTTTAAAAGCAAAACAAATACCAAATTTAGAAGTTCGTTCGGCTGGCATTTATGCGCTTGAAGGTGGCGAAATGTCGGAAAATGCAAAAATCGTGTTAAATTTAGGAAATATTCCACATTCCCATCTTTCTCGTCAAGTAAATGCCGATGATATTGAGTGGGCGGATTTAATTTTGACGATGACATCTGCACATAAAGAGATGCTGCTCCATAGTTATGAAGTAGCTGCGGATAAGACATACACATTAAAAGAATACGTAACGCCGTATACTGCTCCAAATGTTTCTGACCCATACGGTGGTGATTTAAATACATATCAACAAACTTTTAATGAATTGCAGAGTTTAATTGATGTGTTGCTAGAAAAATATGAAAGGGGCTTGTAAATATAATGAACGGTAAACGAAACAGCTTTAATTTACGCAAAAAGTTAATTTTATTTGTAGGTATTTTAGCGTTAATAACGTATTCGACAAGTTTTGTTTTCATTGAGTATATTCAACCAACATTTTTCTCTAATGTTGATCGTAAACTTTTTGAAATTATTACATACGCTTTAGGTATAACGTGGTCTTGTATATTAGCTGGAGTTTTCGGCGTGATACTTGTCCGCCCATTACAGCGCTTAGAAGAAACGGCAACGCGAGTAGCTGAAGGGAAAATTGGCCAAGATGTTGACATGCCAAAAACATCTGACGAAATTCGCTCAGTAGCAGAGGCGTTTCAGCATATGCTAGTCAATTTACGTAATATGGTAGAGGGCATTGAAGGTAACTTTAAAATAACTAATTCAACTATTGGAGAGTTGTCACAGCAAACAACGGCAGCTTCCTATAAAGCAGATAATATCGCACAGACAGTTGGGCATATTTCTAACGGTGCCGATGCTTCAGCGGTCGCAGTGCAAGAAACAGCGGAAGCACTTTCGGATGTTCGCGAGTTAGCTTTAGAAGTCAATTCACGTGCAGTTAAATCTGCAACAGAATCAAAGCAAATATTAAGCAATTTATCTAATACAACAGCTTCAATCCAAGGGCTTGTAAATAGTATTCGTACTATAGCGCAAGGCAATGAGGAAGCGTTAACAAATATTCAAGCACTTGAAAAAAATGCGGAACAAATTGAACAAATTATTGCGCTTGTTGGCGATATTGCCGCACAAACAAATTTATTAGCTTTAAACGCCTCCATTGAAGCGGCACGGGCAGGGGATCATGGTAAAGGGTTTGCTGTAGTCGCTGAGGAAGTGCGTAGCTTAGCAGACGAGAGTGCAAAAGCAGTACAAGGTATTTCAACACTTATTAAAACGATGCAAACGAATGTAGAAATCGTAGTGAAGCAAATGAATGGACAAGTTGCATTTGCCGTACAAGAGTCGGCGCGTGTATCTGAAACGACAGCTGCGGTTGAAGGAATGGCCCAAAGTGTAGAAGAAATGGCACAGGCAGTAATTGATATTTCAAGTCTTGCAGATAAGCAATTACACAATATTGAACATACAGCTCGCCAATCGCAGGAAGTAGCAGCTATTGCTGAAGAAACTTCCGCAGGGGCACAGGAAGTTCGCAGCGCAGCGGAAGAACAAGCATATTCAATTGATCAAGTACAAAAACTGTCGCAAGATTTACAAAGCAAATCAGATGAACTATATAAAGTCATTTCAAAGTTCGATTTATCGAAGTAATGTATTTTATCCGAAACGCAAGAATGTTGGTTTATCAACATTCTTGCGTTTTCATTTAAGGCGCTTTTCCCATAAGTGACGCATTTGTTAAAGGCAAGTAACTCGAGTGAAAGAGCTAGTAAAGTCTAGGCAAGAGCGAGTAAACACCTATGTAAAGCGAGTAACCCGGGGGATAGTGCTAGTAACCCGCTGAAGAGCGAGTAAATCGAGTGAAAGAGCTAGTAAAGCCAAGGCAAGAGCGAGTAAACACCCGTGAAAAGCGAGTAACCCGGGGGATAGCGCGAGTAACCCTGGGAAGAGCGAGTAAATCGAGTGAAAGAGCTAGTAAAGCCAAGGCAAGAGCGAGTAAACACCTGCGAATAGCGAGTAACCCGGGGGATAGTGCTAGTAAACCGCGGAAAAGCGAGTAAATCGAGTGAAAGAGCTAGTAAAGCCAAGGCAAGAGCGAGTAAACACCTGTGAAAAGCGAGTAACCCGCCGAAGAGCGCTAGTATTAAATCCGAAGAGCCACTGATAACTCATCAGTGGCATTTGAAAATGCAACTATTGACGTGCCCTGTCCACTGATACACACGCAAGAAAATTTTATGCATCCTTCTCCTCGACGGTTCCAATTATAAAGTAGCAACTGTCTCCTCGACGGTCCCAATTTTTAATGCCTTACATAATAGAGTTATATAGGTTAATTCCGAATTTACTAACAGATTATGTACGTATTACACAGTAATTTTAACTAAAAAGTGAACATTTTAATGCTCGTGAGATAAATCATTCGTATTTAACGGAAAATGTTTCATTGTTACAGGTGAAAAAGCATGTTTTTCTATTTGCAGAAATGGTACACTATTGTTGACTATATATTGAAAAGAGGGAACCTCATTGAAAATTGCAATTTCTTCGGATCATGGCGGAAATAATTTACGAAAAGAAATTATGGAGCTTTTAGATGAGCTAGGTATTAGCTATGAAGATTTTGGTCCACAAACGAATGATTCAGTTGACTACCCAGACTATGCTAGACCGGTTGCAGAACGTGTAGCTGCAGGTGAGTTTGATCGCGGTATTTTAATTTGTGGAACTGGTATTGGCATATCTATTGCTGCAAATAAATTTAAAGGCATTCGTTGTGCATTAGTACATGACGTATTTTCTGCAAAAGCAACACGTTGCCATAATGACTCGAATGTGTTAGCGATGGGGGAACGTGTTATTGGGCCTGGCCTTGCACGTGAAATCGTATCAACATGGTTAAGCACTGATTTTGAAGGCGGCCGTCATACGCGTCGTGTTGAAAAAATAACGGAGCTTGAAGGGTAATAACATGACAAACTTAAACGATTTGCAAAAGACGCTTTCGCAATTGTTAAGTGATGTAGAACAGCAAGTCACGTTTCGCAAGCAACAATTATTCGTCGTTGGTTGCTCAACTTCTGAAGTAATCGGCGAAAAGATTGGCACGTCGGGAACATTAGAAGTTGCACAAGTTATATATGATGAATTAAAAAATTTTGCCGCACGAAACGAGCTATATTTAGTTTTTCAAGGATGCGAGCATATTAATCGTGCATTAACGATGGAAGCTGCCGCAGCTGAAAAGTACCATTTAGAGCCAGTTCATGTCGTTCCAGTAAATACGGCAGGGGGCTCGATGTCCGCATATGCATATACACAGCTAGAAAATCCAGTCGTTGTCGAGAGCGTTCAAGCGCACGCAGGACTAGATATTGGTCAAACGTTAATCGGTATGCATTTAAAAGTAGTAGCAGTTCCAATTCGTACGTCCATCAAAATGCTAGGTCAAGCAGTTGTCACTGTGGCAATAACGCGTCCAAAGCTAATTGGTGGCGTGCGAGCAAAATATGAAACTAACTAATATTTAGGGGGATTAATTGACATGGCATTTGAAAAATTAGCAGCACAAGACAAAGCAGTACTAGAAGGAATTTTAGCAGAGAAAAAGCGTCAAAACGAAAATATTGAGCTAATCGCTTCAGAAAACTTCGTATCAGAAGCAGTTATGGAAGCTCAAGGATCCCATCTTACAAACAAATATGCTGAAGGTTACCCTGGCAAACGTTATTATGGTGGCTGTGAACATGTAGACGTAGTAGAAAACATTGCTCGTGATCGTGTAAAAGAAATTTTCGGTGCAGAATATGCAAACGTGCAACCTCACTCAGGCGCACAAGCGAACATGGCTGTTTACCACACAATTTTACAACCAGGTGACACAGTTTTAGGGATGAACTTATCACACGGTGGTCACTTAACACACGGTTCACCTGTTAACTTCTCAGGTATTCTTTATAACTTCGTTGAATACGGCGTGACAGAAGATACACACGTAATTGACTATGAAGATGTTCGTCAAAAAGCATTAGAACATAAACCAAAATTAATTGTTGCGGGTGCATCTGCCTACCCACGTGCAATCGACTTCGCTAAATTCCGTGAAATCGCTGATGAAGTAGGCGCATACTTTATGGTAGATATGGCACACATAGCAGGTTTAGTCGCTGCTGGTGAACACCAATCTCCAGTACCTTACGCTGATTTTGTAACATCGACTACGCATAAAACATTACGTGGTCCACGTGGTGGTTTAATCCTTGCTTCAAAAGAATGGGAGCAAAAATTAAACAAATCAGTATTCCCAGGTATTCAAGGTGGCCCGTTAATGCACGTAATCGCAGCAAAAGCTGTAGCATTTGGTGAAGTATTACAACCTGAATTCAAAGATTACGCGAAGCAAATTAAAGCAAATGCGCATGTTTTAGCAGAAGCTTTAATCGCTGAGGGTGTGGAAATCGTATCAGGTGGTACTGACAACCACTTACTATTATTAAACGTAAAATCTCTAGGCTTAACTGGTAAAGTAGCAGAGCATGTCCTTGATGAAGTAGGTATTACAACAAATAAAAACACAATCCCATACGATACTGAGTCACCATTCGTAACTTCTGGTATTCGTGTAGGTACTGCAGCTATTACAACTCGTGGATTCAAAGAAGAAGATGCGATTGAAGTAGGTAAAATCATGGCGTTAGTTCTGAAAAACCCAGAAGATGAAGCAGTGAAACAACAAGCAGTTGAACGAGTAAAAAAATTAACAGATAAATTCCCGCTATACGCATAATAAAAAAGGGACTTTCGAACAGTTTCAGAAGCATTTTAGAGTCGTAGGAGTTTCCGTGCGCGTAAATACAGAAAAAAATCATACATGTTTAGGACATGTATGAAAAGTGAGCAAATGCCGGTAAAAGCTATTGAATAGTAATAAAATAGCCGGTCCGCGTTGTGTATAGAAATTTTGTATCTGCCGCTGCGCTATCGATACAGAAAAAAATCATACATGTTTAGGACATGTATGAAAAATGAGCAAATGCCGGTAAAAGCTATTGAATAGTAATAAAATAGCCTGCTCCGCGTTGTATATAGAAATTTTGTATCTGTCGCTGCGCTATCGATACAGAAAAAAATCATACATGTTTAGGACATGTATGAAAAATGAGCAAATGCCGGTAAAAGCTATTGAATAGTAATAAAATAGCCTGGTCCGCGTTGTGTATAGAAATTTTGTATCTGCCGCTGCGCTATCGATACAGAAAAAAATCATACATGTTTAGGACATGTATGATTTTTTTTGTTATACTAACTGAGATAAATAACAGTTAGGAGAGATCTACATTGAGCAAAGTATATGTATTTGATCACCCATTAATTCAACATAAGTTAACTTATATTCGTGACAAAAATACAGGAACAAAAGAATTCCGTGAACTTGTAGATGAAGTAGCTACATTAATGGCATTTGAAATAACACGCGATATGCCTGTAGAGGAAATCGAAATTGAAACACCAGTAACAACAGCAAAAACAAAAGTATTATCGGGTAAAAAACTTGCAATCGTACCTATTTTACGTGCGGGTATCGGTATGGTTGATGGCGTATTAAAATTGATCCCAGCTGCTAAAGTTGGTCACATTGGTTTATATCGCGATCCAGAAACGTTGAAACCAGTTGAATACTACGCGAAACTTCCTGCAGATGTAGAAGAGCGCGATTTCATCATTGTAGACCCGATGCTTGCTACAGGTGGCTCAGCAGTTGAAGCGATTAACTCACTTAAAAAGCGCGGAGCAAAAAGTATTAAATTTATGTGTTTAATTGCAGCTCCAGAAGGCGTAAAAGCAATTCAAGATGAGCATGATGATGTAGATATTTATATTGCAGCATTAGATGAAAAATTAAACGACCACGGCTATATCGTACCAGGCTTAGGCGATGCAGGAGACCGTTTATTCGGCACAAAATAATTGCATATTTAAAATTAAAGCTATTGTAATATAGTGATCGGTAACGTCCTTCAAGTATGGAGGGCGTTTTCATTATAAATAGAATGGAGACGTAGCAATGACTAAATTTAAAGTGATGACGATTTTCGGTACTCGACCGGAAGCGATTAAAATGGCACCTCTTGTTCTCGAATTAGAAAAACAACAACAAATCGAATCAATCGTAACTGTAACTGCACAGCATCGTCAAATGCTTGACCAAGTGCTTGAGACATTTAAAATCGAGCCGGATTATGATTTAAATATAATGAAGGATCGCCAAACATTAGTTGATGTAGCTACGAATGCATTACAAGGTTTAGATCGAGTTATGAAAGAAGCAAAGCCCGATATCGTCTTAGTACATGGAGATACAGCAACGACATTTATCGGTAGTCTTGCTGCCTTTTATAATCAAATTGCCATTGGACATGTAGAAGCAGGCTTACGTACAGGGCAAAAATATTCACCTTACCCAGAGGAAATGAATCGCCAGCTAACGGGAGTAATGGCAGATTTGCATTTTGCCCCGACAGAACAATCAAAAGAAAACCTTTTAAAAGAAAATAAACACGCGGATGCAATTTTTGTAACAGGTAATACAGCAATTGATGCATTAAAAACTACTGTTAGTAAACAATATAATCATCCGGTTTTAGAAAAAATCGGTACGGACCGTATGATCTTACTAACAGCACACCGTCGCGAAAACTTAGGAGAGCCGATGCGCAATATGTTCCGTGCTATTAAACGTCTTCTAGCAGAGCATGATGATGTCCAAGTTGTTTACCCAGTACACATGAATCCAGCCGTTCGTGAAATTGCCAACGAAATATTAGGGGATGACGAGCGCATTCATTTAATTGAACCTCTAGAAGTATTTGATTTCCATAATATCGCTGCGCGTTCATATTTAATTTTAACGGATTCGGGTGGTGTACAAGAAGAGGCCCCTTCACTTGGTAAGCCAGTCCTAGTGTTACGTGATACAACAGAACGTCCAGAAGGGATTGCTGCAGGTACATTAAAGCTAGCAGGAACTGAAGAGGATGCAATTTATGCGATGGCAAAAGAGCTATTAACTGATGCAAGCGCCTATGAAGTTATGGCACATGCTTCAAATCCATATGGAGATGGGAACGCCTCCGAGCGAATTGTGGATGCACTCATTAATTTTTTGCAAACACGTAAATAATTGTAGAAAAACTTTGAAATAAACGATTTTTTTACTTTTGGCGGGCTGAATAACAAAAAAAAGCGAAAAAAAGTATATTCGCGAAGAAATTGTTATGAAAAATGAATTATAATACACAAATTTGTCAACAATTTGACAAGGACTGATGTCTTGTGAAGAATTTCACCATTACTAATTGACATCAAATAACCCCTATTGTATGCTTACAAAGGGTAAGAATGATGAGGGTTTCGTATAGTCAAAAGGCGTTGAAACACTTGTTATATCAAGTTTCTACTAGATTGGCAGTTGAAACAAAAATTGTCAATTTGCAACGTTTTTTATGCGTCTGGATACATGTCCATATAGGCTAGGGCTTTTATGTAGTGTTAGACTGTGAATTTTTTTGAAGTAGAAATTTGCTCCAAATGTATCAGTCTTTTTGCTGCGTTCTAACCTCACCTGTAGTGCATTCACTGCGCTTTGATTTCACTTAATGGTCAACAGAATGATTTCTTTACTCGAAAAAATGGTTCAGGAGATTAATTGCCAATGCTAGATTTGCATCACATTTTCGCTAAGCAAAAGAAAGCGTTATTTTTTTTGCTCGCTCTCTGTGCTTTAGGCTGGGGATTTACACCTTATGATTCAATCTTCACCGGAATAGGTCTTGGTGCGTTATTTGGTACTTATAACTTTTGGATTTTAGTTCGACGAATGGAAAAGTTTGACCACGCCATTGGTGAAGGGACGAAAGCACCATCAATAGGTACGGCTTTACGGTTCGGATCAGGTGTTGCAGCAGTCGCAATTGCAATTTCGTTGCCACAATATTTTCACTTAATTAGCACGGTCATTGGGCTAATGATTCCGTACATATTTCTCGTTGTTGAGCGAATTGTACATCATGTTAAAAACCATTAAGGTGCATTAGGAAAGAGAGGTGAATGCAAAAATGGATCATACAAGTCCAGAATACCATTTAGATTTAGAATTTATTACCTTAACGTTCAACTTATCTACAGTAATGATGTTATTAGTTGCTGCTATTGTCGTGTTCTTAATCGCTTTTATTGCAACTCGAAACTTAAAATTAAAACCGACTGGTATGCAAAACTTCATGGAGTGGATTATGGACTTCGTGAAAAACATCATTAAAAGTAATATGGACTGGAAAACAGGTGGTCGATTCCATGTACTCGGAATTACTTTAATTATGTTTATTGCAGTTTCGAACTTACTAGGACTTCCGTTCTCAATTGTATATGACCACGAATTATGGTGGAAATCACCAACAGCTGACCCGACAGTAACAATGACATTAGCTGCAATGATTCTTGTTTTAACACATTATTACGGTGTAAAACTAAACGGAACAAAACAGTACGTTGGAACATTCTTCCAACCTATGTCATTCATGTTCCCATTAAAAATTGTAGAGGAGTTCGCTAATACGTTAACTCTTGGACTACGTCTTTACGGTAACATTTACGCGGGTGAGATTTTACTTGGTTTAATCGCAAGTTTAGCAGCATCAGGCACGGTATTCGGCTTCGTTGGAGCAATTATTCCAATGATGGCATGGCAAGGGTTCTCGATATTCATCGGGTTTATCCAAGCTTTCATTTTCACTATGTTAACGATGGTTTATATGGCACACAAAGTGAGTCACGACCATTAATTATAAATTCCCGTATACATTACGGTAATTTGAACCAAAACAAAACACAATTCCAAGGAGGAAATTTACAATGGTAGGTTCAGTAGGTTTATTAGCAGCAGCAATCGCAATCGGTTTAGGTGCATTAGGCGCAGGTATCGGTAACGGTCTTATCGTTTCTAAAACAGTTGAAGGGATCGCTCGTCAACCAGAAGCACGTGGCGCACTTCAAACTGTAATGTTCATCGGGGTTGCATTAGTTGAAGCACTTCCAATCATCGCAGTAGTAGTAGCATTCATCGTAATGAACAAATAATCTACGGATTAACGGATAATAATGGCGAAGGCAATTCCCAGAGAAACTTCGCCATTCCTTTTGTATGAAAAAGTATCATTACTTTTTATATAATGAAGTATTTTTTAACGTGAAACTAAAGATTTTAACATTATAGATATTGAACATAAGCTCTTGAAGGGAGTGAAACAATCGTGGTATTAGATTATCTTGTACTAGGTGCTGGAGCTAGCAAATTAAACTTAGGAGATGCACTTGCAACATTAGTGATCTTCGCTGTTTTAATGCTTCTTCTTAAAAAGTTCGCTTGGGGTCCGTTAATGGGCATTATGCAACAACGTGAAGAATTAGTTGCTAGTGAAATCGAAGCAGCTGAAAAAGCTCGCAAAGAAACTCACCAATTATTAGAAGAACAGAAGAGCCTTCTTAAAGAAGCTCGTACTGAAGCGCAAGCAATTATTGAAGGCGCTAAAAAACAAGGCGATGCTCAACGTGATGAAATTATTTCAGCAGCTCGTGCGGAAGCAAACCGTCTTAAAGATTCTGCTGTACGTGAAATCGAAACAGAAAAAGAGAAAGCAATCCTTGCTGTACGTGAAGAAGTGGTTTCACTATCAGTACTTGCTGCATCTAAAGTTCTTGGTAAAGAAATTTCTGAAGAGGACAACAGCGCATTAATTAAAGAAACGATTGCGAAGGCAGGCGAAGCGAAATGAGTCAAACGACTGTAGCTAAGCGTTATGCACAAGCTTTATTCCAATTAGCACAAGAAAAGCAAGTACTTGCAGAAGTAGGCGCTGATTTAAAGGAATTAGTAACAGTATTAGAAAGTAACACTGAGTTACTTGATTTACTAGGTGCTCCTAAAATATCAGCTGACCGTAAGAAAGCAATTGTTGCAGAAATTTTCTCTAACGCACATCCAGCTGTAGTCAAAACACTTCAATTATTAATTGATAAAAAGCGTGTTAACGAAGCAGTTATCGTAGCGAAAGAGTTCCAAACATTAGCATCGTCAGCACTAGGTGTTGCAGATGCAACAGTTTATTCAACTCGAGCATTAACTGATGCAGAACGCGCAGAAATTTCTGTAGCATTCGGCAAATTAGTTGGTACAGAGCAATTAAACATTACAAATGAAATCGACCCATCATTACTTGGTGGAGTTCGTGTTCAAATCGGTAACTACATTTATGACAGCACTGTAGCTTCTAAGCTAGAAGGTCTTAAACGTACGTTAGTAGGTTAAATCTTAAGAAATGTGAGAGGTGAACATACATGGGCATCAAAGCTGAAGAAATCAGCAGTCTGATTAAACAACAGATTGAAAATTACCAATCTGAACTTAAAGTAAGCGAAGTAGGTACTGTAATCCGTGTTGGTGACGGTATCGCTCTAGCTCATGGCCTCGACAACGCCATGGCTGGGGAGCTTTTAGAGTTCTCTAACGGTGTTATGGGTATGGCGCAAAACCTAGAAGAAGGTAACGTTGGTATCGTAATCTTAGGTCCATACACAGACATCAAAGAAGGCGATGAAGTTCGTCGTACAGGTCGTATTATGGAAGTACCAGTTGGTGAAGCGCTAATTGGTCGTGTTGTAAACCCACTAGGTCAACCAGTTGACGGTCTAGGTCCAATCAACACAACAAAAACTCGTCCAATCGAAAGCCCAGCTTTCGGTGTAATGGCTCGTAAATCAGTACACGAACCATTACAAACAGGTATTAAAGCGATTGACGCTCTTGTGCCAATCGGTCGTGGTCAACGTGAGTTAATCATCGGTGACCGCCAAGTTGGTAAAACTTCTGTAGCGATCGATACTATTTTAAACCAAGCTGGCGAAAACATGATTTGTATCTATGTTGCTATCGGTCAAAAAGAATCAACTGTACGTGGTGTAGTTGAAACTTTCCGTAAACATGGCGCATTAGATTACACAATTGTAGTGACTGCATCTGCATCACAACCAGCTCCATTACTATACTTAGCTCCATTTGCTGGTGTATCTATGGCAGAAGAATTCATGTTAGATGGTAAACACGTTTTAATCGTGTATGATGACCTATCTAAACAAGCATCAGCTTACCGTGAACTTTCACTTCTTCTACGCCGTCCTCCAGGTCGTGAAGCTTATCCTGGTGACGTATTCTACTTACACAGCCGTCTATTAGAGCGTGCTGCGAAGTTAAACGAAACTTATAAAAATGGTTCGATTACAGCTCTACCATTCGTTGAGACTCAAGCTGGTGATATCTCTGCTTATATCCCAACAAACGTAATCTCAATTACTGATGGTCAAATTTTCTTACAATCTGACTTATTCAACTCAGGTGTACGTCCAGCGATCAACGCGGGTCTATCAGTATCTCGTGTAGGTGGTTCTGCACAAATTAAAGCGATGAAAAAAGTTGCGGGTACACTACGTCTTGACTTAGCTGCATTCCGTGAGCTTGAATCATTCGCTCAATTCGGTTCTGACTTAGATGCTATTACGCTTTCTAAATTAGAGCGTGGTAAACGTACTGTTGAAATCTTAAAACAAGATCTTAACAAACCACTTAAAGTTGAAAAACAAGTTATGTCTCTATATGCGTTAACTCGTGGATTCTTAGATGATATTCCAGTACAAGATATCGTTCGTTTTGAATCAGAGTTCTTAAGCTGGTTAGATTCAAACCACACAAACGTTTTAGATCATATCCGTACTACTAAAGATCTTCCACAAGATGCTGACATGGCTGAAGCAATTAATGCATTCAAAAAGATCTTCGCTAAATCTGAATAATTTTTCGATTAGCATTTAGTATTTTTGATTAAAAACAAAAAGGTGGTGAAATACCAGTGGTAAACTTACGCGAAATTAAAGGTCGTATTAACTCTACAAAGAGCACAATGCAAATTACGAAAGCGATGCAGATGGTTTCTTCTTCAAAACTTCGTCGTGCAGAGCAAAACGCTAAAGCTTACGTTCCTTACATGGAGAAAATCCAAGACGTAGTAGGCGCTATCGCATCAGGTACTAAAGACAGTGGACATCCTATGTTAACTTCTCGCCCTGTAAAGAAAACGGCTTACTTAGTAATCACTTCTGACCGTGGTCTAGCAGGTGCTTACAACTCAAGTATTCTACGTCAAATAGTTCGTACAGCAAACGAGCGTCATAAATCAAAAGACGAGTACGTTATTTTAGCGGTAGGTCGTGTTGCACGTGACTTCTTTGTAAAACGTGATTACAACGTTATCAGTAGTGTTGTTGCTCTTCCTGACCAACCAACATTCGCTGATATTAAAGAAATCGCTCGTAAAGCTGTTGGTATGTTCACTGATGGTACATATGATGAACTTTATATGTACTACAATCACTTTGTCAGCGCTATCGCTAGCGAAGTGACAGAGAAAAAAGTTCTTCCATTAACTGATCTTGCGCCTACATCAAGCAAAGCTGCTTATGAATTCGAGCCATCTGGTGAAGCGATTCTAGAAGTATTACTTCCACAATATGCGGAAAGCTTAATTTACGGTGCATTATTAGACGGAAAAGCGAGTGAACATGCTTCTCGTATGACGGCCATGAAAAATGCAACAGATAACGCTTCTGATCTTATTTCAGACCTATCTCTTCAATACAACCGTGCTCGTCAAGCGGCTATTACACAAGAAATTACAGAAATCGTTGGTGGAGCTGCAGCCTTAGAATAGGCCTCAAGCTTCCCAATGTCGTATAAGAATACGATAGGAGGGTACACAGTAATGAATAAAGGACACGTTCTTCAAGTAATGGGTCCAGTTGTTGACGTGAAATTCAGCAACGGCCAATTACCAGCAATCTATAACGCTTTAACTGTTAAGATTGAACGTCCAAATGAAGAAGCGACAACTCTTGCATTAGAAGTTGCACTTCATTTAGGTGACGACACTGTTCGTACAATTGCAATGTCATCTACTGATGGCTTACAACGTGGAGCAGAAGTTACAGACTCAGGAAAAGCAATCTCAGTACCAGTTGGTGAAGTTACTCTAGGTCGCGTATTTAACGTACTAGGAGAAGTAATCGACTTAGGTGAAGAGATTCCAGCGGATGTTCGCCGTGATTCAATCCACCGCGAAGCTCCAACTTTCGAAAACTTATCAACTACAGTTGAAATCCTTGAAACAGGTATCAAAGTAGTAGACTTACTAGCACCTTACATCAAAGGTGGTAAAATCGGTCTATTCGGTGGTGCCGGAGTAGGTAAAACTGTATTAATCCAAGAATTAATTAACAACATCGCACAAGAGCACTCTGGTATCTCTGTATTCGCTGGTGTAGGTGAGCGTACTCGTGAAGGGAACGACTTATTCTTCGAGATGAGCGATTCAGGCGTTATTAAGCAAACTGCGATGGTATTCGGTCAAATGAATGAGCCACCTGGAGCACGTATGCGCGTAGCTTTAACTGGTTTAACAATGGCAGAATACTTCCGTGATGAGCAAGGTGCAGACGTACTTTTATTCATCGACAACATCTTCCGTTTCACTCAAGCAGGTTCTGAGGTTTCTGCCCTATTAGGTCGTATGCCTTCTGCGGTAGGTTACCAACCAACACTTGCAACTGAAATGGGTAAATTACAAGAGCGTATCACATCTACAACTAAAGGTTCTGTAACTTCTATCCAAGCGATTTACGTACCAGCCGATGACTATACTGACCCGGCACCAGCTACAACTTTCGCCCACTTAGATGCTACAACTAACTTAGAGCGTAAATTATCAGAAATGGGTATCTACCCAGCGGTTGACCCATTAGCTTCGACTTCTCGTGCATTATCACCAGAAATCGTAGGACCTGAACATTACGCAATAGCTACTGGTGTTCAACGTACAATCCAACGTTACCGTGAATTACAAGATATCATCGCTATCTTAGGTATGGATGAGTTATCTGATGAAGATAAACAAACAGTTGAACGTGCTCGTCGTATTCAATTCTTCTTATCACAAAACTTCCACGTAGCGGAGCAATTTACTGGTCAAGCAGGTTCTTATGTTCCTGTTAAAGAAACTGTTCGTTCATTCAAGGAAATCCTTGATGGCAAATGGGATCACTTACCAGAAGATGCTTTCCGTTTAGTTGGTAGCATTGATGAAGTAGTTGAAAAAGCGAAAAGCATGGGCGTTGAGGTTTAATACTAGGGACGAGGAGGAAAAAATATGAAGACAGTAAAAGTCAATATTGTCACTCCCGACGGCCCGGTATACGATTCTGAAGTAACAATGGTTATCGCTAAAACAACTTCAGGTGAAATTGGTGTTCTTGCAGGCCATATTCCTATGGTTGCTCCACTTGCAATTGGTGCAGTGAAGCTGAAAAAAGAAGACGGTTCAACTGAAGTTGTAGCTGTGAGCGGTGGTTTCATTGAAGTACGTCCTGAAGAAATTTCGATTTTAGCTCCTTCTGCTGAAGAAGCTTCTTCAATCGATGTTGCTCGTGCTAAGGAAGCTTTAGCACGTGCTGAAGGCCGTCTACAAAAGAGCCAAAGCCAACAAGATAACATTGATTTCCAACGTGCTGAGCTAGCTCTAAAACGTGCGTTGAATCGTATCAACGTTCGTGAGGGTAATATCTAATTCAAATTTTCAAGCGGGCAGAGCGATCTGTCCGCTTTTTTAAACTATGAACGGCAAAGATATGTGAAATTGTACAATAAGTCAAAGCAATTAGTGAGTAACGATTTTTTCGCTTACTGTGTTTAAGCAATAAAAATATAGATAAATTTTTTCTGAACATGAATTTTTAATAGGAGGAGGGAGTAGTTATAGATATTTATACTCAAATTGGACAGCAGGCTCTTTTTGGACTAGCATCACATATTTTTTTTATTGGAATAACTTTTTATGCACTGCAAGCATTTCGATTCGAACAGTTATTTAAAAAAGGGAAAACGTTTCAAATTCAGCTCGTATATATATTATTTAGCATCGCGATTGGCTCTACTGTGTCGAATTTCTTCATTACATTTTCACAGTGGTCGCAACATCTGCCATATATTTACAAATAACTGTTAAATTTATTGCATCTATATGGATTGTAGGGAAAAGTAAATAATTGCTTTTCGCTACAAAATATATATTTCCTGGGCAATTCCGAAAAAAATTTTCCAACATTCGGGATTATAGGTAATGGATAATTTGACAATTTTTTTAGATTCGACAAAATTCACAATTTATATGTAATGTGCGTATTATAAAAATGTAGCTAAAATGAGTGAAATGACGTAAAATAGTGATTTGGGCGCTTGATTAAGAGTGTTTATAAATGTAACATTAACAGTGTTTGAATAAATGAGACTATTGAACTTTTAAAATAAATCGTAAATTTACAGTTTTGTAAGAATTGAATCCGGAGGGACGCATTGTGGAGAAAATTATTGTTACGGGAGGCCAAACGTTAAAAGGTAGCGTAAAGGTTGAAGGTGCAAAAAATGCAGTATTACCTATTTTGGCAGCATCATTATTAGCTTCTGAAAGTCAAAATATTATTAAAGACGTTCCTAATTTAGCCGACGTATACACTATAGGTGAAGTGTTGAGAAGCCTAAATGCAAATGTTATTTATAATGAACAACAAAATGAAATGATCATAGATGCTTCGTGTGATTTATCAAGCGAAGCACAATTTGAATTTGTCAGTAAAATGCGTGCATCTATTCTAGTAATGGGATCTTTACTTGCACGTAATGGCTTTGCCCGTGTAGCGTTGCCAGGTGGTTGTGCAATTGGCTCACGTCCGATTGAATTGCACTTAAAAGGTTTTGAAGCAATGGGTGCTAAAATTTCATTCGGTCATGGCTATGTAGAGGCAAAAGCGGAAGAATTAGTAGGTGCCGAAATTTATTTGGATTTCCCAAGCGTAGGTGCTACAGAAAATATTATGACTGCCGCTTCCTTAGCGAAAGGGACGACGATAATTGAAAATGCAGCAAAAGAGCCTGAAATTGTTGATTTAGCTAACTTTATTAATGCAATGGGCGGACGTGTTATTGGAGCTGGAACAGATACTATTCGCATTGAAGGTGTGAAAAAACTAAAAGGTGCAACACATTATGTTATACCAGACCGTATTGAAGCGGGTACATTTATGGTAGCTGCTGCGATTACACGTGGTGACGTATTTATCGAAAATGCTGTACCAGAACATATGACAGCGTTAATCGCTAAAATGCGTGAAATGGGTGTCGAAATTACGGAAGAAGGAGACGGCTTACGTGTACGTGCGAATGGTGCACTAAAAGCAGTCGACATTAAAACAATGCCTCATCCAGGCTTCCCTACAGATATGCAGTCGCAACTAATGGCGCTTATGTTAACAGCAGATGGCACAAGCATTATTACAGAAACTGTATTCGAAAATCGTTTTATGCATGTGGAAGAATTCCGACGTATGAACGCTGTAGCTAAAATTGAAGGTCGTTCTGTCTTTATTGAAGGCAACAATAAACTGCAAGGTGCAGAAGTTACTGCAACAGATTTACGTGCTGCTGCCTCACTTATTTTAGCAGGTTTAGTATCAGAAGGTGTGACACGCGTTACAAAGCTACACCATTTAGATCGTGGGTATGTTAATTTCCACGAAAAATTAGCCGCATTAGGTGCTAATATTGAGCGCGTTGAAACAGAAGAAGTAATTGAAAACGAAAAAAATAAAAATAAGCAAGCTACGGCATAATATATGATTTAGTTTGCAATAATATGATAAAGAGACTGTCCGAAAAGTGATTAAAACATGACTTTTGTGGACGGTCTTTTTTACTTTTTAGAAGTAAAGACATTTTAGTTGAGTGGGAATTTTATTAGGTCATGTTATATAAAAATACATAATAGATGAGATAAAAAAAGTGGAGGTACCTGCCGCAACATTTCAACCGAAAAACTGGCAGCAAAAAATCCTTAGTTAGAGGCATCGGGACGAATATAATAGATGTTTCGAACTTACGCCGATATATGTAGTAGAAACTAAATTTTTATTCTGTTCTCATAATTGTCAATTCGACAAATATTGCCCCGGCAATATTCATACATTGGCGTATGAAAAAACTAATCTTTCTTTTAATTGTATGTTTATTATTTTTTTTGCCTCTTCTTTTTTACAAGGAGCAACTCTCTCCAAAACAGATAGAAAAGCAATGCGAAATTATGATTACTATTGAGGGGACGGCTGAACCGATTCCGTTAGAACAATACATTATAGGAGTCGTTGCAGCAGAAATGCCTGCAAGCTTTCATCCCGAAGCATTAAAAGCGCAGGCAATCGCAGCCCGAACATATGTAATCCGCACGACTAATTTTGGGAGCAAACCGATAAAGCCGACAACTGCACATCAAGTATTTGCGAGTAAAGAAGCGCGCCAGGAAAAATGGTTAACCACTTTTTCACAGTACGAACAAAAAATTAGTTCTGCAGTAGAAGCAACTGCATCACAAATACTTACTTATAATGATGAACCGATTTCAGCAATGTTTCACGCCTCTTCTAATGGCTTAACAGAATCCTCTTATAATTATAGCGGCAACGAAATCCCATATTTACAAACAACAACTACGCCAGAGCAAGATATTCAGACTATGACATTATCTGTTGCTTCCTTAAATGCAGCGCTAGGTACAAAATGGACACAAGTGGATTATTTAGCGCTCAAGCTTGAAAGAAATGACACAGGTCGAGTTCAAAAAATTAGTGGTAAACGCACATTTAGTGGTAGAGATTTTCGCCAGTTGCTTGGCTTACGCTCGACAGATTTTACGCTAGTTAAAAATGGCTCTGCTATTGATATTACAACAAGGGGGTATGGGCACGGGGTTGGTATGAGTCAATACGGAGCGAACGAGTTTGCGAAATTAGGGCGTAGTATGGAGCAAATACTGTTACACTATTATCCGAATACAACACTTGCCTCTGCTGCTTGTATTAAGTGACCCTCTCATGAACATGAGGCTTCCCTTAAATATAGAAAGTAGCGATTCAGCCATTTTTGCTGACTATCAATAGAAAAAGAATGTGTGAGACTCCTGTGGGAACAGAATGCTAGCTTACTTAAGGGCAGTGAGTCTCGCTACTTGCTCGCGAAATTGAGTTCCTATTTTTATCGTATTAATAGTAAAACTTCATAATAAAATATCTTTAGGACTCCTAAAAAAAACAAAAATTAATCAACTATGTTTAAAAGTGGAATATTCTGTTCACACTGCCTCTAGAGGTGATGAACATGGGAGAGGAAAAACAATTAAAACCTTCTCGAAAAAATTGGCAAAAGAAGCCATGGTTTTGGCCGGCTGTTTATGCGGGTATTGCACTCGCGATTATTGCGCTTATATTTAGTTATAATGCCATCGTATCAAAAGAGGAAGAACAGCTTACGGAACCTGTAGTAGCACTGCCAGATCCAGTTATTCAAACGAATACAGTACTGGAAACAATGAAATTTCCTTTTAATGAAAAGCTTTTAGGTGATGTGAAAGTATTGCAGGATTTTTATGATATCACAGCTGATGCTGCAACGCGTGAAAATGCTCTGTTCGTTTTTAATCAAACGTTCTCCACATCAACTGGTGTGTCAATTGCAATTAATGGTGAGCCATTTGAGGTAATTTCGGCAATGAGTGGAGAAGTCACAAAAGTGAAAATGGATGCTTTTACAGGTAATAGCATTACAGTGAATCACGGAAATGGCTTAGAAACTCGTTATAGCTCAGTAGTTGACATTGTAGTAAAAGAAGGCGATCTAGTTATGCAAGGACAGCCGCTCGCTATGACAACGGATAATGAGTCGAACCCAACAGTAGGGAATCACTTGCATTTTGAAGTGTTGGAAAATGGTGAAGCAATAAATCCTCGTAAAAAGCTTGCTTTCTAAGTTCTAAACATAAGCGGACTACTCATAAGGTGAAGAAACGCACTACTAAACGTACAAAGTAATTTACGGCACATTCTTACATCCGGAGTAGAAAGGGAGAGAACGTGCACGATCATATTCGACAACGATGTGTTCGATTAGGAGAGCTGCTCATTGAAACCGGTGAAACGGTCCGCGCCCTTGCACAAATGACGGGTTTTTCAAAAAGTACGGTACACAAAGATTTAACGGAACGGCTTATTTTAGTAAATGAGCCATTAGCAAATGAAGTTAAAGAAATTTTAGCGTACCATAAATCAATTCGTCATTTGCGAGGAGGAGAAGCAACAAAGAAGAAATGGCAAACGAAGCAACGTGAAAAAAGCATTTAGATGATAATTATTTGTCATCTAAATGCTTTTTCACGTAAAAAAAAAACTACAGGTATAACATTTAAAGGGAAAATACTTCCATAATATAAGGTGTAATTACATTGTGAATATGATAAAATATTCTAGATAATGATATAAAATAGCGTACGTATATATGTTGGAATTGAGGGAAGGAGATAGACGCATGTTTTCAAAAGATATTGGTATTGATTTAGGTACAGCAAATGTCCTTATTCACGTTAAAGGTAAAGGAATTGTGTTGAATGAACCATCTGTAGTTGCAATCGACAAAAAAACAGGGCGAGTATTAGCAGTAGGTGAGGAAGCAAGAAAAATGGTGGGGCGTACACCAGGCAATATTGTCGCAATTCGACCATTAAAAGATGGGGTTATTGCAGATTTTGATGTAACAGAAGCAATGTTAAAACACTTTATTAATAAGTTAAACGTTAAAGGTTTTTTATCAAAGCCACGTATTTTAATATGCTGTCCAACTAATATTACGAGTGTAGAGCAAAAAGCAATTCGTGAAGCGGCTGAAAAATCAGGCGGTAAGAAAGTATATTTAGAAGAAGAGCCGAAAGTGGCCGCAATTGGCGCTGGTATGGATATTTTCCAACCAAGTGGCAATATGGTTGTTGATATCGGTGGTGGTACAACGGATGTCGCTGTATTATCAATGGGTGACATCGTAACAAGTGAATCAATTAAAGTAGCTGGCGATGTATTCGACAATGACATTTTGCAATACATAAAGAAAGAATACAAGTTACTAATCGGAGAACGTACTTCAGAAGCTATCAAAATGACAATAGGTACAGTATTCCCAAATAGTCGTGACGAATCGATGGAAATTCGTGGTCGTGATATGGTAACAGGATTACCACGTACAATTTCCATTCACTCTTCTGAAATTGAACAAGCCTTACATGAATCGGTATCTATGATTGTTCAATCAGCGAAAAACGTATTGGAAAAAACACCGCCTGAACTGTCAGCAGACATTATTGATCGAGGTGTTATTTTAACAGGTGGCGGCGCTTTACTTCACGGGATGGATCAACTTTTAATCGAAGAATTGAAAGTACCTGTATTTGTAGCCGAAAACCCAATGGACTGTGTTGCAATTGGAACAGGCATCATGCTTGATAACATCGATCGTGCAGCAAGTAGTATATAATTTTAAAATGAGGTGAGCTTTTTGTTTAAAGGATTTTATACAGTTGCATCAGGAATGTTAGCACAGCAACGTCGCACAGAAATACTAACAAATAACATGGCAAACGCCAATACACCTGGCTTTAAAGCAGATCAGTCAACGATTCGCTCGTTTCCAGATATGATGATGTCAGCTATTAAATCTACAAATATTCCAACTGAAAAAGGTTTAGGCATTAAAACGGCAAATCCAATCGGTGCTTTAAATACTGGTGTATATTTACAAGAAACTATTGCAGACTATACGCAAGGCTCTTTGCGTGCGTCAGATTTGAAAACAGACGTGGCATTAGTTGACGGTCAGTTACCAGTAGATGAGGCATCAGGCAATAAAGGTGCCATTTATTTTCGATTAGAGCATCCATCAGGCGGTGAAGCATACACTCGTAACGGAAACTTCACATTAGATGGACAAGGCAACTTAGTAAACGGACAAGGCTTATACGTATTATCAAATACTGGGCAACGCATCCAGTTAGCAAATGATAATATTTCAATAACGGAAACAGGGGCTATCCTAGATGAAAATGGTGTACAAGTAGCGACTTTAGGAGTTTCCTTTGCAGCAAATCCAGACATATTAATGAAACAAGATAATGGTCTGTTCCGCATGTTAGATAATGGTGTATTGCCATCCGCTTACGGTCAAGATGGTGTCGTATTTGCGACGAAGCAAAATTTCTTAGAAAGCTCAAACGTAGATGCATCACGTTCTATGACAGAATTAATGACAGCATACCGCGCATTTGAAGCCAATCAAAAAGTACTGCAAGCTTACGACAGAAGTATGGAAAAAGCAGCAAATGAAATCGGTAAAGTATAATAGTAACGGAGGAATAATGCATGCTACGCACAATGCTCACAGCAACAAATACATTAACACAACTACAATCGCAGTTAGACAATATTAGTAATAACATAGCAAACAGCAGCACGCATGGTTATAAAGCAAAAGAAGCGCAATTCTCAGAGCTTTTATATCAACAGTTTAATAACGATAAGTTGGACAAGACTTTACGTCAATCACCTGTTGGTATTCGTTATGGAGTCGGTGCACACATCTCTCAAATTCAAGCAAATCAAAAGCAAGGCTCATTGCAAACGACAGATCGTGACTTAGATTTTGCATTTACAAAAGAAAATCAATACTTCAATATTTTAATGCCTGAGGGAGAAGGGCAACGTACAGTTTATACACGTCAAGGTGATTTCTATGTGTCGCCAATTGCCAATGGACAAGTAATGCTTGTCAATGGTGACGGTTATCCTGTAGCGGATAGTAATGGTAATGAAATTTACTTCCCTGACTTTGCTACAGACTTTACTCTTTCGCCAGAAGGGCAATTAAGCGTACACTATGCTAACGGACAAGTATTACCATTCAATTTAGCGGTGTCAGAGCTTCAAAAGCCTCAAGCAATGGAGCATGTATCTGGTACATATATAGGGCTACCTGCTAATTTAGTTGAGCTAGGGCTTACACAGGCAGATATTTTAACAGATTTACAAGGAACTGCTCGTTCTGAAATCGGATTACAAATAAGAACACTTGAAATGTCAAATGTCGATCTTTCAAAAGAAATGACAGACTTAATTGCTACGCAGCGTTCATATCAGTTCAATACACGTGCAGTAACAATTGCAGATCAAATGTTAGGTCTAATAAACGGCATTCGATAAGCACAAGGGAGAACAAATAATGACTAACGAATTAAAAGAGCAGAGAGAAGTAGAGCCGAAAAAAAGAAGAAGCAAAAAACAAAACGCAGCAGAGCAACTGGTGGAAACAAAAGGAACGCGCTGGGTGCAGATTCGATTAATTCCGATTTGGATCCGTATTCTTCTTGTGCTCATTTTAATAATCGTCGCAGCTATAGCTGGTGTCATAATTGGCTATGGCTATATTGGCAGTGGGGAGCCAGCAGATGCTTTAAAATGGAGTACATGGCAGCATATACTTGATATTATTGAAGGTAAAGAGTAAGGCAACGCGTATTTCCACGCTTGCCAAATTCTTTTCTTACTTTTAATTCGCTGTTTTTTATTTATAAAATTCGGCAAAGATAAAATTATACATAATCGGGGACTAATGGGGGAAATCTATGTTAAACGCAGAACAAATCCAAGCAATTTTACCACATCGCTATCCATTTTTATTTGTTGATCGAATCATTGAAGTAGAAGATGGAAAACGCGCAGTAGGAATTAAAAATGTCTCAATTAATGAAGATTTTTTCAATGGACATTTTCCTGGCTATCCAGTAATGCCGGGAGTATTAATTGTAGAGGCACTGGCGCAAGTTGGTGGTGTCGCACTGCTTAATGCAGAACAAAACAAAGGTAGGCTAGCCTTTTTAACCGGAATTGACAATTGCCGTTTCAAACGTCAAGTTGTACCAGGTGACCAATTAAAATTAGAAGTAGAATTTGTGAAGCTTCGTGGACAAATGGGTAAAGGTCACGGTGTTGCTACTGTAGATGGCGAATTAGTTTGTGAAGCAGATATTTTATTCGCCCTAGGTCCAGTTCAACCAAAATAACAACTAATTTGCTTTTATCCGCTAATGGTTATAGAATATAAAGGTTAAAATGTTTCATACATGTATGTACGAAAGGTTGGCTTTAAACGTAGGAGGTTTAATATTAGATGTATAAACAACTGTCTTCAGGCGTCAAAATAAGCATTACTAGATCGATTTCAACGTCATTTGAATCATATTTAGCGAGCATTGGTTGGGATGAAGAGCAATTTTCAATAGAAGATTTCGTCGCAAGCTGGCAAAAATATTTTACAGAGAGTGCTGCTTGGTTCGATAAAGTGCCTCAAGAAGTTTTAGAAAGCACAGAATTTCATGAAGAAATTGCTAAAAAAATTGATGAAGTGATTGCAAAAATATTGAACGAAGAACCAACTGAAAAGCAGATCGAGTCAATCGAAGAAATGCAAAAGCAGCTTGGTACAAATTACACATATGGTTGCAAAGCAGAAGCAGCTTATGTTGAGCAATTATTAAAAGAAAAATTAAATTAGTACGATAAAATTTTCGGATAGTTCCTTCCCTTCTCGGGTACTCTAATGAACGATCAAGTATTGATCACATGAGTCCAATGAAAGGAGGGAATTTTTTATGTGGAAAGGTTTGTTCATCGCGTCTATGCTAGGTACAGTGTTATTAGCGGGGTGTAATACAAATAATGAAGCGCTAAATCACGAAACACCTATGCAAGATGTTCGTAATGGGGTGAATGATGTCATTGATCATAACAATGTTAGGGATTATAATACCGCGCCCAGAAATGAAACGGTAAATCCAAATACCACCAATCCTGTTAACCCTACAGTGCCTGGAACAGGTAATGGGGTAAATAACGGCACGATTAACAATGGCGTCAACGGAACTACGACTGATAAATATGTTGCGCCAAATGGCACAGTAGAAGAACGAGTTATAGAAAAAAATGGCAACGGCGTTGAAGTTGACGTTCATGAGCGTAATAATGTAAATAATAAGTAATCGAAAAAAGAAGCTGTTCCGAAAGTGAGCAATATACTCCTTTTGGGACAGTTTTTATGCGGATTTACGAGTGGATCTTCCTAATTTTATGAACATTAATGATTACGGTAAGTGCATGAGGTGTACAACAATTCTCTACGGGGCTGCCTGCCATCACACCTTAACGAAAAAACACTAAAACTAATTTTTTATAAAGAAAATAAAATAAAAGCTAAAAAGACCATTTGGCGGAATTGAGATACAATATATTTTTAAATAAGCGCCAGTGACACTTATTTAAAAATAAGCCCTATATCATTTTTGAAAAATCAAGAAATGCTGAAGTAAATTGCAGCTGTTTTTATTTTTTCTATATCGAATAAATTCCACTCGGCGTAATTTCTACATAAAAAAACCAGAAGCGTCTAGGGGACGTTTCTGGTTTTTTAATTGGGTGAAATAATTTTCGGACGTTTTAGCATACCTTGCTCAAAGCGAATGAGAAGTTCCTTATTCGATAATCCTTCAGCAAGTAACTGCTGTAGTAAAAGCTCAGCATATCGATTTCGGCGTGCTTTAATTTTACCCTTTAGTAACACCGAAACATGATCGCCAATGTTTTTCATTGAGGAAACTACGAGTGAAAATGGCGCTGGTTCATTATCAGGAAAAGAAATAACTGCGCGTGCATCAAAAACATCTCCAGTTGCTTGTAGCTTTTCAAAAATGGTGCGATGTTGTGAAGGAATAAATAGCTCCAGCACCCACGATTGATGACTATTTTCCTGATTAATAATTAATCCGTCAGTAATCGGAATCGTTTGTTCGCCATCTTCAGATAATAGATCAAAAGACATCATTTTAAACGTTTTCAAGCAGTTCCCTCCCTTTTGTAGCATATATTTCATTATAACATACGAAAAATGCGAAACTTCTTAATTAGTATAATTCACAAAAGTGTCATCAGGACAAGGGAATGAGGTACATAAAAAGTTGAATAATTTATTATTTCATGTCGAAATTTCGATTTTAGACAGCAGATAATTCACCAAATATGACGTTTGCGCCTTTGCCAAAAATGCGTTACATCAAGTATGCTAGTGCAAAGAAACGGAGGTGAATAAATGAATCAGATCGGGCTTGTTGGACGCTTAACAAAAGATCCTCTTCTCAGGCAACTATCTGAAACGAGAATACAGACAAGCTTTGTATTAGCGATTAATCGGAACTTTCGAAATAGCCAAGGCAGTGTTGATGCAGATTATGTATTGTGTGTGGCATGGGGAAAATTAGCACAACGCATAGCAAAATATTGCGGCAAAGGCTCATTAATCGGTATTAATGGACGTTTACAGTCTCGTTCTTATTTGAACAAAGACAATATTCGTATATTTACGATGGAAGTTGTTGCTGAGGATGTCCGATTTTACGCATTAAAATCTCGTGATGAGAGTCTTATCCCGCCAATGGAGTCCGCGGGGGAGGAGCCACACGGAGAAGAACATTTTATTTTACCGGAAACAGAAGAAGCTTTACCAATTACGACGTAAGAAAAAAATTATTAAGAACCAGTTTTGCTATCAAAAAATGTGTAAAGGGGTGGTTCAACAAGCTGCTGAGACCGCACAGCAGAATATCTTATTCTCCTATTACTTAAAATTTGCTATCTAACAACTAAATATTGTAGAGAACCGAAAAAGCGTCCCATCTTTAGGCGCGAAGATAGGACGCTTCTTTATTAGTAAAGAGTAAAAATTTTTTTGAGCTGAAACACCGTCTAGGCATTCGTGAAAACGCTTTTCTTAGTCAAGTGTCATAAGTTCGAGTAATTCCTCGTCTTGCAATTCAGTTAACCATTGGCTTGATTGAATTAACTCCTCGGAAAGTGCAGATTTCATTGTCAGCATTTTATCAATTTTTTCCTCGATGGTCCCTATTGTCATAAACTTATGCACTTGCACAAATTGTGTTTGACCAATACGATATGCACGGTCCGTCGCTTGATTTTCGACAGCTGGGTTCCACCAGCGATCTGCGTGTAAAACATGATTCGCTGCAGTTAAATTTAGACCTGTACCACCTGCTTTTAATGACAGCAAGAATATCGGGAATTCGCCTGCTTGGAATGCTTCAACTAAATTATCACGTTGCTGCTTTGGCATACTACCTGTTAAAAATGGCACATCAATATTATATAATTCCGAGAAGCAATGCTGCAGTATTTTGCCCATTCCGATATACTGTGTAAAGATCAGACATTGTTCGCCATTTGCTACAATTTCTGCGGATAACTCAACAATCCGTTTGACTTTAACAGAACGCTTTAACATTGTTTCGGCGTCATCATAAGGCTCTTTTAAATAGAGCGCGGGATGATTACATAGCTGCTTTAATTTATTCAGCATTTTTAAAATACGGCCTTTTTTCTCAAAGCCTGTTAAATTTTCAAGTTGAGCGGTTGTATCTTCAATATACCCCTCATAGAGCGCGGCTTGCTCACTCGTTAATGGACAAAATTCCTTCGTTTCCTGTTTATCAGGTAAATTTAGCATTAAATCAGGATCACGTTTCGTACGACGCAGTAAAAACGGACGAATTTTTGCACGTAATTCAGTTTTATGTTGTTCAGAATCATCACGTTCAATAGGCAAAATAAACTGCTCTTGGAATTTACCAAAGCTACCTAAATAGCCTTTATGAATGAAATCAAAAATTGCCCATAGCTCAGATAAGCGATTTTCTACTGGTGTACCTGTTAGTGCGATATGGTGTTCACCATGCAGTTTGCGAATAGAGCGTGATTGCAATGTTTGCATATTTTTTATATTCTGTGCTTCATCTAAAATAACAGTTGACCAATTTACGTGTTGCAAAAAGTCTGCATCTTGCGATATTGTCCCGTACGTCGATAAAATAATATGTGGTTGCTCCGCTTGAACAAACTGTGTGAACGCCTCTTCTTTTAAGCGATTGGCACTGTAATGCGTATGCACTTTAAGTGACGGGGCAAAGCGGGCAAGCTCTTTTTGCCAGTTGCCTAAAACAGAAGTAGGGCAAATAATAATCGCAGGATTTGTCACGTTTAGCTCGTAGAATGTATATAATAAATAACTAATCGTTTGGACCGTTTTCCCGAGACCCATATCATCTGCTAGGCAAGCACCAAATTTTTGCTCGCGCATAAAAACAAGCCATTCAAATCCTTGTTGCTGATACGGACGCAATGTTGCTTGTAAGTGATTTGGCGTTTCTACAGCAGGTAAGCCTTGTTTTTCCTGAAGCTGCTGTAAATAATTTTGTAGCGATTTTTGCATTTCAAAAGCAAAGAAAGGATCGTCTCGTTCGGCATCATCCTCATCATCCTCTAGTGGGGCAGAGAATGATTCCGGTAACTCGCGGAATAATAATTCACGTACCGTCCAGTTTTCTTCATCTGCTTGCGCCATTAATTCACGCATTTCCGTCATCCAGTTAGCATCAATGCGGAACCATTCTGTACCAATGCGCACAAATTCACGTTTTTCTTCCACTAGCTTCCTAAATTGCTCTGCTGATATTTCCTCGCCATTCATCGAGAATTGCCATTTAAACGTTAAAATATCATCAAGACCTGCTACTTTTCGTGTAGATGTGTTACCTGCACTAACACGAACACGCATTTTCGATTGTTTTAATTCCTTCAACCAAGCAGGCAAAATAATTTCAAAGCCGAGCGCCTGTAATTTTGCCAAATCATCTCGCAAAAATAGCTTCACTTGTGGGTCTGTTAACGGCAAATAAATAAAATACGCAGGATCTACATATACATCTTCTACAGTGAGCAATTCGCTCATTTGCTGCTGCATTTGTACAATATCATCTGCAAGTGTTACCCATTTTTCCGGTAATGCATGCTCCACTTGTAGGGCACGTTTTCGTACTGCTGGTGTCCAGTGCTTGCCAGTAAGCGGTATTAAAATCGTTTCTAATAACCAAAGCTCGCTCATTTCCTCAGGCTCGCTTAAACGCAGTGCAACTTTAACGCCTCCTGTTTGACGTTCTGTTTGTAATGGCCAGCCTCCGTTTTCAAAGAACGGGAGCAGTACTTCGATTTGGCCCATTTCAAGACCTGCACTAGTTAGCTTCTGTGTAACGGCGGTCGATAAAATATTGTTTTCGTGTCCCGAAAAGCTAAGAGTGCCATCTACTATACTTGCTGTTTGCCAAAGATGTTCACTTGTCCATTGCGGAATTAATAATTCAAAAGATGCAATGAGCTTTTCGGATTGTGCATCTGCTCCTGTAATGGCTAAAAAGGGGTGCTTATAAACAGGCGATAACACATCGAGTAACTCCATTGCTGATAATGTAATATCTCGCTCAGCTAAAGGAATGGTAAGACCGAAATAATTTGCTTCGTATTTATAAAAAAGTTGTTGCACCCAGCTTTCAGGTGGTGAAATAAGCCCATCCTCATGCAATGCCATCACTGAATAAAAGCCATTTTGTAGCGGCTCAATTTTCAAACGAAGTGATTTCACAAAAGGGGGCGTTAACTGTAAATCCATTATAAAAAATCCTCCTTATGTGAGATTGCCTTTATCTAGCTCTTCTTGCAATGCGCGTAGTCGTTTATATTGCATGCGTACCGTTTCAATATAGTTCGTCCAGTAAGTTGTTTTACCAGCTTTTTTCGCTGCAGATTTCATCGCTTTCCAAATCCGAACCGCTTGCTTATAGTTCATACGCGATTTTTGACGGACTTCTTCAAGCGCATAGTAATGATAGAGCGGGAGCGTCACACTAGGCGCGGCAGTTACTACGGTTTTTAATCCACATGCCTCTAAATAAGGAATTGAAGAAGGATATAGCTGATGCAGTGCAGCCCATTCTTCAAATCGTTCTTTTTTTAGTAAATAATCAGAATAGGGTTGAATGCCATATCGACCAAATGCAGCATAAAGCATTAGCTCTTCCTGTTCATTTAAGTCAATTTCGGCATAAAATTTATTTATTCCTTTAACAAATAGCTGGCGTTGTTGTGGTGCGAGAATTTCGTGTATGAATGGTGCTAAATGAGGCAAAATAGCTTTTAACAAAATCGGTGTTGCCTCACGATGTTGATTTACTGAAAATTGTACAATCGACAAATAACTGCTCAGTTGTTCAGGTTGGATGTCTTTAAGGTGTAATTGTAGCATGTCATCATTTTTTAATAAGATGTAAAAAATCGTCGGTGCAGCTTGAAGTGGGAAATCAGTTTCCACACGAATGTTTTCTATAATGGCGAGCTCTTGCTTATAGCGATTTTTTTCTGTAAACACTTTATCCCATAAAAGAAGATAAAAATTAAGGCGCTTAGTCGGAATACCTTTCTGCTGACATAATAGCTCTCGAACGCTTTCTTGGATAGCATCGTAAAATGGATCGGTCGCAAATAATCGCGATTTTGCACCGAGCTCTTCTACGAGTCCGCAAATAATATCGAATCGTTTATCAATCGCATATTCAAAATAATCGTTTTGTACAGGTGAGTTTGTTTTATTTAAATGTGCCCATATTTTATTTAAAACAGCGAGCTCCATAAATAATTTAAAGAGCGGCTGCCATTCCCGTTCGAAAGGCATATAGCGACGTAGCTTAGCATGAGCAGTTTCTATTGTGGATGAGAATAAATAGCTTTCAATCCGTTCATTACCATGTAAAATATGAGCCAACACTTCATCGACCATATACTGCCAGCTTTCCGGACTTCTTTCGGTTGCTAATAAATCTAGCTGGACATTTTTCTTCGCTCGCCATTTACTTGCCCAATCTTGAACGGAGCCAATATATTGATAAAGGCCGAGTAGCACACCGAGTTGATGGCGGCATTGTTGTGTTTGTGAGCATGTACACGTTATATTCCCTTTATCAAAGTCAATTGTTACTTCAGCGGGGCGCACATCTTGTACAGCTGCAAATAATATCTCCTTATAAGGGATAAAGCGTTCAAATATGACGGATTTATTGCGTACTGAAAAAACAGCGCGGCGCACAAGCTCTTCATCTTCTTGTGATGCTGGCTGTAGAGTACGTTCCATAATATCTAATTGCGCTTGAATAAACGCCGAATGACGCCTTGCAACATCTGAAATAGATAAAGCCATAGTATCTCTCCTAAAAAAGTCGTTCCTTTCATTATACTGTGAAAATGGAATTCACGTAAATGGAAGAGCTTTTTTAAGAATTTTTTTAAATGGAGATGATTGAAATGACTTATTGGTGGGGAAAGTAGTAATAAGCAATTTCGATACTGTTTACACAAGAAATATTGGATAATTATCCTTAGATTAAGCTTTATTACCTATAAAAGTACGGTGTTTACTTAATTTCCACTATAGCCTTGTTGTTTATTGTAACTATTTACCCATCAGTTAATATGTGTTATTATTGGAAAAATCAGAATATTATAAAGTGAGGAGGGAGCATTTATGATTCATGTACAGTATTTGAAGCCATTTTATACGAAATTGTCAGGTACAACAATACGCCTCGTTTTTGCATATCAATATTTCTCAATTACGAAAGACGATGAAACATTCCACTTCATTCCAATTGAAGGGAAGGAAATGGTTGTGAATTTAAATACGATGCAAGTTGAAAATTTATCGGAAGTATTTGTATTCCAGCGTGGCAATCGTTTTATTCGTTTACCACTTTATCAGCTATTACTCGTATCAAACGTACATGAGCATTTAATGCCAATATTGGAAAATGCAACGCAGCAAGCACAGCCAGTTGAAGATGTAGCACATGAAATAGATAGTGAAACTGCTGAATTGATTTTTTTGATGGAAGAACAAAATTTGGCACGTCTTATTGATGAAGCACTTGCGGATCGCAATGAAGCGTTATTCCATGACTTAATGATAGAAAGGGCCAAATTTCACGGAGGTTACGCAACTTGAAACTAAATAGCATTTAACAAAGCACCTTATGATTCATTTGAGGGGTGCTTTTTTTGTTTAAACATTCAGGAAATAATCCGATATTACTATAAAATGGGAGGAGGGGAGTATTGATGCTAGGAAAGTGGAGTGCAACAGGTTATTCGATATTAAATAGTATGAATCGTCACTATGGTGCTGCAAGTAAGGCACTGCTGCGTATTTCAACAGGCTACCGCATTAATAGTGCTGCGGATGATCCAGCAGGTTTGGCGATTTCTGAAAAAATGCGCGCACAAATTCGTGGTCTCAATATGGCGGGTAAAAATATTCAAGACGGTATTTCGCTTGTGCAAACTGCTGAAGGCGCACTAAACGAGACACATGCAATGATTCAGCGTATGCGTGAACTCGCTATTCAAGCTGCGAATGATACATTAACCGATCGCGACCGCGAGTTGATCAACATCGAATTCCAGCAGTTGAAAGAGGAGATTACACGCTCTGCACAACAAACGGAATTTAATACGAAAGGGTTATTAACGGGCGAATACGAAAATAACCCAATAAAAATTCCAGCAGGTGCGAATGCGGGGCAATCGATTGACATTTACATCGGTGGTGTCAATTCTGCACAGCTCGGTATTGACGACCTAGACATTTCCACAAGAGAAAACGCAGATAAAGCAATCGCTGGATTAGATGATGCCCTTCATCAAGTCTCGAAAGAACGTTCTCGCCTCGGTGCATATCAAAATCGAATGGAGCACGCGTATAATAATGTGATGAATACAGCAGAAAACTTAACAGCGGCCGAATCACGAATTCGCGATGCCGATATTGCAGAGGAAATGATGAACTATGTCAAGGCGAATATTTTACTACAAGCGAGTCAATACGTCTTACGCCTCCACATGCAGCAAGCCCAGTCTGTGTTGATGTTGCTTGATACGGGACGGAAAAGGTAGGATTTCTTTGTTTAGCGCGCGTATATTTAAATAGAAATAACTGATGTCATTCTTCTTGATTGTTCCTCACTTTGCGTCTTGTAAAGGAGGATTTTTTTGTTTAATGGAGTGGAAAGTGAACTTAAACCCGTGGAAAGCGCACGCAGTCGGGTAGAAAGCGAACGCAAGCAGGGGGAAGCGAACGCAAGCCCGAGGAAAGCGCACGCAAGCAGATGAAAAGCGCACAGTCAGTCGGAAAGCGAACGCAAGCCCAAGGAAAGCGAACACAAGCGGGTGAAAAGCGCACAGTCAGCCGGAAAGTGAACGCAGGCCCAAGGAAAGTGAACGCAAACCAGGAGTATATCCTTTTCACTAAAATTGCACTTAAGTTGAATGCTATGTGTCAGTACTTTGTAATATTTTGTAACTTATTTTATCAGCATTGCTTATCCTTTCTTTGCGTTTTTTGAAGGAGGATTTTTTTGTACCCCTCGTTATTTATCCAAGGTTTATCTGCACTTACTAAACGCTTACATGTTCAGCACGATAAATGTAAGCAAATCCAAGAAGAACTCAATCGCTCTCTAAGCGGGGAGCATGGAGAACTACATGTTTATTCAATCCTGAAAAATTTACAAAAAGAAACTACGATTTTGCAAAATGTTTATGTTAACGGTCAGCAAATTGATCTACTTCTACTTTTGCCAAGCTTTTGTGTCGTGTTTGAAGTTAAAAATATAAAAGGAAAGCTTCGATTTATGCAAAATCCTCGTCAGCTCATTCGTACAAATAATGACGGTAGTGAGGATATATTTCAAAGCCCAGAAAGTCAATTAGAGCAAAATATTGCCGCAGTACAAACTTTTTTCGAGCAACACCATATACCAATCCCCATTTTTTATGCAATAGCATTTCCCTTTCATAATGTTAGTTTTATAGAAGTTGGTAAGACACCAATCGTAATCGGCCGCGAAGTTTTGAATTTTGTACGGAATATAGGGACATATCCTGCGCAAATTAATGTAACGTTAGTAGGAAATTTACTGCGTCGTGATTCCAACCCGTGGCATCGTTTTCCACTTTGTGATTATTATAAAATCGATGTACGAGATATATTGTGCGGTCCGGAATGTCCAAGCTGCCACACGATTCCAATGAAACGTGTGCGCTATACATGGAAGTGTAATCAGTGTGGCATAACGAATCAATCTGCGCATATTCAAGCGCTAATCGATTATCGTATGTTAATTAGTGAAACGATTACTGTTAGGGAAGCGAAGGAATATTTAGGGTTACGAAACCGATATGAAGCAATTCGAATGTTAAATAAACATTCTCTTGAAAAGATAGGTATGAATCGCAGTACAAAATACAAACTAAAATTATAAAACGTTCATTGTTGAGGAACCAGCTAATGTTGAATAAAATAAGTTAGTTTTTGTTAGTGAGGATTAGGAAAGTTTAAATTATTGTACTGTTTGAAAAGCGAACACAACCAAGTGGAAAGTGAACGCAGCCGAGTAGAAAGTGCACGCAAGTCTGGGGAAAGTGCACACAACCAGATAGAAAGCGAACGCAAGCAAGTGGAAAGTGAACACAACCAAGTGAAAAGTGAACGCAAGCCTAGGGAAAGCGCACATAACCTGATAAAAAGCGCACACGGCCTGGCCGAAAGCGAACTCAACCAGCTACAAACCGCACAGTTAAAGGATGGCGCCCAATATTTTGGTGACCTTAGAACAAATTCACAACCAATCACCCGAAATCTACAAAATCAATTCACACGGCGCGCGGAAAGTTGTATACTGTAAAGCAGGATAATTTCGCTTTTTGCATACTTTCTTATTAAATGGAACAACTTACATATAAGAAACGTTAATAAAAATGTGGAGCAACTTGCTGAACTCGAATTCGACACTGAACACGGTGATACACCCGAGCTCGACCTCAATTTCGTGGACGCCAGGTTAGAAGCGAATTATAAATAATTATTTTAACTACTATACACATTAGTTCTCAAGCGTGAAAGGAAGTAACGAAAATGAAAAAATCAATTTGTGTCGTAGGCTTAGGATATATTGGTTTACCAACGGCAGTAATGTTTGCAAATAACGGTGTAAAGGTACACGGTGTTGACTTAAATCCAGCTGCTGTGAAAAGTATTCAAGAAAAGCAACTACACATTGAAGAAAACGGGTTACAAGAACGTTTAAATAAAGCGGTCGATGAAGGATTTTTAACAGCCTCAACGACACCGCAGCAAGCAGATGTGTTTATTATAGCGGTGCCGTCACCGATCAATCCAGATAATACAGCAAACTTAGAATACGTACGGGAAGCAACTGCTTCAATCGTACCATTCATTAAAGAGGGCGATTTAGTAATTTTAGAATCAACTGTACCTCCGAAAACAGTAGAAAATATTATGCTACCTGAATTAGTGAAGTCTGGGTTAGAAATTGGTACGCAGCTTTATGTAGCACACTCACCAGAACGTGTAATTCCGGGGCGCATTTTTGAGGAATTAACAAATAATGACCGTATTGTTGGCGGCATTAATCAAAAATCTTCTGAGCTAACAAAAGAACTATACAAAACATTTGTTGAAGGGGAAATCCATTTAACAGATGCAACTACTGCTGAGTTAGTAAAAGTTATGGAAAACACATATCGTGATGTTAATATTGCATTTGCGAATGAATTAGCGAAAATGGCAGAAAAGCTACATGTGAACATTTGGGAGGCAATTAAATTTGCGAACTATCACCCACGTGTCAACGTTCACTTCCCAGGACCAGGTGTTGGTGGACACTGTATCGCAGTCGATCCGTGGTTTTTAGTTGAACTTGGTGGCGATCAGGCGCAAATTATTCACCTATCTCGTAATACGAATGATTCAATGCCAAGCTATACAGCACAAAAAACACAGGCAATCCTTAATAAAAATGGTATTGCGGGCGCAACAGTTGGTGTATTTGGTCTAGCTTTCAAAGGGAATGTTGACGATATGCGTGAAAGCCCGTCTACAATTGTTATAGATGAGCTGCAAAAATTAGGTTTAAATGTTATGTCATACGATCCGCATATTAAAGAAAATAAACATGCAACGCAAACTCAGAACTTTGAAGAAGTGACAGCTGCGGCAGATATTTTATTATTCTTAACGGACCACAATGAATTTAAAGCATTAGATCCGCAAAAAATCGTAACGAAAAACAAAATCGTCTTTGATACGAAGAACTGCCTAAATCGTGATATTTGGGAACAAGCAGGCTTCCAGTTCCACTTACTAGGCGACGCGAAAAACGTATAGTTATGAAATGAAGGCAGTGCGTGCTTAGCGCACTGCCATCTGTTTTTAATGTACATAGAGAGTTTATTTTGCGGGATGCGCACATACTTAATAAAACTAAACGCAAGAACAAGTAAAGTAAACAAATCATCCACCACCCATAACTAATAAGAAAGGCGGACAATATATGAAAGAAACTGTACTCGGTATTAAAGTAAATACGGAAAACTACGATGAGTTATTGCCTAAAGTGTTTGAACGTATCGAAACAAAACAAAAATCACTAATTGTTGCCATTAATCCTGAGAAGATTATTAAAGCGAAGGAAGATCCGTCACTTAAAACACTACTCAATAATGCGGAGTTTCAAATTCCAGATGGGATTGGTGTCATCCTTGCGTCTAAAATTCAAAAGGGGCAAATTACATCGCGTGTTACAGGTGTCGATATGATGATGCGTCTTTGTGAGGAAGCAGCAAAACGTCAGAAACCGATTTTTCTATACGGCGGGAAGCCAGGGGTAGCGGATAAAGCTGCCGACAAACTTCGACAATTATACCCAAGCATCCAAATTGCTGGTACACAAGATGGCTATGAAAAGGATAACGATAAAGTCATTGAAAAAATTAATGAGGCAAAACCGGATGTACTATTTGTTGCAATGGGTTCGCCAAAGCAGGAGAACTGGATTAACGCTAATCGTGATCAATTACACCCAACAATTTATCAAGGGGTAGGAGGATCATTTGATGTACTTGCGGGCACTGTGAAGCGTGCACCAGAAGCATTCCAAAAAGTAGGGATGGAATGGTTTTATCGTTTAATGAAAGAACCTCACCGCATAAAACGACAAATTGCGCTACCACTCTTCCTATTAGAAGTGGCGCGGAGTTCGAAGCAGAAGTAACTTGAAATCAAAAAAAATCTTATGTAATTTTTGTAATATTTGATTGTTAAATTGTAATGTAAGTGTTACACTGAATTCAGAAGTAAGATTTCCTCTATGATTATACAGAGACTTTAAAATTTTTCCCTGCAAGGAAAAACGGTTGGTAGCCCGAGAAGAAGACTTAAGCAGCATATGCTTAAGTCTTCTTCTTTTTATCCGGTTATCACCAGTATGCAAAATTCAAACAGGAAAGATACCACAATGCAACCTTTGAAAAAGATTGGTGATGTATTAGATGGTTTCTGACAAAGAACTATAAAGGATTATTAAATCCACTTGATGTTGCGTTTACTACGGATAGTCATTGTACGCAATAAAGACGATATTGATCAAGTAAAGGAAAGCAAGCTAAGATCACCGCGTAGTGTGTACTTCACGATTGAACACATAACAAGAATAGAATATTTAAGCTGCCTTTAATGAAGCAGGATATGGGAACTGGCCATATCCTGCTTTTTTGTATAGGAGGTTAAAAAGCTATGAATTTTTCAAATATCTGAAAGGGATATGAAAAAGTCGATCATAGACAAATTTTTCTATGCATAAAAAGAAAAGTAATGAAATAGACTAACTTTGACGTCAAAAACTATCAAAATGAAAAAATATAATTTAAAATCATTATATTTTAAAAGTAAATATATAGTAATTTAAAATAGTTAAAAAAACCGAAGAAAACGTTGGTATAATAACCTTTATTTAGGTATTCTATACCCAACTAAAAACCTAAAACCCACGATATTCCATCGTTAGTAAATATATTGATATACTAACCGCGTAATAACCTTAAAGAAAATGTTGTTTTATAGAGTGATACTGTGTCATAATGGAAGAAATTTTAAGTTATCCGAAAATACAATATGTTCATAGTTTAAATGCGATAATTCAGGTTAATTATGGATTAATTGCTAAAAAATGATTGACATTGTAATTGTATACTACTAGAATTTATGTGTAGTTAGTTTTTCTACGCTATTTTCGTAGTGGATAACTAAAATATTATTTTGACTTATGAGGAGGAAATTTTTCAATGGCTAACCAACCAAAGAAATACAAAAAATTCGTAGCAACAGCTGCGACAGCTACATTAGTAGCATCTGCTATCGTACCAGTTGCTTCAGCAGCATCTTTATCAGACGTTGCAGGCAACACACATGAAGCAGCAATCAACGCATTAGTTGATGCTGGCGTAATCAATGGATATGCTGACGGCACATTCAAACCTAACAAAACTTTAACTCGTTCTGACGTAGTTAAATTATTAGGTAAGTACTTAGTTTCTGAAGGTTATGAAGTACCAACAGACTACAAAACAAACCCACGCTTCAGCGATTTATCTTCTTCTTCAAACGAAGAATTATTAAAATACGCTGCAGTAGTTGCTGACAACGGAGTATTCTCTGGATCTAACGGCAAATTATTAGCTGGTGATAACATCACTCGTGAAAACATGGCTGTAGTACTTGTACGTATGGTTAACACTTTACACGGCACTAGTCTTGAAGAGTATGTAGCTTCTCAAAGCTTCTCTCGTGAAGTAACTGACTTAAACGCTGCAAAAGCTGAAGCTCGTACTGCTATCGATGTATTAGACTTCTTCGATATTACAAGTGCTAAAGTGTTCAACCCTAAAGGTTCAACAACTCGCGGTCAATTCGCAACATTTTTAAATAATACAATCAACGCTGACTTCACAGGTGCTGCTGCTACTACAGGTTCTATTAAAGTAATTAATAACACAACTGTTGAAGTAACTTTAGATGAAGAAATCGGCAACATCGAAGACTACAAATTTAAAATTGAAGGTCTTGACGTTACAAACGTTGCGAAAAAACAAGCTAGCAGCAAAACTGTAGTATTAACTACTGCTGCACAAACAGGCGACAAAGAATACGTTGTATCTTTAAACGGTAAAGAAATTGGCAAGTTTAAAGGTGTATCTGCTGTATTACCAACTAAAGTTGAATTAGTTTCATCATCAGTACAAGGTAAACTAGGTCAACAAGTAGCGGTACAAGCAAAAGTAACTGTAGCTGAAGGTCAATCTAAAGCTGGCATCCCTGTTACTTTCTCAATCCCAGGTAACAACAATGATGGTGTTCGCCCAACAGTTACTGGTGAAGCTTTAACAAATGATGAAGGTATCGCAACATTCACTTATACTCGTTACGGTGCAGGCCCTGATACAGTAACTGCTTATGCAACTGGGGATCGCTCTAAATTTGCTATCGGTTACGTATTCTGGGGTGTTGATACAATCCTTGATATTAAAGAAGTAACAGAAGGCGCTACAATCAACAACGGTGCTAACAAAACTTATAAAGTAACTTACAAACACCCAGAAACTGGTCTTCCAGTATCGAACCAAACATTCAACGTTGGTTTTGTTGAAAACATGAATGTAACTTCTGATAAAGTTGCGAACGCTACAGTAAACGGTGTTCAAGCATTACAATTAAGCAATGGTACTTCTTTAGAAGCAGCTACAATTACTACAGATTCTAAAGGTGAAGCAACATTTACAGTTTCAGGAACTAATGCTGCTGTAACTCCAGTAGTTTATGCATTAAACAACGTTACTGGTGAATCTAATAAAACTTATAAAGCTAGTGCCTTACAAACATCAGCTTCTAAAGTGACATTTGGTGCTGTTCAAGCTGAGTACAAAATCGAGTTAACTCGTGAAGGTGGCGAAGTTGCTGCTACTGGCGCAACTAATGGTCGCGAATACAAAGTTATCGTAAAAGATAAAGACGGTAAAGTAGCTAAAAATGAAATCGTAAACGTAGCGTTTAACGAAGATTTAGACCGCGTGATTTCAACTAATACTCAATCGAAATTTGTAAATGAAGATGATGAAGTATTCTATTCAACTACTCCAGTAAATGGAATGTCAGATAAACAAATTTCTGTAAAAACAAATGATAAAGGTGAAGCAACATTTGTTATCGGTTCAGATAAATTAAATGACTACGCTACACCAGTTGCATGGATCGATATTAACACTGCAAACGCTAAACAAGGAACACTTGATGAAGGTGAACCAAAAGCTGTTGCACCAATTTCTTACTTCCAAGCTGCATACCTTGATGGTTCTGCAATTAAATCGTACAAATCAACTGATCTTTCAAAAGCTGTAACTAAGTTTGATGGTACTGATACGGCAGTATTCAAAGCAGAATTAGTAAACCAAAGCGGAAAGAAAATGGCTAATACTGACGTTAAGAAAGCAACTTATACAATTTACAATACTGGTGCTAATGATATTGTAGTAGAAAATCAAGTTATTTCACCAAATCGTAGCTATACAGTAACTTATGAAGCAACTTTATCTTCTACAGGAACTGTTGTTGTACCTGCTAAAAACTTAGAAGTTACTTCAGTTGATGGGAAAACTACAGATGTTAAAGTAATTGCAACTGGTATTGCAATTAATACAGATGGCAAAGACTATGCATTTACTTCTAAAGAAGCAACTGCTACATTCACTTCAACTACAGAAGTACCAAACAACTATACAGGTGTTATTGAAGCAATCAACACTTCAAGCCAAACATTAAAATTTGCAAACAAAAAAGCTGTTTCAATTAAAGACGCTAAATTCTTTGGTAGCAATGGGGCAGAACTTGCTGATTTCAATGCTTTTGTTAATGAGTTAAAAGCAGCTGCTCTGGCTAGTGAAGGTGTTATCGCTACTTACCTAAAAGATTCTGAAGGTAAAGTAACAGTTAAAATTGTACGTACACATTCTGGTACACCAGTTGTGAAATTTGACGAAAAATCGTCTACATTAAAAACTGCAGCAATTACTAAACAACCAGCTGCTGGAACTCCAATTACTGTTGCGTCTGCAGATGTTGCATTTGTTGACATAGCTACTGTTGGTAGCAAGATTGAAGTTAATGGTCTGGTTTACCAATATGCTCCAGGAGCTGCGGCAACAGAAGAACTATATTACCAATCAGCTGTAGATTTAGCTACAAAAATTACTGCAGCTAATAAAGATGTAACAGCTACAGTAGTTGGTGCGAATGTTGTTTTAACTGGTAAAGCGGATGGTTCTCAATTTACTTATAAAGTAAATGCTCGTACTGCAGTTACAACTATTAATGGTGTACCAGGAGTAGTAGGAAATGGACAACAAATTACTTTAACATTCTCAAGTAGCTTAAATGCAACTGCGGGTGACGATGTTAAATTCAATGGTGTAGCTGTAAATGGTACTGTAGCTTCTGTAAGTGGTTCAACAATTGTTATTGAGCTTAACTCAGGAGTAACTGTTACTTCAGGTACTACAGTAACTGCTTTAGTAATTGGTACTAACAACGATATTAAAGTACCTACTGGCGCAGATGTAATTACTATTACAAATAACTTCTAATAAATATTTGTTTTAAACAGATATTGAAGTGATTATAAAAAGCTTTGCGATTTTATCGCAAAGCTTTTTTATATGTAATTTTATAGCTGTACAGTAAGTTACAAAGAATCATTAGCCAGGTAGAAAAAGAAAATTATGTATGTTTTCGCACACAATCTACAACTCAAATAACATAGACCGTCTGTTTTATAGTATAATTGCTTTATGTGTAAAAAGAAGGATAATTAGAAAGGTAGAGTTGAATGACATTTACTGATACGAAAAAAAAATATATCTTATTAAGCATGATAGCTTTTATTGTTATAGGCTTAATTGCAGCTAAAGTAATGGCTAGCAATCAGGATAATAAATTTACTACTGAAGATGTGCTATATCAACAAGCTGCACAAATGTATAATGAAGGGAATTATACAGAAGCGGCTATTTACATTAACGAATTAATAAAATCACAGCCGAATTCAGAAGTTGTAAATTATTTAGGTGGATTAATAGCTGCAAATAATGATGAAGCTGCACGATCTGCTATTCTTTTACAAAAAACATTAGATATTAACCCATATAAAGTTGAAGATCCAATGTTTATGCTTCAATTTGCAGAGGTTTTAGTTATGGCAGAGCTATTTGAGAATGCTAAAACTGTGCTCACACGTTGTCAAGAATCAGTTTGGGCGCCAGAAGAATATCCCGATTACCAGAATCGCGTTACTGAATTGTTAACTCAAATTGAAAATAAGTAATAAAGGAAGGTATACATAATGGCTTCATTTTACGAAGAACTTCATAAATCTGATGCATTTAGTGATGAAAAAGAAAATGCTCAGTCACGTGCAAGTATAGATAAATGGATATTCCGTTTACTGTTAATATTAATTGGTTTTATGCCACTCATTGTAGTAGCGAATGTAGAGCAAGTAGTTAGCCCTCTCATTTCTAATATAGATGCACTATCATCAGGTACAAAAGGGGACCTATTCACTCATTTTAAGGCACTGTTTGTTTTGGGGATTACCGTTATTACTGGTGGTATGCTGTTGGCAAAAGTATTTTTTATGGGTGGAACAATTCGTAAAACTGCTCTAAATTATTTTTTAGGACTGTTTGTCATTGCAATTGTATTATCCACTATTTTTTCGCCGAATATTTCTATTGCATTAAGTGGTCAATATAATCGTGCTGATGGCGCAATCAGTTGGTTATGTTATGTTGCTTTAATGTTTATCGCAATGAATATAAGCTACCCTAAAAATACTATACGTTACATTATGTATGCGATGATGCCGTTTGTATTTATAAATTTATACATAATTACGATGAACTTTTATGGAAAAGATTTGCTTCAAAATGCAGCGGTGCAAAAATTTGTTTCAATGCTATTACCAGAAGGAGCAAGTATTTCTCAAGGATCACACTTAGTTGGTACATTGAACCAATGGAACTATATGAGTGGAATGTTTGCCATTATGACTGTGATGTATTTGGCGTGGGCAATTATATCGAAAAACTGGGGTGAAACCATTGTTGGTGCGATAACGGCAAGTGCATCTGTTGCTATTATGTTTATGTCGATTTCGACGAGTGGTTTTTTAACAGTCGTTATATCATTAATCGTAGTACTAATTATTTTTATAAAAGCACCTATGAAGAAAAATGCATTTGTTGCTATTATGTTATTTTTAGTAACTACTGTGCCGATATTCCATATTTTAGCTTCAAAAAACGACCTTGTTTGGAAAGAATCATTTGGCTTTATGTTCGATAGTAATCCATATGAGGAAACATCATCACAAACTACGTTGAATCACTTTGGAAATTTTGGTCTAAAGCAGGCTTATGCAGCAGATCAAACATTTGAATTACCGGTTCTACCTGAAAAAGGATGGTCACTTGGTTCTGGGCGTATGTATATTTGGGACAAGACCTTGGATTTAGTGGCTGACCGACCTATATTAGGTTATGGCTTAGATTCTATTGTTTACAATTTCCCGCACTACAATATTGATGCGAGATCTGGTAACAATTCAGAAAATACTATTGTAGACAAGCCCCACAACTTATATATAGGGATATTATATGGTACAGGAGTTATCGGTGCACTTGCATTATTATTAATACTTTTAAGTACAGCATTTACAGGTGCAAAGGCTTTTGTTGATAAGAAAAAGCTACAGATGACAGTATTGTTCATAGGGGTATTTGCATTTGGTGTACAAGCGTTATTTAATGATTCACTTCCAGGTGTAACACCGATTGTATTTGTCTTCATGGGCATATTAATTAGCTTAATAGAAAATAAAAAAATGCAGGAAAGTATTTGAAAGTAGGTATGCGGAATGAATTATAAGATGAGGTATATAGCGTTTTTTATATTAGACTCTTTAATCGTCATTTCCGCTATTTTCTTTAGTTTTTGGTTGTTTCAGCCTTCACTAGAGTTGAAGATGGAGTCTACAATTTATATTAGTGCGTTTACGCTACTATTGAGTCATCATATAGTAGCGTATTTCTTTAAAATGTATAGCCGTATTTGGAGTGTAGCCTCTGTAAGAGAGTTATTAGCTATTTTTTACTCAGTTACTGCTTCCGTTTTAGTGGCATGCTTACTGCAATATTTAATTAAGCATGACGTATACGAAAGAATTATGACAGTAACTTGGATGTTACATATTATTTTTATCGGTGGATCACGCTTTATTATTCGTTTATTTAATGACGAAGAATCATTTAAAAATACGGATAATTTAAAGCGGATATTAATAGTCGGAGCTGGAAAAGCGGGAACAATGTTGACAAAAAATTTGCAACAAGATAAGCAACAAAAGCTAAATCCGGTTGCTTTTATTGATGATGATCCAAATAAATTAAACTTAACGATAATGAATGTAAAAGTAGCAGGGAAAATAAAAGACATTCATAAAGTAGTGAAAAATTTCGGCATTGAAGAGATCATCATAGCTTTACCATCTTTGTCTAAAAGTGAAATGAAGGATATTCATCATTTATGCCTGTCTACTAATTTAAAAGTACGTGTAATGCCACGCATTGAAGATGTCATGACGGGAACGATTTCAGTAAAAGAAATGAAAGAAATCAGCTTCGAAGATTTATTAGGTCGAGATGAAGTAACGTTAGATATGATATCTATTTCAAGTAAAATTACAGATCAAGTAATATTAGTAACTGGGGCAGGGGGTTCTATCGGTTCAGAAATTTGCCGCCAATTATGTCGATTTGGGCCTAAGAAACTTCTATTGCTTGGACATGGTGAAAATTCTATTTACAATATTTATATGGAATTGCTATCAATCAAAGATTTAAAGGTAGATTGTATTCCAATCATTGCGGATGTTAAAGATGCAGAAAAAATAGCTAAAGTTATGCAGAAATATCGTCCACATGTTGTATACCATGCAGCTGCGCATAAACATGTTCCTTTAATGGAACTCAATTTTAGGGAAGCAGTTGATAACAATGTACTAGGTACTCGTAATGTGGCTTACCAAGCACATGTATACGGAATAAAGCATTTTGTACTTGTTTCAACAGATAAAGCTGTTAATCCCCCTAATATAATGGGGGCGACAAAACGTTTAGCTGAAATGTGTATTCAAAACTTAGCGAAACAAAGTACGACAAAATTTGTAGCTGTACGATTTGGTAACGTTTTAGGCTCAAGAGGATCCGTCGTTCCACTATTCAAAAAGCAAATAGAAGAAGGTGGACCAGTAAAAGTAACCCACCCAGAAGTAACACGATATTTCATGACAATTCCTGAGGCTTCAAGATTAGTCATACAAGCAGGTGCTCTTGGAAATTCTGGTGACATATTTGCTTTAGATATGGGGGAGCCAGTGAAGATTGTAGACTTGGCCAAAAACTTAATCCAGCTTTCAGGCTATAAAAATGATGAAATTGCTATCGAGTTTATAGGATTACGACCTGGAGAGAAAATGCATGAAGAAATATATAGTGCAACAGAATCAGGGGAAAAAGTTTTTGATAAAATTACATTAGTGAAGAATAGTTTTATTGTGGAGGATTTTGAAAGTAGCCTTAGGGATTTATTGGGAATTTATGATGATGAATCTTTTAAAGAAGAATTAATAAATATAGCAAATAATAAAGTGCTAGTAGAATAATGGAGGTAGCAAATTGATATATGCAGGTATTTTAGCAGGTGGCAAAGGTACTCGTATGGGAAATGTACCGATGCCAAAGCAATTTTTATTATTAAATGAAAAACCAATAATTATTCATACTCTTGAAAAGTTTATTTTAAATAGTAAGTTCCATAAAATTATTATTGCAAGTCCAAAAGAATGGATTCAACATACAAAGGACTTAGTTAAGAAATATCAATTAGAAAGTGAAAGAATTGTTATTACAGAGGGTGGAACGGACCGAAACGGTTCAATAATGAATATTATTTCATATATTGAGCAAACAGTAGGGCTAAGTGGAGATGATATTATTGTCACACATGATGCAGTTCGTCCTTTTTTAACACATCGTATAATTGATGAAAATATACAATACGGTTTAAAGAATGGCGCAGTTGATACAGTTATTGAAGCGGTAGATACAATTGTCGTATCCCAGGATGGAAATTATTTATCAAACATCCCTGTTCGCAGTGAAATGTATCAGGGACAAACTCCACAAACCTTTAATATTATTCAACTAAAGGGCTATTACAACTCACTGACAGAAAATGAGAAAGAAATTTTAACAGATGCGTGTAAAATATTTATGTTAAAAGGCGATAAAGTGAAGATTGTTCGGGGAGAAAATTTTAATATAAAAGTTACAACACCTTTCGATTTAAATGTAGCTAATTCCATTTTAAAAGGAAGTTTGGATAAATGATTAATCAAATCTATCGTTTAGTTTCTCCTAGACAATTTGAAGTTACATATAAAGATGTAAATATTACGAGTAATTTAGTTGTAGTAAGACCTACACACTTATCGATTTGTGCTGCTGATCAGAGGTATTATACGGGAACTCGTGGCGAAGAAGCTATGAAAAAGAAGCTTCCAATGGCATTAATTCATGAAGGTGTTGGTGTTGTAGCGTATGATCCTTCAGGTGAATTACTTTCAGGAACAAAAGTGGTTATGGTACCTAATAATCCGATTGAAGAAGATAAATTTGTTGCAGAAAATTATTTGAGATCAAGTCAATTTGCATCTAGTGGATATGATGGTTTTATGCAAGACTATGTTTTATTAAATAGAAACAGACTTGTAGTTTTACCAGATAACATAGATATGAATATTGCTGCATTTACAGAGCTAGTAACGATTGCTACACATGCGATTTCAAGATTTGAGCACATATCTATTAAGCGTAGAGGAACATTTGGTGTATGGGGTGACGGTAATTTAGGCTTTATTACATCATTACTATTAAAAAAAATATATCCAAAATGTAAAGTTCTATTATTTGGCAAAACGGATTATAAAATGTCGAATTTTTCATTTGTAGATGAAGTGTATGATATTTATGACGTACAAGCGAATGTTCAAATCGATCATGGTTTTGAGTGTGTTGGGGGTCGAGGTAGTTCAATGGCAATCAATCAAATGATAGATCATATTAAACCTGAAGGATCAATGAGTATTTTGGGTGTTAGTGAATTTCCTGTTGAGATAAATACGAGAATGGTATTAGAAAAGGGATTAATAATAATCGGAAGTAGCAGAAGTGGTGTTGCTGATTTTGAAAAAACTGTTGAAATTTATAAGCAGTATCCTGAAGTAATTGATTATTTAAGTATTTTAGTAGGTAATGTATTGAAAGTAAAATCAATTGAAGAAGTGACAGCAGCTTTTGATTTAGATTTATCAAGTTCATGGGGGAAGACAGTTATGAAATGGGGAATATAAAGTAATATCTTGAAAGGGTTTGATAGATTTATGAAATATAATTATAATTTTTCTATAATAGTGCCATTGTATAATGCAGAAAACACAATAAAAGAAACGATAGAAAGTGTACTCTCACAGAATTTTAATGGTATAACATTCGAAATATTATTGTTAAATGATGGTTCAGTAGATAATACTGATGTAATTTGTAAACAATATGAAGACGGAAATAAAATTAAATATTTTGAACATGAGAATAAAGGTGTATCTTACACAAGAAACAGGGGATTAGATTTAGCTACAGGTAAATATATACTATTCTTAGATGCAGATGATTTAATTGCAGAAGATACATTGAGTAGTGTTTATGAAACATTCGAGAAATACTACGAATATTCAGATGTATTGGCGTATCCTATTTATTCCTTGATAGATGGTGAGATACTTGAACATCCTAGAACAAACAATTATAAATCAGAAGCACTTTACGATGTTGATGGATTTGCCTTTTTAAATCAAGTAACAATGAATATAGTAATTAAAAATTTGGAAGAGAAAGTGTATTTTGATGAGACACTATTCCAATCAGAAGATGCATATTTTAATGCGAATATGATTTTTCGAACTAAGAAATTGATTATTTGTAACAAGGGTGCTTACTTATATAGAACAAATAGATATTCAACAGTTCAAAAGTATACAAATCCTGTAGCAATCGGGGATAAACTGTTGGAGCTTTTCGAAAAATATTGCGATAATTTTATGGAAAATGGAGTGTTGTTTCCATATATACAAAGTTCAATACTATACGAAATAAACTGGAGATTTAAAGCTAATAGTCTATATCCTTTTCATTTAAATCAAAAAGGGTGGAAAGAATGGGAAAAACGGTTTAATTATATATTAGGAAAGATTTCTGATGAAGTAATTTTAAAACAAAATTTTATGGATTATTATCATAAAATATATTTTATTGAGCAAAAATATAAAGATAGTTTGAGTGTAAATAATGATTCGAAAAATATTTATATTAAAAATAATGATATAGAAATAATAAGATATGATAAATTTACGCTAGTTTTCGAAAGAATGGATATTGGAAAAAACGGAATAGAAATATTTGGATATATAAAAGCGCCGTTATTAAATTATTTAAAAAACCTAGCATTAATAATTTATAAGAATGACAAAGAATTTATAAAAATTACCGAATTTTCACTTGCAGCTGATAGTCGTTACAAATCAAAACAAATAACAAATATTTTCTATAGTTTTAATGTTTCTATTCCTATAGATGATGAAGGACAATATAAATTTGCAATTGCATATAATGGTTTAGAATATTTAACAAATCATTACTTTATGGATTCTGTAATATTTAAGAAGTATTTGAATCAACAATATATAGTTATTAATAATAAATATATATCTTATTATTCAAATTCTTTTTGTATAAATATTGTTCCAATTTCTAAACTTTCATATGCCAAAAACTATTTAATGAGTCAAAAAAATCTAATATACAAAGGGTTTAAAAGTATTGCTTTATTTAAAACAATAATGGAACTTTTGCCCGAAAAAGAAATTTGGCTTTATAATGATAGAATAAATGTATTCGATAATGCGTACTTACAATTTAAACATGATTTTTATAAAAAAGATGGTATTGATAGATATTACATAACTTACGAAAATGAAGATTTTGAAGACAAATTTACAAATGAAGAAAAAAAATATTTAGTAAAATATAATTCGTTAAAACACAAAGCTTTAGTTTATAAAGCGTCTATGATCTTGACATCTTTCCAAAATGTATATGAATATTGTCCATTTAGTAATATTGCTATAAATTTATTATATGAAAAAATGAATTATAAAGTTGTGTACTTACAACATGGTATATTACATGCTCATACACCATGGATATATTCAAAAGATAAAACTAAAATAGACTATTTTTTAACATCTAGTAATTATGAAAAAGAAATGCTAATAAATAATTATAATTATTTATCGGAAAATATAATAAACCTTTTAATGCCACGCTTTGATAATATAAGTGCTACAACAAAAGAAAATAAAATTTTATTTGCACCATCATGGCGGATTTCATTAACAAATGGGATAAAGAATTTAGCATGGCAACTAGACGAAGAAAAATTCATGCAATCGAAATACTTTAAAGAAATAAATAATTTTATTAACAGTAAAGAATTGGTGAATTATTTAGAAGAAAATAATTTAATTCTTGATTTTAATTTGCACCCAATATTTAAAGGTTATAGTCATTGCTTTCAGATTAATTCAACTAGGGTTAAGATGGTTAAAGATACAGAAGAAATATCGAAATATAGGGCATTTATAACTGATTTCTCATCTTTTGTTTTCGATTTTGTAAAGTTAAATATACCTGTATTATTTTTTATTCCTGATTATAAAGAATTCTTATCAGGAAATCATATTTATAATAGGTTAGAATTAGATTTAAATGAAACATTCGGACCTGTTATAATGGAACAGACAGAGTTAGTAAATGCGCTGAAAAGTTTGTCTTACAGTGAGTTTTCTATAGCTGACAAATATAAAAACAATTATAATAATTTTTTTAATAAAATTGAAAATCCAAAAGAAGCGTTATATAAAAAGTTAATTGAAGTTAAGTAACTAAACTTTTAATTTTGGAAAGGACTACAATGTATATTTACGGATTGGTAAAAGAGCAATATAAAAACAAATACTTGCTACTTAAATTAGCATTATTCCAAATAAAAAGTGACAATAAAAATAATCTTTTAGGTGTAGTATGGGAATTCCTAAATCCCTTAATCCAAATTATGATGTATTGGTTTGTATTTGGATTAGGTGTGAGAGGGAATGCAAGTATAGAAGGTGTTCCTTTTGTTTATTGGATGTTAGCTGGAATAGTCATGTGGTTTTTTGTTAATGCAGCCATTTTAGAAGGTACTCGGTCCATTTATCAAAGATATCATACCGTTTCAAAAATGAATTTTCCTTTAAGTGTGTTACCTGGATATATTGTCATGAGTAAACTTTATATTCATATTGTTATGTTAAGTGTAATTTTAATTATTTTTTGGTTTGGTGGATATTTGCCATCAATATACTATATTCAATTAGTTTATTTCATTGCTTTTACGTATTTATTTTCTTTTGCTGTAGCTCTTCTGGCATCAACATTAGCTGCGATTGTTCGAGATGTTCATTTATTAGTGCAATCTGCATTACGTGTACTTTTCTTTGTTTCACCGATTTTATGGTTGCCTAATTTATTACCTGAATCAATACAAAAACTTATACAACTAAATCCATTCTACTATATAGCAAGTGGCTATCGAGCTTCTTTACTTTATAATGATTGGTATATAGTGACACATTGGCAGTTAACATTATATAATATAGCATTAGTATTAGTATTATTAATAATCGGCTCATCAATTCATTTTAAAATGCGTGATCGGTTTGCAGATTATGTATAAGGAGCAACAAAATGAAAGAATCTGTTATTATTAAAAATGTTTCTAAAAACTATAAAATGTTCTCTTCCAAGAAGGAGCAATTACTTGAGTTGCTTTATTTAAAACCAAAGGTCCCTACTTTTAAAGCTTTAAATACTATTAGTATGACTGTTTTTGAGGGTGATATAGTTGCGCTAGTAGGTATAAATGGCTCTGGTAAATCAACTTTGAGTAATTTAATTGGAAACATTACAAAACCATCTTCAGGTGAAATTATTCGTAATGGTGAAGTGAGCGTAATTGCAATTAATGCAGGATTAAACAATGAATTAACTGGCTTAGAAAATATAGAATTTAAATGTTTGTTAATGGGTTACTCTAAAAAGAAAATTAAAGAGATTACACCCGATATTGTGAAATTTTCAGAACTAGGTGATTTTATATATCAACCAGTAAAAAAATATTCTAGTGGTATGAAGTCAAAACTAGGTTTTGCAATAAGTGTAACGATAAATCCAGATATCATTGTAATTGATGAAGCATTATCAGTTGGAGATCAAACATTTACCAATAAATCACTACGGAAAATGGAAGAGTTTAAAGAGCAAGGAAAAACAATTTTTTTCGTAAGTCATAATTTAGGACAAGTTCGAAACTTTTGTACGAAAGCTGCATGGATTGAAGGTGGGCAGCTAAAGGCATTTGGGGAAGTAAATGAAATATTAAATCAATATGAAGCATTCATTAAAGAATATAAAACTTGGTCTGAACAGCAAAAAGAAACATATAGACAAGAATTATTAAATAATCGTCTAGTTAAATGATAAAATAGTTCTAAGGTTTAACCTTAGAACTATTTTTGAATTTAGAAAGGTAGGCTATGAAAAGAAGGATTAGTATAATTATTCCAGTATACAATGGTGCAACATATATAGAAAGTTTATTAAACAAACTCCTAATATTGCCCGAGTCAATTTATGAGATAATAATTGTAGATGATGGTTCTATAGATGGGACTAAAGAAGTTTGTAAGATGTTTTCTTCGCACAATAATTTAATATATGTATATCAAGAAAATCAAGGTGTATCGAATGCAAGAAATACAGGCATAAGTTACTCAAATGGGAAATATATAGTTTTCTGTGATGCGGATGATGAAATAGATATCGAACGTTTTAAATTACTAATTGAGGAAGTTATGAAAAATGAGGCAGATTATTATATTACTGGCTACATAGAGAAAAATTATAAAAATAATTCTATTAAAGAAATAGAAGCCATAGGAAAAGGTTTTTATAATATAAATGATTTTGCTAGTATATTTTTTGAGAATTTAAAAGTGAATTTAATTAGCTATCCTGTAAATAAAGTATTTTTAAAATCAATTATAGATGATAATAATTTGATATTTGATGAAAGCCTTAGCTTTGCAGAAGATTTGGTATTTAATTTAGATTATTTAAAATGCGTGAAGCGAATTTGGGTTAGTAATATAAACTCATATATATATAATAAATATCGTAATGAAAATTCTTTAAGTAGTAATTTTAGTATGAAATTTTGGAAAGCAAGAAAAATTGTTTATCAAAAGTTGAGTTATCTATTAGAACAATTTGACAATTATTCTCATTTAAAGGTACATCAAAATACATACGCAGCAAAAGTTTTGATATATACTACTAGGCAAATAGTAAGTCAAAATATTTCAGTGAAGTTAAAAATAAATCAGCTGCGGAGTATTTTTAAAGATACCTATTTAAATAATTTTATTCATAGTGAGTTGTTGTTATCTAAGAACCAAAAAATACTAATAAGTTTTATGAAATATAAAAAAGCTTATTCCGTTTTTTTGTTTTGGAGAATATTTGATTTAAAGGATAAATTAAATAATGGCAAATAGGTGAGTATAGAAAAGAGAAGTGAACATATGGATAATCAAGTTCGAAACGTACAAAAACATTGTTTACTAATTTTAAAAGAGGTTATTAGAATTTGTGAATTAAAAAATATTCAATATTATTTAGTAGGTGGTTCGGCATTAGGTGCTTATAGACATCAAGGATTTATACCGTGGGATGATGATATTGATATTGCCATTCCGAGATCTCAATATCAAATGTTTTTAGAAGCTTGTCTAAATAATTTGGGACAACAATTTTATTTGCAGGATTATTATGTAAATGAACAATTTATATTTCCTTTTGCGAAAATAAGATTAAATAATACTGCGTATGTAGATAATGATTTGGCTCATATTGATATGCATCACGGTATATACATCGACATATTCCCCTTAGATAATATTCCTAACAGCAAATTCGGTAAGTTTTTTCAAAAAAACGGATTGAAATTATGTAATGCAATTCGAATGGCAAAGCTTAATTTAAAAAGCCCTTCTACATTAAAAAATACTATACTATTTTTTCTGAAATATTTATTTCCATATAAATATTTACCTACTCTATATTCGTATTTTATGCAAATCTCTCAATATAAAAAGACTACACATATCGGAAACGTTGTAGGTGCATATATTTACGAGAAAGAATGTATTCACGCAAAGATTTTTGGAGAAGGAAAAATATTGGAATTCGAAAATGTGAAATGTAGTGTTCCAGAAGAAATTGAATTGTTTTTATCAGAGATTTATGGAGAGGAATATATGGAACTTCCTCCAGTAAATGAACGAAAAACACATAATCCAAGGTTTATAAGTTTTAATGAAAATTATAAACATAGGGGAAATGAATAATGAACATTTTACATATAATCCCAACCTTAGGGGTGGGTGGAGCTGAAAAGCTATTAGTGGATAGTTTAAAGTATTATAGACAAAGTGGGGTGATTTGTGATGTAGCTGTTTTATCAAATCATGATAATATTTTTGAAGAAAATATAAGACAACAAGGTAATGCGTTGTTTATCTCGACCGAAAATTCGGTATATCATTTGAGGAATATTCTTTTTATCAAAAAAGTGATCCAAAATAAACAATATGATGTGATTCACTGTCACTTATATGCAGCGCAATTATTCACACCTATTGCACTTAAGTTTTGTAGACATCGACCATTGCTTGTAACCACTGAACACAGTACTAGTAATAGAAGAAGAAATATTCTACCTTTTAAAATGTTAGATCGAAAAATGTACAATAATTACGATAAAATTATTTGTATTAGTAATGCTGTACAACTAGAGCTTGAAAAATATATACCTACATTGTCTTCTAAAACATTAACAATTGAAAATGGAATTGAAATAGAACCGTTTGTAAATGCATGTCCAGTTGATTGGGAAAATGAGTTGGAACATTATGATGGAGAAAAGATTGTTCTAATGGTAGCTAGTTTGCGTCATCAAAAAGATCCGTTTACGTTAATTAAAGCAGCTAAAGTTTTAGGAACGGAATATCGAGTTGTTTTTGCAGGTGATGGGGAATTGTTACATGAGGCAAAAAGATTTGCTCATTCTCAAAATATCAGTAATGTTGATTTTTTAGGAAAACGACAAGACATTCCCTCGCTCATGAAAGCAGCTGATGTATTTGTATTATCTTCTAAATGGGAAGGTTTTGGGTTAGTTGTAGTAGAAGCAGCCGTTGCAGGAGTACCTATTGTTACTTCTAATGTTTCAGGTTTACGTGATGTTGTAAAATCGGTAGGTGGACAACTTTTTGAACCATCTAATGTATATGACCTGACTAAAAAAATAGAAACGTCTATTAACACCGTCAAACATAACCCGAATATTTCACGATATGATATTAAAGATACAGTTACTAAGCATTTAAACTTATATAAAGAATGTAAAAAATAATCAAGGTTGAGCGTATCTGTCTGATGACTAGCCTATCACATCAGCATCAAATTGAGATAGGGTTTCAAACAAACTTAGATACTATCATTTGCAGTGCTAACCTTTGACCAATTCGTAAACTTACTTTTGCTTACTTTGTGATAGTTGGTACTGATAAAACTGGATCATTATAATAACACTACTTACCTACGATGGTGCATTGAATACAAATTGTATTCTATATTCTTATTTAAAAGGTATCCGTATCCAGGCAGAGGAGTTCTACACATCACATACGTTTTGTTTAAAAAGAAGGCACCAACTTAATTAAGTAAAAAACGAACTTTAATGGTTTTTGTAATTTATATTAATTATGAAAAATTCTTATTTTAAAATGCTGATTTAGAGGGACACTTAACATACATATTGAAAATAAGCTGCAAAAATTTGAATCGATAATTAGGAGTAAATCATGTTGAAATATATAAAATTAATGAGAGTTCATCATTATATAAAAAATGGATTAATATTTGCGCCTTTGGTATTTAGTGCTAATCTTTTTGAGAAAGATTTATTGTTTGCTTCTTTATTAGGCTTCCTAGCATTTAGTTTTATGGCATCAGCTATATATATCATTAATGATATTCAAGATGTAGAGTTAGATCGCTTACATCCAACTAAATGTAAACGTCCATTAGCAGCAAATTTAATTTCATTAGGCAGTGCAAGGATTTTAGTATTAGTTTTAGTTTTTATATCAACCCTTTTAAATTTTTATGCAAGTGGAGAAAACTTAGTATCTTGGATTTGGCTAGGTGCATATTTAATACTGAATATTGCATACAGTAATGGATTGAAAAATTTCCCTATTATTGATATAGCCATTTTAGTTTCAGGATTTGTTTTACGTGTACTATATGGCTCGGCTGTTACAGGAATTTACATATCCGATTGGCTCTATTTAACCGTAATCTCCATGTCATTTTATTTAGGCTTAGGAAAAAGGAGAAACGAACTTGCTAAGCAAAAAGATACTTCTAGGAAAGTTTTAAAACATTATAATCATAGCTTCTTAGATAAGAATATGTATATCAGTTTAGCATTAACTATAACTTTTTATTCATTATGGACGGTAGATCCAGTTACTAGTGAACGTTTATCAAATCCTTATTTAGTATGGACAGTGCCTTTAGTTATTTTAATTTGTATGAAATATAGTCTAAATGTAGAAAAAGAATCTGATGGTGATCCAGTAGAGGTAATTTTAAACGATAAGATTCTTTTGAGTTTAATTTTATTATTTTTAGGTATAACTTTTGGAATTATCTACTTATAGATTAAGGAGAGTTTATGAATATATATGATTTTGATAAAACAATCTATGATGGAGATAGTACACTAGATTTCTACATATTTTGTCTAAAGAAACAGCCAATTTTAATTTTTTACATGCCTATTCAAATATTTTCTTTCTTTTTATACCTATTAAAAAAGAAAAAGAAAATAGAATTTAAACAAGATTTTTATGGCTTTCTTAAACTGGTGAAAGATAGAGAAGAAAAAGTTTGTTTGTTTTGGGAGATAAATAAAAAGAAAATTAAACCGTGGTATTTAATAAGGCAACAAACAAATGATTTGATTATATCAGCATCTCCAGAGTTTTTATTAAAACCTATTTGCGATCAATTAAATATTAACAATTTAATAGCCTCCATTGTGGATATTAATACTGGCCACTGTTTAAGTGAAAATTGTTATGGGGAAGAAAAAGTGAATAGATTTTACAAAGAATATCCCGATGCTAAAATACAAGAATTTTTTTCAGATTCTTTAACAGATACACCTATGGCAATTCTTGCAAATAACAGTTTTTTTGTGCATAAAGATCAAATTGTTGAGTGGAAAGATTATGAACAGTTAAAAAGGAAAAGCTTGTTTTTTAATAAGGAATTCATTTTATTCATTTTTGTCGGTATTATAAATACAATCAATGGCGTGCTTTTTTCTTTTCTTTTTTCAATAGTTTTAGATAATACACTAGCTTTTATATTAGGATATAGCATTAGTTTATTGATTTCTTATACTTTAAATACAATTTATGTGTTTAAAAATACTTTTAGTATATTTAAGTTGCTAAAATTTATTGTATCTTATATCCCTAACTTTTTAGTTCAGTTCGTGATGGTTATCTTTCTATTACATTATATAGGTGTGCACCAAGTGATTGTTTATGGAATTTCAGCTATTATAGGTGTTCCAGTTACATTTCTTATACTTAAGATTTTTACGTTTAAATAATTTCATTAGAATATTCTTTTAAGGAGCAATTATGAAACTAGTAAAACATGCTGAAACTTTGGGTTTACAATTACTATTTTTAGTAGGTATAACAGTCTTTGTGAGTGCTGTATCATTATTATTTAATATCAAAATTATGGGAGTGTATTTTTTATTCGGGTTAATAGTTAGCTTAGCTCTTGGCTTTTATAGGACGTATAAAACAGAGGGGAACAATAAGCTAATTTATGCCTTATTATTAAATATAATATTTATTTCAGTTGTTAGTGCTGCTACTTTTGTCAGTGGAAAATATTATGATATTTCCTGGGATGGACAATCCTACCATCAAGAAGCGATTATCAATCTTCAACAAGGATGGAATCCGATTTACGATGAAGATTTAGATGAGTCTTTCAAATCCAATTTTTGGATAAATCATTATGCTAAGGGCACATGGTTTTTTGGTGCAAGTGTGTATGATTTATTTGGTGATATAGAGTATGGAAAAGTAAGTAATTTACTGCTTTTGATGGCTTCGTTTTTATTATCATTTGCATTGTTACAGGAAATTAAAATAACTAAGTTTTGGTCTTTTCTAATAGCACTTTTGGCAGCCCTTAATCCTGTGGCAACAAATCAAATGCTTAGTTTTTATATTGATGGGCAATTAGCCTCTTTAATACTAATTTTAATTGTGTTGTTTATTAAGAGCTATATTAAGAATTCTTATACAATAGATTTTGCGATAGTGCTAACATTAATTTTAATGATTAACATTAAATTTACAGCATTGGGCTACGCAATAATTATCTGTATGTTGCCATTCGTAATTAAACTGAATAAATATATATTTGATCAAAGAGAGTATAACATAAAAAAAATAATTGTTATGCTTATTAAAAAGAAAGAATTCTCTATATGTATTTTAGGGGTTTTCATGGGTGTTATTATTGTAGGTGCCAGCTCTTATGTCAGTAATACGTTAGATCATGGACATCCATTTTATCCTTTATCGGGCGAAGGAAAAGTTGATATTATGAGTTATAATACCCCAATTAGCCTTCAAGATAAAACTACAATTGAGCGATTTTATATATCTATTTTTTCTGAATCAAGTAATAACAGACAAGAAGAAGCACAAATAAAATTTCCATTCAAAATAACTGAAGAAGAAATGAAATATATATGGCAAGTCGACACAAGGGTAGGAGGATTAGGACCATTATTTGGTGCCATCCTTATTTTAGCTTTGGCTGGTGCGTTAATTTGGAATAAGGCTATTAAAGAAAGAACGAATAGGGTAGAATTAATAATTTTATCAATAATTATTTTATCTATTGTTATTAATCCAGAGCCTTGGTGGGCTAGATATGTTCCGCAACTATGGCTAATTCCTATTTTGATAATGATTATATTAATCAAGGGTTATCAAAGCAAAGGAAGAGTGATATTTGCTAGCATTCTTGCGTTGCTTATAATGGGCAATATCATTGCTATCGAAAAATCATATATTGAAAACACGGTACATAGAAATGTAGAGCTGAAGGAACAATTAAAAACCTTAAGTGAGTATAGTCAAAATAATGAAGTGTATGTTACTTTTGATACTTTTAGATCAAATCGTGTCCGTCTAGAGTCTAATGGAGTAAGGTACACTGAAAGAAAAAAATTATCTTGTGAGAACCCATTTTCTTTAGGATCTAGTACAACAAAAATATGTGTGGAGAATGTTGAATTATATAACAAAATTAAAATGAAATACAAAAAGGAACAATAGATAAGTGGAAATGAGATTAGTTTAACTATTAAAATTATTACTGCAATACAATGGTATAATGTGACGCGTAGCAAAAGGAGTGAACAACACGAATGACAATTTTAGTCACAGGTGGTCTTGGTTTTATAGGAAGTCATACTGTAGTAAGTGTTTTAAAACAGTATGATGATATATTAATTATTGATCGGCACAGTAATCCAAGTCTACTATCTAAATTAGAGATTTTGTGCAATAGAAAAATCCCTTTTAAGCAAGTTGATTTATTGGATAAAATGTCTGTTCAAAATGTCTTCCAAACACATAATATTTCAATGGTCATTCATTTTGCTGCGTTAAAGTCATTGTCGCAATCTTATAAATTCCCGCTAGAATATTACACAAATAATATAACCGGAACATTAAATCTATTAGAAGTAATGCAAATGTCCAATGTGAAAAAATTAGTTTTTAGTTCCTCAGCAATTGTTTATGGTAATAATTCAAATGTACCGTTAACAGAAAATGAACCGCTTTCAGTAAATAACCCTTATGCTCAAACTAAGTTAATGGTTGAGCAAATGTTAACAGATATTTCTATTTCCGATCCTGAATGGAGTATTTTAGCGTTACGTTATTTTAATCCAACTGGTGCCCATTCAAGTGGCTTAATAGGTGAGAAAATAACAAAGGACAGTAGCAATTTAATGCCTCATATTATGAGGGTTGCGGCAAGGGAACAAGATTGTTTGTCTATATTTGGGGATAATTATGATACTCATGATGGGACTTGTATTAGAGATTATATTCATATTATGGATTTGGCAGAAGGACATGTTAAGGCATTACAATATATTGAACAGGGCTGTGGATTCGATGTTATAAACTTGGGGACAGGACAAGGGGTATCGGTTTTAGATTTAGTACATACGTTTATGGAAATCACTAAAGTTGATATACCGTATATTATTGTAGAATCAAGGCAAGGGGATATTGCAAAAAGCTATGCTTGTATTGATAAAGCAAAGGAAAGATTAGGGTGGACAGCTAAGTTTACTCTAGAAGATATGTGTAGAGATGCGTGGAATTGGAAAGTGAGTGAGGCTAGTAAGTGAAAGTGTTATTTGTAGCATCGGTTTATCGTCATTTAGTATCGTTCCATTTACCATATATGCAATACTTTCAGAATAAAGGCTATACAGTTTATGCAGTTGGTAATGGTGATGAAGATAAACAAATTTTAAGTGCCATGGGTATTAAATGTATAGATATCCCATTTTCTAGAAACCCGTTTAGTTCTAATAATCTACATGCATATAAACAGTTGAAAACTTTGTTTAAACAACATCATTTTAACTTAGTTCATGTCCATACACCGGTTGCAGCATTTTTAACAAGATTTGCTTTTAGAAAATTTAAAACAGGTCCTATCGTTTATACAGCACATGGCTTTCATTTTTATAATGGTGCACCAGCTATAAATTGGGTTATTTATTATCCATTAGAAAAAATAGCTGCACGTTGGACAGACCACCTGATTACAATTAATGATGAAGATTATAATAATGCCCGCAAGTTTCTTTCGAATGAGAGAGTATCATTAGTTCATGGAGTTGGTGTCGAATTTTCTCAACAGTCTAACGAAATATCTGATTTAAGGAAAAGTTTAAATATAGCAGAAAATGCTGTTGTCATTTCAATTATTGCAGAACTAAATAAAAATAAGAATCAGCAATATTTGTTAGAAAATTGGTTAGCAATTAAAGAGCAATGCCCAGAGGTTGTATTGTTGATAATTGGAACAGGTGATTTAGAATTCCATTTGAAAAATTACGTGAAGGACAATCATTTACAAGATGTTCAGTTTTTAGGCTACTGTAAAGATATTGATGAATTGTTACACATTTCGGATATTAGTTCACTTCTTTCTTATCGTGAAGGGCTGCCAAAAAGTACGATGGAATCTATGTATATGGGGGTGCCCTGTATCGTAACGAATACCCGTGGATTGAGAGATTTAATTATTCAAGGAGAAAATGGCTTTATTATTCCTTTTGAAGATGATTTGGAATTGGTGAATACATTTGTACGTTTAATCAGTTCAAAGTCATTAAGAATACAAATGGGTGCTAAATCCAAGCAACTTGTTGAACCGTATATATTAAAAAATGTATTACCAGAATATATAACTATTTATGAAAAGTTATTAGAATGATGGTGTGAGTATGAAAATAATGATAACTGGAAAAAATGGTTACATTGCAAATGCACTAAAAAATATCCTTCCACAAGCAGATACTGTAAGTGTGAAAAATCTTGATAATTTTTCGTTTTTGCATAATGTTGATGTCGTGATTCATACAGCTGCACTTGTTCATAAGAAAGAAACACCAAATAGTGAACAACAGTATGCTAAAGTAAATACTGAACTTACAATTCAACTTGCTCAAAAAGCAAAAGAATTGGGTGTTAAACAGTTTATCTTTTTTAGTACAATGGCAGTGTATGGGAAATTAACTGGTGAAATTACGGAACAATCAAATTTAACGCCAAATACGTTTTATGGAAAAAGTAAACTTGCAGCTGAGATAGCATTATTACAACTGATTGATGATCAATTTAAAGTAGTGATTATTAGACCGCCGATGGTTTATGGACCAAACAGTCCGGGAAATTATGCTTTGTTGAGTAAATTTAGTAAGTCTACACTAGTTTTCCCCAAGGTAGAAAACAAAAGAAGTATGATTTATATAGGAAACTTAATTTCTTTAATTAGGGAAATTATTGATAATGAGGATTGTGGGATTTTTCATCCACAAGATCCGCAATTTATTAATACTACAAATATGGTAACTGAAATTGCAAAAGTACATAATAAAAAAGTTTATCATACAAAGTTAGGTGCGCTTTTGTTAAAAATGTTTTTTGACCGAACAACTATTTATAATAAGTTATTTGGGGATCTATATTATAGTCCTAGTTTATCATCTTACAATAATAACTCTTATCAGAAGTATAGATTGGAAGAAGCGATTTTAATTTCAGAAAAGGAAACATTATAGTATGAAACGATTATTTGATATTATTTTAAGTTTTATAGCTATTATTATTTTTTCCGTACCGATGCTTGTTATTAGTACTGCCATTAAATTGAATTCTAAAGGTCCGATATTATTTAAACAACAGCGAATTGGTAAAGACGGGGTACATTTTGAAATATATAAATTTCGATCAATGTATGTAGAAACACCAAATGTATCAACAGAAGCTTTAGGTGACCCAACAAGCTATATTACTCCTGTGGGTAAATTTATTAGAAAGACGAGTTTAGATGAGTTGCCACAGCTTATTAATATATTAAAAGGTGACATGTCAATTGTTGGACCTAGACCGGCTTTATATAATCAATATGAATTAATAGAAATGCGCGATAAATTGGGTGTAAATAATGTGCGACCAGGATTAACTGGTTATGCACAAGTAATGGGAAGAGACCTTATATCAGATGAGAAAAAAGTAGATTATGACAAATATTATCTAGAAAATATGACACTATTATTTGACATGAAAATAATTCGGATGACATTTTTCAGTGTGATTAATGCTGATGGAGTGAAGTTGAAATGAGTATTAAATAGGAATGTATGGATGGATTTGTAAATTTAAAAATACTCCATTTCGGTTATAAAAATTAGTGATTTTTATATAAGAGTTTAATAATTTTTTATATGAGATTAATAGTTCTCAAAAAAGAGAGGAAATCATGATACCTGTACTCATGATTTCCTCTTATTTTATATTAACTTTTAACTAAGTTATTTGATATATTTTCCAATTAAATAAAAGTTATTACTCAACATTTGGCTGAAACAACTAATATTGCGGCAGTAATTGCAAATAATCATAGTATTCCAAATGCGGTAAATACAGATTTAACCTTTGTTTCTGTTACAGGAGCAAAATGGGCTACCTTAAATAAGGGTAAAGTGCGCTTGGAGGCGGGGAAATACGATTTACTTATGACATCTGTTTTTGCATTCAATGTAGTCGGTAGTAGAGCAATTACGCCACATATCACTGCTCACACAGTCAATACACAATCGATATCAGCGACAGACACAACAACTCGTGTTCAAGCCGCTGCAAAATTGACTCTAACGACAGCGACTGATTTATTTTTACTAGCATTTCAGACAAGTGGGGCGGCATTATCGGTTAGTACAAATGTGCAAATCACGAAAGTTGGTGAGATCTAGTGCTTATCAAAAATTGTAATAGTGACAAATTATTTCAAGATCTTTTAGATGCAAATAACAATGTTATAAGTGCAATTGAGGATGTAGATGGTGATGTATTTACTTTTGTAGACGGAACGGATATAGGTATAGAGCAGTGGATTATCAACGCACGTGACCCAGCACCAATCCCACAAGAAGAGAGTGAATTAGAAATTTTACGTGATAATATTCTAGAAATGGAATTTCGAATGATTATGAAAGAATTGGAGGTATAACTTTATGGCATACAAATTATTCAAAAGCAAAGTTGATAAAAAGCAGTACACTTCAAAAGAGGGTATGCAAGAAATGTTAGATGTTTTAGCTATTGGTGAGCGTATCACAACAGACCAGTATCAAGAATTTACAGCGTTATTAACTAAACAATAATATCGAAATATCAATTGTACTCAATGGGTATTAATGTTAGAATTGGAAGGGCTAAATTCCTAAAGGAGTAGGTTTTTATATGAGAGATAATCAGATAGATGCTTTGAAAGGGATTGGCATAGTATATGTCATTATAGGGCACTTGCAAATTTCTAAAATTGATTATTCAATGTGGTCTTATATTTATAGTTTTCATATGCCATTATTTTTCTTTGTATCAGGTTACTTATTTAAAAGAACAAATGCGGGCTTTGATAAATTTATATCAAAAAAAGCTAAATCTATACTAATTCCGTATACCGTTTTATTTGTCATATCATTGTTATTCGGCTATTTAATAAAGCCTCTTTTACTAGATCGAAGTGCAATTCCAGAAATAGATATCTTACAAATAATTAAGGCTTTTATTTTTTCGGGTGGAGAATTAACTACTATTAATTTGTATAATTTTCCTCTATGGTTTTTACCTTGTCTATTCTTGGTAGAAATTTTATTTTGGATGCTAAGTAAAATTAAAAGAGATATGTTTTTCTTAGGCACGATTCTTTTAATTGCCGCAATCACCTTACCATTCCAAATGTATTTTTTAGGTAGACCACCGTTTCATTTTAATGTAATACCAGCAGCTTTAGTTTTTATGGGGATTGGGTATTTATTTAAAAAATATTCTAAAATAAACGTTCCTTTAATATTTGTTGTAACAGCTTTAGTATCCTCTATTTTAATTATGTATAATAATCTAGGAGCACATATTGCGAATATAAAAAATCCAATTAACTATTTTACATCAGCTTTATTAAGTATTATGGTTTATTATCATTGTGTTAAAAGTATTTCAGAAAAGAATATTCTAGTTTGGTTGGGAAGAAACAGCTTAGAGTTGTTTGGGATTCATTCGCTAGTAATTGTAACTTATTCATATTTGCCCCTAGAAAGATATTTCGGTAACTTTGGTTTAATTTCGTTCTTTATTTTTAATGCAATAAATATAGTAATAATTTGTTCAGTAATAGTTTACGGTTACAAAAAAATTAAAAGTATGAATGGCAAAAAGGAAGCTTTAGAAAGTAATAATCTTAAAGTGACATGATTTTATATTATGGATAAAGAGCTTGTATTACATCTTGAAAACGTTGTTGTTACAAGTCCTAATGGTAATACAATCAATTTGGCGGAGTTCACTTTATTCTTAGACGCTGTAATTGGTTTTACTAAAGGTAAATGAGGTTAATGAATTTTGGCATGAGCACATCTTCTTAGATGTGCTTTTTATATTACATCAAATCATCAGTAACGCACTGTACCGAGCAGTGCTATTTTAATAGGCAGAGGTGAGGGCATAGGTTTTAGCAGTAGTAACAGGGGCAGGTATAGCAGAAAAAGTGGCTAACAATCCATATTCATGGACTATTTAGCAATTATATTACTTGTGACTGCGTTACAGGGGACGTATTGAACACTTACACAAAGAATCTACATTCTTTTTATATCTTAATCAATGCAGAAATTAATATTCGGTATAAAAAATCTTAATTTGAATATATTAATTATGAACTATTTATGGGAAAGAGGGAGATTATGTCTAAGTTGAGAATTATAGAAATAGCAAATGAAGAAGCTGTTAAGGTCTTCCCGGAATTTGAGGTCAATGACCCATCATATATTATAGGGGTAGTATCAAATGTTACAGACAAATTCTTTGATCTGTATGGATTAACTACAAATTATTCTGATTCTAGTATTAGAGAAAAATTGTCTATTTTATTAAGAGATCTAAGAGTGTCCTTGAATTTATAATAAATAATCGTTACACATTGTTGAGTATTTAGAACGCATTTTTGGTAAATACAAGAAGTAAATGATAAATGAAAAAGTTTTGAGACTATTAGAAATGTAGAGATTACCCTTTTAAAGCAAATCAAGTAGTTCAAAATTGTTGTGAGAAATACAGTTATTAAATTTTTACAAGTTTTCTCAACGATTATCCAACAGTAATATATAAACCTCCTATATAATGGTATAGCAAACGATTTTATAGGAGGTTTTAACTATGAATAAAGGTTATAAAATTTTGGTGGCATCAGCATTAATAACTACGGTTGTTGCACCGGTTGCGTCTGCAAGCACTAGTTTTAAAGATGTGAGTGTAGACAATTCGCATTATGAAGCGATTCAATCATTAACGGAGCGTGGAATTATTAAAGGATATACATCAGACCAAACATTCCGTCCCAATAATGAGGTAACAAGAGGACAAGCAGCAAAGATGATTGCAGGAGCTCTTGGTTATGATACGACAAATGTTATGAATCCTAATTTTATTGATGTACCGACAACACATCAGTATTATGGAGCGATAGCAGCTTTAGCGAATCATGGCATTATTAATGGGGACGCTTCTACAAAAAACTACAATCCTAACGAACCGATGACACGGCATCAAATGGCAAAGGTTATTGCACTAGCTTTTGGTTTGGAAGCAACTGCAGACAAAACGCCATTTACTGATGTAGCAGCATCTTATGAAAAATATGTTGCGGCATTGTATGAAAATGGTATAACTACTGGTACATCAGCAACTACTTTCGCCGGAAATACGATTGTTAAACGAGGTCAACTAGCCTCATTTATTTATCGTGCGGAAAATATTCAACAAAATGTGAGTGAGACAAAAGAGCTTACAATTGAATCTGTTGCAGATACGGTGAAAACAACTACTGGTGAATTTACAGTTGAAGAAAGCTTAAAAGGATTATTTGCTGAAACAAATAACGAAGCGTTAAAAAGTGCAGAGATACTAGTTACGGTACAAGCTGGCGTAATTACTGAAGTGAAGTCTTTAAAGTTAAAAACTTCTGGTACTGAACAGCAGCCAATCGTATTTGATGGAGCAAGTGCACAAGTAAGCGGTGATTTCATTGTGGATGCCGATTATGTAAAAGTGATCAATACATATGTGACAGGCGATTTACAACTAACAAATAATGCTACTACAGAATTTACTGTTGAAGAAGTATCGGTTGTTGGAGAATTTGTGATAGGTGCTACAGATACGAAAGTTGCATCATTAACACCAATTTTGGCGAGTACTACAAATGGTTCAAAAGTTTCGATAGTAAAATCCGTATTGAATAGAGTAGTAGCGAATCGTGATGATGTTAAACTTCACGCAGATACGAATATTTCTACAGTAACTATTGCTGCTAACGTGAAAAATATACAAATAAATGCAAATGTCGATACATTGTCAGTCGAATCAACTAACACACTCGAAATCAGTGGTACTAGTGTAATCAAAACAGTTGTTATTGAAGAATCAGTGCAACTAGCTCTAAATATAGAAGGTAAAATAAATGAGCTTCAAGTAAAAAATAGCAATGCCCAAATTGAAATAAGCAAAACGATTAAAATTGAACTAATTACTTTACCCGATGGTGTAGAAGTAATTAAGATTATAAAAAACTTTTCACTTATAAAAGATAATATTCAAATCATCAAAAATGTAGTAGGGATTATAATTAAAGGACCAAACAATGATTCTAGTAATGGAGCTGTAGGTGGAGGATCCTCATCTGGTGATAGTTCATCGGGCGGATCGTCTTCAGGTGGATCTTCACCCGATAATGATGTATCTGAACAAGTGAAATTAGTCAAATTCATTAAAAACTCAATGGTAGCTGGAAAGGAAACTATTGAATTAATATTCACTAAACCTGGTTTTGTCATAGCGAATGATGCAAAATTGATTATCAAGAAAGGTCAATCAGAGCTCGCTTCTATTCCACTAGCGCAAAGCGCGTTATATAACAAGAAGCTAGTCATACCGATTAACTCTTATCCATATTTAATTCAGGCATTTGCAAATTTTTCTGCAGAAGATTTAGGATCTCTATCCATTAGCTTAGTAGGTGTGACAGCAAACGGTAAAAAAGTTGGCAATGCATCGAATTTAATTATCATATCGAATTCGTCACAACAAAATCCTGAAACACCTATAGAGAAGTTCCTGAAGTACTACGATGAATTGTTATCAAAAAGTGTAAATGAAATTTCCCTTGCTGATGAAAGTGATATTGAAGGTGCATTTTCAGTTTTAGATTCATTTACAGAAGAACAACTGCAGGAAGTGGCGGCACAAAAGAAATTGTTACTAGCGTTCCTTGAAAAAGTAGGAAATCTAAAGCTTGCTGAAGCTGGAGCTAATTTCACAATGTATTTTGATGCATATGCATTTGGAAATATGCCTGCAAAACAAGTAAATTTAGTATTTGAAGAGGAACAACCTAATTTAAATGGTGTTGATATTGTTCGTAAAGACGGCTCTTATGGAAAAATGCATTTGAGGGTAACGACAGGTGACACAGTAACTTATAGTTTTGCTTCTGGAGAAGGGAATTTACCAATCTTCACTTACTATGTAAATTTAGGCAATGCTTCGTATAAGTTTTCTTTAAAAGATGTATCTGGAGAATTAGCGATTAATAAAGTTGAAAAAGTATCTACAGTTGAATACGTTAAAAATAATGTTCAACATTGGTTAGATCAAATTAAACCAATTCCTGTTTCAGCTATTACAGAAGACCAAAAGATAGCATCTATTCAAGATTTCTTAAGAAATTTAGAATTAGGTGTACTACAAGGTTATAATTATAGTGCTAAGATTAATTCAGACGGGTTAGTAGAAATCTCTATATCTTTAGGCAATGATATGAAAACAATACTTGTGGACAATAGCTATTTTAAAGATGTAGTCGGTCCAAAATTACAAAGTGATGATGTTGTAAAAGTGGCAACTTCTGGCGATACAGTTTCATTTACATTCACGGAATCGTTACATGTGATAGATGGCGACCGTTTTATTTTGCCTGACACAGAATTGAGTATAGCAAGTGATTTAATGAAAATGACAGATAGCAATGGTAATCCATATTCATTAACGAATGTTAATGTTGCATTAAGTGAAGATCGAACAACTTTATCGTTTGATTTTAGTGAACACACATTAACAGGTGTATATACTATTACATTTAATGGTGATTCATTTTATGATGAACTCGGGAATGCAATGGGTGACGTTGAATTAACTTTAATATTTGAATAATGTAATGGAAATAGAAGTTTGCTAATGTAGATTAGTTTGAGATGAATTATTGTTTTGGAAATAATTATGCATATTAAAATAGCGCCTTCGTAAGGCGCTATTTTATTTTACTAATTAACTTTAGGAAACATTGTAAGTTTATTTTTCGAAAAAAGGTGCTGCCACGGGCGAAAAACATGTTCCCACGAGCGAACAAGGACTTTCGGAGCAGTGGAATTCTATGTTGCGGAGTGATTACTCTAACTCTAATTAAAATATAGCCTTTTTCGAATATAGTAGTAAGATCCTTGGGGTAATAGTGATACACACCGCAATATACAGTAAATTTCATTTGTAACACTCCCACTACCTCTGCAATTTGGTTTTATTACCCTCTTATGCCATAATACATGTAACATAATTAAAGCGTAAAAAGGAGATATAACTGTCTATGAGTACATTAATAGATTTATATAATAAATGGCTCCAACAAGACTTACCTCCACTCTTAGAAAAGGAGTTAACGGCAATCGGCACAGATGAAAAAGCCATCGAAGATCGTTTCTACCAATATGTCTCATTCGGTACAGGGGGCATGCGCGGTTTACTTGGTGCTGGTACAAACCGCATGAACGTATTTACTATTCGTAGGGGAGCCGAGGGACTAGCACGCTTCATCACATCAAATGGCGAAGATGCAAAAAAACGCGGGGTAGCAATTGCGTATGATACACGACATTTTTCGTTCGAGTTTGCGGTTGAGACAGCGCGTGTTTTAGGCGCACACGGAATCACTTCGTATGTTTATAAAGAATCTCGCCCAACACCACAGCTATCCTTTACAATTCGCGAGCTTAATACATTTGCCGGAGTTGTCATTACAGCTAGCCACAATCCAAAGCAATACAACGGTTTTAAAGTGTACGGTGAGGACGGGGCACAGCTTGTTCCTACTGGAGCTAATGCGATCATTCAACATATGGATGAAATTGAAGATATTTTTGCAATAGCGACGATAAATACGGACATTCTTGAACAACAAGGTTTATTAAACTGGCTATCAATTGATTTAGATGAGAAGTATATGAAAAATCTATTAACGCTAAAAGAGAATACTAATATTGATCTAAATATGAAAATTGTCTATACGCCGCTACATGGTGCAGGACTAGTACCAGTAACTGACGGGCTAAAGCAATTTGGATTTAAGCATGTACATTTAGTGGAGCAGCAAGTGGTACAGGACGGAGCGTTTCCAACTGTAACTTATCCTAATCCAGAAGAAGCTGCGGCATTTTCTCTAGCGATTGAGTTAGGACAGCAAGTAGGGGCCGACCTCTTATTAGCGACTGACCCAGATGCTGACCGGTTAGGGGTAGCAGTGCGTAGCGGGAATGGATATGAGTTATTAACAGGCAACGAACTTGGTGCATTGCTTTTGCACTATATTTTACAAACAAAACAAGCGAACGGTACATTGCCTGATAATGGTGTGATGATAAAAACGATTGTCACATCAGAGCTAGGGGCAGCGATTGCCGAGCAGTTCGGTGTAACAACTATCAATACGTTAACAGGATTTAAATACATTGCTGAGAAAATTGCCGAATTTGAGGCGACGAAATCACATTCATATGTTTTTGGCTATGAGGAAAGCTACGGTTATTTAATCGAAACATTTGCACGAGATAAAGACGCGGTACAAGTTGCATTAAAGGTAGCTGAAATGGCTGCGCACTATGCAACAGAAGGAAAAACTTTATTGCATGCATTAAATGAACTAAATGAACAGTTTGGCTATTATGAGGAAGCATTGATTTCGAAAACGTTTGAAGGTAAAGACGGTCAAGAGCAAATGAAAGCTATTTTAAACCACTACCATGAAAATATCCCAACAAAAATTGCGGGTATTGCCGTTACACACGTGGAAGATTACTTAACAGGCGTAGTAACACTTCAAGACGGCAGTACAGAATCTATTTTGTTACCGAAAGAAAATGTGCTAAAGCTTGTATTAGAAGACTGTTCATGGATTGCTATTCGTCCTTCTGGCACAGAGCCGAAATGCAAGTTTTATTTCGGAGTTGTGAAGGAATCAGCAGAGCAAGCGAAAGAAGCAATTAATATATTAATGAAGTATTTTACAAGCTAATAGTAAATAGATTTAAAATTATGTAGGACGTTAGATTTCCATTATTACCATAAGGAAACCAAAGGCGCAAAAAATATAAGCTTTAATATATAAAGTAATGTAAGATCCTTTACTTCTGAATTTAAGAGTAAGGGATCTTTTAATTTTTAACGGTGGCTAATGTCGGTTAAATAATGAAATATCCCTGAAATTGTTATAGCTGTTAGACGAATTATAGTTTTAGTGCAAATCGCACATATCTGAAATAAGTACATAGTCTATTTTGTCAACAGTCAATAAGTGCAATTTATCTATATAATTTCAATAAAATCTATTAAAATGGAAAAAATGTGGAATAGTATGGTTAAATAGTGTATATTTTTATTGTTTGAATAATACAAAATGTATTATTTTTTTTATTTTTTAAAAGGGGGAAAGAAACGTGAAGAAAAAAACGAAAAAACATGCCCAAACTACTATGGCAGCCGCTATAGCTGTAGGTAGTATCGTGGCTGTAGCACCAATGGCCACTCAAGCAAGTACTCAATTCTCAGATGTAAAGGTAACTGATTATTACTATGAGGACGTATTACAATTAGCAGAACGTGGTGTCGTTAGCGGCTTTAGCGATGGTACATTCAAACCTAAACAAGACGTGACACGTGGACAAGCAGCAAAAATTATCGCAGGGGTTTTAGGATTAGACACAACAAATGTTTCGAACCCTGGTTTTAAAGATGTTCCAACATCACACCAATATTACGGAGCAATCGCTGCGCTAGCGAACGCTGGAATAATTAATGGCTATGAAGACGGCACATTCCGCCCAGGTACTGCTGTACAACGTAACCATATGGCAAAAATTATTGCGGGCGCATTTAACTTGAATGCACCAGCTGATTTTAAAACACCACTAACAGATGTTCGTGCAGACTATGCGCCATATGTAACAGCGCTTTATTCGGCTGGCGTAACAACTGGTAAAACAGCTACTACATATGAAGGGTCTTCAAACGTAACACGTGGGCAGTTAGCTTCATTTGTAGTTCGTGCAGAAAAAGCAACTGATGCTGTGGCAAAAGACGTAACATTCACAATCTCTAAAGTAGATGGTGATAAAGTTAATGGTTATACAATTTCTACTACACTTAAAGGCTTATTAACTGAAGCGAATAATGCTGCTCTAGAAGGGGCAGTTGTAAATGCAAAATTAGTAGGGGATGAAATTGTAGGAATTAACTCACTACAATTAAATGCGGCAGGTACAGAAGGTGCGCTTGTTACATTAGATGGCGGTAATTCGACAATTGCAGGAGATTTAGTTGTTAATGCGGATTTTGTAGAAGTGAAAAATGTTACAGTTCAAGGTAATGTATCACTTACTAATAGTGTTATGAGCGAGTTTTCAGCAGATGCATTAATTAACACTGGTGAATTCCTTGTTGAAGATGCTAATGGTCCAGTTGCATCTATTACACCAATTTTTGCAAACACAACTAATGGTCTGAAAATTGACTTTAAAAATAGTGATTTGAATAGCGTACATGTAAAACGTGACAATGTAGCCTTAGCTTCAAATGTTAAACTTCCTGAGGTAACAGTGTCTGCAAAAGTATCTGCAATCCAAATAGATGCAGATGTGGCAAAGTTAAAAGTTGACGTGACAGTAAATATTGCAATTTCAGGTGCAGGATCATTTGATGAAGTAACATTACAAAATGCAGTAGAAGTAGCTTTAAATATTATTGGAAATATTGCTAAATTGGTAGTTAACAATGCAGATGCAAGAGTAGAAATAGCAGCATCTATTAAAATTGGTGATGTAATTTTACCAGCGAATTCTACAGCTGCAGGTATTATTAAAAACTATGAATCAATTAAAGGAAATATTGGTAATGTAGTGATTGGTGATACACCTTCAACACCAGGAAGCGGTGGTGCAGGATCAAGTAATGGTGGTTCAGGTTCAGGAAGTGGTGGCTCAGGAGTAGAGACTCCAGTAACAGTTTCTGACGTAACTGCAATTATTGGTTCTGACGGTAAGACAATCACAGTAACTGCTAAAGTAAAAAATTCAAAAGCAACAAAAGCAACAATTGAATTTTATCAAGTAGAAAATAATGTAGTAGCTAGTACTCCGTTAACTGAATACACTCGTCAGGCAGATATTAAAGACGGTAAAGTTGATTTCTGGACTAAAGAATTACCAGCTGGAACATATCAAGTAAAAGTTACAGTTGATGGTAAATCAAATGTTTCTTCTTTCGTGACTGTACTTTCAGGTAACCAAACTACGCCAACAGCTACAGAGAAGCAACAAGAAGCATTAGCTGGATTTACTTTAACAGAGTTAGCTGACACAGTAACTACAGATTCTACAGCAAAACTAGTAGTAGAAGAGCAAGTAGCAGCGGCATTAGCAGGCGTTACTGGTAACTACTCAGTAGCTATTTCTGAATTCGAAGCAGCAGTAGATGGTACTGAAACTACTCCAGCGGGTACAAAGGGATCATTTAAAGTAACAATTACTTTAGATGACAATACGACAACAGTAGTAGTAACAGGATCAATCGCAGCGAAAGCATACGAAGCAGGAGAAGAAGAAAAAACAGCTACAGAGAAGCAACAAGAAGCATTAGTTGGATTCACTTTAACAGAGTTAGCTGACACAGTAACTACAGATTCTACAGCAAAACTAGTAGTAGAAGAGCAAGTAGCAGCGGCATTAGCAGGCGTTACTGGTAACTACTCAGTAGCTATTTCTGAATTC